>JAFXKI010000003.1 GCA_017531845.1 Opitutales bacterium | reverse complement strand
GGCACCGCCGGACGTTCACGAAATGATTGCCAAATACGCTCCCGTCACTCTCGGACACAAGATCTCCGGAGCCGGCGGCGGAGGCTACCTCATCCTCATCTCCGAAACCCCAATCGAAAACGCCCTTCAGGTAAGAATTCGTAGGTAGCACACACTCAAAGAAAAGCAAATATGAAAGAAACCGAAAATCTTTATTCAACAGAAGAGTATGAGGGAACGTTTTCTTCAAAAGGAACTCGAGTCGCCTTTGTTTGTGAAGGAAATCCTCGAGATCGGAGGACGTGGTCGGGAACGCCCTTTGGCGTATTTTCTGCGCTCGAAAAACAAGGATGTGACGTGCGGTGGATTGCTCCTACCGGAACGGCTCTGCGGGCATTTTGGTTTTTAGTGAAAAGTATAGATTGGATAATCGTTAAAATCGTAAGGAAAAATTTTGCGATTCTTCGATTGCCTATTGTCGCTGATGTTTTGGCAAATAGGTTTAAAATAGATGATAAGCGTTTTGATTTCGTTTTGAGTATCGGGTTGACGGCGTGTGCGTTTTACCGAACAAAACTTCCCATTGTCGCTGTCATTGATGCAACATTTCATAATTTTAATGGATATTACGGGGAAAAAGTCCTTTTATTTTTTTCGAGATTAGCAGACGAGACGGAACGACGATCTACGCAACGTGCGGATAAGATTGTTGTCGCGAGCGATTGGGCGAAACGGAGTTTGATTGAGCATTATCGTGTTGCAGAGGACAAAATTCTAGTTTGGCAGTTAGGAGCAAATATTTCTGCGATGGAATTACCCGAAACGAAAATATTTCCTAAAACGAATGAAGAACTCAGGCTACTTTTCATTGGTTTTGATACACGACGAAAAGGCCTTTCGATTGCAATCGAGGCAACGAAATTATTGAAGCTCAAATACGGAAGGAATGTTGTTTTAGATGTCATTGGGACAGACGGAGATGGCATTTCAGAATCTCCTCGTTATGTCCAGTTTTTGGGGCGCTTGAACAAGAATATTCCGGAGGAAATGGCTAAGTTCGAAAATTTAGTAAAAGGAGCTCATGTTTTTATTCTTCCGACAAAGGCAGAGTGTGCCGGGATGGTTTTTTCTGAAGCAGCTGCCTATGGGCTTCCTGTTTTTTCTTATAACACAGGAGGTGTCGGAAGCTACGTAGAGCACAATGGGAACGGAATATTGCTTCCCCTGTTTTCCAAAGGAGAGGATTTTGCATCTGAAATTGTTCGTTGTTGGGATGGAGGGTTGTTTCCTCGCTTTTCGGAACGGGGGAAGGTGTTGTTTAGAGAGAAATTAAATTGGACATGCTGGCGTAGCCGATTTTCTAAGCTGATTGAAGATATTCATGCTTCGATGAAAACGAAATAGTCTTGTGATGTTGTTGTATATCATTGTTCGCTTGCCTCGGGCTATTTTGAGCAGTTTTGCGTATAGAGGATTGCTCTTGTTTAGGGCAATTGTTGCTAATATTACGCTTAGAAAGCGTGTTCGGTTTAATGGCTTTCCGGTCCTCCGAGGAAATATTAAATGGGGAACTGGCGTAACGGTGAATAGCTGTTTTTATTCAAACCTCTATGGACTTTTTCAACGCACAATAATTTATGCCTATGATGGAGCTGAAATTATTATAGGGGATAAGGTCGGTCTATCTGGCGTAACATTGAATTCGCGAGAACGTATTGAAATTGGATTAGGAACACTTGTCGGTGGAAACGTAAAAATTATCGACCATGATTTTCATCCGGTTGACTTCCGTTTCCGAAATCCGGATGTTGTTGAAAGAATTCGCAAAAGCCCTGTTTTTATCGGGGAAAGATGTTTTATTGGGGGGGGGGGCAATAATAATGAAAGGTGTGAAGTTGGGGGCATGTTGCGTCGTTGGGGCAGGTGCGGTTGTTACTGAGGGGGATTATCCCGACGGTAGCCTTATTGTAGGGAATCCGGCAAAAGTTGTGAAAATTTATCCGATAGAAAAATGAAAATTTCAATTATTACCGTTTGCTTCAACAGCGAAAAATATATTCGGGAGACGATAGAAAGCGTCATTACTCAAGATTATCCCGATATCGAGTATATCGTCATTGATGGTGCGTCGAAAGATAGGACGGTTTCCATTATCAACGAATATAAAAGTAAAATCGCGTATTTCGTCTCGGAAAAAGACAAAAATATGTATGATGCAATTAATAAGGGGATGCGTGTTGCAACGGGAGAATATATCGCGATACTGAATTCGGATGATTTTTACGTTTCTCCTACGGTTGTTTCTCGTGTAGCGGGAAAACTTAAATCTTTGGATAAATCAAAATATTTAGGCGTATATGGTGATTTAGTAAAAATAGATGAGCAGGGACGTTCCCGTGGAATACGACGCGGGATTCAAGTTTCGTTTAAAGGACTATTAGCTTCGGAGCAATTAACCTTCGTCGGTCATGGAACGGTGTTTTTGCATCGTTCGGTGTTGGGAAAAGTCGGTTTTTACGCGGATGAAGTGTTTTCTGCCGCGTGTGATTACGATTATTTGTTACGGTGTTTTAAGTTAAAACCGTTAAAGCATATTGCCGTTCCCGTAATGCGATTTCGTGATCATCCGGAGAGTATTACATCATCCGGGAAAATCGGGCAGGAAGTGCGTGCTGTTTTATTGAAAAACGGCTGGAATAAACGTTCCCGTTTACTGTATCTGACGCTTTGGGGGATTTGGTGTATAAAAAATTTTAGAGCAGTTCTTCGTTCAGGAGGAAAGCGCTTGTTGAGAGCTGTAGGAGAAGATTCAAAATAAATGGAGAGTTTGGTTATGAAAACATCTGCATTCTTTTGCCTTTTGATGATTTTTTTACTGCCGTTTACGCATGCATTTGCGGTGAATTTCGTTTTGTGTCTTCCGGTAGTTACAGCGATTTTACTTTTTGTGGTCGGAACGCTTTGTGTTCGAACGACTCGAAATCCGTTTCGAACGAGCGATTTGTTCCTATTGGGGTTGTGGGTGTTGCTGTCCGTTTCAATTGTGTTTGGAACAATGACGCCAACAGCGATAAATCACTGGCTTGCATATACAACTTTTATTCTTGTGGTTTACTTTGGTGGGGGGCGTGTAATCGCCGGATTGACGGAACGCAATCCTAATTTTTGGAATAGAATGTTAACAGCAATAACGTTTATGCTCTTGGGAGCGTGTGCGTATGCACTTGTGGATTGGTTGTTTTTTCTTACAACTGGAAGTGAAATTCCGTTGCCTCGCCCGGAGGGAGGGGGGAATGGCTCTGCGGCGGGATTTGTTCGTGCGAGAGGTTTTTTGGGCGAGCCATCAGGACTAGGAAATTTTATCTTGATGTGGGCTCCATTAGCCATTTGGCATATCTTTTCTATTGGGCGTTCTCTTACGTTCCGGTATTTGTTCCTTGCTGTTGTTATTGGTGCTTTTTTGGCTACATTTAGTACGAAAGGCATTCTTACGGCTCTTTCATCACTTCCCGTGGTCGTTGGGTTTATTGCACTGCGAAAAGGGCTTGATCTGAGTCGTATTGTTGGAATTCTGTTTCTGTGTCTCGTCGGCGCGTTTGTCGTATTTGTTTCAGGGCTTGGAGACGTGATGTACGAGGCAATTGCACCTAAATTCTTCGGTAGTGATGTTTATAATGCACGTTTCGATCGGGGAATGAATGTCGTTAACTACATACAAGGTTTCCACTGGTTTGTAGGTTATGGTCCGGCTTCCTATGTAACACTTGTCGGGCATGATTCAGAGCAAAGCTTTTTATCCGGATTCGCATATTTACTGGGGGATGGAGGACTAATTGGAGTTACTCTCTTTTCCCTATTCCTATTTTCCCAACTTTTGCTTGCTCGAAAACTGAAGGATCAAGGATTGAAGATAACATTTTTTGTTACGCTGTATTATATTGTAGTCGGCGAGATCGTCGCTCCTATGCATTACGGCATTGGGACATACTTCATCATTATTTTGTTGCATGTCGCAATTCAAAATCAAAGTAGAATTTTTAAAAACGCAGTTGTTTCTCGCGGCATGCCGTTACCGAGGAATTGGCAATGTATGCGATATTCAAGTATCCAAAGTGTAAAGAAATGAAAATACTTCATGTGATTAATTCGCTTTCGACGGGCGGGGCGGAGAAGTTGGTGTCGGATTTGGCTCCGCTTCAGCGGGAACGCGGGCACACGGTTGAAGTGCTTTTGCTTCGCGGAGGCGAAAGCGTGTTTCGGGCAGGTTTAGAAAGTGCGGGAATCCGGGTTTATGATTTCGGCGCGGGAACGTCGGTTTATTCTCCGTTGAATATTTTTCGGTTGATTCCGTTTATGCGGAAATATGACGTGATACACGTTCATCTCTTCCCGGCGCAGTATTGGGTGGCGATTGCGAAAGTTTTATCGTTTTCAAATACGTGTTTGGTGACTACGGAACATTCAACTCACAATCGTCGGAGGGATATTTCTTTTTTCCGATTTTTTGATAAATGGGTGTATCGGCGCTTTACGAAAATTGTAGGGATTTCTCCAAATACGACGGCTTCGTTGGAGCGATACTTGAAGACACCGGGAAGAGTTCAAACGATTTCAAATGGAGCAGACATCGGTAAGATTCACGAGGCGGAGGCTGTTCTTCGGGAACGTGTCGTTCCCGCTGTATGTCGGTTAATGTTGATGCAGGTTGCGGGTTTTCGAGAAGCTAAAGACCAGGATTGCGTTATTCGTGCCTTAAAAAATTTTCCTTCGGACGTTCATGCCGTTTTCGTTGGAGACGGCGTGCGGCGGGAGATTTGCGAAAAGCTCTCGGAAGAACTCGGCGTGCGAGAACGCGTGCATTTTCTCGGAATCCGTTCTGATGTTCCTGCGCTTTTGAAATCTGCGGATGTTGTCGTGATGTCGTCGCATTGGGAGGGCTTTGGCTTGGCGGCTGTTGAAGGCATGGCGGCGGGAAAGCCCGTTGTCGCTTCGGATGTCCCCGGGCTTGCGGAAGTGGTCGGAGGTGCGGGAATCCTTTTCCCGCAAGGCGATGAAAAAGCTTTGGTCGAGGTGATTTCAAGGCTTACTTCGGACAAGGAATTTTATAACGAAACGGCAACTGCTTGTTTACGGCGTTCCCGCGATTTTGATATTCGCAAAACCGCAGATGCGTATTTGGCGGTGTATGAAAAAGCGTGAGGCTATTTGTTCGCGCGAAACGTGCAGGAAAAGGGCGAGGTTTGTAAAAAAATAATTTTTTTCAAAAAAAGCTTGCGTCGTGATAAAAACAATGACTACCTATTAGGTAGAAAATATTTATTATTCTTACTCCAAAACTTAACTCATACAAAAAAACAATATGAAGTTGTTGTTCCCGCCGAATCCGTTTTGTCGATTGTTTGTTTTGGGAGTTTTTGCTCCCGTTGCGACTTTCGCGGCGGATATCGGCGGGAATCTTTCTTTTTATAACTCCGACAACTGGTATGGATATCGAAGCAACAGTAATGTTCAGTTCACCTCGACGGAAAATTCGATAACCTTTACCCGGATAGATAATTCCTCTTATCTTTGGACTTACTTCGACCCGATAACACTTTCCGTCGGAGAAAAACTTTCTTTTACGGGAACGTTTACATTCGGCTCCATTGCATCGAAAGGCGTGTTTTCTCTCGGCTTTTTCAACAGCGGATTATGCGGGAAAGACCAGATGATTACGCATACTTATCAATCCGGAACGAATGTTTCTTCCATGGTGAATTATGCTACGGGGAAAAATGCCGTTTCCGCGGCAACGGGAGGAATGACCGGCGTTTCCGCAAATAACGAAAAAGCTTATTTACGCACCAACGCGAGCTCTTCCACGGCTTTTCTTTCGACTTCATCGGGAGCTCAGCAAAAGACGGAAACGTTTTCTTCCGCTTTTTCCGCGCCTGCCGAGAATGTTGCCTGTGAAATTTCCTTTGAAATTCTGAAAACGATGTCCGGGCTCGACGTTTCGATCGCATTCGGCGGGAACGCGGCGCAGACGGTTTCTTTTGAAACGGAAATTTCAACGTTTGATGTTCTCGGCTTGCGGTCTCCCGTGACGGCGAGCGGGAAGGGAATAACGCTTTCCTCGCTCGCTCTTTCCGAAGTTGCGATTCCCGAACCGTCGCTGATGGGCGGAGTTTTCGGACTTTTTTCAATTGCGGTAGCGACGTCGCGTCGGCGTCGTGAGGCTTAAAACCAAAAGCGTGTCGCTTATCCCCAAAACCGCTCCCGTGGTCGCGCAATCACGGGAGCGGGCTATTTTTAGGCTTTTCGGATTCGCGGAATTTTTTCCAAACGAGCCGAAAGGATTCCGCGAAAATTTCGGGGCGTTCCCGTATTTCGCGGTCGATGTTTTCGGGAGAAAATGCGGCAAGCGAATCGATTTCCGCCGGGTTCGGCTTCAACGTTCCCGCGTAATTCAACCGGTAAACGCGGATAAATTCCCAGCCGAGCTCTCTGCAGGGCGACATCGCGAAAAGAAAATGCAGATTTTTTGCGGCTTCCGCCGAAATTCCGAGTTCTTCCTCAAGTTCGCGGATTGCCGAGGAATCATAATTTTCTCCGGAATCGACGTGCCCGGCGCAGGACGTGGAAAGAAGTCCGGGGGCGGTGTCTTTGGCGAGAGCGCGTTTTTGTAAAATCACGTTCCCGACGACATCAAAAACGAAGATATGGACGGCTCGGTGAAAGAGCCCGAGCCGATGGACTTCCGCACGTGCGGCTTGCCCGACAACGCAGTCGTTTTCATCGACGACGTCGAAAAGCTCGTCCGGGTTTTGCGCGGTATTCGGCATAAGGTTTTGCGGGAACGCTCAAAGCAAAACGGCTTCGCCGAGATTCGGAATCGTCGAGCGGATCCCGAAGCGGACAAAAACTTTTTGTGAAAGGGCTTCACGCTGACGGCGTTCGCCGTGAACGATAACGACGCGGGGACGCTTTGCTTTTTTTTCGGCAATCGGTGCGAGCCAGCGGAGCAAATCCGTTTGTCCGGCGTGCGCGGAAAAGCCGCCGAGTGTGTAAACCTTGGCGCGGACGCCGATTTCTTCCCCGTAAATGCGCACGCGTTTACGTCCTTCCGCGAGCAGGCGTCCGAGCGAGCCTTCCGCCTGGAAGCCGCAGATGAGCAGGGTTGTTTCCGGTTTCCAAAGGTTGTTTTTGAGGTGGTGCAAAATGCGTCCGCCGTTGCACATGCCCGCGCCTGCCATGATGATGCACGGTCCCTCGATGTCGTTGAGCGCTCGGGATTCTTCTCCGGTTTTGCAGATTTTGAGCCCGGAAAGTGCGGCGGCGAGAGCGCGTGTTTTTGCGTATTCGGCGGCTTCTTCGTCGTAGAGTTCCGTGTGTTTAAAGTAAAGCGCGGAGGCTTCAATCGCCATCGGGCTGTCGAGATAAATCGGAATTTTGGGCAGTTTGTTTTCTTTGAAAAATTCGCCTAAATGGTAGAGAAGCTGTTGCGCGCGTCCGACGGCGAAGGTCGGAATCAGCACCTTGCCGCGTTTGGCGATCGCCTGTTGGAGCAAGTCGTGAAATTCGTTGAGCGTTGCTTCCAGGCTACGGTGGTCGCGGTCTCCGTAAGTGGATTCGATAAAAACGGCATCAAATTCCGAGTCCGTGATTTTTTTCGCATCGCGCAAAATGGGAATGTTGGGCTGACCGAGGTCTCCGGAAAACAGAATCGTTTTCTTCACGCCGACATCGTTGATGCAGAGCTCGACGCTTGCCGAGCCGAGCAGGTGCCCGGCTTCGACCAGGCGGGCTTTTACGCCGGGCGCGGCTTCAAACGTTTCTTCATAATTGACGGCGGAGAGCAACGGGAACACGCGTTTCACGTCCTCGGTCGTGTAGAGCGGTTCGACAAGCTTTTTCAGAGCGCGGGAACGCCGGCGGTTTTCGCGTTCGGCGTCGGACTCCTGCAAATGCGCGGAATCGAGCAAAATGAGTTTGGCGACTTCGATGGTTGCCTGAGTGGCGTAAATTTTTTTGGAAAAACCGGCTTTGACGAGGAGCGGCAAGCGTCCGCTGTGGTCGAGGTGCGCGTGCGTCAGAATCACGGCGTCCAGCTTTTCCACAGGGATTCCCGCCGGAATGCGGTTCGCGGAAGGATCGGTGGAAAATCCCTGAAAAATTCCGCAGTCGATGAGAATTTTCGATTTTTTGTTGTCAACGAGGAAGCAGGAGCCGGTCACGCCGCCGGCGGCACCGTAGGGTATTACTCTCATGGCGGAAAATATACTCTCGAATCCCCTGAAAAAGGAAGTCGAAAAACGGGATTTTTTTCTTCCGCCTCGGCACTTTACTTTTTTCTGCAGGAAGAATATCATGCGAAGTGATAACACTCGAATATTTCAATCAGTCAAAACATGAAAACCGTATTCGTTCCTCGCGAAACCGCGGACAATGAGACGCGCACCGCGCTCATTCCGCAAGACGTGTCAATCCTTACCCGTACGGGATTTGAAATCGCCGTCGAAAGCGGCACGGGCGTGAAATCCGGCTATCTTGATGCCGATTACGCCAAAGCGGGCGCCAAAGTCGTTCCCGCCGCCGAAGCCGCTTCCGCACTTGCCGCCGCCGACATCGTTCTGCGCGTGCAAAAACCGGAAAACGCCAAAGGGCTTAAGTCCGGCGCACTTCACCTGAGCTACATGGATCCTTTCAACGAAAAGGAATTGCTCGCCGATTTCGCCGCCGCCGGCGTTCGCGCCGTTTCCCTTGAAATGATTCCGCGCACGACGCTTGCTCAGAAAATGGACGTGCAGAGCTCGCAGACCTCGCTCGCGGGTTACTACGCCGTGCTTCTCGCTGCGTCGAAACTCCCGAAAATTTTCCCGATGATGATGACACCGGCGGGAACGATTTCCCCGGCTCGCGTGTTTATCATCGGCGTCGGCGTTGCCGGTTTGCAGGCGATTGCGACGGCGAAGCGCCTCGGCGCGCGCGTCGAAGCGTTTGACACGCGCCCGGTTGTCGAAGACCAGGTCAAATCCCTCGGCGCAAAGTTTGTTAAAATTGACCTCGGCGAAATGGGGCAAACGGCGCAGGGCTACGCCAAGGAACTCACGCCGGAACAAATCGAAAAGCAAAAAGCCGGGCAGGCGAAAGTTTGCGCGCAGTCCGATGTCGTTATCACGACGGCGAAGGTTTTCGGACGCAAGGCTCCTCTTTTGCTGACGAAAGATATGATTGCGGGCATGAAACCGGGATCGATCATCATCGACATGGCGGTTTCCACGGGCGGGAACGTCGAAGGTTCCGACCCGACGAAGGAAGTCGTCACGGAAAACGGTGTGCGCATTATCGGCGGCGACGGCTTGGAACGTTGCGTTCCCGCGGACGCTTCCCGCATGTTCTCCGGAAATATGACGGCGTTTCTCACGCACTTCTGGGACGACGAAGCGAAGGCTCTCAAAGTCGATCGCGCCGATCCGATCATGGGCGGATGCCTCCTCACCGAAGGCGGCGCCGTCGTTCACGAACGCTTCAAAACTGCGTAATAAAGGAAAAACGGATAACTGATAGTTGATAGGTGAAATTACTTATCCGTTATCCACTATCAGTTTTACCTTAAAATTTTAACAAATATAAAAGGTTCACTATGGAAATGATAATGTTGTTTTTCGTTTTCGTGATGGCGGCGTTCCTCGGGTTCGAGCTCATCGCGAAAGTGCCGTCGCAGCTGCACACGCCGCTGATGTCGGGCACGAATGCCATTTCGGGCATTACGATTGTCGGCGCGCTCGCCGTTTGCGCCATCCAGGCGACGGGAACGCTCGGCATGATTCTCGCGTTTATCGCGATTGTTTTTGCAACGATCAACGTCGTCGGCGGCTACATGGTTACCGACCGTATGCTCGGCATGTTCAAGAAGAAAGGAAAATAATCCGATGAATACAATGATTTTGGCTCAAGAAACGGCGTTTGCCGTTCCCGCGACGGTGATCAACCTCGCGTATATTGTTTCGTGCGTTTTCTTTATTTTCGGGATCAAACGCCTCGGGAAAACCGAAACCGCGCGTAGCGGGAATTTCCTTTCCGCGCTCGGTATGCTCATCGCGGTTATCGCCGTCTTCTTCGATGCGGACGTGATGAAATCCTGGACAACGGATTGGTACCACAACGGCTATCTGTGGTGCTTCGGCGGGATCGCAATCGGCGCAATCGTCGGTGCGGTTTGGGCGAAAAAAGTCAAAATGACCGGCATGCCGGAGCTCGTCGCGCTCTTCAACGGCTTCGGCGGTTTGGCTTCGCTCCTCGTCGCGTGGTCGGAATTTGCGAAAGTCAATCCGGACGGCTCGCCCGTTTCGCACCTGCTTACGGCGGACAATGCAGTCAGCGAAGTTTCGCTTTATCTGACAATTCTCATCGGTGCAATTACGTTCACGGGCTCCGTGCTCGCGTGGGGTAAGCTTTCGGAAAAGATTTCCGGACGCCCGTTCCTCTTTGCGGGGCAACAGGTCGTGAATGCGCTCATCGTTTTGGTCGCGCTCGGCGCGATGGTGGTTTACCTGTTCCCGGGCATCGTTCCCGCAGGAAGCCCCGAAACGGTTCAGACGGTTGCGCTCTACACGGGTATCGTCGTTTCTCTCATCATGGGAATCACGGTCGTTCTTCCGATCGGCGGAGGCGACATGCCGGTTGTCATTTCGCTTTTGAACAGCTTGTCCGGTTTGGCGGCGGCGATGGCGGGCTTTGTTATCAATAACAACGTTCTCGTCGTTGCGGGCTGCTTGGTCGGTGCGTCCGGCGTCATTCTTACCGTCATCATGTGCAAGGCGATGAATCGTTCCATCGGCAACTTGCTCTTCAGCGGCTTCGGCGCGGCGGATTCCGGCTCTTCGAAGAAGGCGGGAACGGGCGCGGAACCGAAGGCGGTTTCCGTGGAAGACGCGTATCTCGTGCTCGAAGCGGCGCGCTCGGTCGTGTTTATTCCGGGTTACGGGATGGCGGTTGCGCAGGCGCAACACGTGGTTAAGGAACTCGCGGCAAAGCTCGAAGAAAACGGAGCGGAAGTCAACTTCGCGATTCACCCGGTCGCCGGTCGTATGCCGGGACACATGAACGTGCTTTTGGCGGAAGCGGATGTCCCGTATGAACAACTCAAGACGATGGACGAAATCAATCCGCTCATGCCGATGCAGGACGTTGCGATCGTTATCGGCGCGAACGACGTCGTCAATCCGGCGGCGGCGACGGACAAATCCTCCCCGATTTACGGTATGCCGATCATCAAGGCAAACGAAGCGCGCACGGTCTTCGTGCTCAAGCGCGGTAAGGGTAAGGGCTTCTCCGGCATCGAAAACGAACTCTTCACCTTGCAGAATACACGCATGATTTACGGCGACGCGAAGGCGACCATCTCCGCGCTCTCCGGCGAGTTCGGCAAAGAGTAACGGAAAGACAAGAGCTTAGAGATAGATGCCTTCCCTCAAGCGGGAAAAGAATTTTGAAAACTTCTTTCGCGAAGCGAAGCGCAATTACCTCTAAGCTCTCACCTCTCCTCTATCACCTAAAAAAAGCGTTCCCGCGGCGAAAGTCGCGGGAACGCTTTTTTTGCCGCTCCTTCGTTAAATTTCAATTTGCGCGGGAACGCGGGAAGGCGTTTAATCAATCCTTAAAATTTTTTGTTATGACATCCTCCGAAATTCGTCAGTCGTTTCTTGATTTCTTTAAATCGAAAGAGCACCAGATCGTGCCCTCGTCGAGCCTCATGCCGGACTCGCCGAACCTGCTTTTCACGAATGCGGGAATGAACCAATTCGTGCCGATTTTCCTCGGGCAAATTCCTTGTCCGTATCCGACGCATCGCGCCGCAGACACGCAAAAATGCATTCGCGCCGGCGGCAAGCACAACGACCTCGAAGATGTCGGCATGGACACATATCACCACACATTCTTCGAAATGCTCGGGAACTGGTCCTACGGCAATTATTTCAAAAAAGAAGCCATCGCGTGGGCGTGGGAACTGATTACGGAGGTTTGGAAATTCCCGAAAGAACGCCTCTACGCGACCGTTTATTGCCCGGACAAATCCAAGGGCGATCCCGCCGAGTTTGACCAAGAAGCCTACGATGCGTGGGAAAAACTCTTCGTCGCCGCCGGGCTTGACCCGAAAGTCCATATCGTCAACGGCAACAAAAAAGACAATTTCTGGATGATGGGCGACACGGGTCCCTGCGGTCCGTGCTCGGAACTCCACATCGACCTTACGCCGAAGGGCGACACGGCGGGAACGCTCGTTAACGCCGGCTCGCCGCTTTGCATCGAAATCTGGAACCTCGTGTTCATGGAATTTAACGCGAATCCGGACGGCTCGTTTTCGCCGCTTCCCGCCAAGAACGTCGATACCGGAATGGGCTTTGAGCGTGCCGCGAGCATTATTCAATGCACGAAAAATTTCACCGATTTCACCGGCATCATTTCCAATTACGAAACGGACATTTTTGCGCCGATTTTCCGCGAAATCGAAAAACTTTCCGGCAAAAAATACACATCCACGCTTCCCGCCGCGGGAACGCAGGGCGCAAACGAACAGGAAAAAATCGACATTGCCTTCCGCGTCATTGCCGACCACATCCGCACGCTTTCTTTTGCCATTGCCGACGGCATCGCTCCCGGCAACAGCGACCGCAACTACGTTCTGCGCCGCATTTTGCGCCGCGCCGTCCGCTACGGGCGCACGCTCGGCTTCAAGGAACCGTTTTTCTACAAACTTGTCGACGTGCTCGCGGAAACGATGGGCGATGTCTTCCCGGAAATCCGTTCCCGCCGCGAGTTCGTGCGCGACACGATTCGCGTCGAAGAAGAAGCGTTTAACAAAACGCTCGATGCCGGGCTGACGATTTTTGAAGAAATTATTGCGCTGAAAAATTCCGCCAAGGAATTGCGTATCGGAATCGCGGATACAATGAGCCTTTCCGAAGAAGCGCTCAAAGGCGGGAACGCAACACTCGCGAAAATCGCCGATCACATGGCACTTAATATCGCGAAATTCGTTCTCGGCTTCGGCAAACCCGTCAACACCGAGCTTGCGCGCCGCATTTTCACGCGCTCCGATGTTAAAGCACTTTACACGAGCGCGCACGCCGTGCTCAACGCGCCGGAAGATAAAGACGCGCTCGCGAATTTCCGGGGCACGCTCGCAAACTTCCTCGCCGTCAGCACCGAGCTGAACGATGTTTTCAACGGAGAAGCGGCATTCCTGCTTTACGATACTTACGGATTCCCGCTCGACCTCACCGACCTCATGGCGCGGGAACGCGGCTACACGGTGGACGAAAACGCGTTCAACACGCTTATGACCGAGCAGCGGGAACGCGCTCGCGCTGCGCAGAAAAAGCAGATCGTTACGCTTTCCGAAATCGAAACGAAGGACGCAACGGAATTTCTCGGCTACGAAACGCTTTCCGCCGAAGCGACGATTCTCGAAGTCGTTGACAACAAAGGCAAAATCGCCGTCATTCTCGACCGCACGCCGTGCTACGCGGAAATGGGCGGACAAGTCGGCGACACGGGAACACTTTCCGCGCGCGGCAAGGCTTGGAAAATCGTCAACACGCAAAAGAGCGGGAACGTGTTTCTGCATTTCGTCGAAGGCGCGGAACCGCCGCCCGTCGGCGCAAAAGCCGCCGTCGTTGTCGATGAAATGCGCCGCCGCGCTATTGAGCGCAACCACACGGCGACACACCTTTTGCACTTTGCGCTTCACAGTGTTGTCGGCAAAGACGTGGCGCAAAAAGGTTCTTTCGTTTCCGACGAAAAACTGACCTTCGACTTTAATTCCGCCGCGCTCACGCCTGCGCAAGTTTCCGCCGTTGAAAAGAAAGTGAACGAACTCGTGCTCGCCAACAGCGGGATTTCCTGGACGGAAATTGCGCACGAACAGGCGAAGGAAAATGAAAATATTATCCAGTTCTTCGGCGATAAATACGGCGACGTTGTCCGCGTAATTCAGGTTGGCGGGAACGCGCATGCGCTCGACGGCTATTCGATGGAACTTTGCGGCGGCACGCACGCGCGCGCCACGGGCGAACTCGGGCTTTTCCGCATCGTCAGCGAAAGTGCGATTGCTGCCGGTGTGCGCCGAATTGAAGCTTGCACGGGAATGTCCGCTTACGCACACGGAGTCGAAGAAACGCAGTTGCTGAAAAAACTTTCCGAAAAAACGAAAACGCCGATTGCGGATTTGCAGAAAAAATTCGAAGCACTCATGGAAGAAAAATCCGCGCTTGAAAAGCAACTCGCGGCGGTGCGCCAAAAGGAACTCGCGCAACTCGCAAACAAGCTTGTTGCCGAGGCGAAAGACACGGGAACGGCGAAGCAGGTCGCGGCGGTCGTTCCCGCAACTTCGCCGAACGATTTGCGTGAAATCGCTTCGCAGCTCGTGAAAAATCTCGGCGAGAACGGCGTCGTCATTCTCGGTGCGGCACTCGCTCCGGATAAAGTTTCCGTCGTTGCCGCCTGCGCTCCCGCCGCCGTCAAATCCGGCGTTGCGGCGGGCAAAATCGTTTCCGCGCTCTGCGGCAAGCTCGGCGGCAAAGGCGGCGGCAAGCCGGACTTTGCGATGGGCGGCGGGAAAGACGCTTCTGCGCTTCTCGGCGTTTTTGCCGAACTTTAAAGGAATTCCTGCAAGTAGAGTTTTCGGGAGAGTAAAGAAGCCGTCGGAAGTAACTGGTAACTGGGAGCTGGTAGCTGGTAACCGGTGGCTTCTTTAACCTTTAATCTTTAATTTTCATCTCCGATTCCCGCTATGGATGCAGAGTTTTACAGCGTTCCCGTGATGAGTTGTGCCGAGGCGAAAATTTTTGAGAAAAAATTTTTCTCCTCGCAAGATGCGGTGACGGAAAAATCGGCGATGGAGATGGCGGGAACGCGTGTCGGCGAGGCAATTTTGCGGGAATGCCGTCGAGCGCGTCGCGATGTCAGTCGCTTGCTTGTCCTCGTCGGAAAAGGGCATAACGGCGGCGACGCGCTCATCGCGGCGACTCGGATTTTTTCGAAAACATCCTGCCGAGTCGGCGTTGTGATTTTTGCGGAAAGCGAAGAAAAATTAGCACCGCTGACGCGCGAGTTTCTGGCTCTCTTTTGCGCGACGGTTCCGGGAGAGGCTCGTTTTATTGAATTTGCGTCTGCGGGCGCGCCGCTTTCTCCGCGTCTGCAGGCGTTTTCGGAGCATCCGCATGTTTTGATTGACGGGATTTTCGGGCACAGTTTCCGAGTGCCGTTCCCGCCGGAAATTCGTAAATTTGCGGAAAACCTTTGCACGGTGCGTTCCCGCGACTCGCTCGTTTGCAGCGTGGATTTGCCGTCAGGATTGAGTGATGATGCGGGCGAGGCGGATTTCGTCTTGCGCGCGGATTGGACGTTTCCGACCGGGATTTTGAAAACTCCGCTTCTTGAAAAAACGTATTTTTCGGGGCGCATTTTTCCGATATGTATCGCATTTTCCGGATACGATAAAACAAAACTTGCCGTTGCAGACGAGGCATATTTTCTGAAAAAGATTTTCTCTGCACGCCCCGTTGTTTGCGATAAGCGCGATTTCGGGCATGTGCTGATTGTGGGCGGTTCGAAAACGATGCCGGGTGCTTTGTTGATGAATGTTTTGGCTACATTGCGCGCGGGAGCAGGGCTTGTTTCCGTAATTTGTCCGGAGCGTGTTCAAGCGGCGTTCGCGGCGCGTGCGCCCGGGGCGATGTGGATTCCCTGCCCGGAAAATGCGGAGGGCGGATTGGATGCGGAAGCCGGATTTGCGGAATTTGAGAAAATTTTGCCTCGGGTTTCATCCGTACTTTGCGGCTCGGGAATGGGCACTTCTGCCGGTGCGCAAGAGTTGATTCAAAAAACAATTAAAGCAACTCCGAGAGAAATTCCGCTGATTCTTGATGCGGACGCTCTTCGTCCGGAAACCTTGCGCGCATTGCGGGAACGCAGTGCGGAGGCGAGGAAAACGATTCTCTTGCCGCATGCGGGAGAGTTTTCCCGCTTGGGCGGAAAGGCGGAATCTCCGCGGTGTTTTTGTGCAGAACATCCGGCTTTGCTTGTGCTGAAGGGTGCATGCACGCGTATCGTTTCTTCGGATACGGAATGGCTGACGTTCTCGGGAACGCCGGCGTTGGCGCGTGGGGGAAGCGGAGACGTTCTCGCAGGAATTGTTGCGGCGATGTTTGCTTCGCCGGGAAATTTTGATGAAAATACAACGGCGGAGGAGCGGCTCATCGCAGCGGTTCTCTGGCACGGGATCGCGGCGCGCAAGCTTGCCGCCGAGCAGGGCGAGCGTTGCGCGGATATTTCCGCTTTGCCGGAGTTTTTGGGAAAAGTTGCCGAATTTTAAATGAAGGATTTACGATGAAATTGTTTTTTCGAATTTTTCTGTGTTTCTGCGGAATGTCTGCGGGAACGCTTGCGGCGGCTCCGAAAGTTGATATTTCGCTTGATGAGGTTTTAAAAACCTGTCTTACGGAAGGGACGACTTTTTATCCGGTTTGCCGGGATGAAATTAATCCGACCAAAAAGCGTCCGGACAAAATTATCGGGAAATGGAGTTGGGAAACAGCGGAGAAATCCGACATGGAGGATTTTCCGTCGGACAAAAATCCGTGGACGGATAAGGGAAAGATAGAAAAGCTCATTGAGTCGATGGATGAGTTTTTGTGCGGGGATCCGAAAAAGACGAAGGCGGCTCCGGCGGCGGCGGATTTTCCCGGCGTTCCCGAAGGCGAGGTCGACTTGGTGGAGCGCCAGGTGGTCATTGACCCGGCAATCGGCGGTTGGCACAGCACGGGGCTTTGGGCTCCGCCCGGACAAAAAATTACTTTGACGTTTAACGGAAAGACCAAAGCTTCGATGTCTTTACGCATCGGGTCGCAGACGGATTTTCTCACATGGAGCCATTTGGAAAAAAACCACGACGGCAAATTGAAGCGCCTGCCGAAACTGACAAATTCGATGAAGATTTCGGGCGACGAAATTCGCGGGCGAAAATTTGAGTTCGCGAATCCGGTGGGCGGACTGATTTACATCAACGTTCACGGAGTGCACAAAAAAGTGAAGCCGGCGAAAATAACGATTTCCGGGGGCGTTCCCGCGCCGCTTTATATCTTCGGAGATAAACCCTTAGAAAAAGAAAATTTGACGACTGCAGAAGAATGGAAGGAACAACTCGAAAAATACAAAGCTCCGTGGGGTGAAATCCAAACGCCGCGGCTGACGTTTACGCTCCCGCTCGACATGCTCAAGGCGATGAAATTGCCGCGTCGCGTTTGTAAAAAGTTGCAAACGGGAATGGCACTTCAGGACTGGATTGTCGGTTGGGATTTGACGGAAAATCGAATCCATGAACCGATGCGCTTTGTAATAGACCGCCAAATTTCTGTCGGCTACGGGCATTCCGGTTATCCGGCGATGGGATTTATGGATTGGGGGAATTGTATCAAAACGGGAGAACTGACGAAGTCGGGAAGCTGGGGGCTGTGGCACGAACTCGGGCATAACCACCAGGGGCCGACACCGTATTTTTGTATCCCGAGTGCGAATTTGACAGAAGTTACCGTTAATGTTTTTTCTACAATTTCGCAAGTGCACGGGTGCGATGTGTCTTACGATAAGGCATGGGACGGAACTAGCATTGCCGAAGACGATATGCGGGAATCCGTTGCCGCATTTTTCCGCGGAGGAGAAAATTTCAGTCCTTTTGAAGATGTGCGTGTGAAGCTTTATTTTTATGTGGAGCTTATGCGCGAGCTCGGCTACGAGGCGTTCCGTGCGATGGCGATTGCGTATCAGAAAAAGCCATTCGGAAATCTCTCTGATCAGGAGAAATGGGATTGGATTTTGACAACGCTTTCCGAGGTTACCGAAAAGAATTTGGCTCCTTACTTCAGGGCGTGGAAAATTGACGTGTCCGATCGTGCAATTAACAAGGTTCAGAAATACCCGGACTGGGATTATTTGAAAGATTATCCGGACAAATATTTAAATCCCCGGCCCAAGCGGGAACGTAAAACCGTTGTGGCAAAAGAGAAGCCCAAATCCGGAAAAACGAAGGCGGGCAAAAGCGGGAAATCCTCTTCCAAGCCGAAATCGGAATCGGCACCCGCAAAGCCTAAGAAAAAGAAAAATTCGAATTGAGAAAGATTTTTCTCAAAAAAAAGAACGTTCCCGTCTTTGATCGGCGGGAACGTTCTTTTTTCCGAAAAAGGTTTTCGGCGTTATTCGCGGCGCTCGGCGAAAATCATAATCAGATACCAGAACAGCGTGGCGATTCCGGCAAAGATGATCAGCGCGGCACCGACGTGCTGGTCGGGGCGGAACTGCGTTTTCACCATCCAAGTTTGATAAAGAATCACGGCGGCGATGAAAACCGTCATCGCAATGACAAACCACGTGCCGATCCCGCCGAAGAACATCAGCAGAAGCATAGCGCCGAGCGCGACGAAAAATCCGATGGAAATGAAGGCGCGCAGGAAGGAAAAATCCGTTTTCGTCATGAAAACTGTCGCCGTCAGTCCGCCGGCAAGGAGTAGCGTTGAAAGCGCCGCCGGCGCAACGATTTCGGAGAGCGTGGCTTCCTGCCCGAATTGATACATCAGAATATTCAGCATCGGCGAGAAGAGCAGGGCTTCCGCAAGCACATAAACACCGAGCCCGGCGAGTTGCGTTCCCGTCGAAACGCCGCCGAATGCCAGGCGGTTGGCAAGCATGGAAATGCCCCAAAACGCGGCGAGCACGAGGAGCCAGCCGATGGAGCCGTTGCCGAAGAAAAGCCCGGTGAGCGGATTGACAATCGCCGGCGTCGCCAAAATTCCGGCGAGCAAAAGCCCGAAGACCGCGCAGGCGACGGCGACCAGCAGGTAGGTTTTTCTGTAAAAATCGGCGCGGGTGGCAGGCGCGGCAGCCGCGACGACGAAGGGATTGGTGTAGGTATTCATAAATTTTTGAACGGAATTTTTGCAAGAAGCGTGCCGATGTGCAAGTTTCGTCTTCTCGGTGGCGTTTTGCGCGTTCCCGCCCGCGTTTTTTTTAAATAAAACTTGCCCGAACGTTCCCGCTGTAAGACAATTCAGGCACTATGAGTTCTGTTTTCTGCAATAACGCTATTACCCCGGAAACGGTGATCGAAAACCTCGGTCCTTGCAAATTTCCCTCGCCTCTCAAAAAACTGCATTTCTCCGAAGAACTTTTCAAAACGGACAGCGACCGCATTCTCGCCGATATTACTTTCGCCGGTGCGATGAAGGCGGTTTGTGCCGGAGAGCCCTTAGTTTCCTTTGAGGCGGCGGGACCGCGCGAAAATATTTTCTTTAATCCGTCCGATACCAAGGTCGGGATCGTTACCTGCGGCGGGCTTTGCCCGGGCTTGAACGACGTGATTCGAAACCTCGTCATGGGGCTTTATCACTCCTACGGCGTAACGCGCATTTACGGTTTCCGCTACGGCTATGAAGGGCTCGTTCCGCAGGGAAATCACGAGCCGATGTTGCTCGACCCGGATATCGTTTCCGATATTCACGCGCAGGGCGGCACCATGCTCGCCAGCTCGCGCGGGCAGCAGGATACACCGACAATCGTCGACACGCTCCAACGCATGGGGATTGATATCCTTTACGTCGTCGGCGGGGACGGCACTTTGCGCGCCGCCCGCGAAATTTCCGACGAGTGCAAGCTTCGCGGCTTGAAAAAATCCGTCATCGGTATCCCGAAAACCATCGACAACGATATCGTTTTGCTCGACAAAAGTTTCGGCTTCGAATCCGCCGTTTCCGAAGCCGTCAAAGTCATCAATTGCGCTCACGCGGAAGCAAAAGGCGCCCCGAACGGAATCGGGATCGTAAAACTCATGGGGCGCGACTCCGGCTTTATCGCCGCTTACGCATCGCTCGCGAGCTCGGAAGCCAACTTCGTGCTCATTCCGGAAGTGCCGCTCGTGCTCGACGGTCCGACGGGATTTCTCAACATGCTTCGCAAACGCATCGTTGAGCGCGGACACGCCGTTATCGTTGTCGCGGAAGGCGCCGGGCAAAATCTTTTCGACGGGGACGCCGGGCGCGACGCTTCCGGCAACAAGCTTCACAACGATATCGGGAAATATCTTCGCGACCGCATCAAGGCGGACATGAAGGAACACAGCGTCGATTGCACGATTAAATACATCGACCCGAGCTACATTATCCGAAGCATTCCGGCAAACGCTTACGACAACGCGTATTGCTCTCACTTGGCGCACAACGCCGTTCACGCCGGTATGGCGGGGAAAACGGGAATGCTCGTTGCCATGTGCCACCGCGCGCACGTGCACTTGCCGCTTTCGCTCATCGCGAACAAGCGCAAAAAAGTCAATGTTACGAGTGAGCTCTGGCGCGGTGTTCTCGAATGCACCGGGCAACCCGTTTCCTGGGGCGAATAAGAGCCTCCGGTTCATAAAAAAAAAACAGCGGCGGGAACGTCGCTGTTTTTTTCGGATTATTTTTCGGCGAGGCGATAGATTTTGAGAATGTCGCCGGAAAAGAGTTTGCGGAAATTGCCTTGCGGGAACGCGTCGCTGCCTACGGATTTTTTTTTAATCGTGTTTTTCTGCGGCTCCGTGAGCGCATTTTAAGCCCCGCGATTCCTTGCGAGGGCGTTTCCTAAATCTGTTTTCCGGGAAGCTCCGCTTTTTTCTGCCGGGCTCTCGCCGCTTGCCGGCGCAGGGCGGGGAGCTTCCGTTTCTTTGTCGCCGGATTCATCAAATCCGTGCGTTTCCCCTGCGAAAAGTCCACACTCTCCGGATTAATCTTAAATCCGAAATCCCGATTCAATTTCTCTATTACCGCAATCCGTGCAAACGCCGTAAAATTCTTCATGCTCTGGCACGATCGATAGATTTCGAGCACCTTTTTCGGCATCGATAAATTGAATCGCTCGGATGTTTGCGTGCTTTTGGACATTGCGCAAAGTCAAGAGATTTAGAAGCAACTTTTCCAAATTTACGGCTAAACCTTGCGCAAAGTCTTGTTGCGGTATTTGAGGTTTCGCTAGTTCCTCCCCTATCATGCGTCCGAACGCACGACAATTAACAATCTAACAACAAGGATAAAAAATGTTTGACGAATTATTCGAGGACCCATCGAAAAATGACGACATCATTAAGTTTGTCGCTTGCAACGGTTTGGAGGCGTATGTTTCCGCTTCTGCGGAAAAGTTAGCAATATTGGTAAGCAAAAAGAATTCGAATGAAATCAGGGATTTCCTTGTGTACTTAAAGAGTGGATTTGCTACTTTTTGCGGAACGGATAGTAGTCAAATTTTCACAAGGGAATATTTCCCTAGTTACGAAGATTTGAACGGACTTGTACAGCGTCTTCTAACCGAACGAGTCGATTATTCTATATTTGTCATTAACTACGTTTATAAAATTTGGGGGCAGAAAAAATAGTTGCTCCCCTTTGCGTGGAAACATAGTGGCAGATATGTGTTTATTTTTTTGTGTGACATACTGACTACAGTCACGGAAGCGGATTTTGTTCAGCCTATTTTTTCTGTGTATCTATGAAAACGAAACTTTCTCTTTTAACACTTTTTGCGTGCGCGGCGGGAACGACATTGCTTGCCGATAACGAAAATTACGACGGTGAGAATTTGTCCGGACGAGACTTTTCCTACGATTCGCTCAAAAATTCTTCGTGGGTTCGAGCGAACCTCACGTCAGCGGATTTGTCCGATGCTACATTGACGGGAGCAGATTTCACGGGAGCGAACCTCACGTCAGCGGATTTGCGTTATGCTACATTGACGGGAGCAGATTTCACGGGAGCGAACCTCACGTCAGCGAATTTGCGTTATGCTCCATTGACGGATGCAGATTTCACGGATTCCGTGATCGTTGGAGCGAACTTTTCCTCTTCCGGTTTAACACTTTCTCAACTTTATTCGACGAAAAGTTATAAAGACAAGAACCTATCGGGAGTCGGTCTAAACTCCTTTGGTCTAAGCGGAGGATCCTTTTCCGGATTTAACCTCACGTCAGCGGATTTGCGTTATGCTACATTGACGGGAGCAGGTTTCACGGGAGCGAACCTCACGTCAGCGGATTTGCGTTATGCTACATTGACGGATGCAGATTTCACGGGAGCGGACCTCACGTCAGCGAAATTCACGGGAGCGAGCCTCACGTCAGCGGATTTCACGGATTCCGTGATCGTTGGAGCGAACTTTTCCTCTTCCGGTTTAACACTTTCTCAACTTTATTCGACGAAAAGTTATAAAGACAAGAACCTATCGGGAGTCGGTCTAAACTCCTTTGATCTAAGCGGAGAATCCTTTTCCGGATTTAACCTCACGTCAGCGGATTTGTACGATGCTACATTGACGGGAGCAGGTTTCACGGGAGCGAACCTCACGTCAGCGGATTTGCGTTATGCTACATTGACGGATGCAGATTTCACGGATTCCGTGATCGTTGGAGCGGATTTTTTCTCTTCCGGTTTAACACTTTCTCAACTTTACTCAACAAAGAGCTACAGGGACAAAGATTTGTCCGGAGTCAATTTCGGTTCTTTAGATTTGAGCGGGGCTAATTTCAAAAAACAATATCTCACAGGATCGTCTTGGGAGCATGCTACGTTGACGAAAGCTGATTTTCGCGGATCGACGGGTTTGCCTTTGACCTGGAATACAACGACGCAGGCGTTTAGCAAAACTGTGTATGGATCAAACGTCATTCTTGCGGACGGGACGATCGGGGCATTTGACGTTTCTGCGGGAACGACGTTTCGGATTATGGGCGATGAAGTTTCGGCAAAATTGCGCGACCAACGTATAGCCTCCGGAATGCTTGTTTTGGAAGAGGGCGCAACCTTGGACGTGTGCGCGGACGCGACGCTTCACTTTGAAAAAGGCGAGGCTCATTTCATGGCTTCCGGAGCTTCCAACGGACTTATTTTCGTAAAATCCGGCGGGAACGTGAAAGTTTCCCAAAATGCGCGCATCGTTGTAAATTTCTCCGGTGCGTTTACGGAGAATTTGAGCTTGGCGGTAATGCGTTGGGAGACGGGCGCGATTATTTCCGGCTTTGACTTGGCGATTAAGGAAGGAACGCTCGAACAGCTTGTCAACGCACATGTTTCGCTGATGGTTAACGGTGTTTCTTACGACAAGAATCTGTGGGATTTTTCGACGGCGGGCAACGCGCTGACGTTTACGGTGAAGCCGTCGGCATCGACAGGAACGATAACGGTAACGACCGGCACGCAAAGCGTATCCCTAAATGGCGCAGGAAGCTCCGGAAGTTTTTTGCCGACGCTTTCGGAATTTTCGGGTTCGGTTTCCGGAAACGGGAGCCTACATTCGACGGGAATGCTGACATTTTCCGGAGATACGAGTGCGTTCACGGGAACGACTTATGTTGATTCCGGAATGTTTACAATTTCGGAAAAAGCGAATGACGGATCGGGCGTTTACAATGTCTCAGGAAAACTTTCCGTAGCTTCCGGCGCGGCGCTGAAATTGTTTGCAGGAGAGGAAAC
Organism: Opitutales bacterium; assembly: GCA_017531845.1. Lineage (GTDB taxonomy): Bacteria > Verrucomicrobiota > Verrucomicrobiia > Opitutales > UBA953 > Spyradosoma. The sequence continues at coordinate 466,158 of JAFXKI010000003.1, read as the reverse complement.
TTCAGCGATTTCCGTTGCAGAGAGCGGGAGCGTGACGCTTGCGAGCGGCGCGAAAATCGTGATCGATTACGCGGGAAGGTTTAACGAAAACACGCGTTTCGCCGTGATGAATTGGACGGATTCGTCAAGCATCGTCGGTTTGAACTCGCTGACGAAGGGCGGAACGCTTTCGCTTTTTGTGGATGGCGCGGTTTACGACGATACTTTGTGGGATTTTTCGACGGAGAACAATGCGCTGACGATTTTCGGTGTCGCTACGAGCGTAGACCCCGACCCGGATCTGCCCGACCCCGATGAGCCGATTATTCCCGATCCGGATGTGCCTGTTATTCCGGAGGAGCCGGCGCGTGTTGTTATCAGCTCGGCTTCGCAGAGTGTGGATTTAACGGAGGCTGATTCCGTTGCCGATTTTGACGGCTCCCTAACGGTATTTTCCGGAACGATTTCCGGGGCGGGAAGTTTGAATTCGGCGGGAACGCTGACTTTTTCCGGCGACGCGAGCACGCACACGGGAACGACAAACATCACCTCGGGAACGTTTACGGTTTCCGGAAGCGCGAAGCTCGGCACGGGCGATTTCGACATCTCGGGATCGTTGGCGATTTCCGGCTCTCGGACATTTTCCAACGCGACGAGAGGAACCGGAACATTGCGCATTGCGTCCGGCACGACGACGGTTTCAAACGATGTTGGCGTAAAAACCTTTGCCGTTTCGCAAGGTGCTTCGGCAACGCTGAGCGCGGGCGTTGATTTAACCCGCGCGGACGCGGAAGCACAAGTCGCGGGAACGCTCAATTTACTTGGCACTCGAACGTTCTCGGCGAAAACGAGCGGGAACGGTAAAATTTCCTTGGCTTCGGGTTCGGATGTTTCGTTCGCGAAAGCGGTCGGTGTAAAAACACTTGCCGTGGAAAACGGAGCGACGCTTCGCGGGAGCGTAAGCATGACGCACGGCGAAGATGCGAAGATTTCGCTCGAGGGAACGCTCGTGCTTAATCCGGACAAGGGTGAAAAAGTTTCGCTCGGCGGCGGGCGTGTCGAAATTGCAAGTTCGGCAAAGCTCGATCTTGTCGGAAGCAACTCGCTGTTTGTGCGTGCGACTTCGGCTCAAATCGAAGCGTTGGAAAACGGGGAACGCGTTACGATTTTTGAAGGCGGATCCGTTTCCGGTAACGTGCTTGCATTCCTCCGAACGGACGCAGATCTTTCTGCCTACGCTCAAAACTATGCCGTAATCTACGATGAATCAAACGGCGGACTTTCTGTCCGGGTTGTGAGAAATGCCTCTGCGTTGATGGACGGAACGGACACGAGTGAACTTTCGGCAAGTTTTGTCGATTGGGCATTGTCTGACGCGAACGATGCGCTGAACTCTCTCTCAACGGGGTTTGTCAGTGCGGCGGCGTGGAATAATCTTTCCGGCGGGAATGATCCGCTTCTGAACGCGATTCTTGCCAAAGATGCGGGAACGGCACGAGCGATTCTTGATCGGCTTTCGCCGAAAAGCTATGCGGCGATGATTGCGATGCCGGTTGAAGCGTTCAACGCTGACGCGCGTAGCATTTCCGCACGTTTGGAGCAACGCCGTTACGACCGCTTCTCAAAACGTGCTCAGTGGGAGTTCTTTGCTCAGTTGCAAACAAACTCCGTTGAAAACGACACGGCGACGGATGCGCCGACGTTTGACTTCGACACGACGGGACTCCTTGCCGGTGCCGATTACAAGCTCGACCAAAACACGGTGCTCGGTGTCGCACTCGGTGCAAGCACGGGAGAAGCGAAGGTGCACAACGGCGGCGGTAAAATCGAATCAACTGACTTCCGCATTACCGGGTTTGCCGGGAAGACGATTGAAAACTACTTCGTCAATGCGGGCGCGCAACTCGGCTATGCAAGCTACGACATCAAGCGCAACACCGATTACGGGAACGCAAGCGGCGACACGACTGGCTGGAGCGCGGGGCTTTTTGCCGACGCGGGAACGGTGGTTACACTATCCGAAGCGAAGAAAATCTACGCGACGCCGTATATCGGGCTCGCCTACATGCACACGCAGGCGGATGCGTTTACGGAAAGCGGAAGCGACAAGGCGTTTGACGCGGATGCGATTTCCGGCGACAGCCTTCGCGCCCGCGTAGGTTGCGGATTTTCGTGGGGCTTCACGGCTTTGGGGGCTATTTGGCGCTTGGGCTTGGATGTCGCGTTCTCGCATGATTTTCTCGGCGACGAAGTCGATGTCGACGTAACGACGCAAGACGGCTCTTCGATCACGGAAACGGCGAAAGCTCTTCCGGAAGATATGTTCTCGATCGGACCGAGCTTCAACGTGGATGTCTCGTCGAGCGCAAGCGTCTACGGCGGCTACTCGTTTAACGCGGGAACGGATGCTTCCGTAAACCACAGCGCGAACGTCGGCTTCCGCATGCGTTTTTAAAGATTATTGAAGTGATTTGCGTTCCCGTGGTTTCGGCTACGGGAACGCATGTTTTTTAGAAGCGCGGAAACACGCCGCCGTATACGGATTTTTTTTACAAAATCGTGTTTCTGCAGCTCCGTGAGTGCGTTTTTATCCCCGCGATTCTTTGCGAGAGGAGAGCAAAGAACGCTCTTTTTTCGGATTATTTTTCGGCGAGGTGATAGATTTTGAGAATGTCGCCGGAAAAGAGTTTGCGGAAATTGCCTTGCGGGATTTCGTTGCCGTCGCGGGAACGCCCGAGTACGGCTTTTTTCGCCATTTCTTCAAAGCGCGAATTGTCGGGAACGCCGAGCTCACGCATCGTTGTCGGCAACGCCATTTTTTTGTAAAACGCGACTAATGCGGCGATTCCGGCTTGAGCGGTTTCGAGGTCATTTTTCCCCACGGGAACGCCGAAAACATTTTTCGCAAACTGCGCGAGTTTTGCCGATTTTCCCGGGAGAATAAATTTCATCCACGCGGGCGTAACGACGGCGAGCCCCGCGCCGTGAGCGACATCGTAAACCGCGCTGATTTCGTGCTCCATGCCGTGGCAGGCCCAGTCCTGAACGCGTCCGAGCCCGAGCAGATTGTTGTGCGCAATCGTTCCGGCGAAACCGATTTCCGCCCAAGCGTCGTAATTTTGCGGATCGGCGAGGAGTTTCGGCGCGTTGCGGATGATGGTTTTTAAAACACTTTCGCAAAGCCCGTCGGTAATTTCGCAGTGCGGAGTGTCCGAAAAATAGCGTTCGAAAATGTGGCTCATCATATCGCTCACGCCGTTGGCGATTTGGTTGGGCGGAAGCGTGAAAAACAGCTCCGGATTAACGATGCTGAAAACGGGGCGCAGTTTTTCGTCGCCGTAGCCGAGCTTGTAGCCGCTTGCTTCGTCCGTAATCACGGTGTTGGGGCTCATTTCGGAGCCGGTCGCTGGAATTGTAAGCACCGTTGCGACGGGAACGGCGGTTTTCAGCGGGCGGCGGGCGACGAAAGTTTCCCAGATGTCTCCGTTTTCGGCATCAATGCCGGCGGCGATGGCTTTGGCGGAATCGATAACGCTTCCGCCTCCGACGGCGAGAATGAACGAAACTTTGTGTTCCCGGCAAAGCCGGATTCCTTCGCGGACGAGTTCAAGCCGCGGGTTGGGAACGACACCGCTGAGCTCAACAAAGCGAATGCCGCGTTCCCGCAGAGCGGAAACCGTTGTATCGTAAAGCCCGATACGTTTAATTGCGTTCCCGCCGAAATGCAAAAGTACGGTTGCGTTTTTTCCGGCAAAACGCTCCGTCAGTTCGCCGACTTGCGCTTGCGTGCCGCGCCCGAAAACCCAACGCGTCGGGCAGGAGTAAGTAAAATTTTCCACGATTCCGCGACTTGGTTCTTAGAGTCAGAGCTCGATTTTTTCTCCGTCTTTCCAAAGTTCTTCGAGTGCGTAATTTTTACGCTGTTCTTCGGAGAAAATGTGAACGACGACGTCGAACGCATCGACGACGCACCAGCCGCTGTTCGGTTCGTTTTGAATGCGCACCTGCCCGGCGGGAACGACTTCGTGAATCGCTTTTTCGAGCTCGATGCGGAGTGCGCGCAAGTGCGGATCGGACGTTCCCGTCGCAATCACGTAATAATCCGTAACGGGGGATTTTTCGCCGAGGTAAATGACTTCGATCGCCGAAGCCTTTTTTTCTTCGAGCGCGGCGACGCAACGTTTTACCAGCCCGATTCCCGCCGAAGGATTTTCTTTAACGGCGGGGGCTTTTTTCTTTGCGGGAGATTTTTTTGCCGCGCAGGTTTTCTTTGCGGGCGTTCCCGCCGCTTTTTTCACGGCGCGCTTAGCGGTCGTGCCAACACGGCTCGCGGTAGTTTTTGTCGTCTTCGATTTGGCGGCGGCGCGCTTCGTCGTGCTCGTTTTTTTCGTTGCGGTGGTTTTCTTTGTGGTCGGCATGGCGGCTGTAAAGATGATGATTTTGAATGATAGTTAAAACGGATTGCGGCAGGCAATCGCGGAGTTCGTCAAATTTTTCTGCGGCGATTTTTTCGCGAATTTCTGTTGAAGACAAATCGATGCGCGGTATTGGGAGCGGAACGACGCGGGCGAGCTTTTGGAGCGGCGCGGGAATGTCCGGCAGGGAATCTGCGTCGCGGCACATAACGCCGAAGGTTACCTTGCGGCAAAGTTTTTCGGCGGCATGCCACTTGTCGAGCTGAGCGAGTTGGTCCGCTCCGAAAATCCAGAAAAAATCGGCTCGCGGGAGCGTATCTTCAAAATGCTCCACGGTGAGAATAGACCAACTTTTTCCGCCTTGTTCGATTTCCCAAGTCGAAATTTCCGTTCCCGTTTCGCCGCGTAGGGCGGAGCGGAGCATTTCGAGGCGCAACTTTGCGGGCGCACCGGGCGCGTTGTTTTTCAGCGGGGATTGAGCGGCGGGAACGAAAATGAGGCGATCGAGGCGGAGCGTTTTTTGGGCGGCGCGGGCGAGCTCCAAATGCGCGTTGTGCACGGGGTCGAAACTGCCGCCGAAAATCCCGATTCTCTGTCTACGGAAAAGCCGGAAAAACGCTTCGCCTGTTTCGGGAACGCAATCCGGTCCGCCGCGCGAAAACGGATTACAGCGCAAAACCCGCCATGCCGCCAAAAGCGTTCCCGTAAAAAAACCGTGCTTCATCAGGGCTTGGCGGGCATATTCCGAGCAAGTCGGCGTAAATCTGCAAAATCCGTTTCCGCCGAAAACGGCATGAAGGGCGGGCGAAATAATTTTTTGATAAAACCGGATAGCTGCAATTCCGACAAAAACGCCCGGACGCTTAAAAATGTTCGCCACGTTTTGTTTCATTAAGCTTTGTCGGAGGCTTGGTTTTTTCGATCAACGCGTGAGATGATGCGCCGTGCCGCTTCGCGATAGCTTGCCTCCAAGCTTTCAAAAGAAAGTTTTTCAAAACCGCGCCGGGCAATGACGATTACGTCCCAGCCGGGCGGGAACGCCGCCGGATTTCTTCTGAAAATTTCGCGAAAAATACGCTTGGCGTAATTGCGATGCACGGCGCGATTGCTCACCATTTTTTTGGAGGCGATGACGGCAAAACGCGCAAAATTCAGAGGCGTTCCCGTGTCGGGTGCGGGCGGAGCGGCATTGACGACAAAAGGCCCGCAGTTGAACCGCGAGCCTTGTTCCCGTAAACGGGAGAAATCGGCTTGACGTCGAAGCCGTTGTGTTGCGGGGAAGCGCATCCCGCGCAAAGGAAAACCGGAATTAGTCGGCGAGGCGCTTACGCCCCTGCGCACGACGGTTGGCGATGACCTTGCGGCCGCCGCGGGTCTTCATACGAGCACGGAAACCGCACTTGCGCGCGCGGCAAATTTTGGAAGGACGATAGGTCGGTTGCATAGTTGTCTGGATTTAATTGTTAAATTGGAACGCACAAAAAATCATTTTTTCGGGCTTGAGGCAAGCGGATTTTTCTTGTGCTACCGAAACGATTTTTCGCGCCGAGGAAATGATTCAAAAAACACGCATGAGTCTTTGTAAAGAGAAATAGCGTTTGCGGGCTCAAACGTAATTTGTTCTTATCTTCCGTGTGAAAATCTCTCCTTTTAGCCGCTCTGATATTTTGATGCTGTCCCCGAAAGGCGTTGATGTCCGCCCCGAAGTTCGAGCGGGCGCGAGGTTTAAGTAATGTTTTTAATGTTTCCGAAGAAATGACTTCTCATTTGAAGGCAGTTATTGCCGCAATCCTTTCGGCGATTCTTATGGGCGGGCTTTGTATTTTTGTAAGGGAAAGCGATTGCAGTGCGCAGCTTTGCTCGTTCGCGCGTTTTTTTGTCGGGGCATCTTTAATGCTGTGTATCGTTCGGCGAAGTTTTCGATTTTCTTCGAAAGCGTTCGGTTCCGGAGCAAGTATCGGTCTTTGTATTCTGTTTTATTTTTTGGCGATAAAGAGCGTTCCCGCCGGAATCGCGGCACTGTTGCTTTATACGGGGCCGATTTTTGCCGTTGCGGGCGAATCCGTGTTAAGTCGGAGAATGCCGCCCTTGCGCGATTTATGTCTTATTACGGTTTCGGTTTTCGGAATTGTTCTTGTGTCGCTTGCGCCGGGTATGCCGGGCGATGCTGATCTCTGCGGAATGGGCTACGGATTGTGTTCCGGTTTTTTTTACGCGATTTATATTTTCTTAAACCGGAAAATTTCGGCAAGCGTTACGTTGTCTCGGCGCACGTTTTGGCAATTCGTCGGAGGCGGTGCGATTTTGCTTCCCCCTTTGTTTTTGTGTGAAACTGCGTTCCCGAATGCATTATCGGCGTGGGCGTGGCTTATTGCAATCGGAGTCGTTCACGGTTTTGTCGTATTATTACTGGTCGCTTATGCGATAAGAAAACTTCCCGCCGTACAGTTCGGCACGGTTTCCTATTTGGAGCCTGTCGTTGCGGTTGGCGTAGGATGCTTTTTTTATGGTGAAACGGTTTCGTTTTTGCAGGGAATCGGTTTCGTTTTGGTGCTTATTGCTTCGGCGATACAAACCTGCTTTACAGCCCGAAAATCCGAAAATAGGCTTTCGTAATGCCAATTCCCCGTAACACAACCTCTGTTAAAACCATTGACTTACACGTGGCGGGAGAGCCGTGCCGCGTGCTTTTTGGGGCACTTCATGATTTGCCCGGAGATACGATGCGGGAACGCTTGGATTGCATGAAGCGTGAGTTTGATGACATTCGTCGCTTCCTCATGCAGGAGCCGAGGGGACACAAGGCAATGTTCGGGAGCGTACTTATGCGCCCGGCGACTCCGGATGCGGATGTCGGTATTCTGTATATGAACTCCGGCGGCTATCTGGACATGTGTATTCACGGGACCATTTGTTCGGCTCGGGTTGTCGCTGAGTGCGGAATGCCCTTGCGTAGCCCGGGAAAGGTCGTTTTTGATGCCGTTTGCGGACGTATTGAAGCCGAGCTTCACTTCGGAGACGACGGCAAGCTAAATACCGTTTCCGTGAGAAATGTTCCCTCGTTCGTGTTTACGCCCGAAGCCGTTCTTCTTGACGTGGAGGGCATCGGAACCGTTCCCGCTTATATCGTTTTCGCGGGGAATTTTTTTGTTTGTGCCGAATATCCGTTCGAAGAACCCCTTTCCCTAAAATCGCACGGAAAGGAATTTTACATTGATTTGGGAATGCGCTTGCGTGCTGCCGCCAATCGCGCGGTGCGTGTTGCGCATCCGACAAATCCGTCTTCTCGTGAAATCGCGCTTTCCGTGTTTTGGCAGCGCACGGAAGGGCATCCGCGCCGTTTGCGCGATACCGTGGTGTTCGGCGACGGGCAAATGGACCGCAGCCCGTGCGGTTCGGGAACATCTGCTTTGATGACACTAATGCATCATTTCCGCGAGCTGGATTTCGGGGAGGAATTTATCTCGGAATCCCTCCTCGGGACACGTTTTAAAGGACGCATCTTCCCGGGTCAAAATATCGATACGTTCCCGACGGTTATTCCCGAGGTTTCCGGCGTGCCGTTCGTGACTGCCTGTTGCGAGTTTTTTCGGGAATCCGAAGATCCTTTCCGGAACGGTTTTTTGATTTCGTAAATCGAACGATGTCGGCGATATCCTTCCTGACGGGCGAATTTATTTCGGCGCGTTAGAGGCGTTGTCGGTTGCATTTGACTGCGAAGAAGACGTTTCTTTCTTAGCCTCTTTTCCCTTGTTGTTCGCAGAAAAGCGCGGCGTGCGTTTTCGCTTCGGGCGGGCAGCGTGCGCTTGCGGCGCATTGCTTGGGGTATCGGAGTGTTTTTCCGATTGAAAAGGCATCGGCTGAGCCGTCGGCTCGGCGAGTTTCGGTTTGTTCATGCGAGCGGAGTCGGCGGCGTTGCGCATTTTTGGGTCTCGGATACGATTCCGGTTTTGCTTGCCGTTTTTTCCGCCGGGTTGAGAGTTCGGTTCCGGTTGTGTTTTCGGTGAGTTTCCCTTGGGCGCGGGAACGTCTGCGGGAGACTTGACTTTTGGCGGGTGCTTGGGCGGTTTGGGGATTTTTTTCTGCTTTTGCGTTTGTTGCTGACGGACCTGAGTCGTCGATTTTACCAAATAACGAAGTTCCGGGTCGACATAGTCGTCGGAGAATCCGTCGTCGTCGGTTTCCCGAATGCGGTCTTTTTTTGTCGGGGCGTAGTCAGGGCGGCTGTAGGGAGGAGTTGGAATCGGTTCTTCCTCGGGCGGGAAATTTTTCTTCGGCGGCAGTTGTACGATTTGCAGAGCCCGAATTTTCGGTTCGGAGGAAATGGGAATGCGCGGTGTTTCCCGTGTCGCTTGCGGGCGCAAAATCATTTGCGTGAGCGCGTTGTTTTCGCGCAGGCGGAAAACGGTTTCGACGGCATCGGCAACGACTTCCGCGTGAACGCGGCTTTGCGGCGTTGTGGTGAAGCGGGTTGCGGGATCGGGTGCGCCTTCGTTGTTTTGCAAAAGAATGTGGCAGGTTTTGACTCCGGAGTCGCGCAGCTCGGTAAAGAGTGATTCGGCAAAGGCACGAGACGCGGCATCGGCAACGGCGTTTAGTGTTTTCCCTTCCGAGTTGCCTTTGCCCGGAGAGATGACGACGACGTGCCCGCGGGAGGAAATCAGCGACGGGAGCGCGAGGCGTGCGGCGCAAATCGGGGCGATAATGCGCGTGTTGAGTGCGAGCCGGATTTCTTCGAGGGAAGCAGCTTCAAACGCATCGTCGGAGAGATATTGCCCGGCGAAAATGATGCCGATGATGTGTTTTTCTTTCTTTAAAACGGTTTGTGTGGCGGAAATGACGGCGTCCGGCGAGGTCGGATCGCAAGGGACGGGAACGAACTCGTCTTTGCCGAGAGAGGTTTCGGGGATCGTTCCCGCGATGGCGTAAACGCGAATGCCGATGCCGCAAAGGCGGCGTGCGATGCTCAGTGCGGGTTCTCCGTTGGCTCCGGTGATGATAACGGTATCCATAAATCGCCTCAGTCTAAGGATTAACGCGGTGCGCATAAAGGCAAAATCACGGGCTTGTTTTTCGTCGGGAATGGCGGAGTATATTTTTTTTTCTGCGAATGATTTTTTACGGTATTTAAAAATAAATTACGTTTTTTGAGAAAAGTTTTGCGTGGAAGAATCGCCTTTGGCAAAATGCCTGCCGATGAAAACCAAGAAAAAATCTGCGACGAAAAAACTTTCAAAAAACCGCCTGCTCTGCGTAACTTTGCCCGAAACTCTTTTGGCGTCGACGCGTGCGTATCGTAAGAAGAGCGGTTTTTCTTCGATGAGCGAGCTTTTGCGTGCGACGATCGATCATGCGTCGTCGGTGGCGTTGAAGAAGGGCGTGCCGGAAACCAAAACACAAATTTCGTTCCGTTTGTCCGACGATCTTTACACGTCGCTGTTTCGTGCGTCGAACCAGTCCGGTCAAAGTATCGCCCGCATTATTCGGACCCTTCTTGAAAGTGCGCCGAAGCTGGGAATTCGCCCGAAGGGTATGCCGGAGCAGAAAAAGCGGAGCGTTCCCGCCAAGAAGGCGCCTCCGAAGCCGGCGGCAAAGAAGCCTGCGCCTAAGCCGGCGAAGAAAACGGCTGTGACGAAGAAAGTAACGCCGGCAAAAAAAGCGGCTCCGGCTAAAAAGGCGGTGCCTGCGAAAAAGCCTGTTCCCGCAAAGAAAAAGCCTGCGACGCGCAAGGCGTAGTTCCATTTTTTTTGAAAAACGGAGCGGGAACGTTTGCGGTGTGTTGCGGAAGGCTTCACACTCGGATTTTTGTCGGAGCGTTCCCGTTTTTTTTTTTCGGTAATTTGCGGCACGGAAATTGCAATCTTGCCGCAAATCTATTTTTTTAGAAATAAAAACGATGAGTTATATTATTCCTAATGTTGTTGAGCGCGACGGTCGCGGAGAGCGTTCATGGGATATTTACAGCCGCCTCCTTCGGGATCGGATTATTTTTCTCGGCTCGCCCATTTACGATGAAGTCGCCAATGCCGTGATAGCGCAAATGCTCTTCCTGCAAATGGAAGACCCGAAAAAAGATATTCATATCTATATCAATTCTCCCGGCGGGAGCGTAACGGCGGGAATGGCGATTTACGACACGATGCAGTTTTTGAAATGCGATGTGGTTACGTATTGCGTGGGCATGGCGGCATCTATGGGAACGGTTTTACTTGCCGGAGGCACTAAGGGGAAACGCTATGCGCTCCCGAACTCAAGCGTGATGATCCATCAGCCGAGCGGCGGCGCGGGAGGGCAGGCATCGGATATTTCCATCGCCGCCAAGGAAATTCTCCGCTGGCGCGAAACGCTGAATCGCGTTCTCGCGAAGCATACGGGGAAAAGCGTTGAGCAAATTGCCAAGGATTCCGACCGCGATCATTACATGACGGCAGAGGAAGCTCGCGCCTACGGAATTGTGGACAACGTGATTAATTCTTAGCGTTTAAGCGTCCGTTAAAAAAGCAAACCGCAATAATTTTGCTATGGCAAAAGATGAACCTAAATGCGCGTTTTGCGGACGTTCCCGCAACGATGTCGGCATTTTAATTATCGGTCCGGACGGCGCAAATATTTGTGACGAATGCGCGAGGCTTTGCGTCGAAATGACGGAAAATCAAAGCGCACGGAAAAACGCGAGAGCCGAGCCGATGTCTCCGGCAAAGATCGCTGAAACCGTTTCAAAAATCCGAACCGAAGAAAAACCGGAACCGAAGCCCCTGCAACCGATTGCACTCAAAAAACCGGCGGAAATCCGTGCGGTGCTCGACGATTACGTTATCGGGCAGGAACAGGCAAAAAAAGTTTTATCCGTCGCCGTCTACAATCACTATAAGCGACTGAACGATAAATTATCCGGCGGGAACGCGGCAGAAGGTGCGGCAGCGAATCCGGAACTCGATTCCGTCGAAGTGGAAAAAAGCAATATCCTGGTCATCGGACCGACGGGATGCGGAAAAACCCTTTTGGCGAGAACGCTCGCGCGAATGCTGGATGTGCCTTTTGCGATTTCGGACGCGACAACGCTCACGCAGGCGGGCTATGTCGGAGAAGACGTGGAAAATATCCTCGTGCGCCTCTTGCAGGCTGCGGACGGGGACGTGAAACGCGCTGAAACCGGAATCGTTTATATCGACGAAATCGACAAAATCGGCAGAAAAGGCGACTCTGCTTCTCTCACGCGCGACGTTTCCGGTGAGGGCGTTCAACAGGCACTTTTAAAAATCATAGAAGGCTCTCTGTGCAATATTCCGCCGAACGGCGGGCGTAAGCATCCGGACCAAAAATATGTGCAAATCGACACGTCGAATATTTTGTTTATTTGCGGCGGAGCATTTGTCGGCTTGGAGCGCATTATCGGTTCGCGCATCGGGAATAAATTTCTCGGCTTCGATACGTCCGAAAAATCCGGGCAGGAACTTTCTGCGGATAAAATCATGGCGGAGCTTCAGCCGGAAGATCTTTTTGAGTTCGGGATGATTCCCGAGTTTATCGGACGCTTGCCGATTGTTTCCGCGCTTTCGCAACTTCGGAGCAAAGATTTGGTGCATATTTTGACTCAGCCCAAAAATGCTTTGATCAAGCAATATCAAAAACTTTTTGCGATGGAAGGCGCGAAACTTGTTTTCGAAGAAGGTGCTGTTTCCGCAATCGCGGAAAAAGCCATTCGCCTCGGAACGGGAGCGCGCGGCTTGCGTTCCATTCTCGAAAAACTGATGCTTGATACGATGTATGAATTGCCCGGACGCGGGAACGCCAAGCGGGTAACGGTTACGGCAGATGTCGTCGAGGGAAAAGCAAAACCGGAAATTTCTTCATAAGGAAATTGCCGGCACGGGAAACTTTCCGTTCCCGTGCCGCGCTACCAAACTTTTAAGCGAAAATCCCCATGAGCGAAGAATACAAGTGCGATATTTGCGGTGCTCCGGCAACGGTGCATCTGACGCAAATTGTGGACGGGAAAATTCACAAAGTGCACCTTTGCGAAAAATGTGCGGCAAAAAGCAAAGTGGCGGAGTTGCCGATTCTGAAGTTCACGGAGATGCTTGCCAAAACGCTTATCGGCGGCAAGAAAGACACCGATGAGCTCGCGTCAACGGAATCGGTCGGACGGGAAGCCGGAAAGGTTTGTCCGGTTTGCGGTATGACGGATTTGGTTTTCGGGAAAAAACATTTGTTCGGGTGCGCGCATTGTTACGAGGTTTTTTCGGAAGAAATGACGGAGCTTTTGCCGAAAATTCAGCGCGGACGCCAATATCGCGGAGATGCGGGAACGCGAACCGCATCGAAAAAATCTTCGGCGAAAAAAGATACGTCCGCCGAGCTCGAACGCCTTCGGCTCCGGCTGAAAGATGCCGTCAAAAACGAAGATTATGTACTTGCCGCAAAATTGAGGGATGAAATGCACGCTCTCGAAAAACCGAAAAAAAACAAGCGTGTTTCTGCCCCGAAAGAAACCGGAAAAACATCGGCGAAGCGGAAATCCGTCACTTCGCGTGTCCGAAAATCTTCGTCCAAGGGGAAAAAAGAATGAGTTCCGGATTTGATGAATTTCTTGCGGGAACCGTTTCCCGTGAAAGTGCGAATGAAGCGTGCCCTTGCGTTCTCGGAACGAGAGTCCGTTTCGCCCGTAATCTTGCGGGAACATCGTTCCCGGTCAGGGCGGGAACGGAGCGCAAAAACGAGGTGCGGAAACGCATTTTCGAAGCTTCGAAAAAATTGCCGGAGTTGGCGGACGCCTTTTATTTTTCACTCGAGGATTTGTCGGCAACCCGGCGTGATTTTCTGATTGAGTGTCGCTGTATTTCCCCGGAGCTTTCCGGGGACGGTGCCGGTGTCGTTATTTCCCGGAATCAGCGCATCGCTTTAATGGTAAACGAGGAAGATCACTTGCGCTTGCAGGCATTTGCTCCCGGGAACGATTTGGGTTCGGCATGGACTTCCGCGAGGGAAATCGAGAAAAAATTGGCGGATTCGCTGAATTTCGCGTTTTCCGAAAAATACGGTTTTTTAACGGCTTGTCCGACGAACGCGGGAACGGGACTGCGCATTTCCGTAATGATGCATTTACCCGGCTTTGTGATGGACGGACAAATGGAAAAAATCGTTCGCGCGTTGGACGCTGTCGGGCTCACGGCTCGAGGCGGCTTCGGCGAAGGATCGGACGCTCGCGGCTGCGTTTTCCAGATTTCCAACGAATACACGCTCGGAATCAGCGAAGCGGAAACTTTGGCACTGATGCGGCGTTGGACGTGCGATATCGCCGAGCAGGAACTCGCCGCCCGCCGGCGAATGATTTCGCGGGAACGTGCACAGTTTGCCGATCGTATTGCCCGCGCTTACGGAAATCTGCGCTACGCCGTTTCTCTTACATCTGCGGAGTCAACGGAATTGCTCTCCCTGCTGCGAATCGCCTGCGACGCCGATTATTTTCCGTCCGGCACGCGGGAATGCATCGATGAGCTCTGGACGGAAAAAGACCGCGCACACATTGCTTGCCGTGCCGCTTTTAGAGGAATCGTTTGCGACGAAGAAAGAGAAAATCTCTTGCGTGCAAAATTATTTCGTGAGACGCTTTCCGCAGTCAGACCTCCGGTCTTTCCCGATTTTCTGAAATAATATGCCGCTCTCCCACCAAAAACGAACTCCTTGGCGCATCTCAGGAAAAAGTGATGCCGGCTTGGTGCGACCCGGTAACGAAGACGCATTTTATTGCGCAGGGACAACCGGCGGTTTTTTTGCCGTGGCAGACGGCGTCGGCGGATTGGAATACGGAGATCGGGCAAGCACCGCCGCCGTGGAATACGTACGCGTTTTTTTTGAAAAAATAACGTTCCCGCTTGCCGAGCGTCCGGATTTTTCGGCTCTGTATCGGCAAATCGATAAAAAAATTGATGCGCTCGGCGACGAACTCTCCGGCGGCTTCGGAATCGCGACAACGCTCGACATCGTCGTCGACGGCGGGAACGGAACCGTCCATTGTGCACACGTGGGGGACGGCGGGCTTTTTCTCTTTCGCGACAATACGTTGGTGCGACTCTCGGAAGAACACACGATGGCGGCGGCGGAAATTGCCGCCGGAAACCGCGATTTCCCGCTTGCCTATAACAATACTCTCACACGGGCGTTGGGTGTCGGAATTGAATGCGAACCGCAGGTTTTTTCTCTGAAAACAAATCCGGGTGATCGGATTTTGGCGGCGACGGACGGCGTAACAAGAATGCTGGACGCGGAAAAAATAGAGAAAATTCTCGGCGACCCGAAAGGAACTCCCGAAAGCATCGCCGCCAAGCTGATCATTTCCGCAAACGAGGCTGGCGGGAACGATAATTCAACTGCGGTCGTCGCCTGTATTTTTTAATTTTTAATACCTATTCTCTCTGCGATATGACGCTGACTTTGCTCATAGACTACATCGGAACATTCGCGTTCGCGATTTCGGGAATCCGCCGTTCTTCGGCAAAAAATTTTGATCTTTTCGGCGCCTATATCGTCGGATTGGCAACGGCGTGCGGCGGCGGAACCCTCCGCGATATCATGCTCGGGCAAACACCGTTTTGGATGTGCACGAAAGAGCCGTTTTGGACCGGAGGATATTTTTATCTGCTCGTCGTTGCGTTCGCGCTGATTCTCGTTTCGGCTCTCGGGCGGTGGCTACTGCGAATGAACGATTCGATTTTCATGTTCGACGCTATCGGGTTGGGGATGTTTACCGTTATAGGAATTGAAAAAGCCCTTGATTTCGGGTTCCCGATTTGGGTCGCAATCCTGATGGGGATGATTACCGGTGCCGGCGGCGGCGTTTTTCGCGATATTTTTATTAATGTCGAGCCTTTGATTTTCCGTAAGGATATTTACGCACTTGCCTGCGTTTTCGGAGGAATTGTTTTTGCGGTTTGCCTCGAACTCGGGCTGGCGCGGGATTCCGTCGCGATTCAGCTAATAACGGCGATAAGTGTGATCGCGTTGCGTTGCATGGCGATGAAATATCACATCAGTTTGCCCCGCTTGAGGCGGGACGTTGCCGAGCATGACGACGCCGATTTGCCCGACGCGGACGAGCTGAAGAAAAAACTTTCAGGCACTGACGAAGGTGCCCGGTAGGCGGGAACGCGCTATCTTTTTTGCATAATCGGGTACGCGCAAGAATTCTTTGCGCTGAAAACTTGACTCGTCCGGGGGATTTTTGTAAATTCCCAGGCGACTTTGTCCTTTTACCTTTATGCATACCGATATTATTAACCAGCCCATTTTCTGGGCAATTCCCGCAGCTTCGGTTGTGGCTCTCGCATTCGCGGCGCATTTTTACCGCCAGATGATGAAATGCGATGAAGGCACGCCGACCATGAAACAGATTGCGCAGCACGTGCGTTCCGGCGCGATGGCGTATCTGAAACAGCAATACAAAATTGTCGGAATCGTTTTTGTGATTCTCGCGGTTTTGTTTGCCGTCCTCGCGATGAAGGGATTGCAGAATCCCGTCGTTCCCGTGGCGTTTCTGACGGGAGGTTTCTTCTCCGGATTGGCGGGTTTCTTCGGTATGAAAACCGCAACTTACGCGAGCGCGCGCACGGCAAATGCCGCGCAGGAATCGCTCAACGCCGGGCTCCGCGTCGCGTTCCGCTCGGGTGCGGTTATGGGCTTGGTCGTCGTCGGACTCGGGCTCCTCGACATTTCCCTTTGGGCGATTATTCTCGACTGCTGCACGCATTGGATTGATGCGGAAGCGACGGGAACGCACAAAATGATCTTTATCACCACTACGATGCTGACCTTCGGCATGGGTGCTTCGACGCAGGCGCTCTTCGCACGTGTCGGCGGCGGGATTTACACGAAGGCGGCGGACGTCGGTGCAGACCTTGTCGGTAAAGTCGAAGCCGGAATCCCGGAAGACGACCCGCGCAATCCCGCAACCATTGCGGACAACGTCGGCGACAACGTCGGCGACGTCGCCGGTATGGGCGCAGACCTCTATGAGTCCTACTGCGGTTCGATTCTCGCGACGGCGGCACTCGGTGCGGCGGCATTCGTCGGCTTTAACGTCTCCAACGAAGAGCTTTCCGTTGCCATGCAGATCAAGGCGATTATGGCTCCGATGCTCATCGCGGCGGTCGGTATTTTGCTCTCGATTTTCGGGATTTACCTCGTGCGCACGCAGGAAGGCGCGACGATGAAAAACCTTCTCAGCGCTCTCGGACGCGGCGTGAACGTTTCGTCCGCGCTCATTGTAGCGGCGACATTCGGTATTCTTTGGTTGCTCGACATTCCGAACTGGGTCGGCGTTTCGCTCTCGGTCGTTGTCGGTTTGCTCGCCGGGATCATTATCGGACAAGCGACGGAATATTACACGTCGCATACGTATAAACCGACGCAGGGCATCGCGGAATCCGCGAAAACCGGTCCCGCGACGGTTATTATTTCCGGAATCGGCGTCGGAATGCTTTCCACCTGCATTCCCGTCGTTACGATCGTCATTGCGATTGTGCTTTCGTTTATCTTTGCTGCGGGCGGCTTCGGTTTGGTCGAAGGCGTAACGCTTGCCAATGTTTTCTCCGCAAAAACGCTCGGTCTCGGGCTTTACGGAATCGGTATCGCGGCGGTCGGTATGCTCTCCACACTCGGCATCACGCTTGCGACGGACGCTTACGGTCCTATCGCCGACAATGCCGGCGGGAACGCCGAAATGTCCGGTCTTGATCCGCAGGTGCGCAAGCGCACGGACGCGCTCGACGCGCTCGGGAACACGACGGCGGCAACGGGTAAAGGCTTTGCCATCGGCTCCGCCGCGCTCACCGCGCTCGCGCTCCTCGCTTCTTACATTGAAGAAATTCGTATCGCTCTTGTCCGCATCGTCAAAACCGACGGAATCGAAGGGCTTCCGTCCGGTTTGCAACGCTTGGTTGAAGCGGATAACGGCGTGAACGCGCAAAATCTTTTGGAAAAAATTCAGACGGCGAGCTTCGTTGATTTCATGACGTGGTATGACGTTACGCTGATGAACCCGCGCGTGCTCGCCGGGATGTTCATCGGCTCGATGATGGCGTTCCTCTTCTGCGGTTTGACGATGAATGCGGTTGGTCGCGCTGCGCAAAGCATGGTCGTTGAAGTGCGCCGCCAGTTTAAGGAAATTCCGGGTATTCTCGAAGGCACGGGAACGCCGGACTACGCGCGTTGCGTGGCGATTTCCACGAAGGGTGCCCAGCGCGAAATGCTCGTGCCGTCGCTCATTGCGATTGTCGTTCCGATTTTGACCGGTTTGGTTATCGGAATTTCCGGCGTTATGGGCTTGCTCGTCGGCGGTCTCGCGGCGGGCTTCGTGCTCGCGGTCTTTATGGCAAATTCCGGCGGAGCTTGGGACAATGCGAAGAAATACATCGAAGAAGGCAACTTCGGCGGCAAGCGTTCCGATTGCCATAAGGCGACGGTCGTCGGCGACACCGTCGGCGATCCGTTCAAGGACACGTCCGGACCGAGCTTGAACATTCTCATCAAGCTGATGAGCATGGTCTCGATTGTCGTCGCGGGTCTCACCGCCGCCTGGTCGATTTTCTAATCAAAGATTAGAGCTTAAAGCTTAAAGAGGCGTTTCCGTGATTACGCGGGAACGCTTTTTTTGTCAGAAAGGGAGTAGCTGTTAGCTGGAAAATGGGAATTGGGAGCTTAGCAGTTTTCTTTAATCTTTAACCTCCAATCTTTAATCTTTTTTGCCCGTCTGACGAAGTGGAAAACGGCTTCAAAAACCCGCTGTAATTTCTGTTTGCCTGAATGATGCGGCGAGCGTATCTTTTTCGGCGTTCCCGTGCGTTCGGCGGGAACGTTTTTTTCTCAATTTAACAAACCCTAATAATAACTATGCTTACGTGTATGTTGGCTCAGGCAGCGGCTGATGCTGCCCCGAATCCGATGGGCATGCTCGACGTTGTGCTGTTTTGTGTGGCGGTCGTCGGCGTTATCGGTCTCGGTATCTATAAGGCTCGTCCGAAAAAAGTTGAGGGCGAAGAAAACAAAGACGCGAGTGCGGCGGATTACTTTCTTGCCGGGCGCGGTTTGTCGTGGTGGCTTGTCGGTTTCTCGCTGATTGCCGCGAATATTTCGACGGAACAGTTCGTCGGGATGTCCGGTCAGGCGGCAGACTGGCTGGGTCTTGCCATTGCCGGCTATGAATGGCTTGCGGCGATTACGCTCGTCGTGGTGGCGTTCTTCTTCCTGCCGAAGCTGTTGCGTTGCGGCGTTTATACGATTCCGGAATTTTTGGAATCGCGCTACAATCCGCTTTCCCGCTCGATTATGGCGATTTGCACGCTCCTCATTCTCGTCGGCGTGCCGACGGCGGGTGTTATTTTTGCGGGAGCGAAGTGCATTGCGGTCTTCTTCTTCGGCGCGGAAGGCGTTACGGGAATTGACTTCAATACGCTTTCCGGCGGGCTTTATACGCTCGGCGGTTTGGTTGACGGGAACATTCTCATCGGCTGTATCATCATCGCATTCTGTGCGGCGGTTTACGTTTTTGTCGGCGGGCTGAAAGCCTGTGCGTGGACGGATCTTATTTGGGGTTCGGCGCTCATTCTCGGCGGCGGCGTGGTCGCTTACTTGGCGATTACCGCGCTTGCGGATGCCGATCCCGCGCACCTCATTCAATCTGCGGCGGCAAATTCCGGCGCGACGCTTGAAGGGCTGCAAAATGCGGGCGGCGTGGATCGTTTCCTCCAGCTCAATGCCGGCGATGCCGTCAGCGGCATGAATTCCATCGGCGGAAAACTGCACATGATTCGTCCGATCGACGACCCGTCGATTCCGTGGACGGCGCTTTTGCTCGGGCTTTGGATTCCGAACTTCTTCTATTGGGGCTTGAACCAATACATTATGCAACGCACGCTCGCGTCGAAATCCGTCGCCGAAGGGCAGATGGGTATCGTTTTTGCGGCGTTCCTCAAACTCATCATTCCGTTTGTCGTCGTGATTCCGGGCATTCTCGCCTATAACTTGTATCGTGACGATTTGAAAGCCAGTGCCGACACGAAAAATGCGGCGGCGATTGCGGCGGTTCAAAAATCGGCAAATGTCGATAAAACCGTTTACTTCGTAACGGGAGAATTCCTCCTGCAGAACAGCGAAGTCGGAAAACAGCTCATCGCGCACAATTTTGAAGCCGCGCGCAAAAACAAGCTCACGGTTTCGGTTGACGAAAAAAGCGTTCCCGTGACGGAGCTTGCGGTAAAAATCGACCGTGCGATGACGGCGCTTGATGCGGACGTTGCCGACGATTCCACAACGCTTGCCGACCGTATTCCGCTCGCGCAAAACCTCGCCGATTTGAACCAAACCATCGTTGCCGCCGCCGGCAAGGAAGGAAGCGGAATGAGCGTTTCCTCCAAGCTCGTCGGTTTCGACTATGACGCGGCGTTCCCGACGCTTCTCAAAAAACTGATGAAGCCGGGCATCACCTGGTTCGTTCTCGCGGCACTTTTCGGCGCGGTCGTTTCCTCGCTCGCTTCGATGCTCAATTCGGCGTCGACCATCTTCACGATGGATATTTACAACAAGATTGCGAAAAACGCTTCGGCGGAAAAGCTTGTTACGGTCGGGAAAATCGGCGTTGTCGTCTGCGTGCTCATCGCGCTGGCGTTGGCTCCGTTCCTGAACAGCCCGATCTTCGGCGGGATTTTCAACTTCATTCAAGAGTTCCAAGGCTTCATCTCTCCGGGCGTGCTCTGCGTGTTCCTCTTCGGCTTCTTCGTCCCGAAGTGCCCGCGCGTGTTCGGCTGGCTCGGCATCGCCGTGAACGCCGTGCTTTACGGTGCGTTGAAATGGACGCCGGCGACGGCGGATATGGCGTTCCTTAACCGTATGTCGATTTGCCTGATCGTGTGTATCGCGATCGGTGCGTTGCTTACGATTTGGAATGCGGCTCGCGGCGGACAGGCGATTCTCGTTCCCGCGAAGAACGAAGTTCCGCTGGAAGGTTCCGGCAAGGCGAAGGCGTTCGGCGCATTTGTCGTCGTGGCGACCGTTGCGCTTTACATCCTCTTCTGGTAATTCGTTTTACCGAAAAACAAAAAGCGTTCCCGTGCATTGTCGCGGGAACGCTTTTTTGTTTTTGCGTATTTGCGTCTTCGTGCGAAGAAAAGAATCACGGAAGGCACCGAATTACACGGAAAATTGTTTCGGGTGGGAATGAGGCATCGCGCAAAGCCGCCAAGCTCCTAAGTTTTTTATGCCTTGTGTTCGTTGCATTAAAAATTCACGTTCTCGTCGCGGTTAAAGAACGCCCTCATCGCATCGCTACGCTTGTGATCCCCTCCCTCTTAGCAAGAAGGAGAGCTTTTTAAAAATCTAAAAAAAAGAAAATCAAAAGCTCTTCCCTTTGATAAGACGTGGTGGAGACGTCAAAAAGACTTCGCGACTTTGCGTCTTGGCGCGAGTTCTTTTCCTCGGGATAGGGCATCGCTCTAAGCCGTAAGGTTTTTTTGAAAACAAGAACCAGTCGCAAAAATATATTGACAGATGATAACGAGTCTTATTTTCTTTGTGCCGGTTTTCTTACTATGAATAAAAACAAGTTATCAAAGCTGGGGCTTATCCTGGCAGCGGGTGCGATTCCCGCAGTTAACGCTTTCGGCGGGATCTTTGTGATTACCGACGATGCCGCTCCCGCAGGTTTGGGAGATTTGGAAGTAACACTCAATTGGGAAACGTCGGTTGCGACGAATCACGGAACGGCGGTTTCCACCGCTCCCGCGCTTGAGTTTGCCTACGGCGCGATGGGAACGCTCGAAATCGCGGCGTCGCTCGATTTCGGACACGATTACGTGAGCGGGCGCTACGCGCGTAAGCTCGGCGAATCCCGCGTCAACGATTTCAATTTCACGGGCATTTCTTTCGGATTGAAAAATATGATTCTCGATCCGGAAGCCGAGAACGCGCCGTTCGGGCTTTCGCTCGTCGGCGGTTTTTCGTGGGCGTTTGCGGACGCGAGCCAAAACAGCGCGCGCGATATCACGTTTGAGCTCGGCTTGATTTTTCAAAAAAATTTCTTGAACGACGATTTGGTACTCGCGTTCACGCCGACGGTCGCGTTCACGTCCGTGAAAGGCGATCCTGCGTCGGGAAGCACGGATTCGACGTTTGACTCGACGGAATATTCGCTCGCGGGCGGCGCATCTTATGCGCTCGGCGGCGGATTACGCGTCGGCGTCGAAGGCGGTTACACGCTGGCTTACGACGGGAACGGCTTTGTCGAAGACCAATTTTACGCCGGACCGAATGTTTGCTATGAAGCGGACAGCTGGTGGCTGACGCTCACCGTTGCGCCGCGTTTGTTTACCTCTGCGGACGACGTGATTGTAGCCGGGCAATTCGGCTACGTTTTCTGATTTTCCTCTGAAGTGCCGGGAACGTCGGGGAATTTCTCCGTTTGCCATACGCGTTCCCGTAGTTTCCGGAGCTTCGGAATTTTGTTTTTGAAAATGAAAATCATTTGTAAAGATGTGTGTTCTGAATTTAAATTGTGAGGAAATCGGTTTTTCTCAACACATGATTCCTCTATCTGAAGCTAAAATCGGGCAGCGTGTCCAAGTTCAAAATTTAGACGCGGACGATCCCGTTTATCAGCGTCTTTTGGCGTTCGGGCTGACGCCGGGCGTAGAAGTTCGCATCGCGCATGTTGCGCCGCTGGGCGATCCGATTGCGATTTCGTTTTGTTCGCAAAAAGTGATGATTCGCCGCGCCGATGCCGCTCGCGTCATGGTCGAAGAAATAAATTAAAGATAATAGATGAGGGCTGGGGGCTTAGAGGTAACATCTTAATGAATAATGCACTCCTTAAGTTTTTGCCGGAGGCAGAAACCTTAGAACGGAATTATTCCCTATCCGTTATTCACTAAAAGCACTTACCTATAAGCTCTAAGCCTTAATCTCTAAGCATTAAGAATATGGAAAAAATTTCTGAGGAAAATTCCTGCCGGTGCGGAAAAAAACATTGCTGCGAAGATGCGGACGTTCCCGAAGCCGTTCCTGCGGCGAAGCCGAGCGGATTGCCGAATGTCGCCCTTGTCGGGAACGCCAATACCGGGAAAACGACGCTTTTTAATTCGCTTACCGGCTTGCGTCAGCATGTCGGCAATTATCCCGGCGTAACCGTCACGAAGTATTCCGGACCGCTCAAACTTTTTCACGGCGAAAAAATCGAGCTGACGGATTTGCCCGGTATTTACTCGCTTGCGGCGACTTCAAAGGACGAACGCGTCGTCATCGACGTGCTTTCCGGGCGCTTGGCGAAAAAAGGCACGCCGCGACCGGACGCGATTGTCTGCGTCGTTGACGTCAACAATCTCCAACGCAATTTGTTTCTTGCGACGCAGGTCGCCGAGCTCGGCATTCCGATGGTGCTTGCGCTCAACCAAATCGACATGGCGCGCCGCGACGGGCTCACCGTCAACACGGATTTGTTGCGGGAACGCCTCGGCATTCCGGTGATTGCCGTTTCCGCGCGCAAAGGCGAGGGCATCGACGCGCTCAAGCAGGCGATTGCCGATGTTTTGAAAAACGGGAACAAAATGAAAACCGTTTCTTGGAACGCGGGAACGCGCAAGGCGCTTGAAACCTTGCGCGGCGGGCTTTCCGAGGAAGTGAGCAAACGCGTGAGCGACGCGGAACTTCAGCGCGTTATTTTTGACGTTGCCTCGCTCGTGGCAAATCGCCTCAAAGGCGAAGACATTGAATACATCGGCGAACTTTTGAAAAAATCCCGCGCGTGCATCCGCGAAGCCGGCGAAAATCCGCATTCGACGGAAGCGATTCAACGCTACGCGTTTATTAAGGAAATTCTCGCGGGAACGCTTCATCACGGGAAAGAGCGCACGACGTTTACGTCCGTTTTTGACAAGCTTTTGCTCAACCGCGTGCTCGGCGTCGTGTTCTTCTTTGCGGCGATGTGGGGCGTTTTTTGGTGCATTTACACGCTGGCGGCGTTCCCGATGGATTGGATCGACGGCTGGTTCGGCGCACTCGGCGAAAGTGTCGGCGCGAAGCTTGAAGGCAGCCCGATGTTCCAATCGCTTGTTGTGGACGGCATCATCGCGGGCGTCGGCGGCGTGCTGGTTTTCCTGCCGCAAATTCTGATTTTGTTTTTCTTTCTCGGGTTGCTCGAATCGACCGGCTACATGGCGCGGGCGGCGTTTTTGATGGATAAACTTTTCGGTTGGTGCGGCTTGAACGGAAAGAGCTTCGTGCCGATGCTTTCCGGCTACGCGTGCGGGATTCCCGGAATCATGGGCGCACGCACGATTGAAGACCCGAAAACGCGCTTGGCGACGATTCTTGCCGTGCCGTTTATGAGTTGCGGCGCGCGCATGCCGGTTTATGTGCTGATGTGCGGCGTGTTGCAACGCGTGCTTGCGCAGAATCCGAGCTACGCGGAATCGTCCGCAAGTATCGCGTCGGCGGTGTTTGTCGGTATGTATTTGGTCGGCGTGCTCGTTGCCGTTCCCGTGTCGTGGGTTTACACGAAATTTATTTTGAAATCGAAAGCAGCGCCGTTTGTCCTCGAAATGCCGCGCTACCAGTTGCCGCGCTTGCGCGACGTGGGTTTGCGCGTTTGGCAAAGCGGCTGGGAGTACACACGGCGCGCGGGAACGATTATTTTCGCGATGTCGGTCGTAATTTGGTTCCTCACGTATTTCCCGCGTAGCGAGGAAACGGCGGAACAGGCGCGTGCGGAATTTGTCGCCGAAGCGGCGGCGGCGCAGAACGTTCCCGCGGCGGATTTTGAAAAGATGCTCGCGGCGGCGGAAAGCGCAGAAGCGCCGAGCGAAGCGCAGGAAGCCCTTGTCGGCGAACTGGAACACCGCATCGACGGCGCGTGGATGGAAGATTCCTACATCGGGCGTTTCGGCAAGTTTTGCCAGCCGGTTTTCGCGCCCTGCGGTTTTGACTGGCGCATTACGGTCGGTGTGCTCGGCTCGTTCCCGGCACGCGAGCTCATCGTTTCGACGCTCGGAATTACTTACAAACTCGGCGGCGACGTTGACGAAGAAACCGAAGACCTTTACGCGGCGATGGAAAAAACAACACACGCGGACGGCTCGCCCGTGTTCACGATTCCGGTGATTATCGGCATTATGGTTTTCTTCGCGCTTTGCGGACAATGCCTGGCGGAAATCGTCGTCATCGCGCGGGAATCTTCGTGGAAATGGGCGGGAATCGCCTGGGCGCAAATGACGTTTCTCGCGTGGCTCGGCGCAGTGCTTTGTTGCCAAATAGGAAGTTTGTTTTAGTGGAAAAGTGGAAGAGGAGTGGAAGAGTGGAATAGATTAAACTGGGAGTTTTAAAGGAAGTAAAATTATTGAATCCTAAAAAATCCACTTTTCCACTCTTCCACTTTTCCACTCCTCTTCCACCGCAACGTCATGTTCGATCTTATTTTAGTTTCAATATTCGTGCTCGGCGCGGGAACGTATCTGGCGTTTCGTTTACGCAAACGTATTCGCGACCTGCGCGATTCGCAATCTTCCGCCGCGTGCGGATGTGCTTGCGGCTGTACGAAGAAAAAGTTTGAGAAAAATTCAAAGCCGCAGAAGTAAAAACACTTTCGGCTTTCGGATTTTCAAAGCTTCTTTGTCGGCGTTCCCGTGATTTTTTCTCGCGGGAACGTTGTTTTGTATCTATCTTCTTTCCTTAAATTTTTTTGTTATGGGAAAACCTTTTTACCTGACCACTGCTATTGACTACGCTAACGGCGCGCCGCATCTCGGTCACGCTTACGAAAAAGTGCTTGCCGATACAATCGCGCGCTTCCACCGCATGAACGGCGAAGATGTTCACTACCTGACGGGTTTGGACGAGCATGGGCAAAAAGTGCAGCAAACGGCTCAGAAACGCGGCGTTTCCCCGCAACAGTGTTGCGATGAAGTGGCAGAACTTTTTCAAGCGCTTTGCACGGAATTGAATATTTCCAACGACGATTACATCCGCACGACACAACCGCGACACATCAAAGTCGTGCAGGAACTTTTGCAAAAGCTCTACGATGCGGGTGAAATTTACAAAGCGGACTACAAGGGTTTTTACAGCATTCGCCAAGAGCAGTTTGTGCTCGAAAAAGACCGTTTGGAAAACGGCAAGTGGCCGGAGCTTTTCGGAGAAGTGATTGAAATTACGGAATCAAATTACTTTTTCCGCCTTGCGAAATATCAGGATTGGTTGCGCAAGTATTTGGAAGAAAATCCGGACTTTATTTTCCCGGATTTCCGCCGCAAAAATGTCGTCGAATTTTTAAAAGAACCGATTTCTGACCTTTGCATTTCGCGCCCGAAAGAACGCCTGTCGTGGGGGATCGAGTTGCCGTTTGACAAAGATTTCGTAACTTACGTTTGGTTTGACGCGCTTACGAATTATTACTCGGCTTCGCTCGAAAAAGGATGCTGGCCGGCGGACGTTCACGTTATCGGGAAAGATATTCTCGTGCCGCCGCACGCGGTTTACTGGCCGATCATGTTACATGCGGCGGGAATCGAACTCCCGAAGAAAATTGTCGCTCACGGCTGGTGGCTTTCCGCCGGGCGCAAAGTTTCCAAAACGAAAACCGACGCAGACGCAGACGAGCCGAAGGAGAAAACTGCGCTTGAGCTTGCAAAGGAATTCGGCCCGGACGCATTCCGTTATTTCGTCATGCGTGAAATGGCGGTCGGGCAGGATAGCGAATACTCGGAAACGCTTTACATGTCGCGCTACAAAAGCGACCTCGGGAACGATTTGGGAAATCTCGTGAACCGCGTTCTGAATATGACCGGAAATTATTGCGGGAGCGTTTCTCCGGCGGCGACTGTAGACGAAGAGCCGGAACGGGAATTGCGCGAGCTTTGGGAAAAAACGGAGCGGCAGTATCACGGCTTGGCGGCACAGCTCGATTACCGCAATGCGCTTGATGCGCTTTGGGCGTTTATTCGCGGAATCAATCGCTACGCGGACGCGCGCGCTCCGTGGAAGTTGGCGAAATCGGAAGTGCCGGAAGATCGTGCGAAGCTGGAAACTTCGCTCGCCGTGATGTCGGAAGGACTGCGCCTCGCCGCCGTCGCGCTCACGCCGGTGATGCCGGGAATTTCCGCAAAAATTCAGGAATTGCTGGGTTGCGTTCCCGCAAAGCTTTTTGACGGATATCAAACTTGGGGCTCCTCGCTTGTCGGGAAGACTTTCGGAGCGAAGGCAATTTTGTTCCCGCGTCCGGAAAAGAAATAAAAACCGTGCTGCGAAGAGCTCAGGACAGGTATTCACGCCTGTCTTGAAAAAAAATTCAAGAACCACGGACGGCTCCGACAAACACGGAATAATTCGTGTTTATTCGAGTGTTTCGTGGTTTATTTTTTATACGTGGATGACGGCGGTTTCTCCCCAGCATTCGCGAATGAGGGCAATCACGGCGGGAAGGTCGGTTTTCGGTGAAATTTCCGCGAAGCAGGCACTTCCGCTTCCGCTCATGTGGGGATCAAGCTCGAAACGTTCCCGCAAAATTTTGAAGAGGGCGGGCAGAGCAAGATGTTTTTTGAAAACGGGCGCTTCCATGTCATTAAAAAGCGGGAGCGGCGTTTTTGCCGGGGCTTTTCTCCAGGCAGAGAGTTTTTCTTCCGCTGTTTTTTCGTCCGTGTAATAGCGAGGCGCTTCCCGCTTCATTGCGCCGTAGGCTTCCGCCGTGGAAACTCCGAATGCGGGTTTAAAAATAAGAAACTTTTTTGCGGAGATTGCCTCATTTTCTTCAGGCGAAAGTTTTTCCGTGAGCTCGCCGCGTCCGCGCATTACGACGGGCGTTCCCTCGAGAAAAAGCGGGCAGTCCGAGCCGATTTCGGCGGCGATTTCGCGGAGCGTTTCCCGGTCGGGCGTTGCGTTTCCGGCGGCTTCCGCCATGAGTAAAATCGCCGTAGCGGCATCAGAGCTTCCGCCGCCGAGTCCGGCTCCGTGCGGAATGTTTTTTTGTAAATCGAAATGTGCGTGCGGGAACGCGGGAACGCGTGCTCGAAATGCGGCGGCAGCGCGCAGAACGAGGTTGGACGCATTGCACGGCACCCCGGGCATTTCGCAGGAAAGCGAGTCTTCATCGGCTTCCGGGCGAAGTGTCATCGTCAAAACATCGTGCAACGCGGGAACGGGCGTAACGAGCGAAACAAGGTTGTGAAAACCATCGGCACGCGTTCCCGTAACTGCGAGCATCAGGTTTATTTTTGCGGGAGCGAGACTCTCGAAAACTTTTTTTTCCAAAGACATATTTTTTCGGATTCCTCCGCGAATTACTTGGCGGCGATGTGAACGGCGACGATGGAGGCGGTGAGCCCGATTGCGCGGACTTCGGAAAATCCCGCCTCGCGGAGTTCGGCGGAAAGGCGTTCTTTGGGCGGGAACGCTTCAATGGAGCCGGCGAGGTAATCGTAGGCTTTTTTGTCGCCCGTAACGATGCGTGCGATGAGCGGCAGGAGAAATTTCAGGTACAAATAATAAATCGGGCGAAACCACGCGGACGGTTGTGTAAATTCAAGGATAAATGCTTTTCCGCCGGGTTTGAGAATACGAAGGATTTCTCGCAAGCCGCGTTGCCGGTCTTCAAAATTGCGCACTCCGTAGGCAATAGTTACAGCGTCTGCGGACGCGTCTGCGAGCGGAAGAGCCATGCAGTCGCCGAACGCAAATTCAACAGTTTCCGCTCCCGGGATTTTTTTTGCGCGTTCCCGTGCGACATCGAGCATTTCTTCGCAAAAATCGAATCCGCGCACGCGGCTTTTCGGCAGGCGCCGTTTGAGCTCGAAGGCGACATCGCCGCTTCCGGTGGCGAGGTCTGCGATTTCCTGCGGGCGGGAACGGCGGGCGAGGGCAACGAGGCGGCGCGTCCAATAAAGGCTACACCCGCCGCTTAGGAGCAAATTGGCGAAATCGTAGCGTTTCGCAATTCCGGCAAACATTTTCTGAACTTTGGCACCTTCCGGCATCGTGATTCTTTTTCGTAAATTTTTTTTGAGAAAAAAGGGCGCGGGAACGCGAAAAATTATTTTCCGATTTGGGGTGCGTTTCCGCCGCTAAAGGTTTCTTTGCGCACTTCGCCTTTGCCGCCGGGGGAGACAACGGATAATCCCGGATCGCTTGAGCGGTTGCGGCGAAATTGGTAGCGGTTGATGTCCTGCATGGAAAACCCGGAGCTTTCTCTCAGTGCAATCGGGCGTTCCGCTGCACGCATATTTTGAACGGAAGAAAAGCGGGAGTTGAGCTTGACTTCGAGCAACCCGTTGTCGGTGCGGACAAACATTTTTTCCCCGGCGATACTTGAACGGGTTTCAAAAAGTCCGAAGTCCGGCGCGTCTTTGTCCAACGCTGCAGTGCGCATTTCGTAATTTTTGTCGAGTTCGGAAAAGCGGCTCATGCCGTAGGTGCTTCTTCCCTGCCATTCGCGCAGAGAAACGGCACCATTGAAGCGATCGTTTACGGTGCTGTTGACAACTTTTTTGAACGTATCCGGATTGATACCAAAATCTTTTTTTTCCCGTGAAAACTTTTTCAGAGTGGCGTCGGCATCGACGGTGCCGGATTCTTCGTCGTCGGTATTCGGCGGATGTGCAGGCGGTTGCTCAGGTTTTTTGATTGCGGGAACGCGGTCTGCGGATTTTGCGGGTGTGCCGGTTTTTGGGGAGGAGGATGCGTCCTGCGGGAACGTTACCGGCTCGAAGGAGAGTTCCAAATCGCCTTCGCCGAGCAGGCTTTGGTCCAGGGAAAAATCTCCGCTAAGAAGTCCGTCGTTCGAAGAGCTGCGCAGCGTACCGTCTTTGTTGTAGTAAAGTTCTTTTTCTCCGGAAACACCGCTTTTTACGCGCACGAAGTAGCCTTGAAGCTCGCCGGCGATTTTTTTCTTTTCCGTTGTTTCTTCCGCGTACAGCGTTCCCGCCGCAAACGCGAAGACGAGTGCGCGGGCGAGAAATCGTTTTGCCGGAAAGAAATTATTCACGTATCGATTCTCCGTCAAAACGGACGGGAACGCGATGAAAAATTCTGTGTGTAATCTTGCTGTGAGCGGGAATTTTTTTTATCTGTTTTTTATCTGCCCGTTCTGTGTTAAAAAAGGGTGTGTTGCTTTACCGTGATTTTGAAAAAATTTTCTTCGCTATGAAAAACAAAATGTTTGTGCTCGCTTTAAGGGCTTTTTTTGCTGTGGCTTTGTTCGCATTTTCCGTTCCCGGAATTTTCGCCGGAGAAGACATTCCCTCATTGGAGACAGAAACAAAAGCTTCGGAGAAAAAAACGCGCCGGGCAACTTCCTCCCGTGTAACCGGTGATGAATTAGTGCAGCTCGCGTGGACGGATTTAAGCGGGCTTCGCGGCGCTTTGATGCACGGCGCGGATCCTAATGCGCGCACGAGCGTAGGAGATTTTCCGATAATTCGCCTCGCTTTCGGCGGGAACGTGGAAGCGGTGAAAATCCTGCTCGATTTTAATGCGAAAACCACGGTGATAAACACTCCGGAGCAATCGACTACGGCGGGAACGCTTCGTGCGCTGACCTCCTATGTTGCCGACCGCGAAAAAATGGATTTAAAAAATTTCAGCGTCGGCACCGCAATCGTGGAGGCTTCCGCTCAAGTAACGGAAATGCAGAAAATCCGTATGATGCAGTTGCTTTTAGACTACGGATTTCCGGTGGATTTTCGTGACGGTTGGGGAAAGACGGCGCTGATGTCTTGCGTGCTTTCCAATCAAAAATCCTTGGCAAAATTGCTCGTCGGCTACGGCGCAGACAGCGAAGCAAACGACACTCTCAACGGAAAAACTCCGCGCGATTACGCCAAAACAGAAGAGATGTTCCGTATTTTGCGGGGACGGAAAATTTATAAGCCTTCTGCTCGCCCGACTTACGGGAAGGCAAAAGTCCGCCTCTTGAAGCCTCGAAAATTCCCCGTGATTTTGCGCGATACGGCGGCTAAAAAAATTTTGCAGGCAACACAGGAGTCGCCGTTGCATCTCGCAGCAAAAGACGGAGACATCGAGAACGTGAACGCGCTCCTCGCCGCCGGCTCGCAGGCAATCTCTTATGATCTTGACCAAAAAACGCCGCTTCATCGTCTTTGCGAAAAACCGGAAATCCCGTTGTCCGCATTTCGTGAAATTTGTGAAGCCTTGGAAAAAGATTCCGGCGCGAAGATTTACGCGATGCGGGATCGCCGCGGACGCATTCCGTTTCATACTCTGTGCACGCTGGGGCGCGAAGATTTGGTGGAGTTTCTTGCTTCAAAAAGCGAAAAACAAATCCTCGCCGCAGATTCTGAGCAGAATACGCCGCTTCACCTCGCCGTAACTTTGGGCGAACCCGGTGTGGAAACCGTCCGCTTCCTGCTTGAGCAGGGCTCTCCCGTTAATCGTAAAAATGCAGACGGGGAAACGCCTTTGCACGTCGCCGTGAGAAGGGCGGATGCCGAAATGTTCTATTTGCTTTTCAGCTATCTTGAAATCGATCCGGTTGTCGGAATTAACTCGCTCGTGGGGGACACGCTTTTTTCTTCCGCCGCCAGGGCAATTTCCGCCCGCGCGGATAAACGAATGGCAAACGAAAGCCTTGTCGAAATTTTACGCCTGCTGATTGAGTGTGGAACCAAGCCCGGTATCCTTGATCCGGATACGGGACGCAATGCGCTCCATTGGGCGGTGGATGCGGATTGCGTTTCCGCAGTCTCCTTTCTTCTGACCACCAATATCGACGTGAACAAAAAAGATTATCTCGGCGAAACACCGCTGGACGTCGCGGCAAAAAAAGGAAAATCGGAAGAAATAAAAATGCTTCTTCGCGATCGGGGCGCACGCGCCGGAAAAGGTGCGGGTGATGAAAAACGCGCAGAGCGCGAAGCAAAATCTAAAATGACGGCAAAAGAACGTCGCGCTGCTCGCGTCGAACGGGCCCGACAGAGCAATAAATAAGGCACCCGCTATGCGTTCCCGCTCGAGTCGCGCGGAACTCGGAAAAATTGAAATTTGACGCAAGCCGGATTCTGCGTTAGCGTCTCGCGTATGGCTCTCGCATTTACCCTCGAACAACTTTGCAACGTCATCGACCCGATTAAAGTCGAAGGCAACACGACAACCCCGCTTTCCAACATCGGCTCGCTCGATTCTGCCGTTGCCGGCGACCTTGCGTTTCTCGGGAACGACAAATACCACGCGCAAGTCGTAACCTGCAACGCGTCCGCAATTCTCGTTCCCGCGAATTACACGGGAAGCTCGCCGAAGGAAAATCAGGCGTATATTTTTGTCGAAAAACCCTCTTACACGCTCGCGCTGATTTGCGGGCAAATTGAAGCGGCACTCTGGCCGAAGCCGCCGGCGGGAACGCATCCGACCGCCGTTATTGCCGAATCCGCAAAAATCGGCAAAAACGTCCATATCGGTCCGTTCTGCGTCATCGGCGAAAAAGCAAGTGTCGGCGACGGCGCGGTACTCGATTCGCACGTAACGCTCGGCACCGCCGTTTCCGTCGGCGAAAATTCCCACATCGAAAGCGGCGTGCGTATCTGCGCTTATTCGCAAATCGGCGCACGCGTTCACATTTTGCCCAACGCCGTTGTCGGCGCAGACGGCTTCGGCTTCATTCCCGTGGACGGGAAAATTGAAAAAATTCCGCAAATCGGGAACGTTGTCATTGAAGACGATGTCGAAATCGGCGCGGGAACGTGTATTGACCGCGCGCGCTTTTCTTCAACGCGCGTCGGCAAAGGAACGAAAATCGACAATTTGGTTCAAATCGGGCACAACTGCGTTATCGGCAAATACTGCTTCCTCTGCGGGCAGGTCGGCATGGCGGGTTCGACGACGGTCGGCGACTACGTTACGCTTGCCGGGCAAGTCGGTCTCGCCGGGCATATCAAAATCGGCGACAAGGCAACAATCGGCGCGCAAGCCGGCGTTCTCGGCGATGTCGAGCCGGGCGCAACAATGCTCGATTCTCCGGCAATCCCGATCGGCTTGGCGAAAAAACTCATGGTCTTGAAAATGCGCATTCCGGAAATGCACTCCAAAATCAAAGCCATCGAAAAACAACTCGCCGGAAAATAAGCCGAAAAGTAGGCGTTCCCGCGCTCCGATGCGTTGGAATGCCTCATTTTTTCCTTTTCTCAAAATAAAAAATCAGTATCTTTTTCTTTAACGTTTTAACCCTCTATATTTAAGCATATGGATCCCCAACCGCCCCCGCCCCCAGCCGGATTTCCTCAAGCGCCGAAATTGAATCTGCGCGCCAATAATCCTGCGGCAGGCTTTCCGCCTCCGCCCGCCGGTATGCCGATGCCGCCTCCGCCTATGGGGGTTCCGCCCGGAATGCCGCCGATGGGTATGCCGATGCCGCCGCCCGGGATGATGCCCGGAATACCGACTCCGCCGATGGGTATGCCCATGCCGCCGCAGGGAATGCCGATGCCGCCTCAAGGGATGCCGATTCCTCCGGCGGGAATGATGCCGCCTCCGCCTGCGATGCCGGCGCAACCGGCATCGGCTGCGCCCGTTGCACCGAAGCCGGTTTTGAAGCCGCGTGTCGCCGCTCCGAAACCTGTTGCGGCAGGAGCTCCGCCGCCGAAAGCGGCGATCCCGCGTCCGGCTGCCGCCCCGGCTCCGCGTCCGACGGTTGTCCGTCCGGTCGGTGCCGTTGCCGAAAAGGCAAAAGACGGCAAAGAAGGCGATGCCGCTACGGCAACTCCGGATCCTGCTGTAGAAGAAGAATCTCCGAATGTTTCCGCACTTGCTGCCGTGATTGACGTGCTTGCACTTGCTGCCGGTGTTGCCGGTGCCGTTTTGTTCTATTTGGACTATACGGCGGCTGCGGTTCTTTTTTAATTGAAACAAAAACGGTTGGCTTTTACGCTTTTGTCTATATGGCATCATCATTCGTAAAAGAACTGAACGAATCGAATTTCGATTCCGAAATTAACGCAGACGTTCCTGTGCTCGTGGACTTCTGGGCTCCTTGGTGCGGGCCGTGCCGCATGCTGGCTCCGGTGATTGACCAAGTGGCGGAAGAAGTCAAAGAGTCCGCAAAAATCTGTAAAGTAAATGTGGACGAAGCTCCGGGAATTGCCGCAAAATTCGGTATTATGAATATTCCGACTTTGCTCGTTTTCAAAAAAGGCGAGCTCGACAAGAAAATGGTCGGCGTCCAAAGCAAAGCAAATATTATTGCCTCGCTCGCGTAAATCTTCGGAATTTCAAAAAAAGCGTTCCCGGGTCTAAGTTTCCCGGGAGCGCTTTTTTTATACGGAAGCGGGGGCGCGTGTGAGTGAAGAAATTTATTATTTTCTCGTTGCCTGAAGGCGAAATTTATCGGACATTTTTCGCATGGAAAATTTCAACCTCGAAGCTACGCCTCAAGCCCTTTTTTTGGATCGAGACGGAACACTGATTTTTGATAAAGATTATTTGCACGAGCCGGAGCGCGTGGAGCTGATTCCGGGAACGCGCGAGGCGATTCAAAAAGCACTTCGCGCGGGCTGTAAGCTTTTTCTGCTGACGAATCAGAGCGGGATCGGGCGCGGATACTTTACAATGGAGGATTACGAGGCTTGCCATCGCCGCTTTGTAGAATTGCTGGGGATTTCCATGTCGGATTTTACTGCCTGCGGAGTCGCTCCGGAAGCTCCGGACCAACCGTCGAAATACCGCAAGCCGGAACCTGCGTTTGTGCTTGAGCAGCTGGCGGCGTTCCCGGAGCTTGATCCGTCGCGTTGCTGGATGGTGGGCGATCGTAAATCCGATTGGCAAACCGGAGTTAACGCCGGGATCCGTTCCGTTGCCGTGGCTACCGGAAAGCCGATAGACGATGCGGCCCGAAATTATTTGCAGGAAAATAAAATACCCCTGTTTAATACGTTTGCGGATTTTATAAAAGCCGCATTTTAAAGCGCATTTATGTTTGTAAGGGCGGCGATTTTGTCCAGCTCCAACTGCGCTTTTAGAGCGTCAACTCCCTGAAAACGGGCTTCCGGACGCAAAAATTTGAACCATTGCACGCAGATAAAGTCACCGTAAGTGGGCGGTGGCGTATCGGCGGGAACGTCCAAAAGGTGGGTTTCAAGCAAAGGGCGGGCGTCGGACGTAATGGTCGGGCGTACGCCGTAGTTGGCAATTCCGTGAAAAACCTGTCCGGTGGCGGGAACGCGAAGCCGAACGACGTAGGCACCGAATTTCGGACGTAATTCCGGGGACCAAGCAAGATTCAGTGTCGGAAAGCCGATGGTTCTTCCGAGTTGATTTCCTTTCGCGACAATGCCGCCGGATTCATACGGCAAAGAAAGCATGGCATTGGCATCTTCAATTTTTCCTTCGGTAAGTGCTGTGCGGATTCGTGTACTGGAAATACACTCGCCGAGATAATTTACCGGAGAAACAACGTGAAGGGAGATACCGGCTTCGTTGCTGAGTGCCGACAGCATACGAATGTCGCCCCGGCGCTTTGCACCGAAGCGAAAATTATCACCGACGTAAAGCCCGGCGAGTGTCGGGATTTTTTTCTTTAAAATGCGGACAAATTCTTCTGCGGGAATTTCGGCGAAGTGCTCGGAAAACGGTTCGTGAATTGCGAAATTCAGCCCCGCATTTGCGAAAAGCGTGTCTTTGCGTTCCCGCGAAAAAATAAGGCGAATAGCGTCTTTCCCTTTGAAAAAAACTTCCGGGTGAGGCGAGAATGTAAGCGCGCCGACGATCCCGCCGCCGAGGGTGGCTTCCGCTTGAGCTTTTTTGAAAATAGCCCGATGTCCGCAGTGAAATCCGTCGTAATTCCCGATGCCGAGATGAATCGGTGTTGATTCGGCGGTTTCGGCAAATTCCGGTATTCCCGAAAAACTTCGGAATGCTACGGCGGGTTGAGGAGACGGGATCGGCATTGGCGGGAACGCACGGTTAATCCAAATACGGGACGTATTCCGGAATAATCAGGCGAATGTCCTGTTTGATTTCGTTGCGGGATTGTTTCTGAACAATTTTGCGAAGAGCCGCCAGCAAATCTTCCAATTTGTCGTAATCCATCGGAGTTGAAATGAAGCGGCTTATTCTCGAGTGTCCGGAAGGTTCAAATTCTTCGCCTTCGGTTTTGAGTTCTTCAAAAAGTTTTTCGCCGGGGCGAAGTCCGGAAATTTTGATTTCAATGTCAACATCCGGGCGAAGACCGCTGAGGCGCACGAGGTGACGCGCGACGTCGATAATTTTCACGGGCTCGCCCATGTTGAGCACGTAAATGCTTCCGCCTTTTCCGATGACCGCTGTTTGAAGAACGAGCCCGACGGCTTCCGGAATTGTCATAAAATAGCGCTTAATATCCGGATGCGTTACTGTAATGGGACCGCCTTCGGCGATTTGTCGGCGAAATACCGGGATGACGCTTCCGGAAGATCCGAGCACGTTCCCGAAGCGCACAGCCATGAAGCGGGTGCGATTTCCCGGGCGACGGGAATTTGCCTGCAAAATAATTTCGGCGAGGCGTTTGGAGGCTCCCATTGCGTTGGTCGGGTTAATTGCCTTGTCGGTCGAAATCAGAACAAAGGCTTCCGCTCCGTAGTCGGAAGCTAATTCCACGAGTGATGCGGTGCCGAGCGCGTTGTTTTTTACTGCTTCCGCCGGCTGGCTTTCCATCATCGGAACGTGTTTGTGCGCCGCAGCGTGGAAAACGAATTCCGGATGGAATTTTCCGAAAATTTGCTCCATGCGCGGGCGGTCCGTAATGTCGGCAATCAGCGGTTTAATGACGCCGCCGAAGCCTTTCCGTATCAAGTCTTGCTCGATTTGGTAAAGAAGCACCTCACATTGTTCGACCAAGAGTAGTTGCGCGGGACCGCATGCGGCGACTTGGCGGCAAATTTCGCTCCCGATAGAGCCGCCTGCACCTGTAACCAAAACCCGTTTCCCGGAAAGCATTTGCGCGATGGCATCGCGATCCAAGGTCGTTGCCGGGCGTTCGAGAAGGTCCTCCAGGGCGACTTCGCGCAGGTCGGAAACCGTTGTGCGCCCGGAAATCAAATCTTCCATACCGGGAACGCGCATGACGGAAAGCCCGGCTTTTTTTGCGATTTCGGTAACTTCGCGGGAACGTTTTACGCTCCCGCTCGGTGTCGCCAAAATCATTTGTGTTACGTTGTAACGATCCCGCAAAACGGAAATATCGTCAGACATTTTAAACACCGGAAGCCCGACAACGCGCATGCCGTTTTTTTCCGGATTGTCATCTAAAAAGAACATCGCTTTCTTTCCGAATCCCGGGCGTGCTTTCAGCACCGTTGCCAAATTCGCTCCAGCATCGCCTGCACCGAAGATGACAACTTGTGTCGGCGACGACTCCGCCGGCTCATCTCCCGGAGATTTCTTTTGCTCCCAGCGCATACGCGCAATGACGCGCACGCCGCAGACTGCGATAATGGAGAGGAAATAGTCTATCACGAGGACGCTGGAGTGAATCCCGGAATTGATAATTCCGGTTTCCGTCAAAATGATACGCATTCCGAAAAACATCAGAATAAAGCAAAGTGTCAGCGCAACGAAAACGCGCGACATTTCCGGAATGCGGAAATAACAGAAGACGCTACGGAACGTTCCCGCCCAATACAGCGCAATCAGTTGCAACGGCACCACGACAAGCCCGACAGCCGGAATCCGGGAACGAATATTTTCGGGAACGCCTTCCGGAAGCCCGGGGAAAATCCAGCGGCAATCCGCGCGCAAGAAAAATTCCGCCTCATACGCGATCCAAAGCGCAACATAAAGCAGCACCGCAAAAAAGGCGGTGCGTTTCAGGTTGCGTCCCCACGTGGACTGAGAATTTAGGAGCAAAGGCTTTGCGACTTTCATGGAAAAAAGTGTTTTTTGAAATAAATTTTTACGGTGTTAAATGTAGTGAAATGAAGCCTTCAATTTTCTTTGGATTTATCAAATTCATCAAGCATTAAAGGTATTTCGATGCAGTAAAAATTTTATTTTTTAGGGTCGAATGCGTCTCGAAGCCCGTCGCCGAAAAGGTTTAGTGCAAAAAGCGTTCCCGCGAAAAACGTTCCCGGAAAAAGCAGGAGCCACGGATAGTCCTGCATGACGTCTGCGCCTTCCTTAATCATAAGCCCCCAGGAGGTCATGGGTGGTTTTACGCCGAGCCCGAGAAAGCTTATAAACGCTTCCATGAGCATTACGCCGGGAACGGTTAGCGTCGCGTAGACGATAATGGTGCCCAGTAGGTTCGGCAAAAGGTGGCGAAACATAATTTTCCGGGCGGATTGCCCCATGCAAACGGAGGCTTCCACAAAGGCTTGCGTGCGCAGTTCCCGCGTCTGATTGCGGACGATTCGCGCCATCGTCAGCCAGGAAATGGCACCGATGGCGATGTAAATGAGCCACATTTCCTGCCCGAAAAGCACCGTTAGCAAAATAACAAAAAGGGTGAACGGGAGCGCGTAAAGAATGTCCACGATGCGCATCAGGATACTGTCGCGCGCTCCTCCGAGCCAGCCGGCGAGCATTCCGTAGGCAACGCCGATGGCGCAGGAAACGAACGTGGCGATCAGCCCGACTTTGAGCGAAATTTGCCCGCCGTAGAGAAGACGGGAGAGCACGTCTCGCCCGAGCGTATCTGTTCCGAGCCAGTGTTTCCCGGAGGGTTCGGAGGCACCGAGATTTAAATCCTGCGCTTCAAACGGGAACGGCGCAATCTGATCCGCCGCGCCGCAGACGAGAATCATCAGCAAAACAAACGTTCCCCCGATAACGGCAGTCTTGTTTTCAAAAAAGCGCTCTGCCGACCGCCGCCAAGGAGAAATCGCCGAATTTCGAGCTTTGCAGTTTTCCCGTTTTAAAGTCTTTTCCTCATTCATATTTCAGGCGAGGGTTGAGTTTGACGAGAACGATTTCGGCAATCAGGTTCAGTGCCACCAAAACGGCGGCATAGAACAAAACCGTGCCGACAATCATCGTGAAATCTCGGTTAAATGCGGCTTTTACAAAAAATTGTCCGAGTCCGGGAACGTTAAACATGGATTCGACGACAAACGAGCCGGAAATAAGCCCGGCAGCGGTCGGTCCGATATAAGTAACCACCGGAAGCAACGCGTTTCTCAAACCGTGAACGAAATAAATACGCGCAGGAGAAAGCCCCTTCGCTTTCGCCGTTTTCATGTAATCCTGAGTGCGCACCTCGAGCATCGCACCGCGCATCAGCCGCGCAACCGGTGCGGCGTATGCCAGTCCGAGCGTTACCGCCGGAAGCACAAAATCTGACGGAGAATTCCATCCGGAAGCGTTGAACCAGCCTAAATACGAAGAAAAAATGAGAATGAGAAGCGGTCCGACGACAAAGGTCGGCAGACAAATGCCGAGCGTCGCGATTCCCGTCGGAATCCGGTCCAGCCACGAATTCGGCTTTACGGAAGCGACGGCTCCCAGAGGAATGCCGACAAGCAATGCAAAAACGAGTGCTCCCGCGCCGAGCGCAAGCGAAGTCGGAATCCGGTCCGCAATCAATTCATCCACGTTCCACCCGTGATATTTGTAGGAAGGACCGAGCTCCCCGCAGGAAAGATTTTTTAAAAAGCGGACATACTGCTCGGCGAGCGGTTTGTCCAAGCCGTAGTGCGCGTTGATCTGAGCTTTGACGGCCGGCGGGAGGGCTCGATCTTCGTCAAACGGACCGCCGGGGGCGAAACGGGCGAGAAAAAATGCCAGCGTCGCCACGACAAGAAGCACGGGAACGGCTTCCAGCAAGCGTTTAAGAATAAAACGAAACACGCGGCGGAATTATTGTCGACGTTCTCGAGCCTGTTTTTCCATGCGTTTACGCAGTTCTTCCGTAGAAACCGGGCGTGTGTCGAGGTTTTCCGGAGAAGTCGTGATGCCGCGTGCGCGATTGTAGGCTTCGATTTCCGCATCTCGATAATTCGGGTTTCCGCGCATGCGCGCCGCGCGGGCTTCCTCGAGCTCCGTCATTCGACGGTCGGCGATGTCGTCCGGCTTTTCGGCGGACGAATAACCGTAAAGCATGAAATACGAAAGCGGATTGCAGGCGGAAAAGAAAAGGGCGGCAAACGCAATCAGAATCGGGAGAAAAAATTTTTTCATGGATGAAAAACATTTTCGCGGGAACGCGTAGCTCCCGCAATTGTTTTTTTTTCGCTTTGCGGGAACGCGGCGGCTTTTTAGAATCGGATTTTCCTCATGAAAAATCGTTTCTCCTCCGAATACCAAAAGACAATCCTTGCCGCCGGAATCGTTTTAGGCGCACTTTCCGCAGTCGCCTCCGCTGCATCGGAACCGCTCCCGCAGCCGGCGGATTTCGTCGGGCACGCTGCTTCGCCGCGGCAGCGTGCCGTGCTCACCGTTTGGGACGAAAATGATTATTGGGGAAAATGGTCGGACAAGTATTACACGAACCATTCGAGAATCGCACTGACGCTTGGAGAAAACGCGCCCGGAATGATTTCGTTTTTTTCTGTCGGGCAGGAAATTTATTCTCCGAAAGATCGCGAAGCCGAAATTCCGCATCCGAAAGATCACCCTTACGCCGGGTATTTTTACGTTTCGT
Source organism: Opitutales bacterium (assembly GCA_017531845.1). Lineage (GTDB taxonomy): Bacteria > Verrucomicrobiota > Verrucomicrobiia > Opitutales > UBA953 > Spyradosoma. The sequence continues at coordinate 426,177 of JAFXKI010000003.1, read as the reverse complement.
TCGGGAACGCGTGGAACGACAACGACAAAACGGCGTTTTCCCAGGAAATTCAAATCGGCGGAACCGGAGAATGGTCGTTTGCCGAGCAGATTCAGTGCGAATTTCATCGCATGATAGACGAGATTCGTCCCGCCGGCTGGGATACGCAGATTCACAAACGTGTCGTCGGTCAGGCAATAGGAGACGTGCGCCACCGCGTTATGCTCAGCGGCGAATGCGGGAACGGTGGTTACGCGGCGGATATGATAATTCACGGGTTCGGGACGCTCGGAAATTTGCGCGGGATATTTTCCGGCGGTACGCAATTTCGCTTCGGCTGGAATTTGCCCAAAGATTTCGGCATGCAAGGTATGAGGCAAAGTGCTTCCGTCACGTTCGACCCGAAAGTCGATCGTTCCTTCTACGGATTTCTCGGCGTACAGGGAGATGCGGTGCTTTGGGACAAAACGCTGACCGGAAACAACGACCGCAGCGCGGACATTTACGCGTATCCGCTCGTCGCACAATTTTCCGTCGGGCTCTGCGCGATCTACGACCGGTGGATGATTTCCGTGTATCAGGTTTTTCGTTCGAAGGATTTTTCTTCGCAAGACGAAGACTTTTTCGCTTACGGCGGAGTTAAATGCTCTTTGTTTTTCTAAATTCGGAAAAATAAGCGCTCAAGATGCCCGGCTTTAAAAATATTCACGAAGTTTTGCGTTCCCGCGCGGTTCTCTGCGGAGGGAGAATGAGTTTTCGGGATTTTTCCGAAATTGCATTGTTTGATCCGCGCTTCGGCTATTACAGGCAAAATCGGGAGCGCGTCGGGCGCGGCGCGGGAACGGATTTTTACACGGCGGCGAGCCTCGGAGGAATTTTCGGGAAACTGATGCGCCATGCCGCGCAAACGCTGTTGGGAGAAAAGGAAAATTTGCGCGATTACGCGTTGGTGGAGATTGGCGCGGAACCCGGCCAGGCGCACTTTGAGGCGCAACGGGAATTTTTTCGCGAGATCCGCACCGTGCGCGTCGGTGAAAAATTTGAAATTCCGGAAAAATCCGTAGTCGTCGCTAACGAGTTACTCGACGCACAGCCGTTTTACCGCCTCGTTTCACAGGCGGGAACGTGGCGTGAAATCGGCGTGGAGGAAAACAGGGAAAACCCGGAAACGTGGCGCGAGGCTTTGCTCGAAAATTTTTCGGACGAAGAAATTCGGCATTTCGCCGAAAAAACGCCGACGCCTGCCGACGACGGCTGGCATCTTGATATCGCCTTGGACGCGGAAACGCTTCTGAGAAAAATCCTCGGCGGGAACTGGCTCGGCGCGGCAATTTTCCCCGATTACGGAAAACGGCTTGCGGATTGCCTTGAAACGTTCCCGCAGGGCACGGCGCGCGCCTATTTTCGCCATGGGCAAAGTAACGCGCTTACGTACGCACCGGGTGAACAGGATTTGACCTGCCACGTGATTTGGGATCGGCTGAGCACGGTTTTTGATGCCTGCGGATTTCAAACAGTTGAAGTTCTACGGCAGGAAAGCTTTTTCATGAAATATGCTCTGCCCGGTGTGGAGGAAATTTTGACGGGAACGTCGCCCGAATACGCGCGGGAACGCGGAAAACTTATCGAACTCATTCATCCCGGGAAAATGGGGCACGCCTTTCAGGTGCTTTGCGGAACAAGAGGCGGAATATTGAGAAGTTGAAAAGCTGAAGAAAAATACCGTTTCCCCGGAAACCGGAATAATTTTTTGTTCGCGGGAAGGAAAAAATTGGCAGATGCTCAAACCCATGCTTTCCGAAAAATTTTTAACCGAATTAAAAACCTTCGCGGGAACACTCGCCGATACCGCACGCGAAATCGTTGCCGGGTATCACGCGTTGGATTACACGGAAATCGAAACCAAAACGGACGGCTCGCCCGTAACCGTCGCAGACAAAGAATGCGAGCGACGCTTGCGCGAAATGATTCACGCGGCGTTCCCGACACACGGAATCATCGGCGAAGAATTCGGGAACGAAAACACGGACGCGGAATTTGTCTGGTCTCTCGATCCGATTGACGGAACAAAATCCTTTGTCTCGCGCGTGCCGCTTTACGGGATTTTGTTCGGGTTGCTCCACGAAGGCAAACCCTGCCTCGGTGTTATCGATCAACCCGTTACGCGGGAACGCATTATCGGCGACGGAAATATTACCGAATTAAATGGACGCCGCGTGCGCGTTTCCGAAACTCCGACTGTCGACAAGTCTCTTTTGTTGACAACGGATTTGCACGACTGCGAAACCGAGCATCCGAACGAAGACTGGAACGCACTTTTGCACCGTGCCCGCCTTTTTCGCACTTGGGGCGATTGTTACGCGTATCTGATGATTGCAGCGGGGCGCGCCGATATTATGGCGGATCCCGTGTTGTCCCCGTGGGATTTATATCCGCTTTTGCCCATACTTGAAGGTGCAGGCGCAAAAGTTACGGATTGGAACGGGAACGCGGCACTCGGCGCAAAATCCGTTCTCGCCGCCAATCCGTGCCTGCATGAAGAAGCGCTCAAGATTTTGAACGGAAAACATTTGGCGTAATTTTTCTTTATATACAAAGTTTTTGTTTCTCCGCGTTGCGCCTTTTGTATGGATTTTTCCCGGATAAACGGAGCGTTGGAAGCGGGAGGTTTTTTTCGCAATAAGCGTTGGAAACTCTCTCCGGACGCGTGGCGTTTTTCGGAGACACAACGCGACATGCTTCAAAATATCGGGAACGCTGCACTCGCATTTTATCGTGCGACGGAAAGGCTTTATCTGGCGTCTGCGGAAAACCGTTCCGTTTTGCGTAATGAAAAATTATATACGCCATGGGTTGCGGAGATTTTTGATCGTGGAAAGCCGCCGCGCCTTGTCGCACATCAGCGCGCACGCGCACTCGCGGGAACGCTTCCGCCGGTGATTCGCCCGGATTTGCTGATTTGCAATGACGGGTTTGCTTTGACGGAACTCGACAGCGTTCCCGGCGGAATCGGTTTGACGGCGTTTCTTTCCCGCCTTTACGCCCGCGGGAACGCTATGCCGGACCTTTTTTTCTCCGCCGTAACGGGCGGAAATCTGACATCGCGCGTCGCCGTTGCCGTTTCCGACGAGGCGGATGATTATCGCGCGGAATTTGAATGGCTCGCGCAGGATCTGCGGGAATGCGGCGCAAATATTGAAGTTTGCCGACCGCAGGAAATGGAGGTTTCTGCCGACGGCGTTTTTTTTAAAGGGAAAAAAATCGACGTGCTTTACCGTTTTTTTGAGCTCTTTGATTTGGACAATGTGCCCTCGGCAGAGGCGTTGTTGGAGGCAGCGGAGCGCGGGAACGTCGTTGTTACACCACCGATGCGTGCGTTTCAGGAGGAAAAAGCCGCGCTTGCACTTTTGCATCATCCGACGCTGTTTCCTTTTTGGGAAGAATCGCTGGGGCGGGAATATTTTTTGCTGATGAGAAAAATTGTTCCGGAAAGCTGGCTCGTTGAGCCGCTTCCTCCGCAAGGCTTGCCCGCGTGTGCCGTGCTTCACGCGCCGATGTCGGAAGGGCGACCGATTCGCGATTGGACGGAACTCGCTTCGGCTCCGAGGCGGGAACGGGAATTGGTTTTGAAAGCGAGCGGGTTTGACGAGACGGCGTGGGGCGCGCGTAGCGTAACCGTCGGGACGGATGTTTCGCAAACGGAATGGCGTTCGGCGTGGGAGAACGCACTGTTGAGGATGCGGGAACGCGATTCCGTTTACGTTCTTCAGCGGTTCCGAAAGCCCTCAAAGCTCGAACACCGTGTTTTTGATGAAAACGGGCAGAGCGTTCCCGCTTTCGGGCGCGTTCGGATTTGCCCGTATTATTTTATCGGATACAACGAAAATACGCGTTCTCGTGCGGCTCTCGGCGGAGCACTTTGCACATTTTGTCCGCCCGACAAAAAAATCATTCACGGAATGAGCTCGGCGGTTCTTGTTCCGTGCGGGATTTAGCCGCAAGTTTTTCTGGCGCCCCGACCGAGAATCGAACTCGGATTAACGGTTTAGGAAACCGCGGTTCTATCCGTTGAACTACCGGGACGGAGAAATCTTTTTTCTCAGCGTAAATTTTCGCCGCGGGAACGAAAAGCTTTATTTTCGTTCCCGCGGCGGAAAAGAGTTTAAAGCGCTTCTTCCGTGACGCGAAGTTCACGAATGACAACGACGCGGATTTTGCCCGGATACATCAGTTCGTCTTCTATCGTCATGCGGATTTTTTGCGCGAGAACGCGGGTTTCGCTATCGTTGACATCTTCGCTGGAAACGATGACGCGCACTTCGTGTCCCGCCTGAATCGCGAAGGCGTCGATCACGCCGTCGAACCTGCGGGCGATGGCTTCGAGGTTGCGAATGCGCTCCGCATAGCCTTCCCGTGTGCTGGAGCGCGCGCCCGGGCGCGTGGCGGAGATAGAGTCCGCAAGCATGAGAAGCGGTCCGTAGATGGTGGTGTGCCCGACTTCGCGGTGGTGGCTTTCGACCGCGTTAATGACTTCGGCGGATTCCCCCGCCTGTTTTAAAATGCGCGCTCCCGCAAGGGCGTGGGCCGTTTCGTTTTCCGCATCGAGGGCTTTGCCTATGTCGTGGAAAAGTCCGGCGCGTGTGGCAATTGAGACGTTAAGACCGAGCTCTGATGCTAAAATTCCGCAAAGCTGAGCGGTTTCGACTGAGTGCGTGAGCGTGTTTTGATTGATGGAAAGCCGGAACTGGAGCTTGCCGAGCAATTCTAAAAGGCGCTCGTCTACATGGAAGATTCCGAGATCTTCGCAGGCTTTCGTTCCGGTTTCAATGGCGTTCCCGAGAAGTTCTTCGTGGGAAGATTTTACGAAGTGTTCGATGCTTTGCGGGTGAATGCGTCCGTCGGCGATGAGGCGGCGCAAGGCGAGGGCAGCGACGCGGCGGCGGAACGGATCAAAACAGGAAACGAGAACGGAGCCCGGCGTATCGTCGATAATCAGTGTAGCACCGGTAACTTGCTCGAAGCATTTGATGTTGCGCCCTTCGCGCCCGATGAGGCGACCTTTGGTTTCCTCGGAAGGAATCGGAACGAGTTCGGACATGTCCTGTTCGTTCACGCGCGGGGCGATGCGTTGCATCGTATCGATCAGAATGCGATGCGCCTCCATGGAAAATTCGTCCTCGGCTTTTTCGAGAATTTCCCGCCGAATTTTACGCGTGTCTTCGCGCGCATTTTCGATTTCGAGGGCAACGGCGGCATCTCGGGCAGCTTCGCGGGAAAGTTTGGCGACATCAAGCAGTTTGTTTTCGTAGCGTTCCCGTAGCTCATCAAGCGATTTTTTCTCGGCGACAAGGTTTTCTTCGTCCTTCCTCAGAGAGACAAGGCGTTCGTCGAGTTTAACGGAAAGCTCTGCGGCACGAGCCTGAACTTCCATGGCTGTTTGCTCGATTTTTTGTGCGGCGATTTTGCGTTCCTCGATCATTTTCTCCGCTTCGGCAATGCGTTTTTGCGCATTTTCTTCGGCTTGGGAGCGAATGTCGCGGGCGGCGAGTTCTGCTTCGCGCTTAGCAATTTCAAGTTCCTGTTTGCGATGATGCGCCTCTATCTCGTAGCCCCTCATCTTGCGAAGCCGAGAAAACATGAAAACGAAAATGACTACGCTCAATACGGCATAGACAATGAACACCATCTCTTGCAAATAATCGATCACCGGAACAGAAAATTTAAGAATTTATTGCCGAAAAATACGGATGAAATTCTCTCGAAAAGATGGGGAACGGTGCGACCGAGAAACGAAAACGAGAAAAGTTTTGTTTATTACGGAATTCTGCGCAAGAAAAATTTCCGGGAACGCTTAAATAAAAAGTTTCTTGCAACGCGGCACTAAAAAAGACAGACTTACTCCTCACGTTTTGGTCGCGTAGCTCAGTTGGTTAGAGCACAGCATTCACATTGCTGGGGTCACAGGTTCGAGTCCTGCCGCGACCACCATTTGTTTTCACGCGCCTGCGGATTTTTTTCTGCGGGCGTTTTTATTTTTGAAAACACGAGGATGCAAGTATCGGTAATCACTTTCATGTCCGAATTTTAGACGGCAGGCGCGGGCGTTTCCTCGATAAAAACGTTGCACCGGAAGAATGTCTTCGTAAAAATTCCCGTCTATGCCAACTTCCGCGACTGTTTCCGAGCTAAAGACGTTCCCGCCGAGCAACTGTTTTTCGGGAGTATTTATTTTGAAAAAAATTGCAACGCGCACAGCGCGTACCGGAGCTCCGTTTTACATGTTGGACTTGGGAGACAGGACGGGAACGTTTTCGTGCACGGTTTTTTCGGACAGCCCGGTTGCGGGGGCGTTGAGAAATTTGAGTGACGGAGCAGTCGTTCACGTCGAAGGCGTGACGGGAACGTATCAGGGGCGTTTCTCTCCTAAGCTTGAAGATATTTATGTAATTGACGATGAGGAAATAGAGCGCGACGGGCTGGCGGATTTACTTGTGGAGGTGTCGCCGGAAAATTTTGGCGAGCTTTGCGCGGAGCTTGAAAATCACATTAACGCGATTGAAGATGAGGGGCTGAGGCGGACGGCGCGCGCGGCACTGGAAGAGTCCGGAGAGGTCTTTAAAAAATCTTCCGCCGCAATTTCCATGCACCATGCGTATCGGCACGGTTTGCTGGAGCATTCCTGCCATCTTGCGCGTGCGGCGCGTGCGCTTTTACCGCTTTATCCGCAAGTGAACCCGAGTCTTGCCATCGCGGGCGCGCTGCTTCACGACATAGGGAAAACCGTTGAATATACGCAGGGCTTAGCGACGCGGAAAACGCGGGCGGGGATTTTACAGGGACATGTTGTTTTGGGCTACCGTTGTGTGCGCAAGCACGGTTTGAAAAATCATCTCGCACCGGAAATTTTGGAGCGCCTGGAGCACATCGTTTTGAGTCACCAGGGAGAGTTGGAGTGGGGCGCGGCGGCACTTGCGGCGACGCCGGAAGCGGTTTTTGTTTCAATGGTTGACAATTTGGATGCTAAAATGGGCATGGTGCAGGCGGCGTTGCGCAATACGCCGGCGACTGAGGAATTTTCGGAATTTTTTCCGGGATTGAAATCGGCGGTGTTGGTTACGCCACCGTTCCCGTCGGTACCAAAGGCGGATTTTTCCGAAAATGCGGAGATCGGAGAGCTTTTTGAAAATGAGTAAGAAATTAACGGCGCTGGCGGCGTGGGCGGTGCTTGGCGTCGCGGCGGGAGTCTTTGCCGCGCCGCGCCCGGCAAATCATACGGTTTTTACCGAAATTCCGCCAAGGACGGAGTTGAACGTTCCCGAGGAAAAAACTCCGCTTCGGCTCGAAGCTTATGCGAAAGCGGATATTTCGCGGGTACCGGAAGGCTCCGGCTTGGCAAAGAGCGAGCGCTACAAGGATGTGATGTGGGCGGTTTCGGACAGCGGGAACGCGCCGGTTGTGTTTGCTTTGCGGGAATCCGGAGAGGCGGTTATTCCCGCTTCGATGCGGAAAAATTATTCCGGAATTCGCGTGACGGGAACGCGCAATCTTGACTGGGAATGTGTCGCGCTCGACGAAAAGGGCACTCTGATTATCGGCGACGTGGGAAATAACATGAGCAACCGGCGAAATCTCTGTTTTTACCTTGTGCCGGAGCCGAATCCGTCGCGCGATGTCGTAACGCCGCAACGCAAGAAGGTTTCTTTTTATTATCCGAGTCAGAATGAGTTTCCGGCGTTTTCGCGTAACTATGATTGCGAGTCGTGTTTTGCTCTGAACGGGCAAATTTATTTTTTTACGAAACACTGGTCGGACACGGAAACGGTGCTGTGGCGCGTGGATCCGTCCGTTGAGTCCTATCAGGCAGCGGTTCCCGTATGTCGTTTTGATGCGAAGGGAATGGTTACGGACGCGGCTCTTTCTCCGTCGAGACGGCGGCTTGCGGTGCTGACCTATCACGGCGTTTGGGTTTTTGAACTTCCGGAACCGAATGCGCTTGGTAAAACGGACGAAAGCCGCTTGTTTACTTCCGCCGCACCGAAATTCCGAAGAGTGGCTCCGCCGAAAGAGCAATGGCAACTTGAGGGTATTGCGTTTCTTGACGAAGATACGCTGGTGTTGGCGGCGGAGCAGGGCGGGCTTTTTCGCGTTCCCGTCAGCGATTTATGAGTGTTGTATTCTCGCGTGTCGGCGGTTTTCGGAAGGTATTTCCCGATAAGGCGGAATCGGGAACGATCTCCGTTTTGTTAAAAAGTTTTTGCTTTCAAAAAGAGCCCTGTGTCGATACGATGAATCCACGTTTTTTATTACAATTATTTAAGGCTGTTTTATGAAAAAAGAACTGATCGAAAACTTGGAAGCCCTCCGACAAAAGGCTCTCGCCGGCGGCGGGGAAGATAAACTTGCCGCACGCCGCAAAAAAGGTTTGATGACGGCGCGTGATCGCATCGCGGGATTGGTTCAGCCGGGTTCGTTTACAGAATTCGGAATGCATATTAAGCACCACTGCCAGGACTTTGGAATGAAGGGCAAGGATTTGCCTTGTGACGGCGTGGTTACCGGTGTCGGGAACGTCGACGGTCGCTCGGTCGCCATTTATTCTCAGGACTTTACGGTGCAGGGCGGTTCGCTCGGGCACGAGCACGCGCAAAAAATCTGCAAAATGCAGGAATATGCGCTCAAGATGGGAATGCCGATTATCGGAATTAACGATTCCGGAGGGGCTCGCATTCCCGAAGGCGAAATGGCGCTGAAGGGATTCGGCGATATTTTCTATCGTAATGTTCAGGCGTCCGGAGTTGTTCCGCAAATTTCGATTATCGCGGGACCGTGTGCCGGAGGCGCGGCGTATTCTCCGGCGTTGACGGACTTTATCATTATGAAAAAGTCCAATGCCCAAATGTTCATCACCGGACCGGAGGTCATTAAGGCGGTAACCGGCGAACAATGCACGATGGACGAAATCGGCGGTGCCGCGGCGCACGCTTCGATTAGCGGAAATATTCACTTTGTTGCGGAAGACGACGCGCACGCGCTCGTCATCGCCCGTCGTTTGCTTTCTTACCTTCCGGCAAACAATATGATGGATCCGCCGCACCAGCCGACATCCATTGTCTCCATGCAGGAAGATCCGGGTATGGCGGATCTCGTTCCCGACGATCCGAAATTGCCGATCGATATCAAAAAAGTCATTGCCCGTCTCTTTGACGAAAATTCTTTCTTCGAAGTGATGGCGGATTTTGCGAAAAATGCCGTTATCGGCTTCGCCCGTTTGCAGGGTGTCGTTTGCGGGATCGTGTCGAATCAGCCGACGATGAAAGCGGGCGTTCTCGACATTGACGCGGCGGACAAATGCGCGCGCTTTATCCGTTTCTGTAACGCATTTAACATTCCTCTGGTTACGCTTGTGGACGTTCCCGGCTTCTTGCCCGGCAAGGCTCAGGAACGCGGCGGAATTATTCGCCACGGAGCGAAAATGCTTCACGCGTATTCCGCTTCGACGGTGCCGAAAATTACGCTCGTGCTCCGCAAAGCCTACGGCGGCGCATATATCGCGATGTGCTCGAAATCGCTCGGAGCAGATGCGGTCTTTGCGTGGCCTACGGCGGAAATCGCCGTAATGGGACCTGCCGGCGCGGCGAATATCGTCTTCAAAAAAGACATTACCGCAGCCGGAGAAAAAGCCAAGGCAGACGCTCTTGCCGAAGGAAAAACCGAAGAAGAAGCCGAGCGCCTCGGCAAGGAAGCTTCGCGTGCCCGCGCCGCTGTTTATGCGGACGAATACAGCGCGCAATTTGCAACACCGTATCGTGCCGCCGCTAATGGTGTCGTCGATGATGTTATCACGCCGGCACAATCGCGCGCGGTGCTTTCTCAGGCGCTTCGCAATTCGCTTTCGAAGCGCGCTACGCGCCCGCCGAAAAAACACGGAAATATGCCGCTCTAATCGGGCGTGTTTCCGAAGGAAATTTTGAGAATTTATAAAAAGATAAATTATGGTTATTCAGCCTTTTTTAAGTGCAGTTAATTGGGGTGTCGTCGGCTGGGTTTTGGTCGGTGCAGTTGCTCTGATTGTGGTCGTCGCGGCGGTCGGTCGTGCGATTGCGGCGGCGTTTCCGCCGAATCCTGAACATGTTTCTTCGTTCCGCAAGCCGGCGGCACCGATGCCGGTTGCCGCGCCGGCTCCGGTTGCGCCTGCGCCCGTCGCTGTTGCCCCGGCTCCCGCGGCTCCGGTTGCGAATGCGATTCCGCCGGAAATCATGGCGGTTATCGCCGCTTCCGTGGCGGTGGCACTTCGCGGTCAGCGTTTCGCGATTACCGGCGTTCAGCCTGCCGTTCCGAAAAATCCTGCGGATATTGAGCGCCTGATGTCGCTTTGGTCGCTTGAAGGACGCCGTCAGGTTTATTCTTCGCATACGCTTCCGCGCTAATTTTCAGACTGTTTTTTGTTTCATTTAATATTAAGAAAGTAAAAGAAAGAAAATCTACCATGAGAAAACTTAAAGTTACCGTTGACGGCAAAGTTTATGAAGTTTCCGTTGAAATTGAAGGGGAAGCTTCCGTTCCCGCCGCCGCTCCTGCACCTGTCGCGCCCGCTCCGGTTGTTTCGGCTCCCGTGGCTCCTGCGCCGGTTCCGGTTGCCCCGGCTCCCGTAGCGGCTTCGGCACCAGCCGCTGTTCCTGCCGGTGCATCCGGCGTTCCTTCGCCGCTCGCCGGAAAAGTTGTTTCCATCGATACGAAGGTCGGCGCAACGGTGAAAGACGGCGACCAGATTCTGACGATTGAAGCGATGAAGATGAATACTTACATCTACGCGAACAAAGCAGGAACGGTTTCCGCGATCAATGTCAATGTCGGCGACGGCGTTGAAGAAGGTCAGGTGCTCGCGGTCATTGCGTAATTTTCGCTGAAACGTCGCTATGTTTTCTTTGCTTGCAGATGCATCTGCGGCTGGTGCTTCTTCAGAAGTATCGCTTGGCGTGGCGTTGGAATGGCTTCCGTGGATTATCCTCATCGCGGCGCTGGTCGCCGTTGTGTTGGCAGTTCTCGTGAAAGGAATTTATCTGTTTTTGCATATTTTCAGTAAAAAGGGCTGATGAGGAGAGGCTGATCGGCGGACACAGGCGTTCCCGTGTCGGTCTCCCAAAGAAAACTCAATGAACAATATTGACTTTATAGATATCGTCCGGCGCCTTTTCGAAGGCATCACGACACTTGCAGACTCTCCTTCCGTTCAATGTTGGACGGGCGTGGGATTGATTATCCTTGGTGCGCTTCTCGTTTTTCTCGGAAAACGCGGAGTGCTTGAGCCGTTGCTGATGATTCCGATGGGCTTGGGAATGATTGTTGCCAATGCCGGGAATCTTTACTTGGACCCGACGACGGCGATTGAATCCGAACGTGTCTCGGAAGCCCGTTGGATCAACAGCGAAAACCGCTCGGACGTGCGTTACTTTACGGTGGAAGGTTCTGCCGATTTTTCGGAAGAAGCCGCCCAGACGGACAAGTTCATTCATGTCAAAAACGAAGAGGCGATTGCGGGCTTTCTTAAGGCGGGAACGCTTGAAATCATTGATGCCAAGACGCAAAAACGCCTTGTCGGGAACGTGCTTCTTCAGGGAGACCTCAATGTTGAGCCTTTGGTTCAGGGAGAAAAAAACATTGTTGCTCTGATGCAAAAAGATTGGATTCAGCCGATTTACAATTACGCATTTAGCAATAATCTTATCGCGTGCTTTATTTTCATGGGGATCGGCGTGCTTTTGGACGTCGGTTTCCTTATGGCTCGCCCGTTCCAAAGCGTATTTGTGGCTTTTTGCGCAGAACTCGGAACGATTATTACGTTCCCGGTTGCGATTGCCTGCGGGCTTAATTACGGCGAAGCGGCTTCTATTGCGATGGTGGGCGGAGCGGACGGACCGATGGTTCTTTTCACTTCTCTGAAATTGGCAAAAGATCTTTTCGTGCCCGTTACGGTGGTTGCCTATCTGTATCTGGGGATTACTTACGGCGCGTATCCGTTCCTGATCCGCTTCCTTGTTCCGGAGACTTTGCGCAAGGTGCGAAATAAGCCGCCGAAAAAACCGATTAAGGTTACGGCGGACGAAAAAATTGCGTTCACCGTCGTTACTTGCACGGTGCTTTGCTTGCTTTTCCCGGTCGGGGCTCCGCTTTTCTGCTCGCTTTTTGTCGGGATCGCAGTTCGTGAGGCGGGAATTCAGTCCTTCATTCGTTTGATTGATCAGGTTTTCCTTTATGGCGGAACGTTTTTCCTCGGGCTCATTCTCGGGTTGCTTTGCAGCGCGCGCACTTTGCTCGACGAAAAGGTATTGATTCTGCTCGTCCTCGGTATTTTTGCACTTACGGTTTCTGCAGTTGGCGGCATTATCGGCGGTTACATTATGTACATGATTACCGGTCGTCGCTTTAATCCGGTTTGCGGGATCGCGGGAATTTCCTGCGTGCCGACGTGTGCGAAAATCGCGCAGAAGGAAATTTCCCGTGTTGCGCCGGACGTGATTGTGCTTCCGGATGCTTTGGGAATTAATATTTCCGGAGTGATCACTTCCGCGATTTTCACGGGGGTTTACATTGCGCTGATTCCGATGATCAGCGGATAATATTCCCTGCAGGACAACAAAAACGGATGCTACAAATTTTGCGGTAGCATCCGTTTTTTGTTTTGCGGGAACGCGTGCTTTTTCTTTTTGTTTTAAAGGTATGAAAAAGATTCCTCGGTATTGGTTTACGGGAACAGCGGTTGCGCTAATCGGCGTGTTTGCGGCGCGCGTGATTGCTCCGCATATGCAGGATTCACACAGCGTTTACATCGTGGTTAAAACCCTGGGACACCTGGTCGCATTCGGCGGGATCTTTCTGATAGCGCGAGGTATTTCCAAGAAAAACGAAAATAAGGGGTAGCTCAATCGAAGCGCGTTTTTTTGTGCTTCGATGCACGGAAACGTTTTTTCGCTACTTGGCGATTCTTTCAAAATTGCGTCCGCTGGGTTCCTGATAAGGCGCAAGCCCGAATTCCGGAATGACGGCGAGAAGGTGGTCGAAAATATCGGACTGGATATTCTCGTAATTAGCCCAGCGTGTATCGTTGGTGAAAACGTAAATTTCGAGCGGTATTCCTGTCGGCTTCGGGTCTAACTGGCGCACGAGCAATGTCATTCCCCGGTGGATGCCGGGGTTGGCTTTCAAGTACGCAACGCAATATGCGCGAAATGTGCCGAGATTGGTCAAATTTCGACCGTTGGCGGGGGATTCGCCACGCTCTGCCGGCGAGAGGCGGGCGTTGGCTTCGCTGATTTCTTTGAGCTTTTGCTCGAGGTAAGGTTTCAAGAGAGCGATCTTTTGCCAACGCTTGATTTCGCTTTCGGATGCGAAATGGACTGTTTGCATATCGATGTTAATGGCGCGTTTGATACGCCGACCGCCGGAAGTTTCCATGCCTCGCCAGTTTTTGAATGCAGTGGAAATGAGCGTGTAAGCGGGAACGTTTGCAATTGTGTTGTCCCAATTGCGGACTTTGACTGTGGTCAGTGAAACATCGAAAACTTCTCCGTCTACGTTCGTTCCCGGAATTTCGATCCAGTCTTTGTTGCGGACGAGGTCGTTTGCCGAAATTAAAATCCCGGCGGTGAAACCGAGCAATGTGTCTTTAAAAACGATGAGAATAATCGCCATCAGGGCTCCGAGTCCCGACAAAAAGTATGCAGGCGATTTGTTGGACAAAATAGAAAGCACCCAAATGGCAACCGCGAGTGCGAGCAAAATCTTCAGCGCTTGGAAAAAACCTTTAATCGGAACGTCTTTGAGCCGATCATTATTGGTGCCGATAATCATCGCCGCATTAATGGCGGAATAGGCGATTCCGGCAATAGCGACGGCAAAATAAATATTCGTTCCCGCGATGAAAATTTCCGAAAGCTGCGGATTATGAGCGAAAACGATTCCGCAAAGATGCTGGGACAAAATCGCGATGAGCAAATGAGCAAGCCGCCCCGGAAAACGCGCTTCGCAAAATGCGTCGTCCCAGGTATTGCGGGAACGTTTTGCCCAAAGATGCGTTCCCGTGCGAAGCAAAAAACGAAGCAATCGTTGTCCCCCGAAAAGAACGATAACAAAAATAAGAGCGAGAACACCGGAAATCACCGTCTGCGTGTATTGCGGCGGCAGATTCATGCCGCTCAAAAAATCCGTGAGCGCATTTAAAATTTCTTGCATGCTCACAAAATGCGCCGCAGTTGCTTGAATGTAAATTGAAAATAAAAGGAGCGCGCGTGCCGAAACGGTTTTTCCGTATGAAAAAAATCGTTTTTTCCCTTTTTTGCTCCGCATTTTTTTGTTTTGCGGGAACGCGGGAAAACGGATTTTCTTCACAATATCCCGAATTTTTAAGAAAAAAATTAAATTTATGGCAAAAGAAACAGCTTCCAAACAAACAGCAGCGGACACGAAAAAAGCGCTCGAACTCGCGCTCTCCGCAATTAACAAAACTTACGGTGAAGGCACGCTTATGCGCATGGGCGACGCGACGAAAATGGACGTGACGACGATTTCCACGGGCTCCGTGGCGATTGACCTCGCACTCGGCGTCGGCGGGCTCCCGCGCGGGCGTATTGTCGAAATTTACGGGCCGGAATCGTCCGGGAAAACCACGCTTTGCCTCAGCGTGATCGCGCAGGCGCAGCGCGAAGGCGGCACGGCGGCGATTATCGACGTCGAACACGCGCTCGACCCGCGCTACGCGAAAGTCGTCGGCGTAGATTTGGAAAATCTTCTCGTTTCCCAGCCGGAAAGCGGCGAAGACGCGCTCAATATCGTAGAAACGCTCGTGCGTTCGGGGGCGGTCGATGTCGTCGTGCTCGATTCTGTCGCGGCGCTTGTTTCTAAACAGGAATTGGACGGGCAGATGGGCGACACGACGGTCGGTTTGCAGGCGCGCATGATGTCGCAGGCAATGCGCCGACTCACGGCGGCGATTGCGAAATCGAAGTGTCTTTGCATTTTCACAAATCAGATTCGCGAAAAAATCGGCGTGATGTTCGGCTCGCCGGAAACGACGCCGGGCGGGCGCGCGTTGAAGTTCTTTGCGTCGGTACGCATGGATATTCGCCGCATCGGGCAAATCAAGGAACCTTCGGGCAAAGTCATCGGCAATCGCACGAAAATCAAAGTCGTGAAAAACAAAGTGGCGTCGCCGTTTACGGAATGCGAGTTTGATATTATGTATAACGAAGGCATTTCGCGTACGGGCTCGGTGATTGATCTTGGCGTCGAGCACAAGATTTTGGAAAAGAAAGGCGCGTGGATTGCTTACAACGGCAATTTAATCGGGCAGGGACGCGAAGCGGCGAAGGAGTTTTTGAAGAAAAATCCGGCAACGTTGGCGGAAATCCAGGACAAAATCATGGAAAAAGTCCATCCGACGGTCGGCGAAACGCTTGGCGCGAACGCCGAAGAAAAAGCCGCGTAGTGTTACTTTCCTAAAATGAAAAAAAGCGTTCCCGTGCAGAAAAAAATGCGAAACGGGAACGCTTTTTTTATGTGTTTCGGGTGTTTTCTTAATTTTTTTTTTTTGAAAAAATAAAAAAATTAGACAAAAAACAGAGACAGGAACGCTAACACTACAAACAACTACAACAGTGCAAACTACCGGCGAGACTTTAGGGCAGGAACAATGGCGCGAATGGCTTAAGCAAAACGGGCGTCGATTATTGCTTTGCGCTCGCCAGTGGACGAGTTCCTTGGCAGAGGCGGAAGATGTTTTACAGGACGCTTTCGTTCGTTACTGGAAAAATCAGAGGCATCTGCCCGGAAATCCGAACGCGCTTATCATCACCTCCGTCAGGCGGGCGGCGATTGATCACGGACGTTCCCGAACACGCCGAATCAATCGTGAAACGCAAGCCTACGAGTTGGAAGACAAAGTGACGTTTTTTGAACCCGGCGAGGGCGAGATTCAGCAGGATCTCGAAAATGCAGTCAGAGCTCTTCCCGACGAACAAAGGGAAGTGGTGGTTATGAAGATTTGGGGAATGTTGACGTTTGATGAAATCGCACGTCAGCTCGGAATCTCTCAAAACACAGCCGCGTCGCGGTATCGCTACGCGCTTGCGACTTTGAGAAAAACAGTCAAACGTTGAGTCGGTCTTCGGGAGAACCGATTTCGTTAAAGCTTTTTTTTGCTATGCAGAATTTCGAAAAACAAGATGATGATTTCGCCGACATTGAGGAAGCATTGATGAAAATGCGTCCGGTGGATTTGTCGGATAGGTTTTATGCGTCCGTTGAAGCAGCGATGAACGAGCAACCGGATAACACGGTAAGGCTTCCGCATCGCGGCGGGCGGCTGAATTTGCTGTCGTTCCGTCGGCTCGCAGCGTCTGTCGCGATGATGGCGGGCGTCGTCGGGCTCGGGCTTTGGGGATATTCCGTTTTGCCCGGGAACGCCGTGCGTCCTGCGCCCGGAATTGCCGCGATTTCGGAGTCTTCGGCGGTAATGCTTTCTGCCGGCGGCGGTGCGTCTCTGCTCGGGACAAACGGTCATCAGAAGGAACCGCTTTTGCGTAAGCGACGGGAACGCGGAAACTATAATCTTGTAAACGTGGAGCGGCGCATGAACACGGTGGCTCCGATTGAAGTTGTTGCATCATCCGACGGTTCCGTTTCGCGCCGCATGCGCTATGTTTACATGGACGAATACCGCTGGGAAAACAGCGAAACCGGAAGTGCGTTTGTCGAATTGCGCCCGCACGAAGAAGTCGTTTGTATGGAAATGCCCGTGTATTGATTTTATAATTACGGGAAACTTCCTAATCCGCGAAAATTAAAATTCTTATGAGCTTAAAAAATCGAAAATTATTTTTGAAAAAACTTATTCTCGCAGGCGTTCTGCCGCTGTGTGCGGGAACGTTCGCCTGCTCCGAACAGGTTTCCGCAACTCCGGCGGAAACACAGGAAAAAACTGAAGCGGCTCCGGCGAAAACAAAGTCGTTTTCTGAAAACGAGCAGGTGATTTCCCGGTATTCTTATCTCGGCGTGGCGCTGGATACTTTGCCCGCCGCCACATATTGCGACAGCTCCGTTCCCGGCGTTCAGGCAGTTTACGTGCGCGCCGGATCTCCGGCGGCGGAGGCGGGAATCCTTCCCGGTGATATTTTGATTTCCTTGGACGGACAAAAACTTTTTTTCCCAAACCAATTTTCGGCTCTCGTGCGCTCTTATAAACCGGGAACAGACGTAGAAATCGTACTGTTGCGCGGAGGAGAAAAAATGATCAAAAAAGCGACAATCGGAGAACGGTGCATCACGGCACCTAAGCGTATTAGACACGGGGAAACGCATGCCAAAGACGATGTGCGTCTTTACATTAACGGAAAAGAAATTTTGCTCGGAGACGGAACGGATCTCGGCGGGTGGATCAGCCTCACTCCCAACGGCGTGCTGATTCGTGACGAGCTGGACATTCCGGCGGAGTTCCGCCGCTTGGTCAGCCGCGCCCACGCCAAATTGCCCGATTCCAAAAAGATGCTTTCCTTTCTGCGCCGTCAATACGACGACGCTCGCAAAGCCGCTCTCGGAAAAGCGCGCCAGACTTTTTCCCAGGTCTTTTTCGGACAGGGAAATTCCGTAATCGTCGTCGGCGATGAAAACGGGCGGCAGGTTACGGTTTCCCGTGCCGGCGATGACGATATTCTTTTCCGCGGTCCCTGCACAACGCAGGAAGATATCGATTCCATCCCGGAGGATGCCAAAAAAATCATTGATGCGTTCACGGAGCTGAAGCCGATGACGGTTGAAAAAGTTGAAGAAGTTACCGACGCGGTTGAAACACCGCCTTCGGTATAAAAGAAATTATTTTTTCGGAACGTTCCCGCCCGGCTAAAATTGCTTCGGCGGGAACGTTTTTTTTTGAAGTCGAGCACCCTTCGATGCGTTTTCATGTTTCGGCAAAATCGGGAAAAACTTTTTTCTTCGCGTTCCCGGGGTGTTTTCTCTTAGAACGTTCTCAAAATAAATTTAGTAAATGAATAATTCCGAGGGCGAAATTTTTAGAAAAAACTTAGAGGGCTCGCTTCCTCTCGGGCGGGGCGTGCGTATTCTTGCGGCGAACTCCGTGGGAATCTTCGCACTGGAAAAGCCGGCGGGAACAAAAACTCACCCGAACGCGCCGGGAATCGCCGCCGCGAAAAATGCGCTACTGGTTGCGGATTACAGTTTGAAATCCGAGTGCTATTTTTGTCGCGTATCCGGAGGGAAAATACAAAAAGTATTTATTTTGAATCGTCTCGATGCACCGACAAGCGGCGTGGTGCTTGCTGCAACGGACGAGAAAATTGCAGCGGCGGCGCGGCGAGCCTTTCTCGACGGGAACGTATATAAAGTTTATATAGCTGCCGTTTGCGGAAATATAATTCCGGAGAAAGGAATTTGGAGGGATTTCCTGCGGCGTGTGCGCACACGCGACGGTTCTTTGCGGGTGGAAGTTGCAAGGGGAAATTCCCGAGACTCGCTTTTCTCGGAAACGCATTATTCCGTGATGAAATCGGGAACGCTTGGCGGAGGCGATCGCCCCGTTCCCGTCGCTCTTTTGCGCTTGGAGCCGAAAACGGGGCGAACACATCAATTGCGTGTACAGTGTGCGACCCGAAAAATTCCTATTTTGGGAGATAAAACTTACGGCGATTTTCATCGCAATGCGAAACTCGGCGAGGCGGGAAATCGGCTTTTTCTTCATGCGGAGGAAACGGCAATCGCGTTCCCGTGGCGCGGAAAAAAAGTGGAGTTTTCGGTAAGGTCTCCGCTCCCGCCGGAGTTCTCCTCGCTTCTTGTCGTGCCGTGAATTTTGTCCTTTCTCTGCGTTGAAAATTTTTTAGGAAAGTGATTAAATCGAACGCATAACAGCGTCATCACTCCAATGAACTTCGACCTTATCGTTATCGGTAGCGGAATCGCGGGATTGAGCTTTGCCATCAAAACCGCCGCCAAGGGTTTGCGTGTGGCAATCGTCACTAAAAAAGCCTCGGCGGAATCGAATACCAACCACGCACAGGGAGGAATCGCCTGCGTCTTTGACCGAACCGACGATTTCGAAAATCATGTTCGCGACACGCTGATCGCGGGAGACGGTCTGTGCGACGAAGCCGTTACGCGTGCCATTGTCGAAGCCGCTCCCGCTCGCATTCGCGAATTGATTGATATCGGTGTGAATTTTTCAAAGGGCGAAGACGGCGCTTATGATTTGACGCGCGAAGGCGGACACTCGCATCGCCGCATTTTGCATGCGCATGATTTGACCGGAAAAGCGATTGAAGACGCATTGCTTGCCGTTGCCGCAAAAAGCGAAAAAATATCGTTTTTCGAGTATCACATGGCTATCGACCTGATTACGACGGCGCGTCTGAAAGATTCGAAAATATCCGCCGATTCTCCCGAAAACCGCGTTCTCGGTGCCTACGTACTCGATGTCGCCTCGGGGAAAGTCCTCACGTTTCGCGCTCCTGCCGTGGTGCTTGCCTCCGGCGGAATCGGGCAGGTTTACCAGTATACTACTAATCCGGACATTGCGACGGGCGACGGGATCGCAATGGCGTATCGCGCCGGAGCGGTTGTGCGTAACATGGAATTTGTGCAATTCCACCCGACGGCGATGTATGCGCCGGACGGTTCCCGGGAGCTCATTTCCGAAAGCGTGCGCGGAGAGGGCGCTATTTTGCGCGACATACGCGGACGCCCGTTTATGAAAGACTATGATGCGCGCGGCGATCTTGCTCCGCGTGATATCGTGGCTCGCGCTATCGATTCCGAGATGAAAAAATCCGGAGCTCCGCACGTCTGGCTCGATATTTCCCACAAACCCGCCGAATATTTGCGGGAACGCTTTCCGCATATTTACAATACTTGCAAAGCTCACGGAATCGATATGGCGGAGGAGAAAATCCCCGTCGTTCCCGCTGCGCATTATCTTTGCGGCGGCGTGAAAACCGATATGAATGCGGCGACATCCGTGCGAGGGCTCTATGCCTGTGGTGAAACGGCGTGCACGGGGCTCCACGGCGCTAACCGCCTGGCTTCAAATTCTCTGCTCGAAGCCGTTGTGCTTGCTCACAACGGGGCTGAGGCAGTTGTCGAATTTTTGAAAAACAATCCGGCTCCGAAAACAGACGTTCCCGATTGGCAGGACGGGAACGTGCATGCGTCCGATGAACGCGTTGTGCTCTCTCATAATCGGGACGAGTTGCGCCGCGCGATGTGGGATTACGTCGGAATCGTGCGCACGACAAAGCGCCTTCACCGAGCGTTTACGCGCGTGCAGATGCTCAAAAAAGAAATCAACGAATACTACTGGAATTTCAAGGTTGAGGCACAATTGCTTGAATTGCGGAATCTTGTTCAAATTGGAGAAATCGTTATTTTGTGCGCGCTTCAGCGTCATGAATCTCGCGGGCTACACTGCACTTTGGATTTTAAGGAAAAAGCGGGCGAAATTTATGATTCCGTGGCGATTCGTCCGGATTTGACTCCCGCCGATCGCGCTGCCAATAAGCTTTGATGAGGCATTTCCGATCCTGAATCCGAAAAATTTTTACAAAAAAACGTTCCCGCTTAAGACGGCTTTCGCCGGGCGGGAACGTTTTTTTTTATAAACCGGAAAGAATAATTCTCGGCTGTTCTCTTATTTTAGCGATTGGAGAGGCGGCGGCGCAGATTGCGGTTTTGGTTTTCCAAAGTTTCGATGCGCTTTTTCGCTTCTTCGAGTTCCGCGTTGATTTCGTCGGCGCGAGAATCGGCAGCGGCGGATCGATCGTTTGCCGTTGCGACTTGCGCTTGGAGGCGTTGTTGCAAATCGGCGATTTCAAGCTTGCGGACAGCAAGCTCTTCGTCGAGCGAATCGCGTTCCTTGGAAAGTTCCAGCAATTGTTGGTCTTTCTCTGCGATTTGGGCTTCGAGTGCTTGGCGGTCTTCGTTGCTGCGGAGGCGGACGACTTCGCCGTTGAGCTCTTCGGTGCGCTTGCGTTCTTCGATAAGTGCATTTTCCAACTCGACAATCGCGGCTTTATCCTTGTCTGCGGATTCCTGAGCGATTTTTGCGGCGGATTCTTTCTCCGCGATTTGCTGTTGTTGAGCGATGTCTTTTTGTGCAGCTTCTTCAAGCGCTTTTTGGCGGGCTAACGACAGTTCTTCGGACGCGGCGAGTTGCTTTTCAAGTTCGCGATTTTTTTCGCGAGCCTGCGCGAGATCCGTTTCCGCGATTTTGTTTTTGGCGCGGAGGTCAAACGTTTCGTCGTTGGCTTTGCGTTGCGCGTCAATTTCCGCCAAGTTCGCGTTTTCCTTCTGAAGGTCGCTGTTTTGGAGGAAAAGATAGGCTGACGTTCCCGCGAAAACAGCGGCGATGATGAATAATACGATGGATACTTTCTTCATGGATTGAAAAAACAGAAGCGCACAATCATGAACAATTCCGGGAACGGGTCAAATTGAATTTTTCCCGGGAGGGAGTTTGCCCGTTTCCAATCACCGATTTATTTTTTCCGACCCGATTTTCGTTTTGCGCTTGCGGGAACGAGGTAGGATTTTGCCTTAATCAGTTTTTCGTAAAGAGCGAGCATGGCGACGCCTTCGCGCGGGCGCACTTTGTCCGCTTTGGTTTCACGGTCGATACGGCGTTTCATTAGGCGGCAGAGATCCTCGGCATCGTATTGAACCATGGCGAGAATTTTGTCCACGGAATAACCCGAAACGGCTTCTTCGATGTAAAAACCGTCTTCTTCGTCTTCTTCGAGGAAGACGTGAACTTCGTCCACGCGTCCGAAAAGGTTGTGCAGGTCGCCCATAACGTCCTGATACGCGCCGACAAGGAATGCGCCGATGTAATACGGTTCTTTTTCGCGAAGCGGGTGGAGCGAGAGTGTGCTGCGGATGTCTTCAAAATCAATAAAATCGGAAACTTTTCCGTCGCTGTCGCAAGTGATATCGACGAGTGTGGTTTCGACTGTGGGTTTTTCGTTGAGGCGGTGAATCGGGGCGACGGGGAAAAGCTGGTCGATAGCCCAGTGGTCGAGAAGCGATTGAAACACGGAGAAATTGCACACATATTGCTCTGAGAGCATCGCGTCCAGATCGGCGAGTTCTTCGGGAACGTTACCTTCGAGTTTAGGGAGTTCCTTGTGAATTTCGCGGCAAATTTCCCAGAAAAGGCGGTCGGCTTCCGCGCGATTTTCGAGATTGAGATAGCCGTGCTGGAAAAGCGAGAGCGCTTCATCGCGTTTTTGTCCGGCATCGTGATAGCGTTCGAGCAATCCGTAGCGTTTGCCGTCTTTTAAAATACCTTCGAGTTCGCGCACAATCGGAGCTTTTTTCGTGCGCACGAGCGGACCGGAGTCTGAGGATTCCGGCGTGATTTTGCCGACGGCTTCGAAGATGAGAATCGAATGCGGCGCAACGATGGCACGCCCGCTTTCCGAGGTGATGTTCGGGTGTGGCACATCGGCGTCGTCGCAAACGGTTTTGATGTTGGAAACGATGTCGCGCGCATAAACTTCCATGGAGTAGTTCATGGAGCTTTCGTAGTTGGAGCGCGAGCCGTCGTAGTCGATCCCGAGCCCGCCGCCGACATCGATATTTCCCATCGGGAAGCCCATTTTGTAGAGCTCGCAGTAAAAGCGGGCGGCTTCGGTGACGGCTTTTTTGATAGTTAAAATATTCGGAACCTGTGAGCCGATGTGGAAATGCAGAAGTTGCAACGTGTCCTGCATTCTGGCGCGTTTCAGTTTTTTTGTCGCGATGATGATTTCGCTCGGAGAAAGCCCGAATTTTGCGTTCTCGCCGGTGGATTTCGCCCATTTGCCCTCGCCGCTTGTCATGAGTTTTACGCGAAAACCGATCGCGGGAACGACGTCCATTTCTTTTGAAATGCGGATGATTTGATCGACCTCGTCGAGCTGCTCTACGACAATGACGGTGCGCTTCCCCAAGCGGCGTCCCATCAGCGCAAGACGAATGTATTCTTCGTCCTTGTAGCCGTTGCAGACCAAAAGTGCTTTCTTGCTTTCAAGCAATGCGAGCGCGATTAAAAGCTCCGGCTTCGAACCGGCTTCCAAGCCGTAGTCGTAATCTTCGCCCGCGTCGAGAATTTCTTCTACCACTTCGCGCAGCTGGTTGACTTTTATCGGGAAAACGCCCCGATAAATTCCGTCGTAGGACTCGTCTTTAATCGCCGCGCGGAATGCCTCATTTAACTGCATGACGCGGGAACGCAACAAGTCCTGAACACGAATCGTCAGCGGCGGGCGCAAGCCCATGGATTCCGCTTCTTTAACGATGTCCATAATGCGGATGCGGCGTTGGTCGCCCATCGGATGGACATTAAGAAAACCGTCGTCTCCGACGGAAAAATGCGACGCGCCCCAGCGCTTGAAGCCGTAATAGTCCTCCGCTTCATGCGGAGCCCAGGGAATGACGGAATTTTTTTTGCTCACGGTCGGTTAAAGGTTGCGTGGGAAAAAAGGTTTTGGAAAAGAGCCTCATTAAAACGCTTGCGGCGTTTCCGCGCAACGCGTAATTCCGTCGCGTTCCCGTGTCGTGAAATTTCGTGTTTTCCGTGTGCTTCCGTGGAGTAAAAACGTTCCCGGGCGGGTTCAGTTTCGCAGGAGTGCAGTATCAATGCGCGGGAGCGCGGCGGCGAGCGTTTCTGTCGGCGTAATCAAAGAGAGCACCAGATGCGGGGCGGGAACGTTTTCCACATCGTAAAAATATCCGGGGTGGGCGATGACGTTTTCCCGTCGCAATAAATCGATTGAAAGAGCTTCTTCCGAAACGCCCCGCGGCAAGCGCAGAATTGCATACCAACCGGCGGTGCGCGGAAGAACCCGGATTTCGTGAGGCGATTTTTTCGTCCATGCTTCCAAAAGCCGCTCGTTGGCGTCGAGCCGTTCGCAGATGCGTTCCCGCATTGCGGAGGACGACGCGAGCAGCGATGCGAGCGCGCCCTGAGCCGGTGCGCTCGAAGACAAGTAAGTGTCTGCAATAAAATCCAGCCTTGCAAGTGCGTTCCCGGCAAATTCCGCGTTCCCGCAGGTTATAATCCAGCCGAGCTTGATTTGCGGAAGTGCCGCAGATTTGGAAAGTCCGCCGAGGACAAATACCGGAGCGTCGGTGACATCGGCGAAAGTCCGAAGTGCATTTGCGTTTTGCGGCGTGTTCCCGTTGGCGTATTCGAGAAAAACTTCGTCGACGACGAGCGGAATCCGGCGTTCCCGCGCGATTTCCAAAAGGCGGCTTCTTTCGTCGTCGGAGAAAACGGAGCCTGTCGGATTATTCGGCGCGACGCAAAAAATCGCGCGCGTGCGTTCGTCCGCGGCATTTTCGATGGAGGAAAAATTTGTGCGCCAGCGGTTTTCTTTTTCGGAAAATTCCAAAAAATATTCACGCGTGTTTACGTTGTCCATGCCGCAAAGATGCGAGATGAGCGGATAGGACGGTGCCGGCGTGAGAACGTTGTCGCCGCTGTCGCAAAGAAGTTTGCAAAGCCAGGAATAAGCCTCGCTTGTGCTCGCCGTAAGGTGAATGTTGTTTGGAGAGACGTTCGCGTGATGGACGGTTTTGTAAAATTTTGAAACGGCTTCGCGGGCGGAAAAGAGCCCGCGCGGGAGCGGTGCGTAAATTTCGACGGAGTCGGCGGAAAGTGCGGCGGCGAGTTGTGATTTTTCCCAGCGAAAGCCGACCGCCGTCGGATTGGAAACAGCGAGGTTGAGTATCTTTTCTCCGGATACGCGTGCGCGTTCCCGCGTTTCGCGCAAGATGCGCGTCCACCGATTCGGCGTCAGGTTTTCGGGAAAGCGGCTTCGGGAAAACATTTTGAAAAAGAGGCGGGTTTTCGAAAAAAGATACGGGTTTCAGCCTACTTGCGAAGGAGTGAGGCAAGGGCGGAAATTTTGGCGTTAATTTCTGAGAATTCCTTTTCGGGAACGCTTCCGCTGACGAGTCCCGAGCCTGCGTAGAGGCGGATTTTGTCGTTAAAAATTTTGGCGCAACGAATGGCGACGGCGAAGAAGCCGTTCCCGTCGGCATCAAGAAAACCGACGGGTGCGGAAAAGTTTTCTCGCGGGAACGCTTCGTTTTCTATGATGAATTTTTTCGCTTTGGCGGCGGGAACTCCGCACATCGCCGGCGTGGGATGAAGAGCGGCGACAATTTTTCCGAGCGAAAAGGAACGGTCGGGAATATCCGCTTCAATCGGCGTGTGAAGATGCAGGACATTCGGGAGCGCGAGAATGCCGGGAACCGCAGGAAAGCGAGGCGAGAGGCGGAATTCGCGAAGCTTTTCGGTGATAAAATCGACGACGAGGCGGTGTTCCCGTCTCTCTTTGGCGTCGAAAAAAAGAACCTCGGCGCGCGCTTGTGTTTCGCCGGGGACGTTAGAAACGGTGCCGGCAAGGGCTTCGGTTTCGAGCTTCCCGTTCTGAAGGCGCACCAACATTTCCGGGGAGGCACCGACGATTTTTTCCTGTGTGTGCGCGGTGCTTGTCGGCGCGGAGAAAATAGTGCAACCGCTCGAAAGAAAACGGTTGCGAAGGGCGGCGAGAAGCGTTCCCGCCGGGAAATTTTGTGCGGGAGAAAAATGAAAATCCCTTGCGCGGGCGAGGACGATTTTTTCGAATTTCCCGGTGATGATTTCTCCGATGGCGCGTGTTGCGCGGGAGCGGTAATCGGAGTCTCCGACTTCCGTTTCGGAAACAACGGCGGGGAGCGGCGGGAACGTGTTCGGCTCGGCAGAAGCGAGGCTTAAGATGCGTTCATAATCGGCAAGAAGCGCATTCGCTTGTGTTTGAATTTCTTGTGTCGGGCGAAAATGTGCGCAAATTTGCGTGGTGTCGTTTCGCTTTGAAATTTGCCATGTCGGAATCGCGGCAAAGGAGTGGGCGGACGCGTCGTCAAAAGTCCCGGCGACAAAAATTTTCGGTGCGGGAACGCAAGGCGAATTTTCATTCTCGACAAGAGAAATCTGCGTGCGTTTTTCCGGAATCGCGGAGGAAAGATTTTCGAAGGTTTCCGCCGGCGTAATCGGCGTGCGGAAATCCAACCCTATTTCCGCGATGCCTTTTTTTTCGTTTTCGAAGAAGAATAAAAGGACGGGTTCGGAAATATTTGCGATGCACTTAAAGGCTGTGCCGGGGAGTGGCGGGAACGCGACGGAAAGCAACTCCGCTCCGTTCGCGTGAGCCTGTGTAAGGGCATCGGCGAGGCGGAGCGAAAAGCCGTTTTTGTCGAAAAAAATCACGCGGTTTTTAACGTTTTTTCTGAAGCAGCATTTTCAGCGGCATCAGTTTCAGGCTGTCCGGGAAGGAAATCACACGCCCGGTTTTTTCGGCAATCAGTTTGAAAATTTCCTGGATCCAAATTTTTTCGCGGCAAATCAGAGCGTCGAAATAGAGGTGCATTTTGCCGTCGGAAGTGTTCCAGGAAAGACCGTTGACTTCGAGCGTGAGCGGCTGCGGTTCGCCGGCGAGGCTCAGCGTGATCGAAACGTTTTCCTTGGAGAAGGCGAGGTCGTCGACTTGCCCCACGTCTCCGAATTTTTGGTTTAGCGCGTTGATGATTTGTTGGTTAATGAAATCTGCCATAAGAATGCGGATGTAAAAGTCCGTGAAATCGAATTTTAAAGAGTGATTCATCAAATAACAAAAGACGCGGGAACGCCATATTTTTCTGATGACGGTATCGCGCGCGGAAAGGGGCTCGGTCGTTTTTCCTCGCAGAGATATTACATATTTTCCGCTTGCGGGAACGCTTTCTAATCGACATCATTCCACTTTCAACGTCGAGTTCTGCGGGGTGTGAGCCTCGCAAAGCCTGAGTTGCCGCGCGGGAACGTGCGGTGAGACGGCGTTCCGGACTTTCGGGTCAGGGACGCGGAATCCCCTTCGGGAAACCGTTCAGCTCTGAAAACAAAACAACAAGCTATGTACAACAAATCCGAAATCATCAACAATTACAAACTCAGCGATAAGGATACGGGTTCCTCCGAAGTCCAAATCGCTCTTCTTTCCGCGCGCATTGCTCACTTGACGGAGCACCTTCGCACGCACAAGAAGGACTTCCACAGCCGCCACGGTCTGATCGCCTTGACGAATCGCCGCCGCAAGCTTCTGAACTATCTCAAAAAGAATAAGCTCGAAGCCTACGAAGCGATTATTCAAAAGCTCGGCCTGCGCCGATAGTCTGAGAAAAGCGTTCCCGCGGGTGTTTTTGGCTCGCGGGAACGCTTTTGTTGTAATTTCTCCGTTTGTTCCCCATTACATTTTTTTCAAAAACAAGTAAAACCCGTTCCCGCAATCCCGCGGGGCAAAACAAAGAAGTAAAAAGATATGCAACAAGAATACAGCGTGAATGTCGAAGAATACGGCATCACCATCAGCACGGGCTCCATTGCCCGCCAAGCTAACGGCGCCGTCACGGTTTCCTGCGGCGGAACCACCGTTCTCGTAACCGCAACCGCGGCAAACGAATTGCGCTCGCCTGACCAGGATTTCTTCCCGCTTACGGTTGATTACCGTGAAAAATTCGCTGCCGCAGGTCGTTTCCCGGGCGGTTATTTTAAACGCGAAGGTCGTCCGACGGAAAAGGAAATTCTCACGTCCCGCCTTTGCGACCGTCCGCTTCGCCCGCTTTTCCCGAAGGGATTTTTGAACGAAGTTCAGGTTATCGGCTTGCTTCTTGCGACCGATAAAATCACGGATCCGGATATTTTGATGGTCAACGGAGCCTCCGCTGCGCTTCTTTGCTCGGATATTCCGTGGAATGGTCCGATCGGTGCGGTGCGCATCGGCGAAGTGAACGGCGAATTTGTCGTCAACCCGACGCACGAACAAATGCTCGACACGACGCTCGACCTCATCTACGTCGGCAACGAGCAGGACATGATGATGATTGAAGGTTCCGCCGATCAAATGCCGGATGACCGCTTCATCGAAGCTCTCGAATTTGCTCACAACGCAATTCAGAAAATCATCGCCGCTCAGCGCGAACTCGCCGCAAAAGTCGCAAAGCCGAAAAAAACGTTCCCGCTCGTGATTTGCGACGAAAAGGTTTTTGAAATCTGCAAACGCGTTGCCAATACGGATGAAAAGCTTGCCAAGGCGGTTTATCTTCCGGGTAAGCTTGAGCGCAACGCCGCCGTCGATGCCGTCAAAGCGGAAGCGAAGGAAATTGTCATCGCCGAGCTCGGGGAAGACAACATCGACCCGCGTCACGTCAATATTGCGTTTGAAGAACTTCAGGAAAAAGTTTATCGCGAAGGCATCTTGAACAAAGGCGTTCGCGCGGACGGACGTGCGCTCGATCAGCTCCGCCCGATTTCCTGCAAAACGGACGTGCTCCCGAGCGTTCACGGCTCGGCGGTCTTCCAGCGCGGCGAAACGCAGGCTCTCGTCATCGCAACGCTCGGTACCTCGAAAGACGCGCAGGAACTCGACGGGCTTTCCGGAGGTCCGAAGTCCAAATCTTTTATTCTTCATTATAACTTCCCGCCGTTCTCGGTCGGGGAGTGCGGAAAATTCGGCTCGCCCGGGCGTCGCGAAATCGGTCACGGCGCGCTTGCAGAACGCTCCCTCGTTCCCGTGCTTCCGAGTGAAGAAGAATTCCCCTACGCGATTCGTATTTCTTCGGAAATTATGGAATCGAACGGATCGACTTCGATGGCGTCCGTCTGCGGCGGAACGCTCGCGCTCATGGATGCCGGCGTGCCGATTACCGCTCCCGTCGCCGGCATTTCCTGCGGCTTGGTAACGCTCCCGGACGAAAACGGGAAAATCGTCAAGCACGTCGTTCTCACCGACATTATCGGTGCGGAAGACCACTTCGGCGATATGGACTTCAAAATTTGCGGTACGGCAACGGGAATCACGGGCTTCCAACTCGACCTCAAAATCCACGGCTTGCCGTTTGAAATCGCGAAGGAGGCAATTCGCCAAAACCGCGTCGCCCGCGATGCGATTCTCGGTATGATTACCGAAGCGAAACCGGCTCCGTCCGCGACGATTAAGCCGACGGCTCCGCGCATTCACACGATGATGATCAATCCGGAAAAAATCGGTGCCCTCATCGGTCCGGGCGGAAAAAATATCCGCCGCATTTGTGAACTTTCCGGTGCACAAATCGACATCAACGAAGACAATTCCGGTCGCGTCGACATCTTTGCGACGAGCGAAGAATCCATGCAGCTCGCCATCAACGAAGTTAATTTGGCGACGGCGCAAATCGAAAACGGAAAAACCTACAAAGGCATTGTCCGCTCGATTAAGGAATTCGGTTGCTTTGTTGAATGCTTGCCGGGGCAGGAAGGGCTCGTTCACGTTTCCGAACTCGCGGATTTCCGCGTGAACAAAGTGGAAGACGTGGTGAAGCTCGGAGACGAAATCATCGTCAAATGCGTCGGCGTTGACGAAAAAGGCCGCGTCCGCCTTTCCCGTCGTGCGGCGATTGCCGAAAAGGAAGGTCGCCCGTATGAACCGAAAGCGGCAGAACCGCGCGGAGGCGACCGCCCCCGCCGTGGAGGCGACCGCGGACCGCGTCGCAAGTAATTTGTAATATATTAATTCATAGGTATATTAAGTGTGGCGTTCCCGTGATGAATTTCGCGGGAACGTTTTTTTTACGAGAGTTTTTTTGAGCGAATGCACAGAATTTAAGGTCGTTAAAGACGCCAAATTCGTTAAAATCCAACAAAAATCCTATTCATGCCGACATTCATTTACGTTGTTATCAATCCGGACGGAAGCGAAGGTGCGCAATTTGAAATTGAGCAAAGTTTGAGCGATGCCCCGCTGACAAAACACCCGCTTACGGGTGCGCCTCTGCGTCGTGTATTTTCCCCGCTTGGCTTGGCAACGCAATATTCCGACGGCGAAATGAAGCGCAAAAGCACGGATGAGAATTATCTCGCCTCGCGCGGTTTTACGAAATACGTGCGCGATGCCGCAACGGGTGTTTATCACAAAACGGCGGGAACGGATCCGAATGCGCCGGAAACATTTCGGAAGCCGAGCGGGAACGAGTTGCTTTCGCACGAAGATAAACTTTTGCACGGCGACGGGTGCTCATGCTCGGCGTGTAGGAAAAAGCACTGAGGTTTTTTCTCGATGAAAAAAATTGCACTCACCTGCGGCGATCCGGCGGGAATCGGTCCGGAAATTATTTCGCGATGGCTTGCGGAAAATCCGGAAGAATGCGGGAACGTCGTCGTTGTCGGTCCGCGCCGCTGGGCGGAGCCGCTTCCTTGCGAAAGTGTTTTTGTCGGCGATGAAAATTTTGAGTTAATCCCCGGGCGCCCGACTGAGGCTGGACAACGCGTTGCGCTTGCTGCAATGGAGCGTGCGGCTGCGGGAACGCGGAGCGGAGAATTTGCGGCAGTTGTTACGGCCCCGGTCAACAAAGCCGGGTTGAAAAGCATAGGCTACGATTTTCCCGGACAAACCGAGTTTTTCGCGGCGCGCTGGGGCGGTATCCCCGTGATGGCATTTGCGGGCGGAAGGCTTTCCGTCGTGCTGTCTACTTGGCATATTCCGTTACGGGACGTTCCCGCCGCGCTCACCGAAGAAACACTTTCGAACGCCGTTGAACAAGCCGCCTTTCTTGCCGGAAAAATATCAGGGAACGCAAATCCCGCTCGCGTTGCTTCTACCGGGCTACGGATTGGGGTTTGCGGGCTGAATCCTCATGCGGGAGAGCAGGGAATTTTGGGTCGTGAAGAAATTGAAATTATCGAGCCGGTTTTGAAAAAATTGCGTTCCCGTTTTTCGGGGCTTTCACACTGCGTTCCCGCGGATACGGTTTTCGCAAGGCAACTGCGAGGCGAGTTTGATGTCGTCGTCGCGCTCTATCACGATCAGGCATTGGCACCGTTGAAAACGTTGGAATTTGATGAGGCGGTGAATATTTCGTTGGGTTTGCCGCACATCCGCACTTCGCCGGATCACGGCACGGCTTACGACATCGCCGGCAAAGGTCTTGCGCGTACAAAAAGTTTCGCAAACGCGGTGCGTCTGGCAAAACTTTTAATCTCTTAAAAAAACTTCCTTTTTGGTTGTTTTTATGGATTGAAATATATAATCAAAATGGTAGGTTATCCGCATGAAAACGATGACCTCCCGCTTTAATCCGGTAAAAAATATTGCAGTTTCCATTGGCGCACTGGGCTTGCTCGCTCCGGTTTCCGTCTTCGCGGGAACGACAACAATTTTCGCTCCGGGCGTAACTCTCGAAAGCGGATGGTATGACGTGAATAAGAAAAGCACCGAACAGAGACCTCAAAAAGACTTTTCCTATTGTTGGGCAGCTACGGCATCAAATTTGATTCGTTGGTGGTAAGATGGCTATGTCGCTTCGGGATCTGAATTGCCGAATGGCGTTCCGGACGGAAAAACATCCGAACTCGGCTATACGTGTGGAATTTTTGATATCTTTCTTGATGAAAATAATTGGAATCACGTTGTAAACGGATCGCCACGAGGAGCGGATCCGCATGTGGCTCTCAAATGGTATTTTAACGGAGAAAACCATAATTTTACGGGGACTTATGCCGTTCCTATTTCCGGGACGGGTGGCTTTTGGGGGAACGAATATGTAGGTTTGCAAAGTGCGTTGGGGCACAATTTCATCGGAAATGAAATTCAATATTATTCAAGCTGGGGACCATGGGCAGAGGATCAGAGCAAATCCGGTTTGGAAATTTTTTCCGGATATGTGAGAGATCTTCTCAGCAAGGGTGCTGCCGGGATGGCAATACAGGTCGCAATTGCCGGCGGGCTTCATGCCGTAACACTTTGGGGAGCGGACTTTGATGCGGCAGGTCTTGTAACTGCTGTTTACATGACAGATTCCGATGACGCAGCCAAAACTCTTTTGCAAAGCGGATTGCGGAAATATTCCGTTACTACGGATTCTTTCAAACGCTCTGTCTCTTTGAAAGATTCCGATTACGGAACTGTTGCAATTACCGGGCTTACCGGTCTCACTGCGTATCCGGTTCCGGAGCCGTCGGCGTTCGGGCTTTTTGCCGGGTTGGGAGCGTTTGCGCTGGTTGTTTCGCGTCGCCGTCGCCGCTAACTTTGGTTTTCACTCTCATAAAAAAGCGTTCCCGCGATTAAGTTCGCGAGAACGCTTTTTTATATTCGGAGTTTTATTTTTCCGTAAATTTTTCTTAGTAACCTTTAATTTTGAAAAGTCCGGTTACGGAGTTGTTGTTGTGAATGCGACGGATGGCTTCACCGAAGAGATTTGCAATCGAAAGCACGGTAATCGGAAGTCCGCGCGATTCCACGGGAACGGAATTTGTAGTAATCACTTCGTCTATAACGCCTGTGGAGAGGCGTTCGTAAGCGATTTCGTTGAGCATACAGTGGCTGACGAGAGCGCGAACGGATTTTGCACCGTTTTCGCGAAGCAATTTTGCGGCGGCGCAGAGCGTTCCCGCCGTTTCCGTCATGTCGTCAACAAGAATGATATTACGCCCTTCGACTTCTCCGACGAGGTTCGTGGATTGAACCTGCGTTGCGGAGACGCGGCGCTTGGCGACGAAACCGATCGGCAAATCGAGCAGGTTGGCGACGGCACTTGCTGCTTTCATTCCGCCGATATCCGGCGAAAATACCGTAGCGTCTTTCAGGAAGGGTTTGTCCTTAATGTAATCGTAGAAAACCGGAGAAGCGAAAAGGTGGTCGACGGGGATGTCAAAGAATCCTTGGATTTGTTGCGCGTGAAGGTCGAGCGCGAGCACGCGATTGGCTCCGGCGGCGGTAAGAAGATTGGCGACGAGTTTTCCCGTAATCGGCACACGCGGGCGGTCTTTTCGGTCTTGGCGGGCGTAGCCGAAGAAAGGCATGACGGCGGTGATGCGCTTGGCGGAGGCGCGGCGCATGGCGTCAATCATGATGAGCAATTCCATCAAATGGTCGTTGGCGGGATTGCAGGTCGGCTGAATGGCGAAAACGTCGCAACCGCGAATATTTTCTTTGATTTGGACAAACGTTTCTCCGTCCGGGAAGGGCGTAACGTCGGCGATGCCGAGAGGCACACCGAGAGAGTCGCAGATTTCCTTGGCGAGAACGGGATTGGCGTTGCCGGTGAATATTTTCATGTTGCTGTCGGACATGGGAATGAAAAAGAGAAGCTCTTAGGGTAGCGATTTGTTCGGATTTAGTAAAATAGAATTTGCGAAAAAACCCGGAGCGCGAGAGAATCTGCGCACGTTATGATTTGGATTTATCGACTTCTGTTTTTACCTCTGTTTTTAGTTTCCTGCCCGTATTATTTTGGGCGCATGATTAAGCGCGGCGGTTACGCCAAGGATTTTACGCACCGTTTCGGTTGCGTTCCCGTGCTTCCGCCGCGCAAACAAGGCGTGCACCGCCTGTGGATCCAGGCCGTTTCGGTCGGAGAGACCGAGGCTGTTGCTCCGCTTTTGCGCGAGCTGAAAAACCGAGACAACGTGGAAGTCATTCTCACGACGACGACGAGCACCGCCTACAAAATCATCCGTGAAAAGTACGCGGATTTGGTTGCGGCTTATGCGTGTTTCCCGATGGATTTTCTTCCGTTTTCTTCGAAAGCTTGGAACCGCTTTGACCCGAGCGTTGCGGTGCTCATGGAGGGAGAACTTTGGCCCGAGCACTTGGCGCAGGCGCGCGCGCGCGGCGTTCCCGTTTTTGTTGTCAATGCGCGTCTTTCAGACAAATCGTTCCGCCGTTACCGTGCCGTCGGCAAGCTCGCGCGTTGGATTCTCGGGCAAATTCGTTTCATCTGTGCGGGAACGCAAAACGACTACGACCGCTTTCGTGCACTCGGCGTTCCCGCCGAAAAGATCGCCTTTACCGGCAATATGAAATTTGATGTTGCGAGCGGAGAAAAATTCACGGAAGACGATGCGTCGGC
Source organism: Opitutales bacterium (assembly GCA_017531845.1). Lineage (GTDB taxonomy): Bacteria > Verrucomicrobiota > Verrucomicrobiia > Opitutales > UBA953 > Spyradosoma. The sequence continues at coordinate 392,262 of JAFXKI010000003.1, read as the reverse complement.
GCTCAAAAAGGAACTCGGATTCCCGGCAAAAGCACCTGTCTTGCTCGGCAGCTCGACTTGGCCCGGAGAAGAGTCCATGCTCCTTGAAACCTTTGCCGAAGCGCGTAAAAGTTTTCCCGAATTGCGTCTGCTCATTTGCCCGCGCCACGCTGAACGCCGTGCGGAAATCGTTGAACTTCTCGAAAAAACTTCGTGGAAATGGTTTTTGCGTTCCCGCACGAAACCCGAAGACGTTCCCGCCGACGCAGATATTTGCATCGCGGATACAACGGGCGAATTGCGCAAGCTGACGCACCTTGCGCAGCTTGCTTTTGTCGGAAAATCGCTCCCGCCGAACAACGGCGGACAAACGCCGATTGAGTGCGCCGCGCTCGGAGTGCCGCTCGTTTACGGTCCGGCGATGACGAATTTTAAAGACGTTTGCCGCAGCCTTGAAGATTGCGGAGCCGCCGTGAAAGTGCGCGACGCGGCAGGCGCGCAGGCAAAGCTGTTGTCTTTGCTCGCAGAGGCAGATGTCCGCGGAAAAATGAGTGCTTCGGCAAAATCCTGGCATCGCGGAAATCAGGGCGCGACGGCTCGGATTATCAAATTTTTTGACGAAATATTCTCCCGTTCATGATTTTTGAAAACCACGAGGAACAGTTCGGAAGGAGCGGCACTTCTGTTGCTTCCGCTCAAGTGCTTGTGTGTTCAAAATCAAATTTTTGCCGCAAATCATTTTGTGCACGGAACGGAATTTTTCGTCGCATCGCATTCCCGCCGGCTGCGGCAGGCGTTCTGCTTTTTCCGTGGCTTTTCCGCGTTTTAACGTTCGCGTTTTTGAGCATTGCGGCTCTTGCTTTTTCTGCCTGCGGCGAACGGGAACGCCCGGTCGAAGTCGCTGCGCGGGAACGCATTCTGCTCGTGAACAACGGCGGCGAGCCGGCCGCTCTCGACCCGCAACTCGTAACCGGCGTTTTGGAATTGCGCCTCATGCTCGCGCTCTTCGAAGGGCTCGTGCGCTACGATCCGGAAACGCTGGAGCCGCGCCCGGCAATTGCCGAGCGGTGGAGGGTTTCTCCCGACGGCTTGTGCTACACGTTTTTTCTGAGAAAAGATGCGCGCTGGAGCGACGGGCGCGCCATTACGGCGGAGGATTTTCTCTTTTCTTATAAACGTTTACTTTCGCCGAAACTTGCTTCGCCGTGCTCCTCGCTGTTTTTTGCGCCCGTGAAAAATGCGCTCGCGTTTGCGCGCGGCGAAATCGAGGATTTTTCGCAGGTGGGATTTTCCGCGCCGGACGCGGGAACGCTCGTCGTTAAGCTGGAAATGCCGTGTCCGTATTTTCTTTCTCTTGCCTGCCACTCGAGCTGGAGTGTCGTTCCCGCGCACGCGATTTTGAAATTCGGAAAAATGGATGAGCGATCCACGCTGTGGACACGTCCGGAAAATTTTGTCGGTAGCGGTCCGTTTCGATTGAAAAAATGGCGAGTGGCGTATCGCATCGAAGCGGAGAAAAATCCGTTTTATCACGATGCGGAAAATGTGTGGCTAAACGGGATTCGCTTCGACGCTGTGGAAGATCAGTTTGCCGAAGAGCGTGCTTTTCGCGACGGGCAGTATCACCTCACAAACACGGTGCCGCCTGCGCGCGTCAGCGTTTTGCGGGAACGCGGAGAGCCTGCCTTGCGGCTGGATCCGTATTTTTCCACGGCGTTTGTCCGCGTCAATTGCACGCGCCCACCGCTGAACGATGTTCGCGTGCGCCGTGCGCTTTCGCTCGCGATTGATCGCGAAATGCTTGCGGAGCGTGTTTTGCGAGCCGGAGAAACGGCGGCGTATTCGCTCGTTCCCGCAGAAGCTCCGGCGAAAATTTCTCCGGAACGCCGCGATGCCGAAATCGCCGAGGCTCGCCGTTTGCTCGCCGAAGCCGGATTCCCGAATGGGGAGAATTTTCCCGAAATTTCGTATCTGTTTAATACTTCCGACGGCGCACAATTTTTCGCCCAAGCAATTCAGGAAATGTGGCGAAAAAATCTCGGCATTAAAGTCTCGCTCAAAAATCAGGAATATAAAGTTTACCGCGTGAGCATGGAGCAGGGATATTACGACCTTGCTCGCTCGGCGTGGAGCGGAGATTTTCTGGACCCGACAACCTTTCTCGACCTCTTCTCGGGAACGTCCGATATGAACTGGACGGGTTGGAAAAATGCCGATTATGACCGCCTGCTCGCCGAAGCCGCACGGGAACGCGATACCGGAATGCGCGCGGAAAAATTGCGCCGTGCGGAAAAAATTCTCGCGGATCATGTTCCCGTCATTCCCACCGTGCATAATCGCAACAAATTCCTGATTCACCCTGCCGTGCGCGGCTGGTTTGCAAATCTTCTCGATATTCATCCCTACAATCGCGTGGAACTCCGCGAGTAAGCTCGCTTCGATTACGTTTTCCGAAATTTTTCCGAGCTTTTTTGTTTTGAGCTTCGTTTTTTATCATTGCGTAAAACGTATGCGGGGAGAAAATTGAACGCGCTATGATTTACGATCCCCGTCGCTTTTTACTAATTGCAGGTCCCTGTTCCTTGGAATGTGAAGCCGTTTGCCGCGAGGTTGCGGAAAAGCTCGTAGAGCTCCGCGCGGCGTTCCCGCAGGTAAACATCGTTTTTAAAGGCTCTTTTGACAAAGCGAATCGCACCTCGCTTTCCGGCGCGCGCGGTCCCGGGATGGAGGCGGGGCTTGAGCTTCTTGCCATGGTGAAACGCGAATACGATTTTCCCGTGTTGACGGATATTCACGAAGCCGCGCAATGTGAGCGAGTTGCGCATGTTTGCGATGTGTTGCAGATTCCCGCCTTCCTCTGCCGGCAAACGGATTTGCTCGTCGCTGCGTCGAAAACAGGTCGTTGCGTGAACGTGAAAAAAGGGCAGTTCCTTTCGCCGCAGGAAATGCGTTACGTCTACGATAAGCTCGCGCTTTCCGGCGCGCGCGAAATTTGGCTCACGGACCGCGGGACGGCGTTCGGCTACCAAAATCTTGTCGTCGACATGCGTTCTTTCTCAATTATGGGAAAAACGGGTGCCCCGACGATTATGGACGCTACGCACAGCGTGCAGCTTCCGGGCGCGATGATGGGGGCTTCGGGCGGACAACGCGAGTTTGTTCCCGCGCTTTCGCGTGCGGCGGTGGCATCGGGCGCGTCCGGCCTTTTTGTCGAAACGCATCCGGACCCGGCAAAAGCGATTTCCGACGCAGCGACGCAAATTCCGCTTTCCGAGCTTGGTGCATTGGTCGCGGATTGTCTTGATATTTGGAAAATCGTTCACAAAAAATAAGAAAAAATAATAAGGAAAAATAATAAGGAAAAAAATCCTCCGGGCATCCCGTTCCGGAGGATTTTTTTTGTTCGAGTCCGGCGTTCCCGCCCGACAATCTCGGCAGTATACCACGCAGGCTGCGCAAATCGGAAACCCCGCAACGCGGGAACGGTGTTCGTAGCGCTGTTTGTCTTAGATCCGGTTTTACCTAAGTCAATCGCGCGGGGCCCGCAGGCAAAAATCTGCAGGCGTTTCAAAAATGGCAGGGAATGCAGGATTCGAACCTGCGACCAACGGTTTAGAAAACCGCTGCTCTATCCACTGAGCTAATTCCCCGAAAGATAAAACGAGGCAACATTTATGGCGTATTCTTTTTGCTTTTTCAAAGAGAATCTTCGGCGTGAGTGCGCATTCTTTCTTGGGGCTTGCGCGGGAACGTGCGGAAGCGGTATCATCGGCACTGATGGGCGAGGATTTTCAGAAGCAGGAATTTCGTTTGCAGGGTGTCGGCTGTTCTCCCGGAGTGGTTCGGGGAAAGGCCTTTGTTTTTTTGCAAAAAAATATTGAGGAGATTCCGTGCTATAAGATAGAGGAATCCGCAAGGGAGGCGGAGGCTCATCGATTTGAGCGGGCGTTGGAAGCCACGCGGGAGCAGATTGCCGGCTTGGCGGAAGATGTGCGTTCCCGCGGGGCGACGGCGGAGGCGGATATTTTTGATGCTCATCTGTTGGTGTTGGACGATCCTGCAATCGTCGGCGAAACGCTCAAGGCGATGGCGACAACGGGGCTGAATGCCGAGTATTGTTTTAATTCCACTTCGCGCCGCTACATTGAGTTTTTTGCGGGATTGGAAGATGACTATTTGAAGGAGCGCGTTTCGGATATTCGAGACGTGACGCAGCGGGTGTTGAAAAATTTGCTCGGAATTGCGCCGACGGGAACGTCGGATCGCTATTCTAAACGCGTCATCGTCGCGGAGGATTTGACGCCTTCGGAGACGACAACCTTTGAGCGCTCAAACGTGCTTGCTTTGCTTACGGACATGGGCAACCGCACGAGCCACGCGGCGATTGTTGCTCGTGCGATGGGAATTCCCGCCGTTGTGGGCTTGCGCAACGCCTCTCTACGCATTGCTCAGGACGATGAGATATTGGTCGATGGGGAAAAGGGAATCGTTTACATCAATCCTTCGGAAAAAACGCTTGCGTGTTATTCCACGATTTCGCGTCAGCGTTCCCGTTTGGCGGCGGTGATTGAGAAGGAGTTGTCGCTTCCTGACGTGACACTCGACGGGTGCGCATTTCATCTTGAGGGCAATATCGGCGGCGCGGACGATATTGAAAATCTGAAAAAGTTTCGCCTGAAAAGCGTCGGGCTGTTTCGCTCCGAGGGTATTTTTTTACGAAACGATCGTTTCCCGAGCGAGGAGCAGCAGTTTGAGGAATACCGCCGGGCGGCGGAATCGATGCCGGAGGCGGGAACGCTTATTATCCGCACCTTGGATTTGGGCGGAGACAAGTTGATTTCGAGTAGTCTTCTGGCGCGGGAGGACAATCCGTTTATGGGCTTCCGGGCGATTCGTTTTTGCCTGGAATTTCGCGATATTTTTAAGGATCAGCTACGGGCGATTTTGCGGGCGTCCGCGTTCGGGAAAATTAAAATTATGTTCCCGATGATCTGCTCGGTGGCGGAAGTGGTTGCCGCGAAAGAGGTCTTGGAAGAGGCGAAAAATGAATTGCGTTCCCGGGGCGAAAAGTTTGACGAAGATATTTCCGTCGGCGCGATGATTGAGATTCCCGCCGCAGCGGTAATTGCGGAAAATATCGCTGAGGAAGTGGACTTTTTCAGTATCGGAACTAACGATTTGACGCAATATACGCTTGCCGTCGATCGCGGGAACGAAAAGATTTCGCATCTTTACGATTCGTATCACCCGGCGGTTTTGAAGCTGATTTATTTTATCGTAAAAGCGGCGCGCAAAACCGGAATTCCCTGCGCCGTGTGCGGAGAAATCGCGGGGGATCCCGTATTCGCGCCGCTTTTGCTCGGAATGGGCGTGAGCGCATTGAGCATGACTCCGAATTGCGCGGCAAAAATCCGCTACATTCTGCGCCACACGGATACGGATTCCGTGCGGAAATTGGCACGGGCAGTGCTTGCCGAGCCGGAGCCGCGCAACATTCAGGAGCGGCTTACGCTGTTTATGAACTCGATCCTTCCGGAAACGGAATAGACGCTTGCTCGGGGAGCCGCAAATTAACGCAAAAAGCGCAACGCATAAAAATTCTGCGGCTCCGTAAGCGACGTTTAAAAACCTCGCGTTTTCGCACGCGTTTTTAGCCCTCCTGAGGTAAAAATCTTTTAAAACGGGAACGGGAATGTTTTAATAAGATTTTTTCCGACCTTAAGCCATGCTTTCACAAGATATTCGCACTCATCACACGCTCGCCTGCATCTGGGATTTTGATAAAACATTAACTCCGGGTTACATGCAGACGCCGCTGTTTCGTGAATACGGAATTGATGAGCAGGCATTTTGGACGGAGGTCAATCGTTTGCCGGAAATTTATGCACGCCAGGGCATTCATGTTTCTAAGGATACGGTTTATCTCAACCACTTACTTAGTTACGTGAAGAATGGTCCGCTGAAAGGGCTTTCCAACAAAAAGCTAAGGGAATTGGGCGCGCAGGTTCCGCTCTGTCCGGGCGTTCCCGAGGTGTTTGATAAACTTCGCGCTTACGCCAAAAAAATCGGCGAGGAGCTGAATCTCGACATCGATTTGGAGCATTACATCGTGAGCACGGGTTTGGCGGAAATGATTCGCGGGAGCGCAGTCGCGGAACACGTGGACGGCATCTACGGCTGTGAATTTATCGAGCAACCCTTGCCGCCGCACTATACGGAACAGGACGAACTCGCGCTCGAATTACCTTCGGAAATTTCCCAAATCGGCGTGATGGTCGATAATACAATTAAAACACGCTTCATTTTCGAAATTAACAAAGGTTCCAACAAAAATCCGGAAATCGACGTGAACGCGGTTGTGCGAGCGCAGGATCGCCGCGTTCCGTTTGAAAACATGGTTTATATTGCGGACGGTCCGAGCGACGTTCCCGTATTTTCCGTCGTGCGCAAGGGTGGCGGTTTCGCGTATGCGGTGTATTCGGAAAATAAACGCGCCGAGCGCCGCCAAAACGATACGCTTCAGGAAAGCAAACGCGTGAACGGCTACGGTCCGAACGATTACCGCGACACGGGATTTACTTACGACTGGCTCTGCATGCGCCTCGAAGACATGGTGGCGCGCATCGACAAGGCTCGCTCGTTTGCCGTGGCTTCCAATGTGGCCCAGCCGCCGCGACACATTCACGAACGCACGGACGGGAACGCTCGCACCGCCGCACCGTCCGTCGGACCGATGGACGAGGCAAAATCCTCCCCCGAACAACCGTCTTTACTCTGAGAAAATGGCTTCGCCGAAGAAAAATTCTGCCGTAAAACGCGGCGGGAACGCAAAAACCGCGCCAGCCCGCCGAGAAAAGGAAACGCCGAAAGCATCCGGAAATTTTAATAGCACAACACAGCCGCTTCTGTTTTTACTGATGCTGGTTGCGGGGCTTTTGTTGCTTGCCGCGCTTATGCTTTTTGAAAACGGGCAACCGTTTTTCGGAGACGGAAATCCCGTGCTTTGGGGAGACCGCGGTTGGCTTCAGAGCTTAGTGATAACTTCCGAGCCGAATTTAAGCAATCCGATGGGAAAACTCGGTGCCACCATTGCCGTCGTGGCGTTTTATATGTTCGGCTTGGCGGCGTTCATGTTTCCGGTGTTTTTGTTTTTGTTCGCATATTACATGGCGCGCTTCCGTGCGGATATTTCCCTGTCGTGGAAAACTTTCTTGATGTTTCTGGCACTTTGCTCCGGAGCGATACTGCTCGAAATTTTCCCGAAGGATTTAATCGGATTTGACCCGCAGGCGACACCGCAGAATCCGTATATGCCGAGTGCGTGCGGCCCCGGCGGCGCGTTCGGGAAATTTCTTTTCAACGATATTTTTAATCCTTTCATCGGCTTGGCGGGAAGCGTCGTTCTCGCTCTTTGCGTTTATTCTTTTTGCGTGCTCGGGCTTTTGGTTTCCGCTCCGCAAAAAACGATTGCCGCTTGCGTGAACCGCTGCTTCGAAGGCGTGAAAAAATATTTTGAAAATCGCCGTCAGTGGAAAGAACACAAGCAGCGTCAGCGCGAAGCACAAATCAAGGCCTATCAGGAGGCGCAGGATAAACTCCGCAAAAACCGGGAAGCGGCGGAGATTGAAGCTCGAAAGCACGAGGCGGAAAACCTCCCGGAAGAGGAAGCCGAAGACACTGTCGACGAAAATGCCGCCGGCGTTCCCGCCGAGTTTGACGGTGCGGAAACCGAGGACGAGGATTTTTCCGAAATTGCAATCGACGAAGACGCTATCCCCGAAACGGTCGCTCCTGTTTTGGAAGAGCTGCCGACAACGGCAACCCTCACCCCGATTAATTTTGACGAAGAAGCGGAAAAACTCGCCCCCCAAGCAAACGTTCCCGTTCCCGCCGAAAACGCCGCGCCGGAACTTTCGGAAGAAACCCCGGAAACAGGTTCTCTGAAAGTGGTTGAAGCCGAAACGCTCGAACGCGCGGAAGACGCAGACGCGTTCCCGGAACGCGGAAATTACACTTTCCCGCCGCTGGATTTGCTCGCAGAACCGCGCCCGTCCGTTTCCGGTCAGGAGGAAGATTACGAAGCCCGAGGGCAAAAAATCATCCGTGTGCTTTCCGAATTTAATTGCGCGGCGACGATGCAGTCCGCCCAGGTCGGACCGACGATTACGCGCTACGAAATCGTTCCCGGCGCGGGCGTAAAAGCAGAGCGCATTCTCAACTTCCAAACCAACGTCGCAATGGCGTTGCAGGCTCAGTCCGCTCGCCTCGCTCCCGTTCCCGAAAACGGAACTATCGGGATTGAAGTGCCGAACAAAAAAGCGAAGCCCGTTCTGATTCGCGAAGTGCTTGAATCCAAGGCTTGGCACGAAAATAAAATGGAAATCCCCGCCGTCCTCGGCAAAGACGTAACGGGAAAACCCGTTTTGATCGACCTCGCGAAAATGCCGCACGGCTTGATCGCCGGCTCTTCCGGATCCGGGAAATCCGTTTGCCTGAACGGAATTATCACCTCGATTTTGTATCATTCCGCGCCCGATGAAGTGCGCCTTGTCATGGTGGACCCGAAAGTCGTCGAGCTCAAAGTTTACAACGACGCTCCGCACATGCTCATTCCCGTCATCACGGATATGAAGCGCGCGCCCGGCGCACTCAAATGGCTCATCGACGAGATGGAACGCCGCTATCAGCTCTTGGAAGAAGCCGGCGTGCGCAACATCGTCGGCTACAACGCCAAAGTCGAAAAAGACAAGGCGGAAGCGGCGCGCCTCGCCGAACTCGCCGCCGCCTCCGAAAACGAAAACGCATTTGAAGGCATTCAAAATCTTTCCGACGGGAACGCGGACGGATCCGGCGTTCCCGCCGAAATCTCCGTACCGCGCGACGAAGGCGTGCTCGACGAACTCCGCGGAAGGAAAAAAATGTCCTACATCGTCTGCATCATCGACGAGTTTGCCGATATCATGGCGCAAAATGCCGCCGAAATCGAAACCGGCGTCGCCCGCCTTACGGCAAAAGCCCGTGCCGCCGGTATTCACCTCATCCTCGCCACACAACGTCCGGACGCGAAAACCGTTACCGGGCTCATCAAAGCGAACTTGGGAACACGCATCGCCTTGCGCGTAACCTCGGGAACGAACTCTCGCATTATTCTTGACGAAGTCGGCGCGGAAACGCTCATCGGAAAGGGCGATATGCTCGTTCTCGGGCCCGGGTCGCCGTTCCCGCAACGCGCGCAGGGCGTGTGGGTTTCCGAAGAGGAAATCGAAGAAATCGTCAAATTCCTCGCCGAGAAAAACGGTAAGCCGAAATATGCGGACGACGTAACGTCCGCGATCGACAGCTACGCCGCCGAAGACGAAGAAGGCGATTCCGGAGCAAGCGGCGTTTCCGATTCCCGCGACGATCTCGTCGGGAAAGCTTGGGATGTTATTCGCACAACGAAGCGTGCCTCCATTTCCAATCTCCAGCGCAAGCTCGGAATCGGCTATAACCGCGCCGCAAAAATTATCGATATTCTCGAAGAACAAGGGCGCATCGGACCGGATCCGGGACCGAACAAACAGCGCGAAATCTACGAATAAAAGGAGGCGCTTGGCGTGGAAATTTTTCTTTGCGGACGGGATTCCGTTGAGGCGTGCGTAAAAATGCGCCCGGCGGCACTGCGCGAAATTTTTGTCGACGAAAAAAAATCGAAGCTTTTTTCAGAACTGCTATCCGGCATCGGGCGGGAACGCGTCGAATGGAAGGCGGTTTCATCGACAGAGCTATCTCGAATCGCGGGAACGCTGAAGCACGGCGGCATCGCCGCCCGAACGGAACGCCCGGAGCCGGCGCAGGTGAAGCCCGCCATGCGAGATGACTGGCATGCCGCCGGAGAAAAAGTCCTTTTTCTCGAAAATATTTCGGACGCGTTGCAGTTGGCTTCGATTGTGCGCGTTGCCGCAATTTGCGGCATTACCCGCGTGATTGCGGACGAAAAAATAAGCGTTCCCGCGCTTGCAAATTCGCGGGTTTGGAGCATCTCCGGCGGCGCATTGGAAATGCTGAAAATTTATCGCACGGAATCTATGGCGGGCATGTTGCGCATGATGAGCGAAAAGTATTTTGTCGTCGGGCTTGTGCGTGAGGGCGGGCGAAGAATAGATTATTCTTCCGTGCCGGCGTTCCCGGGAAAGCCGGTGGCACTATTTTTGAGCGGGGACGAAAACGGCGTTCCCGCCGAAATGATTTCGCGTTGCGGGTATTTATTTCACGTCCCCGAACCGGAATCGGCGATCTTGCATTACACGCCGGCGGAACTTGCCGCGTTGGTTTTGCCGTGGATTTCTTCACGCGTAAAACGCCCGGGCACCGGTTTTCTCGCCCGCAAGAAAGCTCGTGTGCAGTAGCTTAGCTGGTAACTGGGGACTGGAAGCCGGGAGTTGGTTAAGCGGGAACGCTCCACTCGGCGGCGGCGAAACCGAGCATTTTTTCTTTTTCCGAGAGCATAGGAAAACGCAACGGGAACGTTAGCGGGATTTTTTCAAAAGGTCGGTAAGCTCGTCGAGCAGGCGCGTGTCCTGTTTTTCGAGGGATTCCCGAATGCAACCTTTGAGGTGGTCGTTCAAAACTTCCGTCCAAACGCCGCGCAAGGCACCGGTTACGGAGGAAACCAAGCGCAAAATCTCGATGCAATCGCGATCGGCTTCGACCATTTTTTGCAGGGCTTGAGTTTGCCCTTCGATGCGGCGCAGGCGTGCGATGAGCTTTTTCTTCATTTCATCGGTGCGGCAATGTCTGTGTCGGGCGGAAAGAGGTGTTTTCATAATTCGAAAGATAGGGGTATTCCCTATGCGAAAAATCGTCAACGTTTTTTAAGTTTTAATGCCGGATAGAACTTGACCGTCTCGCCGCTCTTTGGTTCAGTAGGGCGCGTAACCCCTCTCGTATTTACCCTCATTATGAATAAGAAAAATTGTTTTGCGTTCGGACTTGGTGTTTTTATTTCAATTTCTACTTCTCCGCTTGCCTTTGCCGAAACCGTTTGGGCTAAAGGCGTAACAGAAACCGGCGGTTGGGTTGACGTGAATAAAAGCAACAATAACGACTCGATGCTTTGCTGGGCAGCGGCGGCGAGTAATATCATTCACTGGTGGCAATTGAAAGCCGATCCGTCGCAAATTCCCGCGGGAACGCCGCAGGGCGTCGAAAAGATTTTCGATACGTTTCGGACAAGTTTTAATAACAAAGGATTGGGTTCCAACATCGGGTGGAAATGGTACTTCGGCGGCTGCGATTTGGTGGAAAATAATTATGCGAATGATTTCCGTATCGCAGATCCGAAAAACAGCGGACGCTATTGGGAAAATTATGTAAAGGAAATCTGCGGATACGAGAGTGAGGCGGTTAAAGATCCTTCATGGATTCCGGGCGGATTGATTGCCGAAACGGCAAGCTCGTCGCAGATTACGGAAAGCCTCGTGGAAATGCTGAAAGATCAGTTTGAACGCGGCTACGGCGTTACGCTTGCAATCGCGCCCGGAGGAAAGTGGGCAGGCGGGCACGCGATTACGCTCTGGGGCATGGAATATGACGGGAATAATATAAAAACGCTTTACGTTACGGACTCCGATGACGGTGTTACGAAGTTGCAGGCGTACAATGTGCTTTATTCTGAAATTCAGCACGAGCAGGAAATAAAAGACGGAAAAGTGGAAAGCTCCGCGTGGAGCGAAACACAAATTTATTTGGATGATTATTACGGGAGCGACGGCTACAAACTTGTATCGTGGGGCGCGTTGGCACTTCCGTATGCGATTCCGGAGCCGTCCGCGTTCGGCTTGCTCGCCGGCTTGATGTCTCTTGCGCTTGTCGCTTCCCGCCGCCGCCGAAGCAGGTAGCAGTTCCTTTTTTTGAAAAACGTTCCCGCCGATTTTGTCCGCGGGAACGTTTTTTTTGCGTGATGTCTCAATAAACCGTGCGTTGAACAATCGTAATTTTTAAGTGCCTTTGCACGGGAACGTTTTATGATGCGGGAATGCTTTAATCAGAAAAAAAATCATTCGCGTTCCTGCGGGGAAAGATCTATCATACCCGTTCCTTTTTTTTTTATGTTGCACCTATCGACAAAAGATGCGGATTGCTTTGAAAAGCTGAAAGAATTTTCCAAGCCCGTCGCTCAGGCGGCGGAGATCAGCTCCGTGGTTGCGGATGTCATTGCGGATGTCGCGGCCCGCGGAGATGAAGCAGTGCTTTATTATACGGCGAAATTTGACCACGCAAAGCTTTTGCAAAAACAGTTGCGTGTTCCCGCGTCTGCGATTGAGGCGGCGTATGCATCTCTGGAGCCGGAAAAATTGGCGGCGATGAAGGAAGCGGCGGAATCTATCCGTTCCTTTCACGCGCAAACGTTGCGAAAAAACTGGAAGAAAAAAAATCCCCAAGGCGCGATTGTCGGCGAAATGTTTTTCCCGATACGCCGCGTCGGGCTTTACATTCCGGGCGGGCAGGTTCCGCTGAGTTCCACGGTTTTGATGACTGCGATTCCGGCACAACTTGCCGGCGTTCCGGAGCTTGTGATTTGCACTCCGCCGCATGCGGACGGCTCTATCGCGCCGGAAATTCTTGCTGCCGCAAAGCTCTGTGGCGTTTCGGAAATTTACGCCGTCGGCGGCGTTCAGGCAATCGCGGCGATGGCTTACGGAACGCAAACGATTGCGCCGGTCGACAAAATTGCGGGTCCCGGGAACGCGTTTGTCATTGAAGCGAAGCGCCAGCTTTTCGGGAAAGTCGGCATTGATCTGTTGCCCGGCCCGAGCGAGGTGATGGTGATTGCGGATTCCTCCGCGAATCCGGAGTGGGTCGCCGCGGATATTATCACGCAGGCGGAGCACGGGAGCGGAAAAGAAAAAGTTTATTTAGTCGCGATGGATGAGCGCGTTTTGAAGGCGACGGAAGTGGCAATCAATTCCCTGTTGATGCGTTATCGCAAAGGCGAGCGGCTTCGAGAAATTATGAACGCGGGCTTTTGCTCAGTTTTGGCAAATTCCGTTCCCGCTGCCATTGATGTCGCTAACTTTATCGCTCCGGAGCATCTTGAGATTCAGGCTCGCCCGAACACAACGAAGCGCCTTTCTCAAGCGATTACGACCGCGGGAGCGATGCTTCTCGGGCATTATTCCCCGGCGGCTCTCGGCGATTTTATCGCGGGACCGTCGCACACGCTCCCGACTTCGCGAACGGGGCGTTTTCTGAGCGGATTGCAGGTTTCGGATTTTATGCGCCGCACGAGCCTCGTTTCTTACGATAAGGAAGCGTTGCGAAAAGCCGCACCCGTTGTCGAAGCTTTTTCCAAAATGGAACAGCTTGAAGTGCACGGACACTCCGTTGCCATTCGCTTTGAAGAGGAATCTTAAATCGGAGAGGACGTTCCCGTCGCGGAAGGGAAAGAAACCGCGAATCGACATGAATTGTTTCAACGCAAAGAACGCAAAGTTTTTTTCTTTGCAGCTTTGCGCGGAATTTACCGAACCCGGCAAGGCGGATTTTGACTGCTTGCGTAGCCTTTCCGGAATTAATCGGAATTAAGAGCTTTTTTTAATGCTTCGGAATCGTAAAAATTTTCTTTTTCGAGGCGAAGAATTTGACCGAGCCAGCTTCCGACCGCCGCTTTTGCCTTGGCAGCTTCTTCTTTTGAAACTTCCGGAAGCTTTTCGACTTCGGCAATTAGGCGGCGACATTTTTCTGCGGCGGAATCGGCAGAGGCGGTGTCTCTTACTTCACTCAGTAAGGCGTGTAGTTGCTCTACGGCTTCCGTGCGGGTTTGCGGTGCCGATTCCGAGCAGGCGGAAAGAAGCACAAATGCGGGGACGGCGGCGAGCAGGCGCAGAATTTTGAAGCAGGACTTAAACATGCGGCAAAGTCTTTTCGAAAAATCAGGATTCCGCAAATTCTTATTTTGGGTGGGAGCTGAAGTTTTTTTTGTTTTTTCTCAGGAGGCTGAAAGCCCGGACAAAAGATTAGCGCAACCGTTTTCGATAATGTCGAGCGCGTGATTGAAATCTTTTTCTCCGCCGTAGTAGGGATCGGGAACGTAGCGGATGTTTTCAAATTTTCCCGAACAAAATTCGGCAAATTTTTTTACTTTTGCGGTGTCGGCTCCGGCGGGAGCGCGGGCGAGAATGTCGGAGAAGTTGGAGTCATCCATCGCGAGAATTAAATCGAACCGGCGGTAATCATCTGCGCAGAGTTGGCGGGCACGATGGTTAAAATTGTATCCCCGGCGCGTTCCCGCGGCACGCATCCGTGAATCGGGAAGTTGCCCGATGTGCCAGTCTCCCGTTCCGCAGGAATCGCAGGAGAGCGTTCCCGCGAGGTTTTTTTCAGCAATCATTGCCGAAAAAACGCCGTCTGCCGCCGGAGAGCGGCAGATGTTGCCGAGACAAACGAAGAGTATTTTTTTCATGTTTAAAATTTAAGTCAGCGCGTAAGAAATCAAAAACGGGGATTTGTGTTTTGTTTCCGGTTTCCGGTTTTGCTTTTTTACGGTTCCGTCCATTTCCCGTGAGTTTTGATCAAATCGATAAGCCGATCGACGGCTTCTTCCTGCGGAATGCCGCGCTCGACGCACTCCTTGCGCACATAGAGATTGATTTTCCCCGGGGCACCGCCGACGTAGCCGAAATCCGCGTCTGCCATTTCGCCGGGACCGTTGACGATGCAACCCATTACGCCGATGGTAACGCCGCTGAGATGCCCGGTGCGGGCTTTGATTTTTTTTACCGTTTCCTGAATGTTGTATTGCGTGCGACCGCAGCTCGGGCAGGCGATGTATTCGGTTTTGGTTTGGCGGGAACGCGTCGCCTGAAGAATGTCGTAAGCCAACGCGATGTTGCGGAGCGGGGAAGGGGAAAGTTCTACGCTGAAAATATCGCCGATGCCGTCGCAGAACAAAGCCCCGGCGAGGAGAGAGGCTTCGGTGCGTGCGTCGTTTTCGCCGTTAAATTTCGGGAGCGGAAGGATCGTGTTTTTTACGGTGGAGCGAATCCAAATCGGAGAGCGAATACCGGCGTTGGCGAGCATTTGCGCGAGTTTGCGGTAGACGCCGACAGGATGCGTGTCGGGTGTTTTCCGACTGGAGGTGAAAATAAGTTTGTCCTGCGGAAAATCGGCGAGAGCGGGAATGACGGCGGCGCGTGCGCCCGCAGTGGTGTCAACGACTAAGCCGATGTTTTTTTCGCGACAAAGAGCAATCCAGTCGGGAATGATTTCCGCATTTGCCGGATTGAAGCGGCGTTGGATGTAGGTGGCGGATTTTTTCGAGGGAGAAAGTTTTTCAAACAGCGCGGGAACGGAAGTTTTAACGGGGTCGAAAACGAAAACGGGGATTTCGTCTTCAAAAAGCGTCTGTAGCTCGCAGGCGGCAGCGAGGTCGCTTTCCGTAGCGATGGGAAGCACGACGCCTTCGACCGGCGTTTTGGCACGCGTCGCGTTCAGTAGCGAGCGTAAATCCCGGACGATTGTCTCAAAAGGTTTTTCCGCATCGACAAACACGAAGACGCGGGGCGGGGTTTCGACGGAAATTTTTTTGCCGGCACCGAGCTCTACGGGAACGATGTCGCGGCGACGGAACGAAAACGATGAAATATCCGTGTCGCGCACGGGCGCGGGAACGGGATTCGGGTTGCTCGGCACGGAGCAAACGGAGTTGATGCGGGAGGTGATTTCGCGGCAGGCGGGAAGTTCGTGCCACGGATCTTCGGTGAGCGAAACGCGAATGGTGTCGCCGATTCCGTCGAGTAAAAGAGAACCGATGCCGATGGCGGATTTGATGCGCGCATCTTCGCCTTCTCCGGCTTCGGTAACGCCGAGGTGGATCGGGTATTTCATTCCGTTGTCGCGCATCTGCTTTACGGCGAGGCGATAGGCTTCGATCATCACTTTCGTGTTTGACGATTTCATCGAAAGCACGAGATCGTAGAACCCGTTTCCTTCGCAGATGCGAACAAATTCCATGGCGGCTTCAACCATGCCTTCCGGCGTGTCGCCGAAGCGGTTCATCGTGCGTTCGGAAAGCGAGCCGTGGTTCGTGCCGATGCGCAATGTGCGCCCTAACTCCTTGGCGCGGCGAATAAGCGGGGAAACGGCCTCGGCGACGCGTTCCAGTTCTTCGGCGTATTCCGCATCGGTGTAATCGCGCTGAAGCGCAAGGCGCTTGTCCGCGTAATTTCCCGGATTAATGCGCACCTTTTCGACGTGTTCGATGGCTTCCATCGCCGCTGCGGGAAGAAAGTGGATATCTGCGACAAGCGGTTGGGAAAATCCGGCGGCACGGAAATCCCGATGAATTTCGCGGAGCGCGCGCGCGGCTTCTACGGTGGGTGCCGTAATGCGGATAAGTTCGCTCCCGGCTTCTGCGAGCCGAATGCACTGCGCCACCGTTCCCGCGATGTCGAGCGTGTTCGTCGTCGTCATCGACTGAAGACGAATCGGATTGCATCCGCCGATTCCGACTCCGCCGACGAGGACTTCACGGGTCGGGCGGCGAACACAGTTAAAACGAGAAAGCGCGTAGCTCATAAAAAAAAATTGGGTTGGGGAAAGCGAAAAATGATACTCCCGTCTTTCCGTTTTTCAAGAAAACAGCTGAAATTATGCGGCGGAGACGGATTTGTCCGTTTTGACGAAAACACCCGGAACGGAGTAAAAACAAAGCGGGAAAAACTTGTCGCCCCCGTCAGCGGGAACGATTTTCCCCTCAATTCTCTTCTTGCGGGAAAAGCGAGAAAAGAGTTTCCTCTTTAGCATTTTATTATACCGACATGATTCAGAAAACGCTCATCATCCTCAAGCCCGACTGCATGGAAAAAAATCTTGCGGGAACGGTGCTTTCCCGTTTTGAAGCCGCCGGGCTGACGCTTGCCGCGTGCAAAATGATTCAAATCAGCGAAGCGCTTGTGCGCGAACACTACGCGCACCTCGTCAATGAGCCGTTTTTCGGCTTTTTGTCGAATTGGATGATGTCTCGCCCGGTCATCGTTGCCGTGCTTCAAGGCGAAAACGCGATTGAGAAAGTGCGCGAACTGCTCGGACCGACGAAGTCCGCCAACGCTCCCGCAGGAACGATTCGCGGTGATTTCGGCAACAAGGAAATCGTTACCTACAATATTTGCCACGCGTCTGACGGCGAAGCTTCCGCCGCTGCGGAAATCGCGCGCTTCTTCAACGAAAACGAAGTTTTTTAAAGAATTTAGGGCTTAAATCTTTAAGCACCTGATTTTTCTTTAATCTTTAATCTTTTCCAAAAATGCTCGATATCAAATTTTTTCGTGAGAACATCGACATGATTCGCGAACGCTTGGCGACGAAGAAATTCGACGTCGATTTCGACGCGATTCTCGCCTGCGATGCAAAGCGCCGCGCCCTCGTCGGCGAATTTGAAGCCGCACGCTCCGCGCAAAACGCCGCCAACAAAGAAATGGCGGCGATGAAAAAAGGCACGCCGGAATTTCTCGCCAAAGTCGGAGAAATGAAGGCGATTTCCGCCAAAACGAAGGAGCTCGAAAAACAGGTCGGCGAAATCGAAGAGGAATGGCGCAAACTTTATCTCACCGTTCCGAATATTCCGGACACAAGCGTTCCCGTCGGCAAAAACGAGAACGATAACGTCGTCGCGGGAACGTGGGGCGATCCCGCGGAACTCGTTTCGCCGAATGCCGTCGCACACTGGGAGCTTCCGTGGTTTGAAAAGGCAATCGATTTCAAGCGCGGCGTGAAAGTAACCGGCGCAGGTTTCCCGTTTTACGTCGGCGACATGGCGCGCCTGCTCCGCGCGCTGATTCAGTTCTGCCTCGACGAAGCTCACGAAGCCGGCTACGAGGAAGTCATGGCTCCGATTATGGTCAATCCCGCTTCGGCGACCGCGACCGGGCAGCTTCCCGACAAGGAAGGGCAAATGTATTACGCGCCGGAAGATGATTTTTACATGATTCCGACGGCGGAAGTTCCCGTTACAAATTTCTTCCGCGACGAAATTATCGACGAGCGCGACTTGCCGATTCGCCGCTGCGCCTACACGCCGTGTTTCCGCCGCGAAGCCGGAAGCTGGGGCGCGAACGTGCGCGGGCTCAACCGCTTGCACCAGTTTGACAAAGTCGAACTCGTCAAGTGGACGCACCCGAACCAATCTTTCGCCGAACTCGAATCTCTCAAAGACGATGCCGCGCGCCTCTTGCAAAAACTCAATTTGCCGTATCGCGTTTTGCTGATTTGCTCCGGCGACATCGGTTTTCCGCATGCCAAGCAATACGACCTCGAAGTTTTCGCGGGCGGACAAAAACGCTGGCTCGAAGTCTCGAGTTGCTCCTGCTTTACGGACTTTCAGGCGCGCCGCGCGGGAATCCGTTTCCGCCCGAAAGACGGCGGCAAAGCGGAAACCGTTCACACGCTCAACGGCTCCGGGCTCGGCTTGCCGCGCGTGCTTGCAGCGATTTTGGAAAACAACGTTCAGCCCGACGGCTCCGTTCGCGTTCCCGAAGCGCTCCGCAAATACTACGGTAAAGAGTTTATCGGAAAATAAACTTCGCCGGCTTCCGTTTAAAAAAAAGCGTTCCCGTGATTCGTTTTCACGGGAACGCTTTTTTCTTAGCAAACGCTGAGCGCGAGCGCAAAATCCGGTGCAAGAATTTCCGTGGCAAAACGCGCAACGTCGTCTGCCGTGAGTGCTCCGAGGCGGTTTTCCGTTTCCTCGTCGCGATTAGCAGGTAAGCCGTAAAGCGAATTAAGAGCGGCGTTCCCGCAACGCGACGCCGCGCGCTGGCGTGCCGTGCGGCGCGCAACACATATTCGCGTTTTCGCGCCGAGGATTTCTTCGGAGGAAATTTTTCCGGCGCGCAGTCGCCCGAGTTCTTTTTGCATTTCTTCAAGGACGATCTGTTTTTGCTCTTTGTGAGTTCCCGCGTAGAGAAAAAACATTCCGGTGCGGGGAGAGCAAATCCGGCTCGCGCCCACGAAATAAGCGAGTCCGCGTTTTTCGCGTACTTCGAGGAAAAGGCGGCTCGACATTCCGCTGAGAAGCTCTTCCGTGAGCGTGCCGACAAGGTGGCGTTCGTCACAGAGTCCGAAATCCGGGAACGCGAGCTGAACAATTGCCTGCTCCGCCGGCGCGGGCGGGGCGATTTCGAGATTCCTTGAACGAAGCGGGGAAAATGCTTCGAACGCCTCGGCGCCCGGACACGGAGAGGAACGAGTGCAAAAACGTTTTTCGGAAAAATATTTTTCGAGTTCGCGAAGAAGCGCGTCTCTCTCAAATTCTCCGGAGGCGGCAATAACAAGATTTTCCGGAACGACGAGGCGGGAGTAAAGTTCCCGAATGTCGGAAAGCTTTATGCTTTCGAGCGCGTCGACCGTGCCGAAATTGTGCGTCCCGAGGGCATGTTTCCCGAAGAAATTTTCACGAAGCGCGAGGCGGGCATATTCTTCAATTTCGTCAAATTCGCTGCGCAATGCCGCGAGCTGAGTTACGCGTTCCCGCTCAAAATTTTCTTCGGAAAAACGCGGCGCGCAAACGGCATCGGAAAGAATTTCGCAGGCGATTTTTTCGTCTCCGGAAAGCGTGTTTGTAAAAAGAGAAAAGGTGTTGTTGCCGGAAATTTCGTCGAAGTTTCCGCCGACGGATTCAATCGCCTCGGCGATTTCGCTCGCCGAACGCGTTCCCGCATCCAGCGTCATAAGCGTGGAAAGCAGAGCAGTCGCGCCGCGCGTTTTTTCCGTTTCGAACGCGCCTCCGCCAAGGAGGGAGGCGCGCAGGTGAACTTTCGGGAAGCCGGAAACGGGTTGGAGTAAAACACGTACGCCGGATGCAAGCCGAATTTCTTCGAAAGGCGGGAACGCGTGAGCGTTTGATGAGCGTCCGGCGGGAGATTTTACCGGGCGCGCAGTTTTGGGCGCGGACTTTTCAAACGCAGAGGCGGTGGCAGTTTCTTTTTTCAAATATTTTCGGGCAACACGGGCGATGTCTTCCGGCAAAAGCGCATTGATTTTTTCGAGAAATGCGGAGGTCGCGGCGGGATCTCCGCGTTCCACGCACTCGGAACCGAGGCGCGCCGCCGAAGAGGAAGCCGTCGCCAAAGAATTGACGAGTCCGACAAGTGCTTGCCGTGAAACTTTTTTTAAGAGCGCGGGCGGCACGCCTTCGGCGGAAATCCGGTCGATGATACTTCGCAGAGCTGTTTCTGTTTTTTCTCGCGAATCGGATTCTGCGACGTAGCTGATCCAGAAAAGACCGATGTCTGAAGGCGTCCATGCCGAGACGTCGACGGCGTGAACAATACCGCGTTTTTCATGAAGCTCCTGCCAAAGCAGGGAAGAATCTCCCTTGCCGAGAAGTGCGGCGAGCACGGAGAGTGCGGGAACGTCCTCGTGCGCTACGCCGGGAATTTTCCACAGCAGATTTCCGCGAAGAATATTGACGTTCCCTCGCAGCGTGATTTCGCGCGGCGCAAGTTGCGGAGGCTCGGTCGGGATAAAAACTTCCGGTGAAGGCTTTGCCGATGCTTCGGAAAAATATTTTTCGGCTAAGGCAAAGACAATTTTCTCTTCGATGTCGCCGGCAACGACAAGGAACAAATTTTGAGGCGTGTATCTTTTTTCATAATACGCTCGAAGCTCCGTTGCCGTCATTTGAGAGAAAACGGGTTTGTACCCGATGACGGGAACGCGATACGGGTGAACGCGAAATGTTTCCGCGAGCGTCGCGTCGGAGAGCTTGGAGTCGGGATCGTCGTTCCCCATATCGATTTCGCGGAGAATAACGTCTTTTTCGCGGGCGGCGTCGAGTGCGTCCAGGCGCGGCTTCAGCGTCAGCTGAGAGAGAATTTCGAAGGCGATTTCGGCGGATTCGGCGGGAACGTCGATGTAGTAAACGGTGCGGGAAAATGTGGTGTAGGCATTGATGTTACCGCCCACGGATTGCACGCGGCGCGTGATTTCTTCCGCCGAGAATTTTTCCGTCCCTTTAAAAACCATGTGTTCGAGGTAATGGGAAAGTCCGCCGCCGAGGAATTCGGCTTCGTGGATGCTTCCCGTTTTGACCCAAACCTGAATCGAAACAAGCCCGGAAGGAAGTGTTTTTCTAAAAAATGCCGAGATGCCGTTGGAGAGTTGCCTGCTCGCGGGAAGCTTTGAAAATGTATCGGAAATATTCATACAAAAATTTTATTTATTTCCTCCCTCAGGAAGTTTTTTGCCGAATTCTTCGGGGAGAATTTTCCGAATTTTAAAAACGATCCAAAATCCGGGAAGGGTGCACAAGATAGACCACCAGAAAAAGTTTTCGTAGCCGATGAGTTGCTGAAGCGCGCCTGACCAGAACTTCGGAATCATGACGCCGAGCGCCATAAAGCCCGTGCAAATCGCGTAGTGGGCAACTGCACGTCGCGTTCCCGCGCAGACGTAGAGCATGTAAAGCATGTAGCCGGTGAAGCCGAATCCGTAGCCGAATTGCTCGACAACGATGCCGCTTCCGATGAGCCAGAGCGACTCCGGTTGCCAGTGCGCGAGCGCGACGTAGATAAAATCCGGAAGGTTCAGAAGCCAAATCATTTGCCACAGCCACGCGCGCAACCCGTTGCGGGAAACGAGCCAGCCGGCGATGACGCCTCCCGCAAGCATCGCTACGACGCCGAAAGTGCCGTTCAGCAAGCCGAAGATACGATTGTCCATTCCGAGCCCGCCGCATTCTGCCGCATCTTTAAAAAAGAGCGGCGAAATTACGCCGATTTGCACTTCTCCGAAGCGGAAAAACAAAAGAAAAAAGAGCAAAAACGCGATGCGTTCTTTTTTGAAAAATGTTTTCCATGTATCAAAAAAATCAGATACGAGGGAGGATTTTTCCGTTCCCGCGGGAACGTCTGCACTCGGGCGGGGAAGAATCAGCGCGTGAATCAGCGCAAGCGCGCCGGTAAGCGCGGAAACACCGAGCAAGACCTGCGTCCAAGCCGTTTCGGCACTTGCTCCGCTTGCAATAAAAAAGCCGGCAGCGGCGATAATCCCGCCTTTGGCGAAGACTTGGGAGAGGCGGAAAAACGTGCTGCGCCAGCCGGAAAAAAACGCTTGGTCGCCGGAGTCAAGTGCCAGCAAGTAAAAGCCGTCTGCTGCGATATCGTGCGTTGCCGAAAAAACGGCAACGGCAAAGAGCACGGCGACGATGACGGCGGCGGGAACGCCGAAAAACAGAGAAACCGCAAATGCCGCGAGCAAAACCGCTCCCGAGATTTGCATTTTTAAAATCCAATTTCGCTTGAGCCCGATGCTGTCCACAAGCGGGCTCCAGAGGGCTTTTAAAACCCAGGGCAAATACGCCCATGCGGCGACGAACGTGATAACGGCGTTGGAAAAACCGAGATCCTTCATCGCTACGGGAGCGACGAGATCGACTATCGCATTCGGCAGTCCTTGTGCAAAATAAAGCGTCGCTACCCAAAGAGCCGCGACGCCGGAAAAGGAAAATGTTTTCTTTGAAAAAAGCACCGTTTTTTAACCTTGCTCGACGGTAACGTTAGGTTTGCCGTTCCCGTAGTGAAAGACTTTCGGTCCGCCGCACGCAGCGAGCGCAAGCGTTCCCGCAAGCGCCAGCAGGAAGAGGATAAGTTTTGCGAACTTACGCATCGGCTTTTTCTCCTGCTGCACCGCCCATGGTCTTTTTGCCGAACGCGGCAACGGATTTGAAAAGCGCATCAAAGAATGCCGCAACCGTGGTGTTCAGGCTGAGAAGCTCGCTGTTGGTGAGATCAATCGTGTCTCCCGCTTTGAACGCGCGGCGGGTATCGGCAAGGCGCACTTCCGGGCGTTCGCCTTCCTTGGCGGGCTGAATCGTTTGGACCGTTTTGAATTCAAAAACAAGTTCGCCGTCGTCGTCCACGTCTTCGGCGGTAACGACGCCGTTGTTTTGCATGAGCGAGCGCAGGGCGATTGCCATGTTGGTGATGCCGTCTTCGAGCTCGCAGAGAATGCCGAATTCTTTTTCAAAAACTTCAAACTTATCCTGAAGAGCGGAGTTGACAAAGGCTTCCTGCTTGCGCCCGACAAGCTCGTTGGCGGATTTCGGGTCGGCTTCCATTGCCTTTTTGTTCGCAAAAAGCGTGCACAGCAAGTGGCAGTTGTCCATGCAGGCGGCAACCATCGAAAGCAAATCGTTAACGGATTGGCGGAGCATCAATCCGTGCGCGAAGCTTTTCATTTGGTCAAAATTGCGGTGAAGTTGCGCAACCGGCATCATTTTCGTAAGCGAGGAAAAATGATTGTATTTTTCGGCGTCGACGGATTGCGTCGCCGCAAGATTGAAGGCGAGCAGGTCGAAGTGGCGTTGAAGCGTGCCGAAGAAATTTTGGGCAATCGCCGGAAGGCTGATTGTCTGCTGTCTGGGTTGTTCGTTGTTGTCTGACATAATTAGCATAAAAAGATAAGCGTTCCCGCGAAAATTAGGAAGTGGAAAATTTTTCGGGAACGGGGCAAAGCGCGTTCTCGTTTTTTTTTCGCGCCAAGCCGCGAATCCGCAAAGTTTTTGGAAGCCACGGATGAACACCGAATGGCACGGATTTTTTTTTTCAAAACGTGCTTGACGGAGACTTTTTTTTTTGCGACAATTCGCGCTAAGAATTGGGACAAATCGGCGGGGACGCCCGTTTGCCCGATTCCTTTAATACTTTTTTTAACACTCAAACATTATTGTAAATCTATGAAAAAATACATCACGCTCGCGGCTCTCCTCGCCGCAGGAACCGCGTTCGCAGGAGCGGCGGAAACTATCATTACGCTTACGGACTTAACCAAGGATTATTCCGGAAATGTTTCGTACTCTGCGGAAACTGGCTGTTTGAGCGGAAGCTCCCTTTTTGAGTTGAAGAAAGACGGCGAAACTTCGCGTTATGTTGCGTCTACGACAATTAACATTGATTTAACAGCTCTTGGTATTTCTGAATCGAATTTAACGTATAATGGATCAACAATTCTGTTGGATTACCGTACGGACGCTGACGTTACAACTGGAGCTATTGGGCTTATTGCAACGGGATCGGGGATTCAGCTCGCTTGGCAAGATAGTGTATATAGCAATACGTCGGCATGGAGCATTACATGGTCTACGTTGTTGAATGATGCGTATGTGGCAGAAAATCGTTCTTATGTCTCGCTAACATTGGAGTCGTCCATGCGTGATGGAAATAAGGGTGGAACTGCGGTATATAACAAATCCGGGACGGGCTATGTGGGGACTAACTCTACGAATGGAAATACCGGTGCGCTCGCATGGGCCAATTTAAAAAGTGATAAAGAGTACGATGTGATTTATGTCGCATCTAGCTACGTAACAGGCGTATCAGTATATTCAGGGATCGCGTCCGAAACACAAATGAGTGCAGCAAGCGAGGCTCTTGTCGTTCCCGAGCCGTCGGCGTTCGGTATGCTTGCGGGTCTCGGAGCTCTTGCGCTCGTGGCTTCGCGTCGCCGCCGCAAATAATTTAGTAATATATTAATTCATAATTATATTAAGTGTGGAGTTCCCGCAGCTTCGGTTGCGGGAACGTTTTTTTTCTCGCGCGAAGCCGCTAAGCCGCGAAGTTTTCGGAACCACAGATGAACACGGAATCACACGGATATTTTTTACGGCAAAGTATTTTTTTGCGTCTTCGCGTCTTTGCGCGAGAATCTTTGCTCTACCCGCGAAAGAAAATTTTGCTTCGCACGGGAACGCCCTGCGGCGAAAATTTCTTTACGTTAAAACATTCGTGAATATTTGTGTTTATTCGTGGTTTCCTTCTTTTCGCGACGGGAACGTTTCCTTTTAATTTCTGTGTTTAAACGCGTGCGGGAAACGTATTTAATTCTACGCATGCGAAAGTTTTTTCTCGTTGGCTTTTTTTCGCTCATTTTTGCGTATCTGTTTTCTCCGATCGGGGTTTGTTCTTCGAGCGAGCCTGTTGCTTCGGCGGAGTCGGAAAACGTTCCCGTTGCTCTCGCCGCGCCCGAGAAACTTTTTTACAAAATTGCGCTCAACGAATCTTTTTTCATTCGGGAACGCGAAGCCGTCGTAAATGCGCGGGCGACGGTGGATATTTTGCAGGGCGAAATGGACAAGGTTACGCTCGAGGTTTTCGGAATCGGGAACGGGCAGGGCGAAATTTTTAATGTTTCCGGAGAAAAAGTTAAGGACTGGAGTATTCGCCGCGAGAATTCGAGAACGTTTTTGGAAATCCGACCGAAGGACTTGGGAGAGGAAAAACAATTTACGCTGACAATTTCCGGGCGTCAGCCGCTGAAGTTGCCGACGACGATTTCGCCGCTGATTTTTTCCGGAGTGGATTCTGCCGCATTCGTCGGTGTCGTGCAGTTTTTGGCGTCCGCCGATTTGCGTTTGTATGCGAAGCAGGAGCGCGGACTAATTCCGTTGGGTACGCGGACGCGTTCGCAAATCAATTACAGTATTTTGGGAACGCCTTCGTTACGCTTGGACATTGCTCGGGCGAATGAATTGCTGGCGCCGGTTTCGCTCGAAAAGTTTTCTTTGTCCGGCGATGTAGGGGCTTTCGGCGCGCGTTTCCGGCTTCGGGCAAAAGCTTTGGTGCGCGAAATCGGAGCTGAGGTTCCCGTATTGACCGGGAACGCGGCGCTTTTGGATTTTCCGGAAAAAAACGATTTTGTCGTTTTGGCAAAAACGGACAAAAAAAGCGGGGAGTCCGAGTATTTGTTGCGGTTTCCGGCGCGCGGTGAATTTGATGTGGATTTGCTTTTTGACGCGGAGATTCGTGAAATCGACGGGTGGCGGCAGATAAATTTTTGCGTTCCCGTGGCGCAAGTTGCTCCGTATTCGCTAAAGGGAATGCCGTCGGACACGGTTTTTGCGACGGATAATGTTTCGATTCCGCAAATGAACCGGGAACGGACTTTTGAAGGATTTTTGCCGTCGAGCGGGGCACTGGATCTGAGATGGCGCCCGAGCATTCCGACTCCGCCGGAATTTTCCGCCGCCGTTTACGCGATAGATTCCGTTTCGGAAATGCAGATCACGACGGGTGTGTTGCGGCAGAAAAGCGAGTTGAATTTTACAATTTCTCAGGGCGAGCTTTCTTCTTTGTTTTTTGAAATGGCGGGAACGGGCGATGTGCTTTCGGTTTCGGGGCAGGATTTGCTTTCGTGGACGCTGATTCCGTTGGAAAACGGGAAGCGCGGTTTGTCCGTGCGCTTGAGCCAGCCGAAGTCTGAAAACTACAGATTGCGGGTGATTTCTCAGACGCGGGCAATCGAATGCCCGGCTACGTTGGAGCCGATCCGGCTGGTGCCGGCGCGCAAGGATTGGGAAGGGATTCCGCTTGCATCCGTGTGTGTGCGCAACAACGAAGTTTTGCGTTTGCGCAACGGAATCGGGATTCGCTGTGAGGCGCTCCCGCATGCGGGAATGACTCAAATCGTTGCTTCGGAATTTCCGGCGGACGGAAGTTTTTTCAAAAAAGATGTTTCGGAGGATGAAGCTTCCGTTTACCGCCTTTCGAGCGAAATTGAAAAGCTCCGGGTTAAAGCGGATTTTATTTATTCCGACCTGATTGTAACGCCGCGGGAACGTTGGTTTTTTGACGAGGGAAAAATCAGCTCCGGGCAGCTTATCAGTTTTGAAGTGCATGATGCTCCGCTTTACGAAATGCACGTTCTCGTTCCTGACGACTTGAGCCTGGTCTCGCTTGATTCGGAAATTGTCGCGAGCCATGAATTGGTCGAAAATCCGGAAACGCCGCGATACCGGCTTCTCAAGGTGGTTTTTTCGGAGCCGCTTTTGGGCGAGGGTAAATTCGCGCTGGCTTTTCAAAAGGAAGCTGCCGCTCTCGGGCAGATTGCGGAGTTGCGTTCGTGCCTGTTTCCGCAGGCTCATTTCGTTTCCGGAGAAATCGGTGTTTCTGCCCGGAAGCAGATTCGCCTTTTGCCGGAGGCGGAAGAGAATTTGGCGGAAATTTCCCCGACGGAATTTAGCGAAAAGAGCCCGCCGGAAATGGCGTTTCGCCGTCGGGAAGGAAAAACCTTGTTGCGGATTTGTCCGGTGGCGCGTCCGGCGGATTTGCGCGGTGTTTCCTCCTGCGTTTACAAGATCGGGCGCGATAAAATTTTCGGCAATCTCAAAGTGGATTACACGCCGGGTAGCGTTCCCGTTTCCGAAGTGGAAATTGCGTTCCCGGCGGGCGCGAAGGTGCTTTCGGTTTCGGGGGAATCCGTGCGCAATTGGACGGTGGATGAGCGCGGCGTGGCGAAAGTTCAGCTTTCCGGCGGCTTGAGCGATGTGTTTTCCGTCTCGGCAAGCTTTGAAGGCGGACGGGAAGACGGCGTATCGCAGCCGTTTGAAGGCGCGGCATTGAACAATGTCGTCAGCGACTCGGGGACGATTTTGATTACTGCGGATCGCGTACTGAGCTTGGCGGGAGAAGAATCCGTGCACGCACTTTCTACGCTTCCGCTCAAGGATGCGAATCCCGATTATGTCCGTCGGGGAGGCTCTATTCTTTTCCGCGCGTATCAATTTGTTGAAAGACCGTTTCGCCTGCATTTGGAAACGCGACTTCCCAAGCAGGAAGCGACGCCGAAAGTTATCGTTACGGAAGCCCAAATCACGTCGAATGCCGGGCAGAGTTGCGACATCGTTTATCGCTGTAACCCCCTTGGTGCGTCCGAACTTAATATCGGCGTTCCCGAAGGGATGAAAATCGTGTGTGCGGGTGCGAAAAATTTACCGGACGGGACGATCGCGCTTCCGATTCCGCCAAAGACCGGAGAAATCAGCCTGCGCATGGAACCCGTGAACGAAAAAGAGGATTTTGCGCGGGAACGCCGTTTGGAGTTTCCCAAGGTTTTTGCTCCGGTGATGCGCACGGTTTTTGTCGGCTTCGGAGTCGTCAGTTCAAACACGATGGACGAAGCCGTTTCCGGAAGAGTGCTCAATGATGTTCCCGATGCCGCATTTTGGGGGCGTTTGCTCGATTGCTTGCTGACGCGCTTTTATGTGCCGGCGCTGGCGTTTTTGTGTTTGGTAATTGCGTTGTCCGTCTCCGGTTTTATTTCGAGTCGGAGAAAAACACATCGCATTCTTCGCGTTGTTGCGCTTGCGGCGGGAACGGTGTTTTCCATCGCGTGCGTGTGGCGTTTGGTGGAGACGGTTTGTCCGGAATACGGTGAAGCCGTTTACATTGCCGGATTGACGGAGCCCGGTGTCGCGCTGGAGGTTACGTTGCATAGATTTTACTTTTTGAACGGCGGCTTGCCGCTGGGATTGACGGAAGTTGTTCTGGTTTGCCTGTTTGTGTTCGGCGTTTCGTTTTTGCTTTGCGGAACCGTTTGCCGACGTTTGCGCTTGCGGATTGCCGGGCGGAGTCTGGTTTATATTTCGGCGGCGATTTTTGCGCTTGAGGATTTTCCGTATCGTGTTCCCGCCTTTGTGGCGGCAACGGTTTTTGTAGAGATTCTTGCCTTGCTTGCACCTGTGGCGGTGCGGGGCGTTTCAAAAATTTCCGCGGCGCATATCGGGCGTGCGGGGCTTTGGATTTTGGCGGCGGCAAGTTTAGCATTGGCGTTCCCGTCAGATATGCGCGGCGAAGCTTCCGGCGGCACGGCGGTGGAAATACCTTCGCTTGCGGAGGAGATTGAGATTCCTCATGACGTTGCGGACCGCATCACACAGGCGATAGACGTTCGCGCCGATCGTATTGTTGCCCGCGGAGATATTCGGGTTACGGGCTACGCCGGAGACCGCTTTGACTTGCTGGCGTCGCCGGCGGTGCTGACTTCTTTTGAAAAGGCGGAAAAATCAATGTTGCGTTTGGAACGCATTCGCTCCAAGGATTCCGGCTACGTTTATCAAGTGGTTTTGGAACGCGCGGGAACGTTTTCCGCGAAATTTTCTTACGAGCTTGCACTCAAGGAAAACGCACGGGGATTTCCGATTCTTTCCGGGAGCGCGGCGGCGGATGTTGCCACGGTGCACGTGCCCCGAGCGGAAGTTCAGGTTTCGGCGAAAGGTGCCGTTACGACAACGCTGACGCCTTGGGGCGAAAAATCTCAGATTGCACAAATCGTTTTTAAACCCAAAGCCGAGCGGGAAGTATTTTGGAACCCGCGGGAACGTGAACGCTCCCGCGAGGCTCTGCGCGTGTTCGCTTCGGGCGAAAATCTCTACGTTCCTTCTGCCGGCGTTATCGAAGGTCGGCACGTGATGAAATTCGTTCCTGCGCAGGGAGAAATCTCGCGCGTACGGATTCGGATTCCGGCACCGTTTTCCGTTTCCCGAATTGAAGGAGCGGCGATTCATCGCTGGAATTTTAATCGGGAAACAGGCTTGCTGACGGTGCTGTTTACGGCACCGAGAATTTCGGATTTTTCTCTGTCGATTTTTACACAAACGCAACTCAGCTTCCTGCCCGTGCGGAAGAAATTTTCGGCATTGGAAGCTCTCGACTGTGATGTGCAGGTGAGCACTATCGGGATCGCTACCGGAGAAGCTTTGCAGGTAGACGCAGTCTATGTCGGGAATTTGGCAACAATTGACGAGGACGAGTTCAACCGTTCGTTCGAGGCGGCGGGAATGGCGATCGATCCGGGATTGCGATTGCGGCGGGCGTTCCGCTCTGTGGATAAAGCCGGAGAATTTGAAGCGGAGCTTTCCGCCGTCAGCCCGAATTTACGCATAACGGGCGAGGAAAAATTTTTCGTAAACAGCGATTCCGTGAGAGCGGAGGTTAAGCTGACAGCAACGGTTTCCCGGGCGGAAGTTTTCAATCTTGAATACCGGATTCCGGCGGGAATCAACGTCGATGTTATCCGGGGCGAAATGCTTAATTATTGGGAAAAAATTCCCTTGGAAGACGGTTCGTCCCGCATTGTGATTCGCTTAAAACAGGCGCTTTTCGGAGAACAGGATTTCCGGATCTGGCTTTCCGGGGCGTTCCCGAAGGACGCAAAGGAATGGACTTTGCCGAATTTTTGGGTCGAAAACGCAAAATCCCAAAGGGGAGAAATCACCATTTCGGTGGACGAAGGCTTGCGGCTCGTTCCCGTCGCGTCCGGGCGCACAATGTTTAAAGAAGCTTCGGAAGACGGAGAGCGCGACACATTCCGCTTCCGGTATTACAGCCGCGGCTCGGAGGCGGCGAAATTTCAAGTCGTGGAGTCCAAGCCGTTTACAAGTGTTTCTTGGCTTCATCGCGTAAGTTCAAGCGGACGTTACGCGCATTCGAACTGGGATATGATTTTTGAAATAGAAAATGTTGCGCGCGATTCCGTGCGCGTGCGCATTCCCGACAACGCGCTTGCCGTTCGCTTTTTCGGAAAAGATTTAATTTCGACCGCGCGGACCGAGGAAAATCCGTCTGCCTACGAATTGCGTTTTTCGAAACCGATTCGCGGGAACGTCCGGGTGAGTGCGGAATTTTTTACTCTGCTTCCGCTTACAAATGTTGTGCGGATTCCTCGTGTTTTTGTTGCGGATGCCGATCGCCAAAATGCGTGGCTTGCGGTGGAAAACGGGAACGTGTTTACGGAACTGAAATCCCACTCTCCGGAAAAAGTCGCGGAAGCGGACGTTCCCGCTGAATTGCGCCCGTTTTTGGACGGGAAAAGCTGGATGCTGGAAAAATATGCGGAAAAATATCCGGCAGAATCCGCTATTTCCGCGGAAGCTGTTCGCTCGTGGAATGAAAGCCGTTCGGATGTTCACCGGGATTCGTTTCACGCGGAATCCTTGCGCCGCTACACGGTTTACAATCGGGAAAATGCGATAACGGAAGAACAGATTTCGCTGAATGTGAAGCGTAGCGACGTGCTTAGGATTCTCCTGCCCAAGGGCGGAGTGTTGCGCTCGGTCTCCGTCGCGGGAAGTGCCGCCCGCGTGGTGCCGATCGGCGGCGAAGGAGAGAATTCCGTGTGGCTTCCGATTTTCGCGAAAGAAGCCGCACCCGTGGAAATTTCCGTCGTTTACGAACATGCGCCGGTTCCCGTTCAGCGCGGCGAGCGGCGGGTGTGGGAACTCGTTCCCGCAGAAATCGTCGGCGCGGAGAAGGAAACATGGAGCCTGTGCGCACGCAATGAATCTGCCGAAATTTTGGAGATTTTCGGGCGCGCGCCGGAAACCTTTTCGGATTCCGCCCCGGATGAAAATTCACGGTTCTTGGAATCGTATTTTAAGGATGGCTCCGTAAAAACATACGCCGCTGACGGAAACGATATTTCAAAATTCCGGGCAGTTCTTTCTTTCCCCCAAAGAGAAAAAGCCGGAAACGGGAACGGCTTAGAGGTTTTCCTGTTCCTGTTCTCGCTCGTGGCGGTACTCAAAATCTTCCGGTTTTGGAAAAAACAAAGCCGGAAGTGAGCCCGCTTTTTAGCTTCGGATAAATTCCTTGAGGTCGGAATTGACGATGAATTTCAACTCGTCCGTATTTCGGGTTTCGCTGAACAGAAATCCGAAAGTGGTGCTTTCCCGAAAATCAAATTTTCTCACCGCGCGAACGCATTCAAATTTTTTGCAGAGCGCATCGTAGTCAAACTCCCGGATCGGCGGGCAGGGCACGGGCTTGTTCAGCACGCACATTGTATAAATTTTCCCGTCTTTGCCTTCGAGGAGTTTTTCCCAGTCCGGTTTTTTGTTATTGAGAAAATAATCGTAAGTGCGGATCCCGTAGGCAAAGAGCCCGACATCCGTACAACAGCAACCGGCAAAGCGCATGGGGTTGAACTCAATCGGAGAAATCCGCCCGCTTGCTTCGATCCGCAATTCGACGTGCGTCGGGAAATTGCGCGCTCCGAGAACCGTATTTACACGGTTGAAAAATGCCGTCAGCGGAGAAAGTTTTTCCGTGATGATTTCTTTCGAGGTGTAGTAAAGCCGGTCGCTGACATCACTTTCCGAAGAAAAATCGTGTTTAAGAATATTTAAAATAACCGCGTTCCCGTCGTCGTCAAAATATACATCCACGGCGTATTCTTCTCCGTGTATATATTTTTCAATGACGAATTTCCCGTTCCCGAGCACGCTTTCCGGGTAAAGTTTTTTCCAGTTTGCGGAAGTCGCTTCGATGTCTGCAAGCGCATTCGTCCAATCTTCCCTTGTCCGGATTGTGTAAACCCCGACGCTGAAAAAACCGACCGAAGGTTTTAAAACAACCGGGCAGGGTAGGGAGGAGAAATCTATGTTGTGCAGTTTTTCCGCCTCAACTTCCTCGAAAAAGAAATCCGGGTAAACGGACTTGAGAAGTCGCCGCATCGCCGCTTTGTTCTTCATCGCATCAATTGTAGCAGTCAGCGCGTTCCCGGCAGGCGTGTTGGCGTAAATCCAATCAAGCGTGTTTTCCGAAGTCGTGTAAATGCGCTCGCCGGCAGCGATGCGTTCCCGTGCTTCGGTGTCTCCGATGAGATTGAGCGTGTGCGTTTCCGCCGCTTCAAGCGCCACTTCATTTTTCAAAACGGCAACTTGCGAGGCTTCGAGATAATCTTTGAGCTCGTTTGAAACAAAGGGTTTTTCGAGAATAATCATGAGCGGGAATTAAAAGCGGGAATGCAGTGTTAGGATTCGGACTCCGGGCGTTTTTCGTATTCGTCGAGCAAATCGCCGATGAAGGGAACGACGATTTTTCGTGCGCCGGATTCCGTTGTTTCAAAGTAAGGATCCGGCGCCGAAACCAAATCAAACGGCTCCTCGGGCAGGTTGTCTTCGTCAAATTCCATATCGTCAATAGGGTCCTGCTCGTCAAAAATCATCGTCATGCGGCGCGGATTATCCGCGAGAACGCGCGCCGGATTTTCCACTCGGTTTTTCTTTACAAACTCAAAGGTGCAGGGAAAACAATTTTTGACATAAGGCGCTTTAAATGTGTTGAGCCATTGATTAGAAGTGCCTTCTCGGTTTGTCAGCAAAACCGTATCCGAAAAGTGAATACAGGCGGCGAACCAGTCCGCACTTGCGGGAACGGCGGCGGCAAATTTACAGTCAACGATAGTAGCGACGCGTGCGACGTGCCAGCCGAGGCGCTTGGCGAGCGCGGCGAGAGCCTCGATCTGATCCACGGGATCGTCTTCGCCGTCGGTCAGGAAAACGGCATTGTCTCCGGCATCGTGTGCTTCGCCGAGGTCGATGGCGTTCCCGTCGTCAAATTTCCACGTGCGCAGTGTTATCGCGGGAACGTCGGCAAGCGGTTTTTCGGCTTCGGAGTTGCGCTCGGCTTCGGCGATGTAAACGGAGGTTTCGCCGTCGAGCCCGTCGCGAATCAAATCCGCAAGGATTGCGCGCCTGCCGCAATTCGGTGTTCCGAGGAAAATATATAAATTTGTCATGGAAAATTATTTTTTAAGCAAAGATTTGTTTAAAGAAACCACGAATAAACACAACTTCACACGAATTTTAGCAGAGCGAAAATCTTTGCGTTCTTTGCGTTTGAACAAAAATTAAAAAACGCGTTGGGCTCGCTGGCGCAAAAGATGGTCGGCGAGGACGAGTGCCGCCATGGCTTCGACGACGGGAACGGCGCGCGGGAGCACGCAGGGATCGTGGCGACCGTGCCCGATGACTTCACAGGGCGTTCCCGAGGCATCAACGCTCGCTTGTTTCTTGGCGATAGTCGGCGTCGGTTTGAACGCGATGCGGAAGTTGATTTCCTCGCCGTTGGAAATGCCGCCTTGGACGCCGCCGGAGCGGTTGGTCGCGGTGCGGATTTTTCCTTCGCGCATTTCAAATGCGTCGTTGTGCTCGGAGCCGCAGAGGCGCGTTCCCGCAAAACCGCTTCCGATTTCAAAGCCTTTGGTGGCGGGAATGCAAAGCATGGCTTTGGCGAGATCGGCTTCGAGGCGGTCAAAAACCGGTTCGCCCAAGCCGGCGGGAACGCCGCGGATTTTGCAGCGAATTGTGCCGCCGACGGAGTCTCCGTCCGCTCGTGCCGTTTTGATGCGCGCTTCCATTTTTTCCGCGATTTCGGCGTGCGGGCAGCGCACGGGAACGCGTTCGATTTCGCTTTGCGGGAAAAAAGTTTCGCACGGCGGCATTGCGATTTCTGCGACGCTTTCGACGTAGCAGGAAAATTCGATTTCGGGGCAGAGTGCGGCAAGAAGTTTTTTCGCAATTGCGCCGGCGGCAACGCGTCCGACGGTTTCGCGGGCGGAGGCGCGCCCGCCGCCTTCCGGATTTCGGAAACCGTATTTGGCGATGTAGGTAAAATCGGCGTGCGAGGGGCGGAATTGGTCGCGCAGTTTGTCGTAAGCCTGCGGGCGGTGGTCGGTGTTGCGCACGAGCAGGGTGATCGGCGTTCCCGTGGTTTGCCCCTGATAGACGCCGGAGAGGATTTCGACGCGGTCTCCTTCTTTACGCGGAGTGGAAAGGGCGCTTTGTCCGGGGCGGCGGCGGTCGAGCTCGCACTGAATTTCTTCGGCGGAAATCGGCAGTTGCGACGGGCATCCGTCAATGACGACGCCGATGCCTGCTCCGTGGCTTTCGCCGAATGTTGAGATTTGAAAAAGTTTGCCGAAGATACTGCCCATAATATTTGTCAGAATCTAATCCCAATCGCGTTCCCGCCGCAACGGCGAAGTTTTCGGTGAATTTTAACGGGAGAGTAGCTTGGTCTTGGTATATGTTTTATGAAGGAAGTTTTTTCTCAAAAAAATCGCTTTCATTTGCGGTGTGTGCGGAATAAAATCGCCGTTGCTATGACACCCGTGAAAGAAACTTTTGCTAAACTCGCCCAACAATACAAATCCGAACTTCTCGACAACGTGCTTCCGTTTTGGCTCGAAAAGTCGCAGGACAAAGAATACGGCGGATATTTCACCTGTCTTGACCGCGACGGGAGCGTGTTTGATACGGACAAATTTATCTGGCTTCAGGGGCGGCAGGTTTGGATGTTCGCCTTCCTTTACAACCGAGTCGAAAAGCGTAAAGAATGGCTCGATTGCGCAATCCAGGGCGCAGAGTTTTTGAAAAAATACGGACACGACGGCGAATACAATTTCTATTTCTCGCTCGCTCGCGACGGCACTCCGCAAGTTGAGCCGTATAACATTTTTTCGAATACGTTCGCGTGTATGGCGTTCGGGCAACTTTCGATCGCGACCGGGAACGCCGAATACGCCGAAATTTCCAAAAAAGCGTTCGACCGCGTGATTGCCCGCTTCGACAACCCGAAAGGGCGCTGGAGCAAGGCTTCGCCGAAAGCTCGCCCGATGAAGGCATTTGCACTCCCGATGATCGTGTGCAATCTTGCCCTCGAAATCGAACCGCTCGTCGAGCCCGCATTTTTGCAAAAAACAATCGATACCTGCATACGCTTGGTGACGGAAGAATTTTATCGTCCGGATGTAGGTCCGGGGTTAATCGTCGAACACCTCAATGCCGACGGTACGCTTGCCGACAACATGGACGGGCGTTTGCTAAACCCGGGGCACATGATTGAATCCACGTGGTTTCTCATGGATCTCGGCGAACGCCAAAACGATCCCGCACTTATCGAAAAAGCTAAAACGATCTGCCTCAATGCGCTCGAATACGGATGGGATGAAAAATTCGGCGGAATTTTTTATTTCATGGATCGGCTCGGGCGGCCGCTTCAGCAGCTTGAGTGGGATCAAAAACTTTGGTGGGTGCACATTGAAACGCTCATCGCCTTGCTCAAAGGCTATCGCCTCACGGGCGATCCGAAATGCTGGGAATGGTTCACGCGGATTCACGATTACGCGTGGAAACATTTTAAGGACGAAAAATATCCGGAATGGTTCGGCTATTTAACGCGCCAAGGTGAGCCGTTGCTTTCGCTCAAAGGCGGAAAATGGAAAGGTTGCTTCCACGTTCCGCGCGGGCTTTATCAATGTTGGCAACAGCTCGAAATGCTCGCAAAATAAAAGAAGCTCTTTTGATTTAAAGTTCAAAGAAAACGTTCCCGTGAAAAATCAGTCGCGCGGGAACGTTTTTTTTCGAATAAAATTTTGTGCTACGCTACGAAGTTTTTAAGTAACCTCAGAAGCACGGTTTTTTCGTGTGAAATAAATTTTGAAGCTCGCGTTCCCGCAGTGTGCGGCGTTTAAATTTTTCCCGCTATGAAAACCTTTGAAAAAGACGGACAAACTTTCCAACAATGGCGCGTCGGCGCTTCCACTTTCACTGCCTGCATGACGCTCGGCGCCCGCCTGATGAGCTGGGATCTCGATGTCGCGGGAACGCGGCGACAGGTAATTCTTTGGCCTGAAAATGCGGATTTTTCCGCTTATCGCAAAATTCGCGGCGGCAACCCGATTCTGTTCCCGTTCATGGGGCGCAATTATGCCGACGGGAAGCGGTTTTTCTGGAAAAATCCGGTCGACGGCGTGGTGCGTCCGATGCCGCAGCACGGCTATGCGGTGGACGGAAAATTTGAAATCGTCGAAGCGACGGAAAATTCCGTGAAGGTAAAATATCTGCCGGACGAAGCGGCGCGCGAAGGCTATCCGTTCGATTACGATTTCTTCGTTACGTATCGCTTTGCGGAGCTTTCGCTCGAATGTGAATTTGAACTCGTCAACCGCGGGAACGTGCGCCTTCCGTGGTGCGCCGGGCATCATTTTTATTTTGCGATGCCGTGGCATGCGGAGCTTTCCCGCAAGGATTATGTGCTGAAAATCGATGCCAAAAAATTCTGGCATCACGCGTCGGACGGTTCGCTCGTCAAGGCAGACGCGCCGCGCGAGCCGGTTTCTTTCGGCGATCCCGAAATTTGCGATTTGCTTTACACGAAGCTGAAAACGAATCGCGTCGCGTTCGGTCCGAAAAACGGCGAGGAAAACGTCGTTGTGCGCGTCGGCGAGAACGAAGTGCCTACGCCGTGGACGACCGTCGTTACGTGGTCGGAAAGCGAAGACGCGCCGTTTTACTGTGTGGAGCCGTGGATGGGCGCGCCGAACAGCTGCGAGCATGGGAACGGCTTGCATTTCGTTGAGCCCGGAGCTTCCGAAACTTTTAAAGTTTCCGTTTCGCTGGAGTAAAAATTTTTTTTCGAAATTTTTAATAATTTGCGTTCCCGTGCAATTTTTCCGCGCGGGAACGTTTTTTTTTTTGAATTGTCCGTAAGAAGCGATTCGCAACTTTTAGAAAAAAACGTTTTTATTTCCTGCGCTTGATGAAAATTTCCGATATTCGCGCCGTTATTTTTGATATGGACGGCACCTTGCTTGATTCCGAGCGCCTCAGTCATAAGGCGTGGGATGCGGCGGCGCAGGAAGTCGGCGAGCGCGTTTCGCTGGAGGTTTTCCTGAAAATGGTTGGGCACCGTTCAGTTGATTGCATGCGAATCATGCAGGAAGAAATCGGGCGGGAATTGCCATCGGAGCGCATAATCGCTTCTGCGCGGGAATACTACGCAAAGCTTGTGCGTGTCGGCGTTCCGCTAATGCCCGGCGCACGGGAGATTTTTGATTTTGCGCGTTCCCGCAAGTGGAAAATTGGGGTGTCGACTTCGACGCGCCGCGAAAGTGCCCGGGAAAAGCTTGACCATGCGGGGCTTTGGAAATTTGTCGATGCGGCGACCTGCGGAGATGAGGTCGCGCAAGGGAAGCCCGCTCCGGAGATTTACGCGGAAACGGCGAAGAAGCTTGGCGTTCCTGCCGAAAATTGTCTTGCCGTTGAAGATTCTCCGACAGGCTTTCGCTCTGCGTTTTCTGCGGGTTGCATCACCGTGCTAGTGCCGGATTTGGTAAAACCGACCGCCGATGCGCTGCGCGATGCCGCAGGCGTTTTTCCTTCGCTAAATGCGTTGCGGGAACGCTTAATGACGCTCGGATTTTAGCAAACGAGTGCCCGGAAATCCGAGAACGTGTGTGTGAGCCCGCCGGGAACGCCTTTGACGATGACGGAAACCGCATCGTGAGAGTGAAGCGATTCCAGGTGCGCACAGACAATACGAAAGTCGATGATGCGCGAGTCCGGATTGAATTGTGCAAAAAGCAGACGGGCGGCATCCTCCACGAACTTGTAGTAGGCACCGTTGAGCTCGGCGAATGCCTGCTCGTCTTCGCGCTTTACCATGACTTGTGTTTCCGTGTGAAGTGCCTTCAGGCAAAGTTCCTGAAAATCCTCGATGAACATTTCCTGCTCAGGACGAATTTCCGCGAGGACCCGTGCTTTGGAGCGTTGTGAATGCGGAATTCCGAGAATGTTACGCGCGGTGCGTGCATGCTCCGAAAGCTCGGCAGAGCAGGGACACGCAGATGAATAAACAAAGTCGAAATGCACAAAGGCACGGAATTTACCGTTTTCTAAAATGCCCTCGTAGGCGCAAGTGTAATATTGGTAGCCGGCAAGACCGCTACGCAGGCTTTTTTGCAAAATCGGATAATTGAAATCCACGCGGACCTGCGCACGGGAAGAACCGATCTCGGAAAGATAGCTTTCGAGGATTTTCTTTAGTGTCGCCGGAGTAAAAATTTCATTTTGATATTCGTAAAAAATACGAACGATCCGCGACATGTTGATTCCCTTGTGCATCGCATCAAGGGAAACTGTTCCCGTAACCGAGGCTTCGACCGGGATCGCTTCCGCGTTCCCGCGCCGGGCAAGGCGGATCGGGAGTCGGAAATTCGACATGCCGACTTGCAACAACGGAACCGTTCCGCCGGGAATCGCCGTTACATTGCTGTTTTGCATGTCGGGCAGGGACGCACGATATTCGGGCGTTACTTCAAAGCCCGTATCGTAAAATCTTAATGGACAATCTGCACTCATTACAAAAAAGTCTACAAATCGTATCACATTTTTTTGCAATTGTAAAATCTGAAAAAAGTTTGCCGGGAGCATCGCTCTCGCAGGTAAATTTAGGGATTCTATAATCGCTTCATTTTTAGGCGAAAATGTTTGAAAAACGGGCTGTTTTTAATCATCATCGGAGGCGATATGGCAAAATCACCCAAGTTCAAAACAATGGATGCCAACGAAGCCGTTGCATCCGTAGCTTACCGACTTAGCGAAGTCATCGCTATTTACCCGATTACGCCGTCTTCCCCGATGGCGGAATCCTGTGACGAGTGGTCCGCCAAGCAAATGCCGAATCTTTGGAATAACGTTCCCGTCGTGGAACAACTTCAATCCGAAGCCGGTGTTGCGGGTGCCGTTCACGGCTCGTTGCTCGCGGGCGCTCTGACGACGACGTTTACGGCGTCTCAGGGGCTCCTGCTTATGATCCCGAACATGTATAAAATTGCCGGCGAATTGATTCCGTTCACGATGCACGTGACGGCGCGCGCTTTGGCGACACATGCTCTTTCCATTTTCGGCGACCATTCCGACGTAATGAGCTGCCGCTCCTGCGGCTTTGCGATGCTCAACTCTACGTCCGGCCAGGAAGCGCAGGACATGGCGCTTATCGCACATGCGGCTTCTTTGCGTTCCCGCGTGCCGTTCATGCACTTCTTTGACGGTTTCCGCACTTCGCACGAAGTTTCCAAAATCGAAACCATTTCCGACGACGTTATCAAGGCGGTTGTCGACGAAAACGACATCGCCGCATTCCGTTCCCGTGCGATGTCTCCGGAACGTCCCTGCATTCACGGCACGGCGCAAAATCCGGACGTTTATTTCCAAGGTCGCGAAGCCGGAAACAAATACTACGACGCCGTTCCCGCGATCGTTCAGGAAATGATGGATAAGTTTGCCGCCGCCACCGGGCGTCAGTATCACATTTTTGATTACTACGGAGCACCGGACGCGGAACGCGTTATCGTTTCCATGGGGTCTTCCTGCGAAACGATCGAAGAAACCATCGACGCACTCAATGCAAAGGGCGAAAAGCTCGGTCTCGTCAAAGTCCGCTTGTTCCTGCCGTTTGATGCGCAGGCATTCCTCAAGGTGATGCCGGAAACGGTCAAGAAAATCGCCGTGCTCGACCGCACCAAGGAAAACGGCTCCATCGGAGAACCCCTCCTGCTCAGCGTTTTCGCCGCTTATATGGAAAAAGGCGGTGCGCTCCCGGCGATTATCGGCGGTCGCTACGGAATCGGGTCTAAAGAGTTTAATCCGGGAATGGTCAAATCCATTTACGACGAACTCTCCAAAGACGCTCCGAAAAAACGCTTCACGGTCGGTATCTACGACGATGTTACGAACCTTTCGCTCCCGTGGGACGACGGCTTCGATATTGAAGCGGATGACGTTAAGCGTGCCGTCTTCGTCGGACTCGGCGCGGACGGAACGGTCGGCGCGAACAAAAACTCGATTAAAATTATCGGAGAACAAACACCGAATTACGCGCAGGGATATTTCGTTTACGACTCCAAGAAATCCGGAGCCTCGACGGTTTCCCACCTGCGTTTCGGTCCGAAACCGATCCGCTCAGCGTATTTGATTAAGAAGGCAAATTTCGTTGCCTGCTCGCAATACGTGTTCATCGGTCGCCAGCCGATTCTCGAATACACGATGGAAGGCGCGACGGTGCTCCTGAACTCCCCGTTTTCACCGGAAGAAACCTGGAAGCGTTTTTCCAAGGAATGGCAGGAAGAAATTATTGCGAAAAAACTTCGCGTTTACGTGATTGATGCTTCGCGCGTTGCTGCAGAATCCGGCATGAAAGGTCGCACGAATACCGTCATGCAGGCTTGCTTCTTTGCGCTCGCAAACATTCTTCCGAAGGACGAAGCGATTGCTCAAATTAAAAAATCCATCGAAAAAACCTACGCGAAGAAGGGCGAAGAAATCGTTCAGATGAACTTCAAGGCGGTCGATAACTCGCTCGCAAATCTGCACGAAATCAGCGTTCCCGCGACGGTCGATGCCGATGCGAAACCGCAGGTGCCGCCGGCTTACGAAGGCGCGCCGGACTTCTTCAAAAAAGTTCAGGCGATGATGATTGCCAACAAGGGAGATTTGCTTCCGACTTCTGCGCTTCCGGCAGACGGACAGTTCCCGTCCGGAACTACAAAATACGAAAAGCGCGATCTCGCGGCGGAAATCCCGGTTTGGGATGCTTCGCTCTGCATTCAGTGTAACAAATGCGTCAGTATCTGTCCGCACGCCGCAATTCGTTCGAAATTCTACCCGGAAGCCGCTCTTGCCGGCGCCCCCGAAACCTTCAAGAGCGTTCCGTTTAAGGCTCCCGCCAAGGACGGCGTCAAGAATCTCTTCACGATTCAGGTCGCGCCGGAAGATTGCACGGGCTGCACGATTTGTACGCAGGTCTGCCCGGGCAAGGACAAGAACGACCCGACGCGCAAGGCTATCATGATGGCTCCCCAGCCGCCGTTGCGCGAGTCCGAAGCCAAGAACTGGGACTTCTTCCTGAATCTCCCGGATCCGGATCGCACAAAGCTCGGCAATACGATGCGCGACGCACAGTTTATGACGCCGCTCATGGAATTCTCCGGAGCTTGCGCCGCCTGTGGCGAAACGCCGTACATCAAGCTCATGACGCAGCTCTTCGGCGATCGCACCTACATTGCCAACGCGACGGGTTGCTCTTCGATTTACGGCGGAAATCTTCCGACAACGCCTTACACGACAAACAAGGACGGTCGCGGTCCGGCTTGGGCAAACTCGCTCTTCGAAGACAACGCCGAATTCGGTCTCGGTATGCGTTATGCCGTCGATAAAAAGACGGATATTGCTCGCCGTGAACTCGTCGCTCTTGCTCCGGTCGTCGGAGAAGATCTCGCGAAAGCGATTCTCGATGCTCCGCAGGCGACGGAAGCGGATATTGCCGCTCAACGTGAACGCATCGCTGAATTGAACAAGAAGCTCGAAGCTACGGGAACGCCCGAAGCGAAATCTCTCCTTGGTGTCAGCGAGTTCCTTCTCAAAAAGTGTGTTTGGATCGTCGGCGGCGACGGTTGGGCTTATGACATCGGCTATGGAGGATTGGACCACGCACTTGCTTCCGGTAAGAATGTCAAAATTCTCGTGCTCGACACGGAAGTTTATTCCAATACGGGCGGGCAAATGTCGAAATCGACTTCGATGGGAGCTGTCGCAAAATTCGCTACGGCGGGTAAGCAACTTCCGAAGAAGGACCTCGCTCAAATCGCGGTTCAATACGGCAATGTTTACGTTGCCCGTGTTGCCATCGGCTACAAGGATACGCAACTTTTGCAGGCGATGAAGGAAGCCGAAGCCTTTGACGGACCGGCATTGATTATCGCTTATGCACACTGTATCGCGCACGGGCTCCGTAACCTTGCGGATGGTGCGGATCACCAAAAGGTTGCTGTTGAATCCGGCTACTGGCCGATCTTCCGCTACAATCCGGCAAACATCGCGGCGGGCAAGAATCCGTTCACGCTCGACGTTCCCGCGATGAAGATTGAGCTCGAAAAGTTCATGGAAACGGAAACCCGCTTCAAGGGACTGAAGCGCTCCAATCCGGCTCATGCGGCGGAAATCTACGCGAAGGCGCAGGAAATGGTGACGAACCGCTTCCATTATTACAAGGCGCTCGTCGGTACTTATGCTCCCGAGCCCAAGACCGAAGAAAAGAAATAATTCTTTTCTTTAAAAAATACAAAAACACGCGTTCCCGGGCGGAGCGCGTGTTTTTGTATTTTTGCATTTTGCTCTACGGAATTTTTTGAGCAGGCATAGGATGAATGTGTTTGCCGGAGATCAAAAAGTGCCCGCAACGTCATTGTTCAAGCGGCTTTGTGCAATTTCTATAAAAATGGTGAAGTGTCAAAGTAGCCGTAAGTTGTGCCGTCGGAGCGGAGAAAACGTAAATCTTCGTCACCAAGGTCGTATTTCGGATACGCGCCGCCTTCGGGAGGAACAAGCTCTACAATCTCTTTCGGATACGGGAACGCAACCGCACCGTCACCAACTTTGGACACCCCTCCGTTTTCAAGAAAGTCTCCCTCAAACTCTTGCCATAAATCACTAACGAATTGTGCGTCATCCCGCGCATGCGCCATCTCTCGTGTAGGCACAGGCGAGAACACACCCTGCGCCGCATCCGTCGACTGACGCGGCTTGTAACAGCGCGTAAACGCCCCGTCTTTTCGTCGCTATCAACATCGAGATAACGCGCCGCCGTAGGCGCATTCCGTGTCTCGCCTGTTCGCTTTTACGAATATTTTTTTGTGTTTAAAAGCCTTTAGATATAGGTCAACAAGGGGCGTTTAGGGGGGGGGCTTTGCGAACTAAATGTGCACGCTGTTGTGCGTGAAAAAGCCCGCGAAGCCTTTGTTTGTTCGGCTTTGCGGGCGATTTATAAAAGAAAATGGTGGAGCCAATCAGGATCGAACTGACGACCTCTTCAATGCCATTGAAGCGCTCTACCAACTGAGCTATGACCCCAAAAGAGAATAAGAATAATACAATCTCTTTTCTCGAGTCTCGTCAATAATGATTTTCTTATAGGGCTTTAGGTGCTGATATAAATTGAGGTTTGATTCTGTTCGAAAAAACAAAAAACCGCCCTTACGAGCGGTTTTTAAAAGGCTTTCAGAATTTGAATGTATCGTCATGAACGAAAGGGAAGCAAACTGCCTTAATTAACTTTGTCTTGATTCCTAAAAGACGAAACTAATTGTGCTTTAAACCCCTTGTAGCGCAAGTTATTTTTTCAATCATCGCAAATTCGTTTAATTTCTTGTATTTTGCCCCTATGCCTCCTCAAAAATTGACTCTTTCTTTCGACATCGGTCACGCGTCTATCGGCTGGTCCGTTTTTCGTGTTTCAGAAACATTTCCGGAGCCGCTCGGTGCCGGGACGGTTCTCTTCCCGAAGGACTCCTGTCTTGCTTCGGCGCGTCGGGAACTTCGGCGTTCCCGCAGAAATATTGCGGCGAAGCGTTCCCGCGTTGCGCATTTGAAAAATTATTTGGAGTCCTTGGGCGTTCTTACGAAAGCGCAACTCAACGAAAACGCAAACAGCTATCCGTGGTTTCTCGCCGCCCGCGTTTTGGCGTCCGCCGGGTCCGAAAAACTTTCGTGGCAGGAGCTTTGGGCGGTACTTCGCTGGTATGCACACAATCGCGGCTACGACGGGAACGCGCTCTGGGCGGGCGATTCGTTGGATGAGGAAGAAGAACTCGGCGAAGACACTGAAAAAGTGAATACGGCACGCTCTCTCATGGAGAAATACGGAACGAGAAGCATGGCGGAAACGTTTTGCGCCGTCCTCGGACTAAATCCTCTCGGCGACAAAAAATCATCTCGTGTTTATTTTAAGGGGAAAAACGCGGCGTTCCCGCGCGATGTCGTGGAAGCGGAAACGCGCAAAATTCTTTCGATGCACATCAACGTTTTGCCGGAATTGGACGAAGCCGTCATGGACACGTTAACGAAAGCGGTTCCGGGAAACGTTGTTTCCGCGCTGGATCTTCCCGCGAGGTTTTCGGATAAAGGCGGATTACTTTTCGGGCAATACGTTCCGCGTTTTGATAACCGCATCATCGGCAAATGCCGCATCACCGGGAAAAATGTACCGCTAAAATCCTGCCGGGAATATCTGCTGTATCGCTGGGGACGCTTGATGAATAATCTCACGGTTTTCGGCGTTGACGGGAACGTCCGCGTTTTGCTTCCGCGGGAACGCGAAGCCCTTCATGCGAAAATGCAGGAAGTCGGGTTCTTTGATAAAAAATCAATCAATGCCGCGCTTGAGGAAGTTTCCGGTTGTAAACCCGCCAACACGGAAAGTTATTTTCTCACAGAAGAAATGGAGGACGCTCTCGTTCTCGATCCCGTGAAAAAACTCCTCGCCAAGAAAACATATATCAAAGATTTATGGAAACACTTCTCCGATCGCGGGAAAAAGATTTTCGCGTCAAAGCTCGCGCGCGGAGAAACATTAAAGCTTTCCGCATGTATCGAACAAATGAATACGTGGGGCAATTGGCAGGCGGAAGCGCAATTTCACGCCGTTCTTGAAACTTTACAAAATGCGGA
The DNA here is from genome assembly GCA_017531845.1 of Opitutales bacterium. Taxonomy (GTDB): domain Bacteria; phylum Verrucomicrobiota; class Verrucomicrobiia; order Opitutales; family UBA953; genus Spyradosoma. Next base: position 347,405 of record JAFXKI010000003.1, on the reverse strand, counting down.
AAACAGAAGGAAATCCGGGAAACGGCGGAATCTGAAAAATCTGAAATTTAAAGCCGATTTCCCGAGCGGGCGCGCAAGCTATTGTCGCGAAATTCTTAGGAAAACATTCGAGGAGGCTCTCGCGGGAACGGATTCGACGCAAAGCGGCGGTTGTTTGTATGAGACGGAAGAAATTCGGGAACGTTTGCTCGGACGGGTTGAACAAGACATCGCCGCAGATTCAACCGAAAAGTGGATTGCGTCTCAGACGAACAACCACATGGTACGCCACCGTCTTTTAATTTTTTCCCGCTTGTTGGAAGATATTATCGAAGAATACGCCGACGGGAACGCGGAAAATATCGGCGATGTTATCATCGAAGTCGTTCGGGATTTAAGGGAATTTTCCGGAATGAACTCGAAAGAAATTGCCGCAAAACTCAACGAGAAGAACGCAAATTTCTCGCTGGTGTCAAAAAAATTGGAGGACGCGGCAGATGAAGCAGGGATTGTTGTAAACGGCTCGCTGATTCGTAAGGCTCGCTTGCTTGAAGACCAGAATTTTACGTGTCCTTACACGGGGCAAAAGATTGATTATCCGCATTTGTTTGGCGGAATTTTGGATATTGAACACATTATTCCGCGTTCGTTGCGCCCGTCTGACGCGCTCAGTTCGTGTGTGATGACTTTTCGAGCGGTAAACGATTTGAAAGGTCAACGTACGGCAATGCAATTTATGAAGGAATTCGCCGGGAAAAACGTTCCCGGATTAAACATCCAAATTCAACCGCTTAAAAACTTTACGGAATGGGTGGACGCACACAAAAAGCAAAAACTGCGTAAGGGATTTTCCAAAGAAGACCAAGCGCGGTGTCGCCGACGCGCCGAGCTTTTGCTTCTTGAAAGATATGACGAGCGCAACGCTGATTTTACCGAACGCGACCTTACGCAGACTTCGCATTTGAACAAAATGGCGATTCGCCTCGTAAAGAGAAATCTCAATATCCACGCGCGCCATCTCGCGGGAGCGATTACCGGATTCGTTCGCAAAAATCTCAACATTGACGAGTGCCTCGTTGTAGCCGTCCCGCGCATGCAGAACACAGCACGCGTCGGAAACGGTGAGTCCCGAAAATTGACGAAATCGGAAATGCGGGAGCTTTCTCACTTGCACCATGCGATGGACGCGGTAACTCAAGGCTTGACCGGAATCTTTTTCCGCACCGAGGATTGGAAACTTCTCGTGAAACGCCATCTCACGGAACGGGAACGCCTTATCCTTCATGCAAAGTATGAACATCTTCTGGATTTTTCGGAGAGCGGAAAAATCAGGATGAAGGAACTTCCGGAATCTTTGATAAACGCGATTTCTGCGCGGCTCAAAGAATGCCGGGTTGTTCAGCACGTTCCCGCAAAAATGCACGGCATGTCTGTCGAGCAAACGACGTGGAGCATCAAGGGCACAGAGGGCGAAGGCAACAAAGTTTCGCTATCGCAGCATACAAGCGGACCGAAGCAAGAACGCCTTGATTCTTCAGGAAAACGCTTTGTTAAATTCGGCTCGGAAAAACCGTCATTACTTCTCGGATACAACGTTCCCGCAGAGAAAAAGAGTAAGCTGAAAAATATCAAAGGCGTTATGAAAATTTGTGAAAATTGGGGTTGCGCGCTTGATCCGGAACCTGTTGTTATTCCGCATTTTAAAGTCTTCCCCAAGCTACGGGAACTGCGGGAGCGCAACGGCGGTAATCCGGTGAGAATCTTGAGGCGCGGGCAACAAATTGAAGTTTTGTCCGGTAATTACAAAGGTATATGGGTAATTTTTTCGTTTGCCGATAATACACGCTCTGGTGCCCTTGTCGATATTTGTGCCCCTGACAAGGTGAAACAACGAGAGAGTGGTGTATCTGACACAAAGATGCAAGTAGCCCTTAAGTCTCTTCTTCGCGCCGGAATCAAAATCCTCAAACCTCGCTACACGGGAACGCTTTGTCCTACCATGTAATCACGATCGAAAGCCCAACTGCGGAACTCAATTGCGCGCGCGGGCAGTTTATTTGCACGTCGGACGCGGGAACGCAACAAATCCCGCTCGACGATGTCGGCGCAATAATCGTTTGCTCGTTTTCGGCAAAAATCGAGATGCGGCTTCTGACAGAAGCCGCCAAGCGCGGGATCGGAGTCATTCTTTGTGAAGCCTTTAAGCCGGTTTGCATCGTCCTGCCTGCGATTCGTAGCACGGACACTCTATTGACACGGACTTGGGAACATGCGAATCCAAAATTCATCAAAGAGCTTTGGCAAAAAACACTCGATGCCAAATGCCACAACCAAGGCATTTTAGCTTCAACTTGGGAGCCGAACACACCCGCCGTTGCCGATATCGAAACTCAAAAATTTCTCCGCTACCGCGCCCGCGAAAGCACGGTAAGTCGTTTGTTTTGGAGTGTTTTCCGTAAGCATTTGGACGCAGATGCCTTTTTGCGTTCCCGCGGAGAAGGTATTATTAATTCTTTCTTGGATTACGGCTATTCCGTCTTGCTCGCACGCGTGTTGCAGCTTTGCTACGCTTACGGGTTAGATCCGACGTTCGGAATCGGGCACGCTACCGCAGAGCGCTCCACGCCGCTTGCCTATGACCTTATGGAACCGTTTCGCCCGCTTGTCGATGCCCGCGTTATGTCGTGGCTGAAAATCAACGACGCGTTTCCGCAAGAGCTGGACAAAGCCTTCAAGCAACATTTGCTTCCTTTTTTGCAGCTTCGAATTCTCTACGCGGGAACGTTGCAACAAGCGCAAACCGTAATGGAGCAAAGCATCCGCTCTTTCCGAAAAAGTCTATTGGAAAACGATATTAACGCTTACGAACCGTGGATGGCTATCGATTCAAAATGGGCTGGATGCTAGTCGTTTTTGATCTGCCTGTGATGACTCCGCCTCAGCGAAAACGCGCGACGGATTTTCGAAAATTTCTCTTAGAACAAGGTTATCTGATGATCCAATATTCGGTTTACGCGCGTGCCTGCGTCAGCCACAACCGGATGCAAACTCAGATGCGTCGCCTGAAAATGAACATTCCGCCGGAAGGACATGTGCGAGCGCTCTACGTTACGCAAGCACAATGGGAACGTATGTATATCGTTCACGGACCGCCAAACTCGGACTCTCCGGAAACATTCCCGGAGCAGCTGCTTTTTTGGTAAAAAAATAGTTTTTCGACAAAACGCATATCTCCAACCCAAGTATTTAAGCGGGCTCGGAGACTGCTATTTTGCCGAAAGAACTTTTGGAATCAAGGCAAAGCAGTGTTATTAAGCTGATTTTTAAGGTCGCTATTTTGCCGAAAGAACTTTTGGAATCAAGGCAAAGCTTGGGACGAAGAACACGGTAATTTTAACGTATTTTGCCGAAAGAACTTTTGGAATCAAGGCAAAGCTGCAGTAAAGGACTTTCGGCTGAATGGTATATTTTGCCGAAAGAACTTTTGGAATCAAGGCAAAGCCTTGAGCGTCGCGCTCGAAGAAGTGTTGAATTTTGCCGAAAGAACTTTTGGAATCAAGGCAAAGCTAATAGTGCCAGATGACAGGTTTTTTCAGCATTTTGCCGAAAGAACTTTTGGAATCAAGGCAAAGCCACCGAATGCTACTACTGTTTTGCCTCCCGGATTTTGCCGAAAGAACTTTTGGAATCAAGGCAAAGCTCAGGCTCGAATGTTAGCAATTCTTTAACTATTTTGCCGAAAGAACTTTTGGAATCAAGGCAAAGCATTTGTCGTCCGCGACCGCCGCCACGATCAATTTTGCCGAAAGAACTTTTGGAATCAAGGCAAAGCCGCTCCGGAAACTTGGTTTCCACGAAGAGATTTTGCCGAAAGAACTTTTGGAATCAAGGCAAAGCAGTCCCTCGGTTTTTTGACAAACTCCACGAATTTTGCCGAAAGAACTTTTGGAATCAAGGCAAAGCCGAAGCAGTATTTAGAAATTTCGACGGAAAATTTTGCCGAAAGAACTTTTGGAATCAAGGCAAAGCTCGGAAATGTTGCGACCATTAACACGCTTCATTTTGCCGAAAGAACTTTTGGAATCAAGGCAAAGCTGAAACCCGTGTCAGAGAGACACATTAATCATTTTGCCGAAAGAACTTTTGGAATCAAGGCAAAGCTAAGCCTTTCTATAAGATTCTTGCATCTGATTTTGCCGAAAGAACTTTTGGAATCAAGGCAAAGCCTTCTCGAAATCGTCCCAAACAAGGCGAAATTTTGCCGAAAGAACTTTTGGAATCAAGGCAAAGCTTCAAACCGACTTCGGTTTCTGTTCCCGCTATTTTGCCGAAAGAACTTTTGGAATCAAGGCAAAGCGCAGCGGGGATTGTCGTTTTATATGTATAATTTTGCCGAAAGAACTTTTGGAATCAAGGCAAAGCTGCCTTCGCCGCAGACAAAATCTCGCTCGTATTTTGCCGAAAGAACTGTTGGAATCAAGGCAAAGCTGATGATTTCCAAAATCAAATAGGCTTCTTATTTTGCCGAAAGAACTTTTGGAATCAAGGCAAAGCTTTTGAGCATACAAGGGATTAACCAAGGAATTTTGCCGAAAGAACTTTTGGAATCAAGGCAAAGCTCGTCCTCTGGACGAGTTGTTTCCGCTTAAATTTTGCCGAAAGAACTTTTGGAATCAAGGCAAAGCCAAGCGTTTGCGGTCCAGAAAATTTTCGAATTTTGCCGAAAGAACTTTTGGAATCAAGGCAAAGCTTTCTCAGCGAAATTGTTTTACAATTTACAATTTTGCCGAAAGAACTTTTGGAATCAAGGCAAAGCAAGACGCGCATTCGCATTTTGATGCTTTGATTTTGCCGAAAGAACTTTTGGAATCAAGGCAAAGCTTGTGCGCCTTGGTGCTTGGTCAGATTCGAATTTTGCCGAAAGAACTTTTGGAATCAAGGCAAAGCTAACTGTGCCGACTGACACCGAAGTTAAAAATTTTGCCGAAAGAACTTTTGGAATCAAGGTATCCGATAAGATTGAAAAATCTCTCATCACGATTTTTCCGTCTGCTATGATTTTGTGAAAAAGGAGAAGGGTGATGTTGCGGATTTTGACAACGACGGTTCTTGGGTGGACACACGCTTTGGGCGGGATCGGCGAGTTTTTTTTGGGGGGATGGCTATTTTAGAAGCGGTGCAATTTCGTCGGCGGGAACGCGGATAAAAATGGGTCCGGCGGCATGGCAATCGATTTCGTAGGGTCCGTAAACGAACAAAACGCCGTCGGCGCGGAGAAGAAAATTTTCCGTTGGGTGTGGCTGAGCCGGAATTTCATTTTCTTCTTTTGCGTATTCAAAAGTGTTGGTTTTTCTACGGGGATCGTGCTTTTTCAAAAGCTCCGTTAGTTTTTTTTCACAGTTTTCTTTAAAAATATCTTTAAAGAAAAGCTGTTTTTTTTCGGAAAGGTCGAAATTTATGCACGAAAAGGTGTTCTCACCGTGCGCGCCGGCGGTGTATTCGTAGCGAGAAACTAACGCGGACGCAATATTCGGGCGAGTGGTCGACTTAATTTTTGCGGATGCCCGAAAGAAGAATTCGTTGATTTTTTCGGAAAGGTCGAAATTTATGCAAGAAAAGGTGTTCTCACCGTGCGCGCCGGCGGTGTATTCGTAGCGGGAACCTAACGCGGAGGCAATATTCGGGCGAGCGGGCGACTCAATTTTTGCGGATACCCGAAAGAAGAATTCGTTGATGATCCCGTTCGGAGACGGGTGTTTTTGTCGGGTGGTCTCCACAAATTTCCGGATGGCGTTGTCGGGAACGTGCGTTCCCGCGTTAAAGCGTAGTGCTGTGTTTAAAAGAAGTTGATTAAATTCGGGTTCGTTTTGGAGTGTATCGATATCGAAGTCGAAGTTTAAAGACAGTCCGCTAACGAGTCGTTGTGTCGTGTTGTAATGTGTGCGGAGTATGCTTTGTTGCGGCTTTTGTCCGGTAGAAAGTGTGGTGTTTTGGGCGAAAATTGCGGGAGTTGCCAAGAGTAGGGCAACGCTGAAAAAAAGGGCAAAAACGGTGTTTTTCATAGGGAGCTTATCGTTCCCGTAATTAATTTCGATGGCGAGTATATTTTTTTCTGAAATTTTTATAGGCGGGAACGTCCGAATGCGGCGGCGGATTTTTATTTGTGAATAATTTGTCAACAAATTTTTGGCGAAAAGTGGTCTTGATTTATTGACAAGTGGGGCGAAATGGGAGAAAGTGTTTCTCATTGGGACGCAAGCCCTAAAAAGTTCATCGATGTTCACGGAAAATGCACAGTTATTTGTCGGAGAATTCCGACACAAGCTTGACGCGAAGAACCGTCTGACGATCCCGTCTGACTGGCGCTTTGTCGCGAGTGAAGATGTGCGTTCCGTGTATTTGGCGATTCCGAATCCGAACGGCTGTATTACCGTTTGCCCGCCGTCGGTGGTTCAAAAGCTGATAGAAGCGGCATCACAATCGAATTTGAGTGCTCCGGCGAAGCAGCGTGCGCTGATGATGCTTGCTCGCAGTGCGAGTAAGGTAACCTGTGATAAGGCGGGGCGCATCAGTCTTGACAGTAGGTTGTTGGCTCATGCCGGAATTTCCTCCGATGCGGTTTTGGTGGGCGAATTTAAAAAATTTCACATTTGGAATCCGGAAAAGCTTGCGGAAGAAGATGCGAAAAATGTTTCTGCGGAAGAAATGTTTGCGACGTTGGCTGAGCTCGGACTTTAACAATTTATAAACTGTATACACAACTTATTTACGAAATCCACAGGTTATTCACAAATGTAGTTAAAAGTTAATTACAAAATCCACAGGTTGTTCACATTTTCCCCGATGTTTACCCCCAAACACATTCCCGTGCTTCTCAGAGAAACGCTGGAGGCGCTTGCGCCGAAGCCGGACGGGAATTATTTGGACTGCACTTTTGGCGGCGGCGGGCATTCGCGAGCCATTCTTGAATATGCGGGCGGGAATGCGACGCTTTCGGCGATAGACCGCGATCCCGCGGCTCTTCCTCGCACGGAAGCTATGAAAAAGGATTTCGGGGAGAATTTTCGTTTTTATGCCTTGCCGTTTTCCCGCTTAGATGAAGTGCCGGAAGCACCTTTTGACGGTATTTTGATGGATATCGGCGTTTCCTCGTTTCAGCTTGATGATGATGCTCGCGGATTCTCTTTTAGAAAGGAGGCGCGTGCGGATATGCGTATGGACACGAGTTCCGGTTGCGATGCTGCCGAGTTTCTCGAAACGGCTTCGTGGGAACGCTTGGTAGAGGCGGTTCGCGATTATGGTGAAGAATTGCGTTGGCGGCGTGTGGTCGACGCGATAATCGACGCGCGCGGTACGGGACAACTTTCCACTACAACGGCACTTGCCGCACTTATTGAACGCGCCGCGGGCAAACGTCCGGGCGAAAAAATTCATCCGGCAACGCGCACGTTTCAGGGCGTGCGCATTGCGGTAAACGACGAGCTCGGAGAACTGAAGCGGGCATTGCCCAAGGCGTTTTCCGCGCTTAAACGCGGCGGGGTTCTTGCCGTGATTAGTTTTCACTCGCTGGAAGATCGCATTGTGAAGCGTTTTTTCAACGAAATTTGCGGTCGTCCTATAGATCGCTCGGATTCTCGTCCGCAGGACGAGCGTTCCCGCGTCGCGGAAATGTTGACTCGTAAGGCGGTGCGTCCGTCGGAGGAAGAGCTTTCCGTTAATCCCCGTTCCCGCAGTTCCCGTCTGCGTGCCGTCAAAAAAATTTAATCTTCGTTGTTCCGCCATGCCCAACTATATTTCCAAACATTTGCCGAGTTTTTTAATGGGCTGCGTTATTGCAGTTTCGTTTTTGGTTTTCGTTTTTCAGCTTGTTTCCGTCAATGCGACGCGTGATGCGAAGAGCAACGCGATTCGTCGTATAGAAAAGGATTGTGTTAAGCTCAAAGAGGAAATCAAATCTTTGGAGGCGTTGAAGGACCGCCAGCAAAATGCGGCGCTTTTGGAACGCAATCCGCATTTGCCGGAGGATTTTAAGGAAGAAATTTCTTCCGATAGCATTATCCGTGTTCGCACGATGAGTACGCCCTACGGGACAAGCCGGCGCGCTTCGTCGCTGACGCCCAAAGCCCTTGCGATTGAGCTGAACGAACTTGCGTTGCAGAGCGGGCGCTGACACTGAGCTTCGGGAAAAATGAGGTTGCCTTCCGAAAAGACGCGCGTGAGAAATCTCATGACATCGGGCGGGAGATTTTGGCTGACGACATTTGTCATCAGCCTTTGTTTTTGTGCGGTCGTCGGGAGACTTTGGTATATACAGGTTCACACGGGAGAGCGTTACCGCCGTGCGGCGGATGAAAATCGAAGTGTCAGCGAAACGTATTCTGCGAGCCGCGGCAAAATAATTGATTCCCGCGGGAACGTGCTGGCGCAGAATCGGGAAGTGTTCAGCCTGCGGGGAGACCAGGAACTTGTTACGGCAGAGGATCGCGCTGTTTTTCCGGAGATCGCAAAGTTGCTGAATATTTCGGAAGAAGAATTGCGAGAGAAGTTGGATCCTCCGGCGGCTTCCGGGGCACGACCGAACCGTTATATTCTGTTGCAGGAAGATGTTTCGGAAAAAACGGCGAGAGCCGTGATTAAGCTCTTGCCACGAACGGTCGTGAACGCGAAGGGAAAAAAAACCTCGCGTTCTTATTTCCCGATTCAAATCGAGCGAAAATTTGTTCGCACTTATCCGCTCGGAAAACATGCCTCGCACATTATCGGCTACATTAATCGGGAAAACAAAAGCGTTCAGGGCGTGGAGCTTGCGATGAACGAATTTCTCAAAGGAGAAGACGGTTGGCGGGAAAGCAAGCGCGACGGGCGTAGGCAGGAACAGCCGAGAATGCGTTCCCGCGATGTTCCCGCCCGTGACGGTTTCACGGTTCAGCTAACTTTGGATTCCGCAATTCAGGGGTTTGCCGAAGAAGCCTGTGAGAAAATTCTTCGGGACCTGACTCCGGTTTCCGCCTCCATTATCGTGAGTGAGGCGAAAACGGGAAAAGTTCTCGCCTTGGCGAATGCTCCGAGTTTCGATTTGAACAAATTTAACACGGAGCCGTCCGAGCATCAGCGCAATCGCGCGCTGACGGATATTTACGAACCGGGCTCCGTCTTTAAAATCGTTTCCGTCGCCGCAGCTCTTGAAAAAGGCGTCATCACCGAAAATTCCGTTTTCGACTGCGCAAAAACCAGTGTCCCGTATCGCGGAAAAATGCGCCGTTTGCCGCGGGAAGACCACGAGATGGAAAACCTCAACGTGGTTCAAATTATCGAGCAATCGTCAAATCGCGGCACGGCTCAAATCGCGATGAAGTTTTGTGAAAAATTCGGCGAAGACGCCTATGTGGATTATGTTCGCAAATTCGGCTTTGGTGAAAGGACGGGCTTGGTCGGCGGTTCCGGCGAGCAGCGCGGGATCGTCCATAGCCCGCGCGCGTGGGACGGGCTTACCATCACGCGCATGCCGATGGGGCACGCGATTGCGGTTACGCCCTTGCAGGCTCATTGCGCGATGGGAGTTATTGCCTCCGGCGGGCTTTTGTTTGAGCCGCAAATTATTGAACGCATCGTAGATGAGCAAAATAATACTGCATTCACGCTCCCGTCGCCGTTGCGTCGGCGTGTGATTTCGGAAAAAACCGCAAAAAAAATGGCGGCGATGTTGCGGGGAGCCGTTGCCGATATTCCGGAAAAAAGAAACACGGGGAAAAATGCGGATATTCCCGGGTACAACGTTGCCGGAAAAACGGGAACGACCCAGAAAATCAAGGAAAGCGGCGGTTACCACGACGATTTTTACGTCGTTTCCTTTTCCGGATTTTTTCCGGCGGAAAATCCGAAAATCGTAATCACGGTGGTTATCGACGGACCGCGTTACCGCGCGGAGCGCTGGGTCGTTAAACGCGATGCGCGGGGACGCGTAATGTATTATCCCAATGGCACGAAGATGATGGAACAAAAAGTGGTCCCTACGCGTGCCTACGGCGGAACGGTCGCCGCGCCGGTGTTCAGGGAAATCGCCGAAAAAACGATTCGCTGGTTGGAGATTCCGCCTTCAAAGCAGTAACTTCATTTAAAGGAGCCGTTTCCGCCCCGCGAAAAAGACGTTTACGCTTCGAGAGTTTCAAGAAGCTCCGTCGCCGTCGCCACACAGGCAGGGCAGGGAATGCGAGCGTCTTTTTTCAAATTGAGGCAACGACGGTAACCGAGTTTTTTTTCAAACGCTTCCGCAATTTTCGGCGCGGCTTCTTTTCCGCAAATCTGCAGTGCGGCGTGAAGTGCTCCGCAGAGCCCGTCAGGCGCGTTCCCGCCGCCGGCGGTTCGAAGTACGGAGACAAGATCTTCTCGGTCGAAAGCGTGAGCGACGGCTTGGGCGCAGTTAAGGCACAGCGGCTGTTGGCGGAAGCTTGCAAGGGCTTTTTCTTTGCGTGTCATGCGGCTGACGCTAAGCTGTTGGTGTCGATTTTCCAAGCGAATTTTGGGAATAATTATCTATTGAGTCCGTGCGTTCCCGCGGGCATATTTCAACACCAATGAGGAAGGAGTTTTTATGTTCAAATTTATTTTGATTTTGTGTGTCTTGTTGATCCCCGTCGGCACGTTTTTTTTCGGTGCGCATGGTTGCGGGAGCGTATTTCCTCAGGAATCGGTTTATGTGGAGGCGGAGGATCCCGAGTTTTTGCGCGGGCGGGAACTGGTTTCCGGCGGGCGCGACGCGGACGCGATGGCGGTTTTTCAGGAAATTGTGCGCCGTTATCCCAATGCGTCTCCGGAATCGAATATGGAAGCCGGTTTGATTGCGTTTCGTCGGGATAATTTTCCGCAGGCTATTTATCACTTTAATCAATATCTTGCGTTGAGCCCGGAGGCGTCGTCCGTATTGCAGAAGCGTGCGCGGGATTTAATTGATTCGGCGAAAAAACGCTTTTTCAGGGAAATGTTGCCTTCCCGTGATTCTGCCGGTGCCGAAGCAGTAGGAATTTCTTTGGAACTTCAGCAAAAATACCAAAGCGTAATGCAGCAGAATGAACAGCTGAAGCATGAAATTGCGCGTTTGCGGGAACAGCTTGAAGCGGCAACCGCCCGAGGCGGAAACGGCGGCATTGCCGGGCCTGCGCGCTCGCAGCCGAGCGTGGAACTTCCCGCTCCCGAGCCGAATCCGGTCGCGACTGAAACGCCGTCGGAGCCGGAGCGCCCGCCCGTTCCCGCCACGCACACGGTTGTGTCCGGAGACACGCTTTCTTCGATCAGCCGCAAATATTACGGAACGGTAAACCGCTGGCGTGATATTTATCAGGCGAATCGCGTAACCATGAAAAACCCGAGTGATTTGAAAATCGGAATGGTGCTGAAACTGCCGCGCCCGTAAAGTTTTTTGTCTGTAAAAAATGCGCGCGACTCGCCTTAGAGTTGCGGATTTCCGCAATATTGAATTCGCCGAGTTGGATTTCGGGGAATCCCGTCGGATTTTTCTCGTGGGAAAAAACGGGCAGGGAAAAACGAATCTTCTGGAGTCTCTGAGTTTGCTTACGGCTCTGCGCTCCTTTAGAACGCGGGACGCACGCTTGCTTGTGCGCACGGGTACGAAACAGGCGCAGGTTTTTGTCGCACTCGATCACGAGTCGGAGGGCGAGACGGAGCTTATGCTTGCCGTCGCTTCAAACGGAACGAAAACCGTAGAAACCGGGGCGGGAACGCAAGTGAAACGCTTGAGTGAATTCGTCGGGCGGTTTCCGGCAGTCGTTTTTTCGTCAGACGATATTGCGCTTTTGCGAGGCTCTCCGTCAGGACGCCGCCGCTGGTTGGATTTGACACTTTCGGCCGTGAATGCGGACTATTTTTTGAGTCTTCAGCGCTATCATCGCGCATTGGAGGCTCGAAACCGCTTGTTGAAAAGCCCGAATGCCCCGGAATCGCAATTGGAGGCTTTTGAAAAAATTCTTGCCGAAAATGCGGCACGTATCGTTGAAATCCGTTCCCGCGAAATGAAGCAAATTGCCGGGCGTTTTTCGGAAATTACCGCAAGAGTTTCCCGAGTAGATGAGGCAGCCGGCTTGGTTTACGAGCCGTCCGTCGAACAAACTGACGAACACGAATGGGCGGCGATTTTACGGCGTTCCCGCATGCAGGATTTGCAGTTGCGCTCAACGCAAAAAGGTCCGCATCGCGACGATTTTTCTTTTAGGATTTTCGGTTTTGCCGCTTCGGATTATGCTTCTGAAGGACAACAGCGCGGAATGGTGCTAAGCCTCGGATTGACTCAGCTTGCTCTGTTTCGGGAACGCCTCGGAATCGCTCCGATTGTGCTTGCAGATGATGTGCTCGGCGAACTCGACGGTGAACGCAAGTCCGGTTTTTGGAGCACTGTCGGAGAAGATTTACAGATTATCGCCACGGGAACCTCTCTTCCGGAAAACCCGGAGCACTGGCGCGTTTTCTCCGTGGAGAGAGGACATTACCGCTCATAAAACGGACACCGTTTTTCCAACGCTTCTTTTTTAGAATTATGAAATTAGATAAAACCACATTGCTGTCATCGCTCGGGCTGAGCGTCATTCACTTCTTATTTGTGCTTGTCGGAACACAGTTTCGACCGGATTTTCTGAAATCCGGGAACGCGGGAGCGATTACCGACAAGGTTGAAAACGTGCTCACGCAGCCCGGAATTTGGGTTGCGGACTTTATGGGTTGTATAGCGGAAAAGCCGATGTGGTGGATTCTCCTCGTGCTCAATTCCGTTTTGTGGGGCAACGTGCTCGCGTACATTGTTCGCACGCTCTTCAAGGTCGGCGAATCGAAATAAAAATTTTCTCAAAAAAAGAGCGTTCCCGCGACTTTTGACGCGGGAACGCTTTCTTTAATCTTTAATCTCCCCTCTAATCCGTCGGAAGCTCAATCACTTGCCACGGCAAGCCGCAGGTGTTGAGTTTTTCCATGAACGGATCCGGATCGTTTTGTTCCATGTTCCAAACGCCGGGTTTGAGCCATTTGCCGTTTTGGAGCATCATTGCGCCGATCATCGCGGGAACGCCCGTCGTGTAGCTGATCGCCTGGGATTTGACTTCGCGGTAGCATTCCTGGTGGTCGCAAACGTTGTAAATAAACACTTTGCGTTTTTTGCCGTCCTTCGTTCCCGTGATTTCGCAACCGATGCAGGTTTTGCCTTTCGTGCGCGGACCGAGCGAGGCGGGATCGGGCAGAATCGCTTTGAGGAATTGAATCGGAACGATTTTTTGTCCCTGGAATTCAATCGGGTCGATACGCGTCATGCCGACGTTTTGAAGCACGTTCAGGTGCGTCAGGTATTTGTCGGAAAATGTCATGAAAAAGCGGATACGCTTCAAGCCTTTGATGTTTTGGCAAAGCGATTCGAGCTCTTCGTGATACATCAGGTAGGCACTTTTTTCGCCGATGACGGGGAAATCGTATTCGCGGCGGATTTCGAGCGGTCCGGTTTCCTTCCATTCGCCTTCTTCCCAATAGCGTCCGCGCTGGGTGATTTCGCGAATGTTGATTTCCGGATTAAAATTCGTGGCAAACGGGTAGCCGTGGTCGCCCGCGTTCGCGTCGAGAATGTCGACGGTTTCGATTTCGTCGAAAAGGTGCTTTTGCGCGTAGGCGCAATAAACGTTCGTAACGCCCGGGTCGAAGCCGGAGCCGAGCAGGGCGCAAAGCCCCGCTTTTTCAAAGCGTTCCCGGTAAGCCCATTGCCAGGAATATTCAAACTTCGCGTGATTCGGCGGTTCGTAGTTCGCGGTGTCAACGTAGTGTACGCCGGCATGCAAACACGCGTCCATGAGCGGCAAATCCTGATACGGGAGCGCAACGTTGATGAGCACTTGCGGCTTAAATTCCTTCAAAAGAGCGACAACTTCCTGCACGTTATCCGCATCGACTTTCGCTGTTTTAATCGTAACGCCGGTCGAATTTTTGACGTCCGTCGCAATCGCCTTGCATTTGTTTTCGTTGCGCGAGGCGAGCATGATTTCGCCGAACTCCGCCGCATTTTGAGCGACTTTGTGGGCGACGACGTTGCCGACTCCGCCCGCTCCGATGATAAGTGTTCTTTTTTCCATAAAATAAAAAAAAATGTGTCAGTTAAGATTGTTCGAAAGCATATTCCGCGTTCCCGTAAAGCGGCAAACAGAAATTTAGCGAAATTCACGCGAGCGGCTTTGCGGGAACGCGCTATTCTTCACCGATGCGCAGTGTCATCCCGTCGTAGCCGAGAGCAACGCGCTCCGGTAGCGTTGCCGAGTCCCGAGCGTAATCAATACGAAATGTCATGTGCGTGAAAATCGTTTGCCCGGCACAAACGGTGCGGGCGGCGTCGAGTGCTTTTTCAAAATTCAGATGCGTAGGATGCGGCGCGCGATGCAAGGCGTCGATAATGAGAATGTCAACATTCCGGGCGAGCTCAATTGCCTCGGCGGGAACGTCGCTGCAATCCGTGAAATACGCGAGGCGCGCTCCGGATTTTTTTTCCGTAAAAACCATTCCGAGCGAGACGAATCGCGGGCCGTGCGGAAGAAGAATCGTCTGCACGCGCGTGCCGCAGGGAAGCGTGAAATCCGGCGGCGCAATCTCCGGCAAAAGCGCGATGTAACCTTGCGTGGATTTCGGGTGAAGCCCGTAGGGGAAAATCGCTTCAACGCGTTCTTTCCCTTCTTCCGTTGTCCAAACCGGGATCGCGTTGCCGCCTCGCAAATCGCAAAACCGGCGCAAATCGTCCATGCCCAAAATATGGTCGGAATGCCCGTGGGTCAGGAAAAAATAATCAACGGCGGGAACATTGTATTTTAGGCAGGCAAGGCGAAATTCCGGTCCGGCATCAATCTGAATGTGTGCTCCGTCGCTGACGAGATGCGCGCAGGCGCGATTTCGCCAATTTTTCGGTTCGGACAAATCTAATCCGTCGTTCGGATGTCCGAGAAGCGGGACGCCCTGCGACGTTCCCGTGCCCAACAGCGTGATTTTCATTGAACGCAAATCCTAAGCGGAAAATTCGAATTTAGCGAAGAAAAAGCGCACTGAGGGAAAGCGGTCGTCGTTGTGTTTCTGATTAAAACATTGCCGCAGAAGAGCAAATTTCGCAAAATTCCAAGCACTATGGCAAAACAAGTCGTCTCTCCCCGCGTTCGCGGATTCGTTTGCATTACGGCTCACCCGGAAGGTTGCGCTGCTCACGTTCGCGAGCAAATCGCCTATGTAAAAAGCCGTCCGAACATGAAGAACGGTCCGAAAAACGTTCTCGTTATCGGTTCTTCCACGGGTTACGGGCTTGCCTCGCGCATCTCCGCCGCATTCGGCTCTAACGCCAATACTTTCGGCGTTTATTTTGAGCGTCCGAGTGCCAATAACAAACCGGCAAGTGCCGGTTGGTATAACACCGCCGCCTTCGAAGCCGAAGCCCGAAAAGCGGGGCTTTATGCCGCTTCTGTCAACGGAGACGCATTTTCCTCCGAACTCAAAACACAAGTTATTGAGCGCCTCAAAAAGGAAATGCCGCAAATTGACCTCGTCGTTTACTCTCTCGCCGCGCCGCGCCGCACCGATCCCGTTACCGGGGAAGTTTACAAATCCGTTTTAAAAACTGTCGGCGAGCCGTTTGTATCCAAAAATTTAAATACAGATCAAAAACTCGTCAACGAAGCAACGATCGAGCCTGCCGATGAAGAGGAAGTCCGCGCCACCGTCAAAGTTATGGGAGGCGAAGACTGGAAGCTCTGGATCGATGCGCTCGACGAAGCCGGGCTTCTCGCTGAAGGTTGCCAGTCCGTCGCATATTCTTACATCGGACCGTCTCTGACTTGGCCGATTTACAAAGACGGCTCCATCGGACAGGCGAAAAAAGATCTTTACGCCAAGGCGAAAGAAATAGATGCCATTTTGAAAATCAAGCGCGGTCGCGCTTTTGTTTCCGTGAATAAGGCTCTTGTTACGCAGGCATCGTCGGCAATTCCGGTGGTTCCGCTTTACATTTCAATTCTTTTCAAAGTGATGAAAGCTAAGGGGATTCACGAAGGTTGTGTCGAGCAAATCCAACGCCTTTTCGAAACGCAAATGTATAACGACAACGCCGTTAACTACGACGAAAACGGACTCGTCCGTATCGACGATTGGGAGATGCGGGACGACGTTCAAAAAGAAGTTTTCGAAATTTGGCCGAAGGTTTCGACGGAAAACCTCCTCGATCTTACGGATTTCGAGGGCTATCAAAAAGAATTCCTTAAGCTTTTCGGCTTCGGCGTTGACGGTGTGGACTATTCGGCGGAAGTTGAAGTCGAAGTTCCGATCGGATAAAGAAAAAGATTAAAACCTAAAAAAGCGTTCCCGCGCGGCGAAAGCCGATCTAAGCGGGAACGCTTTTTTTTACCTAAAAGATTTTAATTCTGCAGAGGCTAACCTCGGCGAACGCGTTTTCGGCGAGAGGCGACGAGTGCAAGAGCAAACGTTCCCGCTATAAGACCGAATGACGAAGGTTCCGGAATCGACAAAAGCCCAATGACACCTCCGTTTTCTGCGCCCGTGAAATAAAGCTCAAACGAATCTCCGTAAAGATTCGAGAAATAGGAGCTCGCCACAATACGCTCTCCGGAAGATAAAGTTTCCGAAGAATTTTCCAAAACAGTTTTTCCGTCTTGTGTCATGAGTGCCAACTGATCAACACCCGTGAAAAGGGTGAGCCTTTCCCCGGTTTTTAGAGAGTTGGCGTTTGTCAAAGTTGAGTCACCCAGGAAAATACCTTCGTTCAGCGTTACCGTGCTTCCCATGAAAAGTCCGCCGTCCCCGATTTCGAGGGTCGCGCCACTTGCCAGGATAAGGTTTGCATTCAAATGCGCTCCCACACCGAATGAAGCCGTTCCCGCGACGCGGATTTCGGCTTCCGAAGCTTCTGCTGCGGACGCGTCTGCGTAGGCGGAAACGGTTAGTCCTTCCGCTACGGTCAGATCCGTCAGCGAAAGTCCGTTTGCCTGATTCGTCAAAACGATGCTCCCGGTCGAGGCGACGACACCCGAAAGGGAGTTACCGGAATTATTAACAGTGAGCGTACTGCTTCCCGCATTTTCCACGGAGGAGTTGGTCAATTTTATACCGAGTACGGCTTCGGTCTGTGCTGTGGATTTCGCGTGTCCGCCGGACAATTCCCAACTTGCGGAGTTGTTCTTGAATTGGATGTTATTAGCGGTTGCTTTTAGTGTGGCATCTGCATTTCCGTTATTGGAAAACTCGACGTTCTCGTGCTTGAGTGCGGAATTCTTTTCCAAAATCACGGAAGACTGAGTACGCCCCCAAAGCGATGAGCTGACATTCAATTTTGCGTTTTCTTTCAGACGGAAAGATCCGGATGCGGTATTTCCGATAGAGCCGTCAAGAATACTGATAGTGTTGCCCTCGTCGCCTGTGTAAGAGAAAACAATTTCACCTCCCTTGATCTCCAGCTTGTTGAGCATGGCACGGGAGGCAATGGTCAGGGTTCCCGCGCCGGCTTTGGTCAGTCCTCCGTTCCCGCTGATAACGCCGGAAATTGTGCCGGAACATCCGCTATTTGTGTGAATGGTTGTGGAAGAGCCTAATACGACATTGTTTTTTAATTCCGTTCCCGTGCCGTTGAAAACGAGTTGGCTTTGGTCGCTTGTCAAAAGGATGTCGGAAGCTTCGTTGAATTTCGAAGTGTTCACCTGCAAGCGTCCGGTGGCAACGGTGATGTTGCCGGAGATTTGATCCAGATTGAAGCCCGTGCCGTTGTCCGCAGAAAGATTCAACACCACATCGCCCGAACCGCTTACTTTATCAAACGCAGTAGAGGTCTTGTTTTGTGCTGTTTCCTTGTTTGTCATGGTCAGCGTTGCGCCTTCTCCGACAACCAAAGCTGTGTTGTCGGCAGCGAAATCTTTGAGTTGCGCTTCCGTGAAACTCTGCGTCGTGTTGCCGGAGAAGTTCCAGCTTGTGTTCGCGCCTAAATTCAGCGTTCCCGTGATTGCGAGAGTCCCGTTAGTTTTTAAGTTTACCCCTTCGGAGACCGTCATATTTTTCACGCGAATATTCCCTTCCAAATTCAAATCTGCATCGGAGTTGAATACCACGTTGTCATTGTTCATATAGCCCGTTGCCGTGGCTGCCATTTCCCCGGTTGTGATATCGGGGCGGTTTGTTTGCCAAACTTTATTTTCGGCGTTCTGATTCCATGTCGCTTTTTCGTTCCCGCCGTTCCAGGTCAAATCCCAACCGTCCGCAATGATATAGGAAAAACTTCCCGACATGCCGAGCGAGAGTTCTACGCGTCCCATGTCGGAGAGCTTTGTTCCGCTGAGGGTGAAATTGGATGCAGTCAGTGTTGACCAACCGTCCAGTGTGCCGCCGGAAATGTTGAAAATACCGTATTCCGTTCCCGCCGCCAAGTTGGAGAAAGCTACGGTCGATGTTTTTGCAAAGGAAATGTACGTGCCGGCATCTACGGCAATTCGGTTCGCGCCGTCCGAGAAGTCCAGAGCAGATAAATCCAGCGTCGCGTTCCCGCCGACTTTGACGGAGGCGGCGGAAGTTAAAATATTTTTTCCCGTGGCGTTGACAGCCAATGCTCCGGCTTCGACGGCGATGTTTCCGGAAAATCCGCTTCCGTTACCGGAAATTAAGAGCGTTCCCGCGCCTTGCTTCGTGAGATTTCCTGCTCCCGTAAGTGTTGTGTTTACGGTGATTTTGTGCGCATTTGTATCGAAAACCGTGCTTCCCGTGGTCGCGACCAGCTGAACCGTGCCGGCACCGCTGACGGAGAAATCTGCGTTTGCTCCGATGGTTCCGTTCCCGAGTAGCACGCTGTCATTCGTGCCGATTCCGGAAATGCCGCCGCTTCCCAGATTGATTCTCGCCGAGCCGCTTTCGGCAGAGCCTAAAATCAGACGTTCAGAATTGCTTCGTTGCGCGGAGAAACGGATTCCTTTCAGGTTGGCGGTGCCGGAAGAGGCTTCAAACGTCGCTCCGGAATCCCAGCCCATCAGCATAGAGGTGTTTTGAGCAGTAAGCGTTCCTCCGGCAAGAGTTAGCTTTGAATCGGATGTCTTCCAGTGTGCCAGCAGAAAGCTGTTGTTTGTGTTATCCGTATCGGTGCCTCCGGTTACAGTGAGAGATGCACCTTCGCCGATAGTGAGTTGCGTCGGCTGAGAATTTGCCGTGTTGCCGGATGTATATTGTCCCACCGTCACGTCGGCTCCGTTGACCAAATTTACCGTTTCTTTGCCGAGAGAAAAATGCCCGCTCACCGTTACTTTTCCGCTGATGGCGGAGGTTCCGCCGCCTTTCAGGGTTAAACCGGAAAGTACAGAACTTCCTAAATTCAGATTGCCGGCGGCGTTTTTCACCAAACTGCCGTTCCCGCTGACGGCGTCGATTTCCGTCGTTGAGCCGGTAGCATGAGTCAGCGTCAGCGAAGTTCCGCTTGCCAGCGACAACGCGTCAACATCCAGCGCGGCGGAGGAAGTGAGCGCACCGGAAGAGACGGACATATTGTTGACCTGTAGCGCCGTTTGTTTGTCGGCAAAAGTAAACGTGCCGCCGAGCGTCGCGTTCTCGGAAGTTGTCAGCGTTCCCGCGCCGTCAAAACTGAAACTGCGTGCGCCGCTGATTGTTGCGGAATCCAAGATTAATTTTCCGTTTCCTGCGGCGGCGATGTTTCCGGCGAGAGTTGCGTTTCTGATGCTTGCGTCTGCGTCCGAAATATTCAAATTCCCGCTCAGCGTTCCCGCATCGGACAGCGTGAAGGTCGCTCCGTCGGTCGCGCTGACATTTGCAGTCAACGCCGTTTTACTCACTTCGAGCACGGAGGTGCCGTCCACGCGAACGTTGCCGGTAAAGTTTGCGGAATCCGTGCTCAATTTCAGATTTCCGCCTTCGCCGACGGTTAAAGTATCGCCGGAAAGCGCGGCTTCCCCGGTGATTTCGTAAAACGCATTCGCATCTTTGGAAACGAGAGCTCCGACGGTTTGGTCGGCGGCAAGCGTGATTGTTTCGCGGGAATTTTCCGTGCTGTTTGCCGCACCCTTAGAGCCGAAGACGACGAACGCTCCGCTTGTGAACGCGACGTTCCCGCCGGACGATTCCTGATACCAGTTGGCGGAAGTCGTGTCCCAGGTTTGCGTCGCGCCGTCCGCCGCCCAATACAGGCGGTTGTCCGTTCCGACGGTGAGAATCAGCGAGCCGTTGTTTTGCGTGAGGCTCAGACGGTTGTTCAGGGTGTTTTCCAGTGAAAAATTTCCGCTGAGCGTTCCCGTTGCCAAGGTGTAGGTCCCGCTTTCGATGTCGTTAAACAAATTGAGCGAGAGCGAAACGGTCGTGCTTCCGGCGGAGATGTCGGAGAATAATGTCGTAAAAGTATTTTCGTCTTTTGCGTTTGGAATATGGGTGAAATCGAAATTCAAAATCAGGGACGAATCGGAATCGGCCGTAGTGCCGGAATCCGCGACGGTGATTCCGCCGAGCGTGTAGTTGTCCGTTCCGGAAAGACGCAACGTCAGATAGTCCGTTCCGGAAAACGTTGTTGTTTCCGCGACGAACGAAGACGAAGCTAAAGTGAAATCCGTTCCTGCCTCCGCAGCGATGTTTCCGGAGAATTGAGCCGTTGTTTCGCGAGCGGAGTTTTCCGAGCCTAAAATGATTTTCGAGTTTGCGGCGACATTCAGTGTGCCGTTTCCGGAAATGCCGCCCGCGAGGTCGAAAACGCCGCCGTTCGCAGTCGAGAGATTGAGCGTCGACCCGCTCATCGTTACTGTTCCCGTGAGTCGATTAGTGATGTTGTGGCTTTGGAGTGTGGAACTGTTTCCGGCGGAAATAGCGTTTCCGTAGGTGTAAACCACGTCAGTGTTGTTTGCCGCTCCCGTTCCCGCGAGGCGGAGAATCAGATTGTTGCTGAGCGTGACGGATCCTATGCCCAGTGCCGTGGACATTTGGCTAACGGCTTTCCCGCCGTTTAAGCGCAGGGCAAATTTATCGTCGTTCTTCCCGTTGTTGTTGGCGATTTTCAAGTCGCCGTAGGTGTTGGCGGAATCTGCCGTAAAGGTCATGCCTTCGTTCCCGCTGATTGTCAACGTTTTGCCTTCTCCCAAAATTTTCCCGCGCACCGTCCCGCCGAGATTGCCCTTAAGAGCGTAGGAGGCATTTGTTGAGCCGCTTGTGCAAGGAGTCCATTGCGATACGGATGAGAGGAGTGTTCCGGCAGACCAGGAGGCAATGCTTGCATCAGTTTTCAGTGTAATATTTCCGTAAACCGTGGAGTCGCAATCGATGGAAAGAGCCCCGGCATTACAGGCAGAATGAACGAGCCCGGAGTCGACTCCCGCAAATCCGTTCCCGCTGATGACAAAATCCGTATTGAGGCTTACTTTGTTTGCTTTCAGGTAGCGGAGACCGGAACCGATGCGCACCTGACTTCCGGCTTCGATGTCGATCGTCGCTTCGTTGACCGCATTTTTGTTGTTTTTATATGTGTAATAATAATCTGTTGTCAGATGAGTACCGACGTAAAGGCGGGTATTCCCCATAAGTTTAATTGTTCCCTCAAACGATATGTTCTGCTCGGAAAAAAGAGCCGCTCCGCCGGTCGCGAGCTCGATCGTTCCCGATCCTGTTACCGTTTGTTGAAGCACGGTTCCGCCCAACCTGTATCCCTGTTTTTTGATACCCGTCAGAGAGAGCGTTCCTGTGTCTGCCACATAAATAGTATTGCTCGCGGAGCCGATTCCGCCGGTAGACGTAAAATCCCCGTCTGAAGTGATGGTTGCCTTGACGGTGCCTTCGCCGATAGTCAGCCCGCCGCTCCAGTTCGAATTGATAGCCATAGTAAGCGTGCCCTTTCCGCCTTTCACCAAATGGATATCAGGCGAATTTGCGGAGCTGACAAGCACGCCGTTTGCCAAGGACGTATTTGATCCTTCGCTCACATTCAGGAGAACAAGAGAATCGGCGGAACCGTTGTTACTCAAAGCAGCACCGCTTTCCATCGTCAGGTTGTTTACTGTCAGATTTCTCCCGTCTGTATACAGCACGGCTCCTTTTTTAAGTGTAATGGAGGCTGCTGCCGCCAGTGCCGATTCATGTCCGGCATGAATTCCGATATCGCCCGCGCTGTTCGCCTCCGCCAGATGGAGCCCGCCGCCTGCCGTAATTGAGCCGGCAAAAGCGTTTTCCCTTAAGAATGTTACGCTGCTGCCTGTTGTTCCCTGACCGTCGACTTCCATCGTTTCCGCAGATGAAAGTTCCGTGTCCAATGTTAGTTGTCCGCTACCACCGAAGCGGTAAATATCGTTCGGCGTAAGAATACCGGAGTATGTATAAGCACCATCCGCACCGAGAGAAAGCTTTGTTTCTCTCAAATCTAAGGTGTCGTCGGTTCCTAATGCGAGCACGCCGGAAGAACCTTCTTTGATGATACTCAATTGCGAGGCTTCATATAGAGCAAGTGCATTGCCGTAAGTCAGATTCACCCGCGCCGTTCCCAACGCCCCGGTTTCATATGAGAGCTTATTTCCGGTGCCTAAAATGTAAATATCCCCGGTGAAATCGTTTGCGTTATTTGCAAGGTGCACCGTTCCGGAGGACCATTCGTTCCCGATGAGTAAATCTGCGTCTCCCGTCAGTTTAAAGTTTACGGTCAGCGTTCCCGTTCCTCCACCAAGTCTCCAAACATTTCCGTAAGTTGTGTCATTTACGGAGCTGAGTACGTTTTCTGCTGAGCCGTAGCTCACATCTCCGCGCGCGCCGATGATGAGATTTTGGTGATTTGTAAGATCCAGCTCCGTTTCCTGACTGCCCGTGATAGCCAGAACACCGGAAGAATTTTCGCTAATATATTTTAGAACCTCTTCATTCTCCATTCCTTCCGCCGCAAAGAAACCTTGATCGTCAATAGTCCACTTCATCCAATTATCAGTTTGTGACGTGTCTTTGATAACAAGTCCTCCCGCTTCAACGAAACCTGCGGGAACGTTCAGAACACCGTCTACGACAAGAACACCGGCACCGCGCTTTGTGAACCGGAAGCTCTCTCCGCTTGCCTTTCCGGTTCCGATGATGCCGCCCCGTATTACCGTTTCCACGGGCGAAGCTGTATCCGCTGTCATTGAGGCGTTCCCGTTCAGGAAAACATTACCGATAAGTGACGTGATTCCCGATTTTGCCATGTCCTGCCGCAAACTTCCACCGATGGATTCGGACATAGCATTCACCGTTTGATTAATGATAAAGGTGCCGCCTTCCTCCACATTGACATCGCCGGTCATAAGTGCGTGGTGCGAGAGTCGAAAAGTGGCCCCGCTTTTTACGGTAACATTCGAACCTTCCAGTGTCGCGTAAGTCCAGTCGCCCCGATCGGACTTATATACGTGAGGAGTGTTGCTTCCCTGTAATGTCAACGTTCCCGCCTCTACCGTAAAACCGCCTGTATTGCTGTGATTTCCGGAAAGCGTCCACGAAGCATTTTCTGCGGCGTTTTTGTAAACGACTGCGAGCTTGGCGGTGCTGTCTGCGCCTTCATCCATAAAGCATCCGGCAAAGGTTCCGGTTCCTGTGTAAGTAAATGTCGAAAGTCCGGGAGTTACTTCGCCTAACGGAGTGAAATTGCCGATGCGGGCACCTGTCCCGGAGTCCTCCTGTCTGATGATGCCCCAAGTAAGATCGTGTCCGTTAAGATTTAGCAAGCCTCCGGCGTTCCCGAATGTGAATGTGTCCCCCGCTACGGAGTCGGTTTTGAATTGGTTGTCCGCCATTAGCACGACGATGGCAACGCCCGCTTCCAAGCGAACGGACGATGCAGCATAGCCTCCTGTGCGGTTCAAACGGGTTTCACCGATGTTCCCGAGCGTGCATCCGGTAATATTTCCTGATTCATCGTACGAAACATTGTATTGTGTTTCTCCGCCGCCGACGCGCAAAACAGCTTCATTGTTCCCGTTCCCGGCGACGATTAGCGTTCCTGCGCCCACCTTGCGCCATTCTTCGTTCGTAGTGGCTGTAAGTTCCAGCGTAAGTCCCGCTCCTTCATTAACGACGAATCCGGCACTGTTAAAAACGAACTCGGAATTCTTCTCCGTGAGCTTCCATTTTCCGGAATCAAATATTATGGCTCCGGCCCCCATGTCTATGGAAGACTGAAGTTCGAGCGTTTGCACATTTTCCGTATCGGTCGTAGAAAATGTTAGTCCGAGCGTATCATAAAGTGTATTTCCCGTTCCTTTGCCCGTATATTCCACGCTGATGTTTCCTTGTGTGAGAAAGCCTTTCCCCGTAGAGGCATCCTGCGTGTTCCAAAGAATCGTTTCCGCTCCCGCGAACTGATTGGCAAACACCGTAAAAGAATCTATACCTTCCTGCACCTTGCCCGGATTACTGCGTAGCCATGCCTGGTTATTGAACCCGGCATTTGTTGTTCCCTGAGAAGTCGCAACCACAAAAATAAAACGCTCGTTTTCGGCATCCCAAGCGTAGTGCGGGCTCCCGCTGTCCCCGAACATGACACCGATATCCAATGGCGTGCGCAAATCCGTAGCGGTATCAAACTCTCGGCAATTCGTTCTGATAAGCCAGTCGCCTCCGGCATTCTGAACAACGGAATCAATGCCGACAATCCCGCCCAAGGTGTTGGAACCGGTGCGGGAAGCGATGGTTTCTCCCGAGTCATTATATTGGATACCGTCGCCTAATCTCCATAGCCATGTTCCGTTTGTAAGCGAACCGATAAATGTGTCGTCTGCCATCGGAGTGTAGGCGACTTCCGTTACGATTTTATTGAGACGTTGGAGCTCTACGTCGGTCGAATACGCTTTGTATCCCGATGACGTATAAATGGTCGACATGTCGCCGTCTTCAGTCAGAAAAAGAACTGGATTCTCACCTACGTGTGAGGCTCCGACAGCGAACTGCGGCGTTGTCAACCCGCATCCGCCGAAGCCCATGAGCACTCCGTATTTAAGATTTTCCTCAGACATTTTTTGCCCATAGCCGCTGAAATTCGGCATAATCGGAATAACCGGATTCGTGACGGAGCTTCCGTCCCTGTAGTACACGGCAATATTTGTTGCGCCGACGCCGAACAGACCTTTATTTCGGGCGAAATCCATATAGTATTGCAGGTCGTAGCGCGTATCTGTCATGCCGGCGAAGGCAGAAGATACCGAAATGTTAATTGCAACTGATGCGGTCAGGAATGAAAGGCGGGAAAAAGAATGTTTCATGTATGTAAGAAAGGGTGGGTATTTCGGAAAATTCTATCATTCGGAAAAATGAAAAGTAAATGTAATTTCCGTATCAGGCGCGCGGCGAATTTTTGCGTTCCCGCGCGGCGAGAGCCGATCTAAGCGGGAACGCTTTTAAATTTCAATTTGCGCGGGCGGGAGTGATGAGGTTTAATCCTGGGCTTTAATTTTTTTTGATATGCTTCAAGCTGGAATTGTAGGGTTGCCGAATGTCGGCAAAAGCACGCTTTTTAATGCGCTGACGCGTTCCCGTAACGCGGAGGCGGCAAATTATCCGTTTTGTACAATAGAGCCGAATGTCGGGATTGTGGAAGTGCCGGACGATCGGCTTTCCGTGCTTTCGAAAATTGCCAAAACGAGCGTCCTCGTTCCCGCCGTGATTGAGTTTGTGGATATCGCCGGTCTGGTTGCCGGAGCTTCTAAGGGAGAAGGGCTCGGAAATAAATTTTTGTCCAATATTCGCGAGGTGGATGCGATAGTCCAAGTTGTGCGTTGCTTCGATAACGATGATATTATCCACAACATGGGAAGCGTCGATCCCGTGCGCGATATCGAAGTGATTACGACGGAGCTTGTGCTTGCAGATTTGCAGTCTTGCGAAACGCAGCTTGAGCGCAATTTGAAGAAAGTAAAAGGGCAGGACAAGGAAGCCATCGCGAACGTTGAACTTTTGAACCGGCTGATCCCTCATTTGAATGAAGGGAAACCGGCATCAACGCTCCCGTCTGCAAACGATGATGACCGTTCCCGCATGAAGGGCTTTTTTCTACTGACAACGAAGCCTGTGCTTTATGCCTGCAATGTGGACGAGTCCAGCCTCGCCGAGCCGGAGAAAAATGCGTACGTTGCCAAGGTGCGTGATTATGTTGCGAAAAATCACGATGCGCGGGTTTGCGTGATTTGCGCGCAGGTGGAAGCGGAGCTTTGTGAGCTTTCGCCGGAAGAAGGCAAAGAATTTTTGGAAAGCCTTGGCGTGAACGACAGCGGTGTTTCTCAGCTCATTCGTTTGAGCTATGATTTGCTCGGGCTTGCTTCGTATTTCACCGCAGGAGAAAAAGAGGCGCGGGCGTGGACGTTTAAAAAAGGAATGACGGCTCCGCAGTGCGCGGGCGTGATTCACACCGATTTCGAAAAAGGCTTTATCAAGGCGGAAGTGGTTTCCTACGATGATCTTGTTGCCGCAGGCTCCGTGGCGGCGGCGCGCGACGCGGGAAAATATCGTCTTGAAGGGAAGGATTATTTGTTTAAGGACGGGGATGTCGCTTTATTCCGCTTTGCCAATTAACGGCTTTTTTTTCGAAAAAGTTTCTTCTCCGGGGAGGGTGAATCTGCGGCGGGAACGCTGCGGATTCAATACAGCGTTCCCGGATTTTAGAGCTTTTTTTAAGGGATAATTTTTCTTTTTTCGGTTCTTTTGTGTGGTAATTTAGCTGTCGGAAAATTAGAATTCCGGACATTCACACACCCGTATCCCTTTAAACATTTCGAGAATATGGAAGCTGTTATAGAGCACCTTTCCGCACGGAAAATTATTCCTGTCGCCATTTTTGACACTCCGGAAAAGGCCGTTCCGTTGTCGCGCGCGTTGCTTGCCGGCGGTTGCGATATTGTGGAGATCTCGTTTCGCTCGCCCTCAGCGGCGGCATCCATTGCAAATATTGTAGCGGATGTGCCGGAGATGGTGGTGGGCGCGGGTTCAATTTTGTCGGTGGAGGATGTTTCGCTTGCGGCATCTGCCGGTGCCGGATTCGGAATCTCTCCGGGGTTTGACCCGGCAGTTGTGAAAGCGGCAACGGAAGCCGGTTTCCCTTTTATTCCCGGAGTTTTGACTCCGTCTAACGTAACGCAGGCTCTTTCCTTCGGATGCGACGTTCAGAAGTTTTTCCCGGCGGAGCCGATGGGGGCCTCTTTCCTGTCGTCGGCACTCGCTGCATTTACGCATAGACCGGAATTGAAAATCGTCGCTGCCGGCGGAATTACCCCGGAAAATATCCCGAGTTGGCTTTCTGTGCCCCAGGTCATCGCCTGCGCGTCGTCTTGGGTTTGCCCGAAAGAAATGGTTGAGACGGAAGATTGGAGCGGAATCACGGCTCGTGTTCAACACCTTGTCTCAATCGCTCACAGCGCGTAAAAAAAGAACACTAAAAAATCTCCCGTCGTTCCGCGTTCCCGTGCGGCGCGGGAGATTTTTTTTTTGTATGTTGGAGAATGCGCGGGTAAAATCTTCGATCTTATGAGTTTCTCCGCCTTGCTTCCTCGTGTTGCTTGTTCGTTTTTGACAACGCTTCCGCTTTTGGCTCCGCATGCTCTCGGGAACGGAGAGTCCGCTTCCGGCGCACGCCCGAACATCATTTTCGTACTCGTGGACGATATGGGTTGGGGCGACTTAAATTGTAATTGGAACTACGGCGAAAAATTCAAAAACCGTTCCCGCCCAAATCGCTTCAAAACACCGACGCTCGACAAAATGGCAAGCGAAGGCATTCTGCTCGCCCGCCATTACACGGCTTGCCCCGTAAGCGCTCCCGCCCGCGCGTCGCTCATGACGGGAATGCACCAAGGGCACACGCGACAAGTGCGCGACAACACATTTGACACGCCCATCGCCGATGTCCACACGCTCGGCTCCGTGCTCCAAGCCGCCGGCTACACGACCGCCGCCATCGGCAAATGGGGTATCGGCGGCGTCGGGAACGGCTCAACCGGAAACACCGGATTCGCCCGCGCACGGGAACGCGGATTCAATTATTTTTACGGCATTTTCGACCATCTCGCCGGTCATTATCACTACCCCGCGAACTGCGGTCGCTACGTTTGGGAAAACGAAACAAATGTAACGCCCAAGCTCAAAAGCGGGAACGCGTATTCGACAGACCTTTTTACCGCGCGCGCCAAAGACTGGATTGCCAAAAGCACAAAAAACAACCCGCGCCAGCCGTTTTTCGTTTACCTCGCGCTTCCCGCTCCGCACGGCTCTCTGCGCGTGCCGAATTGCGCGTATCCCTCAGGAGGCGGGCTCAAAGGCGGCGTCCAATGGACGAAAAACGGTACCGTCAACACTGCCGACCCGAAACTCGGCGCGCCCGATTCCTACATTCACCCCGATAATAAAAACTTCGCGACCGATGCCGCCCGCCGCCACTCGACAATGATTCGCCGCGTAGACGACGCGATGGCGGACCTTTTCAAACTGCTCAAAGATTTGAAAATCGACGACAACACGATGGTCGTTTTCACTTCCGACAACGGTCCGCATGAAGAACCCGGCAACGACAGCGCGCGCACCGCATTTTTCGCGTCCGGCTCTCCGGCACAAGATCCCGCGTTTTTTAAGTCTTACGGCATGATGGACGGCATCAAGCGCGACGTGTTCGAAGGCGGCTTGCGCGTTCCCGCCATCGTGCGTTGGCCGAAATTTATTCCGAAGAAAAAAACGACCACCGAACCCTCGCAATTCCACGACTGGCTCGCGACCTTCGCCGATGCCGCCGGAATAGAAATTCCGTCAGGCTCGGACGGCGTGTCGATTCTGCCGACGCTGACGGGGCGCGGCGAGCAAATGCCCGGGCAAATTTACTGCGAATATTCCGTCGGCGGCTCTTCAAGCCGGCGCGGTGATTTCGTTCCCGCGCACCACGGGCTGTCGCGCCGCAATCAGCTTGTCGTTTGGGTTGACGGCTACAAAGGCTTGGCGCGTAATTTAAATGAAAATACAAAATTTTCCGGTGACGGCGCCGTTGTATTTGAAATTTACGATACACTAAAAGACCCTCAGGAAAGCAAAAATCTCGCGGGCAAGCCCGGCTTCGGCGAAGATTTCCAGCAAAAACTGCGCGACAAAGCGTTGCGTTCCCGCCGAGCTTTCGACGGGAAACATCCGCACGAATACACGCGCGGACTCGATTTCTCGCAAAAAGTTTTCTTTGAAAAAAATCCCGTTCCCGCCGTCGGAAAATCCGGCGATTCAACGCAATTAAAATTTGAATACAAAGCCTTCGCGTCGGACAAAGCGTTCCCGTGGGTACCGGATTTTCGCCAAACGCACTTAAAGCCCGTGCTCTCCGGCAAGGAAGAAAAACCGCTCGGCAAAAATCTCTTGCCGCAAAAATTTATCGACGGGCGCGGCGCGCGCGGCATTTTGATTGAAGGCACGATTTCCGTTCCCGAAGAAGGCGAATATGTTTTTTCTCTCAAAACGGACAAAAACAAGGGAAGCAAAGCCTTCGTTCATCTTTACGACATTCAGCTCATCGACGCGGACAAGCTTTACAAACCCGGCACGGAAGCGAAATCCTACGCGAACGTCGGAACGGAAAACCCGACGGGAACGCGCGGCGTGAATCTCGCGGCGGGAACGCACAAGATTCGCATCGAATACGTTTGCGCCGCCGACGCGAAAAATCCTTCCGTCGAACTTTCTTTTAAAAAGAAATAGGTGCACGGGTGCGGATCGGCAGGCAAATCGGCGGCGGATTTTCCGTTTACTCCGAAAGGTTTTCCGCTTTTAATTCTCCCCCATTGTGAGCAAAACAAAAAAGAACGAAAAAGGGCCTACCTTTGAGGAAGAGCTTGCCCGGCTTGAGGCGATTGTCGAAAGCCTTGAAGGCGGGGAAGTTCCGCTTGCGGAATTGGTGGAACGCTACGAAGCGGGAATGCGCCATTTGAAAAATTGTCAGGAAAAATTGGCGGATGCGGAGCTTCGCATCGAACAGTTGCGTTCCGTTTCCGCCGAAGGCGAGGCCGAAACACAACCGTTTGAAGACGGGGAATATTGATTAAAAAAGAATGCTCGACGCCATTCAGTCTCCGGCGGATTTAAAACACGTTCCCGCAGAAAAGCTTCCCGAAATCGCACGAGAATTGCGGGAACGCATTATCGCGGTTACGTCGGAGAACGGCGGGCACGTCGCTCCGAATTTGGGGGTGGTGGAACTGTCGGTTGCGTTGCACCGCGTTTTTGATGTACCGAAAGACAAAATAGTTTTCGACGTTTCCCACCAGTGCTACGCGCACAAAATTCTGACCGGTCGTGGGGCTCGCTTCGGCACGCTTCGCCAAACGGACGGAATTTCCGGATTTTGCAACCGCAAGGAAAGCGAGGCGGATGCGTTCGGGAGCGGGCATGCGGGAACGGCTCTGTCTGCCGCACTCGGAATTGCCGCAGCCCGGGATCGCCTCGGCGGAGACGAACACGTCGTTGCCGTGGTCGGTGATGCCGCCGTTACAAACGGTTCGACGTTGGAGGCGTTGAACAATATTGCCGCGCACACGCACAGGCTCATCGTTATTCTTAACGACAACGAATGGTCTATTGATCGTAATGTCGGAGCCGTCGCGGATTGCTTGAACCGTATCATTACGACAAGTTTTTACAACGACGCGACGCGCGGGCTGAAGCGTCTCGTTTCTAAAATTCCGTGGTGCGGAGAGCATTTGATTCACGCGGGATCGGCTTGGAAGCAGGAAAAAAAGCAGGTGCTCACCTCGGGAGCGTCTTCGCTTTTTGAGAAATTTAAGCTACGTTACGTCGGTCCGATAGACGGACACAATATTTCTCAACTGATTGATTTTCTCGAATTTGCGAAAAAATCCCGGCAACCGATTTTGCTTCACGTGCGCACGACCAAAGGCAAAGGCTTGCCGGTGGCAGAGGCGCATCCGGATCGTTTTCACGGCTGCGCTCCGTATAATCCGGAAACGGGAACGCCGACTAAAATCGTTCACGGAGCTCCGGCTCCGTGGCAGGACGCGTTCGGAAAAACCTTGGTGCGCTTCGCTCGCGATGACGAAAAGATCGTCGGAATCACGGCGGCGATGTCTGCGGGAACGGGGCTTTGTTTCCTGAAGAAAGAATTTCCGGAACGTTATTTTGATGTGGGTATCGCGGAAGGGCATGCCGTTATTTTTGCGGCGGGCTTGGCGGCGCGCGGGCTGAAACCCTGCGTGGCGATTTACTCGTCGTTTATCCAGCGCGCGGTGGACATGGTGATGCACGATGTTTGCCTGCAAAATCTGGACGTGCTCTTCTGTCTCGACCGCGCGGGGCTTTCCCCGCAGGACGGCGCGACGCATCACGGCATTTTCGATATCGCGATGTTGCGTTGTTTGCCGAATTTGACCGTAATGCAGCCGAAAGATGAAGATGAGCTTGCGGACATGATGCACACGGCTTTTGTGCGCGGCGGGCCGCATGTCATTCGCTATCCGCGAGGTTCGGCACCGGGAGTAAAAGAGAAGGAGTATCCCGCGCTTCTTGAAATCGGAAAGGCGGAGGTGCTTGCCGAAGGCGACGGAGAAGTTTGCATTTGGTCGCTCGGCTCGATGTTGCCGGTCGCCGAAACATTGTGCAAGCAACTTGCGGCGGATACGGGAACGCGTGCAACCTTGGTGAATGCGCGTTTTGTGAAACCGCTTGATGAAGACTTGCTTGCCGGTCAGGCGAAGCGCGCAAAGCTTTTTGTAACACTTGAGGATCACGCTCTTGCGGGCGGTTTCGGAAGCGCGGTTTTGGAAGCACTTGCGGCAAAAAAATTGTGCGTTCCCGTGGAGCGTTTCGGCTGGGATGATCGCTTTGTACCGCACGGAACAAGTGTCGGCGATTTGCGTTCCCGTTTTGGCTTGGATACCGAATCGGTGATAAAAAAAGTGCGCGAGCGGCTTGCGGGTTTGTAATTTTCCCTTCGGAGAAAAAAGATGGCAGGACAAAAAAAACTTCGTTTTACACTTTGTTTCCTGCTCTTGTTTGTAGCGGCACTTTGCTTTGGCGGAATGATTTTCCGCAGAGCAAGCGGAGGCTCACAATCAATTGGCAGCAGTGCGGATTTTCTTCCTGCTCCGCTTTTTGATTTTCCGCAACGCTTGCGTGTCGGGACATATAATTTGCACAATTTTCGAGACGAAAACCGATTTTCCGAAAAAGGAAAATTTCGCTACAAGCACCCGAAAACACAGAAGGAGAAAGCCGCACTTTACGATACGATTCTCGGCGTGCGCCCGGATGTGCTTGCCGTGCAGGAAATCGGCGGGGATGCGTGGATGGAAGAGCTTGCGGAGGCTCTGGAGCGGCGCGGTCTTGCGTTTCCGTATCGCGTCTGTTTGGAAGGCGGAGATTCATATAACCGCTTGGCGGTTTTGTCGCGCGTGCCGTTTTCAAAAACCATAAAAATTTCCGCCCCGGAAAAACTTTCCCGTGGTTTGCTCGGCGTTGTGATTCCGGTTTCCGGAGGGCACTTGCTCCACGTTTACAATGTGCATTTGAAGAGTAAAGTTTCTTCGGATCCAGATGATCCTGAGTGCAACGGGCGGCGTTCCCGCGAGGCACGTTATGTACGGCGGTTGATTGAGTTTGCTGTAGCGGACGAAAAACACGCCGGGAAAATTCCCGCTTCCGTGCGCGCACCGGAGCTCGGTCCCAAAAAAACGCCGGAGCTGTTTTTATTGCTGGGAGATTTTAATGACGTTCCCGGGGCAAATTCTCTTTCCGCGCTGGAAGCGGAATCTTTCGCTCAAGCACTTCCCGCGAAAAATGCAACGGGCGGAGAGTTGACTTATTTTAATCCGCACCGCGGGTATTTTTTTACTTTCGACCGGATTTTTGCTTCGCCGCTACTCTTTAAAAAATTCTACGTTCCCGCTTCGGCAAAAATTGCGGAAGATTCCCGATCTCAAACAGCGAGCGACCATCGGCTTGTTTATGCAGATTTTGATTTCTCGGAAAAATCTCCGAAAGAGAGAAAAGAACCCTCAGGAAAATAGATCCCAAAAATTATTTTTTTTTTTTTTGCTTGCGTCTGTTTTGAGAAAACGTTTTGATTATTCCTACATTTTTGAACGCGCCCGTGGTGAAATGGATATCACTAGTGACTACGGATCACTCGTTCGGGGTTCGAATCCTCGCGGGCGCGCCATTCAAAAAAGCCCGCAAAGTCCTTAAATACAAGCTTCGCGGGCTTTTTTTGTATTCTGCTTTTTTTGCGTGCGCTTCGTGGGCGCGGAGGGCGGATGCGGTTTCGTTCGGCTAAATATGCAGTTCTCGCTTGAAATGCGCCGAGAACGATTTAGTTTTATTGGCATATGATTATGGAAAAAGCACAAATCTCGAAGTTGACCCCTCTTACGCAATACGAGCGCGGCTCGATTAAACTTTTTGCAAAATATCCGGCTAACAACAATTTTGTTTGTAGCTATGAAGTTTTTGTTGAGAGCGATATTTTCAAACCGGATAACGGTCGGACGGCGTTTATCAATTTTGTCGACGGGCAGACCCTCGAGAAATCCTACTTTGATTACGGGCGTTTTTGCTTCTTTTTGCCGAAGGCTCTTCAGCCGATTTTTGATGAAATGCTGACGAAAAACGTGGTGGCGCTTTCCGTGCGCTTTTGCGTCGACGGCGGGCGCCCGACGCGTGATCAAACGGAAGCGATGTTTGACATCATTTTTAAGGACAAGCTCTAAGCCGTTTTTTCTTTTTTCGAGAGAAAAACGTTCCCGTCCGCGTAATTTCCGCTTCGGGAACGTTTTTTTTTGAATGTGCAAATAGAGGTTTTTTTGAAACAATTTCGGGTCAAAAGCGTTTGTCTTTATTTCAAGAATCTTCCCCGAAAATCGCGTTGTAATGAAAAAAATATTTTTAGCGTTTCCGCTTTGCCTGGTTTCGTCGTTTTTGGGCGCGGCACCCGTCGCACTCGTGTCGGAATCGACAGAAGATGCGGGCTCTAAAAACGTTCCCGTGAGTCGTGCGCGGCGAACCTTTGAGCTTCCGGAAATCACGGCTGAAGAGGTGGCGAAAGTGGTGCGTCCGGGAACGTTGTTGGCGTTGGAGGACGCAATTCCTCAGGCTTTGAGGAAAAACCTCGGGCTTGCTGTCGGACGCGTTGAAAGATCGATTGTTGAAGAAACGCCGGAAATCGCGGAAGCGGAATTTGATCCGAAGTTTTCTTTTTCGTCCGTTTACGATACCTCGGGATCTACGCCGTATTGGAAAAATAATAGCACGCGTACGAGCGTGCAGGGCTGGAATAATTCTGCGGAACTTTCCAAGAAATTTTCTTTCGGAACGGAGGCAAAAGTTTACGGTAACTTTAATCGCGGCTACAATCTCAACACGGGACCGTATTCGGCGGATTCCTCGGTAGCGGCGGGCGTTTCGCTTAAGCAACCGCTTATGAAAGGTTTCGGGGAAACGGTCAATTTGGCTCCGCTGGTCATCGCGAGGCAAAATGTTTTAAAGAGCGGGCTTTCGCTGCGCAAGGCGACATTGGATTTGATCTATGATACGGAAGTGGCGTACTGGAATCTTTCGGCGAGTTACGCGCTTGTGTCCGCGCGTTTGAGCAGTTTGCGTCACGCGGAAAGTGTGCTTGAGCAGGTGCAGAAAAAGCGGCGTCTGAAATCCGGTCGCTCGGCAACGCTTGAAGATGTGTTGCAGGCGGAAGCGGAAGTGGCGTCGCGGCGGGTGAATTTGGTGCGCGCCCGACAGTCCGTGGAGAATTGCGACGACGCGATACGCAAGCTTCTTGGCGAAAAAGGCGATGAAGACGAAGCTCTCGTCTATCGCGTAGCGGAGCTTGAAGAAACGCCGGAGAACCGGGAAACGCGCTCGTTCGGCGAATGGATTTCTGCCGTCCGCGTGTTCGATATTGATTTGCAAATTAAAGAAATTGACCGCGAGCAGGCGGCGTTGAATCGTGTGGTGGCGGAGAATGCGGATCTTCCGAGCTTGGATTTGGTGCTTGGCGCAGAGGTCGGCGGACGGGAAAGCGCGCCTTGGGACGCGGTTCGCGGTGCGTATGCGGAAAACCGTCGCGGTTACGATTTGTCGGCGGGAATTCAGTTTTCGGTTCCGATAGGATTTCGTGCAAGTGAGGCGCAACTCCGTCAGGCGATGAAGCGGCAGCAAAATGTTGAAATTGAAGCGGCTCAAGCTTTGCAAAATGCGATGTTTGAAGCCCGCTCGGCGTGGCGTTCCCTCGAAGCCGCGCGGGAACGCCTTGCAGCGGCGAGAATCGCGCTCAACATGCAAAACGAGTCTTTTAAAGGTCAGCGCGCGCGTTATTCGCTCGGAGAAGCAACGCTGACGGACGTGCTTTCCGCTCAGGATTCTTTGGACGCGGCGCGCCTTGAGGAAATTCAGGCTCAACTTGATGTCGCCGTAGCACGGGCGAAAACGGCACGCCTTGACGGACGCATTCTTTCCGAAAACGGTTTTACCTGGGAGGAAATCGATTACGGGAACGAGTCGGAAGCGGAAGCATTTTAATTTTAATATTTCCCGCGAACTTTAATCCCTATTGTTGAACCGATTTTTTACAAAAACAATGAAACTTCAGAAAAAACTTATTTCCCTGACGGCGTTATCGGTGCTTGCCGCGTTCCCGTT
Organism: Opitutales bacterium; assembly: GCA_017531845.1. GTDB lineage: Bacteria > Verrucomicrobiota > Verrucomicrobiia > Opitutales > UBA953 > Spyradosoma. Next base: position 311,765 of record JAFXKI010000003.1, on the reverse strand, counting down.
TGCGGGAACCGGTTGCGAAAAAGTTTTAAGCGGCGGGAACGCAACGGCAAACTTGCCGGCTGTTCCTACGGTTAAGGCAACGCCGAGAACGATTGAGGAAAACATTATCGTTTCCGGATTTGTAGAGCCGGAAACGGCGACCGAAATCAAATCCGAAATCAACGGGAAAATCATCCGCATCAACGTCGAAAACGGAGACAACGTAAAGCAAAACGATTTGCTTCTTGAAATTGATGCCAGCACTTACCAAACGGAAGTCGATGCGGCGGAGCGCACGGAACGCCAACGAGAACTCGATGTCGAAAAATCCCGGCGCGATATGCTTCGCATCAAGGAGCTTTACGAAAATGATTTTGCCACGGAACAGGATTACCTCGATGCCGTAACGCATTTTGAAACGGCTCAGCTCCAGCTCGAAGTTGTGCGCTCCTCGCTCGCAAAAGCCCGGGAAGAACTTTCCAAAACGCAAATTCGCGCTCCGCACGACGGCATGGTTTCTAATCTCGACGTTTTTGTCGGGAACGTCATTTCCGGTGCCGGTTCGTTTTCTAACGGAACGACGCTGATGAAAATTAACGACATGAAAAACCTGCGCGTCGAGGCGGATTTAAACGAAATCGAAGTAAATAAAATCGGGCTCAATTCCGATGCCGAGCTTTCGTTTGACTCGCTTCCGGGAACATCATTTGTGGGTAAGGTGGATTATCTTTCGCCCTTCGGAGTCCAGGATTCCGCGACCTCCACGCTTTACAAATTTCCGGTGCGTGTAAAATTTCAGGCAGGAACGCAACTTATTCGCCCGGGCATCAGCTCGAATATTTCCATTTTGGTGTCGCGCGCGGAAAACGCGGTGAGCGTTCCCGCCAGCGCCGTATTTTTGGAAGACGACCGGCGCTTTGTTTTTGTCAAACTCGGCGAGCATCGCTTTGAACGCCGCTATGTTGAGATCGGTGTCGGAAATCTGAATTTTATAGAAATAAAAAACGGTGTTGCAGAGGGCGACGAAATCGCAATAACGCGTCCTTCACAGAGCGAAATTGTGGGCGGCAATTCCGACGTTTTCGTAAAGAAAAGCGAGCGTCCCGACCGGCGCGGCGGGAACGACGCTCCGCCGCCGCCGAGATAGTTTTTTTAATGAATAGTGAATGGTTAATAACGCAGCACGAAGGAGTTTGACTCCGACAAAAACTTTGAACAACGGATTATTCGCCATTCGTTATTCATTCCTCTTTATCCAAAATTCGGATTACAATGAAAGATAACGACAGCGTTCCCGTCGTGGAGCTTCGCGACGCCCGCAAAATTTACCGCATGGGCGACGAAGACGTTCATGCTCTCGACGGCGTAAATCTCCAAATTCGCGCGGGCGAATTTATCGCAATTCTTGGTCCTTCCGGTTCAGGAAAATCTACGATGATGCACATGCTCGGCTTTATGGATACGCTTACGAGCGGAAAGCTGATTTTTGAGGGAGACGATGTTTCAAATGTCGGAGCCGGGCGACGCGCGTGGTATCGCGCCAATCGCATCGGATTTATTTTTCAGGCATTTAATTTGTTGCCGAGGCTGACTGTCTTGGAAAACGTGATGCTTCCGCTCGTGTATTCGCGCGTGCCGCGAAAAGAGGCGGAAGAGCGGGCGCACCTTGCGCTTTCGCGCGTGGCGATGGAACACCGGGTAAAGCACCGGCCGTCGGAACTTTCCGGAGGCGAACGCCAGCGCGTGGCAACGGCGCGAGCCATCGTGAATAATCCGGGAATCGTCTTGGCGGACGAGCCGACGGGGAATCTCGACAGTAAGAATGTGCGCCGATCGCTGGATTTACTTTGTTCTCTGCGCGACGACGGCTTACCGGTCGTTATGGTAACGCACGATCTCGGTGTGGCAAAATACGCAGGACGCGTCGTCGAAATGCGTGACGGACAAATCGTGCACGATTACTTGCAGGAAAATCTTTCACGTTAATTTCACGCGGGAACGCGACACTTTTTGGTTTTTTTTAAAATGAATTTTTACGGAACACTTTGCGGAGCATTCGTGAACGGGATTCGGGAAATCCTCGCACACAAAATGCGCTCGTTGCTGTCGATGTCGGGCATTATTCTCGGCGTCGCCGCGTTAGTCGCGATGGTTTCGATTGTCCAAGGCATGGTCGGTCAATTTAAAGGCTTTATCGAAATGCAGGGCGGGATCGAAAAAATCACGATTTCGACGGAGGCTCTCCCGAAAGAACAGGAGCACTTGCAGGATTCCGCTCCCGGACTGACGATGAAAGATGTGGCGGCAATCCGCAAACTCGTGCCGAGCGTTTCGCATATTTCGCCGGAAGTAAGCGTCCGTTCCACATCGGTTTCCCGCAACGGGCGTGAGTTTAACACGCGCGTGACGGGAACGATGTCCGATTGGCTCGTGATTAACAAGCGAAGCGTTCAAAAAGGGCGCTTTCTCAGTGATGTCGACGAAATTACGCGTGCGAAGGTGTGCGTTCTCGGCTCGCTTGTTGCGGATGAGATTTTTGAACCGAATGAAAATCCCATCGGACAGGCGGTCAAAGTCGGCGGAGAATGGTTTACGGTCGTCGGCGTGCTCAACGAATATCAGATTGGCGGCGGTCCCGGGGGTAGAGATAAAAAACGCGGTCCCGGACGCTGGATGAACGGCGGTTGCTACATTCCGATTCACACGGCGATGACGAATTACACGTCCAACGACAAACTTTCCGCGCTCTACGTCCGTATCAGCAGCTCGGAGCAACTTTACGACACGATCCCGCAACTCGACCGCGTCATGTTGCAGGCGCACGGCGGTTTTCAGGATTATTCCATTTCGACGAACGAGGAAATGCTTGCCGAATTTAAGAAAACGGAAAGCTCGTTTATGATTTCGCTCGGCGGTGTTGCGTTTATTTCGCTCTTCATCGGCGGGATCGGGATTATGAACGTGATGCTCGCCGCCATTAACGAACGAATTCGAGAAATCGGCGTGCGTAAAGCCGTCGGAGCGCGCGGGAGCGATATTTTTCTGCAGTTCTTGGTGGAAACGGCACTCGTCAGTTCCATCGGCGGCCTGATCGGGCTCGGATTTTCGCTCGGTATAACGAGTGTGGTGGCTCAAGTTATGGCGGGATCGCGTATGGGCGGCGGAATCGCAAGTATGACGGTCTCGCCCACCGTAATGCTTGCCGGCTTCGCTTTTTCCGTGGGAATCGGCATCCTTTCCGGCGTTTATCCCGCTTTGCGCGCTTCTCGACTCGATCCTATCGAAGCTCTACGCTACGAATAAATATCGGCGGAAACGGGAACGCATTTCGCCGAAAATTGAAAGCTCTCCAGCGTTCCCGCTCACATTTTTCCGCGGAAAACAAAGTAAACGGCACCTACGAGGCAAAAGAATGCCCAAAGATAATCCCAGCGCCATTTTTCCCCCATAAAAATAAACGCAAACGGCACAAAAACGCAGAGTGTTACCACTTCCTGCATGATTTTGAGTTGCCCGAGCTCCAAGCCGCCGGTATATCCCAGCCGGTTCGCCGGCACCATTACCAAATATTCGAAAAACGCAATGCCCCAACTTATAAAAACGGCAAAAATTATAGGAGCCGTTCTTAAGGTTTTTAAATGCCCGTACCAGGCATACGTCATAAAACAATTGGACAAAACCAAAAGCCCGAGTGTTTTGAGGAGAACCGGATTCATAAAAAACCGAAATCCTTACGCTCCTGTGTCCGGATTTCAAGAATATTCGCACGCGCGGGAACGCGGGACGGAGATTGACAAAGCAGGGCGGGAACGATTGAATTAGAAAAATTTATGGCAAACGCGGCTCTCCATGAAAAGAATTTCATGAACGCTTCCGGAAACGAAGCGCCCGCCATGCAGTTTTCAGCTCAAACTTTTTCAGGTTTGAGCTTTTTTATGATTTTCTCAAAACACAGCTCCGAACTAACCTTTTTTCTCATTTAGAAAGCATTACTATGTCTATACGCGACGATATTAAAAAAGTCATGATCATCGGCTCCGGTCCGATTGTAATCGGGCAAGCCTGCGAATTTGACTACTCGGGAACGCAAGCGTGCAAAGCGCTCCGCGAATGCGGCTACGAAATCGTGCTCGTCAACTCGAACCCGGCAACGATTATGACGGACCCGACCGTTGCCGACGTTACTTACATCGAGCCGCTCAACGAAGAACGCCTCGAGCAAATCATCGCCAAGGAACGCCCGGACGCGCTTTTGCCGAATCTCGGCGGGCAAACCGGCTTGAATCTCGCCATCGAGCTCAACAAAAAAGGCATTTTGGAGAAATACGGCGTCAAGGTTATCGGCGTAAATCTCGAAGCCATCGAGCGCGGCGAAGACCGTCTTATTTTCAAAGAAACGATGTCGCGCATCGGCATCGACATGCCGCGCAGCGATATTGCCTACACGGTTGATGAAGCGGTGAAAATTTCCGAAAAGCTCGGCTTCCCGCTCGTCGTCCGCCCGGCTTACACGATGGGCGGCGCCGGCGGCGGGCTTGTCTACAATATGGACGAGCTCAAAACCATCGTCGCGCGCGGCTTGCAGGCTTCGATGACGAGCCAGTGCCTTATCGAAGAATCCATTCTCGGCTGGGAAGAACTCGAAGTCGAAGTCGTTCGCGACTCGACGGGAGCACTCATTTCCGTTTGTCTCATCGAAAACGTCGATCCCGTCGGCGTGCATACGGGCGACAGCTTCTGCACGGCACCGATGATGACCGTTCCCGCGGACGTTCAGGCGGAGCTTCAGCGGCAGGCGTGGAAAATTATCGACACGATCGGCGTTATCGGCGGCACGAACGTCCAGTTCGCGCGCAACCCGAAAGACGGGCGCATCGTCATCATCGAAATCAATCCGCGCACCTCGCGTTCGTCCGCGCTCGCGTCGAAGGCAACGGGCTTCCCGATTGCGCTCATTTCGGCAAAACTTGCAAGCGGCATGACGCTTTCCGAAATCCCGTATTGGCGCGACGGCTCGCTCGACAAATACACGCCGTCAGGCGATTACGTCGTTGTCAAATTTGCGCGTTGGGCATTTGAAAAATTTAAAGGCGTTCAGGACAAGCTCGGCACGCAGATGAAGGCGGTCGGCGAAGTCATGAGCATCGGCAAAAACTACAAGGAAGCTTTCCAAAAAGCGATTCGTTCGCTCGAAAACGGGCGCATGGGCTTGGGCTTTGCGGCGGATTTTAATTCCAAAACGAAGGAAGAACTTCTCGAAATGCTGCGCGAAGCCAACAGCGAACGCCATTTCGTGATTTACGAAGCCTTCCGCAAGGGCGCGACGATTGAGGAAATTCAGGCGAAAACACAAATGAATCGCTGGTTCCTCGAACAGGCGAAAGAACTCGTCGAACTCGAAGAAAAACTTTTGGAAAGCAAGGGCAGCGTTCCCGCAGACGCGCTTTTGATTCAGGCAAAAAAAGACGGTTTCGCGGACGCGTATTTGGCAAAAATCCTCGGCGTTCCCGAAAAAGAAATTCGCGAAAAACGCATCGCACTCGGCGTGGTCGAACGCTGGGAAGCCGTTCCCGTCAGCGGTGTCGAAAACGCCTGTTACTATTTCTCAACGTATGCGGACAGCGTTCCCGTAACGGAACTTCCCGCGAGCACGAAGAAAAAAGTTATGGTGCTCGGCGGCGGGCCGAACCGCATCGGGCAAGGCATTGAGTTTGACTACTGCTGCTGCCACGCCGCGATGGCGCTGCGCCGCATGGGCTACGAAACCATCATGGTCAACTGCAACCCGGAAACGGTTTCGACCGACTACGATACGTCCGACAAACTTTATTTCGAGCCGCTCACGCTCGAAGATGTGCTCGCGATTTACGAACACGAAAAACCGGAAGGCGTGATTGTGCAGTTCGGCGGGCAAACGCCGCTCAACCTCGCGCGCAAACTCGCAGAAGCCGGCGTGAAAATTCTCGGCACGAGTATCGATACCATCGATACGGCGGAAGACCGCGATCTTTTCCGCCTGATGATGCAAAAGCTCGAAATCCCGATGCCGGAAGCGGGCATGGCGATCAACATTGAGCAGGCTCTCGAAATCGCTCACAAAGTCGGCTACCCGGTGATGATTCGTCCGTCCTTCGTGCTCGGCGGGCGCGGTATGGAAGTTGTTTACGACGATGCGGCACTCAAAGAATACGTCAGCAAGGCAATCGGCGTGACGGAAGATGCGCCGCTTCTCATCGACCGCTTCCTGCAAAACGCGCTTGAATGCGAATGCGACGCACTTTGCGACGGGAACGACGTTTTCATTCCTTCCGTTATGGAACACATCGAGCTCGCAGGTATTCACTCCGGCGACTCGGCTTGCGTCATTCCGCCGGTGCACATTCCCGCGAAGCAGTACGCGGATATCGTCGATTACACGCGCAAAATCGCACACGAGCTGAAAGTCGTCGGCTTGATGAATATGCAATACGCCATCGAAAACGGCAAAGTTTACGTTATCGAAGCGAACCCGCGCGCCTCGCGTACGGTGCCGCTGGTTTCCAAGGTTTGCAATATTCAAATGGCAGGCGCGGCAACGGAACTCATGATGGGCAAAAAGCTCGAAGAGCTGAATTTGAAGCCCTTCGTCGCGGGAACGCACTACGGCGTGAAAGAAGCCGTTTTGCCGTTTGACAAATTCCCGGAAGTCGACCCCGTTCTCGGGCCGGAAATGCGCTCCACGGGCGAAGTGCTCGGCATCGCGTCGGACTTCGGTACCGCGTTTTTCAAGGCGCAGGAAGCCGCGGGAACGCAACTCCCGACCGAAGGCACGGTTTTGATTACGATTGCCGAAAAGAACGAACAGGCGCTCGAACTCGGACGCGGCTTCGTCAAGCTCGGCTTCAAAATCAAAGCAACGGCGGGAACGTATGATTTCTATACGAAAAACGGTATCGCGTGCGAATTGATTAAAAAACAGCACGAAGGACGCCCGAATATCGTGGACGGTATCGTCAACCGGGAAATTTCGCTCATCGTCAACACGCCGGTCGGCAAACGCTCGGTTATCGACGATTCCTACATCCGCAAAAACGCCATCAAGCTCCGCGTGCCGTATTTCACGACACTCGCGGCGGCACTGGCAACGGTGCAGGGCATCGCCGCCGTCAAGGCGGGAACGGTCGATGTCGATTCGCTCCAAGCCCACCACGGCAAATTAAAAGCTTAAAGCGTAGGGCTTAAAGCTTAAGAAGAAGCGTTCCCGTGCGACGAAAGTCGCTTTCTGCGGGAACGTTTTTTTTCGCGCGCGAAGCCGCCAAGCCGCGAAGTTTTTTTAAGAGGTTCTCGCGGAGCCGCAGAGACACAGCATTTTTTATTTATGGCTGTTTTTTTTGCAACAGATATTCGCAGCTGTTTTGATTTAAAAATCTTTTAAATTCCTGATTTGCTCAATTGTTACCGTCGAATTTCGGCATTGTGATTTCCGTGCCGGGAGCGTCGGACTGATTAATTCCTTCGCGTTTCACGACTTTGAGCGCCGTCAGAAAAAGAATTTTTACGTCGAGCGCAAACGAAACGTGATCCACATACCAAACGTCCAACTCAAATTTCTTTTTCCACGAAATGGCGTTGCGCCCGTTGGTTTGTGCCCAGCCTGTGACGCCCGGACGGATCTCGTGGCGGCGCGCCTGCTCCGGCGAATAGAGCGGCAAATATTCCGGAAGAAGCGGACGCGGACCGATAATCGACATATCTCCTCGGAGAATGTTGAAAAGTTGCGGCAATTCGTCGAGTGAACTTTTCCGGAGAAACTTTCCGACACGCGTCATCCGCTGATGGTCGGGCAAGAGCGTTCCCGCGGTGTCGCGTTCGTCCGTCATGGTTTTGAATTTAACGACGCGGAAAATTCTTCCGTTTTTTCCCGGGCGGGCTTGCGTGAAGAAAATTCCGGCGCCTTTGTTGGCGAAGTGCAGGGCGATGGAAACCGCGAGGAGAATCGGAGAAGTCGCAATCAGCACACAGAGCGCGAGCGTAAAATCCAGAAAACGCTTGAAGAAATTTTTGTACATTTTCAGAAACTTTAATAGAGCGGACGAAAAACGAGGTTTTGCGCGGTGCGGCTTTGTTTTTCTGCGAAATTGAGAAATTCGGTATCCGCGGGAACGCGTTCACAGACGTATTGTTCTCCGTCGAAGTTAAGAACGATGCTTTTTTCGTGGAAATTAATCGAAAAGCCGTTCCCGTAAAACATCGCCTCTCCGGGTGCGTAAGTGGCAATCGACGGCGAAAAGTTACGCTCGGAAAAATCGGCAAGCCAGGCTTGCCATTTGCCTTCGTCGGGCGAAATAACTTTTCGGTTTTCCCGCGCGACACAAAGTGTATCCGGCGCGGGAAGATTTTTCAATGCCGCCCGGTCAGGAGAAAAAATCGCACAAGCCCCGAGTAGGAAAGCCGGGAGTAACACGAAGATTCTCAAGACCGTTTTAAGCATTTCCCTCGTTTAATACGATTTCGCGAAGACGACGCGGCGCGGGGACGGTTCGCCGGAGAACGGGCAAATGCCGGGCTCGGGCGGGAACTCCGTGTCGTCGAGCGGCACGCAACGAATCGTCACGTTCAAATCCGCCTTGATTTGCGCTTCGACTTCCGCCGAGCCGTTCCAGTGGCAAAGCGCGAAGCCGCCGTGCACTTCCGGCTTGTTTTTGTTTTTCGGCGTAAAAAATTCGTAAAATTCTTCCTTCGTGTTGATTTCGCGCATGTTGTCGGCGCGGAATTTTTTCGCACGCGCAAGCAGATTGTCCTGGATTTCCTGAAGTTTCTGCGGGAGCGTGGCGACAAATTCGTCGCGCGGGAACGCCGCCTTTTCGCCTGTGTCGCGGCGACCGACAAAGACTTTGCCTTCGGCGATGTCGCGCGCGCCGACTTCGACGCGCAGCGGAATGCCTTTTTTAATCCAGCCCCAGGTTTTTTCGCCGCCGCGCAAATCGCGGTCGTCGATGGAAACGAGAATCGGGCGCCCGTCGTAGCGTTGCGCGAGAATATCTTTTTTCAACGCTTCGCAATAGGCGAGCACGTCGCCGCGTTGCGCGGGATCGCGGTAAATCGGGAGAATAACGACGTGTTGCGGCGCGAGGCGCGGCGGAACGACCATGCCGTCGTCGTCCGCATGCGTCATAATCATGCCGCCGATGAGGCGTGTGGAAACGCCCCACGATGTTGTCCACGCGTGTTGAAGCGTTCCCGCTTCGTTTTGGAACTGAATGTTGCAGCTCTTGGCAAAATTTTGTCCGAGAAAGTGCGACGTTCCCGCCTGAAGCGCCTTGCGGTCCTGCATCATGGCTTCGATGCAAAGCGTGTCGACGGCTCCCGGGAAGCGTTCCGACGCGGTTTTGTGCCCGCGAATAACGGGCATCGCCATGTAGTTTTCGGCAAAATCCGCATAAACGTCGAGCATCTTGCGAGTTTCTTCTTCGGCTTCTTCGGCGGTGGCGTGAACGGTGTGTCCTTCCTGCCAGAGGAATTCCGCCGTGCGCAGAAAGAGGCGCGTGCGCATTTCCCAGCGGACGACGTTTGCCCACTGATTGACAAGAATCGGCAGATCGCGGTAGCTCTGCACCCACTTGGCGTAAGTCGCGCCGATGATGGTTTCCGACGTCGGGCGCACGATGAGCGGTTCTTCGAGTTCGCCCGCGGGAACGAGCTTGCCGCTTTCGTCGGCGGCGAGGCGTGAGTGCGTTACAACGGCGCATTCCTTAGCGAAACCGTCTACGTGCTCGGCTTCTTTTTCGATAAAGCTTTTCGGAATGAAAAGCGGGAAATAGGCGTTCACGTGGCCCGTCGCCTTAAACATCGCATCGAGGTCGCGCTGAATATTTTCCCAAAGCGAATAGCCCCAAGGCTTGATGACCATGCAACCGCGCACCGGCGAGTTTTCGGCGAGATCGGCGGCCTTGACGACCTGTTGATACCACTCGGGATAATCTTCGTCCCGACGCGGAGAAATAGCGGTTTTTGCAGCTTTAGCGCACATGGTTAGAAAAATTTTGTAAAACGGAAAGCCCTCAATTTACTCGCGTTCCCGCGTCAGCGCAATGAATTAAAGGCTTCGGCGAAAAATTCAAGTTTCGCAATGCGCTCACGGGAACGCAAAAATCCTTGATGTAAATATGAGAATAAGCTTAGAGTCTTGTCGTTCTGATTAAACCCCGGTCAGTTTTATTCCCCCTACCATGAAATTATACCCTGCTTCCTTCAAATTACCCGCAATCGCAATTACGTTTTCCGCCTGCCTATTTGCCGCAAATCTAAGCGCCAAGGACGTTTTGCTCGCCGGACTCAGCAAGACGGAAACGGATTGGTCTCTGTTTGATGTTACGAAAAATATTTTAAAACCGAACGCCGGAGAATTGTTCGACGACAGCGAAATGTGCTCGTTTGCGACGTCCGCGAATATGCTCGCTTATCAGCAGTGGCGAAACCCGCAGAGCGTTCCCGCAGGCATGCCGAAAGGAAATCAGGCAATTTTCGAAGATATGCAAAAAATATACGGGAACACGGCATCGTCGCCGGGGGCTATTTTGGGCGCTTATAAAAATAATGAGACATCCTGTTATCCCGAAAAATATTACGGCGAAAAACGGGATTACGGTGTTGAGCCGGCACTTTCCCAATCTTTCGGATACAAAATTCCCTACACTTCCGCCTACAACACGGACATCGAGATTCCCGGACTTTACTTTCATATGCCCCTTGAAAGCATCCTCAATTGGGCATTTGAACACAACGCACCGATGGGGCTTAACCTTCAGCCGTTTTACGAACAAGGAACAACGCCGCACGAAATCACCTGCTGGGGCGCATGCTATTCGGATTTTGACAATACAATTACCGGGCTTTTTTACACGGACTCGGACGATTCCGTGAACAACGACCAACAAACCGGACGCGTCGGATTGCGCTTTACCAACGAATTCGGATACGGCGAAAACGGGTATTGGTGCTGCAAATTGGACGGCAATCTTCGCTACAAAGTCGTTGGCATAACGCTCCTTAATCCCGATGCCTTTGTGATTCCCGAACCTTCGGCATTCGGATTGCTCGCGGGAACGCTCGCGCTTGCACTCGCCGCCTCCCGCCGCCGTCGCAAACAAAGGTGCTCGCCGCTCTAACGGAGCACCTCATCTTCTTTAAACAACGTTCCCGCGCAAACGCAAGTTCCGGCTTAATCTTTCAGCTCGGAGGAAATGCGCATGGAGCAGAAATCCGGACCGCACATGGAGCAGAACGCGGCTTTTTTCGCCGCGTCGTGCGGGAGCGCCTCGTCGTGGAGGCGGCGTGCGTGTTCCGGGTCGAGCGAGAGCGCGAATTGGTCTTCCCAGCGAAACTCGAAGCGGGCGCGGGAAAGCGCGTTGTCGCGGTATTGTGCCGCCGGATGCCCTTTTGCCAAATCCGCCGCGTGCGCCGCGATTTTGTAGGCGATAACGCCGGCGCGAACGTCTTCGCGGTTCGGCAAGCCGAGGTGTTCTTTCGGCGTAACGTAGCAGAGCATAGCGCAACCGAACCAACCGATGAGCGTCGCGCCGATGGCGCTGGTGATGTGGTCGTAGCCGGGCGCGATGTCGGTTGTGAGCGGTCCGAGCGTGTAAAACGGTGCTTCGTGGCACCAGTCGAGCTGGTTTTGCATATTCGCGCGAATGAGTTGCGCGGGAACGTGCCCGGGACCTTCGTTCATGACTTGCACGCCGTGTTCCCAAGCGCGCTTAGTCAACTCGCCTTGCGCTTTGAGTTCGGCAAATTGGGCTTCGTCGTTTGCGTCGGCAATTGAGCCGGGGCGCAATCCGTCGCCGATGGAAACGCCGATGTCGTAAGCCGCCATGATTTCGCAGATTTCGTCCCAATGTTCCCAGAGAAAATTCTCCGCGTTATGGCGTTGGCACCATTTCGCCATGATGGAACCGCCTCGGGAGACGATGCCGGTAACGCGGTTGGCGATGAGTGGCACGAAGTCTTTTTTCACGCAGGCATGAATCGTGAAATAATCGACGCCTTGCTCGGCTTGTTCGATGAGTGTTTCGCGGAAAATTTCCCAATTGATTTCTTCGCTTTTTCCGCCGACTTTTTCGAGAGCCTGATAAATCGGAACGGTGCCGACGGGAACGGGGCAGTTGCGCAAAATCCACTCCCGCGTTGCGTGAATGTTTTTCCCGGTGGAAAGATCCATCAGCGTGTCGCCGCCCCAGCGGCAGGACCAGCGCATTTTATCGACTTCCTCTTCGATGCCGGAAGCGATGGCGGAATTGCCGATGTTGGTGTTGATTTTGACCAAAAAATTCCGCCCGATAATCATCGGCTCGGCTTCCGGGTGATTGATGTTTGCGGGAAGAATGGCGCGCCCGCGGGCGATTTCCGAGCGGACGAATTCCGGCGTGATCTCCTGCGGGATCGCCGCGCCGAAGCTTTCGCCCGGGTGCATGAACCCGAGATTCTGCCGCGGGGATTTTGCGATTTCATCGCGCACCGACTGCAATTTCATGTTTTCGCGAATGGCGACAAATTCCATTTCCGGCGTGATAATGCCGCGCTTGGCATAATCCATCTGCGTGATGCGCGCGCCCGGCTTGGCTCGGTAAACTTTGCGGTCGCCGCGGTCGAATTGCTCGACGTGGCAGGCGGTTTGAACGACGGGAACGTGATAGCTCGGCTCGACGGCTTCAACGTCTCCGCGTTCGAGAATCCACGGCGTGCGCAGGGCGGGAAGTCCTTTGCGAATGTCTTTGTGAAAGGCTTCGTCGCCCCACGGACCGGAGGTGTCGTAAACGCGGACGGGTGCATTTTCGTGCAAGATTTTTCCTGTGCGGGAACGTGTCGGCGAAAGCGAAATTTCGCGCATCGGCACGCGAATGTCCGTACGCGAACCTTCGATGTAAATGCGGCGGCTTTGCGGAAATGCCGCGTGGATTTCATGTTTTTTTTCTTCGGATGTGTTTGGCATAACAGAAATTTTTATGCGACGATACATGTCCGAAAATCCTCACGCAAATTGAATTTCTTCGAGTTTGAAATGCGTGTTATTCCGGGCTCGACGCCGGTTTCTCTTTTATCAGGAACAGGAAGCGTTCGATAAGCCAAACGATTCCTGCTGCAAAGCCGAGATAAAGCCACAGAAAGGGAATAAGTAAAATTCCCCAAAAGGTTGTTGCAAGAAAAGTAGAACAGACAACAAGAAGGAAAATAAATGTTCCGCCGAAAGAATGTCCGTTCACGGCGTAGAGCAAAAACGCGAATCCGAACGACCACAAAAAGGCGAAATAATGCAACCATGTTGCGTCGCCGTATTCTGTGCCGAAAAACGGCATCACTGTTCCCGGAAGCATCGCACAAAACAATAAAACCGCCAGAATTGCCGCTGTCCCGCGCGAGCTGCGGCGAGCGATGAACGCAAGCCACGGGAACGCCAAAAAGCTGTAAACGAACAATGTCATTTTATCTACGGCGCGGCGGGAAATTTACGATGAGGCGAGAAGCTCGCGGGCGTGCGCGAGCGCGGCGGGCGAGCGGCGGTCGCCGAGCATGCGGGCAAGTTCGTCTTCGCGGGAACGCGCATCGCCGTCGAGTTGCGCGATCTCGATTTTCGTCGTCGTGTCGTCCTGCGTTTTTGTGACGCAAAAATGATGTTTGCCGAGCGCGGCGACCTGCGCCAAGTGCGTGATGCAGAAAACCTGATGCGTGCGCGCCACTTCGGCAAGCTTGCGGGCGACGTGCACGGCGATTTCGCCGCCGACATTTGCATCGACTTCGTCGAAAACGAGCACGGGCGTTGCGTCGGCTTCGGCAAGCATTGCTTTGAGCGCGAGCATAACGCGCGCGGTTTCGCCGGCGGAGGCGATTTTGTTGAGCGGCAACAAATCCGTTCCCGCGTTCGGAGAAAAAAGGAAAGCGCAATCCGTCGTTCCCGTTTCGGAAAGCGTTTTCGTTTCCGTAAGCCTGACGGCGAGGTCGGCTTTTTTGAAACCGAGTTCGACGAGAATTTTCTGCGTTCCCGCGGCGAGTTTTTTCGCGGCGGCAAGGCGGGATTTGTGAAGCGTTCCTGCGAGCAAACGTAATTCTTTTTCAATTACATCGGCTTCCGCTTGCGTGCGAGCGAGCGTTCCCGCGACATCGCTTTGCTGCTCGATACGCAGGACGAGCGCGTCGCGTTTGGCGCGAACGTTCGCGGCGTCCGGTCCGTATTTGCGGCGCAGTTCGAGCCAGGCATTCATGCGCTCGGAAATTTCGGCGGCGGTTTCGGGATCGGCTTCGGTTTCGCCGAGCAAGGCGGCGTATTCGGCGCGCAAGTCTTCGGCTTCGATGGCAAGCGAATTGGCGCGCGACGCGAGATTTTCGGCGGCGGGAACGATGGCGGAAATTTCTCCGGCGAGGCGCAGAATCTGCGGGAACGTGTTCGCGAGCCCGTCGTCGCCGAGCGCGGCGTCGATGCCGCCGAGCAGCGACTGCAGTTCCTGCGCGTTGGCGATTTTGGCGAAATCGTTTTCGAGTTGCTCAATTGCTTCGTCGGCGAGGTCGAGGCGATTCATCGCGTCGAGTTGCGACTGCGCGAAAGCGATTTCGTCGGGCGACATTTTTTCCTGCGAGCGAATGGCTTCGATTTCGGCGAGCACGTTTTTCCAGTCGCGAAAACGGGCGGAAAATTTTTCGAGTGCGGGAACGTTGCCGGCGAAGAGGTCGAGAATTTCGAGCTGATATTTTTCGTGAAAAAGTTTTTGCGGTTCGCCGGGGCCGTGAAAATCAATCCAGGTTTCGCCGAGTTCGGAAAGTTGCGCGAGCGTGGCAAGCGCACCGTTGACGCTGATGCGCCCGGGCTTGGCGACGTGAATCGTGCGCCGCAAAATGAGTTGCCCGTCTTCGCAGAGCGGGAGCGCGAGTTTTTCCAAAACCGCATCGACGGGAACGGGATTTTCGAGCGCGACGACGGCTTCGATTTCACAGGATTCCGCGCCCTTGCGAATGACGGTTTTGGCGACGCGATTGCCCGCGAGAATCGCCAGTGCGCCGAGGAGCACGCTTTTGCCCGCGCCGGTTTCTCCGGTAACGACGTTGAATCCGCCGTCAAATTCAAGCTCGACGGCGTCCATCAGCGCAAGGTTTCGGATTTTTAAAAATTGAAGCATGGCGAAAAGTCTAAGGCTTTTGGGCTATTCAATAAATGTTGAAAAGTTTAAGCGTTCGGAAGTTTCGTTATTTCATAAGTGAAATACGCATTTAATGAAACAGGATAAGGCAAATTTCTGTTTTCAAAACAAAAGAATCTCAGTATGATTTTGCATAACCCCTCAGTACCCTTACCCGATGAAAGCTTTACTCCAAGAAATCAGCAAAAAAAGGATTCTCGTAATCGGCGACGTAATGCTCGACCACTACATTCACGGCGACGCTACGCGCATTTCGCCGGAAGCACCCGTTCCCGTGGTGAATGTTATGCGTGACCGCTCGGTTGCGGGCGGCGCAGCCAATGTCGCACTGAATATCCGCTCGCTTGGCGCAGCGGCGGCACTTTGCGGGCTTTACGGAAAGGATTCCGCCGGAGCGGACTTGGAAGAAATTCTCCAAAAAAACGCGATAGAGTTGCCGCGTGCATTTTGCCGGGAAGGCGTTCAAACGATTATTAAATCCCGCGTCGTCGTGCGCAATCAGCAGCTGTGCCGTATTGACCGCGAGCAAGCTCCGTCCGCATATAAACTTGATGCGCCGGAGGTGCGTGCCGCTTTGCTCGACGAAGTAAACCGCGCGGACGCCGTTATTGTTTCCGATTACGCGAAAGGCGCGATTGATATGGAATTGCTTGCGGGTGTGCTTGCCGCCGCCGAACAACGCGGTATTCTCGTTTCGCTCGATCCGAAACCGCGCCGCCGCCTTCCGTTTGAAAACATCGGCTTGATTACGCCGAACCGCAATGAGGCGATTGAGCTTGCCGATATCGGAAACGAAATCTCGGGAACGGAGTTTCCCGCAGAGGAAATTTGCCGCCGGATTTGGGAAAAACATCACCCGAAACTTCTGGTCGTTACACTTGGAGCGGACGGAATGCTTCTTTCACGTGAAGGAAAAGTGGAGAAGCTGATTCCGACGTATGCACGAGAAGTTTACGATGTTTCCGGGGCGGGCGACACCGTGATCGCTTCGCTGACAATGGCGCTGGCGGCAGGCGCGGACTTGGAAACGGCGGCGCATTTCGCCAACACGGCGGCGGGAATCGTCGTGGCAAAATTCGGAACGGCAACTGTTTCTCCCGAAGAAATTCTTGCTTTCGGCGACGCTTAAAAGGCGTTCCGAAGCAAGAAATGTCATTCCCGAAAAATCACTCCAGAAGAGAATTTTTAAAGCAACTCGCATTTGTCGGTGCGGGCGCGGCGGCGTTCCCGAGCACGCTTGCCGCTTTGTCCGGTGAAATCCTGTCAAAAAAAAGCGGCATTTCCGGTAGCGAAGAAAAGCCCGCTTTTGAGATGCGTTCCCGCGCTCCGGGCGTGAAATCCGTTTTAAATTTGACGACGGAGCCTGTTGAGGCGGTGCGCGTCGGAATTATCGGACTCGGACACCGCGGGCTCGGAAGTTTTTCCGAAAACAGGAGCGTTGCCGGCGGAAAAGGCGTTTACCGGGGATTACTCGGTGAGATTTTGAAAATTCCCTTTGCTCGTGTATCCGCACTTTGCGATACAAATTATGAGCGCACAAAAGAAGCGGCGGGAATTTGCAGCCGAATGCGTCCGGACGTCCCCGCGCCGAAAATTTTTTCAGGAAAGGAAAGCGCGTGGGAAGATCTTTGCGAGGAGGAAAATATAGATGTTATTTTCATTGCGACGCCGTGGCGGTGGCATGCACCGATGGCGATTTTAGCGATGGAATCCGGCAAGCATGCGTTTGTTGAGGTCCCTGCTGCGCTTACACTTGAGGAATGCCGCTTACTCGTCGACACCTCGGAGCAAACCCGAAAGCATTGCGTAATGCTCGAAAACTGCTGCTTCGGAGATGAAGAAATGTTTGTGCTGAACATGGTTCGGGGTGGTGTTTTCGGAAAATTAACGCACGCGGAATGTGCGTATATTCACGATTTGAGGGCAATGCTTTATCGGGAAGGCTCGGAAGGCGACTGGCGGCGGGAATATCACAAAACGCTTAACGGGAATCTTTACCCGACTCACGGTCTCGGTCCCGTGTGCCGGTATTTTGGCGTGAATCGCGGCGACGCTTTGGATTTTCTCGTTTCGATGAGTGCGCCGGAAGCGGGGCTTTCTTCGTTTAGAAATAGAGAAATTACGCGCAACGGGAACGCAATACGTGAAAATTTTTCGAGCGAAAAATACGTTTGCGGCGACGTCAATTCCACGCTGATAAAAACGGCACGAGGGCGCACCATTCTCCTTCAGCACGATGTGGTTTCTCCGCGTCCGTATTCCCGTATAAATTTGTTGACGGGAACGGAGGCGACTTTTGCCGGATTTCCGCCGAGGCTTGCTCTCGATTTTCCCGAAAAATACGATCTTGTGCCGAGTAGCTGCAATGAAGACGGCGGGAACGCACGCGGCTGGCTCGATGAACGAAATTTTTCAAAAATGCGGCATTTGTTTCGCTCGGAAGTTTGTCCGCTTCCCGGAAAAGGCGGGCGCGGCGGCATGGACTACGTGATGTGTTTTCGTCTGCTTGATTGTATCCGCCGTGGCGTTACGCCGGAACTTACGGTTTACGATGCGGCGACGTGGAGCAGTATCGTAGAGCTTTCGGCGCAATCGGTGCGCCTCGGTTCCGCTCCAGTTCGGATTCCGGATTTTACGCGCGGTGATTGGCGCGGATAATCCGCAGTTTGAGGTGCCATAAAAAACTTGGCGTTTCGTCGGCATTGCTTACAATTTTCCCCGGAAAAAAGAAGCAATGCTTTCGCTATTTCAGGAAATAAATACTGCGTTCCCGTGGTTTTTCACGGGCGTGTTTTTTGTGTCGGGCGCAATCGTCGGAAGTTTTTTGAATGTTTGTATTTTCCGCATTCCCGCCGGAGAGAGCGTGGTGGTGCCGGGCTCGCACTGCGCCTGCGGGAAGCCGATTCCGCTGTGGCTGAATGTGCCGGTTTTGGCGTGGCTTTTTTTGCGGGGAAAAGCCGCTTGTTGCGGGAGGAAAATTTCTCTGCGTTATCCCGCCGTAGAGTTGCTGACAGCAGTGGTTTTTGCCGCATTGTGGCATTACTTTGCATGGCAGATTGCCGTTCCCGCGATGGTTTTTGTAGCATTCGCAATCGTGCTTGCTTTTATTGACTGGGACACGATGTATTTGCCGGATTGCGTAAATGCGCCGTTTGTGCTTGCCGGGCTGTTTTGTGCGGCGGCGTTCCCGCAATTATCGGGAGAAGAAACCGTTTTCGGTAGCCTGTTCGCTTCTTTAATCGGTTTGGGAGTCGGTTCAATGACGGCGTATTGGTTCCGCTACTTCGCGTCGCTGGTTTTCCGGCGGGAAGCGATGGGCGAGGGCGACGTGATTTTGCTCGGAGGCATCGGCGCGTTTCTCGGCTGGCAGGGGGCGCTGTTCTCGTTCTTCTTTTCCTCGTTTATCGGGCTTTTCGCGGTTTTGATGATGCGGATTTTTTCAAAAAAGAAAAGAGCGGCAACGGAGGACGGGGAAGGAGAGTGCGGTTCTGCGCTCCCGCTCGGACCGTGGCTTTTGATTGCCGCCGCCGTTTACTTTGTTTGCGGACAAAAAATAATCGAGGCGTTTTTCTGCTTTGTCGGGAACGTTTGATTTTGTCGGCTTCCGGTTTCTCTCTGCTTGTTTTTGAATGAATCACCGCGTTCCCGCCGGAAGAGGAGGCGGAGTGCTGCGTCCGGCTATGTGCTTACCGCGTGATGTCCGAGAGGCGTTTTACCTGATTATGGGCAATCGGTTTCCACTCCACTTTTTTGAAAATGGCGGTAATTGCAATCGGAAGGTAGGTGAGCATGAAAACCGGGAACGTAAATGTATAGAAAATTTTCTTAAACCAGTGGCAGTGAATTTTTTTCCATTGCGTTGCTGTGGTAACGGCTCCGATGACCCAAAGCGTGCCGTAAATTCCGGCAAATGTCAGGATTAAGCTGGTGAGAATTTTCCCGATTTCCCAATCGAAGATGAGTCCGAAAATCGTGCCGACGGCGCAATTAATCAGCGTCAGAATACTTAGTACGAGTGCGGGCATAATCGTCATGGTCATGTCGTAGCAGGACGCGAATTTGTCCGAGAAAATATTTTTCATGAGCACGTTCCCGTATTTACTCCAAACCTGAATGTAGCCTTTTGCCCAGCGCAGGCGTTGGCGCCATGATTGAGCGAAGGTAATCGGTTGTTCGTCGTAAAGCTCGGCATCTTTGGCGTAGCCGATTTTTCGTCCGTTAACGACGTTGTAAACCGTGAACTCGATGTCTTCCGTGAGCAGGAAAAACTTCCAGCCGCCGACTTCGCGCATAATTTTTGATGAGAACGTAAAACCCGTTCCCGAAACTGCGCAACTTGAGTTCATCAGCATTCGTGAGTGGTTCAGATATTCGCTTTCGCGTAAAAACCAAAGCGCATAGCCGGCGGTGATCCAATTGTCGCCGTAATTTTTGGAATTGCGGTAGCTGGTGATGACTTCGTAGCCGTCGGAAAAGGTTTTGTTGATTTCTTCGATGTAATGCGGATCGAGCACATTGTCCGCATCAAAAATCATATAAGCGTCAAAATGCGTGTCCCCGTAATCGGCGACGATTTTTTCGTAGAGAAAATCCAGCGCGTATCCTTTGCCGACTTTTTCCTGATTCGAGCGTTCGTAGACGACGGCTCCGTTTTCCTTGGCGACGGCGGCGGTTTTATCCGTGCAGTTATCGGCGATGACAAAAACGGTAAAATTTTCGCGAGCGTAAGTTTGTTTGTTCAAACTTTCCAAAAGAATCGGCAAGACCGCCTCTTCGTTACGCGCGGAAATGAGCACGGCAAAGCGGTGGTCGCGCGTCGGTTTGTGCGCTTTGTCTTTGCAAAAAAACGGAACCGCGATATAGAAAAACTGATACAGGTAGCAGACCAGAAACGTTACGCTCAGCAACAGATTGATTGCCACAAAAATTTCTCCGGAAGAGAGAAAATCAGACTGAATTTCCTGTGTCATAATTTTAAGAAAAGCGAACGGACGTTCTTTAATTCCGTTCTGTGGAATTATCCGCATTTATGGCGGCAAATGTCAATTTTGAGTTTGTGTGTTTCGGGGATTTCAAAAATCCGCTTTCAGGAATCCGCCGCGTGTTTTTACGGTTTGCGATTACCGGCGGGAACGCTAAAATTTCCGCACGATTTTTTTGTTCCCGTAAATCTTTTTTGTATGAATTTATTTGCAACATCCCGAAACACGCTGTCGCTCTTCACCCTTTTGGCGGCGGGAACGCTTTCTTTCTCATCTGCGTTTGCGGAAGGAACCCGTGAGCAAATTTCCGTTTCGGACGAAGCCGGTTTGCGCGCCGCTCTTTCCGAAAAATACCAGCCGGACGGAACCACCGAGGAAAAGGATAAAATTTACCACGATAACGCCGACATCATCCTCTCGGGCGCGATCTTCGTTGATACGACGCGCACTCAAACGGAGGAAATCAAGGACACCGACGGAAGTGTTACGGGAACGCAAAACATCACTTACGCGGACAACACAATCTTCGTTTCGGCGACGGGCTGCAAGCTTTCCGGCGCGGGATTTACGATTTCTTCGAGTGAAATTTCTTCCGACGTCAAGGGCTCCGGAGATCTGTTTTTTCTGAGCGGGACTTCGCTTTCCGTCGAAAATATTAAGTTCGCGGGAACGTTAGATGAAACGAAGAAAACCGGACGCGTTTTTATAACGGGCAATTCCCTGTTCTCGACGCTCAATATCGGGGCGGGAACGTTGTTGGAAAACCGCCGTCTCGTTGCAGACGAATTTACGAATTACCGTGCGCAGGGCGGCGCGCTTGTTTCCGCGCACATTATGGACGAGATTAAGCTCGAGTCTGTTAAGCTCGAGTCTGCGACTTCCGGGAACGTGGTGTTTCGCGGGAACGTCGCTCTCGGCAGCGCAGAAAATTTTGCGGGCGGCGGCGCGATTTCCGCTTCCGGGCTACTCGCCGTTTCCGGTTCCGGCGAAACCGTTTTTGAAAATAATTCTGCCGTTTCCGAAAAAGAAACGGCGGCGGGCGGCGCGATTTTTATCGTCAACGCAAACTTGAATAAGGACGGTTCGCTGAGCTCAAGTTCCGTTTATCCGGACAGCGTTACCGATGAGACCGGGAAAAAGAAATTCGGCTTGCAGGTTGCCGCAACAACGCTGAACTTTTCCGGAAATTTCGCAACGGGCGCGAATGCACAGGGCGGTGCCGTTGCCGTTTCCGGCGGTTATTTTGATGCGACAAACGCAAGCATCACATTTTCCGGCAACCAAGCGCGAAGCACGGTTTCCGGCGGAAAAGCTTTCGGCGGCGCGCTCCAACTCGGCGAAAACGCAAAAGCGAAATTTGACGCGGGAACGACGCTTCTTTTTGAAAACAACGCCCTTGCGCTCGGCGCCGAACAAAGCGTTGCCGGCGGCGGGGCAATCGTTCTTTCCGGTGCTTCGCTTTCGCTTGCTGGAAAAACTGATTTTAAAGGCAATAAAATTTCTTCGGACTTCGGCGGATCCGCGCTTCTCGGCGGCGCGTTTTATATCACGGGAACACAGGAAACCGTGACGAAGCCGGACGGCACCAAAGAAAAAGTTCACACCGCACAGGCGACGCTTGCGGGAACGCTGAGCTTTACCGGAAACTGCGTTTCCGCGAAAGGGCTTTCGGCGGAAAAAACAACGGGAACGGCATCGAATCCGAAAACGGAAATTGTCGAATCTTCCGCTCAGGGCGGCGCGCTCGCGCTTGTCGGCGGGAACGTCATTTCCGGCGAAAATTTGACCTCAATCGCGTTTTCCGAAAATTCCGTTTCCGGAAAAACTTTTGCCCAAGGCGGCGCGCTCGCCTCGCTTTCCGATAAAACGGAATTGGCGTTAGCCGCTTCTTCGGAGATTAAATTCGAGCAAAATTCCGCAAAGATTCTCGCGCTCGGCTCCGGCGAGGCGCAAACCGCCGGAATCGTTCCCGCCGCTCAGGGCGGCGCAATTTACGTTGCTGCGGGAACGCTCGATTTGGCGTCGGCGGGAACGCTGAAATTTTCCGAAAACACGGCGAATGCTTCCGGGCAGGAAAACGGACTTGCGCAGGGCGGCGCGATTTTCCAGAGCGCCGGCAAACTGACGCTCGGTGCGGCGAATTTTTCCGGAAACAAGGTGTTTGCGCGCATTGCCCAAGGCGGCGCGATTTACTCGGCGGGCGGTGAACAAAATTTTGCGAAAACGACATTCGCGCAAAACCAAGCACTCGCGGGAACGGATGCTTCCGCGCCGGGAACGACTTTTGCGCGCGGCGGCACAATTTTTGCCGAGACTTCCGCTGTTTTGAATTTTTCGGGAACGACTGAATTTTCGACAAGTGCCGCGCTCGCGAAATCCGCTTCCGGAGTGGGCGCAAACGGCTTGCGTTCCGGCGCGGCGGGCGGCGCGATTTACTCGGCGGGAACGCTGATATTTGAAAACGTTTCTTTCGGAAACGGCTCGGCAACTGTCGCCGGCGACACTAACGGCGCGGCTGTTTCCGGAGACACTAACGGCGCGGCTTTCGGCGGCGCGGTTTATATCGCGGGCGGAATATTTTCCGCGAGGACTTTCTACGCAAACAATATCTCCGCCGCCGCGTTGGGCGATGCTCACGGCGGCGCGATTTACGTGGAATCGGCAGGGATTTTCGATGTTTCCGGAGATTTTACGGCAAGCGGAAATGAATCTAGCGGCGTCGCCGATGCGGCTCCGAAAAACGCGTCCGGCGGTGCCGTTTACTCGACGGGAACGCTCCGCATCGGAGGAATATTTTCCGCGAGCGGAAATTCGGCGGCGGGAAGGGATTTGGCATCCGGCGGTGCGATTTCCGTTGCGGGCGGAACGTTTTCCGTGAACGGAAATTTTGATCATGAAATCACGAATAATTCCGTGACGGCGAGCGGCGCAGACGGCGTTGCGCGCGGCGGCGCGATTTCCGTTGTCGGCGGCACTTTCCGCCAAACAGCGGGAACTCTGAAACTTTCCGGCAACAAGGCAAGTGCGAGCGGCGCAAACGGGAAAACTTTTGGCGGCGCAATTTATCTTGCCGGCGGGAACGTTGAACTCACAAACGCGACGATTGAAAATAACACCGCAACGCGCGGCGGCGCGGTTTTCGTCGACGCCGGAACGAAAACGGCGAGCACGCTGAAAATTTCCGGAAATTCCCGGATTTCCGGAAATACGAACAATGACGGAATTTACGTCGGCGTCGCGACGGGAACGGAAGCAAAATCCGTTGTATCCGTGATTTTCGATACAAAAGCAAAGCTGACGCAAAACGAGGACGGAAGTGTCTCGCGCACGGATATCGAAACTGCAACGATTACCGATAAAATCACGGTTGACGACGGCGCGGAGCTGGTGCTGACGAAAACGGGCGCGGGGGATTTGACGCTCGGAGAAATTTCTGCAAGCGGGAACGCCGAAAAAATTTCGATGAATTTCGAAAGCGGAAAAACGACGCTCGGCGGAGAAGTTGCTTCGCTCGAAAAACTTTTCGTCGCAAGCGGTGCGGAAGTTTCGCTTCAAAAAGAACTCGCCGGCTATAAAACGGCGGAAATCGCCGGGCAATTCAAGGTTGAGGGAGCCGACGCCGTTTGGAATTTTAACGCAGCGTCCGAAATAACGCTTGCGGGAACGCTTGCTTTTGACGGCGCGAAAGCAAAAATTTCCGGTGCGGCGAAAATTTCCGGCACAGGAACGTTTTCCGTGAAAAACGGAACAACGTTTAATTTCGCGGACGCGTCGGCGAGCCTGACGGCGGCGCAGCTTTCCGTCGGCGCGGGAACGCTCATCCTCGACGGCGCGGGAACGCTTAATGTTACGGAAAAACTTATTTTCACCGAAGCGGGAAGCTCGGAAATTGCGCTCGCGAACGACGCGACGCTCGGCATTGTCGACGTCGCCCGCACGGCAAAAGGCGACGTTTCCGCGAAAATTTCCGGCACGGGGAAACTTGTACTTTACTCGGACGCAAGTGCAACGGAGCCGCCGACAAAAATTTCTTTTTCGGAATTTTTTGAAAAAATTAAAGACGAAACGACCGGAGAAGAAACGACGACGGTTTACGGGGGAAGTTTTGAAATTGCGGATTCCGTGAAAGTGGATGCCGGGATTTCCGTTTCCGAAGGAGTAACGCTCAACCTCGCGCCCGGTTCTCAAATTGAGGGGAAGAAAAATATTTTGCTCCGGGGAGGCACGTTTTTAACCGAACGCGGAAAAACGCTGAAGCTTGAAACATTCACGGTGAGCGGGAACGTTAAATCCGTGCTTGGCTCCGCCGGCGAAAACCAAAGCTTCAAAATGTGCGAAGTGACGGAAAGCACCACGGATGAAAACGGAAATCCGATTACAAAAACGGAGACGAAATCGCTCACGCTTTCCGGCGAACTCGAAATCACGGAATCGACGACTTTTGTCGGCTCGGCGGATTTCGCCGGAAACACGGGAGCGCTTGCCGGAGCGGGGACGCTTCGGGGAGATGTTGCCGGCACGGGAACGGTTGCGCTTGCGAAAATTGAAGGCAACGTCAACATCGCCAACGGCACGACGATGACAATGAGCGGAACAACTGCGGTTTCCGGCGACATAAATCTCCATTACGGTGCGGCTTTGCCGGCAACGCGTGCGGCGGGAACAACGGCGAACGCGACGTTGAAGCTTGCCGCCGGAGCGAAAGTTTCCTCCTCAAATATTTATAATTACGGACGCATTCTCGCCGACAATGAAACGGAGCTTTCCGGAAACATTGTCAACGCGGGAACGCTCATCGTAAATAAAGATTCGACGCTAAAAATTGCGGACGGTTCAAGCTTTACGAACGGGAACCCGGCGGAATCTCTTGCGGGAACGATTGACCTTACGGCTTTTAACAGCGCGATTGATTTTTCTGCGGTCGCCGATGAAACAAAAATCAAGCTCAACAACGGTGTTGTGCGCATTGACGCGACAAAGCTTGTCGCGAAGGATGCGCTTCCTGTTTTGGGAATCGATGATGAAACGATTTTTGAAAATTTAAAAATCGAAGATATAGGAAGCTACTCGCTTTCGGATCGCTTCGTATGGGATGCGGCGGCAAAAGAACTGATTTTCCTCGGGCTCAACGGAGAAAATCTTCACGGCACGCTTTACGGTGATTTGCAAAGAGAATCGCTGAATGCAACCTACGATTTCATGCGCCAAACGCTCGTGCGCGGTGCCTCGCGCACGCTGACTCCGGAGCTTTACGGAGCGTATAAACTGCAATCGCCCTACATGCGCGGCTACATTGAGAAAGTGCGTCAGCGCGGCGGCGAAGTTTCCGCGAAGCTCGAAGCCAAACGCAAGGAAGAATTGGCGATGGCGGAAAAACTCAATGCACGCACGGTCAATTTCTGGGCGCAGGGAAATGCGTTTTTCGGAGAACAGCGGGAACGCAAAGGTTTCGAAGCCTACGATTCCGAACGCATTGGTGCGCTTGTCGGAGCATCCGTGCCGTTTGAAAAATGGGAACTCGGATTCGCGGTTGTCGGAAGCGAGGAAAATTACGACATGCGCGCCGATACGCGCCATGAGGTGGAAGCTTCCGCTTACGGTTTGTCCGGCTACGCACTTTATAAAAACGATTGGTTCGATTGGACGGCGGGAACGGCAGGAATGTTTTTCTCGGCAGATTCTACGCGCGGCGAATATTCCGGCGATTTTGACGGCTGGCGCTTGGGCGTGATGACGGAGTTCGGGGTGACGCTTCGGGCGCAAAGTTGGCTCGCACTTCGCGCTTTTGCCGGACTTTCCGCCGCGTATTCGCACGTCGGTTCGTTTAGCGAAAGCGGCGGCGGGGGCTCGCTTTCCGTTGATTCTGACGGCGTTGCCGGAGTGCGCGGGAACGTCGGGCTTTCTTCCGCGTTTTTGCTCAGCGATACGCTGCAATTGAAATTGCGGGCGGCGTGGCTTGCCGATTTCGGCAACGATACTTGTTCGCTTGATGCTTATATGCCGGGAACGCGCACGGAATACGTGATTGATTCCCGTAAAAACGAAACGTCCGCATTGGAGGCGGGCGCGTCGCTGAATTGGGCGTTTTCGGAATGCACGGAAGTTTTCGTGGATTACACGGGAACGGTGCGTGCGGGAGAGCGTGACAACGCAGTCTCCGTCGGGCTCAATTACTTTTTCTGATCGAAAAACCGTGCGGGAAGCGATAGAAAATCGGCTCGCGCGGTTTCCCTGCCTTCTTTCTGATTTTTGTTTTCTCCACCATTTCTCCTCAATATGAACGAGCTTAAAAAAGTTGTTTTTTTCGGATCGGACGCGATAGCGCTTCCTGTCCTGGAAACTTTGATTAGCGCGCCGTTGCGTGCACTCGTGCGTATCGAGGCGATATATACGCAACCGGACAGACCTTCGGGGCGCGGGCAAAAAATTCAGTCCAACGCGATTGCGCAGTGGGCGAAGGATTTTAACATTCCGCTTTATCAGCCGGAAAAACTCGGAGAGGAAGATGTGGCGCGGCTTAAGCAAATCGGGTGCGACATCGGGCTTGTGATGGCTTACGGGCATATTTTGAAGCAGGACATGCTTGATGCGCCGAAGCTCGGATTTTTCAATTATCATGCGTCGCTTTTGCCGCATTTCCGCGGTCCCGCGCCAATTGAAGCGGCGATTGCAAGCGGGGATACGGGAACGGGGGTAACGTTACAACGCATTGTGCCCGCGCTTGATCAGGGCGACGTTGTGGGAAGTGCCGTGATTCCGCTTGACAATGATTCCACGCGTGCGTCTTTGCGCGAGCGTATTTCCGAGGCATGCACGTTTATCACGATTGACACGCTTCCGCGCATTATTCGCGGTGATGCCGAGCGCATTGTTCAGCCGGAAAAGCATGCGTCCTACACGCGTAAGATTTCGCGTGCGGATTCGGCAATTGATTTTTCCGTTCCGGCGAAAATAATTGCTGCGCGGACGCGTGCGCTTTCTCCGTGGCCGGGTTGCACGTTCCCGTTTAACGGAATGGAAATCAAGCTCGGGCACGTCGAAGCCGTGTGCGTTCCCGAGCTTGAGCCTGCCGTGCCCGGCACGGTGATGGCGTGGAAAAAGGGAGAGTTGCTTGTCGCGACCGGCAAGGATTTTCTGCAAATCCATTCTTTGCAACGCCCGGGCGGGCGTATGCTTCCGGCGCGGGATTTTCTTATCGGAATGAAAATTCCCTCGGGAACAGTTTTGGAGAGCCGCGCGATGATGCCGCTTGCCAAAAAAACGCCGTGGAAAAAATCGGAACTTCCGGTAAAGAATTGATTTTTATAAAAATGCCGAAGCCGCCGCCGAAAAAATATTTGCCGCGCGGAATCCGTGTTTTGTTTGAAGATTCGGATCTGGTCATTATCGATAAGCCGGCGGGAATGCTGAGCGTTCCCGCGCGATACGAGCCGGATAAAAATGCGCTTTCGTTGATGACGCATTTTTTCCGCAAGGGAAATCCGAAATCGAAGAAGGAGCTTTTCGCTGTTAACCGGCTGGATCGTGAGACTTCCGGGATTTTGGTTTTTGCTAAATCTTTTGCTTTTCGGGAAAAACTTCACGAAGCGTGGAACGAAGTGGAAAAAACATATCTCGCCGTGGTTTGCGGAAATGTTGAAAAGGATTTCGGGATAATCGAGTCGTGGCTTATTGAGGACGAAAATTATCGCGTGCGCAGCGTGCCCGCTCCGCGTACAGCGGGAGAAAATACACAGGGCTCGCGCGCCCGCTTTGCCGTAACGCACTACGAGGTTTTGCGCCGTACTGCGCGTTGGACTTCGCTTCGCGTGCGCCTTCTGACCGGGCGTAAAAACCAGATTCGCGTGCATTTTTCCGAAATGGGACATCCGCTTATCGGCGACAAAATGTATGGACGCGGGAACGCGCCGCGCCTTGCCTTGCACGCGGAAAAGCTGGCGTTCACGCATCCGCGCACGCGGAAACGCGTTGAGATCGACTGCGAAATACCGCCGTTTTTTTTCGCATACGCTTCGTGAAGCCGGCGCAAAAAGCGTTGCCAATCGACGGGATTTTGTCAGAATCAACGACAGCTTTCCCCCATTTATTCACCCCTTAAAACTCCACTCCCCTCATTTTTTACATTTTATGAAAAAACGCGGTTTTACACTTATTGAAATTCTCGTCGTTATCGCCATTATCGGCTTGCTTGCTGCGATTATGATTCCGGTTGCGGGCGGAGCCAAAGACGCGCTGACGAAGACAAAGTCAAAAGCTCGCTTTAACGAGTGGGTGACGGCGGTCGAGCAATACAAAATGACTTACGGATTTTATCCGACGCTTGGGCAGAATACGCCTTCCGGCTCTGATGCGCACTTCAATCTCGCGAACGGATCCAACAGCGAAGCGTTTGTTAAATCCCTCTACGGAAAAGACCCGGAAACCGGTGATAAACTGACCGGCTCCGAACGCACGAAATACAACCGCAAGGCGACAACGTTTTGCGAATTTTCCGGAGAGGATTTTACGCAGGCAAGCGGAGACGTGGAGTTCGGAAAGCTTGTTGACGGTTTCGGAAACAACAATATCCACATCGTGATGGATACGACCGGAAACGGGCGTGTTGAAATCCCCCAACAATACCTGCCGAGCGATGCGACGGAGGACGAAAGCAACGAAAAAGGCATGCTTGGTCGCGTCATCATTTTCACGTCCGAAAAAGACGGCGAGGACTACGAGTCCATTTACAGCTGGCGTTAAGTTACGTTCCCGCACGGGAACGCAGAAAATCTCCATCTTTTTTAACAAAAACAAAAATGTCCATGTTGCGCAGGGTTTCCGGAAAACGCGGTTTTACGCTGGTTGAAATTTTAGTGGTGATTGCTATTATCGGAATCGTCGCTTCGGTTATCGTCGGTTTGCGTCCGGGAAATCCGCGCGGCTTGGAAGATGCCCGGCGAATTGTTTCGTCGGAATTTCGCGTGGCTCAGAGCAAGGCGTTGCTCGGCGGGAATCCGGATCGCGATCCCGCCGTGAACGAACGCTTCAACATTCGCGCGGGTGTGCTTATCCTCAACGAGCCGGATGATTTGGACCGCCATTTGCGATTCGTTCAGCCGATTGTTGGCGGGACCGATAATGCGGATAAAACGAATCTTGCCGATTATTATTGGTATGCCGCCGGGGAAGGTGTAACACTTCCTCAGGGCGTTTATTTCGTTCCGCCGAATGCCGCCGGTGTGCGGACGCGAAGCGAGAACCAGCTTCTTGAAGGCAGTTCCGAAGTGAGGATTGATCCGGATGTTCGAGTCAAGGGACAAAAATTCGGCGAAGGAAAGAAAAGTTGGTATCTTTATCTTTTTGATTCAAACGGGCAAACCTACATGACGAAAGCGGTCGTGATGCTCGCGGAAGGGCAAATTGATCCGTCGAACGGAGACGTGGATTTCGGAAAAGATCCCTTCGTTTCCGGGTTCGTTGTTCATCGCAGCGGTGCAATTTCGTTCACGCGAGATGATGAGGAGGCGTTGGCGGCAACGGAGGAATAAGGAGCACTCTGAATTGCGTATTTTGATTTTTACCGGAAAAAAACATGAACATTTTAAAGAATAAAATGCGTTCCCGCAAAAAAGGGTTCAGCTTGGTCGAAGTTTTACTCGCACTCGCCGTTTTGGGAATCGCGATGCTTTCCGTGATGGGCTTGATGAATGCGACGTTTGAAACCGTCAGCAAAAATGTGCTGACGCGGCAGGCACTCGGCGTTTATTCATGCTTGGATCGTGCGCTGGCTTCCGTCGATGCGGTTATTCTGCCGGACGGGAACGCTTTCGTTAAGTCTGACCAGATGACAAAGCCGTCGTTTGATTACGTTTACGATTGGCTCCAGGGAAAAACCGGAAAAAACTGGGACGACGCGCTTTTCCTCGTGTGCATTTCCCGCCGATTGAACCCGACGGACGATTCCACGCCGCAAAATGTTCTTCAGATTATCAAATGCGAAAACGCTTCCGGCACGCCGACCCAGGCGGAGTTGACGGATTTAAATTCAGAAGGACCGGCTTATTTCATGCGTGTCTACCTGTCCCCGCAGTTGGAAGGGCGCTATGTTGAAATGGACGCGAAAGGAGAAGTTTTGCCGGCGCAGTACGCGGTCGGAAATTCTCTTCCGGCGAATGTCGACCGCTATGCGCTCCCGTATTTGCCGCTCACTGTAGATATTTATCCGTATTCGCCGGGTAGCGCGGAGTCCGAAGAACAAATTCCGGTGCTGACGCAATTTCTTGTGGTTTCACGCTAAGTGTAAAGAGAGGAGCCCGTTCCCGAAATGATGAAAAAAAACGGAAAAAGAACTTTGCGCCGAGGCTTTACTTTGGTGGAGCTGATGGCGGCTACGGCGATTATGATCATTCTCGTGATGTTCGTAACGAATATCGCCATCAATATGTTGCGAGCTTACGATAAGACGATTTCCACACTTTCCACCAATGCCGATTCGAGTATGGTGCTCGATCCCATTCAGGAGGATTTGCTGTCGGCGTCGATGCCTGATGACGGAAACTATTGGTTCGAAGTGCGCTACGAATCTGAGATTTCCAACCTTGAAAAATATTCGGTGCCGGAATTTATGTTTTTCTCTCGTCCTCAGGATCGGGTGAGGCGGGAACGCGGCTCCAAGGAATTGTTGCAGGGTGATATGTGCGCCGTTGCTTACAAAATTGAACATAAGTCTCCGTTCGGTTCTAAAACTTCTTCCAATGCGGGTAATCTCGTCTACGGATTTTACAGAGCCGTCTTGAATGCGAAAGACACGTTCCAATACGCGCTCCCGTATATTATCGGGCAAAAGGGAGAATCGGAAACTTCCGGAATCCCCTCCAAATTTTGGAAGGGAGGAGAACAAATTGAAGATCCTTCCGACGGAAAAAAATACAACGCCTCCGCATGGCGCTCGGAAATGCAAAATTTTCTCGTCGACGGGATCGTGGATTTTTCCGTGTTCTTTTGGTTTGACGATTTTACGGACGGCAAAACGAAAATCGCCGTCGTCAACAATTCCAAAATTGTTCAAAAGTTGCGCGACGTTTACCCGGATACCTCAATTGTAACATTTGACAAATCTCTTGTCGCAAGCGCGGGTTCCGTTGTTTTTGACGAAAATTTCGGTTCCAAAACACTTGGTGCGCTACGCTCGATGGATGTTTCCGTTACGGTGCTTAGCCCGGAAGGAAAAGAACTCTTGCAGGGATTGCAGGAACAGCGAGGCTCCGGAGAAATCGAAACGGAAAGATTTAACGAAATCCTTCTTGAACACGGAGCAACGTTCTCGCGCTCATGTCCTTTGTTCGGAGGACGCTAGGCGGCTGCGGGAACGTCAGAACGCGTTCCCGCCGTTTTTTTTGAAAAATGAACTTTCTTGCGATTGATTACGGAGCGCGCCGAATCGGTTTGGCGCACGGAGATTCCGAAATCGGAATTGCCATGCCGGCACCGGCAGCGGTGGAAGCGGATCCCGAAGCGCGTTTTTTGCATATTGAAAACGAGATAAAAATGCGACGAATCGGGACGCTCGTTGTCGGTTATCCCGTTAATATGGATGGCTCACACGGCTACAAAACGCGGGAGGTCGATGCGTTCATCGAAGAGCTGGAAAAGCGATTCGGCTTGCCTGTGGTTCGTGTGGACGAGACGCTTTCCAGCTATGAGGCGGAATCCGGAATGTCCGCCAAGCGAAAGGGCGGGCGCGATGCGCGTTCGCGCCAAAAACACCGGGCTACGGGGGAAATTGATTCCCGTGCCGCTGCCGTAATTTTGCAGGATTATTTCAATTCAACGTTCGGCTTTTAGCGGAACGATATTGCCGTTCGGCGGGAACGCAAAAACGGTAACGTTCCCGCCCGATATGAAAAGACTGATTTGCGCTTCGCGTTAGTCTTTTCTAGAAAAAACAATTTTCCCCTTGCTGATGGTAGCGGCGACTTGTCCATGCAGTTTGCGCCCGAGAACGGCACAATTCTTTGAATTGGAGCGAAGACTTTCCGCATCGGGAATCCATTCCGAATTCGGATCAAAAATAACGACATCCGCATCTGCACCGGGAGAGAGCGTTCCCGCGGAAATACCAAGAATGCGCGCGGGCGCAACCGTCCATTTTTCGATAATTTGCGGGAGTGTCATGGCTCCGCTGTGATAAAGAGCTTCAAGAGAAACGGCGAGAGCTGTTTCGAGTGAAATCACACCGAAGGGCGCGTAGTCAAACTCACAGTCTTTTTCTGTGGGCGTGCGGGGCGAGTGGTCGCTGGAAATTGCATCAATGGTGCCGTCTTTCAGCCCGTCGACGAGTGCCCGGCGGTCGCTTTCTTCACGGAGAGGAGGATTTATTTTTTTGTTGGTATCGTAGTCCCCGATATCTTTGTCCGTGAGGAGTAGGTGTTGCGGAGAGACTTCCGCCGTGATTTTGGTGCCGAGCTTTTTTGCCTCGCGAATGAGCTCGACGGAGCGCCCGGAGCTGATGTGTTGGAGATGCAGACGGGAACGCGTTGATTCGCAGAGCAAAATATCGCTGGAAACGACAATGTCTTCCGCCGCACGAGGCAAGCCGCGAAGTCCGAGATGAAGCGATTCCGCACCCATGTGCATCACGCCCGTTTGCGTCATGCTGGAATCCTGGCAATGGTCAAAAACGGCAATGTCAAACATTTTGGAGTAATCAAGCGCGCAACGCATAATCTCGTTGTTGACGAGTCCTCCTACGGAATCGGTAATGGCAACACAGCCGGCTTTTTTTAGAGCACCGATGGGAGCGAGTGATTCGCCTTTCCCGCCGAGCGTGATATTGCCTGCAGGCAGGACGGAGATACAGGCATCGGCGTCAATGAGTTCTTTAACGAGGCGCACCGTTCCTGCGTTATCGATGCAGATATTTTCGTCCGGCGTGCAAACGATGGTTGTAAATCCGCCTGCCGCCGCTGCTGCCGTTCCCGAGGCGAATGTTTCCCGCGCCGTTTTCCCCGGTTGGTAGATGTGCGCGTTCAAATCCACGAGTCCCGGGGCAACAACTTTTCCCGATGCGTCCAAAACCTGCGCCTGCGCTGCCTGTTCGGCAGTAAGTTCGGCGGCGATTTTGCCGTGAGCAATCGCGATATCTCCGACATGTTCCCGTCCGTTGGCGGGATCGATGATAAGTCCGTTTTTGACGAGAATAAAATCCGGGTGTTCCATAAATCAGTTTCGGATTTTAACTCTTTATTTGCCCGGCACTCAAACCTTGTTTTTGAAAATTAATTGGCGGGAACGTGAAAAATGTTTTGACGATGTTGCTGCTTTGCGGGATTCTGAAAGAGCCTCGTGAAAATCCTCAATCGCTATCTATTTATTCAAGTCGCCTCTGCCGTCGTGATGTCGCTGGGGTTGTTTATTTTTGTTCTCGTTACGGGAAATGTCTTGCGGCAGGTAATCGGAGAGCTTGCTAACGGGCGGCTTTCAACGCCGACGCTGTTTGAGCTTATCGGGCTGATTTCCGTCAGTGTCATTCCCTACGCGATGCCGCTGGGCATGCTGACGGGCGTTTTGATCGTTCTCGGCAGAATGTCGGCAAATAACGAAATTATCGCGATGAAATCCGCCGGAATGAATCTTTGGCGCATCGTTTCTCCGATATTTTTTGTCGCATTGCTCGGTGTTTGCATCAGCGGTTACATTAATTGTTTCTGGGCACCGAAGGCGGCAAACCAATACAAAACGATTTTAAAAAGCACTTTTCGCGAAGCTCCAACGCGCCTTATCGTTCCGAAGGTAGTTTTCAAGGAGTTTCCCGGATTTGCGATTTATGCGGATTCCCGCGAGGGTGATGCTCTGAAAAATTTTTGGCTTTGGGAGCTGAATGACCAGGGGCTTCCGGCGCGCTTTACACATGCGGAAGAGGCGACAATTCGGTTCGTGGAATCACAAAACACGTTTGAGCAGGAAGACGCTTTGGAAATTACGTTGAAAAACGCAACGACAGAAGAGCGTTCCCGCAGCAATGCTGCGGACGTAACAAAATCCGCAATCCGTTTTTCCAGTATCGGGAACGCGCCGATTTCCGTTTCTCTCGGGCAAATTCTCGGTGACGGAACCTTGCCCAAAGAACGCCGCAAGCTCAAGTGGTTCACGATTACGGAGCTGATGGAGTTGCGCGAAATCGGATGGAGGGCAGATCCGGAAAAAGACGAACCGGAAAAAGTTGCTGAAGATCGCATTAAAATTCAGTTCCAAATGCAGAACTATCTGACTTCTGCAATGTCGGTCTTTTCTCTCGCAATATTGGGAATCCCACTTGGTATACGCGTGTCTCGCTCGGAAACTTTCGTAAATATCGGGATCGCACTCGGGCTTGCTCTTTTGTTTTATTTGCTGACAACGTTCGTTTCCTGGATTGAGGATCCGGCTTTCCGTCCGGATATTTTGGTGTGGTTGCCGAATATTCTCTATCAGGTTGTAGGTTTTATTTTGCTTTATCGAGCTGCGAAAAATTAGCCTCACGGTTGCTTTTGCGGCAGACAATACTTCGAATATAAACAAAAGCGTTCCCGCGATTAACTTCACGGGAACGCTTTTGTTTACCTTAATTCGTAAGCTTTAAGCTTTTTCAATCAGGGATTTGCCCGTCATTTCCGGCGGAGTCGGCAAGCCCATCATGTCGAGCAGGGTCGGAGCAATATCGCCGAGCGCACCGCCCGTTTGGCGCAGTTTCACGTTCTTGACGCCGTTCCCGTAAAGGACAACCTCAACCGGATTGAGCGTGTGTTGCGTGTGCGGACCCTTCGTCGTTTCGTCATACATCTCATCGACGTTCCCGTGGTCGGCGGTGATGAGCATATCTACGCCGCATTCGTCGGCGACGGCGCAAATGCGTTCGAGGCATTTGTCGACCGTTTCGACAGCCTTGATGATTGCGGGCTGTTTGCCGGTGTGCCCGACCATGTCCGGATTGGCGAAATTCGTTACGATAAGCGCGTATTTGCCGGAACGGAGCGCGTTAATCGTGGATTCGCAAACGCCTTCGGCGGACATTTCCGGTTTCTGGTCGTAGGTGGCGACTTCTTTCGGCGACGGAATGAGCCCGCGCTCTTCGCCCGGGAACGGTTCGTCGCGATAGTCGTTGAAGAAGAACGTAACGTGCGGAAATTTTTCCGTTTCCGCCGTGCGGAACTGCGTCAAGCCCTGTTGCGCAATCCAATCACCGAGAATATTTTTCATCGGTTGCGGTTTCGGGAAGACGACATTCGGGCAAAGACCTTTCTGGTATTCGGTCATCGTCGCGTAGTAAATATCGAGCTTTTTGGCGCGCGGGAAGCCGTCGAACGTGTCGTCGATAAACGCGTGCGTGAGTTCACGCGGGCGGTCGCCGCGGAAATTGAAGAAGATGACGCTGTCGCCGTCTTTAATGGAGCCGACGGGAACGCCGTCTTTAACGACGCGGGTCGGGAGGACAAATTCGTCGCCCTGTTCGGAGTCGCTCGACGGATTGTTGTAATACCATTCTACGGCGGCGGTGGCAGATTCTGCCGTGAGCGCGTCTCCGCCTACGAGGCAGTTGTAGGCTTTTTCGACTCGGTTCCAGCGGTTATCGCGGTCCATCGCCCAGAAGCGACCGGAAACCGTGGCGATTTTGCCGAGACCGATTTTGGCGCATTCGTCTTCGATTTCCTTGATGAAACCGACGCCGCTGGTCGGCGGGCTGTCGCGTCCGTCCATAAAAGCGTGAATGCAAACGTTTTGCACGCCGGCGGCTTTTGCTCCGCGGATAAGCCCGTAGAGGTGCGGGAGCGTGGAGTGCACGCCGGCAGCACTGGCGAGACCCATAAGGTGAAGCGTGGAATTTTTCGCGTTCACGTTTCCGAATGCGGCTTGAAGCACGGCGTTGTTTTTCATGCCTTCGTCGGTGAGACCGAGGTCGATACGCATGATTTCCTGCGGAACGATGCGTCCGGCTCCGATGTTTTGGTGCCCGACTTCGGAGTTGCCCATGATGCCTTCGGGAAGCCCGACGGCGGGACCGTGTGCGGCGACTTCCGTGCGCGGCCATTCGGCGGAAAGTTTGTTCGAGAACGGAATGTTCGCGATTTTGAGCGCATTGAATTTATCCTGCGCGGCGTTGTGGTTGGCTCCCCAACCGTCACGAATAACAAGTAGAACTGTTTTGCTCATAAGTAGAGAAATTCTGTTCCTTTCGCGGGAACGCGACAAGATTTTTTAAAGAAGGAAAAATCTCTTTTTCCGAAAACAAAAAAAAACGTTCCGGCATTAAAAACTACGGGAACGTTTTTTTTTTTGCTTATTTTTTGAATTAATTATTTTTGGCATTCTCCGCCGGACCACGCGACAAGCATCCAAACGAGCTTTTCCTGTTCCTTCAAGTAATCGCTCAAGAGTCCGGCAGTCGTGTCGTCTCCGTTTTCGCTCGCGAGAGCAATGATTTTGCGTTCTTCGCCGATCAGATATCCGAGCGTATCGAGAACATTCTGGAGGGCTTCTTTACCGCAGGAAACGACCCCGACTTCCCGGATCTTGGCAACCTTCAAATACTCGCTGAACTTATTTTCGGGAACGCCGCCGAGCATTAGAATGCGCTCTGCGATTTCATCGACTTTTTCGGCGGTATCGTCGTAGAGTTCTTCGAACTTGCTGTGAAGCTGGAAGAACGCGTGTCCTTTGATATTCCAATGGAAGCCGCGCAAATTGGTGTAGTAGACCTGAAAGTCCGCCAGAAGAGTTGAGAGAGCGGCGGCAATCTTGTTAGCGGAGGCTTCGTTAATATGAGTGTAGTTAATCGTTTTCATTGTATTATTTTCTTTCTGTTTTGTTGTTTGGTTTTAAAGTCCTGTTTGATTTTGTAATGATTACAATAATTAATATTTTGGGGTTTGCAAGCTAAATTTTGTGATTATTACATTTTTTTTTTCAAAAAACTTCGCGTTGATTTTTTCGCGTTCCCGCCTCATGCTTGAAAGAACATTTCTAACCTTATTCAACACACAAAAATTATGGCAAAAGCTCCCATTCGTGTCGCGATCACCGGTGCTGCCGGACAGATTGCTTATTCTCTCATTTTCCGCATTGCAGCGGGTGAAGTTTTCGGCCCGGATCAGCCGGTTGCCTTGAATCTTCTCGAAATTGAACCGGCTCTCCCGAAGTGCCAAGGCGTGGTGATGGAACTCGAAGACTGCGCGTTCCCGCTCGTGACGGATATTGTGGCGACGGCGGATCCTGCGGTTGCGTTTAAGGATGCGAACTGGTGCTTGCTCGTCGGCTCGGTTCCGCGCAAGGCAGGAATGGAACGCAAGGATCTTCTCGGCATCAACGGCAAAATCTTTGTCGGGCAGGGCAAAGCTATCGCGGAAAATGCGGCACCGGGTGTGCGCGTTTTCGTTGTCGGCAATCCGTGTAACACCAATGCCTTGATTGCTATGCGCCATGCCTGCGGCGTTCCCGAAGAAAACTTTTTTGCGATGACGCGCCTCGACGAAAACCGCGGCAAATCCCAACTTGCGAAAAAAGCGGGTGTTCATGTTTCTGAAGTGAAAAACATGACGATTTGGGGCAATCACTCTTCGACGCAGTTCCCGGATTTCTTCAATGCTACAATCGGAGGAAAGCCGGCAACGGAAGTGATTTCCGACAAGGAATGGCTTGAAACGACTTTTATCCCGACCGTGCAAAAGCGCGGTGCCGCAATCATTGAAGCACGCGGGGCGTCCTCGGCTGCTTCGGCGGCAAACGCGGCGATTGAAACGGTTCGCAACCTTGTTAACCCGACTCCGGCGGGCGATTGGTTCAGTGTCGGTGTCGTTTCCAAGGGCGAATACGGCACGGAACCCGGCATTATTACCGGTTTCCCGATCCGCACGAAGGAAGACGGAAGCTGGGAAATCGTCCCGAACCTTCCGATCAATGAGTTTGCCCGCGAAAAGATTGACCTTTCGATCAAAGAGCTTTGCGAAGAACGCGACACGGCTGCAGACGCGCTCGGTTGCAAGCTTTAATCAGAAAAAAGCTAAAAATTAAAAAACGTTCCCGTCGGGTTGCCGGCGGGAACGTTTTTATGTCTTGTTAAAAAGAAGTTCGTTTTTTTAAAGAACTTTTGAGAAAAATTCCCGAACGCGGGGATTTGCCGAGTTGCGTATCACTTTTTCCGGCGTTCCCGTTTCGATGATTTTTCCGTGGTCCATGAAAATAATGCGGTTGGCGACTTCTGCCGCGAAGCCGATTTCGTGAGTAACGACGACCATCGTCATCCCGTCCTGTGCAAGGTCTTTCATGAGCGCGAGCACCTCACCGACCATTTCCGGATCAAGTGCCGAGGTCGGTTCGTCGAAAAGTAAAACGTCCGGATTCATTGCGAGCGCACGTGCGATGGCAATACGCTGTTTTTGCCCGCCGGAAAGTTGCGGCGGGAACGCGTCGCGCTTGGCGGAAAGCCCGATACGATCGAGCAGGGCATCAGCGCGTTCGACGGCCTGCTTTGTCGTGAAACGCCCCGTTTTTACGGGCGCGAGCGTTATGTTTTTCAGAATCGAAAGGTGCGGGAAGAGATTGAAGTGCTGGAAAACCATCCCGACTTGTTGTCGGAAGAAATTGATGTCTCGCTTGGCGTGAACGACTTCCTTTCCTTTGAACAAAATTTCTCCGGAAGTCGGCGTTTCGAGCAGATTCAGGCACCGCAGAAAGGTGCTTTTCCCGGAGCCGGATGGGCCGACAATGAAAACGACTTCCCCTCGGCGAATCGTTGCGGAAACATTGTCGACCGCGGTGAAGTTATTGAAGCGCTTAACCAAATTTTTTATTTCAAAAACGATTTCACTCATTTCTTTTCAACCTTTTCTCTAAACGCCCGAGCAAGCCGCTGAGCAACATGACGACGGCAAGATAAATCAAAGCGACTGCCATGAGCGGCAGAAACGCATCGTAAGTCTGACTGCGAATGATGTCTCCGCCCTTCGTCAGGTCGACAATAGCGATGTAGCCGGAAATACTGGTTTCTTTCAGTAGGACAATAAATTCGTTCCCGAGCGCGGGAAGCACGTTCTTGAAAGCCTGCGGCAAAATAATTTCGCGCATGGATTGCCAGTAGCTGAGCCCCAAGCTGCGCCCGGCCTCAAGTTGCCCGCGGTCAATCGACATAATGCCGCTACGGATAATTTCGGCAACGTAAGCACCGGAATTGATTCCGAACGCGATGACGGCAACGAGCACTTTGCTTACATCCACGGCACCGAAAATCACAAAATAAATAATGAGCAGCTGGACGACGACAGGCGTTCCGCGAATTACGGTGAGGTAAATTTTACAGAGAAAATTTAGGATTTTAAGTTTTCCGGTTTGGTCTGCGGTGCTTCGAATGACGGCGATTCCGAAACCGATGAGCACCCCGAGTAAAACGGCAAAAAATGAAATTTCTACGGTTGTCCAAAAACCTTTCCACAAATAAAGGTAGCGGGCATCTTTGAGAAAATTCAGGTCGATTGAGTTTTTTAGTTTTCCGAAAGGTCCGGCGTCGGCAGACGCGTTCCCGCCGGCTTCTTCAAGCATTTTCGAAACGTATTTGTCCCGCACGGCGTCAAGCGTTCCCGCCGTTTGAAGTTCCTTTAGCGCAGCATTGAATTGTGCGTGCAATTCCGGATTATGTTTTCCGAGGGCGAATGCGTATTCTTCGTGCGTGAGCGGCTCGTTGAGTATTTTCAGATTGGAACGGCGGGAAACGTGAATCCGTGCCGGATCACCATCGAGAACGACGACGTCGAGTTTGCCGGCGGCGAGTGCGGCAACGGCGAGCGCACCGTTGGAAAAGCGCTCCGGTTCCTGAATATTTTGTGAAACAAAAATATCTCCTGTGGTTCCGTGCTGAACGCCGATTCGTTTTCCTTTTAAATCTTTTTTCCCCTGAATCGCAGAATTTTCGGGAACGATAATTACTTGGCGTGCGATGACATACGGAAGCGTAAACAGCACTTTCTCCCTGCGTTCGTCCGTAACCGTAATTCCGGAGGCGGCAATGTCCGCTTTCCCGGTTTGCACCGCGGTGATTACCGAATCAAAGCTCATGTCTTCAATAACCAGATCGTAGCCGAGCTTTTCTGCGATTTTTCCGACAATCTCCGGGTCGATACCGACAATTTGCGTTCCCGCCCGATATTCATACGGCGGGAACGTCGCTTCGGTTACCATTACCAGCTTCGGGCGCGAATTTTCTTCGCAACCGCAAAACATCAGCATCAGAACCGCCCCGATAAAACTGAACAAAAATTTCATTTCAAAGGCAAAAAACGCATTCTATCGTTCCTACGGATTTTTTACAACCCGCGAACAAATTTCGATTTTGCGTCGAACGCGAAAATTTTCGTATTTTTATGCGCTTTATGAAGCAAGATTTCGGTTTTTTTAAAAAAGTAACTTCTTTCCTCGCGCTCAGCATGTGCGTCGCGCCTCTTTTCGCCCAAGAGACGGCTCCTGAGGATTTTCCCCCGACGGCGCCTGATTCTGTTGCTCCGGGAACACCGAATTACGATTTCGGAAAAGATTTGGAAAAGGCTCAAGCCGGCGATCCCGCAGCTCAGTATCGTATCTATTTTCATTGTGCAAATGTTTTGAATAAGCCGGAAGAAGCCTTTGAGTGGCTTTTAAAATCGGCAAACGGCGGTTGCGCTCCCGCACAGGGAACTCTCGGCGGCTTGTATATGCGAGGCGG
This sequence comes from Opitutales bacterium, assembly GCA_017531845.1. Classification (GTDB taxonomy): domain Bacteria; phylum Verrucomicrobiota; class Verrucomicrobiia; order Opitutales; family UBA953; genus Spyradosoma. The sequence goes on along the minus strand of JAFXKI010000003.1, from coordinate 270,933 downwards.
ATTTGCCGGAATTGAGCAAAGCCCGGAAAAAGCTTTTTTTTGGTGGGAAAAAGCGGCAGAGCAGGGAATCGCGCCTGCGCAGGCATCGCTGGCTCTATTTTTGCTTTCCGGCGTTGAGGGCGTTTGCGAAGCCGATCCCGCGCGCGCTGCGGAATTGATGAAAGATGCGGCGACGGCAGGTTTCGCCCCTGCGCAGTTTTGGCTCGGAAAAGAATATCTTCGCGGAGGAATTCTTGAGAAAAATGAAACTCTCGGCATGATTTTTTTGCGCTCTGCCGCAGAGCAAAACGACGCGGACGCTCAGGGATTTTTGGCAAGTTATTACTACACGAGCGGGAACGTGGAAGAAGCCGTTTCCTGGGCGGAAAAAGCCTCTCTCCGAGGAAGCGTTTACGGGGATTTTGTCCTCGGTTGCCTGCTGATAGAAGGGAAAGCCGTTCCCGCAGACATCGAAGGCGGTCTTCTCCGCATAACGAAGGCGGCGGAACAAGGTCTTTGGTTTGCCCGCTCTTTTCTGGTGGACGCGTATCTCGGAGGCTTCGGCGGAATCCGGAAAAACCGCGCGCTGGGCACGCATTGGCTGGAACTTGCGGTGGAGCCTGCGCCGGGGGAAGAATTTGATCCGAAAAAATTAGCCTATTTTCGCGCTCTTTACGGCGTTCTTTGCAAAGATTCAGGGAAAATCGCCGAAAGCATTAAATGGTTGAATGCCGCTGCTGACGCCGGCTCAGCCATCGGGCAATATGAGCTTGCCCGAATTTATTATTACGGACGCGGCGTTCCCGCCGACAAAGCGAAAGCTGCACGCCTTTTCCGCCTCGCCGCCGAGCAGGGACATGCGGCTTCCCAATTCAATTTGGCGGTTTGCCTGATAAACGGAGAAGGCGTTCCCGCGAACCGGATCGAAGCTCTTGAATGGGCAAAAAAAGCCGCGGAAAAAGGACTTGTTCCCGCTCAGAAAATGATCGAAAACGAAAAGAAGAAAGAGTTGAAAGATTAGAGAAAGCGATTTCCGCTTATTTTCTTTTACGGCGTTTTTCCTTCTTGTCTTTTTTCTTTTCGACACCGAGCCAGCGCGCTTCCGAGTCTTTCACGAAATCTGCCCAAATAGAATCGGGATCGATTTCTAAGATTTTTTTGTGAAGCATTTTTATACGCGAATCTGTTTTGTCGAGGCGGCGTAAATAAGCGGCACAACAGGCGAGGAGCTCTTGGCGTTGCTCGGGCAAGTAGGTGGTTTCGTCTTCTATGGCAAGTTTGGTGACGAGAGCAACGGCGGCATCCGGCTTAATCAAAACCTTATCCGGTTTGTCCGGGTCTTTATAAGTTTGATCCGTCAGCAACTTAAAGACATCAAACTCAAGGCGCTTAGCGTAGGGAGTCTCACCTTTCGGGTCGCTTGCCTTGATGATTTTGAGGGCGTTTGCCGGAGGCTCGATTCCTTCCAGGAGGGCATCGCCGTAAAGCTTTGCTTTTTCGACTCCTTTCGCGCGTTCGGCTTTTTTCAAAATAGCTTTGCGTTCCCGAAATAATTTGAGCTTTGCCTTGATGGTTTCGGCAACTTCCGCCTTGTCCTCAAAAATTTCATCTCCTTGTAAAATGTAATATTTTTCCCCTTCTTCCGTGAACATCACGATTGCCGGGTAGGAAAAAATGTGAGGCACTTTCATGCCTTCGCGAATTGCTTTCGCATTTTTTTTCTGCTTTTCATTCGGCTCCTGATAAACGGGAACGGAAAGCATGGATGCGTCTCCGCAGGCATTTTTTATTTCGGAGCTTTCCCAGAGTGTTTTGAGCATCTTGGTGCTACGCACGTCCCAGTCCGGGCCGTAAAAATAAACGATAATTCCGTCTTTGGGGTTTCGCTTTTTCGCTGCGGCAAAAGTTTTGGCGGAAAACGCGGCAAAAGCGGATGTTCCCGTGAAAACCAGGCAGAGCAGGGCGATAAAAATTTTTTTTAGCATAAAAATATTTTCCTTTTTTAAAGGTTCGAAAAACCTAAACGCTGACTGCTATTTTCTCGGCGTTCCCGATTTCCAAAGTTCGAAGCATTTGGCATAATCCTTCTTGGATGCGACGAGAGGGGCTATTTTCTCCAAATAACGTCCGGCAGCACCGCTGTTCGGCGGTTTTACGGGATTTTCCTTATCGTAGTTTTTGCGAAATGCCTTATTGCTTTCGGCGTTCCCGCCGAGCGCGCGGATCTCGTATTCCCATGAGGCTTCGCAATCCCAGCGCCCACAGCCGAAGCCTTCGGATTTTTCCCAAAAATTCGAAAAGAGTGCGATTTTTTCGTCGTCGTTATCGATCAGCGGGAGCAGATTCGGATAAACGATTTTCCCGAGAAGCGTGGCGGCGACATCCGGAAATTCCGGCAAGAAGGCATCGAGAATTTTCTTTTGCGCATTTTTCCAAAACGCCTTGTCCTTTTTTTGCGCTTGGGCAAATTCGAGATATTCTCGCCAAATCGGGAAATTAATCGGTTGTTTCTCGAGGGCGTATTCGTAGAGCTCAAACACACGCTCCGGTGTAGGCTTTTTCTTTTCTGAAGCGACGATGCGTGCGAGCGTTCCCGCGCGGAATGCGGCGTAGGCGGTTTTAACATCGTCGTAAACGGCTTGCGTCAGATGAAGAAATTGCCACGAGGTTTCGTCCCAAAGCCGCCAATGAAGGCTGCGATCCCATACAACCGAGTTGTTGTCCCGCCACTTGCCCTTTTGACGCGTGGCAAACGCGCAGTGCCCCGGCTCGCCCATCGTAACGGCGGGAATGCCGTTTGCGCAGGCAGCCGTGGCTCCGTAGTGCGAGACCCCGCCGCAAACGCAGCCGACTTCCCGTGCGCGCTTGAGCTGATTGCGTCCGTACCAACTCATAAACGGCTCGTAGTAATCAGACGTATGCACGCTATCTCCGACTTTATTCCAAAGACGGTAGGGCATCTGAAAAATATCGCGAGGGCTGGCATAACCGGCTTCGGGGAGCTTGACGTTGTCCTGCCCCCAGCGCAGTGATTCTTCGCTTCCGAAATAAATATTGTTGGTGCGTCCGGTAACGCCGACGATAATTCGTGTATCCCAAAAATCCAGATCGTCAAAAATTTTATTCAAACGTTTTTCGCGCCAGCTTTCGGAGAAAAATTTAAAGCGCTTGTAGATACGGGTTGGTCCGTTTTTGATTTTGAGTTCCGGATCCGTTTCAAATTCATCATCAAACCACCCTCGTCGGGAAAATTCCCCGACAACGCCGGTTGCGATTTTTTTTATCGCGGGAACGCTTTTGACTTCTTCGTCTTTTTCGATAAACGCGCGAAGAAGCCTCATGGCAAAGTGTGCATTTTTAGGCGGAGCCGTATAGAGATAGCCTTCAATCCACTCTAAGTCGTCTGAAAATTCTCCGTAAAAGCGCCGAACATCGGATTTTTTCACGGACATCTTGAAGCTTTTAAACTCTTCTTCATCTTCCTGCAGAGCGCGGAGTAATTCCCATTTAGCGAGTGCTTTCAGGTTTTCTTCGTCCTTGAAAAATTTATCAAGTTCGGCAGGGGACCATGTTTTAAAATTTTTGGCAACGCTCTGCTCAATTTTTCGTTCCAGTTTTCCCGGATCACCCCATTCCCCGCCGGTCGGAGTCGCTTTTTTCGCGTCTTTGCTTTCGGGCTTTTTCGCGTTCCCGGTTTTTTTTTCGGGGGCTTTTTTTCCGGAAGATTTTTTAACGGAAGCCTGCTTTGTTTTCGGGCGCGGGGAACCGTCTGCAAATGCTGTAGGCACGCAGGGATTCAAAACCAAAAAAAAGGAACAAAGCGCAATGATAAATTTAGGGGTGTACTTCACGGCATCATTTTCTTTGAAACGGGTAAACGTGAGCAAGCAAAAATTCCGATTGCATTTCACGCACGCGCGGGAACGCTTGGGGATGTTTGGATACGTTTACAAAAAAAACGTTCCCGAGGAAAACCTGTGGGAACGTTTTCTTTATTTCGGATTTTAAAATCCGGATTAGAACGACGCTTTGTCGAGGAGGTCGCCGAGAGAGCCGAAGCCCTTATCGTCGGACGCCGTCGAGGTCGTTTGCGGCGCATTGTTGCGGTCTCCGGAGTTGCCGCGGATGCGGTCATAAGCGCGGATTTCCGCTTGGAGTTGCGCAGAATCGTAGTTCGCGGCCTTGATCGAAAGTCCGATACGGCGATCATCCTTGTCGATTTTGATGACGCGGGCCGAAACTTCCTGTCCGATTTTGAGCACGTCTTTGATTTTTTCGACGTGGTCTTCTCCGATTTGGGAAATGTGAACGAGACCGTCGATGGCATCTTCGAGTTCGATGAACGCGCCGAACGCCGTGATTTTCGTAACCTTGCCGGAAACGATGTCGCCGATGTGGAACTTGCGATCCACGTCAGACCACGGATCGTCCTGCGTTTGCTTCATACCGAGAGCGATGCGCTGCTGATCGACATCGACGTCGAGAACGATGGCTTCGACTTCGTCTCCCTTCTTGAGCATTTCGCCCGGGTGATTGATGCGACGCGTCCAGCTCATGTCGGAAACGTGAACCATACCGTCGATACCTTCTTCGAGCTCGACAAACGCGCCGAACGTCGTGAGGTTGCGGACCTTGCCGTGAACACGGGCTCCGACCGGGTAGTTGTGGCGGACCATATCCCACGGATTCGGTTCGAGCTGGCGGATGCCGAGGGAAATTTTTTGTTCTTCCTTGTTGATACCGAGAATAACGGCGTCAACTTCCTGTCCGATTTTGAGAACGTCGCTCGGCTTTGCAATGCGCTTCGTCCAGGAAAGTTCCGTGACGTGAACGAGCCCTTCAACGCCTTGTTCGATTTCGACAAATGCGCCGTATTGAACGAGGTTAACGACCTTGCCGTGAACTTTCGCTCCGACCGGGTATTTCTTTTCGATGGATTCCCACGGGTTGCTCGTGCATTGCTTGAGACCGAGAGAAACGCGTTCGCGGTCGCGATCGACTTCGATAATCATGACGTTGATTTCTTCGCCGATGGAGAGAACTTCCTTCGGGTGAGAAATGCGACCCCAGCTCATATCCGTGATGTGGAGCAAGCCGTCCAATCCGTCGAGATCGATGAAGGCACCGTAGTCCGTGAGATTCTTGACGATACCGCGGCGAATGTCGCCCGGCTTGATTTCGTCGAGAAGGGCGCGGCGCTTTTCGTTGCGTTGTTCTTCGATGAGCTCGCGGCGAGAAATAACAATGTTTTTGCGGTCGAGATTGATTTTCAGGACCTTGAAGTCGTAGGTTTGACCGATGTATTGGTCGAGATTCTTCGGCGGCTGAACGTCGATTTGCGAAGCCGGAAGGAACGCGTCGATGCCCATCGAAACAATGAGCCCGCCTTTGACTTTCGCTTTAACGCGACCCGGAAGGATGGAGCCTTCTTTGCATTCAGCGACGATGGTTTCCCAATTCTTCTTTTGCTGCGCTTTGTCGTAGGAGATGACGGGAGCGCCGTTACGGTCTTCAGTTTTTTCGAGATAGACTTCAATCTCGTCGCCGATTTGGACTTCCGTGATGTCGGCGAATTCATTTGCGGGAACGACCCCTTCGGATTTGCCGCCGATGTCAACGACAACGTCGTTTTGGCGAATTTCGATAACCGTGCCTTTGATGATAGAGCCCGGGGTGAGCGTTCCGAAGCTGCTTTCTGCGAGCAGCTGTTCCATTAAGGATGACATTTGTGGTTTTAACTTTCTTGATCTGCGAAAACTTTGTGTTTGCGCAGGGTTGATGGTTGTTTTTTTCCTTTCCGATCAGACACCGCGTCTGATCTGCAAAGAAAGGAAACCCCCATTCTGTATTATTTCCGCAGGATTGTAAATAGCGAACGCGTGTTGCCTCATCATAAAGTGCACCGAATCCGTTTTTCCACTTTTTCACCCTTCCATTATTCATCTCTTCCACTCTTGTTCCGCCGGGACAACAAATTTCCGTTTGCTTTTTCGGAAAGTTCTTCCGACAATGGAACGCGTCTTCGAGGTGCGCGCATTCGCTCGCGGGAACGCAGGTTTTTGCGAGAGGAAAGTCCGGACACCACAGGGCAGGATTCCCCGTGAAAACGGGGGCGGTGCGTCGCAAGGCGCGTTGACGGACAGTGTCACAGAAAACAAACCGCCTGCGCGGGAACGCGCGGGTAAGGGTGAAAAGGCGAGGTAAAAGCTCACCGCTCCGACGGCAACGAAGGAGGCAGGACAAACCCAATCCGGTGCAAGACAGAATAGGCGAGCGGGCTGCCCGTCCGATGCTCGCGGGTATGTCGCACCGCCGCAAGGCGGGAAGCGCGGGAACGCGCTTCAGAGGAATGAATGCGAATGCGAGAACGCGAAAGCTTTTCGCATTACGGAATCCGGCTTACAGCACCTCGAAGATTTTCAGAAAAAGAAACAAAAAACTCCTCCGCTGAATTTTCGGAGGAGTTTTTTGTTTAATAACCGGAAACGCAGATTAGAAGCGAATACCGCCGCCGATCTGAATAACCGGATAGACATACATGTCATTCAGGAAGTCCGCCACTTTGTCCACGGCATCACGAACGTTCCCGTCAAACTTCTGGAGAGTGGAAACGGCGTCGATTTCTCCAAGGTTGTTCAACGGATTGTTCGGATCAAAAGGTTGTCCGTTTTTGTAGAAGTGCGGGGCTCCGCTTTCCTTGTAATTTCCTTCGCCGAGGTAGGCGAGACCGAGGTCGATGGAGAAATAAAGCGTGCGCTTTTTGCTACCGTCGGAAGACCAGCCGACACCCACATAGGGTTGAACTTCGTTTTCCCAGCGACCTTCCATGATGTAGTCCGACTTGACATCGTACTGCGCTCCGGCGCCAGTCGCATCATAGGCATAAGATGTTCCGTGGTAGTTCGCTTCAACACGAAGGCGCGGATCCATGCGCATGAGTCCGAGTGTTACGTGGAACTGCGAACCTTTCGGGTGCCAGTCAACAAAGATACCGTAGTTGTCCTGATTTTCCCATTCAACATCAAGGTCTGTATCGGACAGTCTCATCGTCGTATCCAAACGACCCGTGCCGTAGTGTGCGCGGACTTTGAAGAATCGGTTAAATTCGTAGCCGGCATCAATCCCGATACCGAGAGTCCCGACATTCGGGTTGATTGTTACGCCCCAGGAGTCGCCCCAGTTCCAGTCCACGACGGAGGACGCGAGTTCCTGCGTGGAGTGGTAGTCTGCGAAGACTTCGTAGGCGCCGCGGAGTTGGCGGCGTGCGTTGTCGATGGCAGGCTGGTTTCCGATAAACGGCTGGATTTCCTTTGCGTTTTCCGCACCGAAAATCGCTTTTGCGTCTTCGAGCTTAGCACTGTTGTTGTCCCCGATTGCGATTTCCGCGTAGTGCGAAGAAATGGCGTCGCACACGGCCTGGAACTGTTCATCGGGCATCATAATCTGAAGATCGTCGACATCGAGATCGAATTTTTCGAGAACGGGATCTTCGTTTTTGATGGCTTCCTGCATGTTGTGCGCCGCCGAGAGGAATTTATCGACGCTCAACTCGGGAACGTCGCTCTGCGGGGCAGTTGATGAGGGGTTTGCTGCAAACGCCATTCCGGCGAATGCCGACATCATTGCGGCTGAGAGAAATAAGTTCTTCATAGCACCTAAAAACCTGCCTGAAAAATATTCCTTGGACAAGAACAAAAGTTCGAAAAAAAAACGATGCGGAAACACCTTATTTTCTTGACCTTGAGGACTTTTTTTGTGCGTTTGCCCGACTTCGGATGTTGCCGGGAACGCCGATGCGCGCATCTTCGCGCAAGATGAGCCGGACGATCGATTCGGCGGTTTCTTCGTAATCTTCGCTTCGGGCTCCGAGGTAAAGCCATTTTTTCAAAAACGAGTGCTGCGTAAGTGCGGGAAATTGCGCCGTGAGCGATGCATGAAATTCCGGCGAAGTCGGAATCAAAATACCTTCGCCGTCCTCGTCGCCGGCGGGAACGTAAAGCAGAACGTTTTTCTCTCCGATGTAAAACGACCAGCACCCGAACGTACGCCGCACAAAAAAGCCCTCGCGGGAACGCAACGGCTCAATCAGCCATTCGCAGGGTGTTTCGTTGCGGGAACGTTTAAACGAAGTAAATCGCATGGGGAAAGCAAAGTTTTTCCCGTTTTGTTTTTTTACGGGAGAAGTCCGGCGTCGGAGAAGGAAAAGTAGCCGCGAGTGTGCGGCGGAATATTGCGCCTGCCGATAATGACGTGATCGAGGAGTCGAATGTCGAAAATCTTGCAGGCTTCCGCGAGCGAGCGCGTGATGCGAATATCGCTTGCGGAGGGCGAAGCATCGCCGCTGGGGTGATTGTGGACGAGGGCGAGGGCGGAGGCGTTGGCGCGGATTGCGGGGCGAAGAAAATCTCTCGGATGAAAAACGGATGCCGTTGCCGTTCCCGCCGTAATTTCTTCAAAGCGGATGACTCTGTTTTTTGCATCTGTGCAAAGCACCCAGCATTTTTCGCGATCAAGCGGGAGGGCTTTCCGTTCGAAAAATTTAAAAATATCTTCGGCGGTCGTTAGCGGAGCCGAAAATTCCGTGCGTTCTTCGATGCGCCTGCCGATTTCGAATGCGGCAACGAGGTTGCAGGCGCGCAACCACGAGATTCCGAGGGCGAGGAAATCGGAAATTTCCCAGCGGGAAAGTTGAAAGAAGGAACCGTTAGATGTTTGTAAAACTTTACGTGCGTCGTGTTCCGGCGCGTTTTTTGCGTTCCCGATAGTGTCGAGCAAAACGGCGAGTAGCTCGTCGTCGCAGAGACAACGCGCCCCGCGACGCTCGAGGCGTTCACGGGGCTTGAGGTCGTCGGTTGGACTTTCTTGCATCGGGTCCAAGAGGCGGCGTTGTCGTGTTTGCGGCTTAATCCTTTTTAGAGCAAGCGCAGGTGCAGGAAAGTTTTCCGATAACCGTTCCCGCGGGAACGACGGCGTCTTTTTTGACAATGAGAACGCCGTCGCGAACGCAGATTCCGTTTTCTTCCCAACCGTCTTCAATGCCGTTCGGGGAGAGTGTGCAACCTTCGCCGATACGTGCGTTTTTGTCGATAATCGTATCTTCGATGATGCAATTTTCTCCGACGCCGATGCAAATTTGCCCGGATTCTTTGTTGGCGATAATTTCATCGATGGTTTCGTAAACATCGGCACCCATCATGACAACGTTTTTGAGCTTGGCGTTGTTGATGACGGAGCGGATGCCGATGACGCAACGTTCCAGTTTCGCGTTGGAGAGAATCGCACCTTCCGCGCAGATAACGCGGTCGAAAACGCAGGAATTAACCTTTGCTGCCGGGAGCAGGCGGTCGTGCGTGTAAATCGGATCGCGTTCGTCGAAGAAATCAAACGGCGGCACCGGATCCGTGAGCGCAAGGTTCGTTTCCCAGAAAGCGCGGACGGTCCCGATGTCTTCCCAGTAATTATCGAAAACGTGGGCAACGAGTTTGTGCTTTCCAAGCAAGCCGGGAATGACTTCTTTGCCGAAGTCCTTCATGTCGTTGGCGAGGCATTCTTTGATGAATTTTGCGCTGAAAACGTAGATGCCCATCGAGGCGAGGCAGTATTCCGTGTCGGTTTTATCCGAAAGATTCGCGCGGAGCTTTCCGCCGATAACAAGGGAATCGATGATAGCGGGATCTTTCGGTTTTTCGACGAATTCGGAAATTTCGCTGTCTTCGGTAACGCGCATGACTCCGAGTCCCGTTACTTCGGATTTCGGCATTGCCTTGGCGGCGATGGTAACGGCGGCGTTCTGCTCCAGGTGCTGAAGAATCATGGGGCGGAAATCCATGCGGAAGAGTTGGTCTCCGGAGAGGATGAGGACGAGGTCCTCGTCTTTCATCGCAAAGTGTTGGAGATTGTGGCGAACGGCGTCGGCAGTGCCTTGATACCAGGCTTCGCTTTCCATGTTTTGTTCAGCAGCGAGGATGTCAACCCCCCCGCGTCCGAAGACGTCGAGTTTGTAGGTGCGCTGAATGTGATGGTGGAGAGAAGCCGTGTTAAACTGAGTGAGAATATAAATGCTGTTAAAGCCGGAGTTGAGGCAGTTGCTGATCGGAATGTCAATCAGGCGATATTTGCCGGCGAGGGGAACTGCAGGTTTGCAACGTGCGGCTGTCAGCGGGTAAAGACGGGTGCCGCGCCCACCGCCCATAATAACACAGATAACTTTAGGGGATGCCATAGTGATTCGAGATTTTGTGGTGTGATTTAGAGGATTTTTATGAACAAAAAACAGGAGGTGCAGACCTGTCCGATTTTCTGCGGGAACGCAAAAGAGAACGTTGTGCACGTTGGATGAGATTGTAAGCAGGCAAATGGCTTCCGCAAGAAAAAAACAAAATCGCAATGGTTGACGATTGCCCGGAAAAACTCATAATGGCGCCCGATGTTTTCGTACAATTCTATAGCTCCGGTTTCTTTTAAAAAAATTTTCGTTTTTATCCTTTGCCTGTTTTTATGGGCGGGATCGCTTTCGGCACAATCGAAGGGTCGGGCGGGAACGCTTGAGCATACGATTATTCCGAAGCCCGAGTCCTATGTGGCGAAGCGGGGAAAATTTATTTTCCATCCGGAAACGCTCATCGTGTATGTCGGGAAAGATGCTAAGCCGGTCGCGCGCTATTTTGCGAAAGAAATCGCCAAAGCGACGGGAATGAAACTGAAGGTTGCAGAAAAAGGAGTAGGGAAAACAACGCTTCGTTTGGAGTTGAAAAAAACGGCAAAAATTCCGGCTGAAGGTTATACGCTTGATATTTCAACATCGCGCATCAGCATTGTCGCGTCCTCGCCCGCAGGGCTTTTTTACGGTTTGCAAACCGTGCGGCAGATGATGCCTCCGGAAATTTATTCCCGCGTTCCCGTGAAAGGAAAAATTTCCTGGAGCTTGCCTTGTGCCAAAATTACGGATGCGCCGCGCTTTGCCTGGCGTGGAGCCAACGTGGATTGTGCGCGGCATTTCTTCTCCAAAGAAGCCATCATGCGCTTCATTGATACAATTTCGTGGCACAAAATAAATCGCTTTCACTGGCATTTGACGGAAGACCAGGGCTGGCGCATTGAGATCAAAAAATATCCGCGCCTCACCGAAGTCGGGGCGTGGCGCTCGAATTTGCTCATTCGCGAAAATCCGGAATTTGTGAAGGAGGATTCTCCGCATTGGAATAAAGAGGGGCAATACGGAGGATTTTATTCGCAAAAGGATATTCGAGAAATTGTCAAATATGCACGGGAACGTTTCATCACCATTGTTCCCGAGATCGAAATTCCCGGGCACTCTTCAGCGGCTTTGCTTGCGTATCCGGAATTTTCATGCGACGGTCGTCCCCCGGGAGGATTGCCGCTCGGCGGTGGTGTTTTTGGAAAGGTTTATTGTCCCGGAAAAGAAAAAACCTTTGATTTTTTGAAGCAGATTTACACGGAAGTCATAGATCTTTTCCCCGGAGAATACATTCACATCGGTGGCGACGAGTGTCCGAAAGGGGCTTGGGAAAAATGTCCCGATTGCCAAAAACGTATTAAAGACGAAAAACTTTTTGCCGAAAACGGGCACAAGGCGGAAGAGCGACTCCAAAGCTATATGATTTCGCGGATTCAAAAATTTCTCGAGTCCAACGGAAAAAAAGTGATCGGTTGGGATGAAATCGTCGAAGGCGGTATTCCCGAAAATTGCACCGTGATGCACTGGCGAGAATACACCGACCCGAAAATCGCTCCGCGCGCCGGCCACGATCTCATCGTCGCAACGCGCCCGCGTTGTTATTACAACTGGGCTTACAGCAAGGAAGATAAACCGTTTGTACTGTCTCAAGGCGGCGTGATGCCGATGAAGCAGGCGTGGGATTTTGACCCGATTCCTAAAGGCTTGACCGAAAAAGAACAAAAACACGTTCTCGGTGTGCAAGCCTGCTTCTGGGGCGAAAAAACGCCGAACGAACAAGTGCTCGAATTTCACTACTTCCCGCGTTTGAGCGCGATGAGCGAAAACGCTTGGGGTAATCGAGAAAACAGAAGCTACGAAGATTTTTTGCGGCGCGTAAAAATTCAGCAAAAACGCTACGTGTTTGCCGGAGTGAACGCGCGCCCGTCCGCAGAAAATCCGCTTCCCGCAGATTACAAAGTTTGGGAAAAATACAAACTTCCCGCTTCTTCCAAAAAACGCGGAAAGTAAAATTTTCCCGCTCCCGCGTCATGGCAAAAAATCAGATTAAGACAAAAAGTATCGAAGAAGCGCTTTGGGAATCCGCAAACAAGCTGCGCGGATCCGTCGAACCGTCCGAGTATAAGCACGTCGTGCTGAGTTTGATCTTTCTAAAATATGCCGACGACCGTTTTGTCGAACGACGGGAAGAACTGATCGCCGACGGCAAAGGCGCGTTTGTCGATCAGTCGGTCTTTTACAACGCGAAAAATGTCTTTTTTCTCGGCGAAACCTCGCGCTGGCGTTTCATTATGGAAAACGCCAAGCAGAACGACATCGCCGTCAAAATCGATGCCGCTCTCGCCGCGATCGAAAAAGAAAATCCCGCGCTCAAAGGTGCGCTCCCGAGCAATTATTACTCCGGGCTCGGACTCGATCGCACAAAGCTCGCCGCGCTTCTCGACGAAATCAACAAAATCGACACGCTCAAAGACCGGGAGAACGATCTCATCGGACGCGTTTACGAATATTTCCTTTCCAAATTTGCTATCGCGGAAGGCAAGGGCAAAGGCGAGTTTTACACGCCGAAAAGCATTGTCAATCTCATCGCGGAAATGATTCAGCCTTATCGCGGGAAAATCTATGACCCGTGTTGCGGTTCCGGTGGAATGTTCGTCCAAAGTATGAAATTCATCGAGGCTCACCACGGGAACAAGCGCGATATTTCCGTTTACGGGCAGGAATACACCAACACAACTTACAAACTCGCCAAAATGAATCTCGCCATTCGCGGGATCGCCAACAATCTCGGAGAATCTGCCGCCGACACCTTCCACAACGACCGCCACAAATCCCTCAAAGCGGATTTCATCATGGCAAATCCGCCCTTTAATCAAAAGGCTTGGCGTGCCGATAACGAACTCCGCGACGACCCGCGCTGGGCCGGCTACGACATCCCGCCTACAAGCAACGCCAACTACGCTTGGATTCTCAACATCGTTTCCAAACTTTCCGCCGACGGAACCGCCGGCTTCCTCCTCTCCAACGGAGCCCTCTCCGGCGACGGGACCGAGCTCGCCATCCGACGCCGCCTGCTCGAAAACCGCCTCGTCGAAGCCATCGTCATTCTCCCGCGCAACATGTTTTATTCGACGGACATCAGCGTTACGCTTTGGATCTTGGCGGGCAACCGCAAGGCGCGCACCGTCGTCCAAAACGGCGAAACCGTCAAATACCGTTCCCGCGAAAATGAAGTGCTCTTCGTAGATTTGCGCCAATGGGGAGAACCGTTTGAGAAAAAATACATTCGTTTCTCTCCGGAAGAAATTTCCCGCATCGCCGAAAATTTTCACAACTGGCAACGCGAAGGACACGAAAAAACTTACAAAAACGTTCCCGAATATTGCTATTCCGCCACGCTCGAAGAAATCGAAGCCAAAGGCTGGTCGCTTGTCCCCAGTAAATACATCGAGTTCGTCAATCGCGATGAATCCGTGGATTTCGACACAAAAATGCGCGAGCTCCAAGCCGAGATGTCCGAATTGCTCGCCGAGGAAGCGCGTTCCCGCGAAGAAGTGCTCAGCCTCTTCAAAAACCTCGGCTACGAAATTAAGCTGCAGGAGGATCGTAAAGGACGGTAACAACTATTCGAAAATTTCTAATAGTTCAAACGGAGCCGGAAACGCAAATGAAGCAGCGCGGGAACGACAGCACCTCCTGACGTTCCCGCGCCTGCCTTATTTACGGAAAGTAAAATAAGAAAATCCGTTATTTTACTTTTAGCCTCGAAACTAAAATAAGAAAGTGCCTTATTTTACTTTTAGCCCCAAAAGTAAAATAACACGCCGAAAATTGATGCTTTACTTACGGAAATGCCCGAAAACTCTCTGAAGAATAAAACCGACTACAAACGCCTCGGCGATTACATCCGCGAAGTCGATTCCCGCAACCGCGATTTGGCGGTAACGAAACTTGTCGGTCTGACTATCGACAAAGCGTTTATTCCGTCGGTTGCCAATGTCATAGGGACAGATTTGTCCAATTATAAAGTTATCCGGCGGGAACAGTTTGCGTGTAGTCTTATGCAGGTGAGTCGCGATGGGAAAATACCGATTGCGATGTTTGAAGAAGAATCCGCAATAATGTCTCCTGTGTATCCGATGTTTGAAGTCATTGATACGGGAACGCTTTTGCCAAAATATTTGATGATGTGGTTTTCCCGAAAGGAATTCGATCGGGAAGCCAGTTTCTATGCCGTCGGTGGTGTTCGCGGAAGTTTGACGTGGGAAGATTTTTGCGATTTGCGTCTACCGATCCCGCCGATTTCCCGCCAACGCGAAATCGTTGCCGAATACGAAACGCTCACGCGCCGCATCCGCCTCAATGAACGCCTCATTTCCACCCTCGAATCCTCCGCCCAAACCCTCTACCGCCGCACCTTCGTGGACAACATCGATCCCGCCCGCCTCCCCCCCGGCTGGCGCTCGGGAACGCTGAGAGAAATAGCAGAGATTAATCCCAGACTCTCTATAAAAAAGGGGGAAGATGCGTTTTTTGTCGAAATGGAGGCTTTGCCTACGAAAGGTTTTTTTATTCAAGAGGTTCAACGAAGAGAGTTTTCCGGCGGTGCGAAATTCCAAAATGGGGACGTTTTATTTGCTCGAATAACGCCCTGTATGGAGAACGGGAAAGTGGCAGTTGTTTCAGAAATTCCTCAAAACGAAGTGGCTTTTGGCTCTACTGAATTCATCGTTTTGCGGGGACGTTCTTTTAGTCTGTCTTCTTTCCTCGCGACACTTGTCCGAAGTGAAGAATTTCGCAGCTATGCGAAATCCCACATGAAAGGAACGGACGGGCGGCAACGTGTTGACTCCTCTGCGCTGGAGGTTTACAAAATTACAATTCCGCCGGGCGATGAGTTGAAGCTTTTGGAACGCAAGCTTTCGTCTCTCGTTGGACTTTCCTTAACCTACATGCGCGAAAACAAAACTTTAACAAAAATCCAAAACCTACTTTTAGCAAAAATCGGGGAGTGACTGATTTTTATGATCTCATGGTGTAATGAAAATGTGGGATTTCTTACTGCAGTTATGTCATTTTTGACGTTTTCGCTTGGATGTGTCGCAGTGTATACGTCAAGAATACCATTTAGAAAAAGAGTACGATTGTCTTTGAGTATATCGTATCTCATGGATGAACGAGGAACGTTGTACGATAGAGTGCTCTGTATAAAAATTTCAAATATAGGTAATCGAGCTATTTTTGTCGAATGGTTAGGTGTTGCCGTTAGAAGAGAAAAAACGTTTCAACGATTACAACCCAAACGCGATGACTTCTTCAAAGAATGTCTCTTAAATTCATCGGAGACGGCCTCTGTTCGGTATACGAAAAGAGAACTTCGAGAGATTGTTTCAACGTTAGGTAGTACGACCTGCTTGTATGTGTATGCGGAGGATAGTGAGAACAAAAAGTACTATGAACAAATAAAAGAGGCCGAGTTGTTGAAAATTTTAGATCGAAGAATTTGTAAATAGCTTTGTGTTACTTAGGAAAATTATTATGAGAGTTCCGTTTTTTGATAGAAAACTAGTAAAACAGTATTTTAATTGCTTATCCTATTTGAGCCTTTTTTTATCGCTTGTCTTGATTTTCTGGTCTGTTCCAGATTCGTGGAAGAGCTATGCTGCAGTGTCGTTTGTTGTAGCTCTTGCATGTGCGTATGTATATTTGTGGATACAAGCAAATTATTTGAGGAAAATCACATTGAGCATCAATTCCACTGAATTACAGATTAAATTCGGAAATATATTTAAGGAAGCCGGGTTGAAAGTTATTGCGTTTAATGAGTATTTTGATACTCGAGCGGATGATAAAATTATCTCACGAAAAACACTCAATGGCGTTTTCCTCAAGGAATTTGTTAAAGATGTTTCCGCGGTGGATGACAAGATCTACAAGGAAATGAAAGGTCGAGCCGTGGAGAAGAATAAAACACGATCGGAAGGAAAAAAGATTCGATATAAACTTGGCTCAATCGTTATCCATGATGATTTTTTATTAACGGCATTTTCTAGATTTGATGAATGCAATAGAGCTTTTTTAGAAAT
Source organism: Opitutales bacterium (assembly GCA_017531845.1). Taxonomy (GTDB): domain Bacteria; phylum Verrucomicrobiota; class Verrucomicrobiia; order Opitutales; family UBA953; genus Spyradosoma. The sequence goes on along the minus strand of JAFXKI010000003.1, from coordinate 254,670 downwards.
GGAAGATTATTTGAGATTCCTTCTCTTTTTTTGGGAAGAGATTGATCGGGTTTATAGTGGGAATGATATTGTTGTCCCGCTTCTTGGATCCGGGATAACAAGATTTAGAAATCATTTGACTGTTACGGAGCAAGAACTTCTTGAGTCGCTCATTTGGTCATTTAAAATTAGTCGTGTTCGTCTTAAGAATGGGGCGAAAATATCCATAGTGCTTGATGTGTCTAAGAAAAATAGGGTAAACCTTTTCAAGCTGAAAGAAATCTAAAATGCGAAGAACGAAAGTATATATAGCGGCAGATTGGACGGGTGATAGTAATGCGATAGATCAACTGCATTATTGGAATGATAGCGAGTCGTGGAGTTTGTCTTTTCCTGATGCGCACGAGATGACACAAGCAAAAGATGACAGCTTAAACTGTAATATAAAAAAATCGTTGTCATTGCGTCTCAATGCTTCGAAGACGTTTGTGCTTATCGTCGGAAATAAGACGAAATATTTAGCAGCAGGAAGTTGTCGGTACTGTCAAAGTTATAATAGTTGGGGGCAATTTTGCGCTAGAGGGGGTAGTGTAGATTACAGAAGTTATCTTCAGTTCGAGTGTGAGAAGGCTCTTCGAGACGGATTGAAAATCGTTGTTTTGTATAATGGACCTTCCGTTGATAAGGATAAATGTCCAGATATTCTTCGCTCTCAAGGAATGCATGTCTCAATGTGGTACAAAGAGTCTGTATTTGATAAAAGATATAAATGGAATTATCACGCTGTAAAGAATGCTATAGGCGATTAAGTCTATCGTTAATGTTCCTGCGAGGGAGCGGTTTTGGAATTTGAGACGACGCGGGAGATAAACACGCGCTTGGCGGGAGCGGGAAGCTGTTTTAGTGAATAATGAATAGTGAATAATTATTACTTTCGTTTTGCTGAGCAAAACGCACAAAGCGTTATTCGTTATTCACTATTCATTATTCACTAAAATTCCCCTTTGTTCTCGCGTTTCCGAGGCTTTTCGGACACAATGAAGACCGATGGATTTCGAAGAATATTTGCGGGAAGATGAAGCGAAATTTTCTAATTTCGACGAATATCTTCGCGTGAGTGAGCCGCATACGCGGGAACGTGTTTCTGCGTGGAAAACCGCAATCGGCTTGCAGGCTGTTGACGGACTTCATGTCTCCGAATACTTGAGGGAAACGGCTCAGCGGCATATTGAAGGCGAAATTTCTATCGATGACGCGCAGGACTTAGTCCGCAATTACTACGAAACGCGCACGGCACGTCTTCCGGATGAGGCGGAAGAGCGGGAAGCGGATAAGGTCGCCGTGAACATTGCGAAGCTCCTCAGCGAGCAATCGTTTTCGTTTAGCGTTCCCGGCTTCCTTGCGACACATCGGCGTATTTTTGAGGGCGTATTTGATCATGCGGGGCGGGTGCGTCCGTTTGATATTACCAAGAAGGAATGGGTTTTGCGCGGCGACACCGTGTTGTATGTCAGCTGTGAGGAGCTCCTGCGAACCTTGGAATACGATATCGTGCAGGAAGGCAAGTTTTCCTATTCAAATCTGAATCTGAGCGAAACCGTTGCCCATATCGCAAAATTTGTTTCCGGCTTGTGGCAGATTCATCCTTTTTGTGAGGGCAATACGCGGACGACGGCTATTTTTCTTATAAAATATCTGCGTTCTATCGGCTTCGAGGCGGACAATACCTTGTTTGAACGGCATTCGTGGTACTTTCGCAACGCACTCGTTCGCGCCAACTATCGCAACGTGAAAAAAGGCATCACTCCGAATTTTGAATTTTTAAACCGCTTTTTCCGGAACTTACTTCTGGGCGAAAAAAACGAGTTGAGAAATCGTCATTTGCTCATCGATGCGCCTGCAGCGTGGGGGCCCCCCATAACTGATCCCGCAAGTACGGGAACAAGTACCCCCGCAAGTAGCCCATCAACTTACGAGGATACCCCCTCAAGTTACCCCGCAACCTCCCCCGCAAGTACCCCTGCAAGTTCGTCGGACGCCCCCATAAGCTCAGCCGGAATTTGGGGTACGCTCAGTGAAAACGTACGTCGTTTCATTTTGGCGACGGGAGTGAATACGTTTTCCGTAAAAGAGGCGATGACGGCTGTCGGCTTGAAAGATCGCAAAAATTTTATTGAGTACACGTTAAGCCCGGCGCTTAAAGTCGGCGTGGCGACTCCGCTCTATCCGGATAATCCGCACCATCCGCGCCAGAAATATCGCCTGACGGTGAAAGGCTTGGCTTTGTTTAACGAAAATAAGATTTTGGAAAACTAATGGCGCACTTTGACGAACACACGCTTGAAATGGCGATAATAGAGCTCTTCCGTGCGGAAGGCTACGATTACGTTTGCGGGAACGAAATTGTGCGCGACTCGGGCGACGTGCTTTTGCGCGACGATTTTCGGGCGTATTTGCGGGAACGCTACGCATCGGACGGGATTACGTCGACGGAAATTGAGCGCGCTTTGGCAGTACTTTCCGCAGATGCGGGAACGTCGCTTTACGAAAACAACGTCAAAACGTATCGTCTCATTACGGAGGGTTTTTCGCTGAAGCGGGACGATGCTTCGAGTCCGAATTTATATATTGAGCCGATTGATTTCAGCGGGAACGGCGTTTCGGGTAATTTATTCAAAATCGTCAACCAGCTTGAAATTAAAGGGACGGAAACGCGCATTCCCGACGGGATCGTTTTTGTCAACGGCTTGCCGATGGTCGTGCTTGAGTTTAAGAGTGCCGTTCGGGAAGACGCGACGATTTATGATGCTTTCAGGCAGTTGACGGTGCGCTATCGGCGGGATATTCCGGAGCTTTTCAAGTGCAACGCGTTTATCGTTATCAGTGACGGAGTGAATAACAAATACGGCTCGCTTTTCACCCCGTATGATTTTTTCTACGCTTGGAACAAAGCGGAGCCGGGCGAGCCTGCGGCGGACGGGATTGATTCGCTGAAGACGATGGTGCGCGGGCTGTTTCGCAAGGAGCGTTTGCTCAGCGTGATAAAGGATTTTGTTTTTTTGCCCGATTCGTCGAAAAAAGAACTGAAAGTCGTTTGCCGCTATCCGCAGTTTTTTGCGACGCATAAGCTTTTCGCAAATATCCTTGCGCATTCCAAAATGCGAGCCGGCGGCGACGGTAAGGGCGGAACTTATTTCGGGGCAACAGGTTGCGGGAAAAGCTACACAATGCTTTTCCTGACGCGGATGCTGATGCGTTCCCGCGAGTTTGCGAGCCCGACCGTTGTTTTGATCACGGACCGCACGGATTTGGATACGCAACTTTCCGAGCAATTCGGGAACGCAAAGCAATTTATTGGAGACGAATGCGTTGTCTCGGTGGAAAGCCGCGCGAAATTGCGGGAGCTCCTTGCCGGCCGCACGAGCGGCGGAGTTTTTCTGACAACGATTCACAAATTCACCGAAGACACACAGCTGCTTTCCGAGCGAGCGAATATCGTTTGTATTTCGGATGAAGCACATCGCTCGCAGACGAATCTCGCTCAGCGGGTGCGACGGGAAGAAAGCGGCGTGCGGCGTAGCTACGGCTTCGCAAAATATTTGCACGACTCGTTCCCGAATGCGACCTATGTCGGCTTCACGGGAACGCCGATTGACGAGACGATACGCGTTTTCGGCGATGTCGTCGATGCGTATACGATGACGGAATCCGTGGCGGACGGCATTACGCGCCGCATTGTTTATGAGGGACGCGCGGCGCGGGTAATGCTCGATAACGCGAAGCTTCGCGAAATTGAGGAATACTACCGAATGTGCGAGACGGAAGGCACCAATCCGTATCAGATCGAGTCCAGCAAGCGAGCCGTAACGCGGATGGAGCGCATTTTGGGCGATTCCGACCGCTTACAGGCGGTTGCGGAAGATTTTATTGCGCATTACGAAAACCGCCTTGCTGAAGGCGCTACAGTGAAGGGCAAGGCGATGATTGTTTGTGCGAATCGCACCATCGCTTACGATTTGTATAAAAAAATTATTGCGTTGCGGCCGGAGTGGGCGGAAGTTTCTTCGGGCGGGAACGCTGAAAACATGTTGAGCTTCGGGAACGCACCTCTGATGGCGGCGGAATCGGCGGCACATTACGGGAACGCCCCGCAACCGTGCAGGAAAATTAACCTCGTTATGACGCGCAGTAAAGATGACGAATCCGCACTCTATGACTTGCTCGGGAGCGACGAAGATCGCAAAAACCTCGACAAATTATTCAAAGATCCGGATTCCGATTTCAAAATCGCCATCGTCGTCGATATGTGGATAACGGGTTTTGATGCGCCGTGCTTAGATACGATGTACATTGATAAGCCGTTGCAAATGCATACGCTCGTGCAGACTATTTCCCGCGTAAACCGTGTTTTTCCCGGCAAAGACAAAGGCTTGGTCGTCGATTATTTCGGCATCAAAAACAGCATGGATCAGGCGCTGAAAAAGTATGCGTCGGGCGAATTTGTCGGCGATTCCGTTGAAACGGCGGAAAAATCCGTTACGCTGGTAAAAGACGAGCTCGATATTCTTCGCCGGTTGTTTTCCAAATTCGATTATTCTTTATTTACGACGGGAACGCCGCTGGAGCAGCTTGATTGTCTGAATCGCGGCGCGGAGTTTGCTCAAGCCACCAAGGAACGCGAAACCCTTTTCATGGGACACGCGAAAAAATTGAAGTCGGCGTTCAATCTCTGCGGCGGCAACGAGGAAATCTCGGATACAGAACGTGAGGAAATTCACTATTTTTGCGGCGTTCGGGCAATTATCGCGAAACTTTCCCGCGGGAACGCTCCCGATACCGAGCAAATGAACCGGCGCGTGGCGGCAATGATTGAAGAGGCGATTCGCTCCGAGGGCGTTGAAGAAATTATTCAGGTCGGAAGCGGGAACGAGACGCTCGATGTATTGGACGCGGACTACATGGCGCGTTTGGCGAAATTGCCGTTCCCGAACACGAAAATCAAGCTGATGGAACGCCTTCTGAAAACGGTGATTTCGGAGTTTCAGAAGGTCAACAAAATGAAAGGTGTCGATTTTTCAAAGCGCCTCAACGATTTGGTCGCGCGGTATAATGACCGGAGCGACAACGCCGTTTTGGCGGAAGAAGTGCTTTCCGAAGTCGCCGACCGAATGGCAGCGCTTCTGCACGAAATCAACACCGAGAAAAAATCCTTTAAAGACTTGGGGATTTCCTACGAAGAAAAAGCTTTTTACGATATCTTGAAGTCCATCGCGAAAAAGTTCGGCTTCGATTATCCGGAGGAAAAACTTGTCGCTCTCGCGGCGGAAATTAAGAAGATCGTGGACGACAAGGCACGCTATGCGGATTGGGCGCAGCGCGAAGACATAAAAGCGGCACTGAAAATGGATCTGATACTTATTCTCGACGCACACGGCTATCCGCCCGTGACCAATGACGAAGTTTTCAAAGAAATCTTCGAACAAGCCGAAAACTTCAAAAAATACAACGGGTGAATACTCACGATTAAAAAAAAATGATGATTCCGAAAATTGAAATTGCGAAAAATGTTGCCGGCGGGAACGGCGACACCGTCAAAAAACATCTGCTTACGGCGGATGAATTGAATGACAAAACTCGTATGTTTGCCGAAATCACACTCAAGCCCGGGTGTTCCATCGGCTACCACGAGCATCACGGCGAAAGTGAAACTTACTACATTCTTTCCGGTACGGGAACGTATAACGACAACGGGGAAATCCGTTCTGTTGCTCCCGGCGACGTGACGTTCACGCCGAGCGGACAGGGGCACGGGCTTGAAAACACGGGACCGGAAAACCTCGTTTTTATCGCACTCATCCTCCGCGATTAAGAGCGGGGGCTGTATTTGGCGTGATAGAAAAAACCAATTCGAGCGCGCTAAATTTTTGTGCGGATGTGGCTTTCGACGGCGGAAAGATCCTGCATGGCGGCAATTTCTTCCGGCTCGAACGTAACGCCGAATTCCGCTTCCAGCGCAAGAATCAGATTCAAGTGGTTTACGGAATCCCACGCTTCGCAATTTTTTTGCGAAAGCCCGGCGGGAACGGTCTTGATACCGAGTGTCGTTTTAAAAACGTTTTCGAGGCGAGGGGAAATGTCGTTATTCATCGGATACAAATTGGTAAATCGGATTGATTTTTATCGCATCGCGTTCCCGCAAATTCAAGCGAAAAGACGAAGAAGAATTTTCCCCGGAAACAAATCCGAGAGATGAAAGAAAATCTTTGCAGGGCGCATTTTTTGCCGTCGGCAAATATTCCGCAAAAACGGTTTCGACGCCGCGTTCCCGCAAAACACAAAGAATTCTTTGAGCGAATGCGGTTTCAATGCCGCGTCCGAGTGCCCGGCAACTCAGCATAAAATTTTCGATGCGGGCGATTTTTTTGTCTGAGAAAAATGAAATTTCCGCTTCGCCGACGATGCCGAGATCTCCGATTTTATCCGCAACCGAAAGCGAGAAAACGACGTTCCCGTAAACAAGAAAATCTCGCAATTCCGCTTCCGTGCGCCGCCGCGTTGCCAAATTAAACTGATTGGTTTTTTGCGTGAGTTGAGCCAAGCGCGGGAGCGAAAAATCATTTGCAGGCGCGACGCGAAGGCGGATTTCGAGCGAAGCAATGTAATCTTCGAGTGAGGAAAAATTCCGCGCGGCTTTGCTGCGTTCGGCAGCGTCGCGGTATTGTTGCGTTTTCGACAAATCCTCGGCGGTCAATTTTTCGCAACGGAAAAATTCATCGACGAGTTTTTCAAAAAATGCGGGAAGTTCGTAAGCACGGCGCGGAAATTCCGGTGTCGCGACAATACCTCCGAACGCCGAGGCAACGCGCTCGCGTTCCCGCGCCTCATTGTCGACGAACACAAGCGAATCCAAGCCGATATTGAGCTCGTCAGCGATTTGGCGAATATTTTCCGCCTTATCATTCCAATTGACTCGCCACGCGGAAATGTGTTCCCGCCGCAAAATCATCGCGGGATGTTTTTCAAAAACTTCGCGCACGTCCGCATCATTGTTTTTGGAACAAATCGCGAGAATAATTCCGCTTTCGGCGAGCTCGACGCATTTTTTTTGAAAAAACGCAAAAGCGTTTCCGGGAAAATCCCCACCGATTTTAAGCGTGGAAAATCCGTCTTCCCCGAGCGTGCCGCCCCAAAGCGTGTCGTCGCAATCCAGGATGATGCATTTTTTTCGGACAGCGGGAACGCGAGGCGGATTTTTTTCTGCTCGTTTTTGGGCAGGAGAAAACGGCATTTGCGCGAGAAACCACATGCGCCAATCGGGTGCGAAGTCCGGCGCGCTTGAGATTTCGGTGTTCGTACGTTCCCGCGCAATTTTTTCGAGTTCGGCGTTATAAAAATGAATCGCATCATGCAGGCGCGTGTCTGCCAGAACAAGCGACGGATTTTGCGGGAACGCGAGGCGTGTCAGCTCAAGCCTTTTGTCCGCGGGAACGCGAGGCAAGACGAGTCGTAATTTTTGCAAAAAATCGTCAATGAGCGGCTGCCCGTCTTTCGGAGAAACATCCGGCGGGAGCGTGTAAAACCAGCAAATTTTTTCCGCATTTTCGGGAACGCGTGCAATATCGCCGTAACCGGAAAACTCCGTTTCTTCTCGTGGGAAAAACGGTTCAAGCGTCGCGTTCCTGAAAACAAAAAGCCTCACGATTTTTCTTCTAAAAGCTCGATTAGTCCGGCTTCACGAGAATAAAGAAAAGCGACTTTCGCGTTCCCGCAAGCAACGGCGTGAACGGGCGGTTTTACAAGGAGCCAACGCTCTTCGCGAAGAGCGGAAATCGCTTGCTCAATATCCGGAACAGAATAGCAGATATGGTAAACTTCGGGATTGCCGCCGTTTTTTTTCAGAACATCGGAAACCGGAGAGTTTTCACTCGCCGGCTCTATCAGCTCGGCTCTGAGTTCGTCCGGTTTTTCTGCAAAACAAATATTGACGTTTTGAATCGGATCAAAAACAGGCTCAGTGCAAAGGTAGCCATTTTCTCGATATACACTCGCAGCAGAATGAATATCGGAGACTGCAACGCCGACGTGATGAATTTTGAAATCGGAAACCTTCATTTTGATTTATTTTTTAAAGATTGCCGGCGGAGAGATTTTTGTCCCGACGAGAGAAAGAGCAACCGACGCCCACGAAAGTCCGGCACCGAACCCGCAAAGCAAAACACGGTCTCGCGAAGAAAGTTTTTCCCCGCATTCGGAAATTGTCAGAGGAATCGAAGCGGAGCTTGTGTTTCCGTATTTATTTAATGAATACAAAATTTTTCCGGCGGGAATTTTCATGCGTGCGGCAAGAAAATCGGTCATCATTTTGTTCGCTTGGTGAAAAACGATTCCTCCGGCTTCTTCCGGAGAGAATCCGGCGAGGGTAGCGGTTTCTTTCATTACGGCGGGAACGCTTCGAATTGCGAAATTGAAAACGTCCATGCCGTTCATGAAAACTTCGCAATCGGAACGAATGCTCCCGTCCGGTGCCGTTTTCTCGGAGAGCGTTTCCGGCGTAGCGGAAACGCGGCACCCTCCGGCAGGAATTTTCACGGCATTTTCGCCGCCTCCGTCTGTTTTTAGAACGAAATACGAGGCTCCGAAGGTTTCGGATTTTTCGATGAGCGTTGCCGTTCCCGCGTCGCCGTAAAGCGGCGCATTCACGCGATCTCGAGGATTAACAATCTTAGAAAAAGTTTCACCGTCGAGCAGAAGAACGCGCCTAACGGTTGGCAAATTTGCGTAAGCAAATGCTGCAGAAAGAGCATAAACATAACCGGAGCATCCGAGAGATAAATCCATCGCCGCGCAGTTTTGAGAAAGTCCGAGTTTGCGTTGCAAAATCGGCGCAGTCGCAGGAATTTTGAAATCTCCGGTTTGGCTCATGAAGAGCAAAACGTCGATACTTTCGCGTGAAATTTCCGGATTGTCGGCAAAAAGTTTTTCAGCAGCGGCAAAGCACAAATCGGAAGCGCATGTTTCTGCCGACGCGATACGTTTTTCGCGAATCCCGATAGCGTGAATCGTTTTCTCGATTTCGTCTGCGGGAACGACATCGCGAAGAGCATCCTCGTTTTTTGAAACAGTCGCGGGAACGCACGCCGCGAGTGCGCGAATCCCGACATTGCTGAATTGAAGTTGCGCCATTTTTAAAGCAGGGTAAATCCTCCGTCGATGACGATTCGCGTTCCCGTGGTCCATGCCGCCGCATCGGAAAGCAGGTAGACGGCAGCGTAGGCGATTTCTTCCGGCTTGCCGAAACGCTTGAGCGGATAGCGTTTTCCCGCTTCGGCTTTTTGAGCCTCTGAAATTGCCGCAAGCGCATTCATCTTGGTTTCGACGGCACCGGGGCAAATTGCGTTGACGCGAATTTGCTTAGCGGCGAGTTCAAGAGCCATCGTTTTCATTAGCGCGTCCGCCGCCGCTTTTGTCGCGGAATAAACCGCCGCGCCGGGCGAAACGACGTTTCCGCCGGAAATCGACGAAATGAAAACAATCGATGCACCGCGTTTAATTTTCTTTTCCCGCAACAATGTTTGAACCAGCATAAGCGGGGCTTCGGCGTTGACGCGCATCGCGGCGGCAAATTCCTTCTCGCCGATAAATCCGACCGGAAGCAGGCGATTCATTCCCGCCGAAAAGACAATGCCGTCGAGCGGCTCGTCTGCGGGAACGGCGGAGGAAATTTTTTTGCAAAAATCGAACTCCAGCAAATCAGCAGAAACGGCGGTTGAGCCTTCGGTCGAAACCTGCGAAAGCGTTTCCGCAAGGCGTTCTTCGTCGCGCCCGCTTGCCAAAATCTTTGCGCCGAGTTTCGCGGATTCTACAGCACAAGCGCGCCCGATTCCGGACGAAGCCCCGGTTACCAGAATATTTTTTCCGACAAGCGAAAACGGAGAATTTTCCATCTAGGCGGCTCCTTTTTTGACGCGTTCAAAAAGTTCTCCGAGCGTTCCCGCGGCTTCGATGTCGTCGCCGGAAATCGTTGATTCGAATTCGTTAAACGCGAGGACGATCAGTGAAAGCGCAACGAGCGAAGTCCAATCCGGAAGCTCTTTATAGCGCGTCTGCGGAGTCAGTTCCGCAGCGGGCGTTTCCTCGAATAACGAGGCGATTTTTTCGATAAAGCTGTCGAAGTTCATTGTTTTTTGAAATTGAATTTGGTCGCGGGAACGCCGATGCAGGAAGCGTCATTGCCGATCGGCGTAACGAGCAGACTTGAGGCGGCAAGTGTGTTCCCGTTGCCGATTTTGAGATTTTGTAAAACCGTGGAGCTTGCGCCGAAAATGTTTTCGTCGCCGATTTTTACGTTTCCGCTGATGCGTGTTCCCGTGAAAAAAACATTGAAGTTGCCGATTCGGGAATCGTGTCCGAAAACGTTGTCGAAAACGCTCAGATTAAAGTCGCCGAAAACGCAATCAGAGGAAATTGCCGATCGGGTGTTGATGATGTTTCCGCGCCCCATCGTCACGGAATTCCGGTCTCGGAAATGCACATCCGGAGCGATGAGATTCGGGAATTCGATGTTCGGATTTCGGATGTTTTCAACGAGCGTTTTCAGGGTTTTCGGGGCGGCGATGGCAAAAACGAGCGCGAGGTCTCCGTTATACGAATTGAGTGCGTCCAGTCCGCCGAGAATTTTGCCGCGCGGTGTTTGCGTTCCCGCGGGAATGCCATCGTCGAAGAAACCGACGAAGTTCCACGTCGGCGAAACTTCGTTGATTTCCCTAATCAGGCAGGCGGTTTCCCGTCCGAAGCCGCCTGCGCCGTAAATGGCAATGTCTTTCATTATAGGGGTATTTTGCCGTCCCTGCCTGTTTTTATCAAGGGCAGATTCATTTTATCCAAATAAAAAAAATGCGTTCCCGAAATAAATTCGGAAGCGCATTTTTGTTTGCCGGAATTTGGCAGAATCCGGTTAGAGTTGCTCTTCGTCTCGCAGGTCGATGTGAACGTCCTTGAGTTGACGTGGCGTAACGGCGGACGGGCATTGTGCCATCAAATCCTGTCCGCGTTGTGTTTTCGGGAACGCGAGAAGGTCGCGAATCGAAGTGCGCCCTGCGAGCATGGTAACGAGCCGGTCGAACCCGAGTGCAATCCCCCCGTGCGGCGGTGCTCCGTAGCTGAACGCCTTAAGCATGTAGCCGAATCGTGTTTCGACGACATCTGCCGGGATTTTGAGAACGTCTTCAAAAACTTTTTTCTGCATATCCGGATTATGGATACGAATGGACCCGCCGCCGAGCTCGACGCCGTTGAGTACGATGTCGTAGTGTTGTCCGCGAACGGCGTGCGGATTGGTTTCGAGGAGCGGCACGTCTTCCTTGACGGGAGCGGTGAAGGGGTGGTGTGCGGAAACGAAACGATTTTGTTCTTCGTCCCAGAGCATCAGCGGGAACTCGATAACCCAGAGGAAATTGTATTTGTCAGCCGGAATTTCGAGGCGTCCGCGAGCTTGCAGGAGTTTTGCTGCTTCGAGGCGGATGCGTCCGAGAATGGCAGAAGCTTGTTCCCACGGAGCTGCCGCAAAGAAGACGATGTCGCCGTCTTCGATGTTAAGCTTTTCCTTGAGCGCGGCTTTTTCTTCTTCGGAGAAAAATTTAAGAATCGGGGATTTCCATTCGCCGTTTGCGGCCTTAATAAAGGCAAGTCCTTTAGCTCCGAGTGTTTTGGCGATGGTTTCCAGGTTCGTGAGTTCACCCTGGGTGATGTCTTCAAGACCTTTCGCGTTGATGGCGCGAACGACGCATCCTTTGGTGTTGGCGACGGTGTTGAAAACTTTGAACGCGGAATTTTTGAAAAGTTCCGTGAAATCCGTGATTTCAATCGCAAAGCGTGTGTCCGGCTTGTCTACTCCGTAGCGATCCATCGCTTCCTGATACGGCATGCGCGGGAACGGGGTCGGGATATCGACGTTGAGCACGTCTTTCCAAACGCGTTTGAGCATACCTTCGATGAGCGCGTAGATATCCTCGCGTTCGATGAAGGACATTTCGATATCGACCTGAGTAAATTCGGGCTGGCGGTCGGCGCGCAAATCTTCGTCGCGGAAGCATTTTGCCATCTGGTAATAGCGTTCAATACCCGAAACCATCAGCATTTGCTTGTATTGTTGCGGAGATTGCGTAAGAGCGTAGAACTGCCCGGGATTTAAGCGGGACGGCACGAGAAATTCGCGTGCTCCTTCCGGTGTACTTTTGAAGAGAATCGGTGTTTCGACTTCGACAAATGCCTGTTCGTCAAGGTAGTTGCGAATTGCATGCCCCGCCTTGGCTCGCATGCGCATAAGGTTGAGGTTGCGGGGGCGGCGCAGGTCGAGGTAGCGATAAGAAAGGCGCAGATCTTCGTTTACTTTATCCGCCTTGTCGTCTTCCATCGGGAAGGGAAGCGGGGCGCAAACGTTGTGCACGGTGATTTCTTCGGCGACAATTTCAATCGTACCCGTCGCGAGTTTTTCGTTAATTGTTTCGGCTTCGCGGGGAGTAACCGTTCCCGTGACTTCGATTACGCTTTCAGATTTGAGATTTTTGGCGATTTCGTGAACCGAGGGATTGGAGGGGTTGAAAACGATTTGCGTAATGCCTTCGCGGTCGCGGAGGTCAACGAAACGAACGCCGCCGAGGTCGCGAACGGTATCGACCCAGCCGATGAGAGTGACTTTTTTACCGGCATCGGCAGTCGTCAAACAATTGCAAGTATGTGTGCGCAACATTGTATTTAAACGTGAAAGCCGCCAAGTCTAAACTTCTGCGGGAACGCGACAAGGAAATTTTCAAAAAAAGCACGAAAATCCTTGTTTCGGCAGATACGTGCGGAGATTTCGCGAGACAAAAAAAGACAGACGGGAACGCCTGTCTTTTTTTCGGATTAAGAGATTTCCTTAAGCTTTTGCGATGTCGGAAAGCGATTTGATGTCAAGTTTTCCTGTGCCGAGAACCGGCATTTCCGGGATGACTTTGACTTCGCGCGGGATCCACAGATTCGGGAAGCCGGCATCGGCAAGTTTACGCCCGAGTGCCTGAACATCGAGATTTTCGATGGTCGTAACGATAACGAGCGCTTCGCCTTTTTGCGGATCCGGACGTCCGGCAACCGCAAGTTGTAAGGTTTCGTTGCTCAAGTTGAGAATTTCCTGGATTGCCTCTTCGACACTTCCGTGAGGCACCATTTCGCCGCCGATTTTGGAAAAGCGGGAGAGGCGCCCTTTGATGGAAATGAACCCGTATTTGTCCATTTCTACAATATCGCCGCTTTCGTACCAACCCTTGGCGTCCGTTACGGGAACGGGAACGCCTTCGTCGTTAATGTAGCCTTCAAAAATGTTCGGACCTTTAAGATAGAGCATTCCGGGTTCATTGTAGGGCAGGACTTCTCCGGTTTCGGTATGGCAAACTTTGGCGTTCATGCCGGGGAAAAGCACGCCGACTGAGCCTTTCTTCATCCCGCGGTGTATGTTCCCGGTGGCGCGTTCGACGACGTCCGGCTTGTTTACGGCAACGACCGGAGACGCTTCTGTCATGCCGTAGCCTTCGAGATAGCGCGTAGGCGCGAGCGAGAATTTTTCTTCCCACGCTTCCGCGAAGCCGGCGGGTGTTTTTTCGGCACCGCCGACAACGAGATCGACGGTCATCAAGTATTCCGGCGGAGCCTTTTTCAGATAATTGCGCAAGAAGGTCGGCGTGCTGAGGAGGACGGTGCAGCGTTCTTCGCGGATGACCTGAAGATTTTTTGCGAAATCAAGCGGAGAAGGCGTGGAAACAGCGAGCACTTCGTCGCTTGTCGGCGCGAACCAAAGTTGAACCGTGTAGCCGAAGCTGTGAAAAATCGGAAGATTTCCGAGCAGACGCGTGTTGGGCGGCAACACGTCGTATTCGTCAATCTGGGCACAGTTGGCGAGAATGTTTTTGTGGGAAATCACGGCACCTTTCGGCATTCCGGAGCTTCCGCTGGTGAAGAGAATGGTGGCTTCTTCAGAACCGCCTTTCGTGGGAATTGAGAAAATCTTTTTCAGAGCAAAAGACGGAAGCAGGACCGTCATCGCGAAGATGCCGAGAAGCTTGAGCTTCGGTAGTTGTTTGATTTCATCCAAAATATCAATTTGGCAGTCCGGCCACGGAAAATCCGGAAAGCGGTCGTTGAGTTGCTTTTTCATCGCGCCGACCGTGATGACGGTTTTGATATTCGCGCGGGCGAGGCAGGATTCGAGTTGGGCGCGCCCGAGCGTAAAGTTCAAATTGACAGGAATCTTACCGGCGAGTGTGCAGGCGTAGTTCGCCACCATGCCGGCGAGCCCGGGAGGAAGCACGAGCCCGATACGGCGCTCGTGGAGTTCCTTTTTAAACCGATGCGCAAGGCACATGGACGCGGCAAAAAGAATGCCTCGCGACATGGTGCGACGCCCGACGGAACGGTCGATAATTGCCGTTTTAAACGGTCTGCGGGCGCAAGCATCTGTCAGCGTTGCGGCAAGGTGTCCTTTCAATTCTTCGCGAGCGGAGAAAACTTTCGTGCCGAGTTCAAGCACGATGGAGCGCATTTGTTGGTAAGTTTTTTCGCCTTCGCGCTTCCCCATTTTGAAAGGTTTGCCAAAAGCAATCGTTACGGGAAGACGGGAAATTCGCGGTTTTTTCCAAATGAATTTTTTGCGGCGATAGCTGAAAATGGAATACCAAAGCCCGTCAATATACGCGGGAACGACGGGAACGTCCGCTTTGCGTGCAACCACCTGAAAACCGCCCATAAACGGCTGAAGGCTTCCGTTGCGCGTCATGCAGCCTTCCGGGAAAATGCAAACGACTTGCCCGGATTTTACGGCATCGACGGCGGCTTTCATGCCGTCCTTCGCATTCGCGGGAGAAATCGGGATCGTATTCATCGCGCGCATGAGAACGCGCAGAAGAAAATGTTTTTCAAGCCCGGACCACGAGACGTAGCGCAAGGGGCGCGGGCAGGCGAGTCCGAGGCACACGACGTCCGCGTAGGACATGTGGTTGGCAATAATGATACAACCGCCGGTCGAGGGAATATTGCCTTCGCCGAGCGTGCGGCGGCGGTAACACAGTGCGCAGAGAATAATACAAATAGGGCGGAAAAATGCGTAGAACCACGAGGCCTCATAACGGAATTTGGAATACCGTTTGAAATAGATTCCGGAAATAATCCACAAAACAATGAGGATTGCGAGGAGTAAGGGATAAATCATGCCGCTCATTTTGAAAATTTTAGCGGTTTTTTGCAATTTTTAAAAAAGGAACACGCCCGCTCTTTTTTCTCCGTTAAATTTCAATTTGTGTTTCGTGAAGCGGAAGTCGAAAATGCCCGAGTGAAGATTTTTCCGAAACAGAGCACTATTCCGCACCGGAACGGGAACGCGGAATCGCTGGGGATTTACGTTCACGTGCCGTTTTGCGGGAGCGCGTGCGATTACTGCGCATTTTACCGTGAAGAACCGAGGAAAGCCTCGGTGGAAGCCTGGCTTTCCGGGGTTGAAAAGGAGCTCACGCTCGTGTCGTTCCCGCGTGCGGCGGAAACTTTTTTTGTCGGCGGCGGTACTCCGGGAGTGCTTTCTGCCGGGAATTTTTCCCGCTTGGCGAAAATGCTGTTGCGGGCAAACGGCGGGAACGCACCGGCGGAATGGACTGTCGAACTCGCTCCGGGAACGGTAAAGCCTGACAAATTGCGCGTTTTGCGCGACAGCGGCGTAAACCGGATCTCGCTCGGCGTACAGTCGTTTGATGCGGGAACGCTTTCGCTTCTCGGGCGCCGCCACGCTCCGAAACAAATTTTTTCCGCTTACGAAATGATTCGCTCCTCGGGTTTTGACAACGTGAATTTTGACCTGATTTTTGCCGTTCCCGGGGAAAATCACTTGCGCTGGGAAAACGATTTGGCAACGGCTATAAAACTTTCACCGGAGCATCTTTCCGCGTATTGCCTGATTTTGGAGAAAGATGCGCCGCTTTTGGCTCGTTTGAAAAAATCCGGAAAATATAATCCGGAAGAAAAATCTTCGGAGCGGGAAGCGGAACTTTACTTGAAAACTTGGGAAAAACTTTCATCTGCAGGATACGAACAATACGAAGTTGCCAATCATGCGCGCGACGGGAAAAAATGTATTCATAATTCCAATACTTGGAAAATGGCGGAATGGCTTGGCTTCGGTCCGGCGGCGGCATCGCAGTGTGGCGGAAAGCGTTTTCAAAATCCGGCAAACCTTGCATTGTGGCTGGAAAAAATAACCGATGGTGTTTCCGCGCATGAAGAAATCGAAACACTTTCTGCCGCGCAGCTTTTTGAAGATGCGATCATTTTCGGTTTGCGCTTGGCGGAAGGCTTTGACTTGTCCGAGCTTTCGCAACGCTTCGGCGTTCCCGCGGGAACGCGTTTGCCAGCCTTGGCAAAAGATTTACGAGAAGCCGGTTACTTGGAATCCGGCATTCCCGAAAATATTTGGCGTCCGACAAAACAAGGACTCCTTGTTGCAGACGCCATCGCTCTCAAAATTCTTGAAATCAGGAATTAGCATTCTTCTTAATTCCTGATTTCTCTTTCTCTATCCTACGCGTTCATGTCTTTCCATTTTTTCGCCATTTGCGAGAAAATGATGAGCGCGATAGCGGAAACAACGCCGATTGCCGCAAACGGCAACCAAACCGTGAGATTCGGAGAATACGTGTCCCAAAGAAGCGTCGTCGCTTCCTGCGAAGAAAGATTCAGCATTTTTTCGAGCGCGGGCATGGCTTCGTTGCGCGTGATGCCGAGCGTTTTTTCCAAGTCGCTCACGCTGTCAAAAAACGGGCGCCATTCGATGCCTTTTTGCTCGGCGATGTAGCGCAAGGCGAGCGTCGCCTTTTCGCCGACGTTCCCGTAAATGAGTCCCGCGAGTTTCGCGCCTGCGAAAATCCCGACGCCGACGGGAATGTTGATGTAAGCGAGGTAAACGCCTTTTTTGTCCGACGGTGCAATTTCGGAAAGATACTGTGATTTTTTCGGTCCCGTAAACATTTCGCCGAGCGAGAAAAACAGAACGCCGAGCAGGAAGAACCACGCGTTTTGCGTGTAACCTGCGACCACAACGCCGATTGTCGCCATCGCCATCCCGAAGATCATCGCGTCAAGCGTGCGCATTTTGCGCGTAATCCACGACACGCCGACGACACCGAGAATAATAAATGTCGCGTTCGCGCTGATGAGCACCGCTTGCGGAATGCGCAGCGTGTCGTCCGGGAGCGTTTCCACAAAGTATTTTGAAATACCTTCCGGCAAAATCGCGTTTGCCGTTGCCGCAACGTTCGCGCTCGAAACCCAGTCTTCAAGGAAGTTCGGCTGCAAGTCCCAAAGCTGGAACATCATCAACCAAAAACCGGACATGATGAGAATCCACGTAAGCAGGCGCGGTTGGAAAATGTCCTTAATCGCGTTGACGAGAACGCGCCCGATGCCGAGAGTTTTGGACGCGCCCGACGGCGTGTCCTTAAAGAAC
Source organism: Opitutales bacterium (assembly GCA_017531845.1). Classification (GTDB taxonomy): domain Bacteria; phylum Verrucomicrobiota; class Verrucomicrobiia; order Opitutales; family UBA953; genus Spyradosoma. The sequence continues at coordinate 237,173 of JAFXKI010000003.1, read as the reverse complement.
AGAAGCGGCAGGAAATTCACCAAAATCATCGCCGCCGAAATGATGAAAACGAGGCGCCAGCGCCCGACGGAATTGGCGACACCGAGCGCGTCCGGCATAAAGTTTTCCGAAAGAAAAACAACGGGAATGTAGTGTCCGATGAGTGCTCCGATGTTGACGACCCAGTAGAAAACGCCCCAGCCGAGCGAGGATTTTTCCTTCGGAAGCGTGTGCGAAAGTGCGCCCTGAATGCCGGGTTTGAAAAGCGCCGAGCCGGTTGCAAAAACCGTAATCCCGATGAGGAATCCGATATAATTACCGTTCACGCCATCAAACGCGAGCGTTCCCGCGAGTGCGTCCAGCGACGGCAAATCGCGCAGAAACGCCATGAGCAAATAGCCGAGCGACATCGTCGCGACGGAAATCACCATCATTTTTTTGTAGCCGTAGCGGTCGGCAAAACCGCCGGTGATAATCGGCAAAAAGCATTGTACGACTGCCCACCACGCGTAGAGAGTGCCTTTGGCGGCAGCGGTCAGGTGAAGCCCGCCGACATTGTCCGCCTGCATAATATAAATCGGTGCGACAACGCGCACGCTGTTGTAGGCGAGGCGCTCCATCATTTCAATGAAGTTCAGCTCGAAAAACGGTGCCAGCCAGCCGGAGGAAGTTTTCTTTGTTTCGGGAACGTTTTCTGTAGTGGTGTCGGTCATTGTGTCTTGGGATTGAGTGTGTTGAGTGAGTGATATTAGAAATTATGAATTAGGAATGGGAATTAGGAAAAATGGTCGTTCTCATTTCTCATTTTAATTTCTAATTCTTTTAAAAACGGTAACGCATGCCCAGTTCAACGGATTGTGAAAACAGATCCAAATTGTGCCAGTCTGCGATTTTTGAGGCGATCGAAGGCGAAATGTAGGCGAAGCGATACGCGGTGAAAATGCTCCAGTTTTTGTCGATCCGGTATTCGCCGCGCAATTTCAGGGAAAGCGTTGTCGTCCAGTTGCCGTGGCTGGATGTTTTAAAATTCGGACCTTTGATTTCGCCGTAAGTTGCGCCGAATCCGATTCCGAGCATCGCATCGAAGACAAATTTTTCGGAAAACTCACGTGAAAGTCCGAGGTTGAGCAAAATATTTCCCGATTGGAGCGTTTCCTTGACGCGTCGGCCTTTCGTGATGTAGTGCCCGCTTTCCGCCGTGAACGCGAGAAATTCCAGTTCCGCCAAAAAATCCCAGTTCGGCGTTGCCGAATCAAAAAGAACGGAAGCTGCCACGCTGGTGCCCCAGCCGTCGGCGTCGGGCAAATCGCTTCCGAGGTCCCAAAAATATTCCGGAGCAATGGAGAGTGTGATGCTGTCGTCGCGCTGTTTTTTAGGTAACCCGACGTGTTCGTTGGAATCGTCGCGTCCTTCGCGCAAGGCTTTGACCGGATTATACGGTTCAACTCCGACTTGCGCGAGCGCGGGAACGCTGAAAATTCCGATGCAAACGGAGCAAAGGGCGGGAACGTAAAGTCTTTTTATCATATTGAATATTTTTTGAGGATTTCTTCCGGGATTGCGGTCGCGCGGCGTGTTTTCATATCGATGAGCGCGTAATTTCCTTCGCCGTCGGCAGAAAGTTTTCCGTTTTCTTTAAAAATTTTGAAAGAGACGATCACTCCGTCTTTGAGGAATCGCTCGATTCCTGTTTCTACCGTGAATTTTTCGGCGATTTCGAGCGGGCGCTTGTAATTAATCGTGAGTGCGCGTTGAAACCAGCCGAGCCCCATCGCTGCAAATTCCTGCATGGACATTTTGTAGCAGCGCTCCATTTGGTCAAAACGCGCCGCGAGAATGTAGTCGAGATAGCGGGAACTGTGAACGTGGCTGTAAAGGTCAATGTCGTCCGGACGCACGCGCATTTCCGTGACGAAGCGGGCGAAAACAGGGTTGTCGTTTTTTTCTGTCATTTGAAAATCCTGATTTTTTACTATTTCAAATTGTCCTGTTCGTTGAAACGCTTGGCTTCCGGGTGATTGTAGCCGAAAAGCGGGAGCGTATTTAAAATCAGGAATAGCCCGACGCCGCAGACGATACCGCAGTCCGCAATGTTAAACGCCGGCCAGCGATAGTCGATAATCGGGATGCGAAAATCGAGAAAATCAATCACAAAGCCGTGCCAAAGCCGGTCTATGACGTTCCCGACAATGCCGCCGACCAGCAAGCCAAAGGCAATCTGAACCGGGCGACGCTCAATTTCAAGATGTTTGCGGAAAAAGAAAATCGCTCCGAGTGCGATAAGTGCAAATAAAGTCAGAAAAATCTTTTGTCCGTGTAAAATTCCCCATGCCGCGCCGAAATTTCCAACATAAACGAGATTGAAAAAATCCGGAATGACGGTTACGGGAACGCAATCGCTCGGGTCAAATCCCGGAAGCCCCGGAGACATCGGCGGAAGCGTGGCTACGACCAAAAGCTTTGAAACCTGGTCTGCGAAAAACGTTCCTGCCGCAAGTTTCCAAAAAAGTGCGTATCTGCAAAATTTAATTTTTAACGAACGATTCATTTCGACGCGTAGAATGGTTCATTCTACCGAAACTTTGCGTTCCCGCAAATTGAAATTTGCGGATTAGATGTTAGCAGTCAACTTTTAGGATTGGCAGAGAATGTGCGCAGAAAAGCTTCTTCCAAGCCTTGGACGGTGATGAACGGTGCCCAATGAACGCGGCTTTTCCACGTTCGCGGAAGAATGCCGGCGCACCCGCCGGTAGCAACAATTTTGGGATCGCGAATTTCCCAACGCTCAAGCTGCGCGAGAACGGTTTCCAAAAGTTTTTCAATCATTCCCGCAAAGCCGACGGCGCAACCGAGCTTCATCGCGCTCAACGTGGATTTTCCGATGCCTTCCGCGTTTTCCGCGAGCAAAAGTTCCTTCGGGTTCAATGCGGGCAAGAGTGCCGTTTGCTCGTGTAAATAGCGCGTCATTATCTCAAGCCCGGGCGCGATAATTCCGCCTTCGTAGCCGTGCTCGGAAAGGATGTCGAACGTTACCGCCGTGCCCATGTCGATGATGACGGCGGGCGCACCGAAGCGGGATTGCGCGCCGATACAGTTGGCGAGGCGGTCGGGACCGATTTCCGCCGGCGTCGGATAGTGAATACCCAAGCCCGGACAATTTTCGTGATAAACGCGGCAAACCGGAAGTCCGTTCGATGCTTCGAGCACGCGTGACAGTTTTTCAGTGGCGGCGGGAACGACGGAACAAAAAGAAATTCCGCAGATGTCGAGCGTTTCGATTTCTGTTGAGCTGAGCAGGGCGGGAACGCCGTCTGCGGGATCGTCTATGCGTCCGGTTTTAAGCGTTCCGGAGAAAACGGCTCGGCGATTTTCGACGACGGAAAAATGCGTATGCGTGTTGCCGATGTCGAGGCAAAGGATTTTCATGACAAAGTTCAGGCAAAAACAAGCGTTCCCGTATTTAACGCTTCGTTTTTTTAGGGTTCGGGAACCACGAACTGCGCCAATTTAAAAATGCCGAAAAATCTTTTGAGGCGCAGTCGATGCGAAGCTTCAGTGTCGCGTCTTCGCGGGAAATGGAAAGTGAGCTGCCGACAGAAAGAAGCGGCGCGCGGACGTTCTCCGGTTGTTTTTCCGCCGATTGGTTCAGGCTTAACTTAAAGCGCAGGAAAAAATGCTCCATGAAAACGGCTTCCTGCGAGTCCCGACAACGGAAATCAACGTAAATTCGGATGCGGTCGTCTTTTTCTGTGATTGCAAATTCTCCGGGAGGGAAGCTGAGCGCGAGGCCGGCAATCTCCGTTGCGCGACGTTCGAACTGCCGGTAAACAAGAATTTCCGGGCGGGATGCGCAGGCGAGCGTTTGTATATAGCTTTCCGTTTTACGGAATTTCGGAATTTCGGAAAACGTCTTGGCGGTTGCGATAACAATCAGTGTGTCGGGGGGCATCGGAGCGACCGAAACGTATTCGGTATTTTCCAAAAATGCCTTCGGGAGATTTTTTGCTAATTCCGGCGGAAACGCGCTTGCCTGATCGCCGAAACACATTGTTGCGGATTTTTTGGAGTTGTGTCGCCCGGCGGAATCAACACCGGAAAGCTCCCGTTGACTCAGTTTTTCAAAAAATCCTTCGACGTAGCTTTTTTGTCCGCCCGGTTTTTGGGAAAATTTAAATTCCGCCGTGTTGAAGTTGCCGCCGCCGGGAAGCGAAAATTGGGCGATAACGGCTCGTTCCACAGATTCGGGAACGTTCAGTGCGTAATTTTCATTGAGGTTTTTGATGAGTGCTTCGGTGTCCGGCGAGATTTTTAAATCGTAAAAAATACGTTCCCGCAAAGCTTTACCCGCCGGACTTTTTTTCATTCCCGAGAAATTAAAATAATCGAACGAATTAAGGCAAAGTGCCGGAGGCTCGCTTGTGCGATCCGGATTCATTTCCGCCCGGTCGGCAAAGCAAAGGCACGGGAGCGAAGAAAACAGAAATAGCAACGAGGAAAATATCTTCATCTGAGGGTGAATTCCAGTTTAGCGTTCCCGCGCGCAGAGTAAAGAATGAAGCGGAATCCCGAAGATTTTTCTTTTCCAACAAATGCCGTCGCGAAATTTCTGCGGTAGGTCGGTTTTACGAGGCGGATACCAGATTCGGGTAAGAGCCGAGATGTTTGACAAAAACGCAATGCCGTTCAAGCTCGGCGATGGCTTCGCGAATGTTGGGCGCGTCCCACGAACCGATAAGATCAATGAAGAAAAGGTATTCCCAGGCGCGCTTTCGCGACGGGCGGGATTCAATACTTACCAGATTAATGCCGCGATCCGAGAACGGTTTGAGCATGCCGAGCAAAGAACCGGGCTCGTTCTTTATGGAAACGACAAGGCTGGTTTTTTCCTCAAACGCAGCACACGGCGGATTGGCTTTCTTCCCGATGACGAGAAAACGTGTAACGTTCTCCGTGCGGTCCTGAATGCTTTTTTCCACCACGGGAACGCCGTGGATTTCTGCAGCGACAGAACTTGCAATTGCAGCCGTATTCGCATCGCGCGCGGCTTCCGTGACGGCTGCCGCCGTGCTGTCCGTCGGCACCAAATCGGCGTTCGGCAAATTTCTCATGAGCCACTGAGAGCATTGGGCAAGCCCGATGTCTTTGGATAAAACACGCGTGATTTTTTCAAGCGGCGAACGCGAAATCAGGCATTGTTCGACGGAGAGTTGAATTTGTGCGATGATTTTCAGGTCGGATTCGGCAAGCGTGTCAAGAGCTCCGGTAACGGCTCCTGCGTTGGAATTTTCAATCGGAATAACGCCGTATCCGGCTTTTCCCCGTTCCACGGCTTCAAAAATTTCTCCGATAGTGCGCATCGGAATAAGATTGACGCTTCCGCCGAAATTTTTTCGTGCCGCCTGATGCGTGAACGTGCCTTCCGGTCCGAGATAGGCGACCGGCAAATCCTGCATTTGGAGCGCGACCGAGGCGGAGATGATTTCGCGGTAAATCGCCCGCACGTTTGCTGAAGGAATTTCTAAGCCTTCGGCGAGTTTTTCCAGCTTGCGCAAAAGTTCTTCTTCGCGCTCCGGAACAAAAACGTTCGTTCCGGCGAGGCGCTTATTTTCACCGATGATGCGTGCACATTCCTGCCGGGCCGCGAGCAGGCGGATAATTTCTGTGTCGATGCGTTCTATTTCTTGGCGGGCGGCGGGAATGTCTTTCATGAAAGTGCGGAAGTAAACGGTTGGGGGGGGAAGATTATTTATCTGCGGCGGGAACGTCACCGAGCGGCATTTCCGTTTGCTTGGCGGGAACGGATTCGTCGGGCAAGCCGACATCTGCCGCGGTCGCTTTGGTCGGGTTTTTCGCTCGCTCAATCCAAGCGGAAATTTGTGCCGGAGAAAGCACATCGGATTCCGGAAGCTCGGAAATTGTTTGCAAGCCGACAAAATCCAGAAATTTGGGCGTCGTGGAAAATTGCGACGGGCGACCCGGCAAATCCGCTTTTCCGGAAACGGCGATGAGCTCCAAGTCTAAGAGTTTGGAAATTGCGCTGTCGACGGAAACGCCGCGAATGGATTCCATTTCGCCGCGCGTTACGGGCTGTCGGTACGCAACGATGGCGAGTGTTTCCAATGCGGCTTGCGTCAGTTTTTGCGGACGCGGATCATTGCGCAACAGCCGAATCCACTCGGCGTAATCCGGCGCAATTGTCATGCGGAATCCTTCCGGGCCCTGCAAAATGCGTGTAACATCCCCGAAATCTGCCATTTCCTGATTGAGTTCAGCGACGGCTTCGCGAATTTGCGTCGCCGTGAGCAACGTCGGGACTTGGTTGATGATATCTTGAATCAGGGCTTGTTCCGGCGTTCCCGTGTCGTCCGCATTTTCGTCGTTTTGCGTTCCCGCCGGCTGTTTTTCCCGCTGCTCGTGGTAGCGTGTGATAACGGCTTGGATGTCCTTGATGGAAAGCGGCTCGGAAGTCGATGCAAGCATCGCTTTCAAAACCTTTTTCAAGTTAAATTCCATGCGTAGTCTGAAGAATGGAGAGCCGGAAACGGGAAATTAGGAATTGGGTAAAAAAACCGCCAATTCCTAATTTCGATTTTCGTTCTTAGCCTTTCTTTTCGATTGCCGCTTTGATGAAGGCGGCGAAAAGCGGGTGCGGTTTGGACGGCTTGGATTTAAATTCCGGATGGAATTGCACGCCGACCATCCACGGGTGATTTTCAACTTCGATGATTTCGACGAGGTGAGAATCCGGATTTACGCCGCCGATGCGCAAGCCGGCTTCTTTGAGCGCGTCGAGATATTTGTTGTTAAATTCGAAGCGGTGGCGATGGCGTTCCCGAATGATATCGTCTTCTCCGTAAGCGGTTTTTGCGAGAGAATCTTGTGCGAGTGCGCAGGCGTAGGCACCGAGGCGCATAGTCGCGCCCTTGGAAACGATGGATTTTTGCGCTTCCATAATGTCGACGACGGGATGCTTGGTGTCGGGCTTAAATTCCGTGGAATTTGCTTCTTTGAGCCCGAGAACGTTGCGTGCGTATTCGATGACGGCGATTTGCATGCCGAGGCAAATGCCGAAATACGGGATTTTGTTTTCACGGGCGTAGCGGGCGGCAAGAATTTTTCCTTCGACTCCGCGGTCTCCGAACCCGCCGGGGACGAGAATCCCGTCGAGATCCGCGAGCGGAGAGAGGTCGCCGTTTTCAAGCGTTTCCGAATCGATGCGCTTGATTTCGATACGGCAAGTATTGGCGATCCCGCCGTGAACGATGGCTTCGTAAATGGATTTGTAGGCGTCCTGAAGCTCGATGTATTTGCCGACAACGCCGATTTTCACCTGGTGTTCCGGGTGAAGAAGGCGGCGGAGAATGTTTTCCCAAACGGAAAGATCGCGCGGCTGAGCCTGAAGCCCGAGGCGGTTGATAACAACTTCGTCGAAATGTTCTTCCGCGAGCGTGAGCGGGAGTTCGTAAATGGAATGTTCAACGTCGCGGCATTCGATGACGGCATTGACGGGAACGTTGCAGTAAAGGCTCATTTTATCGCGCATTTCCTGCGTGATCGGGCGTTCTGTGCGGCAAACGAGAACATCCGGCTGAATGCCGATTTCACGAAGCTTCGCCGTGGACTGCTGTGCCGGTTTGGTTTTCATTTCACCGGCTGCACGAATGTAGGGAACAAGCGCGCAGTGGACGAAGCAAACGTTTTCGCGTCCGACATCGAGTTGGAATTGGCGGAGTGCCTCAAGGAAGGGGAGTCCTTCAATGTCGCCGGTTGTGCCGCCGAGCTCGGTAATCAAAACATCTACGCCTTCGCCGCCGCGAACGATACGCGATTTGATTTCGTTTGTGACGTGGGGAATGACCTGCACGGTAACGCCGAGGTAATCTCCGCGGCGTTCTTTTTCGAGAACGGACTCGTAGATTTTACCGGAAGAAACGGAGTTCGCGCGGGAAAGTGCACCGCTGGTAAAACGCTCGTAGTGACCGAGGTCGAGGTCGGTTTCTGCTCCGTCGTCGGTAACGAAGACTTCGCCGTGCTGGAACGGGCTCATCGTTCCCGGATCCACGTTCAAATACGGATCAAATTTTTGCATACGGACTTTCAATCCGCGCATTTCGAGGAGGGCGCCGAGCGCCGCTGCCGTCAATCCTTTTCCCAGAGAGGAAACTACACCGCCAGTGACAAAAATGTATTTCATAGACGGGAATACAGACTAAGAAATTTTTTCTTTCTTGGGAACAAAATTTTTCAGATGTGAACAAGTCGGGATGATTTAAGGCTTTCTCTAAAATTTCATTTTTTGAGAAAGCCTGAGAAAAATTAACGGGGAGAAATTAAAAAAGCGTTGAGCGCGGTGGAAACGGCTTCGCGGCGCACGTCATCGCGCGACGTTCCCGTTGATTTCAGATGCAGTGAAAACGTTTCCGCCGGCGTAAAGATTCCGATAAAAACGGTGCCGACCGGAATTTCCGGCGTCCCGCCGCCGGGGCCGGCGAGCCCCGTGGTGCTCAGCGCAAAATCCGTCCGGAATTTTTCGGCAACGCTACGCGCCATTGCCTCGGCGCATTCGGCACTGACGACGCCGAAGCGGCGTATGAGTTCTGCGGGAACGCCGAGAAGTTCGATTTTGGTTTCCGTGGCGTAGGTAACAATTCCGCCTTTAAAAAATGAGCTTGCGCCGGGAACGTCCGTGAACGCGGCGGCAAGCAGTCCGCCCGTGCAGGATTCTGCAACGGCGATTGTCGCGTTGCGTTCAAGAAGCATTTTTGCCGCTTTTTCAGCCGGAGAAATCATTGGAGAAGATGATTTTTTTGATTTTTTCGCAACCGGAAATTTCCCGGATTTTTTTTAGAATCGCGCGTTTACGAAATTCTATCTGTTGGCGGATAACGGCATTTTCGCATGAGACGACAAGGGATGAAAAGCCGTCGCGAAGCTCTGTCGGAACGCAGCGGGAGGCGAGGGCGGCGGGAACGATATTTTCCCAGTTTTCGCGAATCGAAGATTGAATGCTTCCTGCAAAAATTCCGTGATTTTTTAAAATGTCATCGAGCGTATCGGCGGGAACGATAAATTCCCTGTCCGTCGTGTAGGGCGCGTTTTCAGTGCGAAGCCATTTGCGGGCACCGGTTTCGCTGGAGTTTTTTTTGACAACGATAGTGTGAAAATCCGGTTGTTGTTCTTCGGGAAGTCCGCGTAAGAGTGCGAGTAAATTGCGCGTGCTTCTCGGGAAGTGTTTTCTTGCGGATTGGGTGCACAGTTTTGCCTGAAGTAGCGGCGGCAATTCGTTAAGCGATTCGATAATGGCGACTCGTTGTTCCGGCGGCGCGCCGTCCGGCGTGTGTGTAAGCCAAACGGCTTCCGCGCCGATGGCGTGAGCCGGGGAAATATCGTGCGAGAGCGAGTCTCCGACGTGGAGAAGTTCGTCACGGCGGATTTTCATGGAAAGGCAAACATTGTCAAATGCGCGAGTGTCAGGCTTGGCGAAGCCGGTTTCCGACGAAAGAAAAATTTTGTCGAAAAGCGGCGTAAGCCCGAGTTTATCGAGCGCATTGCGCCAACGGGAGTCGCCGTTGGAAATGACAACGCAGCGCAAGCCGAGAAAGCGGACGGTCTCAAGCACGCGGCGTGCGGCGGGAGCGGCGCGCCATGAAGCGGCATCGGAAATGCGTTCGTAGACGAGGTCTTTTGCTTTGGGAAAAAGAGCCGAAGGAACCGCTCCTTCAAAAATCTCCCAAAGCATGGCTCGCCAATATTCCCGTGAACGCGCTTCGGAGGTAGGCGCAAGCCCGTGTGCGCGCACTACGCGCTGGGCGTGTTTTTTTCTTGCGTCAAAAATTTTAGCGGCGGGAACGTTTTTTAATCCAAGTTCCAGCATCGTATTGGCGCATATTTCCCCGAGCGACGGAGAAAGAGCAAGGAGCGTTCCCGTGAGATCGAACGAAACGACTTTCAGCTGCGACATGGTGTTGGCAAGTCAGGCGGGAACGCGCGAGGAAAATTCCTCAGTCTTCCGTGAGTGCGAGCAACGTTTGGCGAAATTCTTCCGCGAGGGATTTTGCGGGAATGTGCTCCCACATTTTGTCGTAAGTAATAAACTTCGGGTCGATGTCAATGCGCGAGAACGGAAGCGGAATGTAAAAACCGTCCCAGCTTTTTAATCGGATAGCGCAATGAAATTTGGACGGAATCATCACGAGCGTGCAATGCGTCTTTTGTGCGAGAAGAGCGGCTCCGGGGCTGAAGCGATAAGCGGGACCGCGCGGACCGTCGGGCGTGATCGCGATGTCTTCTCCTGCGGAAAGTTTTTTGTGTATCTCAATCATTGCCTGCCCGCCGCGCCGTCCGGAACTTCCGCGAACGGCACCGATTCCGAGCATGCGGAAAAATGCCGCCAGCCATGCTCCGTCGCTCGACGGAGAGACGAGCCCGTTGACTTTGCTCCAGCGGCGGAAACGACGGTGGAGCTCGGATGAGATCAGAAGCCGGTTATGCCAAAAAATAATGATGAGCGGATTCTTGTCTCTGAAAAGGCGTTGCACGCCTTCCGACGACACGTGAATCCGAAGCGTCATCAGCCAAAGGCGCAGGAATATCGCCAGCGGAAGCAGAATCAGAGATTTCCAGAAAGGAATTTCGCGCACGCGGCGTTGGTAGGCTTCGTCATAAGCCCCGCGGAAGGACGGATCGTTTTGGGGGTCAATCTCGCTCATAGTAAAATTCCTCAAGATGTACCTTCCGGCTTGAAACCGCAAGAAAATAGAAATTCAAATCCGTGTTCGCGCAATGTCAGCGAATGGTGGTCGCCCGCTTGTCTGCCTTTCGCAGTTGCCAGGAATTCCACAAGTTGTGGCAAACGACGTAGAAGGTCGGTCCCAAGGCGACAATCGGGTTAAAAAACGCCAGCCCGACCCAAAGCATGAGCATCGTGTTTTTTTGCCCGACGGACTGGGAGCATTCCCGCCTGAAATGTGTTTCGCCGAGAAAATAGCCCGCGCCGAAGTTTACGGCACACAGGCAGGCTGCGAGCGAGAAAATTTCCGCCAAAATTACGAGTGAAAGATTTTCCTGTCGGCTGATATACGCCGAGCTTTGAGCGCACACCGTAAAAAGCATTACCATCCATAGGTAAAAAGAGAGAAATTTCCAGCGTCGGATAAAATTTGCGGCGGCGGGAACGTATTTCCTAAAAAACATCGCGGCACAAAACGGCGAACCGATAATGAGAAGTGTTTTCCATGCCAGGGAAAAAGTGTCGATTTGTATCGCGTTTCCAATGACAAGCGCTACCAGCGGTGCAAGCGCAAATGCGGTGAAAAGATTTGTCGAGACGACGCTCACGGTAACGTAGTCTTCCCGGCGCCCGAGAAGACCGGTAATGACCGGTGCCGCGTTTGCCGTCGGCGACATGGCGATAAGAAAAGCCATCGCAGCAAAATTTTCGTCTCCCGTAATTTTTTTTACGAAGAAATATGCGGCGACTGCCAACGCTACCATAAATACGGGGATGCGAATGTGGCTCCAGCCCGTGCTGCTTTTGTCGAATTTGACGTCGATGAAAGAGAACAGGAGCATTGTCATGATGAGCCCCGGAACGAAGTTGCCGGCATAGTTGTCAAAAAAAACGCCGGATACCTGCCAAAGCACGGGAACGCTTCCTCCGAGTATCATTGCCGTGACGAGGCAGAGCATGCGCCGAGAGCCGGGATTGATTTGAATTTTCATTTGCCGCAGTTTACTACCGAAGGCGATTGCGACAAATAGAAATTTAATGCATTCGCGCGGGAACGCTAAAATACGGGAGTTTTTTCTCCTTTTTATTTGTTTATTTTGACGCTTTAGCGAGTTCTTGGCGCGCGTCGCGAAGAATCCGCAGGCAAATGTCTCGCAAGTCCATGAGAGCCGTGCGCAATTCGTTTACCGTAGCTGAGTAGGAGTCATCGTTGACGGCGGTCGGCAGGCATTCCATTTCCGCAAAATGGCGATTGAGAGTCGCGTGCACGTTTTTCATCAGACAAACGGCGAGACCGAATTCCATCGCGTCTTCGGCGTCGATAGCGAGCAACATATCGCGATGAGCAGCGGAGAGAGAGTCGGCGAGGTCGGATGCCGAGCGAGGGGAAAGCTTCCCGGCGTAAGGCGTTTTCCAGATAGATTGCCAGCGTTTTCGGGCAAAATTATAAATTGCGGAAACGGCGATACTTTCCGGAAGGTTATGCAGAGAATAAACTGCCGGGAACGCGGGAACGCTTTCATCGGTATCGTTTTTTTCGGGAATAGCAGGAACGTCGCCGTCTTCAATTTCCGTGCTGAGGTGCCAACCCATGGCAAGCGCACAGCGGTCGAGCCGGTCACCTTCGGCATCGGAGTCTTCTTCGAGAACGCGGAAGGTTTCTTCGTAAAATTTCAAAAATCTGGCAGTTTCGCTTTCTGCACGGATGAGTAGGCTACGCCATTCCTGTTCGGTACGCAAAACCTGGCGACGTCCGTTTCCGGATTCGCCGTTGCCCGATTCCTGATGGTTTTCCGATTCGCTCATTAAAAAATACGATTGGCGCAAGATTCTTATTTTCACGCGCTTTCTGCAAGCCTCAAAGATAATTGGGAATAACTTTTTGTCAAAAACGGGCTTGCCAACGGGCGAGAAAAAGGTATCGTTACTCCTCACATTGTTCTTTTTTAGGCGTGGTAGCCAAATGGGAAGGCCGAGGTCTGCAAAATCTCTATGAGTCGGTTCGATTCCGACCCACGCCTCCAATTTCTTCCCAATCCAATAATGCCCGTAAGGTTCTCCTCCTTTCCCTTACGGGTTGCCCCGGCGAGTTTCCTCCTTTCTTCTCGCCGGGGCTTTTTATTTGTTAAGGGAACGTTGACAGAAAAAAAAAGCTTTTTCATAATCGGAAGCGTATGAAAAAAAGCTCCAGTTTCTCTTACTGCGCCGCGCTTGCCGTGGCTTCTTTCGGCGTCGTTGCCGTTGCACAGGCTGAACCGCAGAAAACTAAAAAACCGCTTAACGTGATTTATATCATGAGCGATGACCATGCGGTTCAGGCGATTTCCGCTTACGGGCATCCCATCGGAAAATTGGCACCGACGCCAAATATCGACCGCATTGCGAATAACGGGGCGCTACTCATGCGCAATTATTGTGCAAATTCCATTTCCGGTCCTTCCCGTGCCTGCGTTCTCACCGGGAAACATTCTCACGCGAACGGCTACATGAGCAACGAATGGGGCACTTTTGACAATCGTCAAAACAACGTCGCCAAAGTTTTTCACGCCAACGGATATCAGACGGGGATTATAGGGAAAATTCATTTGCCCAGCGATCCGACCGGCTTTGACTGGTGGCAGGTTTTCATCGGACAGGGGCACTACATTAATCCGGATTTGCTTTGCGGCGACATTAACGGGCGCTTCAAAGGACCGAAAGGGCATATCATCGCCAAAGGTTATTCCACCGATATCGTTACCCACGGTGCCATCAACTGGCTTGAAAACACGCGGGACAAATCCAAGCCGTTCTTCTTCATGGTGCATTATAAAGCTCCGCACCGTAATTGGATTCCGAAAGAAAAATATTACAATCTTTACGATAACGTTACGTTCCCGGAACCGGAAAATTTCTTCGATAATTACGAAGGACGTTTCGCCGCAAAAGAGCAGGATATGTCGTTGCTGTGGACAATGCGCTGGGCGGCGGACCTAAAGCTTTTCCCCTCAAAGGATCAGCGCTCTCTTCCGCGCTGGATGCTCCCGCCGCGCATGTCGGACAAACAATATCAGGCTTACATCAAAGCCTACACGGCGAAAAACGATGCATTTTTCGATGCAAAAATCTGCTCGGAAGCCGAATGGAACGAATGGCGAAAGCATCGCCACGACGAAGCTTGGCTTGCCGCAAATAAAGATAAACTTCAAAAATTCCAGAGCTGGGCGTATCAACGCTATATGCAGGATTACCTTGCGACAATTCGCGGCGTGGACGACGGCGTAGGAGAACTTTTGGATTACCTGAAAAAAAGCGGGCTCGATGAAAACACCATCGTGTGTTACACCTCGGACCAAGGATTTTATCTCGGTGAGCACGGATGGTTCGACAAACGTTTCATGTATGAAGAATCTTTCCGTATGCCGATGATGATGAGCGGTCCGGGAATCTTGAAGGGCAACAAAATCAATCAGCTCACGCAAAATATCGACTTTGCGCCGACTTTTCTCGATATGTGCGGAATCAAGGTTCCCGAAGAAATGCAGGGCGAATCCTTCAAAGAACTGCTCGCGTCCGACAAACCGGTCAAAGAATGGCGTGATTCGCTCTATTACTGCTACTACGAATATCCGGCAGAGCACAGCGTGCGCCGTCATTGCGGTGTCAGCTACCGTTCGCCGGACGGTTCGCAGGATTGGAAGCTTATTCACTTCTATAAGGAAGACAAATGGGAACTGTTTAACCTGAACGCCGATCCGAGCGAAATGAACAATATTTACGGACAGCCGGGAACGGAAGAAATTACGGCAATGCTGAAGAAAAAACTCAAAGAATTGCAAAAGAAATACAACGTTCCCGAAGAATATATGAAACCGGGAACGCCGCGTCGCAACGACGACAAGGTGCAACTTCAGCCGCCGCTAAAACAGCCTGAAGCCTCGAAATAAACGTCAAAAAAAACAAAAAATCCCGCGAGTTCGCTTCGCGGGATTTTTTTTGATGCGTAAGAAATTTATGCAGTAGCGCTTGCAGCGATGATTAAGTGTCCGATCCAGAGGCAGATGCAAGTGAGAACCGCCGCCGCAAAATCGTCCGCAACTACGCCCCAGCCGCCTTTGAGATTTTGGAGTTTTTTTATTCCGAAAGGTTTAAAAATGTCGAAGAGGCGGAATAGGGCAAATCCTGCCGTGAGCCAGTAGAGCGTGTTCGCGCTTTGTGCCATGATTTCGCCGAGCCCGGCGTAGCAAATCGGCATCACGGCAAATTCGTCAAAATTAACTTCGCCAGGATCCGTTTTTCCCAAAAATTTTTCTCCGGCTTCACAAACGGGAACGGCAACGGCGGCGAGCAATGCCGCCCAAATTGCGAATTGCAACCACGTTTCCGGAGTGTTGATTCCCTGGAAGGCAAACCAGTAGAAAACAACTCCGGCGACGGAGCCCCACGTTCCCGGCGCGGGAAGTCGCCGACCGATCGGTCCGAGCGTTGAAATGGAGCCGAGTGCCTTGGTCTTAAAATCTGTTTTTTCGCTCATTGCATCAAAATCTTTCGATTGCGAATAATGTAGCCCGTTCCCGAATAAATCGTCAGTAAAACGGCTCCGTAGAACGCCCAAAGCCCGCATTCGCGTACCCAGGAAGCGAGGGCGGCGGGAGCGGAGGAATCCTGTAGGACATGCGCAAAAAGCAAGAGCGAAACCGAAACCATTTGCAGAGCGGTTTTCAGCTTTCCGGCGCGCTCCGCCGCAAGCACGAGCCCGTTGCTTGCAGCCACGAGACGAAGCCCTGTAATTAAAAATTCACGACAAATGATAATGATGACAAGGAAAACGCAGAACTGCGGCAAAATCGTTTCCGGCGTTCCCGCGGGCGCGTTGCACTTGAGCCCGAGCATGGCGACGAATAAACCGACCATGATAATTTTGTCCGTCAGCGCGTCCATCAGTTTCCCGAAATTAGAAACGGCACCGACTTTTCGGGCGATGTAGCCGTCGAACCAATCGGAAGCCGCCGCAAACAAAAAGAGCAAAAATGCGGCAAGATCGGACCTAAAGCCATCGATGCAGAGCAATCCGACAATGATGAAAAGAAGCGGAATGCGCGATAGAGTGAGGATATTCGGAAGATGTTTCATCGCGAAAAAATTTCCTAAAAATCTTGCCACAGATTGCGGACAAGTCGAGACTGTAAACACGTTTTTATACAAAAAAAAAATTAAAAAAATGACCGCAAAAACAAATCTCTCCTCGCGCGTGGCTCTCTATCCGGGAAGCTTTGATCCCGTCCACAACGGGCACGTTCACATCATTCGTCGCGCAGCGAAACTTTTTGATCGCGTCATCGTCGCTGTTGCCGCCAATCCGGACAAACAGCCGCTTTTTGAAATTCCGGAGCGTGTGGAGTTGCTCCGTGAGGCACTGGCGGATGCCGGGAACGTTGAGGTCATCACGTTCGGCGGGCTGACCGTTGACAACGCCAAACGCTTGGGGGCGGGCGTGATTATTCGCGGTTTGCGCCTGGTTTCTGACTTCGAGTCGGAGTTGCTTTTGGACATGCATAACCGTCGCCTTGAGCCCGGTGTCGAAACGCTTTACATGATGCCGGAGAAGGAATACATCTGTTTCAATTCCTCTTTTGTGAAGCAAATCGTAAAGCTGGATTCCTCTCGCCTGTCCGATTACGTTCCCGCCTGTGTTTTCAGACGGCTTTGCGAAAAATACCCGAACGAAGGAACATCGTTCCCGATTCTAGGACGCTAACTACTCTTTGTTATTCCCTTTTTTTGCGTTCCCGCGTAAACTTTCACAAAATTTTTTTTATTCATGCAGGCACAGCTCGAAGCAATTATTTCTGAAACGGAATCCGCCGCACCCGGCATTCAAACGCGTCCGGAATTTGACGCATTTAAAGCAAAAATTTCCGGTCCGAACGGTTCTCTCACGCAAGTGATGAAGTCCATCGGTAAACTTCCCAAAGAGGAAAAACCGGCGGCGGGAAAGCTTATCAACGCTGCAAAACAGCGCATTGACGCGGCGTTGGCGGCGACGCTTGCGCGAATCGAAGAAAACGAATTGGCGGCGAAGCTTGGCGAGCCGATTGACGCGTCTCTTTCCTCTCCGGATGATTTTTCCGGAATGGCGCATCCGCTCTCGCAAGTGCGAGAAGAAATTTGCCGTGTCTTTCATCGCCTCGGGTTTACGATTGCCGAAGGTCCCGAGCTTGAGAGCGAGTGGTTTTGCTTCGATGCGCTGAACACGCCTGAATCGCATCCGGCGCGCGACATGCAGGACACCCTGTTTTTACCGGCGGGAACGGTTTCCAAAGACGCACCGAAAAAAGGCGCCGAAGCTTACGTGATGCGCTCGCATACCTCGTCCGTGCAAATTCGCACAATGCTTGCGCGCAAACCGCCGATTCGCATTATCGCGCCCGGGCGCTGCTTCCGTCGAGATACGGTTGATGCAACGCACTCCGCGAATTTTCACCAGATCGAAGGTTTATGGGTCGATAAAAACGTGACGCTGAAGGATTTGAAAAGCGTGCTTGATTCATTCGTGCGGGAAATTTTCGGCACTTCCGTTGAAACACGTCTGCGCCCGAGCTTTTTCCCGTTTACGGAACCGAGTTTTGAAATGGATATTAAGTCCCCGAACCTCGGGCGTTTGAGCGATCGCTGGCTCGAAATTATGGGCTGCGGGTTGGTTGATCCGAAGGTTTTCGAAAACGTCGGAATTGACGCAAACGAATGGAGCGGTCTCGCATTCGGTGTAGGCTTGGAACGCATCGCGATGCTTGTCCACGGGATTGACGATATTCGCCATTTCTACGCCAACGATCTGCGCTTTCTGCGCCAGTTCGCGTAATTTTTCACACGGGAACGTTCTCTTTTCGGGAAGAATTTTTATGAGCGGAAAGAAATTTTTGGTGATTGCGGTGGATGGTGGAGCGGCATCGGGTAAATCCTCGACTTCCCGTGGGCTCGCCGCGAAACATAATCTGATGCACGTGGACACGGGCGCACATTATCGCACGGTTGCACTTTCGCTGCTACGGCGCGGAATTAAAAACGCGGACGCTTTTTTTGCCGCGGGAAAACCGCTGGAAAATTTGGATCTCGGAACGGAAGTGCGAGAACGCGAAGCCGCGATGAGTATCGGCGGAACCGTTCCCGCAGACGCGGAAATCCGCAACGACGCGGTAAACGCCGTGGTTTCGCAGTTCGCGGCAATTCCGGAAGTGCGGAAATTTCTTTTCGATTACCAGCGTTCGCAAAAAGAAGTGGCGCGGGAACGCGGCTTCGACGGTTTGATTATGGATGGGCGAGACATCGGAAGCGTGATTTTCCCGGATGCGGATTTGCGGATTTTCCTTACGGCGGATCCGGCCGCGCGGGCACGCCGCCGCGCGGCGGAAGGCATTGCGGACTCCGTCGCCGAGCGCGACAAGCTGGATTCCTCCCGCAAAGCGGCTCCGCTTGCCTGCCCGGAAGGTGCGATTAAAATCGACAGTACGGATTTGACTCTCGAACAAGTGATCGGGAAAATCAGCGATATGATTTCTTCTCTGTAAAATTCTAACCAACAGCAAAACCATGGAACTCTATACCGATAAAAAATTTTATTCTTTGGTTTACCACGGCGCGCGTGTGTTCATGAGTGCTTTCGGGCGCGTGGAAGTGAGCGGCTTGGAAAATTTGCCGGAAGGCGGCTTTCTGATTGCGAGCAATCACGTGAGCTTTATCGATCCGCCGCTGATCGGATGCGTGATTCCGCGCGAAATGTATTTTTTTGCAAGAAAAACGTTGTTGAATAACCCCATTCTGAAACGTGCGCTCCCGCATTGTAACGTGATCCCCGTCGATCGCGACGGCGGAAGCGATGTCGGTGCATTCAAAAAGGTTTTTGCGGTGCTGAAACAGCGCCATGCTCTGATTCTGTTTCCGGAAGGTACACGAAGCAAAGACGGAAAACTCGGAAAAGCGCAGGGCGGCGCCGGGCTCATTGCCTGCATGGCACGCGTTCCCGTCGTGCCGGCGCGCGTTTTCGGGACAGGCGATGTTTTGCCGCGCGGTTCAGCGTTCCCGCAACGCGCAAATCTGGGGGTTGCCTTCGGAAAACCGATTTATCCGAAAGAGTTTGATCCCGGAAAGGATGCTCCGGATCGCTTCCGCGAGGCATCCCGCCGTTTCATGGAGCGCATCGCCGCGCTGGAACCGCCCGCCGTTCCGAAAATGTAGTTGCGGGCAGGCTCGTTTTATTTTTTCATAAAAGCACAAACAAAATCCACTTATGAACGTCACAAAAATTGCTCTTCTTGCTGCCGCAGCTTTTATCCTTACGGCTTGCGGTCCTAAAAATCTTCCCAATCAGTGGAACGGTGCTCCCCGCACGGGAACGGACACGCAGAACGTGTCGGAAGAAATCATCGGCGAAGATGACTCCTTGACCGGGGACGTGATTGACGAAACGGATGCTCGTGACGATTCCGCTGCCGGCGGCAAAGTCGCGGATTGGATCAATAACAACAGCATTCCCGAAAACGCAAAACTCGCAGTTATTTATTTCGGATTCGACAAGTTTAACGTCGAAGCCGATGAACGCGCCAAGCTCGACGCTATTATCGATGCCGTCAACCGCGGCAATATCTACATCGTCGGCTATTCCGATTATTTCGGAACGGAAGAATACAATCTTGCTCTTTCGGATAAGCGCGCACAGGCGGTTAAAAATTACCTGAAAAATCTCGGCGCGGACGATTCCGCTCAGATTCAGGCTCTCGGTGAAGCTTATGCTGTTCAAAACGGAACAAAGTCCGAGGTTGCCGAGGACCGCAAAGTCATCGTGGTTGACGGGAACGCGCAATAATTTCCACGGTTTTTAGAAAAAGCTCCGGCAACCGTTTTGCGCCGGAGCTTTTTTAACGATAAAATTCTTTTTTTTTTCGAAAAAAAATTATGACTAAAACGTCTCCGCAATTAACTTGGTGCACGGTCCGCTTCGGCGAAGACATGAATTGGTGGGTGAAAGAAATCAGCGATCCCGTTCAGTGGGATACAGACGCACTCAGCATTATCGATCCGAGGCAAGTCGGCTACATTCTCGATTTGCTCGACGCGTTGCGCGACTACGGCTTAGTGACGGAAATCGTCGAAAACGCCTTTATTCCTTTTCAGATTCAGGCAATCAACCCGGACAAAACCGCGCGCCTCGTGCGCGTGAACGAAACGTTTTTCGATACCAACGAAGAGCTTTTCGCGTTGCCGGATACGATCGACGAAGAAAAAGGCGCTTATGCGGAATTTCTCGATCACATTACGATGCTGCGCATGAAATACCTGAACGACAAACTTTCGTTCGCGCAGAAACTCACTGTTACCGAACTCGAAGAACAGATTCGCGAAGCGCAAACTCAAGCGTTCATGGAAGGGCGCGCAACGCACCTCTTTCAGGAAATTATCGATATCCTCGAATTCGTTCCGGACGGTTATGAACTCAGCATCGACGATGACGACGAAAAAATTAAAGCCAAGAGCGAAGAAGATTTTTCCGCCGTGCGCGATTTGCCCGACTACGAAGACGAAAAATTAGACGAAGACGAAACCATGCATTGGGACGACGAAGACGGCGAGTCCGATGCCGATTTCGGCAGAGATATGGGCGAGGGAGATGAGCCGCCAGCCAAACCTTCGCGTTCCCGCAAGAAAAAATAATTTGGAAATAGTTGATAAGTAGTAGCCGATAGCTGATAAATTATAACCTATCAATTACCAACTGTTACCTGTCAACTATCACTTCGCTTCGTATGGCTTCTCTCCAAGAATTGGTCGCTTATTGCGACGGACGCACGGCGCAAACGGACGTGACGGATTTTCCCGGTGCGGTAAACGGACTCCAGTTCGAAAACAACGGGAACGTGACGAAAATCGGCGCGGCGGTGGATGCCGGATTACGCGTTTTCGAAGAAGCCGCGCGGCGCGGAATCGATTTTCTTATCGTGCATCACGGGATGTTTTGGCAAGCGCAGCATCCCGTTACGGGAACGATTTATAAAAAATTTAAGACCTGCTTTGACGCCAATCTTGCCGTTTACGGAAGCCATCTTCCGCTCGACGCGCATCGCGAAATCGGAAACAACGCCGTGCTCGCCAAGCACTTGGGATTGGAAATTTTGGAATGGGGATTGGAATTTAACGGCACGGCGTTTGCCGCAATTTGCCGGGGAATACCGCGCACTCAACTTTCGAAAAAACTGAAGGCTCTTTTCCCGAAAACATTCAAGGCGATTGAGTGCGGGAGCGAAAATCCCGAACGTATCGCCATCCTCTCCGGAAGCGGAAACGCCGCGATTCCGTCTTTGAAACAACTGCGTTGCGACACGCTCATCACCGGTGAAATTAAAGAGGAAAATTTCGTAAAAGCCCAAGACGAGAATTTTAATTTGTATCCGTGCGGTCATTACGCTACGGAGGCTTCGGGCGTTTCTGCACTCGCCGCCGAACTTTCCGAAAAATTTTCTCTTCCCTGGGAATTTGTCGGATTTGAAAATCCGCTCTGACGGGAGCGTAGCTTCTCCCGTAGATTATGGCTTACCGCGGAAGAATTGCGCCGACTCCTACCGGCTTGCTTCATCTCGGGCACGCACGCACTTTCGCCCTTGCGGCAAAACGTTGCCGGGAAAATGCGGGAACGCTCGTTTTTCGTATCGAAGATATAGATACGTTGCGTTGTAAAAAAGAATTTGCCGTTGCCGCAATGGAGGATTTGAAAAAGCTTGGCATTTCATGGGATGAAGGTCCGGATGTCGGCGGGAAATTCGCTCCTTATGTGCAATCGGACAATATGCCGTATTTTTGGGGAATTTGGGAAAAACTGAAAAATGCCGGAATTATTTACCCGTGCCGCCGTTCCCGCAAAGACGTTGCTGCTGCCGTGCGGGCACCGCACGCGGAAGACGAAGCCGCCGAGCCGATTTTCCCCGCCTCATGGAGACCGCCGGCGGGAACGGGGCGCGATTTTTCTGCGCCGGGTGATTACAATTGGAGATTCCGTGTTCCTGACGGAGAAACCATTACGTTTTTTGACGAGATTCAAGGAAAACAAACTTTCGTTGCAGGGAAAGATTTCGGAGATTTCGTCGTCTGGAGGCGCGACGGCGTTCCCGCGTATGAGCTTGCCGTTGTTGCCGACGATATTCGTATGAAAATTTCCGAAGTTGTGCGCGGGGCGGATTTACTTAAATCCACCGCACGGCAAATTTTGCTTTATCGCGCTCTCGGCGCAATCCCGCCGCGCTGGGCACACGCGCCGCTTGTGCTCGACGAAAACGGGAAACGCCTTGCCAAGCGCTCAAGCGCACTTTCTCTGCGCACACTTCTTGAGAATAAAAGTTTTTCTCTTTGGTAGAAAACAGCCTATAGAAAGGCGGGGAAAATCGGTGCTCATTGCGCTGCGGGAACGTTTGGGCGCAAATGCGTTTCCGTCACGTTGCGGTATTTATAAATCCGATACACAGGGCGACGGTCTTTGCCTTTTCCCTGTGCCGATTTTTTCCTGCGAGTTCAGCTCGCGTTTTTATCTTAAAAATCCGTTTAATTCGGTGTTTATTCTTAGTTCTTAAAAACTTTGCGTTTTTAAATTTCCGATTGTCGGGGACGTGCTTGCGGAGTAGAATTTACACATGAAAAACTCTATGCCCGAGCTCCCTAATGCGTTCCCGTTGCCCGAAAAGTCCGGGCGTCCGGATATTCTTTTTATTGCCGGAGAGCATTCCGGAGATGAGCTGTCGGCGGGGGTTATTTCGAAAATGCTGGCAAAAAAACCGGATTTGAAGATTGCCGCATTCGGCGGGAATGATATGCGCGATGCGGGAGCGCAGTTGCTCTTTAATATGACGACTTTTTCCGCCGTCGGTTTGGTGGAAGTAGTTTCGAATTTATCGTTTTACAAAAAACTTTTCTCGCTGATTCTGTCGTGGATTCGCGAACATCGACCGCGTGCGATTTGTTTTACGGATTTCCCGGGAATGAATTTGCGTTTGGCAAAAGCGTTGAAGAAGGAGGGCCTTTCGCGAAAAGGCGGTGGTGATATTTCGCTTTTTCACTATGTTTCTCCTCAGATTTGGGCTTGGAAAGCTCATCGGCGTTTCGAGATGGAAAAAGTTTTGGATTCTCTCGGCGTGCTGTTTCCGTTTGAGCTGAAATGCTACGAAGATACGAAGCTGGACGTGCATTTTGTGGGGGATCCGTTCGCGGAGCCGGAGCATATTTTGCCGGTGAAATTTGATGCTTCCTCGCCCGTTTTATTGCTGCCGGGAAGTCGTCCGAAGCCTGTGGCGCGCATTTTCCCGATTCTTCTCGGCGCATGGAAAATTTTCCGAAAAACGCATCCATTGCAAAAGGCGGTTGTGCTTCATCCGGGCGAGCCGGTTTTGGGGATTTTGAAAAATCTGATGGCGAAAGACCCGGAAGCGGCGCAGGGAATCGAGCTCGTTCCCGTTGATTCGGTGGCGGAAACGCAGCAACCTGCGAGTGCCGTGTTGATGAGCTCGGGAACGATGTCGCGCACATGCTCGCTTGCCGGTATTCCGGGCGCGATTCTTTATTACGCAAATCCGCTGACTTGGGCGATAGGGCGGCTTTTGGTCGGAGACAAGGTACGCTATCTTGGTATGGCGAATATTTTGCTCGATCGCGATGTATATCCGGAATATTTACAAAAAGATGCTACGCCGGAAAATCTTGCGGCACGGCTTTCCGCGTGTTTTGACAACCCGGAAATTTTGAAAACGATGATGCGCGATCGCGACGACTTGCTTGAGCTGTTGCGCCCGCGCGCGGGAACGCCGGATGCGGCGGAGTGGATTCTTTCCAGGTTGGACGAAAAAACCGCAAAATAATTTCCTGAAATGCGCATTACCGGAGGCATCGCACGCGGCATTCCGCTGATTTTACCGACGCGCGGGGAAATTCGCCCGGCGACGGATTATTTGCGCGAAGCGGTGTTTTCGTCTTTGGGCGAATTGGTCGCCGGCGCAAGCGTGCTGGATTGCTTCGCGGGAACGGGCGCGTATTCGTGGGAAGCACTTTCGCGCGGTGCGGCATCCGCGATTTTGGCGGACAAAAATCCGGCGGCTTCCGTTGCTCAAAAAAAGAATTTTGCGGCACTGAAAAAGTCCTTGGAAGCACGCGGCGTGAGCGTTCCCGCTGTACGGTTCTTGTCTGCAGATTTGCTGGGAGCGCGTCCGTTCCCGCAGGATTTGCCGTTTGCGGATTTAATTTTTTGCGATCCGCCGTGGGCGCTTTGGCAAAAGCCGGAAATGGAATCCGTGGTGGAAAAAATTTCCGCTTACGCAAAAAAAGATTCGCCGAATACGCGGCTGATTTTAGAAACCCCTGCGGGTTTTGAGCCGGACGTTCCCGCCGGTTGGCGCTTGCTCAAGCGCATCGGAAAAAAAGGAAAAGACCAGCCTGCGGCGAATGTTTTTGTGCCGGAAACGTTTGCGTTTTGACTCTTGGCTTAGGCTTCCGTCTCAAGCTCCAGAGCTTCGAAGCGTTCCAGTTTCTCGGAGGTTTTCCGGTGCCTGTCTGCCGTTTGGGTGATTGCGGATTGCGCTTCGGAAATTTTTTTCCCGATTTTTTCCAAAAGCTCACCGAAGGTTTCAAAATCCTTTTTCACTGCAAGAAGAGTTTTTGCGATTTTGGCAGAATTTTTTCGTATCGCGAGCGTGCGGAAGCCCATTTGCAGACTGTTTAGAAGCGCGGCAAAACTCGTCGGTCCGGCAACGAGAACGCGGCATTCCCGCTGAATTTTCTCCGCTAATCCGGGGCGGCGGAGAATTTCGGAATAAAGTCCTTCCGTCGGCACGAAGAGGACGGCGAAATCCGTAGTGTGAGGCGGAGCAATGTATTTGTTGCGGATGTCGCGCGCGCATTTTTCGACGGCGTCTGCGAGTTGCTTGGAGGCGGCTTCGACGGCAGGCGCGTCTGCTCGCTCGGCGGCTTCTACCAAGCGTTCGTAATCTTCCTTGGGAAACTTTGAGTCGACGGGAAGCCAAACGGGCGCGTTCCCGTTTTC
This sequence comes from Opitutales bacterium, assembly GCA_017531845.1. Lineage (GTDB taxonomy): Bacteria > Verrucomicrobiota > Verrucomicrobiia > Opitutales > UBA953 > Spyradosoma. The sequence goes on along the minus strand of JAFXKI010000003.1, from coordinate 212,415 downwards.
TTCCGTGCCGGGAAGCCTGACGGCGAATTCGACGATTTCGTTCCCGCGCGGGCGCGGTTTCACGTTGCGCGAAAATTGTTCCGGCGCAAGCATGGTTTCGAGCAGGTTCCCGAGCTGAACTTCGCCCCAGGTGCCGCGCGTTTTTACATTGGTTAAAACGCGTTTGAGGTCGACCACGTTCCCGGCAACGGACTGCATTTCGCCCAAGGATTTATGCACGCTTTCAAGGCGTTCGCTGACGAGGCGAAAGGATTCGCCGATGCGTTTTTCCAAGGCGGACTGAAGTTTTTCGTCGACGATTCCGCGCATTTCGTCGAGCTTTTTCGAGTTTTCTTCCCGCAGTTTTTCGAGCGCAGCGGCAAGCGTTTCCCGGCTTTCGTCGGCGGATTTTCGCTGAGCTTCGCGAAAGGTGTCGAGCGTTTCCGCTTGCGTGCGTGCGGCAATGTTCAGCGTTTGTGTAAACGTTTCAAAGCGCGAGTGTAGCGTTTCGTTGAGATCGCGGGAACGCGCGGCAAGGGTGTTTTGGACGGTTTCGGTGTGGCGTTGAGCCGTTCCCGTGGTTTCTTCTCTAAATTCGCGGAGGCTTTTTTCGAGGGCGAAGCGTGTGCGCTCGGCATCGTCGCGCAATTCGCGCACGGATTTTTCAAGAATTTCGGAGGAGGCGATTTCCGTTCCGGAACGTTTTTTTAATTCGGACAAAATCCGAAGGAGTAAAACGATACCTGCGCAGAGCAGACAGATTGCAAAAATCAGAAAAAAATCCATATGCAAAAAAATTCTCTCAAACGCGCTTCGGAGGCAAGGAAACTTTGAGCCGGCGTCACGTTCCCCCGGTTTCCCAACTACAAGTTCCCAGTTACCAGTTCCCGGTTACCAAAAATTCTTTATCGCACTCCGGCAATCTTTTCGAGAAAATCACGCGTTCTATGAATCGGGTTTATATTAAGACTTACGGTTGCCAGATGAACGAGCGCGACAGCGAGGCAGTCGCGGAAATGTTGCGCGGGCGCGGTTATTCCATCGTCGATAACGAGTTCGACGCCGACATCATTTTACTGAACACCTGTAGTGTGCGCGACCAAGCCGAACAAAAAGCCATCGGCAAGGCGTATCGCCTGCTCCCGAGCCGGAAAAAACGCGCCAAAGACGCAGACAAAGGCGTTCCCGCGGACGGAAAAAAACGCATCGTCGGTATCATGGGTTGCATGGCGCAAAATCGCGGGCGCACGTTGCTCGACCAGCTTCCCGATTTGGATTTGATTGTCGGAACACAAAAATTTCACCGCGTTCCCGAGCATTTGGACAAACTGCTTGCGACGATGCGCGGGCTCGGTCCGAAGCCGTCGTCCATCGTCGATTTAGACGAAGAAGCCGGCTCGCAAAACACGATTTCGCAACACACGCCGGGACGCAAAATTTCCGCCTTCGTTTCGATTATGCAGGGCTGCGACATGCGTTGCGCGTATTGCATCGTACCGAAAACTCGCGGGCACGAGCGCGCGCGTCCGATTGACGACATCGTCGCGGAAGTCGAAGAACTTGTCGCTGCGGGAACGCGCGAAGTGATGCTTCTCGGGCAAATTGTGAATCGCTACGGCATTCGCGAGTTTCCGACGATTAACGGCAAGTCGCCGTTTGTTCAGTTGCTCGAACGTTTGCATGCGATTGAGGGCTTGGAGCGCATTCGTTTCACGTCGCCGCATCCGGTCGGCTTCCGTGAAGATTTGGTCGACGCGTATCGCCGTTTGCCGAAGCTTTGCAGTTATATTCATCTTCCCGCGCAGAGCGGTTCGGACAAAATTTTGAAAGCGATGCGCCGTCCGTATTCGCGGGAACGCTTTATCGAATTGGTCAACGCGTTGCGTGCCGCCCGTCCGGGCATTTATCTTTCGACGGATGTCATTGTCGGCTTCCCCGGCGAAACGGAAGAGGATTTTGAGCTTACGCGTTCGCTTTTCGAGGAAGTCAAATTCGACATGGCTTTTATTTTCCGCTACAGCGTGCGCGCGGGAACGCCGGCGGAGGCGCTCGGCGACCCGATTTCCGAGGAAATCAAAGACGCGCGCAACAAGGAACTCCTCGCCGTTTTGGAAAAACATTCGCTCGCGCGCAACGAATCGCTCGTCGGAACGATTCAGGACGTTTTGGTCGAAGCACCCGCCAAACGCGGCGAAAATATTTTCCAAGGGCGCAACGACGGCGACCGCAAAGTCGTTTTCAAGGGCGACGAATCGTTGCTCGGAAAAATCGTCCGCGTGCGCATTGATTCCGCGACCGTCACCACGCTCACGGGAACGTTGGTTTAAAAGGCGCGAAAAAAGTCGTGAAGTTTTTACTAACTCGATCGGAGTCGCAGAAACAGGCGGGACGCCTGTTCTCCTTTTAAAAAAAAGCGTTCCCGCGCGGCAAAAGCCGATTTTGCGGGAACGCTCTTCTTTAAGCGTTAAGCTCTAAGCTTTAATCTTAGCCTTCGTAGCCGTTCGGATTCATCGACTGCCACTTCCAGCTGGACGCGCACATGTCGTCGAGCGTATGCGTGGCTTCCCAGCCGAGAAGTTCCTTGGCGTATTTCGGGTCGGCGTAGCATTCCGGAGCATCGCCCGGGCGGCGCGGCGCAATCGCATACGGAATGTCTTTTCCGCAGGCTTTGGAAAACGCTTTAATCATTTCGAGGACGGAATAGCCCGTTCCCGTGCCGAGATTGACGGTGTAAATTTCACCCGGCGTTTTTTCGAGCTTCTTGAGCGCGGCGAGGTGCCCGCGAGCGAGGTCGACGACGTGGATGTAGTCGCGAACGCCCGTGCCGTCTTTCGTCGGGTAGTCATCGCCGAAGACGTTGACCTTCGGGAGGCGACCGACGGCGACTTGCGCGATGTAGGGCATGAGGTTGTTCGGAATGCCGTTCGGGTTTTCGCCGATGCGTCCCGACGGGTGCGCGCCGACGGGATTGAAGTAGCGCAGAAGCACGACGCCGAGATCCGGTTCCGCAGCCTTGACGTCGGAAATGACGCGTTCGAGGAAGAGCTTTGTTGCGCCGTAAGGATTGAGCGCTCCCGTGGAGCAACCTTCGTCCAGCGGCACTTTTTCCGGCATACCGTAAACCGTTGCCGAGGAGGAAAACACGATGTTGCGGCAACCGTATTTTTTCATCAAATCGAGCAGGTTGAACGTTCCCGTCATGTTGTTGTGGTAGTAGAACAACGGCTTGGCGACGGATTCGCCGACGGCTTTCAGCCCTGCAAAGTGAATGACGGCGTCAAATTTATGCGTTTTGAAAACTTCTTCAAGAGCCGCGTAGTCGAGCAAATCGACTTTGTGGAATTCCGGCGTCTTGCCCGCGAGTTCCGCGCCGCGTTTGACGGCTTCTTCCTGCGAGTTGTAAAGGTTGTCGACAATCGTGATGTCGTAGCCTGCTTGGAGCAGTTCGATGACGGTGTGCGTGCCGATGTAGCCGGCGCCTCCGGTAACGAGAATTCTCATAATATTTTTGTGTTGTTGCTGAGGGTTGAAAAGTATGCGTTCCCGCTACGGGAACGTTCACAAATTCTATGCCGCGGCACGGCATTTCGACAAGTTTATTTTCGGGAATTATGCAGCGGCGGAAACTCATTTGAAGAGGAAAAGCAGGAAGAATGTTTTCCCTCCCGTAAAAGCTCCGCATTTACGTCGCTATCTTTTTTTTATTGAGTCGTATTTTTTTGTGCGAAATACTTTCCGTCCGCTTTCCGAAAGAAAGTTTTTCAAAAGAAAACAAATAACACCAGTTATCAAAAAATGAGCGATACGATTATCGATTCCGTTCTGAAAACCGTCGTTGAGCGCGACCCGAACCAGCCGGAATTTCACCAGGCAGTTGAAGAAGTGCTTCAAAGCCTCCGCGGATTTCTTGCAGAAAATCCGAAATACGCCAACGCCGCGATTCTCGAACGCATGGTTGAACCCGAGCGCGTGATTATGTTCCGCGTGCCGTGGGTGGACGATGCCGGGAACGTCTGCGTCAACCGCGGTTTCCGCATTCAGATGAACAGCGCGATCGGGCCGTACAAAGGCGGCTTGCGCTTCCACCCGTCCGTGAATTTGAGCATTCTCAAATTCCTCGCGTTTGAGCAAGTTTTCAAAAATTCTCTGACAACGCTCCCGATGGGCGGCGGCAAGGGCGGCTCAGACTTCGATCCGAAGGGCAAGAGCGACGGCGAAGTCATGCGCTTCTGCCAATCTTTCATGGCCGAATTGTTCCGCCACATCGGTGCGAACGAAGACGTTCCCGCGGGCGACATCGGCGTCGGCGCGCGCGAAGTCGGCTACCTCTTCGGAATGTATAAAAAGCTCACGAAGCAATTTGAAGGCGTTCTCACCGGCAAGCCGCTTGCTTACGGCGGTTCGCTGATTCGCCCGGAAGCAACCGGCTACGGCACGGTTTATTTTGCCCGCGAAATGCTCGCGACGCGCAACGATTCGTTTGAAGGCAAAAAGGTCGCCATTTCCGGTTCCGGGAACGTTGCTCAATATGCGGCGGAAAAATGCCTCCAGCTCGGCGCAAGCGTGCTTACGCTTTCGGACTCCAACGGCACGATTTACGCGAAAGACGGCATCACGAAAGAACAGCTTGCATGGATTATGGAGCTCAAAAACGTGAAGCGCGGGCGCATCGCGGAAGCGGCGAAGGAATTCGGTTTTGAATACCTCGAAGGCAAGCGCCCGTGGTCGGTCAAGTGCGATATTGCGCTCCCGTGCGCGACGCAGAACGAGCTCAACGGCGACGAAGCCAAGGCGCTTCTTGCCAACGGCGTAATGTGCGTTGCCGAAGGCGCGAACATGCCGTCCACGCCGGAAGCGATTGAAGCGTTCCAAAGCGCTGGCATTCTTTATGCGCCGGGCAAGGCGTCCAACGCCGGCGGCGTTGCCACGTCCGGTCTCGAAATGTCGCAAAATTCGTTGCGTCTTTCCTGGACGCGCGAAGAAGTGGATGCGCGCTTGCTCCAAATCATGAAGAGCATTCACGAATCCTGCGTTAAATACGGCAAAAACGCAGACGGTTCGATCAACTACGTTCAGGGCGCGAACGTTGCCGGCTTCGTTAAGGTTGCCGACGCGATGCTCTCGCAGGGCGTTTGCTAAAAAAGAAGCAGAGAGGTTCTGAAACAAGTCCCCGCAAGGCGTTCCCGTGAATTCGGGAAGGTTTTGCGGGGAAAATTTATTTTCGGGCTCTCCGCCTTTACGGTGTAAGCGTTTAAATCCGCTTCATGTTTTTCTAAAAAAACTTTGCGATTTGCGGCGGAGAGGATTTTACTTCGCGGATTCGCGTCTGAAACTTGCCGAAAGGCAGGGCGGGAACGCATTTTCTTTCTTTTTTTCTTCGGGTATATGGAGTGGCTGACAAATTTATTTTACAATGATACTGACGGTGCGGCGCACACGGTGTTGCTTTTCGCGTTGGTGATTGCGATCGGAATTCCGCTCGGGCGCATTAAGGTATTTGGCGTGTCGCTCGGGATTACGCTCGTGCTTTTCGTCGGGATCGTTCTCGGGCAGCTCGGTTTTTCCGCGAACGGGCATGTTTTGCATTTCGTAAAGGAATTCGGGCTGATTCTTTTTGTTTATTCTATCGGTTTGCAGGTGGGACCGGGTTTTTTTGCGTCTTTTAAAAGAGGCGGAATGCTGATGAACGGTTTGGCGGCGTCGATTGTCTTGCTCGGCGTGCTGATGACGGTGCTTTTTCACTATCTGACGAGTATTCCGATGCCGACTTTGGTCGGGGTGCTTTCCGGCGCAATTACGAATACGCCGGGCTTGGGCGCGGCTCAGCAGGCTTTATCGGAAATCATCAATACGAATCCGGGAGCGAAGGAAGCGTTGGTGGCGCAGGCGGGAGGCGTTCCCGAGGGAAGCACGCTTGACGCGGCGGCGGAGCAGCTCGCGGGAACGTTGGGGCAGGGCTACGCGTGCGCGTATCCGCTCGGAGTTGTCGGGATTATTTTGTCGATCCTGGCGGTGCGCACCGTTTTTAAAATTTCGCTGAAAAAGGAGACGCGGGCGTTGAAGGAGACGAATCCGACGAGCGGGGATGATTCGACGGCGTTCACGTTGGAGGTGCAAAATCCGGCGATTGTCGGGAAGAAAATTTCGGAAATCACACGTCTGTTTTCTCGCCGCTTTGTCATTTCGCGGCATCGCCGCGGGGAACAGCCCCCGACGTTGCCGACGGGGGATTTGGTGCTTGAGCTCGGCGATCGCCTGCTCGTGATTTCCGCGAAAGGGGATGCGGAAACGATAGCTGCGTTTTTCGGAAAAGTGATCAATTGGGGCGTCGAAGATTGGGAGCATTTGAAATCCGCAATCGTGCGGAGACGCATTATCGTAACGCGTCCGAGCGTGAACGGAAAGGCACTCGGACGTTTGGACGCGTATTCGTCGATGGGCGTGGCGATTACGCGCATCAATCGTGCGGGGGTGGTTTTGATTGCGAATCCTACGTTGTGCCTGCAACTCGGTGACCGTGTGAACGTGGTCGGACTGGAGCACGCAGTCAACGAGGTGGAAAAAGTGCTCGGGAACGAGTTGAAACGTTTGGATCATCCGAATTTGGTTTCGATTTTTCTCGGAATTGCCGTCGGCGTGATTTTCGGAAGTATTCCGTTTGCCGTTCCCGGGCTTTCTCAGCCTTTGAAATTGGGGCTTGCGGGAGGTCCGCTCATCATTGCAATTCTGATTAGCTGCTGGGGTTACAAGTCTCACCTGATTACGTATACGCCGATTGCGGCGAATTTAATGATTCGCGAAATCGGAATTCTACTGTTTCTTGCGAGCGTAGGCATCGGAGCCGGGGACGGCTTTTTGCAAACGGTGCTTGGCGGAGGATACTGGTGGGTGCTGATCGGATTTTGTATTACAACGGTGCCGTTGTTGGTGGTCGGACTGGTGGCGCGCGGCGTTTTCAAAATGAATTATTACTCGATTATGGGGTTGGTTTCCGGTGCGACGACAGATCCGCCGGCACTCGCTTATGCTAATTCCGTAGCGCAGAATGAAGCGCCGAATGTCGCTTATGCGACGGTTTATCCGTTGACGATGTTTTTGCGTGTGCTGACGGCGCAGCTTTTGATTCTCGTATTTTGTGCGTAGGGCGTTTCGCGGAACTTACTAAACCCGCAATGCGTTCCCGAGAGGTGTTTTTGCTCGCGGGAACGCGGACTTCTCGGTAATGTCTCCCAACCTGTTTTTAAACGGGGACATTATTTTTTAGAAAGCTTTTTACTATGAACCTTAAAATTATCGGATTTTCTTTTCTTTGTGCGTGTTCTGCGCTCGCATTCGGCGCACAATTTCCCACCCAAACGACGATTCCGGCGGTCGATGCCGTGCCGGTGGTTGAGCCGCTTCCGGATACGCCGCAAAAACCGAAGCTTTTGTCGCCGCAGAGCATGGGCGTTTCCGCATCCATTGTCGTTCCGACCCCGATTTTTGCGGAGATAAAAAATTTGCAGGACAAGACGTTTGATGCGGATGCGAAATTGCGCACTGAAATTCCCGCTCCGGAAAATTTGGTTTATACTGCGGTCGCTTCAAATGAAAAGTCTTTCTTTGTTGCCCCTTCAGAAATTTCGGAAAGCGTTCCCGCCGCTCAAGATACGTTAACGCTTTTCCGCACGTTTATTACGCCGAAAACGTTCTCGCGCGGGAAGCTCCTTGTTTCCTCTCCGCAAAAATTTGAAATTTGGGTGAACGGAAAAAAAGTTGCCGATAAGCTTTCCGTCGAAACCGATTTGGAGAAGCACGGGACTTCAACCGCGAACATGAGCCTCGAAATCGATCGCGCGGAAGTGCTCGTGAAAGTGCTTACGCAAAAAGATTCCAAGCTTCCGCCGATGGTAAAAATTGAATTTGAGGCGGAAAACAAAAACGCTCCCGCCGTTGTTTTTTCAGACGGAACGGAAAAACGCCCCGTAACAATTGCCGACGTGAACGAAGTCGACCGCATCAGCACGATACAGGTTTCCCCGGACCGGAAATACATGCTGATTTCGTATACGTATTTGCGGGACGACGCATCGTTTACCCGGAAAATGGAAGTGCGCGAAGTCGCGACGGGGAAAATTGTTTTGGTGGACGATTTGAGCCGCAATTACGCGTGGCTGCCGAACGGCTCCCGCCTTTATTTCCGCCGCGCCGAGCCGGGCGACCGTTGCTCCTATGTTGCTTATGATTTTAAGACCGGGCAGGAAACGGTTTTGGCAAAAAATCTGCCGAACTCTAACCACAGCTACAAGTGGTTGCCGGACGAAAGCGGACTCATCGTCACCAAAACGGAGAAATGGACAAAGGAGTCTGCCGATTGGAAGCGTGTTCTGAACATGGCGGACCGCTCCGACAGCTGGCGGGATCGCTCATTCCTGTATCGCTATGACCTCAAAACCGGAATTTTTGAACCGCTGACGGCGGGAACGAAGTCGACGTCGCTCGCAGGGATTAGCCCCGATTCCAAAAAAATCGCGTTCTCGACGACGTATGTGGACTATACGCAACCGGAATTTTGCCGCCACAATCTGTATGTGCTGGATTTGGAAACTTTGAAAAGCGAGCCGGTTTTCGAAAACGAAAAATACGGATTCGGCTTTTGCGGCTGGTCTCCGGATTGCAAAAAGATACTTTTTCTTGCCGGTCCGGATGCGTTCAACCGACTTGGCTCCGTGCTTCCGGAAGGCGTAACCGCCAATTCCTTTGACACGCAGGCGTATATTTACGATGTCGCCTCGAAAACGATGGAGCCGATTACGCGCGACTTTAGTCCCGCTATCGAGTCCGGCGTATGGGGCGGAGACGGGAACGTGTATTTTCTCACGGTCGATCGCGATATGGAAAATGTTTACCGCTACGTTTCCGCGATTAAACAGTTTGAAAAAATTAACGTTCCCGCCCCGATTACGTCGAAATTTGATGTTGCCGGAACACCGGAGGAATTCGCTCCGGAAGCTTACGCTCTTGCGTCCGGCTCCGTTTCGTTTCCGAAAATTTATAAGGTGAATTTGGAAAAAAATACGTCGGAGCTTTTCTTGGACGTAAGCTCGGACGAAGAGGAAAAACTCGCGTTTCCCTCGGTTCATCCCTGGATTTTCACTGCTTCGGACGGAACTGTCATCGACGGGCATTGTTTCCTTCCGGCGGATTTTGATCCTTCGAAAAAATACCCGCTCATCGTTTATTATTACAGCGGAACGACGCCGACTTCCCGTGTGCTCGGTGCGCATTATCCGTTCCCGCTTTACGCCTCGCAGGGCTACATCGTTTACGTTGTCAATCCGAGCGGAACCATCGGCTACGGGCAGGAATTTTCCGCTCGCCATCTCAACGCGTGGGGCAAACGCACGGCGGACGACATTATCGAAGGCGTGAAAGCGTTTTGTGCCGCGCATCCTTTCGTGAATGCGGAAAAAATCGGTTGTATAGGCGCTTCCTACGGCGGCTTCATGACGATGTATCTGCAAACGCGCACCGACATTTTCTCCGCCGCCGTCGCGCATGCCGGAATCAGCGATATTACGAGTTACTGGGGAGAAGGAATGTGGGGCTATTCCTACAACGCGATTGCCTCCGCCGGTTCATTCCCGTGGACAAACAAAGATATTTACATCGAACAAAGCCCGCTTTTTTCCGCAGATAAAATTAACACACCGATTTTGCTCTGCCACGGAGTTGTGGACAAAAACGTTCCCGTCGGAGAATCCGTTCAAATGTTTACGGCACTCAAGCTCCTGGGGAAACCGGTTGAACTGCTCACGTTCACGGGCGAAGACCACGGTATCATGAACTATAATCGCCGTAAGCAGTGGATTAAATCCCACCTTGCGTGGTTTGCCCGCTGGCTCAAGGACGACGGCGATTGGTGGAATACGCTTTACCCGGAGAAAAATTGGTAATTGTTTCAATCCGGAAATGAGAAATGAGAATTTAGAAAAAAAGTACTGAAAAAAACGTTCCCGCGCGCTGATTTCTTCTTCGTCATTTCTCTTCCAAATTTCTAATTTTTCTTCATATAAAAATTTATGCCCGGATTCCTGAAAAAACTGTCTTCCCTGCTTCCGAAATCCGAATCGCCGAAGCTCGAAGCCGCTTATTGGAGAACGAACAGTACGATTCTTGTTTCGCTCGACCGAGATTGGAAAAATTCGTGGAAAATGCCGCCGCTTTCGCTGAAATCCGGAAGCAAAATCAGCAGTATTTCACGCATGCCGCCAATTTTCTGGAGCGGAATGTCCGGCTACTATTTTGACGGAAACGACATTATTTTTATTCTCCATCCGTCGATTTACCGCGATTACTATTTGCCGATAGATTCCGTGATCTACGTCGCGGGAACGTTTAACGGCTGGAATCCCGCCGGGGCGTCCGAGTGGGCAATGCGTTACCACTCTTTCGGGCAATTCAGCGCGTGGGCTGTGCGCGTGCCTCAAAGCCGTTTTTTTGACGGCGGAAAAAAAACAAAGGAATTCTTCAAATTTATCACGGCTGACGGAAAATGGATTGAGCCGCCGGCGGGAACGTTTTCCCTCGTTGACGACGGGAACGGAAACCGCAACCTTTGCCTTGATTCGGAGCGCACGGGGTGGAACTCTTTCCGCATTGTTTGTGAAAAAGCCTTGGACGTTTCCCGGCAGGAAGAAGTGGTTTGGGATGTTCCGAAAGAGCGACACAGCCTTCCGGTAAAGACGGGATTTTTCCTCTCGTTGCTTTATTCGGATGCTCGGCTCGGCGCAACGGTTGCCCGCAACGGTCGCTCAACGGCGTTTCGCCTTTTTGCGCCGCGCGCAATGCGCGTGAGCGTCCGCGTGCGAGAAACCGAAAAATTGCCCGAAATCCGTGCCGATCTTAAACCGATTCTCAACGGCGTTTGGGAAACGGACGTTCCCGGGAATCTTCACGGACGGCATTACGATTTTTTTGTCGACGGGAGAAACAGCGATAACACCACGGCGTTCGCGCCCGGCGAGCCGATCTTGGATCCTTATGCCAAAGCCTGCGTTTCCCGGGAAGGTCCCGCCATTGTTATCGACGAATATCACTTGGGCTATCCGGCGAAAAAATTCACACCGCCGCATCTTTCGGATTTGGTTATTTCGGAAGTGCATCTGCGCGATTTGATTGCGCGGCATCCGAAATTCCGCAACCTGAAGCGTCCGCTCGGTTTTCGAGATCTCACGGAATGGGTGCGCTCCGACGATTGTTATTTGAAAAAACTCGGCGTGAACGCCGTGGAACTTCAACCTATTCAGCAATTTGATTCGCTTAAAGCCGAAGATTATCATTGGGGCTACATGACGACGAATTGGTTTTCGCCGGCACCCGCCTACGCGAGCGATCCTGCAAATGCGAGCCAAATCGAAGAATTTCGCGATCTTGTAGCGGCATTTCACGAGCAGGGCTTCGCCGTGATTCTCGACGTCGTTTACAATCACGTCGGCGAACCGAATCATCTTTTCCGCATCGATAAAAACTATTATTTCAATCTCGATTTTCACGGCAACTTTACCAATTGGAGCGGTTGCGGGAACGATTACCGCGCCGACCGCCCGATGAGTAAACGCCTCGTTATCGACAGCCTGCTTTGGATGATTGAACGCTACGGCGTGGACGGTTTCCGCTTCGACCTTGCCGAACTTATCGGGATTCCGGCTTTGCGCAGCATCGAAAATGCCGTGCGGGAACGCCACCCCGATTGCATCCTCATCGCCGAGCCGTGGAGTTTCCGCGGGCATATCGCCGGTGCGCTGAAATCAACAACGTTTTCTTCCTGGAACGACGGCTATCGCGATTACGCCGCAAAATTTGTTCACAATTGCGTAAACCTTGACGGGCTCCGCTACTTCATTTCCGGCTCGCCGGAATATTTCGCCACGTTCCCGGCACAAACCGTTAATTATACGGAATCGCATGATGATCGTTGCTGGCTCGACAAAATTACCGAATGCGGAAACGGCAATGCCGCCAACCCGACGCGCAACGACAAACGCCGCACGCATTTGATGTTCGCTTTCCTGCTCTCTTCACTCGGTACGCCGATGATTGCGGAAGGGCAGGATTTTCTGCGTACAAAGCACGGAAAAAACAATACCTATCTTGACGGAGAGGAAAATGCCCTCGATTACGCGCGCATGAAAAAATTCGCGGGAACGCAGGATTTTGTCTCCGCGTGGATTCGGTTCCGGCTTTCTCCGGACGGACGGCTTTTCCGCCAACGCACAAATGTTTCCAAAGGTTTTTTCCGTTTCTATCCGGACCAGACAAATACCGCCGTTGTCGCCGTTTATAACGACAATCATGCACAGGGACGCTTGCAGTATATTCTGACGCTGAACCCGCGTACCGTTCCCGCGCAGGTGCAAATTCCCGAGGCGCGTTTCTCCGGATTCCGCTGTGTGGCAACCTCCGAAACATTCGATGCGGACGGCGTTCCCGCTGAAGACGGTTTCGGTTTTTCCGGCAATATCCTTACACTTCCGCCGCTTTCGAGCTCGCTTTGGATAAATCGGGATTGAGTATTCCGCAAAATCCGTAAACGAAAAGCCCGCATTCAAGCGGGCTTTTTAAATGGGGTGGAAGACGAGATTTGAACTCGCGACCCTCGGAACCACAATCCGATGCTCTAACCAACTGAGCTACATCCACCGTGAAAATGTCTCGCCAAGGAAAAACTTTTCGCACTGCCTTGTCAACTCAGATTTTTTTATTTGCCGCTTCATATATTTTTAATTCCCAGCTCCCAGTTACCTTCCCCCGACTTCCCCAAAATTCAAAAACAAACGCTTTGCGTTCCCGCGGGAACGCGCGTAGGATTTCGCCCCACTATGAAATTTCGCAGTTCACTCAGCACGGAAGGTCGCCGCATGGCGGGCGCGCGCGCACTTTGGCGCGCCAACGGCATGAAAGAAGAACAACTCGGCAAGCCGATTATCGGTATCGTCAATTCATTCACGCAGTTCGTTCCCGGACACACGCATTTGCACAAAATCGGGCAACAGATGAAAGCGCTCATCGAAGCGCAAGGTTGCTTCGCCGCAGAATTTAACACCATCGCCATCGACGACGGCATCGCCATGGGGCACGACGGCATGCTTTACTCACTCCCGTCGCGCGATCTCATCGCCGACTCCGTCGAATACATGTGCAACGCGCACCGCGTGGACGCTATCGTTTGCATTTCCAACTGCGACAAAGTTACGCCCGGCATGCTCATGGCGGCAATGCGCCTGAACATTCCCGCGATTTTCGTTTCCGGCGGACCGATGGAAGCCGGCGATTTCGAAGGCGAAAAATACGACCTGATCGACGTCATGGTCAAGGGCGCGGACGAATCATATTCCGACGAAAAACTCGCCGAGCTCGAACGCCTCGCGTGCCCGACTTGCGGCTCCTGTTCCGGCATGTTTACGGCAAATTCTATGAATTGCCTCAACGAAGTGCTCGGCATGGCGCTTCCCGGCAACGGCACCGTGCTTTCAACGCACAAAGAGCGCATGAAACTTTTTGAAAAAGCCGCCAAGCGCATCGTCGAAATGGCTTACGCGTATTACGAAAAAGGCGACGCCACCGTGCTCCCGCGCCAAATCGCCACGCGCGCCGCGTTCCTGAACGCAATGACGCTCGATATCGCCATGGGCGGCTCGACCAACACGGTCTTGCACCTGCTCGCCATCGCGCAGGAAGCCGGCGTGGATTTCACGATGAAGGACATCGACTTCCTTTCCCGCCGCGTTCCCGTGCTTTGTAAAGTCGCACCGAACACGAAAAAATATCACATTGAAGACGTGAACCGCGCGGGCGGAATCCTGACGATTATCGGACGCCTCGCCGCCGAAGGACTCATCGACGGGAACGTTTACCGCGCCGACGGGCTGACGCTTACCGAAGCGATTGCGCAAAACGACATCGATTCGCCGACCGTCTCCGCCGAGGCACTCGAACGCGCTCACGCCGCGCCCGCGGGAACGCGCAACATCGAAATGGCTTCGCAGGAAACGCGTTATGAAAATTTGGATACAGACCGCACAAACGGTTGCATTCGCGATGCCGAACACGCGTACGTGCGTGACGGCGGGCTCGCCGTGCTCTTCGGCAATATCGCGCAGGACGGTTGCATCGTCAAAACGGCGGGCGTTTCCGAAAAGGTTTTCAAATTCAAAGGCACCGCGCGTGTGTTTGAATCGCAGGACGACGCATGCGAAGGCATTCTCGGCGGCAAGGTCGGGCCGGGCGATGTCGTCGTCATCACGCACGAAGGTCCGCGCGGCGGTCCCGGAATGCAGGAAATGCTTTACCCGACGTCTTACATCAAATCGAAACACCTCGGCGAACTCTGCGCGCTGATTACGGACGGACGTTTCTCCGGCGGCACGTCGGGGCTTTCCATCGGACACATTTCGCCGGAAGCGGCGGCGGGCGGGAACGTCGCACTGATTCGCGACAACGATTTGATTGAAATCGACATTCCCGCGCGCACGATTCGCGTTTGCGTTTCCGACGAAGAGCTCGCCGCCCGCCGCAGGGAAGAAGAATCCCGCGGGAACGCAGCGTGGACACCGAAAACGCGCAACCGCAAGATTTCTAAAGCCTTGCGCGCTTACGCGAAAATGGTCGCCTCTGCCGACAAAGGCGGCGTCCGCATTGTCGAATAGGACGCAGAGTCTTCGGGAAACGAGTTTCGCGCGTAATTTCACCGATTCACGTTTCCCGACCTCCGCTTTTCGGCTTGTAAAAAATGCGCTGTCTCCGCTTTTAATCTTTCACTATTAAACTTTAATCTCTCTGCTCATGCACATTTATTTCATGGGAATTTGCGGCACGGCGATGGGGAATGCCGCCTTGCTGATGCGCGCGCTCGGGCACGAAGTTTCCGGATCGGACAAGGGCATTTACCCGCCGATGTCGGACATGCTTTTAAATTCCGGCGTGAAAATTTACGACGGTTACAGCGCTGAACGGCTCGCGTTTATCAATCCGGATTTGGTCGTCGTCGGGAACGTCGTCTCGCGCGGACATCCCGAAATGGAATGGCTCCTGGAGTCGCGCGCGCTCGACTACGTTTCGCTTCCGGAATTGCTGCGCACGCGGCTTTTGAAAAACCGGCACAACCTCGTCGTCGCGGGAACGCACGGCAAGACGACGACGTCTTCGATTGCGGCGTTTCTTTTGCGGGAACACGGAGAAAATCCCGGCTGGCTCATCGGCGGCGTGCCGCGTGATTTGCCGGGCGGCTCTGCGCCGGGAACGGACGGCGGCGCATTTGTTATCGAAGGCGACGAATACGACACGGCATTTTTTGACAAGCGCAGCAAATTTATCCAATACCTGCCGGAAATCCTTTTGCTGAATAATTTGGAATTTGACCACGCGGATATTTTCCGCGACCTGCAAGATGTTCAGCGCACGTTTGCGCACGTTATTCGCCTCGTGCCGCGCAACGGCTACATCGTGGCAAACGGCGACGACGAAAATATCGCACCGCTCTTGGAAAACGTTTCCTGGGCTCCGGTGCTACGCGTCGGCACCGGCGAAAACTGCGACATTCGCATTTTGAATTTCCGTGAAACTCCCGAAGGTTCCGAGTTTGATTTGACTTGGCGCGGGAACGCGTGGGGGCACGTCGCTTGGGCGCAATCCGGCATTTTCAACGCGCGCAACGCGGCGATGGCGGCGACGGCGTGCGCGCTTTACACGGCAACGGACAAACCGGAGTGGGCGTTCCCGCTCGAAAATTTGTCAAAATTCCAAGGCGTAAAGCGTCGCCGGGAAATCCTCGTCGATACGCCGTCGCTCGTTGCGATCGAGGATTTCGGCCATCACCCGACAGCGCTCAAGCTCACACTCCAAGCGCTGCGGGAACGCTACCCGAACCGCAAGCTCATCGCCGCCTTCGAGCCGCGCAGCAACACCGCCGTGCGCAAGCTTTTGCAGGATGCGTTTACGGACGCGCTCGGGAACGCGGACGCCGCGCTCATTGCGCCCGTGCATCATGCTTCGGGAGGCGCGGAAAAAATGAATACGGCGGAAGTCGCGGAAGCATTGCGTTCCCGCGGGGTTGAAGCGCACGCTCCGGAGACGACGGAGCAATTGCTCGCGTTGCTGGAATCGCTCGCCGATGCCGCAACGCCGGATGCTCCCGCGCTCGTTGTATTTTTCTCCAACGGCGCATTCGGCGGTATCATCAAACGCTTTGCCGATTTGTTTCGCCCGCTGATGTAGCGGGAACGCAGTCCTCGCTCGATTTTTTACGGGCGGTGGCGATTCCGCGTGCTCCCGCTGCTTTGGATGTCGGCGGTTGAGCATGAGCTTTTTAAGAAGCCGACAAAAAGCGATGTAAATCCCTTTTTATCGGCGGAAGGGGCGTCTTTAATCTTTAACCGAACACGCTTTTGCGTTAGTTTTTTTACAACACATTTCGAACTTTCTATATAAGCCATGGCACTCATTTCTTTTTGCAGCCAACTCATTGCAGACACCGGAATCAGCACCGGAGACGAAGGCAAGGGACGCCTCATTCCCGAAGTCATTCGCGAGCTTCAAGCCGAAACCGGCAAGCGCGGGATCGTTTCCGTCGTTATGAAAGTGAACGGCGGCGCCAATTCCGGGCACACCGTCGGCGGGCTCAAGCTCAACCTGCTTCCTGCGGGCGTGATCGAAAAGGATGTTGCCGTGCTTGCCATCGGTGCCGGTGTCGTTGCCGATCCGCGCAAATTCCACTGGGAAGCGCGCCCGCTCGAAAAGATGGACATCCCGATTTATTCGCGCCTGCGCATCGACGAGCGCACGATGCTCAGCGACGTTTCGCACCGCATGCTCGACCTCGCGTTTGAGGATTACCGCGTGAACGTCTTGAAGCACCTGCCGCGCGGCTCCACGGGGCGCGGAATCACGCCCGCATATTGCGACGAAGTAGGACAATGGCAAATTACCTACGCGGATTTCCTCGGACCGAAGGAAGTTTTCGAAGAAAAAATGAACGCGCGCATGGACCGCGCCGAGCGCACGATTGAGCACGTTTGCCGCGTGGCGCCGGAGCTTTGGAGCGAATTTTTCAAAAAACTCACCGCCGCCGAAGTGCGCGGGAACGCGCCCGCCATTAAAGACGGCATTTTCACCGAAGCCGATTTCGACTTCACGCAATTCGACGCGGGAACGCCGTTTAAGTTTAACCGCGAAAAAGTGATCGAAGTTTACTGGAACGCAGGGCAGGAGCTTGTTCCCGCGATTTGCGATGTGCGCGATCTCGTGCTCGATACGATGAAGCGCGGTGAATACATCATCGGCGAATTCGGGCAGGCTTATTGGCTCGACAAACGCCACGGCTTCCCGCCGAACGTTACCGCTTCGCACACCTTTACTCCGGAATTTTTCCAATCCGCCGGCATTCCCGCGCAGCCCGTGCACACGATGGGCTGCTGCAAGGCTTACGATACCAAGGTCGGCACGCACGTTTTCCTTACGCAAATGGACGACGAGCATCCGCTTTGCAAACGCCTGAAAAAACTCGAATTCGGTGTCGTTTCCGGGCGTCAGCGCATGGTCGGCTGGTGCGACTGCGTGGAAAAAGCCGACGCGCTCCGCTACGGCGGTTATCAGGATTTGGTCATCAACAAGCTCGATGCGCTTTCGCCCGCCGACGAATGGCAGGGCGGCGACTTGCTCGTATGCGTAGCCTACAAGGGACCGGACGGAAAAATTTACAAACACGTGCCGCGCAACGACGCGCTGCGCCAGACGCTCGTCCCCGTCTACGAAACGCTCCCGGGCTGGACGGAAGACATTTCCGGCGTGCGCTCGTTTAACGACCTTCCCGAGAACGCCAAACGCTACATCGCGTTCGTGATGAAGACCATCGTCGAACTTGCCGACGCTCCCGCGCTCCCGAACCTCCGCTACATCGGCGTCGGCCCGCTCCCCTCCCAAATCATCAAAGACATCCCCGCCACGGAAGAACTGATCAAGCTGGGGTAAAAACAATAGAGCCGCTTTTAGAAGCGGCTCTATTGTTTTTGTTTTATGAAAATGGGGTTAATCGTCGTCGCCATAGTAGGATTTTCTTTCAATAATGCGACGTTCGAAAACAAAGCAGACGGATAGAAGAAGGCCGCCACACGCCCCACCGGCAGGTTCTGGGTAGCACCCCTTAAGCTTCCAGCCGTCACGTCCCTCTTTGGAGAGAAGCGCCTCCGTTAGAGATATATCAATTGTGGATGATTGAACCGTTGAATTACAGGATGGATGCCTGGATTTAGCATCTATCCTTAAAATTTTGTATTCGTATCGAGGCATGCTCGGGATTATCTTTCCTTTAGAATTAATTTTGCAAGTAGAAAAGTTTTGGCATGACAGAGTATTCTTTTCTAGACTGATGAAGCATGAACAGAAAGTCGCAGTGTGAAAAAATACAGAAATTTTTGAATATCTTGGAGAATAATCACGGACTGAACGTGTGGCGAGAGAAATTAGAAAAAACAAGCAAGACGTGGAATTTATTCTTTTGCGGTGCGATTTGCGGGGATTCTATATTTGTCGAGGAAGAGCTTGATGATGACGAGTCTTTGGCGTTCCAACGCGAACGTGTACTAGGTTTGACGGCGTTGCATGTTGCCGTGATTGGAAATTCCAAAGGAGTTGTCCGGATGTTGCTTGATTATGGTGCGTGTGTAAATGCGAAAGACAAATACGGGAATACTCCGGCGGATTTGGCGGTGCTTGGGAAAAATGGAGATGTATTGGAGATTTTAAAGAGTGGCGGAGGACGATTTTCTGTGAGAGCGAAAAAGGGAAAAGAAAGTCGGCGAGGGCAAAATGACGTGCAGGTGGAGACAAAGTTTTCTGGAGTGCACAAGGCTGTGAAGTTGGGCGACGTAGATGCGGTTGAAGAGGAACTTGATGATGACGAGTGGCTTTTGGGTGCGCGCACGGAAAAGGGATGGACTCCGTTGCATGTTGCAGCATGGTTTAATCATGCAGGAATTGTTCGGTTGTTGTTGGATTTGGGTGCGAACAGAAACGCAAAAACAAAAGACGGATTTACAGCCAAACAACTTGCTGAAAAAAATAATTCTCAGCAGGTATGCCAGATTTTAGGCGGAAAGGTCAAGCAGGAGCACAATGCGCATAAACAGACTGCGGAAAAATCAAACGAGAATGATAATAACAAAACAAGCGAATTTGGGATGGAGGGGGATGCGGTGGAGTTTAAAGCCTCCGGCGTTTCTGCAGCAAAGAATACCAAAATTATAGAATTTTTGGAAAGTAAAGGAGAAGAACAGACAGAGGCAGATAGGACCAATATTGAACGTCTTAAAGAATTGAATCCAATTTCTCAGGCATGGATTTTAGCAAAATCCATTGCGGGAATGGCAAATAATGCAGGCGGGAAAATTTTTGTCGGAATAAATAACTCGGGAAAAATTGTCGGTCTAGGGCGGGACTTTGCAGCGGAGGGCTTGGACAAGTTAAAGGGGATGGAACGTTGGGACAAATACGCAATACGCCTACGGGAACGGATTGAGTGTATGTTTAAAAATCGTGCTGTCGCGGGTGTGCTTTTTAGACTGACTCCTGAAAAATCAGGGAAAAAAGACTATTTTGTGATTTCGATTCAAGAGTCGAGTACCCCGATTTTCATTTGTAAGGAGCCCGAAACTAAAACATGGAAAAAGACTTTAAGTCCGGATGAATTTAAGGAATTTTACCTCCGACTCGGCGGAGCAACAAAGCACGTTCCCTACAAAAAGGCAGAAGAATACATCAAGACTCGGTTCCCCGGGTATTCGGAGTAGTGCCCATGGATTGACTTGATTTCCAATCAATGAAATCCGCAGAGGCTTGGGTGAGGAATTTTTGGTTTTTACGTTCTACTTTTGCGGTTTGCTGTCTTTTCTTGTTGTAAATGTTCTTTACATCTTTCATCAAGCAGTAGAAGGGTTCGGTGTTATAGCCATTGTTGAGAATTTTTTCCATGGGCTCTATGACTTCAAAATAAAGGGGGAGAGCATCAACATCGCATAAGCGCCCAAGCATGTATTTGCTAATAGGGATGATTCTTTTGTGCCGAAGCTCGTAGATGAGCTGGAAGTAAGATTTCACAATCCGACGTGCACAGTCCTCCTCTTCGGTCCACGGGTAAGATTTCACATCACCGTGTAAAACGAAGAGTTTTTTTGAATTGTTTTCAGGTTTTCTGGTTGTCAGTTTAGTGTTGGGATTTTCAAATCCTATTCGCTTATCAAGTTTATCTCGTAATCCAAAAAGAACTCGTATCGATTTCAACATCTTCTTGGAGAAATAAATCTTAGTGCATTCTGCCGCTTGCACCGATTCGTTAATTCTGCACGCAACAAAGATGGCAATTCCGGTAAAGATTAGCGTGGCAATGGATATGAATAGAGTTAAATTGTCCTGACAGTTTTCAAGGATTGCCATAGCGAATCTCCTGTCTGGATCTGACATCGAACAATAAGTGGCATAGGTTTGGTCAGAGCATGCGCGGGGGAATATCCAAGAAACAATAAGCAATAATACCATGGTTGCGGAAAGGATCTTCGGACTAAAGAAAAAAATAATTTTAATTATCCAATTCATAATAGCATTGATTTCGATGTTTATTGGTGGCTGTTATTATTCTCACAATACAGGAGTGTGGGGCGTTTCGTTAGTAAATGATTTATTCGGCGAACTTTGTAGAGAGGGAAGGAAATCGAGTGTCAGTGGAACTATGTTTTGAGGCAATTTTCAAAAAAGAGGAAATGAATGCTATTTGAAATTAAAGTACGTGAATCAAATACGTCAATTTTTGTTTGTAAATGGCTTGATGGTTAAATCTTTAGATTAGGATGAATTTAATGAGTTATGATGCACCTTTATTTTTTTAGGGCGAATGTCAGAAGGTGGTTGTTTATTGGGATGTAGAAGAATTCGATTTTAGAATTACTGTGTTTACATATGTTCGCACGGCTCTTCGAAAGCGGAATATGTCATCAAATGTTAATTTGATTGGGGTGCCTTTCAGCGTTTTTTTATCCTGAGGGAATGGCTCTTTGTCCCATATGCCGTCGTTGTGAATAATGCTGTTTCGCATAATGCGTAGGGCAGAAACCACCTCTATAGACCAAGATTCTTTTGTATTTTGGGGGAACGACAACATTTTCATTTTATTGAACAACTTTTCCTCTTTAATGTCTGGAAACCTTATATTAAGGCACTCTTCGAGTAATGTTGTTTGTCCAACGACGAGTAGCTCTAAAATCTTCTGCACTGCGAGGTTATAAACTTCTATGGGGTTTTCGCTGTTAAGCGTTATCGATTCTGGCCCCATTTTTTTGGGCGGCATTAATGCTTCGGGAATTATAGATGAGGAGTTTTCCAGCAGTGAGAGGATAGAGGTAGATAGTTCTTTCTGTTTAATTTGTTCTTTCGGAAGATTCTTTCTCATTATGCTTAGAGCAAACATTGCAACATACATTGTTTGGGAGAAATTCTTCATTTTCTGTCGTATTTGTGGATTGGTATTTTTCATAAGCGCGACATTAGAGATGAACATTTGTTTTTGATACGTCAACTGTTTTGGGGTGTGGACACGAACTATGCGTAAATAACAACGGCTTACGAAGATTATCACTGAAGGGGATTTCGCCGTAGTTGCTTTCGTATGTTTTTGAGGCTTGGGAATCCCACTCGGAGGAGAAAACGCATTTGCCGCCGAGGTTTTGCATGGCGATGCGGAAACCGCCGATTCCGGCGAAAAGGTCAATGAAGGTGAATTTCGGTTTTTTCGGCGGCGGAAACGGGACATCGAAGAGTTCCGGAAAAAGGATTTGTGGCGGAGCTTCGGATACGGATTCGTCGGTCGCTTTTCCCCTTTCGAGAATTTCGAGCGCGGCTGACTCAAACGGCTTTGCGAAAGGCGTTCCCAGGGTTTGTGCCCAGTGGGAAAGGACGGCTTTTTGCACTGCGGGAACGTTGAGGGAGTGCAGATTCAGTTTAGGGAGAAAGGATTTTGCCTTTGCGGAATTTGCGGGAATCCAGCGATCTTTGACGGCGGCGGGAACGCAGGCTTGTTTTTTGTAAGGATTTTTTCGTGGACTCATCGGAGGAAATTTTACCGACAGAGTATTCCGGGAAAGGCGTGAGTTGTCCGGGGGATTTTTTCGAAGTATTAAGGATTTTTAAAGGGCGTTTTTTTGAGGCAAAGATTGATTTTGTTGGGCGGGAACGTTAGCGTTTTTCCAACGTTCCCGCCTATGACCTCAAAAATATCCTTTGTCGATTTTGCGAAAATGGTTCTTTCGGATGCTCAAGAGCCGATGTCCGTGTCTCAAATTTGGGCGGAAGGATGCCGTCTTGGACTAGATAAGAAGCTAAAATCCTTCGGTAAAACACCTGTCGCGACACTCGGCGCAAGGCTTTACGTTTTGTCGAAAAATCCTCAGTCGGGAGTTGTGGCGGTCGGAGCGAATCCCAAGAGGTTTGCATGTGGTCCGTCGGCATCAAACTCGCATCCGATCATGAATAATCCCGGGCGGATTAAACGTAACAAGGAGAAAACATACTCTTTTACGGATTGTGCGCAAAAGGTACTTGAAACATTTGGCGGCGGAAAACCGATGCATTACCGGGATATTACGAATGCAGCATTGCGGCAAGGTTGGCTTAAATCAAGCGGGCAAACTCCGGAAGCAACGATGTATGCACAGATTCTTACGGAGATTCGTCGGAAACAACGTCAAGGGAACTTCTCCCGATTTGTTCAGCTCGGCAGAGGGCTTGTAGATTTGAATCGAGGGGTTGAGAATGACAGGGGGCTTCGAGCTCAAGTCGAAAAGCACAATGCGTCTATACTTGAGAAATTACATAAAGTTCTGATGAGCATGTCTCCTGTGCGTTTTGAGGAGTTAATAGGAGAACTTCTTGTCGCGATGGGATTTGAAGAAATGGAAGTTACTCGTAGCAGTGGCGACGGCGGAATTGATGTGCGCGGGACGTGGGTGATAACGGACGGAGTCAGTATAAAAATGGCGGTGCAGGTTAAGCGCTGGAAGAAAAACGTTCAGGCTCCGGTCGTCCAAGGCGTTCGCGGAAGCCTCGCTACAGATGAGCGAGGGTTGATTATCACGACAAGTGATTTTTCGAGGGGGCGCGTTCGGAAGCTGAAGACCCGAAAAGAAGTAGTCCGATTTCTCTCATAAACGGCAAACAACTTGTTCGGCTTTTTGTCGAAAACAATATTCTTGTTTCGCGGGAGCGCATCGATCTTTTGAGCTTGAGCGGAGCTGACACGGAATTAGCTCCCTGAAAGCATTGATGATTATTTGGGAGCGGCGATTCCCGTAGCAAGAGGTGGTGGTGGGCTACCTTTGCGGGATCCAGCGACCTTCTGCGGCGGGAACAGGGAATGAATCTCTCGCAGAGTGCGCGGAGAACGCAGAGTGGTTTTGGTTGGGCGAGTTTAATTTATCCGTGGGAATCGGTGTAATCCGTGGCTGAAAATTGCAGAATGTTTCAATTTGTTTGACATTGTTTCGGGGATAAAAGACGCTCCCGTCCACATCCCTCCATTGCCTCCGGCTTTGGACATACGGGCAACCTCTTTGGGCGTGCCCGTATTTTTTATGTGCGAAAGGCGATTTTTCTTCTCAAAACGGGAAATAAATAGACAGGTCCCGTGGATGGGGTTTATATTGGACTCACTCTAAACTGGCTTCCCAAAAGATGAATTGCTATTTCCTATTTTTATTAACCGCTAGTGTTTTTGCCATTTGCGGATGTGTCAGTAACCACTATGAGGAATATTATGTTGCGAATATTCCTGCGGGAACGGAGCGGGTAAAGAAAGAGGAGGTTCGTCTTCGCTTCTCGTCTTGCGAAGAAGAAGATTTGGAAGACGAGTTTGTTGCTCTGATTGAGGACGGGTATGAATTAGTTGGGGAAAGTGCGTTTTCAGCAGTACATTGTCCTTGGGTTTGCGCAATTGATTTGGCAGAAGATATCGGTGCGACGCTTGTCGTTTTTAGGGAGAAGTTCCATAGAAGTAAAACCGTTCGGGGCGTTACATACGCTCCGTCGACTTCTTATTCGTACACAAGCGGGACGGTAAGCGGATATTCAGCGACCGGAGGTTATGTTAGCGGAAATTATAGCGGATACACCCGAAATACAACGCTTCAGGCGATCCCGTACGTGGAAGAAGTGGATTACTACAATCAATACGGCTTCTTTTTCAGGAAGAGGAAAATGAGCAAGGATTTTTACGGTGTGATTGTGGCGTATCCGCAGTTTTTGCCGGGGGATAGTGATTCGGACGAAATTGAAGTAAGAATCGTCGCCGTCGTAAAAGGGACTCTCGCAGAAGGTGCCGGGCTACGGCGGGGTATGCTTGTTGATAGGATAAACGGAGTTCCGATCAGGACAAAGGGGGATATAAAGCCGTTTGCGACAGGACGTGAAAACATCGTTAGCGTTTCTGAAAGAAAGGAATCCGAATGAAAAAGAACATTTTCACATTCGTGTTTTTATTCGGCATTGGAGCTTTGCTTTCCGGATGCTTGTCGTATTCTCGCGGATATTGCGACAGCACGGTTTTTCAGCGGAAAAACCTGAACGAAACGCAAAAATATCCAATCACTTTTTCCGTTGATTATATCCAAGCGGACTTTGTGGAGCGACCGTTGAACGGAGATAATGATACAGGTTTTAGAGATGCACTAAGAAAAGCGTTGGAGGAAACGGGTCTATTTTCTTCTGTCCAATATGAGCGCACCGCATCGGATGATTCGTATCATATCGAATTTCGGGTTTGGCGATCGGGAACGGATCAGGCGACTTCAGCCGGAGCGGGGGTCGTATGTGGAGGTACTTTGTTTCTGATTCCCGCCGGAGTGGATGAAACATTGGACGCAAGTGCCAATATCGTCTTAAGAAACAAAACCCTAGCGAGTTTCGGGAAAGCCGAAAGCGTGCGCACGGTTTATTGGCTTCCGCTTTTGCCGTTTTGCATCAGTCCGATAATTACTCACAACTATGTCGATGGGAAGCTTGTGAATTCGTTGGTAAGTGAGGTTGCTAGATTCCATTACGAGCAATTTGTTTTGGCGAAATGACAAAAGCGTAAATTCCACGAGCGGGGGCTCCCAGGAGAAGTCTATCTTTAATCGAAAAGTTAAAGGGTCGCTATGAAAACAAAATTCATTCTTTTTGCCGTAATCGCACCTCTTGCCGTAATTGCGACACTTGGAGTATTCATCGCTTGAAAACGCTCCGCTACAGCGTCCGACGTTCCCGTGACGGTGAAAATCCCGGGGCGCAACTATGCGTTCGGGAAATACGAAGTTACGCAGAAGCAGTATGAAGCGGTAATGAAAAAATAATCCGTCGGAATTCAAGGGCGAAGATCTTCCCGTGGAAAATGTTTCGTAGAATGAAGCCGTGGAATATTGTAAAAAGCAGACGGAGCGAGAACGCGATTAGTGGGCGATTTTGAGGAGGATGACGCCGGCGACGATGAAGAACGCACCGAGCAGGCGCAGGAGGTTGAGCGCGTCGTGAAACGCGATTACGCCGATCGCGAAGGTGCAAACGGCACCGATTCCAGTCCACACGGCGTAGGCGGTTCCGACGGGAATTGTTTTTTGTGCGAAATAAAGAAAAACGCCGCTGAGCGTCATGGCTACGACGGCGAAGGCGATCCACGCGAATTTGTGCGGCGAGCCTGCCGCCATTTTCAGACCGAACGGCCAACCGACTTCAAACACTGCGGCGACCAAGAGGTAAATCCATCCCAACATGATTTTTCCAATAAAACGAATTTCCGGTTTTGAATAAATCCTTATTTCAGTCTTAGGCGTGCTCGTTGTCTTTAAACGAAAGCGGATTGTTTTTTATTTTGCTGAAAAATCAGCGGAAGCCTGCAGTCCCTTACAAAATAATGTCTTGGGTGGGGTTGAAGCCGGGATTGTTCCCGTGGTGTTCGACGCGGCGATCCCAGTTGTTTCTTAAAAAATAAAAGCGCAACGAATCTTCTTTGGCCGAATATTCGCGCAGAAGCTGTGCCTTCAGGGAAACCCATTGCGCGGGATCGACACGGCATTCGAAGACTGAATTTTGGACGCGCTGCCCGAAGTTTTTACAAATTTTCGCAATACGGGAAAGTCGCCGCGTTCCCGCCGGCGTCGAGGTCGAAACATCGTAAGCAACCAAAACAAACATGGCTTTTACTTCCAAAGAAACGGGAGATAGCAGTCAAAATCGCCGCGCAGATGGCGCGCGAGCAATCGCGCTTGCATCAGCGGAACTAAGCCGAGCGGCATTTTTTCCTCCAGAACCGGATGTGTAATTTCTTCGCGTTTACGTTCTTGCCAAACTTGAAGAAGCGTTTTTCGTGCATCTTCGGAAAGCAAAACCGCGCCGTTTTCAAAGAACTGAAAATCTTTGGAATTTAGCTGGCGGCGATTGATGAGCGAAAGCGCAACGCGATCCGCAAAAACCGGACGAAATTCCTCCATTAAATCCAACGCCAAGCCCGGGCGTCCCGGGCGATCTGCGTGATAAAATCCGATTTGCGGATCGAGCCCTGCGGCAACGCACGCGGAACGGCAATCGTGTGCGAGCAAAGTATAAAGAAAACTCAAAATCGCGTTGACGGGATCGCGCGGCGGCCGGCGGGAACGCCCGTTTAAACGCATCTTTCCGTCGGGAGAAATAATTAAATCGTTAAAAAACCGAAAGTAATGCGCGGCGGTGTCGCCTTCGATCCCGCGAAGCATATCGGCATTTTGTGCACGTGAAGTTTCCGCAATCCGGTTGTGATGAATGTCGGCGCAGAGCCCGAGCTTTTCCGCGATTTCCGGCACTTTAGCTTCGCGTGCCGCGCGGCGCAAAAGCGTGCGGCAATTGGCGAATTTTGCTTGAATGCAACGGCGGGCGATGGCGAGCGATGCCGCCGGATTGTCCGCGACACGATGTTGTTTGCGGCGCAGTAAGACGTTCCCGTGCGGATAGCCGTGAACGGCGGCGAGAAATTTTCCGTGCGGATTCAAACGATACCGCGCTGGGCGCACGCGCCTAAGAGCGACGGCGAACAGGCAATGTCCCAACCGAGTGTAACGATACCTTCGAGGTTGATGAGGGGAACGCGCCCGATCGATTTTCCGTCGAGGCGGACGTCGACGCTTTCGCCGTCCTGCTCCGCAAGCATCCCGCCCGTCAGTTTCCCTCCGATCGCGGCAAGCGTTTCTGCCACGTCCGCACGGTACCCCTCTTTCACGATTTCTAATTCTGTTTTCATCCGGTTTAGATGTTAGTGTTTGGCGTTGCCCACGGCGGGGATGAGCCTCCCGAAAAAGTCCCTCAAGGCTTCTTTCGGAACCGGTTCGTAGATTTCGACAAAGAGTGTATAGCCCCGTTTCCGGCGGAAGCCTTTGCCGTCGTGCTCAATTTCGTTCTTCAAGCAGCCGTCAATGACTGCGGCGTTTTCAAGAAGCGCTTTCCGCTCCGATACCTTGAGCGTTTTGAGCGCTTCGCGGAAAAGCCGCGTGGACTCATCATCTGCAGGAGGCCGCGACTTCTCGTTTTCTTTCGCTTTCCCTTGCGGGAAAAATTCTCCGGCTCGGTGGGTCGCATCGTGATGTTTCTTTAATTCGTGTTTCATAAATGTTTCTTTTTTTTTAACAAATTAATTTGTTAGTTTATTAAAAATAGACAAATTAGTTTGTCAATGTATTTTTCAAAAAAAATTAAATTACTTTTGAAAATGTCTTTGTCTTCTCCGTTTTGCCGTGTGAGAATACTTTCAATGGCGAAAACGTCGAAAATGATAGGATGCACCCTACAAGAGGAGGTTCTTTATGAGGCAGACAAGTTCTTGTCTCGTAAAGAATTGTCGGCGTTTATTCGCATTGCCTTTATCGAGAAATTGAATCGAGATTTTGGGACGAACTTAAACCCTCAGAAATACATAGGAGGGCGCGGGGCTCGCTTTGACATGTCGACTGAGAAAGGTCGAGCAAAAGCACTTAATCAGCTGGCGAAAGCGCGCTCTAAAATTTCTAAAAACGCGGAGAAGAGCGCTAAAAAATATGCAAAATCCGGTAATTTGGGTATGACACCTCTCCGCAACGCCCGCATCACGGAAGACGGGAACCTTGTTCCTGTCTTACAGAAAAAATCCACGGTAACGAACATTTTCCGAAAGACCTCCGACTAAAAGAATTTAACCTTAAAAAATAACGCGTATGGATCTAATTGACTCACTTTCTCAAATAGCGAACAGAATCCCCAAGATTCGTGAAATGCTTCAGACCGAAGAGGCGACAAAAAACGCACTGATCATGCCTGTTATTCAGGCACTCGGGTATGATGTGTTTGACCCCTCAGAAGTGGTTCCCGAATTTACGGCAGACGTAGGCACCAAGAAAAACGAGAAGGTGGATTACGTAATCATGCGTAGCGATCGTCCGGCTATTTTGATTGAGTGCAAGTCTGTCGGCACGCAGCTAAACTTAAATCACGCTTCTCAACTCTTCCGTTATTTTTCGACGACCTCTGCACGTTTTGCGATTTTGACAAACGGGATTGATTATCAGTTCTACACGGATATTGAGATTCCCAACAAAATGGACGAAAAACCGTTCTTTGAATTTTCAATGGAGCGTGTAGATACAAAGATTGCCAACGAGCTGAAGAAATTTGGGAAGTCTCTCTATAACGAGGAAAACATTTTGAGCAACGCATCTGAGTTAAAGTACAAAAAGCAGATTAGAGTGCTGCTTTCTGCGGAGTATTCGGAGCCATCGGAAGATTTCGTAAAACTTTTCGCAAAAAGAGTCTTTTCCGGCGTACTCAACCAACAGCGACTGATCCAATTTACGCAGATTGTCGGAGAGGCATTTCGCGAATGGGTTTCCGGGCGCGTAAACGAGCGTCTTCAAAATGCCATAGACGGCACCGCTCCTGCACAGGAAAATACGTCAACGACCTCTTTGCCCCCGCAAGAGCAAGCTCCGGAACCCTTGGGTGCCGAATCAGACGGAGTTGTGACGACAGAAGAAGAAGTTACTGCCTATCAATATATTTGTGCAATCCTTGCCCAAGATATTGATCCGGAACGAGTCGTTATGCGCGACGCAAAAAGCTACTGCGCAATTCTTCTCGACGACAACAACCGGAAACCGATTTGCCGACTCCTGTTCAACACCAAGCGACATGAGGTCATTTTCGTTGACAAGGCACGTACGGAGGACCGATGCGCAATCTCAAAGCTCACGGATATTTTCAAATTGGCGGACAAGCTCCGGAATGCTGTCAAAATGTACTCAGCTGAAGGGTAAATCCTCCTTAATGAAAGATTTTGAGGGTAACAACAGTTTCCGCCCCACTCGAAAGTCTCTCCTTCTCCCGCCAATCCGCCGCGTAAACGGCACAATCCCTTTTATCGTCCGCTAAAGAAACAATGAAACTCAGCTACTACCATTACTACTTCAAAAACCGAAAATCCCGTTCGGAAAATCCTCCGCGTGTGTGTTGCGATTTGCGTCCCATCTTGAAAAACTTCGTCAGTATTTCGGAAAAAGATTTTTCCAAAGGGCTTGAAGGGAGAGACGGGGAAACAATTTTCTTGTCCGAGACCGGGAAGCCTAATGTTTACACGCTTGTCGCGACGCGCTCTCAAGAGCTTATAAAAGCTGTAGACATGAAGACGCTTTCTTTTGTCGAAATCGAAAAGCGGTTAAGGGAAAATGAAACCGCCGGATTTGCTTCATACTTTGCAGTGTCGGAAGACGTAATTGCAATTGCATCGACTCTTCGCGGACCAAGTATGTCTGCGCTTGAGAAATTTTTGAACGAGCTTATCCAAAAGAAACTCCGAGTGAAGAAGTGGGTTCTTTTTTTACAGTCCGTCGGGTCGTTAACGACAAGTGCCCAGGCGCAGGCAATGGCACAAATCGCAAGCACTTCAGTACGTGTAAAGCAAGGAAATCCGCTTTTTAATCGGGTTATAAACCTTTTGGGAAGGGAAAAAGACAAAGACAAGATAGACAATATTTGTGTAACATTGAGTGCCAAAAGGAAGCGGGATATCGGTGATGTATATAAACAGTTGGAAACGGCTTCCGAAGGGGACGGACGAGACAAATTGATGGTTCGTGCTCGTACTTCTGCAGAAGACGCGTTGGCAGATTATTTAATTGATAGGGACTGTAAATTTACCGAAGATATCGGCACGGGGAAGGAGTCGGAGATTATTTCAAAAATTTACGACCACTTTAACGGAAATGCACAACTAAACGATCGCGTTGAAGAGATGAGGGAGAAAGCATTTTATGACGGAAACGCTGATATTTCGAGTTTGTCACGTTTTGGCAACATTAGCGCTTGGGGGCATTTGCTTCGGGATTCTAAGCTGTAATTTCTCTGCGCCGTTGTTGGAGAAATTTTGTGCGCACACCGGAGAACTCTCGTCCATTTTATCCGGATTTGCGTTTACGGTTGCCGGATTCTTGGCGACAATCGCCACATTTTTATTCACACTCGGAGGGCGAGCCTATTTTGAGCACTACAAAAAGCGAGGGAGTTTTGACGACCTCGTTTTTACCCATGTCCTTACGTTGATGTGGCTTGCGGTTGTGTTTTGTGCATCAATTGCAATTGTTGCATATCCGCTCCCGTGGCTTGTTAACATCTTGCTTTCCTCAACGTTGATTTCGCTTACCTTGATTATTTTTTTAACATATTGCGTCTACAACTTAACTCGAAATGCAACGGAAGAATAAATTGGCATGATATAAGCATCTGCGGTAGTGCCCTGTTTAGGGGAAGGATTACCGACAAGGAGCAGGTGTCCGGCTTTTCCGAAGGAACGAATCGGGGAGGCTTCATGGTCCGAAGATAGTTTTTTTTTATGAAAGATTTATACGAAAAAATCCGAAAATGGTGCTGGGATCTTGGAGATCCGTCGTTTAGAAAAAAACATCTAAGTTCTTTGAACGGGGTTGACTCAGCAAAGGCGCAAGTTCTCGAATACAGGCGTTTAGCTGATGAGAAGTTTCGCCCCGGAGACGATGAAATCGCAGGGAAAATAAACTTTTTCTTAACCAGGGCAGAAAGTTCGATAAACGCTTGCTTTTCGGAGTTTAATATCTCCACATTGAACAGATAAACGTCCCGCCGCCGTCGGAATCCGACGGCGGCTTTTTTGTGCCCCCTCGCGTTCACCTCTAAACTCTAATCTTTAACCTTTAATCTCATTTTCCCCGCCGCAAGCGCGGTTTCCGCCGCATTTTTAGACGCCCGGTTTAGCATTCGCTAAACCGGGCGCATGCTTTTTGAGAGAGACGCAATCGTCGTTTTGTTTGAGGGTGAAAACCGCCGCTCGGGCATGCGTGTCCGGGCGGTGTGTGCTCCCATTCCGCCCATTCTTCCCTTTATGAAAAACCTAATCACCAACATCCTCCTGTTTGTTCTCGCATTGTTCGCGAGCTTTGCCTTCACCGCCTGCGAAAAAATCGCCTACACGCAAAGTGCCTCCGGCGAAAAAGTCGCCGTAACGGGCGTTCCCGCAGAAGACGGCTCGACGAAATACCTCGCCACCGATCCCGCTACGGGAACGCAAACCGAAGTGCCGGCTTCCGCCGTCGAAACGCAAACGGAGCTTTCCGCCGCAACGGAAGCGACCGTCGAGAGCGCGCTCGCCGTCGGCAAAGCCCAGGGCGGCATCATCGGAGCCGTTTCCTCCGGATTGCTCCTGCTTTGGGGCGTTTACAAATCCCGCAAGGTGAACGCGACGAAACTCACGCTCGACTCCGTTGTCTCCGGCGTTGCGGATGTCTTGCAAGCCGCACGCATGGCGGTCGCAACCGGACAGAAACTTACGGAAAAAGATATTACGGCGCTCCTCAAAGCCGCGCAAAACGACGCGGGAACGCGCGAAGCCGTCCGCAAACTCCTCGCCGAGCAAAAGACTGTCGCCGAAAGCCGGCTCTCCAAACTTTGGGTGAAAATCAAAAACATCCTTTTTTAAAAGATTAAAAAAAGGTGAGAGCTTAAAGCTTAATGCTTAAAGAGTTTTTAATCTTAAATCTTTCCTCTCCTTTAAGCTTTAAGCCCTAATTCCCGCGTTGTAGGCGCATACGCGCGCCTGTCGCTCCCTCACGGGAGCGCGGATTGAAATCGGAGGCGCAAGAGTTTGACAGAGCTGTGATGTGTCGCTCCCTCACGGGAGCGCGGATTGAAACCGACCGACAGCAAAGCGGGACCATGAGTGATATTTTGAGTGCAGTATTGCCGAAAAATACGGAGATACGAAAAGAGCTTTTATCCGCCCTTAAAAGGCGTTTCAGTGATCGTCTCGTTGTCTTGAAAGGGACAGCGTTTGCGGTTCCGAAAGTTTCGGATGATTTAGCTCCGGTAGATGTGTCGTCTCTGAAAGTTTGGGAGCGATCAGGATTTTACTCTGCTTTGATTAAACATTTTGCGGGAACCGAATCGGAAAAGCGTCTTTCGCGGGCAATCGTTGAAAATCCTACAACATTGACGCGCGGAAAAAACGGAGTATTTATCTTTACGCGAAAGCTTCCGACGGGAACGCTTGCTGTCGCGGTTTCGCCCGAGGGGAACGCGCACCTTCTTTGAACCCTAATCTTTCAAAAAAACTTAATAGTTAAGAGCTAACAGTTAAAAGTTAACATTTTTTCGTCATTCCGTGCAGGGCGTCCGAACCTCGGACGCTCTTTTTGTTTAAACTCTTCGGCATGATAACGCCGAAGAGTTTAAACCGACCGGGGAAAGGAGCTTGCCGATGAGTAGGCTTGTTTCGGCTCGTGTGAATTTTTCCGGTGCGGAAGCGTTGCTTGGGCGTGTTTCCGGCGGGTTTGTCCGCCGGGCGATGTCTCTCATCGTCGGCGAAGCGGCGCAGTTGGTGCGGCGTAATTTTATGCGGCTCAATTCAAGCCGCTCCCTGCAATCGAATTTTTACCGCCGCGAAGGCGAGGCAAAGACGGGTTCCGAAGTGTCTCCGGACGGATCGCGCGGTGCGGTAACGGTGGCGTCGTATCAAATGGCGCACAAGCTGACGGGCGGTACGGTGCACCCCGTCTTCGCAAAAAGCATTGCCGTGCCGATTACGGACGTATCTCGGGAACAGAGCTCGCGCCTTAGCCTGCGCGCAGACTTACAATACGTGCGTTCCCGCCGCGGGAAGCCGATGCTGTGGCGCGTCGTTGGCGGCGAGGCAACGGAGCCGGCATTCGTCCTGCTCAAAAGCGTAAAACACAAGCCGCATCCGGATGTACTGCCCGGCAATTCCGAATTAATGTCTTGAAGGACTGGGAATCAGTGTGATTTCCTTGTTAGATGCTTCCGGTTTCTTCTACCTCTTCGGGCTCTTTTGCCGACACCAAACCTCACTATGAATTGCTCGACGGCTTGCGCGGCGTGGCGGCACTTCTGGTGCTTGTTTATCATATTTTTGAGGGTTTTGCGTTTGCGGGAAGCGTGAACGGCGACGGGAACGGTCTTATCACCACCCTCAATCACGGACACATTGCCGTGGATTTCTTTTTTATTCTTTCCGGCTTCGTCATCAGTTACGCCTATGACGACCGTTGGGGAAAGATGAGCCTCGGCGCATTTTTCAAACGCCGATTAATCCGCTTACACCCGATGCTTGTCATGGGCGCGATAATCGGCGTGGCGGCGTTTGCCTTTGTCGGTTTTGAGAAATGGGACGGGAACGCGGTTCCGGTGTCTTGGGTAATGCTCGCGCTTTTGCTGACAATGCTGATGGTGCCTGCAGTGCCGGGCGCGCCTTACGAAGTGCGCGGGAACGGCGAAATGTTTCCTCTGAACGGACCAAGTTGGTCGTTATTTTTTGAATACATCGGAAATATTCTCTATGCGTTGTTTATCCGGAAGTTTTCGACAAAAATGCTTGCCGTGTTGGTCGCGGTTTCGGGAATTGTTCACGCGTGGTTTTTCGTGGGCGACGTTTCCGGCTACGATTGCGTGGGCGTGGGCTGGACAATTGACAAAGTCAATTTCTGGGGCGGTTTGGTGCGGATGCTGTTTCCGTTTGCGACGGGAATGCTTTTGGCGCGCACGTTTAAACCGCGCGAAATCAAAGGCGCGTTTTGGATTTGCAGTGCTTTGCTGATTGCGTTTTTTGCCGTGCCGTATATTGCTCCCGTGAGTGAAAAATACAGTCTGAACAGCCTTTACGAAGTTGCCTGCATTGCGTTTGTTTTTCCGGGAATCGTGTGGCTGGGTGCTTGCGGAAAGTGTAGCGGAATAACGGCGCGCGTGAACAAATTTCTCGGCGATTTGTCCTATCCGCTCTACATCGTGCACTATCCGATAATGTATATTTTCTACGCGTGGCTTATTGAGAAACGCGTTTATACGTGGGGCGAAACTTGGTTCGCCTCTGCTGCCGTGCTGGTGGTGAGTGTCGCGTTGGCGTGGATTTGTCTGAAATTTTACGACGTTCCCGTGCGTCGTTGGTTAGTGGGGAAGCTCAAGTAGCGGATCAAAAGCGTTCCCGGGACGAGGCGTTCCTACTTTCTCACGGGAACGCTTTTTTATTGAATAAAACCGGATTGGTAGTCTTTATTTGTACTCATGAAAACTTTTCGCCATCTCGCTTTTCTTGCCTGCTTTTCCGGAGTTTCCTTACCTGCGTTGGGGGCGAATGAAGCCGGGTCTGCGTGGGCACCCGGAGTTTCTTCGGGAACGGGTTGGATCGACGTGAACAAAGCGCATTACCCGTATTCAGGCGAAGATGCGTGGGAAATGGGAAAAGGGAGTGTAAGCTCTTATACCGACTCAAGCATGTGTTGGGCGGCGCAGTCCTCAAATATGCTTCAATATTGGCAAAATGCTTATGTCGCCGCCGGGAACGTTCTTCCTCCGGGAACGCCGAACGGCTATATCGACGGGCGCGAAAATAAAACGCGGCGGCAGTATCAGATTTTTGAATACTTCATTGAAAATTGGACGGATGCCGGCGGCTCTGCCGAATATGGGATTCCGTGGTATTTCTCCGGAGGTTTTTATAGCGAAGTCCCGACCGATTTTGGCTGGTCCGAGTATTTAGGCGGAGCGGAAAAGGGCGGATTTTTTAAGAATATTTATCCTACTGCCGAAAATTTGAAAAACAGCGGGGATTTCATTTTTTATACGTATTCGAACAAAGATTCTTCAAATACGTTTAACAGCCTGAAGGGATTTTCGTCGCTCCTCATCAATTGCCTTCAAGACGCCGTTGTCGGGCTGAATATTTATATTCCCCAAGGCTCGGGATCATCCGTCAAACACGCGGTAACGCTTTGGGGGTGCGATTATGACGTGGCGGGGATTGTTACGAAAATTTACCTGACTGATTCCGACGACGGTGAAATTGCCCTGAAATCTTTCTCTCTTTCTGAAAATTCAGGAAGCATTTACCTCACGGATTATACGGAAAACGGTCTAACGAGGATTCAAGATTTTTCGATGCTTTCGGTGGAGGATTTTTTGCCGATTCCGGAGCCGTCGGCGTTCAGTCTGACTGCGGGAACGCTCATGCTCGGTTTTGCGGCTTGCCGTCGTCGACGGAAAACCTGAAGTTGCGCATAGACGGCTCGAAGGCTTGCTAGGTTTTTTCAGTAAAGCCCGAGTCTGCTTTCTTCGTTGTCGTTTTTAGTGTTCGGAACTCCGGGGGCTTTGAGCGGGCATTTCCCCTGGGGGGAATAGCGTTTGGCGGTAACGTTCCCGTCTGCGTTGATTTCAAAAACGCTCAGGCTCAACGTGCGGTCGGCTCCGTCGTTCGGATCTGTTGTGGAGACATATCCCGTGTATCCGGCATTCATATACGTGAACGCAAGTTTACGGATTTCGCAATGTTTGGGAGTTTCGGGAACGCAAATCGGGATCTTTTCTCCGGGCGGGAGGAAAACGCGTCCGCCGCCGAGATAATTGTCCCAGCCGTTGGAGTGGTTGTGTCCGTAGAGAAAAAATATATTTAGTCCGCGTTCCGCGTGGCGGTTTATCACGTCTAAAATATACTTGGCGTAACGCGCATCTCCGTAGTGGTAGGTGCGCATCGAATAATGAAGCGGCAGGTGGGAGCAGATAAAAATCGGAGCGGAGAATTTTTGTTTGTATTTTTGATTCAGATACAAATCGAGATTTTTAGCGGTGTGTTTGACGGTGTCTTCATCGTCGGAAATTTCCGGATTTCCGTTTGTGGGGCGGTCTCCCTGATGCCACATATAATCGTCTTCGTTGATGACGAAAACACCGTAGTGCCGATGCGCGGGATCGTTGTTGCCGCTCGGCGCGAGTTCTTTCGTGCCGACGGGATCGTGGTTGCCTTGAACAAGAACGAGTTCGTGCGGCTCTATTCCGAGCGGTGCCGGGAGAAGGACGCTTTTTAATGCGGCAATTCCGCTTTCGCTTTCTCCGCGACGGTTGTTGAGCCGGGCAGTGTAGTCTCCGCAAAAAAGAAATCCGTCGATGTTTTCGTAGCCGTCTTTTTGGATTTGATTTAGAATTTCCCGGACGGTAGCGGCTCCGCAGTCATCGGTTTTTGCCTGAAAATCGGAACCGGCGATGAGGACGGTTTTTTCCGGAGAGGCGCACGCCGCCAGCGGAACGCAAAGCAGAAATGTCAGAAGCGTTTTCACGTGAAGGAGCATAGTGCGGGCGTGGCGTTCCCGCAAAAGGAAAAAGCCCCTTCACGAGAACGAGGAAGGGCTTTGGGTCTTGATTTTATTCGGATTCGAGAACTCGAATAGGGCGTTCGGGGCGGGATCCGTTTTCGTCGGAAATGTAAACGTGTTCCCAAACGAGCCTTACTTTGTCGCCGGGCTTAAGTGCGGCGATTTTTTCGGCAAGGGCAGGCGGAACATCGCTTTTTCCCGTTGTGGATTTGAGCATGAAAACAAATTCTTCGGTCTGAGGATCTCCGTATTTTCCGAGTTGCTCGTATTTATTGTAATTTTCAATTTTAAAAACGGCGAGCGTTCCCGAATGCCCGCAGCGGTCGGGGCAAAGCATGGTGCGCCCCATACAAACGTGTCTGCGCGCACCTTGGAAAACGGCATTGGTGTCGTGCCGGGAAAGTACCTCGACTTTTGCGCCTGTTTTTTCCGCCGGCGCGGGAACGAGTTCTTCTTGTGCTTGCGGGGCAGTTTCCGCAGTTCTGGCGGGTTTCGATGAAACGGGAGCGCAGGCGGTTGCGATTGCGGCGGCGGCGAAAATGCCGGAAATCAAGGCTGGAGAAAAAACGTGTTTCATAGTCGGTAAATAAAAGCGTCGCGGCATTAGTGATTTGTCTGTTTCTTATTTCTTCCTGCTTGAAATCGAAAGCTTGCTTTTTGAAGTGTCTTGATAAAGGCGAATCCAATCGATGTGCATTTCAACGGGAAGTTGGCTCGGATTAACTTTCCCGACCCAGCTTCCGCCGAGTTGCATGTCGACGAGTAAATAAAACGGTTTGTCAAAAGGCCACTGCCCGGCGGGCACTTCTGCGGGAACGCGCGGGTAAGTGAAGGTTTCTTTTCCGTTGATGCGGAAAACGAGTTTTGTCGGGTGCCATTCTACGCAGTAAACATTGTAATCGTCTCGTTTTATTTTTCCTGTAGCTCCTTTGGGCGGGTAGCCGCCTTTCGGAGAGTGCGTGTAGCGGGAGTGAACGGTTTGGTAGGCAAAGTCGTCGAAATTGAGATGCTCCATGATGTCGATTTCCCCTGCGTCCGGCCAACTGCCTTTTTCCGGAAGCATCCAAAGCGCGGGCCATGCGCCCTGAGCGCAGTCGAGCTTAGCTCGAATTTCGATTTTTCCGTAGCAAAAGGAAACTTTCCCCTGAGTGGAGATTCCGCCGGTAATGAAGGGGGAGGGATCCTTTTTCGTGTTACGATTTACTTTTCCGCGAAGAATAAGTTTTCCGTTTTTTACGGAAAAAAGAGACGGATCGTCGGACATTGTGTTTTTCCAGTCCGGGGTGCCGCGTTCGATTTTGGACCAATAGCGGGGATTGATTTTGTTGCCGTTAAATTCGTCGGACCAAACCAGTTTCCATTTCGGCGCGGCGTGTGCGGCGAGCGGAGTCGCCGCTAAAAGTGCGAGTACGAAGAGGGCGGGAACGCAACGAAGAAATCTCATGCTTCGCATTCTATGGGGCGGAACCGCAAAGAACAACCGTGATTTTCGGTGCTCGCGAATGTAAATAAAAAGCGGCAGAAAATGCCGCTTCTAAAAGGGGATTTTTACTTTTTTTCGTTTAACCGAAGAAAATATCTTCGAGCGCGAGGCAAAGCGTGTGATAAATCGGCAGGTGAAGTTCCTGGATTTTAAAGGTAGTTGAGTCGGGGACGCAGATACAAACATCGGCAAGTGTTTTGAGTTTTCCGCCGCTTGTGCCGGAGAGCCCGATTGTTGCCAATCCTTTGGCACGAGCGACTTCCATTGCGTAGCCGACATTTTTGGAATTGCCGGAAGTAGAGAGCCCGAGGAGAACATCTCCTTTGTTACCCAGACCCCAGACGAGTTGTGCGTAACCGTAATACGGGTCGCAGTCATTGAGCCATGCCGTGTTGATGGCGCCGAGGCTGTGGAGCGGGATTGCGGGGAGCGCGTCCTGAAGTTTTGCTGCGAGCTCTTCGCCGAGGCGTTCCCGCGCTTCGGTGTTGAGCGGGCGCTTTGAGCAAAAGCCTTTTAGCAGTTCGCCGGAAATATGATCCGCGTCTGCCGCGCTCCCGCCGTTCCCGCAAATCAGCAGCTTCCCGCCGTTGCGATAGGAGGCGGTGAGAATATCCACAGCGCGTTGGATGTCTTCTGCACAGGGTGCAAGAAGCGGGTATCGGGAGAGTAAAAGTTCGATTTGCGGGTGCAGGGGCATGGCGGGAACGTAAGGGTAGACGGATTATTTGTAAAAAGCGTTAATTTTTTCGGAAACGTCTTTGTAGGTCGAATCCGCCATGTAAAGAGCTTTGTATTCGGCGATGGCTTCGTCGCGTTTGCCGGATTTTTCCAAAGCATTGGCGAGTTCGTAAACGACGTCTTTTTTCAAATCATTCATCAGACCGATTTCGCCTTTGGCAACGGCGAGCTGATCTGCCGCGAGGTCGAATTTGCTTCCGGCAATGAAGGCGCGTCCGAGATTGAGCATCGCCAGATGCCGGTTTTTCGGAGAGCGTTGTGCGAGTTGGAGTTCACGAATTGCGCCGTTGACGTCGCCGCCGTCCAAGAGCATGAGTCCGAGGTCGTAGCGATAGTTGTAGTCGTTCGGATATTTTTCGACAAGGGTTTGGATCGCCTGTAGTTTGTAGGCTTTTTCCGCGGCGCGAAGTTTTTCCAAATAGTCGGCGTATTCAGCGTTCCCGGGATTTTCGGCAACGACTTTTTCGGCGGCGCGAATGCAGTTTTCATAGTTTTCCGCCGTGAGCGAGTGTTCGAGCTTTTCGAGTGTCGCGTCGGTTTTTCCGTTGGTGGTTTGGCGCGCCTGTTGAATTGCCCAAATAGCGGCATTGAGGTCGCCGGCAATTTTGTAATTGCGGGAGAGGTCTCGGAAAATTTGAGTGTTTTCGGGATCGGCCTGTGCCGCTTCAAGGAGTTTCGGGATTTCGGCGGCGGCGGATTCCGCATCGGAAACCACGCGGGATTTTTTTTCGAGTTCGAGTGCTTTTTCCTTGTCGGCAATTTTGCTGCGATAGTCTCCGTCGCCTTCCCAGCTTTTTTTCATTGTCATTTTAACGGAAACCTGCCGGGCAAGTTCCTGCAAATCGCCGTCTCCGGGGAATTTTTTCAATGCTCCGTTTACGGCTTTTTCGGCGCGATCGCCGTCGTTATCGTTCAGATACGCGTTGACGAGGAGTTTGTAATTTTCCGTTTTCGGTTCTACGGCAACGATTTCTTCGTAGGCGAGTGCGACGGCGTCCCAGAGCCCGAGCGTTTCTGCGGCGGCGGCGAGCAATTTGTTTGCGGGAATGTCGAAAGGATTTTTCGCGAGCATTTTTTCGGCGTGCTCCATTGCCGCTGTCGGATTTGATTTGGC
The DNA here is from genome assembly GCA_017531845.1 of Opitutales bacterium. Lineage (GTDB taxonomy): Bacteria > Verrucomicrobiota > Verrucomicrobiia > Opitutales > UBA953 > Spyradosoma. The sequence goes on along the minus strand of JAFXKI010000003.1, from coordinate 172,373 downwards.
GACGGAGGATTTCCCGGCAAGGGAAACGGAGCTGAGAAGTTTTCCGAAGCCGCCGCCAGCCGGCTTGTTGCCGTTGACGGCTTTTTGGGCTCGGCGGAGAATGCGGCGGACTTCCGTGCATTCCGGGTGTCTTCCGAGAACCGCTTGGCAGGTTTCTGCCGCGAATTGCGGGTTGCCGCGGGCGATGGCGTTTTCTGCGGCGGCAATTTGCTTTTGCTCGCGGGGATCAATGTCTTTCAGAAGAACTTTGGGCATGGGTATATTCTTATCTAAAGGGTTTTACGGCGAAAAAGCTTGAGAAAGCTCGAATGATGCGCGTTCCCGCGTATTTTTTCAAGAAAAACAAACGAAGAGGCGGGATAAGATTGAGTATCGGACGGGAAATTTCCGTGTGCGTTCCCGTTCCCGAAAAGCCTACGAGCAGATGCGCGTAACGGCGGATTCAAACGAATCGTGCGCCGAGAGAATTTCGATTTCGAGGCGCAGGTAGTAAATCGGCAGCGGCGGTTTGAGATCGCGGGAAAGTCGCACCATGTCTTTTTCCGTTGTTACGATAAATTCGACATTCGCGCGAACGGCACCGGAAAAAACTTCATCCAAATCTTTTTCCGTAAAGCGGTGATGGTCCGAAAAACGGCGGTTGTAGGCGATTCTTGCTCCGTAGCGCCGAACGAATTCTTCAAATTTATCCGGTGTGGCGATCCCGCTGAAAGTGGCGACCCGGCGATCCTTCATTTCTTCCAACTCAATATCCGGCAAATCTCCGAAAACGGCGCAAAGCCTTTTAGGTTGGTGCGTGCATTCGATAATTTCCACGTCTTTGTTATAGCTGTGAATCTTATCGATGAGTGGTTGCGTATTTTTTCCGTCGGACTTTGTCAGAAAAATGTAGCTTCCCCGTGTCAGGTGGTCTACCGGCTCGCGCAAAATGCCGCGCGGGAGCATGAGCCCGTTCCCGAAGGGATTTGTTTTATCCACAAGAAGCAGGTTGATGGATCCTCTCAAGGGCAGATATTGCATACCGTCGTCGAGAATGATGACATCCACGCCAAAGCGGCGAATGGCGTATTCTCCGGCGTAAACGCGGTCGCGGTCGACGACGACGCAAACCCCGCAGGAAACCAGATTTCGCGCCAACATGTAGGGCTCGTCCCCTGCAACGTCTGCGCCGACGAGTACGTTTTTCCCGTCGGAAACCACGCGCGGGAGCGGGCGTTGAACGAGGTTAAACCAGCGGGCAATGCGCCGCCAAAGCGGTTCTTTTTTGGATTTGTAGCCGCGGGAAAGAATCGCAACCTTGCGGCCGTGAGAAGCCATGACGCGCGCCATTTTTTCGACAACGGGAGTTTTCCCGGTGCCGCCAACCGTTAGGTTGCCGACAACGACGACTTTGCATCCGAGCGGTGTGTCTCGAAGAATACGGTTGCGGTAAAGGAAAAAACGCAGGGCAACGACGCGCTTGAACAGGACGGAAAGTGCGCGTAAAAATCTGCCCAGCGCGCGCGCCGCCGGGCTGTCGGGAGCGCGGTCGTAAATGACGTCCGTGACGAATTGTTCAAAACGTTCGCCGAGGGAACGCATGTCCTGTTGCTGAGATTCCATCGATAAAATTGTAAAAAAACTAAACGGAGGCTTGCCGATTTTCAAGCCGTAGTTATTCTATTGCGGCTTTATTTGTTCTTACGGTCATGCAACTGGAAATTCTTCGCACTAAAATTCTCCGCGCCGAAGTAACCGACGCGCAGCTTCACTACGAGGGCAGCCTCGCCATCGATAGTGAGATCATGCAAATGATCGGAATGTTGCCGAATGAGAAAATTCTCGTCGGAAACATTTCCAACGGGCATCGCTTTGAAACTTATGCCATTCCCGCGCCCGCCGGTTCCCGCGAGTTTTGCCTGAACGGAGCGGTGGCCCATCTCGGTAAAGTCGGAGACCTCATCGTCATCATGTCGTTCGCGCACATGGAAGAAGCCGAAGCTTTGAAATGGACTCCGCGCGTGGTCGTTTTCGGGGAAGGAAACACGAAAATCGTGAAGCTTCAGAGCGATGTTGCGCCTGCAGAAGTCGTAGCAAAATTCAAGCAATAATCATTCCCGGTTTTGCGTTCCCGCTTAAGGTAGCGAAGGGAAAACAGAAACGCCCCGAAGAAGATCGGGGCGTTTCTGTTTTAGCGTAATTCAAATTCGCGAACAAGAAGCCATTCGTCCTGCGGAAGCGTTGTGCGCATTCGCATTGCTTTAATTTGCGTTCCCGCCGGAAGCGTTGCTTCGGCGAAACCGTCCTTGAAGCGGGCAACGGCGTGCCAAAGTTCGCCGTCGGGCGAAATTTCCAAAACGCCGTGGTGAAGCCTGTCTCCTCCGCCTCCGGTTTCGTTTTTTCCGGTGATGCAACGCACGGTCGTTGCGGACTGGATTTCGTCAAAAGATATTGTGAGGCAGTCTCCGCGCTCGGGACCGCGGGTTGTCCAGAAAACGGTTTCGCGGGCACCGTCGAAAACGCGTGCGGGAACGTTGCGCCCGTTGGTCGGCAGGGTTGAAGTGATGGTGGCTTTCGGCAAATTCAGCAGGCGTTCGTTGATGCGCCCGAGGGAGCCGTCCGGAAAAATTGTGCGGGCGCGCAGGCAGAGAAGGTTGTTGCCCGGCGGGACGGGAACGCTTTCGTTTCCGGCAACCGGAGATTGCAGGGTAGGTTCGCTTCCGTCGAAAGTGTAGGCGACGCCGGCATTTTTCAAATCGGGGAGAAAGCGAATTGCGTTGTTTTCAAGGAAGATTTGGATGCCTTCCGGGCGGCGGTACCGGATTCCGGCATGCTCGAAGCGTTTGTATTGTTCGACCATTCTTTCCTGAAAATCTTCCCAGTCGCGTTGCTTTTGCGGAGTCCAAACGGCTTCGGCGAGTGCGGAAATTCGCGGTGCGATCATGTATTCCGCGTGGTTTTCGTTCGGAATGTATTCTGTCCAAAGGTTGGCTTGCCCGCCGAGAATGTGCTCGTGAAACTCTGCGGGAACGCCCTGAGTCGGGTTAAATTCATAGGCACGTTCAAGCGGAATAAAGCCGCCGAAAGAGCGTGGCTCACCGGAATGGGATTGGGAATAATCGTAGTAGCAATGCGAGTTCGGCGACATTACGACATCGTGGCGCATCCGGGCGGCGGCGATCCCGCCGTCTGCGCCGCGCCAGCTCATGACGGCGGCACCGGGCGCGAGTCCGCCTTCGAGAATTTCGTCCCATCCGATGAGGCGTTTATCATGGCGGGCGAGGATTTTTTGCACGCGGCGAATCACGTAGCTTTGAAGTTCGTGCTCGTTTTTCAGATTTTCTTCGCGAATTTTGGCTTGGCATTTCGGGCAACTTTTCCAGCGGATTTTCGGGCATTCGTCACCGCCGACGTGGATAAACGTTCCCGGAAAAAGTTCGGCTACTTCCGAAAAAATATCTTCCCAGAATTTATAAACTTTCTCGTTTCCGGCGCAGTAGACATCTTCGGAAACACCGCCGATGAGGCGAATTTCGTAGGGCCCTCCCGTGCATCCGAATTCCGGATACACGGAGAGTGCGGCAACGGCATGTCCGGGAAGCTCTATCTCGGGAACGACTGTGATATTGCGGCTCGCGGCGTAGCGGACGATTTCGCGAATTTCGTCCTGCGAATAAAATCCGCCGTAATTGCCGGCATTGTCGTAGTGTGAAGATTGGTTCGGGTTCAGCCCGAAGCCGATATGCTTGCGCCATGCGGCGCGGCGGGTGAGTTCGGGGTATTTTTTGATTTCGATACGCCAGCCTTGGTCGTCGGTCAAATGCCAATGCAGGGTGTTGATTTTTTGAGAAGCGAGTAAATCGATAAATTTTTTAATCCATTCCGGTGATTGATAGTGGCGAACGGAATCAAGCATGAATCCGCGCCAGGAGAAGCGGGGATAATCGACGATTTTTTGCGCGGGGAGCTTGATTTCCGTCGCGTTCCCGTCGACTTGCGGCGGAAGAATTTGCAGAAGCGTTTGAATGCCGTAAAAGTGTCCGGCGTAGCTCTGTGCGGAAATTTTGATTTTTTCTCGGTCGATTTCGAGAACGTATCCTTCCGCGTTCCCGTTGACGATTTTCGGATTTTCAAGCGGTGCCAAAATAATCGGGCAGGAAAATTCTTCGCCGTAGCGTTCTTTTGTCGCTTGGTAAAAGTAGGCGAGCAGCTCGGGCGCGTTTTTTACGGAGTAATGAGCGGTGGCGGGTGTCTCGTCGTTTTTTTTCAAAACAAGCAAAGCGTCCGTCGGTTTTTCAACGGAAACGGGAAGCGGCACCAAGCCGCCGGGCAATTGCACTGCGGGAACGGCAAACAACGATAGTGCGAGCAGGGCGGGAGCGAGAATTTTTTTCATACGCTTATGTTGAAGTATTTTTTCGTAAAAGGGAAAATTGAAATTTGCCGCGTGCTTAAGCAAGAGTGGAAGAGCCGAGAAGCTTAAGAGCTTGGAAGTTTAGCTGTTTCGCAAGCGAAACAAGAAAAAGAATCTTTTTATTTTTATAAAAGTAAAATTTTCGGCGAAGCCGACTAAACTTCTCAGCTTTTAAACATTTAGCGAACGTGCAGCGTTCGCTAAATTTCAATTTGCGGGAACGCGGGAACGCGCGTAGATTTTTCCGCCACTATGAATTTGAAAATTGCCGTTTTGCCGGGCGACTACATCGGACCGGAAGTCATGGAAGCCACGTTGCCGATTCTCGAAAAGGCACTCAAAAAACACGGACATACGCTCGAATATTCCGTTCATCCCGTCGGCGGTGCCGGCATTGACGCTTGCGGGAAAGCGCTTCCCGACGAAACGCTCGCGGCGTGCCGCGCGGCGGACGCAATTTTGTTCGGCTCCGTCGGCGGACCGAAATGGAAAGACGTTCCCCGCAACGAACAGCCCGAACGCGGCGCGCTTTTGCCGCTTCGCAAAAATTTCGAGCTTTTCGCAAACGTGCGCCCCGGCTTGCTGCTTCCCGCGCTCATGCAATCTTCACCGATCGCTCCCGCGCGCATTCCGAACGGCATCGACATGGTCTGCATTCGCGAGCTCACCGGCGGAATTTATTTCGGGCAACCCAAGCAAACGACGACGCTCCCGAACGGCGAGCTCGAAGCTGTCGACACCATGCGTTACCGCACGAGCGAAATCGAACGCATCACCGATGTCGCCATCGCCACGTCGCGCGGGCGGGAACGCAAAACGATTTGCCTCGTCGATAAATCCAACGTGCTCGAAACTTCCGTTTTGTGGAACAAAATCGTCACGGAACGCGTCGCTGCGCTCGCGCCCGACGTTACGCTGACGCACCTGCTCGTCGATAACGCCGCGATGCAACTCGTCGCCAACCCCGGGCAGTTCGATGTTTTGCTGACGGAAAATATGTTCGGCGATATTTTGTCCGACGAAATGGCGGTCGTCTGCGGTTCGCTCGGTATGCTTTCTTCCGCATCCCTCGGCGCACAGAAAAACCGCTACGGCTTCCCGTTCGGGCTTTACGAGCCGTCCGGCGGGAGCGCGCCCGATATCGCCGGGCAGGACAAGGCGAATCCCTGCGCGCAGATTCTTTCCGCCGCGCTCATGTTGCGCCACAGCTTCGGCTTGCACGACGTTGCCGCAGAAATCGAAGCGGCGGTGCGTTCGACAATCGACGCGGGAACGCGCACGGCGGACATTGCTTTCGGCGGGAACGCCGTCGGCACCAAAGCCATGGCGGCGGCAATTCTGGAAAAAATCTAAATTACTCGCGTTGAGAAAAAAAAGCCGGAGGCGTTATTCTCCGGCTTTTTTTTGAAAAGAGTTAGTCGACTTTCGGCTTCTTCGGTGTGAGCGGTTTCCCGTCGCCCTTAAAGGTTTTGTTGGGAAGCCAGGTTTGGTTGCGCCCGAAGAAAGCGATTTTTCCGCGAACGATAAGGTTTTCTCCGTCACGCCAAATCGCGCACCCGTAAACTTTGCCTTTTTGCGGATCCAAAATTTTCCCGTCGTTGTATTCGTTCCCGTCTTTTTCCAAATCCCAAATAATGTCCAAGCCGAGAATTTTCGGAGAGCCGGGAATTTTTGCCGTCGCGTTTTTGTTTTTCAAAACATCGACGACGCGACCGTAAATTTTTCCTTCGTATTCGTAAATTTGAACGACGCTTTTGGCTTCCTTGGTTTCGTCGTCAATCGTGGTCCAAAATCCGACAACGCCGTCGGCAAATGCCAAAACGGAACTTAGTGCGAGAGCGAGGAGGGCAAACAGAGCTTTTTTCATCATTGGTAAAAGTTGAAGGTTTTCGTGAAAGTACGAACACCCTATCAGATTTTTTTCTCCTTCAAAAACTTTTTTCGGGAACGTTATTTGCTCCCCCGCGTTCCCGTCGGGACTTTGGGTCTGCCGTAAAATATTATTCAGTTGTTAGGAGATAGTGCGTGGCTCTTCCCGAGCCTTCTTTGCGGAGAATACCTTTGGTGATTAAATCGGCAATTGCACGGCTCGCTGTATCCTGTGAGCACTTACAGATTTTTGCCCACTTGGCGGAAGTCAGCTTGCCTTCAAAACCGTCGAAAAGTCGGTTCAGCACTTTTTGCTGATGTGCGGAAAATTCGATATGCTCGTGTTCCTGCCAGAATTTTGATTTCCGGAATACAAATTCCGTTTGCCTCAGCGCGTCCTCAAGAGATTTTTGCAACGTTCCCGTAAACCACTCAATCCAAGCCGTGATATCTAAGCCGCCGCACTGGGTTTTCTCAAGAACGGCGTAGTATTCCTTGCGGGCGGAAAGAATGCGGGAAGACAAACCGTAAAAACGAAATTCCGAATCGTCCGTTCGCGCAAGCATCCATTCCGTGATTGCGCGCGTGATGCGTCCGTTCCCGTCGTCAAAAGGATGAAGCGTAACGAACCACAAATGTGCGATTGCCGCGGAAACGATGTCGCGCGGTGCGCTGTTCGCCCATTTCAGAAAAAAGGAAACGTGCTTTTCGAGTTTCGCGGCTTCCGGCGCTTCGAAGTGGACGGTTTCGCGATTGCGGCGGGAAGACACCACTTGCATGCTCCCGTCTTTGTCGCTGCGGAATGCGCCGACATCGATTTTGTGAATGCCGCTGTATCCGGTCGGAAACAGGGCGGCGTGCCACGCAAAAAGGCGTTCCCGCGTCAGCGGATTTTCGTAATTGCGCGTCGCGTCGAGCATCATTTCTGTCACGCCGTCAACGTAGCGGCTCGAGTTCGTTTGTTCCTTAAATTCGATATTCAGCCGCCGGGCGACGGAAGAGCGCACCTGCTCTCGGTTGAGGATTTCACCTTCGATTTCCGAGGATTTTATGATTTCCTGCGAGAGTACGTTGAGTGTTGCTTCGCCTTTTAAATTAAAACCGATCGCCTGCATGCGCCCGAGCAAAACGCCGCGAGTAAATTCCGCTTTTGCCAACAACGGCTGCAAATGTGCTTTGTCCCAAGTAAAGTTTGGCCAGCCTTCCTGTTGATAAATGTAAGTCATAGTGTTTTCTCCCCGTTTCTTATTGCTCGGATTTTTTCAAAAGATGCGGAGCAAATCAATCTTTTTCTCCGCAAATCTGCGGATATAATACATGCTTTGCCCCGCAAATTTCACCAATTTTTATCGCAAAGGAATAAAAAAAGGAGCACAGCCGTCCCGGCTGTTTGCAGTTCCGAAGCTTAAAAATCTCCCGCAACGAAGCGAAGCTATTCCGAAGTTCCGGCGATTTTTTAAGCCATGCAGTATAAATTCTTCAAAATTCCGACTTGCGGCGATCCCGTCGCCGAGGAGGAGATGAAGACAGCACATAAAAAATGCCGTTAGTAGCTGATTGCGAACGCGGCTTGTTTTATACGTTTTCTCGTTTTCGGCTCATAATGGCGTGTTTTGCCGGGTTTTTGAGCCGATTTGTTATTGTAAATAACTTCTCTTTGCGGGGAGGCGGGGGCGGGAATATGCTTCCCGCTTCTTCCGTTTTACTAAAAGCAATTTTTTTTCAGATATGATTCTCTCTAAGATTTCACAAATGTTTTGGTGCGGCGCCTTGGCGCTTGCGGTTTGCGTTCCCGTGTCCCGAGCGCAGGAAAACTCGGGGACGGCGGAAAGCGTTCCCGCATCGGAAACGGTTTTTTCGGAAAATGAGTCCGGTATTGATTTTGATGTCGTGTTGAAAGCCGCAGAAGCCGGGGACGCGGAGGCGCAATTCCGACTTTATCTCCATTACGCTCTTTCGGGAACAGGAGACGAGGAAAAATCCTTAAAATGGCTCATTCGTGCGGCGGAAAGCGAACATGCAGACGCGCAAAATATTCTCGCCGCACGGTATATGCGAGAACACCGCATTGAAGATGCGTTGAAGTGGTGGGAAAAAGCAGCGGGAAACGGTCATCCGGTTGCTCAGTTTTGGTTCGGTTGCTATCTTGTTACGGGTATTGAGGATTGTCTGGAAGCAGATGTTCCTCGGGCTTTAGATTTGATTTCCGAATCGGCGATTGCCGGTTATGAGTCGGCTCAGATTTGGCTCGGGAACGCGTATTGCGACGGCGAATTTGTCGAACAAAATTACGAACTCGCTGCGACGTGGTATCGTGCCGCTGCGGAGAGCGGGAACGCCGAAGCGCAGTTTTGCCTTGCGATGGTGTATGCCTCCGGACTTGCCGTTCCCGGGGATTCGCTCGAAGCTTCGGAGTGGTTGAAGAAAGCCGCCGAAAGCGGACTCGCGGACGCACAGGGCTATTTGGCGCATTATTATTTCATCGGCAAGCTTGTTGAACAAAGCTACGAAAAAGCGACGGAATGGTGGACCAAAGCGGCGGAACAGGGAGACCCGCGTGCGCAACACAGTTTGGCTCAATGCTATCGAGACGGCACCGGTGTTCCCGCAGATAAGGCGAAAGCCTTGGAATGGTTTAAAAAAGCCGCCGAGCAAAACCACGCGGGAGCGCAAATGGCACTCGCCGTTGCTTATCGTGACGGAGACGGCGTTCCCGCAGACATGACGGAAGGCTTGCGGTGGATGATTCGTGCCCATGTTCACGGCTACGAAAATGCGCGCGAGGAGTTTTGGACACCGTTACTAAACGACATGGAAGCGGCGTTTAAAAATTTGGAACGCGCCGCAGAATCCGGTGAAACGGCCGCACAGAAAGCCTTGGGCGAAATTTACCGTCTCGGCAGGGGCGTTCCCGTCGACGAGGAAAAAGCGATTGCGTGGTATCGCCGTGCCGCCGATGTCGGCGACGCGGAAGCTCAAGCCGAACTTGCGAGTATTTATTGGAATCGCGGGAACGGTGAAGAAGCATTCGTTTGGGCAAAAAAAGCCTCTGTTCAGGGCAACGGCACCGCACAAAGCATCTTGGGTCTATACTACTTGAAAGAGGAAAACGAATCGCTCGGTGTCGAGTATTTGAAAAAATCGGCGGAGCAGGGCGAGCCGTTTGCACAGTGGCGATTGGGCGTGCATTATTACAACGAAGGCGATTCGCCCGCTACCGCCGGAGAAGCCGTGCGCTGGTTTAGCCTTGCGGCAGAAAGCGGTTTTCCGGATGCATTTTTCAGTCTCGGATGTGCCTACGAAGCCGGAAAAGGGGTTGAAAAAGACTTAGCACGCGCGGCAGAGATGTATGAAGAGGCGGCTTATCGCGGGAACGCCGAAGCGCAGTTTCGTATCGGGCGGTGTTACGCGGACGGAATCGGCGTGGCTCCGGATCCGGAGTGCTCGGCAAAATGGTATGAGAAATCTGCCGAAGGCGGGCATTTGCGCGGGCAATTGCAAGCCGGGCTTATTTGCCTTAGCGGCGACGTCGGTCCCGTCCGCACGGAAGACGGGCTGGAATGGATTGAACGTTCCGCCAAGGGCGGTTGGTGGATGGCGCAGGGAGCACTGTTCGATATTTACTATTTCGGGCGATACGGAATTGAGGTTGATAAAGAAAAAGGCATTTATTGGTTGCGTCAACTTGCCGAAACGGAGCCGGACGATAATGATTCCGAAAAACTTCCTGCGGAACGCGCCGGCGTGTATCGCTCGATGTATGGAACGTTTTGGGAAGACGAAGGCAAACCGGAAGAAGCCGCAAAATGGTTCGAAAAATCGGCGGCACTCGGGCATCCGTCCGGACAATATGACTTGGGGCGTCTTTATTTCCACGGGAACGGCGTTCCCGAGGATAAGGCGAAAGCGGTAGAGCTTTTCCGCTTGGCGGCGGAGCAGGGACACAAAGATGCTCAGCGTGTATTGGAAAAACTGACGGCTTCCTCGATAAAAGATACGGAAAATGATTAAAAATTAGAAACGGAGATTTTTTTTTCGTTAAAAAATCTCTGTTCGTTGAGTCGAAAACAAATCCGTGTATTTCCGCGTATTCCGTGGTTAAAACAAAAGCTTCTGCGGCTTTGCGTTCCCGTCGGCTTCCCGGTGTTGCGTTTCGCGGGGTTTTCGGCGATAAATGGAAACATCAGCTTTTTCAAAATGGCAGAGGAAAAAATCATTTACACGATGTCGCGGCTCTCGAAGGGATTCGAGAAAAAGCCGATTCTCAAAGACATTTCGCTCTCGTATTTTTACGGCGCAAAAATCGGCGTACTCGGGCTGAACGGTTCGGGCAAATCCACGCTTTTGCGCATCATGGCGGGCGTCGATAAGCAATACGAAGGCGATATTTCCTGCGTTCCCGGCTACACGATCGGCTACCTTGAGCAGGAACCGCAGCTCGATCCCGCGAAAACCGTGCGCGAATGCGTCGAAGAGGGCGTTGCGGAAACGCGCAAACTCCTCGAAGATTACGATGAAACTTTCATTCAGCTCGGCGAAACCGACGATCCCGCCGAGCAGGAAAAAATTCTCAATCGCCAAGGCGAAATCCAGGAAAAACTCGACGCTTCCGGCGCGTGGGATCTCGATTCTCGCATCGAAATGGCGATGGACGCGCTTCGTTGTCCGGACGAAAATGCGCTCGCCGCGAACCTTTCCGGAGGGGAAAAACGCCGCGTTGCGCTCTGCCGCCTGCTCCTGAAAGAGCCGGATATTCTGCTTCTCGACGAGCCGACCAACCACCTCGACGCGGAAACCATCGATTGGCTCGAACGCCACCTGCACCAATACAAGGGCACGGTGATCGCCATCACGCACGACCGTTATTTTCTCGACAACGTCGCCGGCTGGATTCTCGAAATCGACCGCGGCTACGGCATCCCGTGGAAGGGCAATTATTCTTCTTGGCTTGAGCAAAAGGAAAAACGCCTCGCCGCCGAGGAAAAAGTTGCCTCCGCGCGCCGGAAAACCATGGAGCGGGAACGCCAATGGGCGGCGACTTCGCCGAGCGGGCGTCTCGCGAAAAACAAAGCGCGACTCCGCGCCTACGAGGCGATGCTCGCGCAGGACGAACGCGAGCAGGAAAAAACGATGGAAATTTTCATTCCCGCCGGACCGCGCCTCGGCGAAAAGGTGCTCGTTGCAAAAAATCTCACGAAAGGTTTCGGCGACAGGCTTTTGCTCGACAATGTGAATTTTACGCTTCCCGCCGGCGGCATTGTCGGCATCATCGGACCGAACGGCGCCGGGAAAACCACGCTTTTTAAAATGATTACGGGCGCGGAAAAACCCGACGCGGGAACGCTCACGCTCGGCGAAACCGTCAAGCTCGCCTACGTTGACCAATCGCGAGATGCGCTCGACAATTCCAAGCAGCTCTGGGAAGTCATTTCCGACGGGAACGAAATCGTCGAGCTCGGAAAATTGCGCGTTCCCGCGCGTCAATACGCGGCGCGTTTCGGCTTTACGGGCGCGGAACAGCAAAAGCTCGTCGGCTCACTTTCCGGCGGCGAGCGCAACCGCGTTCACCTCGCGCGTATGCTCAAAAGCGGAGCGAACGTTTTGCTTTTGGACGAACCGACGAACGACCTCGACGTGAACACAATTCGCGCGCTCGAAGACGCACTCAACGCGTTCGCGGGTTGCGCCGTTGTCATCACGCACGACCGCTGGTTCCTCGACCGCGTCGCGACGCACATTCTCGCGTTTGAAGGCGATTCGCAGATTTACTGGCACGAAGGCAACTATTCGTCCTACGAAGCGGAACTGCGCAAACGCCTCGGGCACGATATCGACCACCCGCGCCGCATCAAATACCGCCAGTTTTCACGCTGATTGGTACAAAAATCCGGCAAATTCCATGCTTCCGCTGAGGGAAAGGCTAAGAATTTACCGGATTTTTCGTTCCCGAAAATCGGTTTTTTCTCTGAAAATTTTAACTCTTATTCCGTTCCGGCTTGGAGCGTTTTGCGGATTTCGTCGAAGGGCGGCATGATGGCGGGATCGTCGCTCACCCATGCGTATTTGATTTTTCCGTCAATCCCGATAATAAATGCCGAGCGCTTTGCCACGCCGCAAAAATCAAGCATGCCGGGGAGAAAACGCTCGTCTTCAACGCCGTAGGCGCGCATTGCTTCGCGGTTAAAATCGGAAAGGAGTGTCAGCGAAAATCCTTCCTTTTGCTTCCACGCTTCTTGCGCGAAAGGCTGGTCTACCGAGACGACTATCACGTCGGCGTTCAGCGAATCGTAAACATGAAGCGTGTCCGAAAGCGTACAAACTTCCGTGCTGCACGTTCCCGAAAACGCAAAGGGAACAAAAAGAAGCACCGTGCGGCGCGTGCCGACGGAGCGCGTAACGGGAACGGATTCAATCCCGTTTTCCGTTTTCGCTTTTAGCGTAACGGCGGGAGCCTGCATGCCGATTTCAAGTTTTTTCATCGCTTGGGGAGCGTTTCCGCAGGCGGATTTTGTCTGTTGAGTGCATTTGTCCGGACAGGTGTCGCAGATCTGCGTGCATGCTGTATTTACCAAAAGTAGAAGCGTTCCCGCGATTGCGCCGAGTGTGTATTTCCCGATGGTTTTTGAGTGAGTTTTCATAGAATTATAATCATTTCAAATTTTGATTTCGGTCAAACAAATTTTACCGAAATCGTAGTTTAAAAAAAAAGAATACCTGTTTTGTTGATTTTTTTTGTTTGACGGATTCCAAGGAAAAAGCAATAGTCTGAAAACACTACTTAAATAATAATATTACTTAACATGTATTTAAAGAACCTCACCGGGATCTCCGTATTTACACTTTTCGCTGCCGCTACACTCTGCGCAGAGGAAACCGACACAGGCACAGCGCCGGAATTGGGCGGCGCGACGTCTGCTGCGGTTAGAGCCTTAATTCATATCATCGGGGACGCAGTGAAGATTGAGGCAAAGCTCATAAAGATTCTGATTAATGCTACGGACGGCGTTGACGAGAAAGTTCTGATTTACGGGCATAATAATGAGGAGCAAAAAGGCGACGGGATTACTTTTACGGATGGAGGAGGATACTCGGGCGATGACATTGTTGCCGGCTATCATATTAAAGACCTTTATCCGGAGGCATCGAATAGCGGACAAATCGACGTAAAAGGAATTGAAGTCTATTCGCCGTATTCCGGGAAAGAGGCGGTTTGCGGGATTTACCACGAACAAGCCGGGAACGGTGCAAGACAAGGGCTTGGCAAGATCGCAGTCTCGGAAAAGGTGGACGTTTCGTATTTCGAAGACAACGCAAGCGTCGCCGGGATTTGGCAAAAAGGCTCAGACACAAGCGAACCGCCGTATTTTTACGAGAGCGTGAAATTAAACGGCGTTAATATTTCGGCAACGGGAAGCGGCGCAACGGCTTACGGAATTGTTCAGGACGGGAACGCGCACATAGACAAGAACCTTGAGCTTCACGGAAGCGTTTCAAGCACACGCGGGAACGCGTTCGGTGTTAAGGGAGGCGTTTACGGAGGAAATATCTTGGCGGACCTGACCGTCTCGGCGGGCGAAAGCGGAGTCGCCGCCGGAATTTATTTAGCCAAAACAGCGGGAAGCATCGACGGTTCAATCGACGCAGACGGAAACAGGATAATGAATTCTGACGGGAGCGTCAAAAAAGCAAAGCTCACCGTAACATCTAACACAGCCTCGGTCGGCATCCTCTTGGGCGGGGAAAGCACATTCGACTCGGACGGGAACGTAACCGGCGAAACCAAAGGCGGGAACGTTTCCGGCGCACTCGCGAATTACGATATTTCGGTGGAGAGCAAATCTCAGAATCCGGAAAACATGGCGATTGGCGTTTACATGCACAACGGCGCTTCGGTCGCCTCGATGAGCGATTTGAAGATTTCCGCCATTTCTTACTACGGTCCCGCCGCCGGATTCGTTTACGACAACACGGGAACGGAAACAATGTCCGCAGGGACAACGATAAGCCGTTTGGATATTACGGCGGAAACGTTTACCATGTTTGAAGAACCCGACTGCGGACGCACCGCCGGGATTCTCATCGGAAAAGATGTCGATTTTAAAGTCGATGATTCGTCGATCACCGTCACGCCGGGGAACGGGCGGGACAGTTACGGTTTGGCTTACGGGAAGAACGTTTCCGGCGATGCGGAAAACGGCGGGAGCGCAGACGACGGCGGGGTCGGGATCTTCAATCACACAAACAAAGATTCGTCCGGCTTGGAGATTACGAATTCGCAAATTGTCGCTTACGCCTGTAACACGGCTACGAAAGATGCGAATGCTTACGGGCTTTTTGTAGGCTATGACAAGACTTACGATTACGAAGGAAATGAATTTACGGCGATTAGCCCGAGCGCGAACGCTTACGGGCTGTATGCTGCGGGAGCCGCCAAGGTGAGCAATCTTACAACGCTCACGGCGAAAGATTCTTACAACGCCTACGGCGTCTATTTGTTCAATGCGGCGGAAGTGGACGCTACAAGCCTGAAGAAAATCGTAGCACACTCAAGCGCTGTCGGCGGGAGCGCATACGGTATTTTTGTCGATAATAGCGCGATTGGAGAATTCAGCAATTTCACGGGAGATGTCGACGTTCTTTCATTTTGCGGAACGGCTTACGGTGCGTATGTCAACGGCTTGTCGGAGTGGGATTTGAGTTCTGCGACAATCAAGGTTAAGAGAACGGATAGCTCCGACGAAAGCGGAACTGCCTACGGCGTGTATGTAACGAGAGAGGCGAAGGTCTCCGTAAAAAATGTAAGCGTTTCCGGACCCGGGAAGCTCGTCGGAATTTGGGCGGGAACGGGAACGTCCGTTTCGCTGGCAGACGGCGCGACAATTGACGCAACGGGAGGCGACGCGCTTGCGTCCGACGGCGATATGACGATCGCTTCGCTCGGATCGGCGCAACTTGCGGGGAATGCTTCAGTCGCGGGAACGCTTCATTTCACGCAGGGCGAGTTTTTGCTCAACGCGGGAACGATTGCCGCCGAAACGTGGAAAATCGGAAGCGAGGATGCAAACGGAATCGTAACGACGGCAAAAGTTGAGCTTACGGGAAACACCGTATTTGAAGGGAACGAGCTGACGTTCTACATCAAAAAACCGGAGACGCGTGCAATGCAGGATGCCGTGATTTCCGTCGCCGAAGCCACAACGTTTACCGCCGAAGCCGCAACGTTTACCGCCTTGGCGACAACGATTAACGTCGTTCTCGATCACAACGGCGAATACGGTGTCGGCGACGTGATTACGCTTATCGGCGGAAACTACGATTTGGGGAATGTGTCGGACGTCGTTGTCCGGGGAAGTGATTTGGGTTACACCTACGGGAACGTCGCGGGCGGCTGGGGCATCACGTTTATTCCGGAGCCGTCGGCATTCGGCTTGCTTGCGGGCTTGGGCATGCTCACGCTTGCCGCTTCGCGCCGCCGCCGAAAATAATTTTGAGTCGTTAAAGATCGCGCTTTGTGTTTCGGGCAAATCCGCAAAGTGCCGTTTTTTAACACAGAAAATGTTTCCGTTTGCGGGAAAATCGAATTATGATTTCCCGCAATTTTTATGGCTGAGATTTTAACGGCAAGCGAAGCGGATATCGTCCGCGCGGGAACGCTCCTGCGCGAGGGCGATCTTGTCGCCGTGCCGACGGAAACGGTTTACGGGCTCGCCGCCAATGCGTTTTGCGAAGCCTCCGTGCGGCGTATTTTTTCCGCCAAAGGTCGACCGTTTATTGACCCGCTCATCGTTCACGTGCATTCGCTTGCGCAGGCGGAAACGCTTGCCGACATTTCTCACCCTTTTGTAAAAAAACTTGCCGAAGCGTTTTTGCCGGGACCGCTCACTCTCATTTTACCGAAAAAAGAATGCGTTCCCGCGATTGTTACGGCGGGCGAGCCGACCGTTGCCGTGCGCATGCCGGCGCATCCGCTGATGAGGCGCGTTTTGCTCTCCGCCGGCGTTCCGCTTGCCGCCCCGAGCGCGAATCCGTTCGGCTACGTGAGTCCGACAACGGCGCAGCACGTTCAGGATTCTCTCGGCGAGCGTATTTCGTGGATTTTGGACGGCGGCGCGTGCGCGTGCGGGGTGGAATCCACCATCGTGCTGGTGGCGGACAAGCCGCGCCTGCTACGCCCGGGTGTCATCACGCGCGAGGATTTGGAGCGCGTTCTCGGCGTCCCCGTCGAAGCGGAAAAAGGGCATTTGGAAAAAATTGCCGACGGCGAAAAATCTTCCGATTCCGCACAACTTGCTCCGGGAATGCTGAAAAAGCACTATAGTCCGCGCGTTCCCGTTCGTCTTTTTGAGAACGGAGCTTTGCCGGAGATTCCGGAAAAGGCTGCAATTGTTTTCCAAACACGCCCGCGCGGGGAGCTTGCCCGCCGCTACGCCGGACACGCGCAGGTTTTTTGGCTTTCCGAAAACGGTGCGCAGGAAGAAGTCGCCCGCTCCGTATTTGCCTTGCTTCGACGTTTGGATAACGCGGCGTTTTCCTCGATTTTTATCGAAAAATCTCCGGAAAAGGGAATCGGCGTCGCCGTCAACGACCGGCTTTCCCGCGCTGCCGCCAAATAGGGGCGCGTGCGGGTCTGCGTTCACGCGCAGGAGAATTTTTTTGCGTTTACAGTGCCGGACAATTTAGGGCGACGGCGAAAGATTTGAGCAAATCGTCTTCGTTGCCGGTGGTTTTACCGTCGGCGAGAACGATGGCTTTTGCGGCGGAAAGCAGATTGCGTCTTACGAGAATTTGCGATTTTCTCAACTTTTCAAAAGCCGCTTCGAGTGCGGGAACGTTCAGCGCCGCACCGTCGAGAACACGCAAAGTTTGCGGGAACGCATTCTGAGAGGCGAGGGCAGAGGAGAGAATTTTTTGCGCTTCGGCTTTCGCACAACCGCTTTCGCAGAGCATGAGGTTTAAAACGAGTTCTGCTTCGGCGGAAACGTCACGTGCGGTCAGATTTTGCTCGCCGCTGAAAATCAGAATGCCTTTAACCGCGTTGAGAATACAAAATTCGTAAAGCGAAATTTTATTGTCTGCTCGCGCCACGGCATCGAGCGTCTCACAGAAAAGGCGGCGTTCCCGTGCCGGCATTTCTCTTAGAGCGGGCGCGGCGAGCAAAACTCCGGAAATGCGTTTTTCCTTCGGAAAATCTCTCATGCGGGACCAGAGCGACTCCATCTTTTTGAAGACGGCGGCGCGTTCCCGCGCGAGCAGTATTTTCGCCTGTTCGACATTGTGTTCCGGGGAATCCGTCATCAGAAGCAGGTAGATAAGAGCTTTAGCATCGGCGGGGTTTTGTGAAAGTTCGTCGATAAAAACAGGAACGGAAACCTGATCGAACGCCCGCGAGAGTCGGGAAAGATTCGAGGCATCTTGGGCGGAATTTTTTTTCACTTCGCGAAAATCCTGCGATTGTAGCGGCGGAAGAAATTTTCCGTCCCAGTTCGGATTCAGAGCAAGAATACGTTCTTCCAAAGGAGGATGAGTTGAAAAAATCGCATTTACGCCGTCGGCAAAAAACAAATGCGCAAATTCCCCCGCGCGCGGCGAGTCGAGGCGGCTTCCGGCGAGATCTCCTCCGATGCGGGAAAGAGCGTTGGCAAGTGCGGTCGGGTTGCGCGTAAACTGCGTGGCGGACGCGTCCGCAAGGCGTTCCCGTTGGCGGGAAATTGCCGCCTGAATAATTTGAGCAAAAATCTGGCTGATAAATCCGACAGCGAGCAGGGCGAGCCCGACAAAGATAAAGACGGGAACTGCCGAGTTTTTCGAATTCTGGGAGCGCGAGCGTGACGAAAGCGCGGCGATGCGGAAAAGTGTTTGCCCGATCATGGAAACCATCACCAAGCCGAAAATCCAGCCGGCGAGGCGGATGTTCAGCTTCATGTCTCCGTTGAGAATGTGCGAAAATTCATGTCCGATAACGGCTTGAAGCTCGTCGCGGGAAAGTTTGTCCAAAGCTCCTCGCGAAACGGCGACGGCGGCGCGTGAAGTTTGCGTTCCCGCCGCGAAGGCGTTGATTCCGGACTCTCCTTCGAGAATAAAAATTCTCGGAACGGGAACGCCGGACGCGAGCGACATTTCCTGCACAATGTTGAGGAGGCGGCGCTCGTCCGTTTTTAACGTTGCCGGGGAAACCTCGTTGCCGCCGAGTTGCCGCGCGATATCCGCGCCGGACGAAGACGAAAATTCCATCGTTTTAAGAAGACTTGCTCCGCCGACAACGACAATGATTCCGGCGGCGACCGCAAGAATTAACGCCGGATCCCAAAACAGGGAATCGTCGGGAACGCCCCATTCCTTAAAATGTTTCGCCGTAAAATTTCCGTATCCGAGCAGACTCAGCGCGTAGCGTATGATGCAATAGATGGCGGCGGACGTTCCCGCGAGCGCGAGCGAAAACCAAAACACGAGGAGCGTTGTGGCGCGCCTTGCGTTTTCTTGCCGTTCAAAAAAATCCGTGGAAAGTTTCATTTTTACGGGAAGATAACAGCGTGTGGCTGATTTGTCGGCGTAAATTTCTTTCGTTCAGAAAGAAGTTTTCACCGAAAGCGGAATAAATGCGGTTGCCGGCACTTATTTTTACGTTCCCGCATGCTATTTTCAATTTACAGTCAGCGTAGACTTTGTTTAAATTCTGCAAAGCACGAAGCTGATTTTTTCGAAAAATTATTTTACACAAGCAACCCCCTGTTTTCAGAACTCCATGAAGCAACGCACAATTCAGAAAGAAGTGTCTATCCGCGGTAAAGCACTCCACACCGGAAAGGATGTAACCTTGGTGCTTAAGCCCGCCCCCGTCGATACGGGTATTGTTTTCCGCCGCGTCGACCTTTACGGGAAACCCGAATTGCGCCCGCTCGTGGATTTGGTGCTCGGCTCCGAAATGCAACGCCAGACCACCGTCGAGCAAAACCACATTAAGCTTCATACGATTGAGCACATCAATTCCGCGCTCAACGGAATGGGCGTCGATAATTGCTACGTCGAAATGAACGAATCCGAGCCGCCGATTCTCGACGGTTCCGCGCGCCCCTATGTGTTGCTCATTCAGGAAGCCGGCATTGTCGAGCAGGATAAGGACCGCAAATACTTCGAGCTCAAAGAGCCCGTTTCCATCGTCGACGGGAACCGCTCCATCATCGCGCTCCCGCACGACGGCTTGCGCATTACCTGCACCTCCGCCGACGATCGCGGCGTGCATACGCAACACTTGACCATCGACGTTTCGCCGGAAATCTACGAAGCAATGCTCTCGCCGGCGCGCACGTTCACGATTTACGAAGATATTGAGCCGCTTCTCAAAGCCGGTTTGATTCAAGGCGGCTCGCTTGATTCTGCCGTCATCATTCGCGGCGACAAAATTATTTCCAAGGAACCGCTTCGCTTTAAGGACGAATTTGTCCGCCACAAGATCATGGACTTGATCGGCGACATTGTCCTCATCGGCGCACCGATTAAAGCGCACATCATTGCCGTGCGCACCGGGCACGCGCTCAACGCTAAGCTCTCCGCGAAAATTCGCGAGCAAATGCTTGCGCCGAAGAAAAAAGCCGAGCCGGCGAAAGTCGTTGTCGCTCCGGACGCCGAGCAACTTGATATCCGTCAAATTTTAAATCTCGTCCCGCACCGCTATCCCTTCGCACTCGTCGATCGCGTTTTGAATATCGACCACGAAGCACAGGAAATCACGGCGGTGAAAAACGTAACGATTAACGAACCGTTTTTCCAAGGACACTTCCCGGGCAATCCCGTCATGCCGGGCGTCCTCCAGCTCGAAGCCATGGCGCAGGTTTCCGGCTTGCTTCTCCTTTCCAAAGCAAGCATCGAAGGCAATGTCTGCTTCTTTATGAGTGCGGACAAAGTAAAGTTCCGCAAGCCGGTTATGCCGGGCGATCAGGTCGTCATCTCCGCCAAAATCACGAAAAACCGCGGGAATAAAATCGTCGCCGCATCCGCCGAATGCCGCGTCGGAGAAGAAGTCGTTTCCTCCGCCGACGTGATGTTCACGCTCACACCCGCGCCGAAATACTAGAAAAGTTGAGAAGCGAGAGCTTAGAGCTGAGGGATATTACCGAAGAAGAAATTAGAACTTCAGAATTCCCTTAAAGCAAATACCTCTAAGCTCTCACTTTTTTTGATCTTTAAACTTTAACCTTTAATCTTTCAAAAAATGATTCACCCCACTGCAATCGTTGAGCCGGGCGCACAACTCGGAGAAAATGTCGAAATCGGCGCTTACGCTTACGTCGGCGGCGAAGTTACGCTCGGCGCGGGAACGATAATTCACCACCACGCCTGTGTCGAAGGCTACACCGTAATGGGCGAAAACAACGAAGTTTTCCCCTTCGCCGTCATCGGCGGAAAAACGCAGGATCTGAAACACGACGGCGGACGCGTCGGCACCAAAATCGGCGACCGCAATGTTTTCCGCGAATACGTTACCGTTCACAGCGGCACGAAAGAAGGCGAATGGACAACTCTCGGGAACGACAACAACATTCTCGCCTACTCGCACGTCGCGCACGATTGCATCATCGGCAACCACCTCGTGATGAGCTCGCAGGCGGCTTTTGCCGGGCACGTTGTTTGCGGCGACCACGTCAATTTCGGCTGGGGAACGGGCATTCACCAATTCTGCCGCATCGGCGATTACGCCATGCTCGCAGCGTGTTCCCGCATCGTACAGGACGTGCCGCCTTACATGATTGTCGAAGGCACGGAAAACGTCAGCGCGAAGATGGTCAACATGGTTGCGCTTCAGCGAAAAGGCTTCGCCGCGGATGATATCAAGGCTCTCCGCCTCGCGCACCGCATCATTTACCACCAGAATTTGAACCGCACGCAGGCGATGGAAGCTATTTTGGAAAATCCGGAGCTTGCCGCGAATCCGCACATTCAAAAACTCGTCGAGTTCTACCGCAGCACCAAGCGCGGCTGCCACTAATTTAAAGGAATAGCTGATAACGGATAGTTGATACGTAAAATACTTTTCCGTTATCAGCTATCAGATATAACTTTTTAATGCTCGAATCTTTAGAAAAACTCCGCGCCGCGTTCCCGCAATTTTCTGCGGAAACTTGGGAAAAAATCAATGCCATGGCGGCGCTTCACCGCGAGTGGAACGCCAAAATCAACCTCGTTTCCCGCAAAGATATCGACAACTTGGAATGGCACCACTACGCGCCCTGCCTCGCGGCGGGAACGTTCCTGACGCTGATGAACGGCGCGCGCGTCATCGACGTCGGCACCGGCGGCGGTTTTCCCGGACTTCTCCTCGCCGTGCTTTATCCGCACGCACATTTTACGCTGATGGATTCGATTGCGAAAAAAATTCTCGTCGTTTCCGATATCGCCGAAAAACTCGCACTCAAAAACTTGGAAACCCGCGTCGGGCGCGTCGAAAAACTCGGCAAACATTTTGACTTCGTGACGGGACGCGCGGTAACGAATCTGCCTGCGTTCTTCGGTTTGGTGAAAAAACTCATTTCTCCCGGCAAAAAACATTCCCTCACCAACGGCATCCTCTACTGGAAAGGCGGCGAGCTCGCGCCGGAATCCGACGCACTCGGCGTCGTTCCCGCAAAGACCGTGGAGCTTGAATCGCTTCTTGCCGATTCGTATTTTTCCGGTAAATACATTTTGCACTATCCGTATCCGGACGTTTTCCGTGCCCGCGCCACGCTCCCGCCGCAGTAAGAAATCTGAAAAAAATATTTTATGAAAACAAGGTGGTATCCTGGAACTACTCTCATTGCTATTTGTTTTGCACTTTGGTTTGTTTGGGGGATACCTTTGGTTGTGGGGATAATTCTTCTGATTTGGCAAAAGATTGTTCAAAAAAAAATAGAGATGTCTCGTGTGGGAGAATTAGAACGTGTGCGCCAATCAAAGAATGCTCTTGCGGAAGAGATTAACACCCTCAACAAAAAGTTGGCTGATTTGGGAGCTGAGGTTTTTTTCTGTGAGAAGGTGAAGATCGTAGACTTGAAAAAACAACAACAAGACTTAATCAGAACTCTCCAACTGAAAAACAAAGAACTTCAGGAATGTAATGACATCGTTGCATCGCTCCGAAATCAAATTGTTTATCTAGAGTTAAAAGACGCGAAAATTTCGTCTCAAATAGCATCTGGCAAAAAGAGGCTACAACGAGTTCGAGAATTGTACAAAAGCGTGGAACACGCGATTCAGAATTTTTTTGTTTCAGAGGTCGGGTATGCCAATTGTAAACTTACGCCGGAAGATTCAGTAGCACTTGATTTAGTTTCACCGTCTGTAATTCTAAAGCTCCATTCCATGGACGTGAAAGATCTTCGAAAAGCGTTTCGCGAAAACGAAAAACAGATAAACGATTTGCTTGGGCAGTATGCGATACGGCGCTATACGACAAAGGCAAACCAGTCAATTTACAATTTAATGGTTATTGCCTTACGTGCAGAACTTCAAAATATTTTGATTAACCTTAAGTACGAAAAACTCGAAGAGGCAGTTCAACATGTAAAAGATGTTTCTGCAAAATATTTAGTTATAGCAGGAGAAGGAAATCAAAGTATTGCGGGAACTCTGACGAAATTCATTGGTGAAATAGAGTATTTATTCATTAATGCCGTAAAAATTGAATACAACTACTACGTGAAGAAAGAACAAGCGCGTCAGGAACAACTTGCGTTGCGGGAACAAATGCGGCAGGAAGCGGAAGAGCGAAAAGCGTTGGCTCAGGAGCGTCTGCGTATTGAAAAGGAAGAACGCAAATATGAATTCGAAATTCAAAAAATCAATGATTTATTAGCAAAAAGTACTGATGTTGCGGAAGTGGAAGAACTGAACAAACGTGCTCTTGCACTTCAAGCAGCATTGTCCGATGTTATTGTTAAGCGGGACGAAGTTGCAAAGCTTCAGAATGGAAAAGCAGGAAACGTTTACATTATTAGCAATCTTGGGGCGTTTGGAGAAAATATGTTTAAAATCGGCATGACTCGGCGTCTTGATCCGCAGGAGCGAATCAATGAGCTTGGAGATGCGAGCGTGCCATTCAAGTTTGACGTTCACAGTTTTATTTTCTCGGAAGATGCAGTGGCGCTGGAAAAAAGATTGCACACAGCCTTGGATTCTAAACGTGTGAACAAAGTAAATTTAAGAAAAGAGTTCTTCTATACTTCCATTGACGAGTTAGCGCGTATTGTCGAAGAAATTGATTCGACAGCAGAATTTAAAAGAACGATGGTTGCAGAAGAATATCGCCAGTCTATGTCTTCAGATGTTGTATATACGTCAGACGCAGAAATCGATAATTACGAAGACGAAGAATAAAAAAAAACTTTGCAACTTCGCGTCTTTGCGCGAAAAAAAAAGATTTTGTCGGCAGATTTCTGCAAATAAAAATCTGAGGTTTTGCGTTCGTGAGAGATTTTTGTGCCTATTTTGCAGGCGTGCCGCCCGTAAATTCCGTGTGCTTCGGTGTGTGCCATGGATGAAAAAACGAGCATCACGTGAGAAAAAAGGAAGCAAAGTATTTGTTTTCCTCGAAGAAAAATTCTGACTAAATAAACGCATGAAATTATTCCGGGCGATTTTGTGGGCTTTGTGTGCGGCATTTTGCGGAATTTCCGCGCAGGCGGGAACGTCTTTCATCCTTTCCGACAGCGTTCCCGCGCCGAAGTGGGACGAAGGCTACGGCGTCGGCAACGGGCGGCTCGGCGCGCTCACGTTCGGCGGTTTCCCGAAAGATTTGCTCGTTCTAAACGAAGCTTCGATTTTTGAACGCAAGGCAATCCACATTCCGGCGGACGTTCCCGCCGCGCTCGAAGAAGCCCGCCGCGCCTGCGAAGCCGGAGACTTTGCCCGAGCCGATGCCATTTTTCGCGAAAAAATTCTGACAAACGGCTCCATCGCCGGAAATTACCAGCAAGGCGGCTTGGTTGACATCGAATTTTTAAACGTTCCCGCGCAGAAAAATTACCGTCGCGAACTGGATTTGGAGCACGGCGTCGCGAGCACGGAAATCATTTTTGAAAACGGGAAAAAATTACGTGCGGAACTGTTCGCGTGCCCGGAGCCGGATCTCGTCGCGTATTTCGCGGAAAGCGACGTTCCCGCCGGTATCGATGCGGATTTTACGCTTCGCCATCCCGACAAAAACACGAAAATCAAATCCTTGGGCGAAACCGTTTTTTGTATTTACGGGCAGGGAGGGAACGGCGGAACGCGTTTTGAAAACTATCTGCGTTTTTTTGCCGAAGGCGGAAAAATTTCCGTCGCGGGAACAAAGGTTTCCGTGCGCGGTGCCAAGAAAATTCTGCTGGTTTCCTCGACGGCGACCGATTACGACTACGTCGACATTCCCGCGCAACGCAAGTGGCTTTGGTCTCCGGCAACGAGTGCACTCGAATCCGTTTCCGGAATTTCGGACCGGGAAAAACTGCGCGATGCGACGCAAAAATATTTTTCCGAGCGCATGAATCGTTGCGTCGTCGATTTGGGCGATTCCGCGTCGGAAGTTCAAAAAATGACTACGCGGGAACGCGTTGCGCGCATGAAGCAAAATCCCGACGCGCGCGATCCCGATTTGCTCGAACAGCTTTTCCAGTTCGGGCGATTTTGCCTGATTTCGAATTCGCGTCCGGGCGCGCTCCCGTGCGGCTTGCAGGGTTTGTGGAATCCGCATCTGAACGCGGCGTGGATGGGTTGTTATTTTTTCAATATTAATTGCGAGATGAATTATTGGTGCGCGGCCCCGACCGGCTTGGGCGAGTTTCATCGCGCGTTCACGGATTTTATTTTGAAACTCAAACCGAGCGGCGAAGCTTTTGCGGAGAAAATCGGACACGAGGGATTTTGCTTCGGACATTACGCGGATTGCTTCGGCGAAACGTATTTTGCGGGAAATCACCCCGAATGGGCGGCAAGCCTGATGAACGGCGCGTGGATTTGCGCACATCTCGTTGACGCGTATCGATTTGATAATGACAAAACACGCCTCGCCGCCGCGCTCCCGCTTTTGGAGTCGAACGCGAAATTTATTTTGTCGTGGTTTAAGCCGGATCCGAAAAATCCGGGTGAACTCGTCGCCGGCCCCGCCGTTTCGCCGGAGACGGGATTTTTCTACACGGACGCGGCGGGAACGCGCCACGCGGCTTACGTTTCCACGGGAACGGCGCACGACCAATTGCTTGGGCGCGAAGCGTTGCGCAATTACATTTTCGCCTGCGACGAACTCGGGAAACGCAACGGAAAAACTTACGCCGCCGCAAAAAAAGCGCTCCCGAAAATTCCCGCGCCGAAACTCAGCGCTGACGGACGCGTGCTCGAATGGCGCGAAGATTTCGAAGAACGCCAGCCCGGGCATCGCCACGTGAGCCATCTTTACGGGCTTTTTCCCGGAAACGAATGGGACGTGCTCAACACGCCGGATTATGCCGCCGCCGTGAAAAAATCGCTCGACAAACGTCGCGCCGACCAAGAAAAACACAAAACCTTGCATCCCGGATGGAGCGAAGCGTGGTGGATTAATCTTTACGCGACGCTCGGCGACGGGAACGCCGCGCACGCGCTGATGAACCGCATGCTCGCTCGCTACATCAATCCGAATTTGTTCGACATTCACCCGCCGTTTCAAATCGACGGAAATTTCGGCTTCACTTCCGGCGTGGCGCAATGCCTGATTCAAAGCGGTATCGAGCGCAACGGGCGGCGTGTCGTGCAACTGCTTCCCGCGCGTGCGGACGCGTGGAAAAAAGGCGCGGCAAAAGGTTTGGTCGCACGCGGCGGCTTGAAAGTTGACATAAGCTGGGACGGGAACGAAGTCGCCGCCACGCTGACGGCGACGCGCCCGGGGCGCTTCACGATTCTCTGCAACGGGCGTTCCCGCGACATCGCGTTCTCCTCCGCAGGAGAAACTGTTCGGATGCGTTTTTGATAACGGTGCAAAAGAGCATTCCGCGGCTCTTTTTTCGGCGAGGAAAAAAAATCTGTTGACTCAAAAACAAAACATTACCATTTTGATAGAATATTTATCGGTTTTTTATCAGCAATGACGAAACGAACTTTCAAATTTCTCGCAAATGCGAAGATGATGATGTCGATGTGTGAAATTAAAATTCGCGCCTCGGCAACGTTTTGTTGCGTATAAACCAACGATTCCGGTTTCTAGGGAGGTGCGAAAAACGTGCCTCCTTTTTTTGCGTCCGAAAATTCCTTTTTCACTAAAAACCAACGATTCAATACAAAACACATGAGCATAAAAAAATCCCTCAATTCCGTTTTACTCGCGTTGCTTACGGTTTGCGTTCCCGCAAATGCGAGCGAAGCGCGCGTTCCCGTGCGTGCCGGTTATTTGCCGATAACCGGGCATGCCAAGTTTTTCATAGCCCAGGAGGAAGGCTTTTTTAAAGATGAAGGCTTGGAGGTAACGCTTGTTGAATTTTCCAACTCGGCGGACGGGCTTGCCGCCTTGCGTGCAAAAAAGCTGGATGTTGCCGCGTTCGGAACCTCGGCTCCGCTTCTGCACGCTTCTCGCGGCGCGGATTTGCGGATTATCGGCGGCGTGATGGGAGAGGATGCCGCAATTTTTACGACGAAGAAAAACGCGGAAACGCTAAAAAGCATTGCCGATTTAAAAGGAAAAAAAATCGCAACGGTGCGCCTTTCCAGTGGGGACGCGATTCTACGCGGTGCACTTTCCGAAGCCGGCTTGGACTGGAAAAAAGATGTTCGCCTTTTTGAGCTGAAAAATCCGCCGGCGGTTCAAGAGGCGGTGCGCACAGGGCAGGTTGATGCCGGAATTACTTGGGGACCTTACGATATCCGTGCGGAGCAGGCAGGGCTTTTCGTCGCCGTGCGCAGCCGGGAACTTTATCCGGGGCATCCGTGCTGCAGGCTCACGGTCAATACTTCTTCCGTAAAAAATAATCCGCAGGTTTGGATAAAGTTTCTTCGAGCTTTTTTGAAGGCGGAAAAATTTGCACGGACACACCGTGAAAAAACCGTCGAACATATTCAAAAATATTTTGAAATAGACGCCGAGACGATTTATCGCGGGTTTTACGAAGGCTTTCTCGACCAAACGACGGATCCGAATCTGCATGGGCTTGAAGCTTTTTGGAAAGCGATTCGCAGTAGCGGTTTTGCCACCAAAGATATAAATGTTGCCGAGATCGTTGATGTCGAACTTTACGGGCAGGCTCTCAAAAGTCTGATTGAGGAAGACCCGAGTGAGCCGTTTTGGAAAGAACTTCAAAGTGTCTTCGAGCAACGTAACTTTCCCCGCACGAACGCAAATTGATTCATTAAAAAATGAACGAAAAACTCTCATGCCGCACAACGCGGGAACGCGACGCGATCCGCATCGAAAACCTCCGTTTCTCTTATGGCGAAAAAACAATTTTGCGCGACATTAATTTGCGCGTCCGTAGCGGAGAGTTTGTTTCTCTGCTCGGCGCGAGCGGGAGCGGGAAAACGACGCTCTTGCGCCTGATTGCGGGCTTGGAAAAACCGACTGCGGGGCACGTTTTTGACCACGGAAATCCGGTCGGGAAACCGTCCCTGCAACGCAGTTTCGTTTTTCAAAATTACTCGCTGTTCCCGTGGTTTTCCCTGTGTGAAAACATTGCTCTGGCGATAAAAAAAGCTCATCCGAAGCTCAGCCGGGCGGAGCGGCGCAGCTTATCGGAAACGTATTTGGAGCAGGTCGGCTTAGCGGATGCGTCAAAAAAATATCCGTTCGAGCTCTCCGGCGGGATGCAACAGCGCGGTGCAATTGCGAGGGCTCTGGCGATCGGTGCTCCCGTGTTGCTGATGGACGAACCGTTCGGAGCGTTGGATCCCGTGAACCGTTCCCGCCTGCAGGACTTGTTGCTTTCGGTTTGGCGAAATGCTTCGGAGGATGCCAAAACCGTCATTTTCGTTACACACGATATAGATGAGGCAATATTGTTAAGCGACCGCATCGTCGTGCTCGGCTCTTCGCCGGCGGGAATTATAGACGAAATCCGAGTTGATATTCCGCGTCCGCGTTCCCGCCGGGCGCTTGAAAATTCCGGGGACTTTTCCCGATTGCGTGAGCGGATCCAAAAGCGTTTCCGGGACGAAATAAACCGCGCGCTCGGCGGAATCGTCAATGGCGGCGGAGACGGAATTTAAGAAAGTTTTAAAAAAGAAAAAATTAGAAAAATGAAAAAAAGTATTGTATCTGTTTTTTCAATACGCAAAAAAGAGGGCTGGTTGTTTTTGCTCGGACTTTTTTGCTTGTGGAGCATCGCTTCGACACAATTTTCGTTTGATGCGGATTACCTGTTTCCGACGCCGAAAGAGGTTGGGCTCTCTCTCCGGGACTCGTTTCCCGAGCTTTGGGCGGGAACGCTCTCGTCGTTTTGCATCTTACTTCCGGCATTCCTGGCGGCGATTTTTTTCGGGACGGTGCTCGGAATTCTCGCGGGAACGACGCCGTGGGTCGGGAGGCTTTTGAGTCCGTTTTCTCGCTTTGCGGCTCCGATTCCGACGACGATTTACATTCCGTATGCGATTGCGCTTCTTCCGGGCTTTGATACGGCGGCAGGCTTCGTCATTTTCATTGGCGCGTTTTGGCCGATATTTTTAAACGCGATGGCGGGAGCGAATCATTTGCCTGCGCATTTTCGCGAAAACGCGCAAACACTTGAACTCGGTGCTTGGGAGTATCGGCTGAAGATCGTTCTTCCGGGGGCGTTACCGCATATTTTTTCGGGAATAGGAATCGGGCTTGTATTTTCTTTTATTTTGCTGACGGTTGCGGAGCTTTTCGGCGCGTCTTCGGGGCTTGGTCGCTTCGTTCAACTTTCTGCAGACTATGCGGAATACACGCGGATGGTGGCGGGGATTTTTTACGTGGGCGTTGTCGTATTTTTATGCAGCGCGTTTCTCGATTTTCTTAAACATCGCATTATTTTTTGGAAAAAATCATGAGTTCTGAAATTTTTAATAAATTGATTCGCCTTGATGAGGCGGTGAGGCGTTTTACGCACGACGGACAGCAAATTGCGACGAACGGGCTTCCGGTCGGAGCGGAGCCGGTGGCGTTCGCGCGGGAGCTGATTCGCCAAAACCGCAAAAACCTGCATGTCGTCAGCACTTGCGCTTCTTCGGCTCTGAATTTGCTTTGCGGCGCGGGAGCCGTTTCCAAAATGGAAGGCGGTTTTTCGGGGCTTGAAGTTTTCGGATTTTCGAACGGAATCCGTCGAGCGGTGGAAAGCGGGAACGCGGTTTGGGAGGATTATTCTAATCTTGCAATGCCTTTGCGCTTTCTTGCCGGGGCGTTGAATTTACCGTTTTTTCCGGCGAGGATTTGCATCGGATCGGACATCGAGCGAAGAGCTTTGGGCGACAACACGGGAACGCCGAAAATTCCGCGCGTGCGCGATCCGTTTTCCGGAAATGAACTTGGCGCGCTTTCGCCGCTTTCTCCTGAGCTGGCGGTCATTTACGTACCTTTTGCGGATGCTGCCGGAAACGCAATTATTCTCGGCTCGGAGTGGTGCAGTGTGGAGCTTTCGCGCTCCGCGAAAAAACTGATAATCGTTGCCGAACATATTGTGAGTGCGGACTGCATTCGCCAATATCCGAACTTGGTGCGGATTCCCGCAGAAATTGTTGACGCCGTTACGTGGGCACCGCTCGGTGCCTGGCCGAACGGCTCCGCAGGATTATATGATGCGGATGATACTCATGTTTTTGAAATGAATGCCGCGTTAAAAACCGAGGCGGGAACGCAGGCATATCTCGAAAAATACGTTTATCCGGTGGCGAATGCGAACGCGCTTCGGGAATGCATCGGGCGGGAGAGGATCGCCCGGCTCGTTTGCACTCCGAGTGCATTTCTCGCAGATCCGTATCGGAAATGGATCCTGCCGGAAAACGAAATTGAAAGGCTCATCGAAAACTCCGCGTTAACACAAAAAAATATATAAAAAATGGATACAAACTTTACACGACAGGAAGCTATGGCGATTGCTACCGGAAGGGAGCTTCGCGACGGCGAGCTCGCCATCTTCGGCGTGGGGCTCAGCATGCTCGCCGGTTATTTTGCCCGGGAAAATCACGCGCCCTCGCTTCGCAGTTTTACTGAAGGCGGCGTTTTCGGCGCAACGCCTGTGGGCGGGCTTCCTTGGGGAATTGAATGCACGCGGATTTCTTCAAACGCGACGGCGTTCACGGGAGCGATAGATGCGCTCGGCTGTCTTGTCGCTTCCGGTCGTTGCGATGTCGGCATCGTCGGCGCGGCGCAGGTAGATAAATTCGGGAACGTGAATACGACGGGGATTTGGGGTGAAAAACTTCCGAAAAATACGTTCCCGCCTCCGAAAACGCGGCTTAACGGCTCGGGCGGAGCGAACGATATAGCCTGCGGGTGTAAGCGTTTTGTTATCATGGCGGCACACGAGCGAAAGCGCTTTGTGGAGCGCGTTGATTATATTTCTTCTCCCGGATTTTTAGACGGGAAGGGGGCGCGGGAACGCTACGGATTCATCGGCGGCGGACCGTCTGCAATTGTTACCACGCTCGGTATTTTGAGACCGAATCCGGAAACCTGTGAATTTGAGATTTCCGGTTGGTTTTCGTTTTCTTCACCGGAGGAAATCCGGAAGTACACGGGGTGGGTAATCCGCTTGGGCGCGGAAGCGGCACTCATTCCGGATCCGTCTCCGCGCGAGCTGGCGATTCTTCGAAAAATCGACATCACCGGTGCGTTGCGCAAAAGTTGAACTCTTTTCTAAAAATAAAAATCATGAATACAGTTAGCTACACTTCGTCGGGCGGAATTGCCCGCATTACCATTGATAAACCGGCTTCGCGAAACAGCCTTTCGCTGGAAACTTTGCGGGAGCTTCAAGCCGCATTCGAGCAAGCGGAATCAGACGCGAAAACGCGCGTCGTCATTCTTGCCGGAAACGGTCCGGCATTTTGCGCGGGGCACGATTTGAAAGAAATCCGCACGCATGCGCAAACCCGTGATTACGCCAAAACGCTTTTTGAAGCCTGCGCAAAGCTCATGCTGACGATTACGCAATTGAGCAAGCCGGTAATCGCGCGCGTTCAGGGCATTGCAACTGCGGCGGGAGCGCAGCTGGTTGCAACGGCGGATTTGGCAGTCGCCGCCGACAACGCACGCTTCGGCACGCCCGGCGTGAATATAGGGCTTTTTTGCTCTACGCCAATGGTCGCACTTTCGCGAAATCTTTCCCGTAAGCACGCTTTGGAAATGTTGCTTCTCGGAGACCTTATTTCGGCGGAAGATGCGTTGCGCTTCGGTTTGGTGAATCGCCTCGTTCCCGAGGCAGAGCTGGATGCCGCCGTGGATGAAATTGCGCAGAAAATAGCGTCGAAGTCGTTCGTAGCCGTAAAGACCGGAAAGCGGGCTTTTTACAAACAGCTCGAACTCGGGCTTGAAGATGCTTACGCTTACACGGCGAGTGTGATGGAAGATAATCTGAAATCTGCCGATGCCTGTGAAGGTATTTGTGCTTTTATCGAAAAACGCGTTCCCGTATGGGCAAACGAGGAGAATAAAAAATAATGAATGATTCACAAAATTCTGTGTGCAGTTTCCTTCCGCTCGTGTTGAGCCCCGGGCAGAAGGAACGTTTTCAAAATGAAAAAATAATCCGCCGTATTCTTTCAAAAAAAGGAACGATCGCAGTCGTGGGAATTTCTTCGGATTTGAGGAAACCAAGCCGCTTTGTCGCCGATTATTTTCGGGAGCGCGGCTGGAAAATTATTCCCGTAACCCCGCGCGCGGGAACGATTTTCGACGTGCAGACCGTTCCCGACTTGCTTTCTGTTAACGAGCCGGTAGACATCGTCGATATTTTTCGTCCGACATCGGAAGTTGCCGGAATCGTCGATCAGGCGATAAAAATCGGCGCGAAGGCGGTTTGGATGCAACTTCGTCTTGTCGATATAAATGCCGCCGAAAAAGCTTATGCCGCCGGGCTTGATGTTGTGGCGGACCGCTGTCTGAAAGTCGAGCACGAGCGCTTAGAGCGTTCCCGCGATGCAATGTAGAATTCCGCTTTCTCGGAGAGGTATGAGCGTTTCCGTAAGAAGCAAAACTTCTTTTGTCGAACGTATAAAAACCTCGCGGCTTCGCGCGGAAAAAATAAGAACCGGCTTCGTACGAACATTTGCCATCCGTCGGAAGCGACGGCGGCAAAAAACTAAAATCAAAAGCCCGCAATTTCTGTATTTATGCAGGTTTGCGGGCTTTTTAAAGTGGCGGAGAGAGAGGGATTCGAACCCCCGGAACCTTTCGGCTCAACGGTTTTCAAGACCGCCGCAATCGACCGCTCTGCCATCTCTCCAGATGAAAAAGAGTGAAAAACAAAAATCTAAGCGGCGGGAACGCCTTCGGCAAGATTTTTATTGAAGAGGAAATCGCGGCTTGAAGCGGGAAAACGAGCCTCGCATAATGAGCCGCAACATGAGCAATGCAGGCAATTTATCAGCGTCGGCGGTTTTGCCGTTTAAAATCAGCGTGTTGATTTTTATCCGCGACGGAAACGGAAAGTTTTTGATGATTCAGCGCCGGAAAGCTCCGAATAAGGGTTGCTGGAGTCCCGTCGGCGGGAAATTGGAAATGGCGACCGGCGAATCGCCGTTTGAATGCGCGTGCCGTGAAGCGTTTGAGGAAACGGGAATGCGCCTCGTTGCGTCGGACTTGCATCTTTTCGGAATGGTTTCGGAGCGCTCTTACGAGGGAAGCGGGCACTGGCTGATGTTTTTGTTTGAATGCCTGAAGCCGATTGAAAATCTGCCGCCGGAAATCGATGAAGGGCAGTTTGCGTTTTTTTCGCGCGAAGAAATAGACTCGGTGTTTATCCCGCCGAGCGATCGCTCTCTGGTGTGGCCGGTTTATGATTCGCACCATAAAAGCTTTTTGGCTTATCGTGCGCAGTGCGGCGACGGGAACGCCGTTCGCACGGACGAAGAGTCGATGCTTTCTCCGAATTTCGAGGAGAGGTAGAAGCTTTTTATTTTCACTAAAAAAGTCCCGCGACTGCTGATGTCGCGGGACTTTTGTTGCGGGAAGGCAAAAAGCTTCAGGCGGCAGAAGCGGGCTTAAGGACGACATCCGGATGAACGATTTCCGTGCCGACGCCTTTGTCCGTAAAGATTTCCAAAAGCAGGGAATGCGGCGTGCGACCGTCGATGAAGTGTACGCGGCGAACACCGCTTTGAAGCGCTCGCACGGCGGAATCCACTTTCGGAATCATTCCTGAGGAAATTACGCCGGATTTTTTCAAGCCGGGCACTTCGTGAACACGTAGCGTGGAAATGAGTGTTTCCGGATCTTTCGGGTCGGCAAGCAATCCGGGAACGTCGGACATGAACACTAAGCGCCGAGCTTTGAGCGCGCTCGCGACGGCACTTGCGGCGGCGTCCGCATTGGTATTGTAAGGCTGGTCGTTGATGTCGAGCGCAATCGGCGAAATCACTGGGATTTTTCCTTCGTTGAGTGCCTTTTTGATGATTTTGGTTTTAACGGATTTGATGTCGCCGACGAAGCCGAGGTCGATGGGATTTCCGTTTTCATCTGTCGCGCAAAGTTTTTCACAAACGTTCACGAGGTTGCCGGGCATGCCGACGGGCGTGCCTTTGTGTTTTTCGATGAGGCGGCAGATATCGGAGTTGATTTCGTTGTTGAGCGTATCTTCGACGATTTTAATCGTGCGCGCGTCCGTGACGCGGATACCGTTACGCCACTGCGGCGTGATATCGGTTTTTGCCATTGCGCGAGTGATCGCCTTGCCTCCGCCGTGGACGACGACGACCTTGATACCGACTGAATTAAGAAAAACGATGTCGGAGGCGACGCGTTCCCGCGTGGCGGGATCGTCGGAATCCATAAAACTTCCTCCGTATTTGACAACAAAAACGGAGTCGTGGAAACGCTGAATATAAGGAAGCGCTTCCAAAAGAACACTGGCTTTGGCTATGAGTTCGGCTTCGTTGACGGTCTTTTCTTTAATCATCGGAGAGGAAAATTCTGCGGAATAATAGAGAGTTCGGCGTTTTTTGCAAATTTCAATTTACTTTGTGTGCGTTTGCTTAAAAAATCATAAAAATCTATGAAAAATAATTCGAAAAATAAACCGAGCGGTTTTGGCGACGGCGTTCGCAAGGCGTTTATGACGGGGCTTTTGTTCTGTCTGCCGGTTTCGCTGACGATTTATATCATCGTTTGGCTGGTGAATTTTTTGGCCTCTCCGGCGCGCGGCGGCATTAAATATTTTTTACATTTGTTCGGTGCGGAAATTCCGGATACGCCTTTGTTTAACGGCGGCGTGACGATTTTGTCCGCCTTGATCGTGGCGGTGGCGATTGCGTTCATCGGCTTTGTCTCGCGCAATCTTTTCGGGAGGTTTTTCATCGGATTGCTTGAAAAGGTTCTGCACCGGCTTCCGATGGTGCGCTCGATTTATTCGGCGATAAAACAGATTATCGACACGTTTTCCGTCGGCGGAAAGGAGGAAACTTTCAGCCGTGCGGTGATGGTGGAATTTCCCCGGCGTGATTGCTGGACAATCGGTTTTCTTACGCACGAAGGCGCAACGGAGTTTTCGCGGCTGGCGGGAACGTCGCTTGTGCATGTGTTTGTGCCGACAACGCCGAATCCGACCGGCGGCTACATGATTTTCGTTCCCGCGAACGAAATCAAACCGCTGGACGTTTCCGTTGCTGATGCGATGAAAATGATTGTTTCCGGCGGCGCGCTGATTCCGAGCGAAATGAAGCATGTAAACGGAAGCAAAGAGCCATGAATCTTGTGCTTTTGGACGATGCGGGCGCGGTGCATTTCCCGGCGGGAACGCCGCAAGCGGAGCATTTGTTGCGCGTTTTAAAAATTGCCGTTGGCGAAACTTTTTGGTGCGGCGTAAAAAACGGTGCGCGCGGCTTGGCGACCGTGCGTGCAATTTCTCCCGACGGCGCAGTTTCGTTCTCCGTGGAGTGGGAAAAAGGCATTGTCTTTTCTCCGCCGCCTGTACGGATTTTGGTGGGTTTGTCACGTCCGCAAACCATGAAGAAAATTTTTTCCGCAGCATCGGAAATCGGGTGTGCGCGCATCGATGTTTTTCGAAGCGAGAAGGGCGACCCTGCCTATGCGGAAAGTTCTTTGTGGAAGTCGGGCGATTCCACGCTCGCCGGTATTTTGAAAAAATCCGCCGAGCAAACTTGTGTTCCCGTGCTTCCGGATTTTCGTTTTTTTGCTTCGCTGAAAGATTTTATCGAACGCGAAAACGCGGATACGGGAACGCTTCGCCTCGCGCTTGATGTTTACGCGAATCAAAAATCGCTGGCGGAAACCGCGTTCCCGCCTACGGCAGAGGTGCTTTTGGCAATCGGTTCGGAGCGTGGCTGGAGCGATGCCGAGCGCGCGCAGCTCCGTGCGGGAGGTTTCACTTTTGCCCACTTGGGAGAGCGCGTTTTGCGCGTGGAAACCGCCGTTTCCGTTGCTCTTGCCGTTGCGCTTTCGAAAACAAACGCATGGGACCGCGCGCATCGGGCGATTTTGAGCTGAACTATCCACGTAGCTTTCGGTGCGCAATTGCCGTTGCGGCGAAAGTTTCGTAGCCGGGAAATCCGTTCCCGCCACCGCTTTCAGGACCGAATGTTTTCTCCGGTGAGAATCTTGCCGGGAAATTTCAATTTGGCATTCTTCCTGCATCGATTTTAGCTTTATATAAAACCGCGATGAATAACGACGACAATTTCACCAAACGAGCCAAAGATGCAATGCGCAACGCCGCAAGCGAAGCCGCGAAGCACCACCACAACTATGTAAGCACGGAACACATGCTTCTCGGTTTGCTCGCGCTCGGGAACGGTGTCGCGCACAACGTTCTTGTGCGGCTCGGGATTGACCCGGAAGAATTGCGCGAAGCCGTCGCGCAGCATTTACAGGCGGGGCCGGACGATGTCCGGATTTCCAATCCGGTGCCGCTTACGCCTCGCATGCAAAAAGTGATTTTGCTTTCGCGGCGTGAAGCGAAGCAGCTTGGGCACAATTACATTGGCTCCGAGCACATTTTGCTCGGATTACTCGCCGAAAGCGACGGCGTGGCGGCAAAAGCACTTTCCGCACGCGGACTTACTTTGGAAAAGGTGCGCCGCCAAATCCGTATCGAGCTAGATCCGAACGCGTCCGACGCCGCGGGTTCGATTCCGTCTCCCGAAGAAATTTTCGGCGCGCTTGGCGGCGGGAACGCGGATCCGCTTGATTCTTCAGCCGAGCCCGGCGGGAACGCGGACGAGCCGCAAATGCGCGATCCGATTGAAAGCGGAAATCGCCGTCAGGAGAAAATGACGGCGTTGAAAGCGTTCGGGCGGGATTTAACCGAAATTGCGCGCAAGGGAGAAACCGATCCCGTCATCGGGCGTGCGGCGGAAATTCGCCGTGTGATTCAGATTTTATGCCGTCGCACAAAAAACAATCCGGTGCTTATCGGAGAAGCGGGCGTCGGCAAAACGGCAATCGTTGAGGGGCTTGCTCAGGCGATTGCGTCCGGAAGCGTTCCCGAAATTCTTGCGGGGAAACGCCTTGTCGCACTCGATCTTGCGCTCATGATTGCGGGAACGAAGTATCGCGGTCAATTTGAAGAGCGCATCAAACTCGTTATGGAAGAAATCAAGCGCGCGAAAAACGTGATTCTTTTCATCGACGAGTTGCACACCATTATCGGTGCCGGCGGAGCGGAAGGCTCCATGGATGCGGCAAATATTCTGAAACCCGCGCTTTCCCGAGGCGAAGTGCAGTGCATCGGCGCGACCACGCTTGCCGAATACCGCAAATCCGTGGAAAAAGACCCGGCACTCGAACGCCGTTTTCAAAGCGTGAAAGTCGAACCGCCGTCGGCTGCCGATGCGATTCGCATTCTCCAAGGTGTCGCACCCAAATACGAGGCGCACCATCGTTGCCGCTATTCTCCGGAAGCCATCGTTGCCGCCGTGCGCTATTCCGACCGCTACATCACCGAGCGCAATTTGCCGGATAAGGCGATTGACATTCTCGACGAGGCAGGTTCCCGCGTTCGCATAGATTCTTTTGAGCCGCCGCAAACGCTTGAGGAGATTTCGAAAAAAATCGATACCGTCGTTGCCGAAAAAAAACGGGCTTCCGATGCTGAAGATTACGAACGCGCGGGAACGCTTCTTCAGGAGGAAAAACGCCTTGTTGCCGAGCGCGATTTGCTCACGGAGGAATGGCGCCGCGCTCGCGATAGCGCTGCGACGCCCGTTTCCGAAGAACATGTATTGCGCGTTGTTTCCGATTGGACGGGAATTCCGCTCACACGCATGGAAAAATCCGAATCGCAGAAGCTTCTTGAACTTGAAAAGGATTTGCAAAAATCCGTCATCGCGCAGGATGAAGCCTGCTCCGTGATTGCGCGTGCGCTGCGGCGTTCCCGCGCGGATTTGAAAGACCCGCGTCGCCCGATCGGCTCGTTTCTTTTCCTCGGACCGACCGGCGTCGGGAAAACGCATCTTGCGAAAACGCTTGCCGAGCGCATGTTCGGTCAGCGCGAATCTCTCATTCAAATTGATATGTCCGAATACATGGAAAAGCACACGGTTTCGCGCCTCATCGGTTCGCCGCCGGGCTATGTCGGCTACGAAGAGGGCGGAATGCTCACTGAAGCCGTGCGCCGCAAACCGTATTCGGTCGTTTTGTTTGACGAAATCGAAAAAGCGCATCCGGATGTGATTCAGCTTTTGCTGCAGGTTTTGGAAGACGGTCGCCTCACGGATTCGTTGGGACGGACGGTCGATTTCCGCAACACAGTTTTAATTATGACCTCCAACGTCGGTGCGGATATTTTGCAAAAAAATGCGGCGATGGGCTTCGATGTAGGGCTTGATGCGGACGCAGATTTTGAAAAAACGAAATCCCGGCTTTCGGACGAAACCAAGCGAGCGTTTAAACCGGAGTTTTTAAACCGCCTGACGGAGCTGATTTTCTTCCGTCCGCTAACAAAGGAAAACCTTACGGAAATTGTGCGTTTGGAAACAGCAAGCGTCGGGAAACGCCTCGAAGCGCAGGGTGTGCAACTTGTTTTGACTGATGCCGTTTTGAAATTTTTGGTGGAAGCCGGCTATGACGAAAAATTCGGCGCACGTCCGCTTCGCCGTGCGGTGGAGCGCAATCTTGAAGACCCGCTTGCCGAGGAAATTTTGCGCAACGGGAAACTCGCGGCGGGAACGA
Organism: Opitutales bacterium; assembly: GCA_017531845.1. Taxonomy (GTDB): domain Bacteria; phylum Verrucomicrobiota; class Verrucomicrobiia; order Opitutales; family UBA953; genus Spyradosoma. The sequence goes on along the minus strand of JAFXKI010000003.1, from coordinate 133,842 downwards.
TAAAAGTGGACGTGAAAGACAATGTGCTCGTTTTTGCGTTCCCGACAAAAAAGCCGAAATCAAAATCTGGGGCGGCGGGAACGCCGAAAGCACGCAAAAAGTAGCGGTGTAACGAGCGGGGGCGAATTCTCCTGCACCCTACGATTCCGAAATGCCTGTTGAAAAAAACAACGCATGAAGGTTTAATTCTATCATGCTGAAAGTATTTCTCCCTATCGTTGTTTTTTTTACAGGCATTTTGTACGCTTTTTCGGAGCGCATTCCCGTTGAAGAATTGCCGCTTGTGCCGGCTCCTAAAATGATTGAAAGCGGGGGAAAAGGAATTTTTAAGATGCCGTCCGCTCCGACGATTGCCGCTCCGAAATCGCTCTCGTCGGAAGCGGGAATACTCCGGAAAATTTTGAAGAAAAGGCTGAATGTCACGGAGAGAAAATCTGCGGCGGGAACGCGCGGCACAATTACACTCAACATTTCTCGGCGCATCAAAAATCCCGAAGCCTACGAGCTGAAAATTACCACCGCCGGCATTTCGATTACGGGCGGCTCTGCTGCCGGCGTTTATTACGGCATTCGCACCTTGGAGCAACTTTTCGTTACTCAGAGAAAGAATTTGCCTGAACTGAAAATTTCGGACGAACCTCGCTTCTCCTACCGCGGACTGATGCTTGATCCGGCAAGGAATTTTCTTCCGGCGGAAGATGTTAAACGCTTCGTCGAAACGATGGCTGCGTATAAATTTAATACTTTGCATTTCCACCTGAGCGACGATCAGGGCTGGCGTGTGGAAATTAAAAATCCGAAATACAAAAAACTGATGTCCGTCGGCGCACAGGAAAACAAACCGGCGGGAACGCGCGGCTACTATACGCAGAAGGAAATTCGAGAACTCGTGAAATTTGCGGCGCGACATCACGTCGAAATCGTTCCCGAAATCGATATGCCCGGACACAATATGGGCGCAATTTTTTCCTATCCGGAACTGACCTGCGAATACATTCACCGCGTGAACGATGATCCCGCGCAACTGAAAGCTCAGCCGAAAATGAAAATCGAAATCTGGAGCAAAGCCGGTGTTTCCGAAGCCTTGCTTTGTGCCGGAAAAAAATCGACGTATACATTTTTTGATGACGTTTTGGGCGAGCTTTGTGAGCTCTTTCCGTCGAAAATGTTTCATCTCGGCGGCGACGAAGCTCCTGCCAAATGCTGGGATCATTGTGAGGACTGCCGGGCGATGATGAAGAAGGAAAAACTGAAAAATACCCAGGAATTGATGGCGTTCTTTTTTCAGCGCAACTTCGATGCTCTTTCCAAAGCCGGAAAAACTGCGCTGTACTGGTATGAGTTGGACGTGCCGAAGTATCCGAAAAACGCAGTAATGTATTCGTGGCGCATGGGGCTGACGAAGCAGGCAATCGACCGTGCGCTACGCGAAGGCTACAAGGTTATTTGTTGCCCTGGCGAATACGCGTATTTGGATTACCCGCAACACTCCGGTGAGCCGAATCACGGTTGGATGCCGCGAACAACGCTGAAACGCTCTTACGAATTTGATCCCGGCTACGGCCGCCCGAAAAACGAGGAGGCTTACATTCTCGGCTGCGAAGGCACGCTTTGGGCGGAACACTTGCCTACACTGGAGCAGATTTACACAAAAGCGTTCCCGCGCGCGCTCGCCATCGTCGAAGCCGGATGGACTCCGATGGCGCGCCGAAACTGGGAAAATTTCAAGCTCCGTGCCGCTCCGATTGTGCGCGATATGCGAAAAAACGGCGTTCCCGCGTATTGGTCGGCGGAGGATTTCGGCGAAGAATAAACGTGGCGGAGTCCGTCTCCCGGAAACAGGCAAAAATTGCAGGAGAAAATCCGCAAGCAACTCGCTCAAGGGATTTACTTTTTTAAGCGGAAAGTTTAGCGTTAAGTGTCCTTCAGGAAATGAACGAAAAAGATTTTGAAAAAGCAATCGAATCTATCGTCGAGCGGGATTCCCGTTTCGCGCCGGCGGCTTATGTCTTCATTTCCGGCGCGCTGACGGAGACGGCGCGTCGCCTCGGTCGCTCCGGAAAATCGCCGGTAAAACGCCGCCATATTTCCGGCCAGGAGCTTTCTGAAGGCGCGGCGGATTTCGCCGAAGAACAGTTCGGTGCCCTTGCGTATTCCGTCTTGCGCGAATGGGGCGTAAAAACCACGCGCGACATCGGCGACATCGTTTTCAACCTGATTGACGTTGGAATTTTTTCAAAAACGGAAGACGACTCCATTGCCGATTTTGACAATGTGTTCGACTTGCGTTCCCGCCTGTTGAAAAAGTAGGCGGAACCCGTTTTTGAACTTTTTTCATAAAAGTAAGTCTCTCGGAGAAGGCAATTAGGCTTTTTCGCTTTTCAATATTTGGCGAGCGTGCGTTGTAAAAAGAATTTTTTCTGCTTTGCCTTTGAGACACGTTCTTAATAAGCTCGCCGACTTAGTTTTTTACGATGAAAAACACTGAAAGTAAAAAGAATATCGTTGCGCCGGACGCAATCAATGTAGACCGCGAAATCGGAAATTTTTCCTACGAAGAAAACTACGCGCTCGATGCCGGCGTCGGGCTCAATCGCGGCGTTATTGACTACATCGTTAAAGCGAAAGGCGAGCCTGAATGGATTCGCGATTTTCGCTACGAAGCACTCCGCGTTTTCGAGGAGAAACCGATGCCCACGCATTGGGCTCCGGAGCTGATCAGGGAAATCGATTTTTCGAAAATCCGCTATTATTTGGCGAAAAGCTCGCAGGCTTCGCGCTCGTGGGAGGACGTTCCCGAGGATGTGAAAAAAACTTTTGAACGCCTCGGCGTTCCTGAGCAGGAGCGTAGGTTCCTCGCCGGCGTGGACGCGCAGTTTGACTCGGAATCCGCGTATTCGCGCATGAAAGACGAGCTTGCCAAGCAAGGCGTTATCTTTGTCGGCCCGCTCGAAGGGTTGACGACTTACGAACATATTTTCCGCCCGTGGTTCGGAAAAGTAATTCCGACTACCGACAGCAAATTTTCTGCGCTCAACAGCGCGTGTTTCTCCGGCGGCTCGTTTATTTACGTTCCCAAAGGCGTGAAAGTGAAACAACCGTTGCAAGCGTATTTTCGAATCAATGCGGAAAATTCCGGGCAATTCGAACGCACGCTGATTATTGCGGACGAAGGCGCGGAGCTTGTTTACATGGAAGGCTGCACAGCTCCGCAATTCAGCTCGGCAACGCTGCACTCCGGCGTCGTCGAGCTTGTTGCGCTCAAGGGTGCAAAAATCCAATACGTTACCGTGCAGAACTGGGCGGACAACGTTTTCAATCTCGTCACGCAACGCGGCATGGCGATGGAAGACGCGGAAATTCGTTGGATAGACTGCAATATCGGCTCGCGCCTGACGATGAAATATCCGGCAGTCGTGCTCAAAGGCGCGCGTTCCCGCGGAGAGGTGCTCTCTATCGCGCTTGCGCACACGGGGCAGGAGCAGGATACCGGTGCAAAAATGATCCACCTTGCGGACGGAACGACTTCCAATATTATTTCAAAATCCGTTTCCACCGGGGACGGCAAAGCGAATTATCGAGGCTTGGTTTCGATGCCGAAATCTCTGAGCGGTTGTAAAAACAACAGTGAGTGCCATACGCTTCTCATTAATACGCATTCGGCAACGGGAACGTATCCGGCAATTACCGTGCACGGAAATACTTCTCAAACCCAGCACGAAGCAAGCGTTTCCAAGGTTTCCGCGGACCAAATTTTCTACATGCGCCAGCGCGGGCTGACGGAGGCGGAAGCGATGAGCCTTGCCGTGAACGGTTTCGTGAACGATCTCGTTAAAGAATTTCCGATGGAATATTCCGTTGAGCTCAAACGCCTTATTGAAATGGAGATGGAAGGCTCGGTTGCATAGAAAATTAGGACTTAAAGGTTAGGGAAGCCGCTTCTCTTTTCATGGAAACGCCGCAAACCGTTCTGAAAAAATATTTCGGCTTCGAAAATTTTCGTGAGCCGCAGGGCGCGATTGTGGACGCTATCTCCGGCGGTCGGGACGTGTTGGTAATTATGCCGACGGGCGGCGGAAAATCGCTTTGCTACCAGCTTCCGGCGTTGATGCTTCCGCATTTGACCGTCGTTGTTTCTCCGCTGATAGCGCTGATGAAAGATCAGGTGGATGCGTTGCGTTCCCGAGGAATCGCCGCCGCTTGCCTGAACAGCATGCAAAGCGCGGAAGAGCAAAATGAAATTTTTTCCCGAATTCACGCGGGAACGCTCAAGCTTGTTTACATCGCACCGGAACGTTTTCGAGCCAAACGCTTTGTCGATACCGTCAGTCGTGTAGACGTTTCGCTTTTTGCAGTGGACGAAGCACATTGCCTTTCGCAATGGGGACATGATTTCCGCCCGGATTATCTGCGCCTCGGGAACGCACTTTCCCGTTTTAAAAAACGCCCGGTAGTCGCCGCGTTCACGGCAACGGCAACGCCGGATGTGCGCGGGGACATTGTCAAACATTTGTCGCTGGAAAATCCGGCGGAATTTGTCGCCGGTTTCGCCCGGGAAAACCTGTCGTTTAACATTCGCCACATAGAAAGCGGCGCTCCTTCGCGTCGAGGCGAGGGCAAAACCACGCTTCATCTCGCCAAACTTCGCGAAATTCAAAAACTTGCGGCTGCACACAAAACCGGCATCGTTTACTGCGCAACACGAAAAAGCGTAGAGCGCGTCGCCGATGATCTGTCCGCGCTTGGCGTCAATCTCATCATGTACCACGGCGGGATGAACGACGCGGAGCGCTCCTCGGCGCAGGATAAATTCATGTCGAAAGCCGCCGATATCGCTGTCGCCACTAACGCGTTCGGTATGGGAATTGACCGCTCCGACATTCGTTTCGTCGCCCACTACGAAATGCCCGGAAGCGTTGAAGCCTACTACCAGGAAGCCGGGCGTGCCGGACGCGACGGCTCTCCCGCCGTGTGCGAACTTTTTTTCAATTACGCCGACAAGCGTGTGCAGGAATTTTTCATCGAAGGTGCAAATCCCGGCAAGCGCGTCATCTGTGCCGTTTACGATACCATGCGCAAACTCGCCGACAACGGAAACGAACTGCGCGTTTCCGTCGACGACCTTGCCGAGCAAACCGAATTTTACTGCGGGGAAAAAATCAATCCGATGGCGGTCTCGACAAGCATCGGGCTTCTCGCGCGCTTCGGCGTCATCGAGCGCTTTGATATTGCGGGAACGCGAATTCGAGGAACCCGCCTGCTCAATCCCGATTTAAAAAGCTCTCGACTCGAAATCCCGTGGGACGGACTCGAAGAAAAACGCGCCCGCGACGAAAAAAAACTGGAGGATTTAATCCGCATTGCTTACGCGCCCGTCTGCCGCCAGGAATCCGTTTTGCGCTATTTCGGCGATCTTTCCGAGGCAAAACCCTGCGGGAAATGCGATGTTTGCCTCGCGCTCAAAAACAATACGCGCCGCGTTCCCGACATTGATGAACTGACGGTTGTGAAAAAGATTTTGAGCGGCGTCGCCCGCATGTCTTCCAAACGCGGAAACGGTGAATGGAACGCCCGTTTCGGACGCCAGCGCATCGTCGACTGCCTCGTCGGAAGCCGCAATGCCGCCACGCTCCAAGCCGGTTGCGACAAGCTTTCCACCTACGGAATTTTGAAACGCGAAGGGCGCGAATATATCAGCTCCCTTATGGACGAAATGGTGCGCGAAGGCTTACTCAGCATTTCCCGCGACACGGAATATCCCTTGTGCGGACTTACCGCTTTCGGCTCCGCTGTTATGTTCGGAAAAGAAAATTTTGAGCTGTGCTGGCCGGAGCATCCGCGGGAACGCGTTGATAAAAAAGCCCTTGCCGGAATTTCCAAAATCCCGCGCCATATTTCCGTGCCGCGAGATGCTGATGTATTGACGCGGGAAGAAGAGGATTTTTTGAGCGGAATCGGGTCTTCTATCGCTCGCAAAAAAACTTCCGCAAAAAAGTCCGTAGCCGCATCCGACGGCAAAAAACGCAAGCTCCCGCCTTGGCTCTTGGCGAAACTCCGCGCCAAACGTAAATAAAACGCAGGCGCGCATCGTTTGCCGGAGTGTTCCCGTCCGGAAAAAATCTCGCGCAAAGCCGCCGCACCGCAGTGTTTTTAGGAACCACGGATGAACACCGAATCACACGGATTTTTTTAACAAAAAGACACTGTTTTTTTGCGGCTTTGTGCGAAATGCGGAGGGAAATTTGCAGGCGGTCCGCTTGTTCTCCCTTAAAACATTGCGACTTCTCGTACCTCCGTGAGAACAAAAAACGTTCCCGCAGAAACGGCTTTTGCCGCGCGGGAACGTTTTTTTAAGCTCGAAGCTTTAAGCTGATTAGGCTTTGTTGGCTTGCGCTTTTACGCCGCTGTTGACGAGCGCGAGGAAATCGTTGGCAACGAGAGCCGCTCCGCCGATCAAGCCGCCGTCGATGTCCGGCTTGGCGAGAAGTTCGTCTGCGTTGGACGGTTTCATCGAGCCGCCGTAAAGGATGCGGATATTTGCGGAAACCGTGCCGAGGATTTCAGTCAGCGTTTTGCGAATGAACGCGTGAACGTCCTGCGCCTGTTCCGGCGTAGCCGTTTTACCCGTGCCGATAGCCCAAACCGGTTCGTAAGCGATGACGACGCTTTCCGCTTTGTCGGCGGGAACGTCTGCGAGACCGCCGACGAGTTGGGTTTTGATAACTTCTTCAACCTTGCCGGCTTCGCGTTCTTCGAGGGTTTCGCCGACGCAGAGAACGGGCTTGAGGTTGTTTTCGAGGCAGGCGAGGACTTTCTTGTTGATGAAAGCGTCCGTTTCGCCGTAGTAGCTGCGGCGTTCGCTGTGCCCGAGAATGACGTAGGAGACTTGGAGGTCGCGGAGCATTGCAGCGGAGATTTCGCCCGTGTAAGCGCCCGAAGCTTTGTCGCTGACATTCTGTGCGCCGATTTTGACGGTCGAGTTGCCGACGAGAGCGGAAACCGCGGGAATCGACGTGAACGTCGGGCACATCAAAACGTCGATGTCGTTTTGATTGGCGATCGTGTCGATGATCGGTTTCGCGAGTTCAACGGCTTCCGTAGCCGTTTTGTTCATTTTCCAGTTACCTGCGATGAGGATTTTACGTGCCATGATTTTTGATATTAATAAAAGTGTTAGTTATTGATAATCAGCTTTTAACTATTGGCTTTTGGCGAATAAGCAGAGACTAAGATCCAAAAGCCAACGGCTGAAAGCCTTGTTAATTATGCTTTGTCGAGAGCGTCAACGCCCGGGAGAACCTTCCCTTCGAGGAGTTCGAGGGAAGCGCCGCCGCCCGTGGAGCAATGGGAAACGGTTTTGGCAACGCCGAATTTCTTTGCTGCCGTCGCCGTATCGCCGCCGCCGACGACCGTCGTTGCGCCGTCTGCCGTAGCTTTCGCGATGGCGTCCGCCATGGCTTTCGTTCCCGCAGCGAATTTGTCAAATTCAAACACGCCTGCCGGACCGTTCCAAACGATGGTTTTGGAAGCGAGAATGGAAGCGGTGAAGATTTCGCTGGTTTTCGGTCCGACGTCGAGCCCCATCCAGCCGGCGGGAATGCCGGTTTCGTCGGTAGCCGCCTGCGTGTTCGCGTCTGCCGCGAATTTGTCCGCACAAACGTAGTCAACCGGGAGCGTGATTTTCACGCCTTTTTCAGCAGCCTTGGCGATGAGCTCGGGAACGAGCTTTGCGCCTTCTTCGTCGAAGAGCGAAGAGCCGATTTCCATGTTTTGCATGACTTTTTTGAACGTGAACGCCATGCCGCCGCCGATGATGATTTCGTTGGCTTTATCGATGAGATTTTTAATCAGCGGAATTTTGTCTGCGATTTTCGCGCCGCCGAGAATGGCGAGAAGCGGGCGCGCCGGATTGTCGAGCACCGCCGCAAACGCCTTGAGTTCTTTTTCCATGAGGAAGCCGGCAACCTTCGCGGGAAGATCGACGCCGACCATCGAGGAGTGCGCGCGGTGAGCCGTGCCGAATGCGTCGTTCACATAAACGTCAACATTCTTGGAAAGGCTGGCGCGGAACGCGGCGACTTTTTCCGGATCGGCTTTGATTTTGTTGCCGTCGGCGTCTTTCGCCTTGCCTTCTTCTTCGATGTGGAAGCGAAGATTTTCGAGGAGGAGAATTTCGCCCGGCTTGAGGTTGGCTTTTGCCTGTTCGGCAGCTTCGCCGACGCAGTCTTCGACGAATTTTACCGGCTTGCCGATTTGCTTGGAAAGTTCTTCGGCGACGGGTTTGAGGGAGAATTTCGGCGTAACCTGACCGTTCGGGCGCCCGAGGTGCGAGGCGAGAACGACTGCCGCACCGTTGTCGAGCGCGTATTGAATCGTCGGGAGCGCCGCGATAATGCGTTGCGGATTGGTAATCGCGCCGGTTACTTTGTCCTGCGGGACATTGAAGTCAACGCGGATGAACACGCGTTTGCCGTTAACATCGATATCACGAATTGTTTTAGCTGCCATGATGTGTTTGTAGATAATTAAAGTGTCCCCGCATTAAATACCTGCGGGAACGCCTTGGCAAATGCAAAAGCGCGCGGGAACGCGTTCGCGGTTCGCTAAAATCAGGGGCGGCGGACGTTTTTTTTCGGGCGAAAAATTTTGCGTTCCCGTGTTCAAAGCAGATAGGTTTACGGCATGATTCCGTTTGTCAAAATTTTTGCCGGTGCCTTGTTGGCGTCGTTTGCCGTATTGTGTGCGCATGCCGATACTTTACCGTTGTCGCTGAAAGCCGAGCCGCATCAGCGGGATTCTTACGGCTGGGCGGATCGCCATGCGGCGGTTTTGGAGCGAAACCGAAGAGTGAAACCGGCGTATGTTTTTTTCGGGGACAGCATCACGCATTGGTGGGGCGGAGAACCGAAGTCGGTGAAGCCGGTCGTGGGTGAGGATTCCTGGTCGATGCTTTTCGGGAAACACGCGGTAACGAATTGCGGGTTCGGGTTTGACTATATCGACAACGCGTATTATCGCGCCGCAAACGGAGAACTTGACGGAATTTCTCCGCGTGTAATATTGGTAAACCTCGGCACGAACAATATCGGGCACCGAGGCGACAACGCCGTCGCCTGCGGGGACAATATGGCGGCGTTTGTTAAACTTTTGAGGAAAAAATCTCCGCAGGCAAAAATTTTGATTGTCGGAATTTACCCGCGCCGTGAAGTCGCGCTCGCGGAAACGATAGAGCAAGCGAATAGGCTTTACGCGCAACTTGCGGACAGCGAGCAGGTGTTTTTCGTGAATCCAGGCAAGCTTCTGCTTGCCGCCGGACAAAAAACAGCCGATCCGAAATTCATGCGGGATCGCGTCCACCTGAACGCACAAGGCTACCGCATTATTGCTGCCGAACTTCAAAAAGCGCTCAGCGAAATTGATTCGGACTACGCGCGCTGATTTTTGCCGTTCTTTGCTTTTCTCGGGTGGGCGCAAATAAAAAACAGGTGTTTTGCCTGTTCTCCGATTTCGTTTTTACCGGAAAAAGCGATGCTCGGAAATGAGTTCCAACGTTTTTAAATCGGCATTCCCGCGCGTGCGCGAAAAATCCCGGAAAAGGATGAACGCCATGAAGATAAGCAAAGCAAAAACAAAAACGGTTTGGACCGCAGATAGAACACTTTTCGGAAGCGGTTTGCGGCGGACGCGTTCAATTGTCGCGAAGAGAATATGACCGCCGTCGAGAACGGGAACGGGCAAGAGGTTCAGAAATGCGAGGTTGATGTTGATAAGAATCGTCAGCATCAGCACGCGCCGCAAATCGAACGAAAGCTCGTAGTAAGTGTCTGCAATCGAAAAAATACCGTTAAGATGGGAAACGCCAATGTCGGACTTCGGATTAAGAAGTCCGACAACGGAGGAATACGTAAGCTCGATGGCATCCGCAATTTGTGTCCAGGGCGTTTCGCGCACGTATTTTTGCGGGAACGCGAGCGGCAAGCCGGCGCGCAAAACTTTTTTTTCCGGAATTCGCTCGGCGGAGGCATTGCCGACGGTTACGACGGTTTGCTTCCCGCCGGGCAAATCAAGGAAAAGCGAAAGTTCCTGTCCTTCGCCGGAAAAGTTTTCGAGATCCTTCGGCGAGGAAATAAGGCGGATTCCTTGGGCTTTCGAGGAAATTCCCGCAATTTTAGTACCGGGAACGCAAATTTCGGACAAAGAGGAGTCCGGCGGGAGCGCGTTGAGCACGACAAGGTTTTTACGCTGTGCCGACGGAGAAAAATCCGAAAGCTCATCGGGAACGGGAACGAGGTCAAGCTCGCGGCGTTGACCGTTTTCTTCAAAGGAAATTTTTCCGGATTCCCGGAGCGCGGGAACGGTTTTAGGCGTTAGCGCGACGGAAACATTTTTTGCGGGCATGCCGCGTTCGACCGTAAGTGTAACCGGTTTCCCGCCGGAGCGTTCCAATAGTGCCGAAAACTGAGAAAGTGAGTAAACGCGATGCGTTCCCGCGTTGTCCGGCAAGGTGATCTCGCGAATGCGATCTCCGTTAAGAAATCCGGGCGGCAGAGCGTAGGTGCCGTCGCGATCGGAAACAATGAGCGGCATCATCGGCTCAATGCCGAGCGTGCGCACAAAATCCCCGCTACGAGGATTGTAGGCAACGAGTTCGGGGAAGACTTCGAGGTCGAAAATGTTTTCTCCGCGAAGGATTTTCAGCATAGCGGCGGGCTTACCGGCTTCCGTCCTTCGGGTGCCGATGGCGATTTGCATCGTGATGTCTTTGAACGAATCGACGGGAACGCCGTCGATTTCCACGATACGGTCTCCGGGCAAAATCCCGGCTTTTGCGGCGGGGGAAATTTCGATTTTTCCCGGGGAAATTTCAAGCTCCGGAATTGTGTTGCCGACAACGTTCCCGGACCAACCTTCCATCACCGGAGTTTTTGCAATCCAAAGAACAATGGCGCATAGAACGGCGAACAGCACATTGAAAAATGCACCGGCGGCAAAAACGATTACCTTATCGAGGTAAGACAATTTCTTTGCGGGAACGCTGTCCGGATTCTCCGTTTTCCCCTCTACCATTTCCATGTCCGCAAGTTGCGGGATTGCTACATAACCTCCAAGCGGAAGCAGAGAAATCCGGTATTCGGTTTCCTTGCGCCGCCAGCCGAAAATTTTCGGACCGAAGCCGATGGAAAATCGCTCAACCTTTAATCCGCGGGATTTTGCGGCGAGGAAGTGCCCGAGTTCGTGCACAAAAATCGAACCGCCGAAAAATACGATAATGTAAAAAATGCCGCGGGCGGACAATAGGGCGGAAATGAGGGAATCCGTCATGGAACGTGTGTCTTTTTTTACGGGATGCGTTGTTCGTCAAAGTCAATCATGTCCGCAAAGGAAATGATATCGGTGCGATCAAGCGCGTCCATTTTGCGTTTGGCGTCGTTGAGCGCTTCGCGTCCCATTTCACTCATGCCTTTTTGGACGCATTCGCGATTCCATTTAGCGACGCGTAAATCCTTCGGAAAAATTTCAAGCAGGCGCGCGTCGAGCTTGGCGGGATCGTCCCCGTATTCGCGCACGGCTTCGACCACGCTCTGCGGATCGATTCCGAGGTGAAGGCAGAGAAAGCGGTCAAAGCCTTTGCAGAAATTGCGCTGATAGGACTTCGGGAGCTTTCCCGCGAGGTGTTTGCGAATTTTTGCGATAAAGCGCGGCAGGTGCAAAAGCCCGGTTTCCTTGTGCGGAATGTAGGGCGAGGGCAAGTCGAGGCAGATTTCTCCTGTTGCCGTGCTGTAAAGCGTGTTCGGGTCGTCGGTCGGTGTGGGTTGGATCATAAGTGGAGGAGTGGAAGAGTGGAGGAGTTAATTTTTGAGCAGGGCGGAAGACACGATTTCGGCGGCGAGCGCGTCGAGAGCCCGGCTCAGCGTGCGTACGTAGGCATCGTAGTCGTTCGGTGCTTCGACGGGAACGGTGGTTTTGAAAATGTGCGAAGTCGCGGCGGCGGAGTTCTTTCCGGGAATTAGCGTGTAGAGCGCGGAAATTTCCACGTTGCCGTTGAGTTCACCGTCGAAGCGCTCAAACACGACTTGGATGCGCTCCGTTTCGCCTAAGGCGATTTTTTCGTGCACGGCGGCGGCATGTGCGGCACAGCGTAGAGCGAGATTGCGCGCGACTCCGCGTGAGAGCGGCTCGCCCCAGCGGTTTTTTTCGCTTCGCGAAACAAGATTTCCGTTGCGTGTAACGATTTGCGGAACATCAAGATAGGACGGAATCGAAATGCGACCGAAGGGAATCTGCGGCAGCGTAGCGTTGCTGACGGGAACGGTTTCGTCGGAAAGAACGTAGTGCTTCGGTGCCTGCGCGTCGGATTCCGGCGGAAACACGGAGATATTGCAGGCGGAAAGCAGGGCGGAGCAGAGGACGGCTGCCGTGGCGATGAGAATTTTATGCTTCATAAAAAATGTCGGGCGCGAACGCATGAGGAATTATCGGGAATTTTTTTCCGAAGGTGTGTCGGAGGCGAGTTTGATTTGTAAAAAATCTGCAAGTGCGCGCACGGCGCGTGCCGCGTCGTTGATCTGAATGAGTGCGTCGCCGAATTCTTGCCCGATAGATCCTTGGCGCAGGGAAACGGCACTTTGGACGTTTTGAATGGCGAGATTGATTTCCGTGAGCGTGGTGCGCAGCTCAGAGAGACTGAGCTTAATTTCCTGCGCAACGGGATCGACCTGAGCCGCGATGTCGGCGGAGAGCCGATCAATATCGCAGATGAGGCGATTTGCGTTGGAGAGTGCTTCTTTCAGTTCCGGAGCTTCAACCAGATTTGCGGCAGATTCGGTCAGGCGTACGAGGTTTGCGTTGATTTTTGCAAATTCGATTTCGCCGATCCCGGATTTTATCTGTTCTGCGGTTTGATTGAGCTTGGCGGAGAGTTCGGCGAATTTCGCATTGGATAAATCCTGAAGAATAGTCGATACGGCTTTCATCATCTGCGAGGTGTTTGAAGGCACGGCGGGAATTTCCGGTAAACCGTAGTTTTGGCTCGGGTGGCGGAGGATAATCGGCGTTCCCGGCATAAAGTCCAAGTCAACATAGAGCAATCCGGTAACGATGCTGGTGAGCTGGAGTCTTGCCCGTAATCCCTGCAAAATCGCCGCTTCAAGGCGTTCCCGCTGGAGGTTTTCACCGGGCGTATCCGGGTTGGAGTGGTCGATTTCCACAATGACGGGAACGGAAATATCCTCGGAGCGTTGTCCGGAGAGGCGCATTTTGATATTTTTGACGCTACCGACTTTGACTCCCTTGAACTTAACGGCGGAGCCGACGTCGAGCCCGTTCAGCGAATCTTCAAAATAAATTACGAAATCGGTTTTACTCCGGTTGAACGAATATTTTCCGAAAAAGACAATACTCACAATCAGGAGAATACAAAAAACAACGGTAAATATTCCGATGGCGGTTTTATTAGCGGAGTAACTCATTTTTTAAAAACGTGTGAAATGATATTTATTTTAGCGTTCCCGCTCTTGTGAGGAAGTAGCGAATGTGCGGTGCAGCTGAAGTGCGGAGTTCCTTCGGCGCGCCGACGGCTCCGACGGTGCGCGTTCGGGTATCCAGAAAAACGGCGCGGTCGGCGACGGAGAAAATACTGTCGAGCTCGTGTGTAACAATCACCATGGTGGTGCCGAGCGCGTCGCGGATATTGAGCAATAAATCGTCGAGCTCTTTGGACGCGATCGGGTCGAGCCCGGCTCCGGGTTCGTCGAAAAATAAAATTTCCGGATCGAGGGCGATGGCGCGGGCGATGGACGCGCGTTTTGCCATACCTCCCGAGATTTCGGACGGATATTTGTTGCCCGCGTGTTCCAGCCCGACGAGCGCGAGCTTGTAGTTGGCGACTTCCTTGCGTTCCCGCAGGTTCAGGGAAGTGTATTCCTCCAGGGGAAGCATCACGTTCTCAAGAACCGTCATCGAAGACCAAAGCGCGCCGCCCTGATACATTACGCCCATTCTTCGCAAGAGTGCGTTTCGTCCAGCTTCGTCGGCGGCTTGCAAATTTTTTCCGAAGAGAAAAATTTCCCCGGCGCGGGCTTGCTGAAGCCCGATTAAGTGGCGCAAGAGAGTGGATTTTCCGCAACCGCTTCGGCCCATGATGACGAAGATTTCTTTGGGGAAAACAGAAAAATTGAGATCGCGCATAATCGGCGGCTCCGTTCCGTATGCCAAAACCAAATCGCGAACCTCAATAATCGGCATTTGCGTTCCCGTCGTCATTTTTTAAAAACCCAAAATATTGAAAACGACGGCGAAAATTCCGTCGCCGATAACGATGAGTGTAATTCCCAAAACCGCCGCGGACGTTGCTGCCGCACCGACATCGAGCGAGCTTTTTCCCGCCGTCATTCCCCGGTAACACCCGGCCCAGGCAACGAGCCAACCGAAGAAGACACTTTTTATCAGCCCGGAGAAAAGATGCTCCAAATTCATTGTGATTACGGTTTGATGCCAAAATTGTTCAAACGTAACCCCCATTGTGGAAACGACGGCAAATCCGCCCGCGAGGCCGAATGCATTCGAATAGAATGTGAGAATCGGCATCATCAGCGTAAGCGCGATCATGCGCGGGAGCACGAGGTATTCCACCGGATTGATTCCGAGAACGCGAAGCGCCGAAATTTCTTCGCTTGCCTGCATGCTTCCGATTTGCGCCGCGAACGCCGATCCCGTTCTTCCGCACATAATAACGCTTGTCATAATCACGCCCATTTCGCGATACATGGCAATCGCAATCAGGCTGACGACGTAAATAATCGCGCCGAATTGTCCGAGCTGCATCGCACCGATGTAAGCGAGAATCATTCCCGTAATAAACGAAATCAGAGCAATGATGGGCAGGGCTTCAAAGCCGCAATTTTGAATGAAGTAAAGAATGTCTCGCTTGCGGTAACGCGCTTTTCCCCGAAAAAGGCGGAAGAATGCGCAAACCGTTTCGCCGAGAAATCCCAGATAGCTTTTAGCATCGCGGATAATACGGGTAACGCCGTTCCCGATGCGGTAAAAAATGTCGGAGGAATCAGGTACTACCTTCGACACCGCTTGTTCCGGCGTAGCAGAAAGCGCGAGTTCCGTAAGGCGACGAATATCCTCCGGAAGCGAGTTTAAATCCGCCGGAATTTTTTTTTCGCGACAGAGATAAATACATTTCAGCAAAAAGCAGATTAAGGCGGAATCATACGCGGAAAGCCCGGAGCAATCAAAAGTCAGGCGCGGAGATTCCGTTGCCGAAAGTGCCGAAACGGCGGTTTCCAAATCCTGCGTACCGCGGAGCCCTTGCGCAATCGACCAAACTCCGAAAGGACAGACTTTGAGCGTTCCCGTAGCGTCTTCACACTCGACGGAAACGGCATTTTTGCCGTCGGGCGAAGATTTTTTTCGGGAATCAAACATGGCGCACGAAGCTACCGCCACCGTATTTTCTTTGCGAGGAAAAAATGGATTTTGCGGGCGTTCCCGCAAGTTGAAATGTAGCAGACGCGTTGTGTTTGCTAAATGCCGAAGATCTGAGAATTTGAAACATTTTCAATCGGCTTCGCGGGGGCGCTTTACTCTTATGTAATATGAAAGATGAAAGAGAAAATTTCTAAGGTTTCAGCTTCTGCCGAAGTTCCGGTATCTGCTCGTTAAATTGAAATTTGACGAAAATTGTTTCAATTTCTACGATTTTCGTAATGTTTGTAATAGTTTATTCCGGATCTCTTATCGGTATTGAAGCTTTGCCCGTGCAGGTTGAAATGAAGTCCGGCTTGTTCGGCGATCCCGGGTTGCGCGTCGTCGGCTTGCCGGATGCGGCGGTCAAAGAATCCACGGAGCGCGTAACGGCGGCTTTGATGAACGGCGGATTTTCTCTGACGGATACGCGCACGGTTATCAATCTCGCTCCCGGAGACATACGCAAGGAAGGTCCGATTTATGATTTGCCGATAGCGTTGTCTATTTTGGCGAGTTCAAAGCAAATGGATTTTTCCCGGTTGGAAAATTTTGTCATTGCGGGCGAGCTTAGCCTGAACGGGAACGTGCGCTCCGTGCGCGGCGGCGTTTCACTGGCGTTGCTTGCACGCAGGGAAGGGCGGGATTTGATTTTGCCGAAAAAATCCGCCGAGGAAGCAGCGTTAGTCGAAGGCGTAAAAGTTTTCCCGGTAGAAACGCTTTCAGAGTGCGTAAAATTTCTCAACGGAGATTTGGAAATCACTCCGCTTTCATCGGAAAAAAGCCCGTTTCGCATGCGCGGGAACGCATTCGGCGTCGATTTTTCCGAAGTGAAGGGGCAAACACAGGTGCGCCGTGCGGTGGAAGTCGCCGTCGCCGGCGGGCACAATCTTTTGATGATCGGCTCGCCCGGCTCCGGAAAAAGCATGATTGCAAAACGCATTCCGACGATTTTGCCGGAGCCCTCGATAGACGAATTTTTGGAAATTTTGGGCATTCATTCCGCCGCCGGAATTTCTCTTTCCGACGAAAACCGATTTTTCATGCGTCCGTTTCGGTGCCCGCACCACACGATTTCCGATGTCGGGCTCATCGGTGGCGGGAGCGTTCCCGGTCCCGGAGAAATTTCTCTCGCGCACAACGGAGTGCTTTTCCTCGACGAATTTCCCGAGTTTAAACGTTCGGCATTGGAAGTTATGCGCCAACCGCTCGAGGACGGCGAGGTCAGCATTTCCCGCGCGGCGGGGAAAATCACTTTGCCGAGCCGCTTTATGCTGGTTGCGGCAATGAATCCTTGTCCCTGCGGCTACCTTGGCGATAAATCGCGCCAATGCCGATGCTCTCCCGTGCAGATTCAGCGTTACCGTTCCCGTTTGTCCGGTCCATTGCTGGACAGAATTGATATTCACGTGGAAGCTCCCGCGCTTTCGATAGACGAATTACGCACCGCCGCTCCCGGGGAATCTTCAGCCGAGATGCGGGAACGCATTTCCGCCGCCCGCAGAATCCAGAAACGCCGTTTCGCGGGAACGCCGCTCCGTAGCAATGCGCAAATGACGTCAAAGCACCTGCGCGACGTTTGTGCGCTGGCTCCCGAGCAGGGATTAGTTTTACAACGTGCCATGGAAAAACTGGGGCTTTCCGCTCGCGCTTACGACCGTATTTTAAAGGTGGCACGGACAATCGCAGACCTCGCGGGAACGCAAAACATCGAAACACCGCAGCTTCTCGAAGCCATCAATTATCGAAGTCTTGACCGCAACACACAGTACTTTTGAAAAAAAAGAATAAAAACCGCCGGAAAACCCCAAGAGCTTTCCGGCGGCAGCCATATTGACTTTATTTCTCTCTATTAACCTCTAACACTTGATGTGTTGAAAAAAAAATAAACACACGTTCTAAAATATGGTAGCCGGGCGGAAGTTTTTTGCAAGATTTTTTTAACAAGTGTTTGTTTTTTTTTGCGATTTTACGTCGGGAGAAAAAATCGCTTGCGGAAACCCGCGTTTTTAAGAGAATGAAGAAACCTCTATTTTTGTTCACTTTTACCGAAGAATTTATGAATAAAACGATATTTGCCGCCGTGTTCGGCGCTGTTGCTCTGCAGTGTTTTGCCGTTCAACCGGTTCTTGAAGGTTTCCGCTACGGGAACGATTCCGTGCCTGCGGGAACGGAATGGGAAAATCCCCAAATGCTTGCTTTGAATAAAGAACAGCCGCGTGCGACGTTCTATCCTTTTGCGGACGTGCAAAGTGCGCTGAAAATCTTTCCTGAAGCGGACTCTAAATACTGGAAATCCCTCAACGGCAACTGGAAATTCCATTGGGTGAAAACTCCGGCGGAACGCCCGGTAGATTTTTATAAAAAAGATTTTGACGTTTCCGCATGGGACGAAATCCCCGTGCCGTCGAACTGGAATGTTGTCGGCATTTCCAAGAAAGGTAACGGGCACCACAAATACGGCTTACCCATTTACGTGAATCAACCGGTGATCTTCGAGCACGAAGTCAAGGAAGGCGACTGGAAAAAGGGCGTGATGCGCGAACCGCGCGACAAACGGCGCACGACGTATGAATACCGCAACGAAGTCGGCTCTTATCGTCGCGATTTCACCGTTCCCGCCGATTGGGACGGACGCGAAATTTTCCTCAATTTTGATGCGGTTGATTCCTTCTTTTACCTTTGGGTGAACGGAAAATATATCGGGTTTTCAAAAAATTCCCGCGATCCCGCGTGCTTCGATGTAACAAAATACGTGAAGCCGGGTGAAACGGCGACGATTGCCGTTGAGGTTTACCGTAACAGCGACGGTTCTTTTCTCGAAGCGCAGGATATGTTCCGCCTTCCCGGGATTTTCCGTACGGTTTCCATGTATTCGACACCGAAAATTTACATCAGCGATATTTTCGTGAAACCTTCGGCTGACGGCTCGATGACGATTGAAACGGAGTTGACGAATCGTCGGCAGCAGTCCGCCTCGGTTCAGTCCCCGTTGAATGCGACGTTGCGCTATTCGCTTTACGAAAACGAGCTGTACGGTGACGTTCCCGCCGGGGCGCAACCCGTTTCTGTCACAGAAGTGCCTTTCACCGTTCCCGCGCCGGGGCAAATAAAGGATTCTCCCGTTGCGAAAATTTCTTTGCCCGGTGCGAAGCTTTGGTCGGCGGAAAAACCGTATTGCTACACGCTTGTCGCGGAACTCATAGAGCCGCGCTCGGGGGTAACGGAAACAATTTCCGTTCAAACCGGATTCCGCACGGCGGAAATCAAAAATGCGGTCGACGATTTCGGCACGGACGGACGTTGGTATTACGTGAACGATAAAACCGTGAAGCTCAAAGGCGTAAACCGCCACGAATCACATCCGGAGCGCGGTCACGCCGTTACCCGTGAGGACATGGAGGAAGAAATTAAACTCATGATGCGCGCAAATATTAACCACGTGCGCAACTCTCACTATCCGGACGATCCGTATTGGTATTATCTTTGCAACAAATACGGAATTTATCTGGAGGACGAAGCGAATATTGAATCTCACCAATACTATTACGGGAAAGAATCCATTTCCCACCCGCCGGAATGGAAGGCGGCGCACGTTGCACGCGTGATGGAAATGGTTGAGCGCAACAAAAATCAGCCCTCAATTGTGATTTGGTCACTCGGAAACGAGGCAGGTCCCGGTGAAAATTTTGTTCACGCCTACAACGCGTTAAAGGCACTTGATACTTCGCGCCCCGTGCAATACGAACGCAATAATTCGATCGTGGATATGGGCTCGAATCAATATCCGAGCGTCGGCTGGGTCATCGGTTCCGCTCGCGGGGATGCCGGGCGCAAATATCCGTTCCACATTTCCGAATACGCGCACTCGATGGGTAACGCGCTCGGAAACCTCAAAGACTATTGGGACGCTATTGAATCGTCCAACTACATTATGGGCGGCGCGATTTGGGACTGGGTTGACCAATCCATTTACAATTACGACGGCGAAACCGGAAAGCGTTTCCTCGCTTACGGCGGGCAGTTTGGCGAGTTCCCGAACGACGGGCAGTTCGTTATGAATGGCTTGATTTTTGGCGATCGCGAACCGAAGCCGCAGTATTACGAAGTAAAAAAGGTTTATCAGAACGTTGGCGTCAGTGCGGTTGATCCGCTCGCGGGAACGCTCGAAATTTTCAATAAAAATTATTTCAAGGACTTGTCGGAATACGACGTAACTTGGACGCTTGCAGAAGACGGTGTCGTCATCGGTTGCGGTAAGCTCGAAATCGGCGACGTTCCCGCCCGCACAAAAAAGACGGTCGCTCTTCCGTTTGCCGAAGTAAAGGCTACGCACGGCGAGTTTCGTCCGGACGCGGAATATTTTGTGACGATTCGCTTCCATCTCAAAAACGACGCTTACTGGGCGAAAAAAGGCTATGTGCAAATGGATGAGCAGATTTTGATCAAACCTGCCGAAAAGCGTCCGTCGCTCCTCGACGCCTCCAAGAAATAAACCAACCTCAATCGGAGATATTTTTTTGACTATGAAGAAAAATTTGAAATACAGCGTTCCCGCGATGCTTGCCGCGCTCGCGCTTGCAGCGTTTACGGGTTGCAACGAAGCGGAACCGCAGGCGGCGGCTGTTGCCGACGTTCCCGCAGTCGAAGCCGAGCAGCAACCGTCGGTGAGTGCTCCGCTTTCTGCGACGGAAACGGAAACTTCCTTTATCGTGCAGGGAACGAATTTCGCAGCGCGTTTTTCCAAAAAAACGGGAACGCTCGAAAGCCTCGTCTACGGCGGAAAATCCGTCATCGTTGACGGGAACGGTCCGAAGCTGAACGCGTTTCGAGCCATCGTGAACAACGACGGCTGGGCGTATCGCAATTGGTTTCAGCAAGGGCTTTTCGACATGAAGCATGAGGTTCTCGGAAAACCTTCGTTCGTGAAAAATGCGGACGGAACGGTTACGCTTTCCGTGCTCGTGCGCTCGCAGGGTAAAAATGCCGGTGAACTCAAAGGCGATCCGATGATTCAATACGGAAGCGCCACCAACGGAACTCCGATGAAAATCGAACTCGGACGCGAACTGGGTCAGGATGATTTAGCGTTTACAACGCAGCAAATCTGGACGGTTTACCCGGACGGTTCCGTGGAGCTCGCCGCAAATATCACCTCGAATAAACCGAATTTCGATCTTCCTCGTCTCGGTTATACGTTGGACGTTCCCGCCGATTATTCCACGTTCGTCTATTACGGGCGCGGTCCGCAGGAAAACTACGCCGACCGTCAGTCCGGTGCGTTTATCGCGATTCACGGAACGAGCGTTGCCAAGCAAATGACGAATTACACCAAGCCGCAGGAAATGGGGAATCACGAAGACGTCCGTTGGTGCTCGCTTTTAAACGGTAAGGGACAGGGCGCAATCTTCGTTGCAAGCGACGGCACGTTTTCCGCTCAGGCCTTGCCGGTAAAAGCACTCGACCTGCTTTTTGCGACCAATCCGTTTAAACTCGAGGACAAAGTTGCCAATTCGACGGCGACGACGCTCAATCTCGATGTCGGCGTGCGCGGGCTCGGAGGCGCAAGTTGCGGTCCCGATACGGAAAAACGCGACAAAGTTTTTGCCGCTCCGACGGATTTCGGCTTCATCATCCGCCCGGTGGAAAGTCCGTATGAGTTGGTTTCTTCTGCAAATGTTTCGCCGTCCGGTGCCGTGCCGATTTCCGTCACGCGCAGCGAAAACGGAGTCGTTTCCGTTTCGTCCAGAAAAGCGGACGCAAAAATTCTCGTTTCCGTCAACGGTGCACCCGAGCAGGTTTACACGGGAACGATTCCTCTTAAGGATGGCGGAACGATTTCCGCGCGCTTTGAGGATTTGCCGGACATTAAAACGGAATTGACGTTCCCGAAAATCGAAAAAGTCCGCACCCAAGTTGTTTACGCCAGCTCGGAAAACAGCGGAGCAGAAGCGGCAGCAAACCTGACTGACGGCGACCCCGCAACGATTTGGCATACGGCGTATTCCGTAACACAGGCGGACTATCCGCACGAAATCGATTTCGATATCGGCGAAGTCAAAACGATTAAGGGCGTGAGTTACTTGCCGCGCCAGGACAGCACAAACGGCGACGTCAAAGGTTACGAGATTTTCGTCAGCAACGACGGGAAAACCTGGGGAACGGCTGTCGCGACGGGCAACTTCTCCGCTGATAAGGAAGAAAAGCGCGTGATTTTCCCGGCTCCGGTGGCGGCGCGCTTCATTCGTTTTCGTGCACTTTCTTCGCAAAGCGGCGGGATTTACGGTGCCGGTGCCGAATTTTCCGTTTTGGAAAAATAAAGTTTAGGTGCGTAGAACCTCACCTTGACGCGATAAAAAAAGCGTTCCCGCGTGAAAACGGGAACGCTTTTTTTTGTTGTGTAAAAACGGCGGGAACGCGCCTATCCGATGAGTCCGGCTCCGGTGCCGATAGTCGTTTTGAAGTATTTCGGACGCTTGCCGAATTTGGCTTCAAAAGCGTCTGCAACTTTTTCAGCTTGCGCTTCCGTGAAATCTCCGTTCGTGAGCGCAATCGAAATTCCGCCAAAGCCGCCGCCGCTCAAGCGTGCTCCGTAGACGTTCGGCTGCGCACTGAGTTCGGCTACAAGAAAATCAATTTCCGGGCATGAATTTTCAAACAGATCTCGCGAGCTCGCATGCGAGGCTTTCAGCAAATCACCGACAGCGTTGAGGTCGCCGGCGGCGAGGGCGTGTTCCATTTCAACAACGCGGGCATTCTCGGCAACGACGTGCATGGCGCGTTTGTAATCTTCCTCGGAAAGCTTACTGCGGCAGGCTTCCACGGCACTCGGCGTAGCGTCAGCGAGGCATTGAATTTTCCCGTTATATTTGCCGATTTCGGCGGCCGCGTTCATGCAGGATGCGTGGCGCTTGGCGTAGTCTCCGGCAACGAGGGCGTGTTTGACCATCGAATTGAAAACCCAGAAGACCGTTCCCGCCGGAATCGGGCGAGTGGAAAATTCTTCCGTTTTGCAGTCAATGCGCACAATCGCGTCTTTTTCGCCGAATCCGGAAACGCCTTGGTCGAGAATGCCGCAAGGCATGCCGACGAAGATGTTTTCCGCTTTTTGTCCCGTGCGCACGATATCGATTTTCGACATCGGGAAATTGTAGATTTTGCAAAGCGCGTAGGCGGTCGCGAGTTCAATCGCGGCAGAGGAGCTGACGCCGGCACCCGTCGGCACGGTTGACGCGTCTGCAAGATTGAAGCCGCGGTCAGCTTTCATTCCCGCTTTGCGGAGCATTTCAAAAACGCCGAGCGGGTAATTCATGAAGGCTTGCGGACCTTTTTGCAGGCAAACTTCGTTGAGCTTGACCGTTCCCGTTGCGTTCAAGCCCGCGCTCGCCATGTGAATTTCGTCGTCATCGCGAAGCGAAACGGCGACGGAAATATGCTTGTCGATGGCAACACCCATGACGAGCCCCTTGTTGTAATCGACGTGGTTGCCGATAAATTCGAGGCGTCCCGGTGCTTGTGCAACGGCTTCGGGGGCTGCGTTGAATTGAGATTGGAAGAATTCCTGAATGCTCATAGCTGAGGGGGATTTTGGTAGTTAAGACGTTTACGTTGAAAAGTACCGAAATTCTAAGCTTTTTCGCCGCTTCCGCCAAACAGAAATTTAACGGAAGGGGCGTTTTTCGGGCGTTCCCGTTCGCTTTTTTCAATCAAAAACACGTTGCCATTCCGGGCTCGGAGAAGTTAACTTTGTCAGTGCTATGTCCGAAAGCTTATTTGCGAGCAATGACCCCATGGAATCGCTCTCTTCCGATTCTCTCGGATTTGACGATGTGAAAGCCGAACGCGTGGAAACCGTTCATCGCCAACATCTGGTTACCGTGCGCGATTTTTACCGCAGCGCGAAAGACCGGCTCGACATCGAACTCGTTGCCGGCGAAAAAGGGTTGGACAACGTTATCGGGGAGAAGTCTTTAAACCGCCCCGCGTTGGCTCTGACCGGCTATTTCAAACATTTCGGGAATCGCCGGCTTCAGCTTTTCGGCGCGGGTGAAATTTCCTATTTGAGCGATTTGCGCCCGGAAACGCAGATGGTTTTGCTCGAAGAAATTTTTGCCAAGGGTATTCCCGGAATCATTGTTTCGCGCGGACTGCGCCCGACGCCTTCGATGATTGATCTCGCAAACTCGTTTGGCGTTCCCGTCTTGCGTTCCCGTCTCAAATCAAAGGATTTTACGGCAGAGGCAACAATGTTGCTCGATCAGGAATTTGCGCCCGTTACGAATATTCACGGCACGCTGATGGAAGTGCGCGGGAAGGGCGTTTTGATTCGCGGAGAAAGCGGCGTCGGGAAAAGTGAGTGCGCGTTGGCACTGATTGAGCGCGGATACCTGCTGGTCGCAGACGATTACGTAACGGTGCGGCTCGTCGGCGATAACACACTCATCGGTTCATCAAAAGAGCTTAACTACGGTTTTATGGAGTGCCGGGGAATCGGAATTATCAATGTCGCCAGCATGTTCGGTGTGCGTTCCGTTCGCCGTTCCAAGCGCATCGATTTGGTTGTTTCCCTGGTTCATTGGAAAGACGGCATGGAAGAGGAACGTACCGGCATGGAGACGCAGGCGTTTGAAGTTTTGGGAAAGCGGATTCCGAAAATTCAGCTGGCGGTACGTTCGGGACGTGATATGGCACGCTTGGTCGAAGTCGCCGTAATGGTTCATACACTACGCGAAATGGGACACGACCCCGCTCAGGAACTGAACGAGCGATTACTTTCCGCCATGGGAAGCCCGGGAACGTCGGGTGCATAGCAAAAGACTAAAAAAACATTGTCAGTCGAAGTCGGCAGGAATTTAATAAGTCTTTCGTTATTCATCTATGGCAACCATCGGAGAACGCCTCACGGAGGCACGCAAAAATTTTGGAATCGATATTCGTAGCGCGGCGGAAGCGACGAAGATTCGTAGTGATTTTCTCGCCGCGCTTGAGGAAAACGCTCCGGAACGCATAAAGCTTGCCGACGTTTACAAAGTGGGCTTCTTGCGCATCTACGCGAAATACCTGAAGCTCGATGCCGATCGCCTCGTGGCGGAATTTCGCACAAGCCTGAGCTTTCACAGCGCAAGTTCCCGCAGCGGACATCGCTCCCATCTCGGCGGGGAAAATACCGCTACCGGGACCGCCTCCGGTGTCGACGGCGGAAGCGTTTTTTCCTCTAACAAAGAAGCATTCTCCTTCGGGAAATGGATGAGTGCCGGCGGAAGCCGCCTCGTCGTGGCGATTGTCGCCGTTTTGTTGGTGCTCGTCAGTGTCGCCGTCGGTATCAGCATGCTTGGCGGGGATGACGATCCTGTCGAAACGGTAAGCACGTCCTCCGTTTCTACTCCGGACACGCAAACCTACGAATTTCAGCTTATCTCGAAAGTTCCGCAGCTCGTTACAATTACGGACCGTTTCGGTGCGGCGAGGTCGCAACGTGCGGCGGTTTTGAATAATGTTCAAATTTCCGAAAACCGCCCGATGATCTTGAAAGCTCGCGGCGTCTTGGAAATTCGGGACACCGGAAACCGGAATCTTGAAATCCGCTTCCCCTCGCGCGACGCACTCAAGGCGGCAACCGATGCCAACGTTCCCGTGAAGTTTACCGATGCCGACGAGAAAAGCGCAGCGTTTTCCAACGAAGGGAACTGGTGGACCGCCGATCCCTATTCCGTTAATCGTTAGTCCTTCGTTTTCGAAAAAAGCGTTCCCGTGAAAAATTGTTTTCGCGGGAACGCTTTTTACATTGTTGCCAAACAATAACTGCGACTTTTTCTGCATTTTTCTTGCAAAGTATACCGTGATTCGTCGGCGTTAAAGCTCGACAAAAGTGGCGGGAACGGCAAGAATCGTACAAGACATTTTTGAAACTTTTACCCGAACAATTTATGAAACCGGTAGTATTCAACAGTACACTTCTCCGCGACGCTCACCAGTCGCTCGCGGCAACGCGCATGAGCACGGCGCAGATGCTTCCCATTTTGGACAAGCTCGATGCCGTCGGCTACGGGCGCCTCGAAACTTGGGGCGGCGCTTCCATCGACGCCGGATTGCGCTTCCTCAAAGAATTTCCGTTTAAGCGCCTCGACGCAATCCGCGCCAAAACGAAAACCCCGCACATGATGCTCATGCGCGGGCAAAACATCGTCGCCTACAATCAGTCGCCGGACGATGTCGTTACCGCGTTCGCGACGCAGGCGGTTAAGCACGGCATGAACACGATTCGTATTTTCGACGCGCTCAATGACCCGCGCAACATGAAGACGGCAATCGAAGCAACGAAAAAAGCCGGCGGCGAAGCTCAAGGCACGATTTGCTACACGAACAGCCCGGTGCACACCGTCGAAGGCTTCATCAAGCTCGGTTGCACGCTCGCGGAAATGGGCGTGAACAGCATCTGCCTCAAAGACATGGCGGGGCTCGTTTCGCCGCGCGCGGCTTACGATATTATTAAGGGGCTGAAGGACAACGTGAAGGTGCCCGTTTGGTTCCATACGCACGAAACGACGGGGCTCGGTGCTTCGTCCTACCTCGCGGCAATCGACGCGGGCGTGGACGCGGTGGACGTCGCAATTCGCCCGTTCTCCGACGGCACGGCGCATCCGGACCACACTCGCATGATGGCTCTTCTTAAAGGTCATCCGCGTTGCCCGAGCTACGACGCAAAGCTCATCGAAGAAATTTCCGAATACGAAAAGGGCATCTACGAAGAGCTTTCCAAGTTTGCGAGCCACAAGAACGAAGTCGTCAACATTGACGCGCTCCGCTACGAAGTCCCGGGCGGGATGCTTTCGAACTTCCGCAATCAGCTCAAAGAGCTCAAAATGGAAGACAAGTTCGAAGAAGTCTGCGCGGAAATTCCTTACATCCGCGAAAAGCTCGGCTGGATTCCGCTCGTTACGCCGACTTCGCAGATCGTTGGCACGCAGGCGGCGATGAACGTCAAGTTCGGTCGTTGGAAACAGTTTATTCCGGGCGCGATGGACATTGCTCTCGGCTATTTCGGGCAAACGCCGGCTCCGGTCGATCCCGAAATTCAGAAGCTCGCTGCGGAACGCACGAAAAAAGATCCGATTTCCTGCCGTCCGGCAGACTTGCTCAAGCCGCGCATGGACGATCTCCGCAAGGAACTCAAGGAAAACAATCTTCCGACGGACGACGAACACTGCGTCATCTACGCGATGTTCCCGCAACAGGTCAAGGAACTCTACTTCCCGCCGAAGGAAGAGCCGAAACCCGCTGCTCCGGCTCCGGCACCCGTTACTGCGCCTGCGGCGATCCCGTCGATTTCCGCGCGTGCAAGCCTTGCCGGAAACGTTACGAATCTTTCGATGACGGTCAACGGCACGGCTCACACCGTTACAGTCGAAGAAATCGCTTAATTTCGACGTTTTCTTCTTCAAAAAAGCGTTCCCGCGAGGCAAAAGCCGATATCGCGGGAATGCTTTTTTATGTTTATTCTTTTTTCGTGTTCGTAACGCTGGGTGCAGATCGGCAAAAGGTGTAAAAATCTTACGTTTTCGCGTGAAGCTTCCGGCGGGCTTGCGTTCTTTGCGTTTACTTCTGTCTCCGACGCGGACGGGAATTCGACGTCGGCTTAATACCTCCCTGCGGCGAGTTTTTTTTTTCTTTGAAAAATGTTTCCGATAAAATATTTGCGTTCCCGCAAGAACGGGCGTAAAACGGCGCGCGACAATGAAAATTCCCGACGCATTGGCACCGTTCCGTTCCCGAAATTACAGATTGTTTTATTCGGGGCACGCCATTTCGCTGACGGGAAGCTGGATAACGCAGACGGCAATCGGCTGGCTTGTTTATGCTCTGACAAATTCGACGGTGATGTCCGGCTTAGCAATGTTTTTAAGCCAGGTTTCACATTTCTTCGTTACGCCGGTTGCCGGGGTGATGATTGACCGCGTAAATCGGCGCACAATGCTGCTTGCCGTGCAGTTCGGCGCATTGGCATCCGCCGCCGGACTGATGTTTTTTCAGCTCTTTGACGGGAACGCGGTTTGGATTTTGATGACGCTATGCTTCGTGCGCGGTCTGGTCGGCGCGGTGGAGATTCCGACGAGGCAATCGCTCATCGCGAAATTTATTGATGACAAACGGGATCTGCCGCAAGCAATAGGGCTGAACTCTACCTTGTTCAACTTTACCCGCATCGTCGCTCCGGCAATCGCCGGCGAGGTTTATGCGCTCTGGGGCGCGGCGTGTTGCTTCGCTTTGGATACGGTGTTGATGATTCCGACGATATTTTTACTTGCGGCGATGAGGTTTGATGCAAAGCCCGTTCCCGCCGGAGCCAATTGCGGACCGCTGTGTTCGCTTTTGGAAGGGATTCGATACACGTTTTCTGTTCCCGTTTTAAGAACGGTGATTTGCGGAATCGCCTTGTTGAGCACCTTCGGTTTCAGCTACACGGTTTTGCTTCCGATGTTTGCGGACAAAATTTACGAGGGAACGCCGGAGCTCTACGGGCGCATGCTGACGGTGACGGGTGTCGGGGCGATTCTTGCGGCATTGCTCATCGCTTTCTTGAAGCGGAGACGCCTTTTGCCGCGCTTTCTGATAATCGGGAACGCAATTGTCGGCACGTCGCTGATTGTTATCTCGTTGGTGCCGCCGCTGTGGCTGTTTTTCGTGATGCTTTTTACTGCCGGTTTCGGCAGTGTGCTTGTGGGCGCATCTTCGAACACATTAGTTCAAATGAATCTGTGCGAGCGTTTTCGCGGACGCGTTATAAGCCTCTACACAATGGCGTTTACGGGAACGTTCCCCTTCGGCACTTTGCTTTTGGGTGCTGTGAACGAAGCCGCCGGGCTGGTTCCGAGCTTGGGGCTGAGCGCGGCGGTTTGCCTGGGCTTGGCAATGTGGTTTTGGATCCGGCGAAAAATTTTTCGCTAAGCCTCGGGAAAGATCTTAAAATCTACCGTTTCGGTTTCACGCGTGCGCGTGATTATTATAAATAAAGTTTGCGGAAATTCGTCGGGAACGACAGAATGTTCGCCTTATATTTTTTGAATTTCTTCATTTATGAGCGATAGCGAAAAAATCTCCCAGAAAAATGCCGGGAAAGCTTCCTACGGAGCCTCCGACATTAAACGCCTCAAAGGACTTAAAGCCGTGCGGGAACGCCCCGGCATGTATATCGGCGATACCAATGAAACCGGGCTGCACCACTGCGTTTACGAAATCGTTGACAACTCCATTGACGAAGCTCTCGCCGGATTCTGCTCCGAAATTTCCGTGACAATTCACGGCGACGGTTCCGTTTCCGTTGCCGACAACGGGCGCGGGATTCCTGTCGCGATGCACCCGGAAGAAAAAATCCCGACGCTGGAACTCGTTTTGACGAATTTGCACGCCGGCGGAAAATTCGAAAAGGGCGCATATCAGGTTTCCGGCGGGCTGAACGGCGTCGGGGCGAAGTGCGTGAACGCGCTTTCCGACCATTTTGTCGCCGAAGTTTGCCGCGAAGGCGAAGTTCACCGCATGGAATTTTGCCGCGGCGAAGTAACAAAGCCGATTCATGTTATCGGCAACACGAAGCGCACGGGAACGAAGATTACGTTTCACCCGGACCCGGAAATCTTCACCGTTCTCGAATTTAAATACGAAACGCTTCTGCGCCGTATGCGCGAACTCGCCTTCCTCGTTCCCGGCATCAAAATTTCCGTCGCCGACGAACGCACGGGGCATTCCGACAATTTCCAATTCCGCGAAGGGCTTTCCGAATACGCTCGCTTCCTCAATCAGAACGAAGAACTGCTGATGCTGAAGCCAGTGTTGATTTCGGCGGAAGTCGATATCACCGATCCCGCGAATCCGCTCGTGATCAACGACAAATACGTCGTTCCCGAAGGGCGTAGCCACGTCACGAAAATGACGGTCGACGTCGCGATTCAATACAACAAAAAGTACAGCGAACTCGTTTTCGCTTACACGAATCTTATCACGAATCCGGAAGGCGGAACGCACCTTTCCGGCTTCCGCTCGGCGCTCACGCGCGTCGTCAATTCCTATGCAAAGGCGAACAATCTTCTAAAGGAAAAAGACCCGAAACTGACGGGCGACGACATGAAGGAAGGGCTCGTCGCCATCGTTTCCGTCAAACACCCGGATCCGAAATTCCAGTCGCAAAACAAAACGCGTCTGACGAATCCGGAAGTCGAAGGCGTTGTTCAAAAAGTTGTCGGCGAAGGGCTGCAGCTCGCGTTTGAAAAAGAACCGAAGATGGCGAAAGCCGTTATCGAAGCGGCGTGCAATGCGGCGCGTGCGCGCGAAGCCGCGCGTAAAGCGCGCGAAACCGTCCGTAAGGGCGCGCTTTCCGGCGGCGGGCTTCCCGGAAAACTCGCCGATTGCTCGGAAAAGGATCCGTCGCTCTGCGAAATTTACCTCGTCGAAGGGGACTCCGCAGGCGGTTCCGCCAAGCAGGGACGCGATCGCCGCACGCAGGCGATTCTTCCGCTTCGCGGGAAGATTTTGAACGTCGAACGCGTCCGCCTCGACAAAATGCTCGAAAACGCCGAAATCCGCGCGATGATTACCGCGTTCGGCACCGGCATCGGCGAAGGCGGGAAAAACGACGACGCAAACTTCAATATCGAAAAAGCGCGTTATCACAAAATCGTTATCATGACGGACGCGGACGTGGACGGCGCTCACATCCGCACCCTTCTGCTCACGTTCTTCTTCCGCTACATGCGCGGACTCATCGACGCGGGCTACGTTTACATCGCCCAACCGCCGCTTTACAAGGTGAAGCGCAAAAAGAAAGAGCAATACGTCGAAAACGACGCGCAGATGAACGCGATGTTGCTCAAACTCGGAACGGAGGATATTTCGCTGTTCCGCAAGCGCGATAATCAGTGCTTTGCGCCGGAAACGCTCGATAAAATCGTCGAAAGCATGGCGCGCCTCGAAACGCTCGGGCGCGGTGTTGCGCGTTACGGTTGCAACCTCGCGACGTATCTCGACACGCACAAGCGCGAAACGCAGGAACTCCCGCGCTTCCTCGCCCGCGTGCGCACCGGGAACGAAGAAACTTTCGAGTATCTTTTCACCGAAGACGAACGCTTGAGCTTCTTCGCTCGCATGGAAGTCGAAGATATTACGGCGGCGACGAATATCCGTGAAATCGAAGGCGAGAACGGACAGAAAGTTCAGCAACGCGTCAGCGTTTACGAAATTTACGAAGCCGCGCAGATGACGAAAATCCTGCAGCAGCTTGCCGCGCTCGGGCTTGATATCAACCGGTTTACGCCGAGCGAAGAGCCGCGCTACGAACTTATCGAAGGCGCGGGAACGGACGAAGACGCGAAGCGCTATCCGCTTTGCTCGATGCTCGAACTCATCGCGAAAATCCGCGAACTCGGGCGCCGCGGGCTGACGATTTCCCGATACAAAGGTCTCGGAGAAATGAACCCGAAGCAGCTCTTCGAAACGACGATGGATCCGGCAACGCGCCGCTTCCTCAAAGTTACCATCGAAGACGCAGCGGAAGCCAACCGCGTGTTTACAATGCTCATGGGCGACGATGTCCCGCCGCGCCGCCAGTTCATCGAAGACAACGCGCTCAACACGTCTTATCTCGACGTGTAAGCGTTCCCGCGAAGTTTTAATTTTAAAATTTGTAAAAAATAAATGGATACAACCGAACGTCTTTCTCCGACTAATATTACGGACATCATGCAGACCGCTTACATCGATTACTCGATGTCGGTTATTGTCTCCCGCGCGCTCCCGGATGCCCGTGACGGCTTGAAACCCGTGCAACGCCGCGTGCTTTACGCGATGTTGCGGGAAGGCCTGCGCCACAACACGGCTTACGACAAATGCGCGGGCGTCGTCGGGGAAGTTTTGAAAAACTACCACCCGCACGGCGACAGCTCCGTTTATGATACGCTCGTGCGCCTTACGCAGGATTGGGTCATGCGCTATCCGCTCGTGGACGGGCAGGGCAACTTCGGCTCGATCGAAGGCGACTCTGCGGCGGCTTACCGTTACACCGAGTGCCGCCTGCAGGAACTTTCCGAAGATTTGTTACGCGATATCGACGAAGACACCGTTGATTTTCAACCGAACTACAAGGAATCGACGACGGAGCCGAGCGTGCTCCCGAGCGCGCTCCCGAACTTGCTCTTAAACGGTTCGACCGGGATCGCCGTCGGCATGGCGACGAATATTCCGCCGCACAACCTCGGCGAGCTCGTCGAAGTTTGCTGCCGCCTCATCGATAATCCGATGCTTTCTTTCGACGAAATCGAAGAAATCATTAAAGGTCCGGACTTCCCGACCGGCGGCTACATCTGCGGGACCGACGGCATTAAGCAATATCTGCGCACCGGGCGCGGGATCGTGAAAGTCCGCGGGACCGCGCACATCGAAGAAGTTAAAAACGGCTTCGAACAAATCGTCATCACGGAAATTCCTTACAACGTCAACCGCGAAGCCCTTGTCAAACGCATTGCCGAACTCGTTACGGACAAAGTGCTCACGGAAGTGCGCGACTTGCGTAACGAATCCGACGCGAACACGCGCATCGTCATCGAGCTCAAGCGCGGCGAATCCGAACGCGTCGTGATGAACAAGCTTTACAAACACACGGCGCTCGAGTCGTCGTTCGGTGCGATTTTGCTCGCGCTCGACCACACGCGCCCGAAGCAGATGAACATTCGCGAAATGCTCGAATGCTTCATCGAGCACCGCCGCGACGTGATCACGCGCCGCACGAAGTTCCGCCTGCGCAAAGCGGAAGCGCGCGCGCATATTCTCGAAGGCTTTAAAATTGCGTATCGTTTCTGCGATGATTTCGTGAAAATCATTCGTTCGTCGAAAGATCGCGACGAAGCGGCGCAACGCCTCATGGCGAAATACGGTTTGTCCGAAATTCAGGTCAAAGCGATTCTCGACATGCGCCTGTATCAGCTCACCGGCTTGGAAATCGACAAAATCGAAGCCGAATACATCGAGCTTATGGGCTTCATTGACGAATGCCGCGAAATTCTTTCCAACGAAAAGAAACTCCTGGGGCTCGTAAAATCGGAGCTGCGCGAAATGGGCGAAAAATACGCGTCCCCGCGCAAAACGGAAATCCGTCCCGCCGAAGGCGAATTCCGCCCCGAAGACGTGATTCCGAACGAAGGCTGCATGATTTCCGTTTCGCACGAAGGATTTATCAAGCGCACCTCGCTTGATCTTTACCGCACGCAGAAACGCGGCGGCAAGGGGCTCATCGGCTCGGAAACGCACAACGAAGATTTCATCGAATATCTTTTCTCCGCGAAAACGCACGACACGATCATGTTCTTTACGAACAAAGGTCGCGTTTACGTTCAGAAAGCCTACGAAATTCCCGAAGGTTCCCGCACCTCGAAAGGACGCTCCATCGCGAACGTCATCGAAATGCAGGACGGCGAAAAACTCGCGACGCTCCTTTGCATCCCGGAATTTACCGATACGAAAAACGTCTTCTTCTGCACGAAAAACGGTGTGGTTAAGAAAACGACGCTTTCCGAATACAAGAATTGCAACCGCCGCGGCATTATCGCGATCAACCTGCGCGAAGGCGACGACCTCATCTCCGTCAAACTCACCAACGGGAACGACCAAGTCATTCTCATTACGGAAAACGGGATGACGATTCGCTTCGACGAAACCGACGCGCGCAACCTCGGGCGCTCCGCCGCCGGCGTGACGGGCATGAAGCTCCGCGAAGGCGATTCCGTGGTCGCGATGGAAGTCGTCGATCCCGCGTGCACGCTTCTTATCGCCGGGAAAAACGGTATCGGCAAGCGCACGCAGTACGACGACGAAGAAGGCGAAGTCTTCCGCAAGCAGAATCGCGGCGGCGTCGGCGTCATCGGCATCAAGAATAAATCCGGCGTCGCGGGCGCGCTCAGCGTGCTCGATTCCGACCAAGTGATGCTCCTGACGAAGGGCGGGCAGGCAATTCGTATGCCGGTCAAAGGTATTCGCCGCACGGGGCGCGCCGCACAAGGCGTCAAGCTCATGGATATCGACTCCAAGGCGGGCGAAGAAGTTATCGGCATTTGCAAAGTCATCACCGGCGACGACGAAACGGAATCTCCGCTGACGCTCTCGGCGTAGTTTGTAAGATTTTCGTTAAAGCGAAACTGAAAATAATCCGTAGGAAGTAACCTGCGGATTATTTTTTTGTGCCAAATTTCGAAGGACGTTCCCGCTGCGTACTCTACGTTCACGAAATATGGGCGTTCCCCTGGGACGTCTGATTTCCGCGGCGAGGACATAAACGGGATCGTTCCCGGTTAAAAAAACAGAAAAATCGGTGGTTAGCAGCCGTTCTCTTCGGCATCGGAAACGGAGAAAATCAGCGGCGACCAGATTTTGGAAAGCACCCGGTCGTGCGTTCCCGTTTTCGGATCCCATGCATTAAGTAAATCCCAAAATTCGCCGGAGTGGTCCATGTGAACACGGTGTGCCAGCTCGTGCAAAATGACGTGTTCCTGTAATTCCGGCGGTAGCAGCACGAGACGCCAATTCAAGGATAAATCGCCGAATGCTGTACAGGAACCCCAACGTGAACGCTGTGCACGCACGGAAATTTTTCCTATTCCTATGCCGACTCGTTGCGCCAAATTACGGGCATGCTCCGGTAAAACTTTTGCCGCGAGCTGCCTTAGAAGTGCTTCCGCATCGCCGGTTTCGTTGCCGGCGCGTAAACAAAAAACGGATACCGGAGAACTTTCCCGGAAAACGTAAAAGGGCTTTACGGAAGCACTTCCGAACTCAAGCGAGTAGTGTTTCCCGTAGGCGGAAAGAGAAGGATTTTCTTTTAAAAATTCAAAAAGCGTGCGGCGGGATTGAGGTGGCTGCTTGCGGATTTTTTCGAGATTTCTCTTGAGCCAAAGCGCGTTTTCTTCAACAAATGCTTTCGCCTTGGATTCGACGTTCCCGCGTGCATTTTCGGGAACGACGACAACGATTTTTGCTCCCGGAAGAACACGTAATATCATTCGCTTCGCGCGGCGGGAACGTGTTAGCGCAACCGTTGCTGTTCCTGCGCTACCGAGTGAAACCTCAAACGAGACGTCCGGCATCGGTGCGATTTAGGCGTCGTGCGCATTTGCGCGACAGGCGGCTTGCACGGCTTGGGTTTTCCGGCGAAGGGCATTTTCGGGGTCGATGCCCGCTTGCCGGCAGGCTGCGACAATTTCAAAAAGCGCGTTCCCGGCACTTTCCTCGCTGAGCGCGGAGGCAAGCGCATCGATTTTCTCCCGGGCGGCGGTGTCTCCGGGGCAGAGATTCTTTTTGGTGACGGCTTTCCAGACCTCGCGGGCTCGAAACAGGGCAGAGAGCGTGGCGGGAACGTCTTTAAAAAGGTCGTCAGGTTTTTGTTTCGTGCTGTTGCTTTTTTCCGTAGCTTTGATTTCGTCCCATTTTTTAAGCACGGCGGCGGAATCTTTCAGCAAAAGATCACCAAAAACATGCGGGTGGCGGCGTATCATTTTTTCGTTTACGCCGGCGGCGACGTCTTCGAAGGTGAAATCTCCGTTTTCAGCGGCGATTTGTGCGTGCATGACGACTTGGAGGAGCAGGTCGCCCAGCTCTTCGCACATGTGCGGTTTTTCGTCGAGATCGACCGTTTCGATAAATTCGGCTACTTCTTCGATCATGCCGCCGCAAAGGGAGCGGTGCGTCTGCTCACGATCCCACGGGCATCCGCCGGGGGCGCGCAGTCGGGCAACGGTATCTATCAGATTGTCAATGGAAGCCATGTTTTATTAGGGTAAATTTTTCTGTTTCGTGAGGCAAAGATTTTTGCTTGGTGAAAAAGAAGAATCGGATATCTCTAATTTTTTCTAAAAAAAAATGTATCTAAAAAAGGCGGGATTTAAACGGGAACGCTGTGTATTTCCTGTGAATAAGCTGAGAGTAAGTTTCTTAAAAATAGCTTTACAAGCGTTTGTGTCGGATAAATAAGGGGATTTTTCGGACAAAAGTTTTTGGCGAATTTTGGCAAGCAAGAATCCGAAAAACTTATCAACAAGGTTTTGTGAATAACTCTGTCTGTAACTTCCCCTTGCGGAAATTCGCCCGCATGCACAGACTGACCCCTACATTTCGCCGCGAGTAGCCTCCCCTTGAGGCTTCTTTCGAACGAAAACCTTAAAAAATAATGAAAACCGACCCGAAATCCTTTTATTTATCGCGTTCACAGGCTGATTGCGGCTTGCAGAATCGTGTGCATATGCAGGAAATATTCCTGTTTGGCAAGAAGGATTTTTCCGTTTTTTGGCGTTCCCGGCTCGGTGCTTACTTTCGCGGGGAAATGTGAATAACCGCTTAACCTTGAAACTTTGATGTCCGTTTTAACAATGAATTATCACGAAATATGGAGCTCGGCACGGGAAGAATTGCGCCGTAGCACACGCATTTCCGTAGACGAATTTGACCTCCGTATCAAAAATATTCACATTCGCGAGTCCGAAGACGGCGTAATGACCCTTGTTGCACCTTCTGCGTTTGATACCTACTGGCTGATTGAGAACTACAGTAGCGATATCGAGGCGGCTCTTTTCCGCGCGGCGGGAACACAGGTGGAGTTTCGGATTGTGGAACCGAGCGGGAACGAAGAAGTGTCGGCTGAACCCGTTTCCGATTTTCGCGTGCGGGAAGCGGAAGCTTCGCTGTTTTCTATGCCGAGCGTTCCCGCTTCGCGTCCGTCTCCGGTTAAAGCGGCGGTGCGTCCGCCGTCTATCGATAGCCGCTACACGTTTCAGAATTTTGTTGCCAGCGCGGAAAACGATTTGGCGTTTAGTGCGGCGATGAATGTTGCGATGCAGCCGAAAGAATCCGCATTCAACCCGATTTTCTTTTTCGGTCCGACGGGTGTCGGGAAAACGCATCTCATGCATGCGATCGCCAACAAAATTTTTGACGATCGTCAGGCGAAAGGTTTGCCGCCGTATAAAATTGTTTACGTGACCAGCGAAGCGTTTACGAATGACTTTTTAAACACGGTTTTGCGCGAGAAAAATGCAGTAGAGTTTCACCGCCGTTACCGTGAAGCGGACGTACTTTTGGTGGACGATATTCAGTTTTTCGGTGGGAAAGGGCAGATGCAGGAAGCGTTTTTCCATGCGTTTAACGATTTGATTACGCGCCGAAGCCAAGTGATTTTGACCAGCGACCGTCCGGCGAACGACATTGTCGGTTTGGAGGACAGACTCGTTTCCCGCTTCCAAAGCGGGCTTTCCGCCGATATTCAGCCCCCGAGCTTTGAAACACGCCTTGCGATTTTGCGTCAAAAAGCGGACGATCGCCGTTTTGATTATCGCCGCTATGCCGGTGTGCTCGAATTTGTGGCGGAAAACATCTCCCACAGCGTTCGTGATTTGGAGGGAGCTGTGAACACGCTGACGGCGTTTGTTAACGTGCGCAAACCGGCGACGCTCCCGCTCGAAACGGTGGAACATCTGCTTCAGAGCCAGATCGTGAAAAACCACACCAAGCGTATTGACGTGGAAGCGATTCAGCGCCGCGTGGCAGAATATTACAAGGTGCCCGAGTCCAAAATGAAAATGAAGGATCGCACGGCGCAAGTCGCGTTTGCACGCCAGGTCGCAATGTATCTTTGCGGAGAACTCACGGACATGAAGCTCGTTGCCATCGGTGCCGCATTCGGAGGGCGCGACCACGGAACCGTGATTCACGCACGAAAAACCATTCGCGACCGCATGGATGTCGACGCGGAAACCAAGCGAGATGTTGAATATCTCAAAAAGCAACTTTCCGGTTACCGCATGTAAAGTTTTTATTTGTTGTAAGTCTAAAAAACAAAAGCTCCGGCGACGCTTTGTGCGTTCCCGGAGCGATTTTTTAGGACAAATTTACTCAGCCGTTTTTGCGGCAAACCCAAAAGCGCGTATCGTCCGAAAAATCAAGAACTTCAGGATTTTCCGCGCAAATACGGGAACGCATTTCGGAGAAAAGAACGCGGAAGCCGATGTGCTCAAGAGTTTCCCGCATTTCCCGGGGGGCGGCGGAATGAATGAACATAGTGCCGGCGGGCGTGGCGTGATTCCAGTCGCCGAAATCGTCCAAAGCCGGATCCTGAGCTTGAGTTTTCCAGCGTTCCCGCTCGCTTTCCCAATGAGCTTTCCGTGCAGGTACGCTACGGTCGTGGCCGGTAAAAATAAAAATGCCGCCGGGCTTTAAGACGCGGAAAATTTCTTTTAGCGCACGTGTGCGGCGATCCTGTTTGGGAATCATTTGCAAACCGTTAAACGCAAAAATGACAGCGTCGAAATTGCTTTCCGGGAACGCCAAAGCGGTGGCATCGGCGATGTCGAAGCGGATTGTAGAGCGTTCCCGCGCGTTGATTTCTCGGGCAATTTCAATCATGGGCGGAGCAAAATCCGTGGCGAGGAGGTCGGAGTATCCGAGTTTTGCCAAGCCGAATGCTACGCGCCCAGCACCGCAACCGAGCTCCAAAATCACAGCACTTTTTGATAAATATTTTTCAAAAATTGACTTTTCGGAAGCCCACAGTCCGACGTTTACCGCCGCGCGTGCGTAATTGAGAACGACGTCCGGATCGGAAAAATAGGCGAGATTGACGGAGTCGTCCATGTCCGGGCATGCGAGCGGGTATTATTCGCCTTCGGGACGAATTCCCAAGTCGGCAAGCTTGGCTTTGCGGTCTGCGTCTTGAAGTGCGTTGATAAGCTCGGCAGCGTCACCGTCGATAATTTGCGGCAACCCGTGGAGCGAAAGCCCGATACGGTGATCCGTAAGTCGGTTTTGAGGAAAATTGTAAGTGCGAATGCGTTCAGAGCGGTCGCCGCTTCCGATTTGATTTTTGCGTTGGGCGGCGTATTTGGAACGTTCTTCTTCCTGTTTTTTTTCGTAAATGCGTGAAAGAAGAATTTTCATCGCTTTGGCGCGGTTGCGAAGCTGGGAACGTTCGTCCGCACAGTAAACCATGATTCCGGTCGGTTTGTGGATAATTTGTACGGCGGATTCGGTTTTGTTGACGTGCTGTCCGCCGGCTCCGGAGGCACGCGAAACCGTAAGTTCAATATCTTCCGGAGAGATTTGAACGTCCACTTCTTCCGCTTCCGGGAGCACGGCGACGGTGGCGGCGGAGGTGTGAACGCGCCCGGCGGCTTCCGTTGCGGGAACGCGCTGAACACGGTGGACACCGCTTTCGAATTTCAGCATTTTGAAAACGTCCGTTCCCGTGATGAGGACAGAAACTTCCTTAAAGCCGCCGACTTCCGAGGGGGCGGAGCTGAGCATTTCCCATTTCCATCCGCAGGCTTCCGCATAGCGCGTATACATGCGGAAAAGGTCTCCGGCGAAGAGCGAAGCTTCGTCGCCGCCCGTTCCCGCGCGGATTTCGATGATGGTGTTGCGGGAGTCCGTCGGGTCGGGCGGAATCATGGCAATCATCAAGTCTGCGTAAAGTTTTTCGGCGTCCGCTTTTAGCTGAGGAAGTTCTTCCTCAGCCAGGGCTTTGAGCTCGGCGTCGGTTTCGGCGTCGTCGATCATTGCCTGATTTTCTTCGATAGCGCGTAGCGTTCCCGCACATTTTTCATAGAGAGAGAGGGTGGCGGTGAGGCGGGAATGCTCGGCGGAAATTTCTCCCGCTTTGCGTTGGTCATTATAAAAATCGGGAGCTCCCATGAGCGTCTCGATTTCCTCCGCGCGTTTGCGTGCAGGTGAAATGTCGGGAAGAGTTTTCATTATCGGTTTTGAAAAACGTTGGTGTCCTCGATTTCAACTACGACGCGGAATCCACGGGTTCGGCTTTTTTCCGTGCGGGCAACTTTTTTAAAGAAATCGGACGGGAAGGAGTAGCTGGGTGTTTGGCAATCGCCGCCGGCAATAAATTCTTCAAATTCTTTGCGTTCGCCCGCATCTCGGGCGGAAGTGGAGACCCATTCGGCGACGTTTCCGTAAAGGTCGAAAAAACCGGCGGCGTTTGCCGCCCGATGCCCGACGGGGTGGACGCTTCCGGAGGAATTTTCTATTAACCACGCCTGTTCGGAAATAGATTTCGGCTCGAACGTTCCCGCGGCAGCGAGAAATTCTTCTTGTGTGGGGAGGCGGACGGGGCGTCCCAACAGGAGCGAAAGTCTGCGGCAAAATTCGGTCGCATCATTGTAGTCCACGGATTCTGCCGGGTGTTCCATATTTTTCAACGCACTCGGATTGAACGGCATGATGAATGTGTAGAGTGCTTGGGAAACCTCTGTTTTCATCATGTGTACGTTCGCGGGAGCACCCGGGACGGGAAGCAAAAGTTTGAACAGGTTACTTTGCACTCCGGGAATTGAGGGCGCTTTGAGGTCCATGTAGCGCAATTCGTTCAGAAATTCATCGGAAACGAGCGTGGAATTTGCCCAATCCCGACGAATGCGCTCTGCGCGGCGCAAGGTTTGCTTGGCGATTTGCGGAACGCGTTCGGAATTACCGGAGCGGATATCTCGGGACATCTGCGCGTGATCTTCGAGTAGCTTTTGAAATTCCGGGCGAGCTCTCGCGTTATCCAGATTGGTTGCGATTTCTTCGCGAACACTTTCTCCGGAGTAGAGCGAGCGCGGGAAATTCTGAATAATGGTCTTGTGTGCGGAAAGGGCACTTTCCCATGCTTTTGCCGCAGCCTCCCAATCGCCTCGG
This sequence comes from Opitutales bacterium, assembly GCA_017531845.1. Classification (GTDB taxonomy): domain Bacteria; phylum Verrucomicrobiota; class Verrucomicrobiia; order Opitutales; family UBA953; genus Spyradosoma. Next base: position 93,660 of record JAFXKI010000003.1, on the reverse strand, counting down.
GCTTCGGCTGCGAGGGCTTCGGCTTTCCGTTGTTCGCGACGTTCGTATTCGGGCGCGGAGTTGACGGTGGCGATCAGGTCGCTCAGGCGTTGGATCCGCACGGAATTGGAAACGATAACGTTTCTATAGTTTGTCCAAAGTTCCTTTTCAATGGCGAGAGCTTCGCTCAGGCGGGAATTTGCCGTGGGCCAGTGTCCGGCATTGAGGGCGGCTTCTCCTTCCGCTTCAAGCTCCTGAGCCTTCATTTGGAGCGGGATCGCGTGCATCGTTTTGGCACGAATGTCGAGTGCGTTTGCACGCGCGTGATTTTTTTTGGAAGAGAGCGGATATTCTTTGGTGATTCGATATTCGATATTGGAAGCTTCGGAAAAAAGGCGTTCCGCTTCTTCGTAATTTTTTTCAGCGGCAAAAGCTTCCGCTCGGCTTTCCAGCTCTGCCGTGCGTTTTCTCAAAAAGTCTGCACGAAGGTTATGCAGGTGCTTGCGCATTTGTTCGAGCTTCGGGTTGTAGGAAGCGGCGGCTCCGGCGTAGGCGAGATAGTCTCCGTAGGAGGTAACGGCTTTTTCGTAAATGTCGATGTCTTCTCCGGTGATTTGGTCTTTTTTAAATTCGTGAATTGCGTTGAATTGCGTCTCCGCTGCGCGGGATTCGGAGAGCTTTTTTTCTGCTTCAGCCGAGTCCGGAACAATTTCCTGCGCTTCGGCGTATTCTTCACGGGAGCCTTTCGAAAGGCTGGCAAAGTAGAAAGCGGCAATCGCAGCAATTGCGACCAGCAAAAATACAATCGGTCCGCCGACTCCGCCGAGCTTTGATCGGGAAAGAAAAGATGAAGAAACGAAATTTCTCATAACGCAAAAAGGAAATTCTTGTTAAAGGCAAACATTAAATACAAAATACACTGCTCTTTCCAACAAATAAACAAAGACGGAGAATTTCGTGAAGATTCAAAAAATTGCCGTTCTCGGTGCCGGATTATTGGGTGCCTCCATCATGCAAGCCGCAAAAGCGCGAGGCGTCGCCTCGCAATGCGTCGCGTGGTCTCGCAGCGCGGAAACGCGCGATTTCTGCCGGCAAACGAGTTATTGCGATGCCGTTTTTGAAACGCCGCAGGAAGCAGTTGCCGGAGCGGATATCGTGGTCGCATGCGTTCCCGTGGACAAAATCGTTCCGCTCTTGGAAACCTGCGTTCCCGCGATAAAACAAGGCGCACTAATTACCGATGTGGGAAGTGTGAAAGCGGCGATTTGTGCGGAGGCGGATCGCGTATTGCCGCCGGAGCTCTGTTTCGTCGGCTCGCATCCGATGGCGGGCTCGGAGCTTAACGGGATCGCGGCGGCTCGATCGGATTTGCTGGACGGGCACCTTTGCTTTGTTGCCGACGATGAGCGTTCCCGTCGAACGGGAGCGGGAACGCGTGCCTGCGCTTTTTGGGAAAAACTCGGTATGCGCACGCGATTGGTTTGCCCTAAAGAGCACGATGCGATAGTTGCCCATGTTAGCCATCTTCCGCATTCCGTGGCGGTTGCTCTTTCTGCGGCACTTGCTTCCAAACCGCTTGGATGGCGGGAATGCGGCGCGGGCGGCTTGCGGGATACAACGCGTGTTTCTGCCGGAAATCCCAAAGTGTGGCGTTCGATTTTGGAAGAAAACCGTAGCGAAATTTTGCCGGCTCTCGAACTTTTTTTAGCCCGCATTGAAAGCCTGCGTAATGCGCTTCGCGACGAAAACTCCGAGCAGTTGCTCGAAATTCTTTCCGCTGCGTCCGCGTGGCGGCTCCCGCTCTCAATGCAATAATAGTCCGGAAATTTAAAGCGGTTCCGTCGGCTCGAGAATCATTAAACTTTTATCAAATTTGTTTTTTTGAGAGAATGGCGGCATGAGTCAGGATCGTTTTATTGAAGCTTTTTCCGGGTTGGATTTGTCGCGCGTGCCTTCGCCGTGCCACTTGATTCATCGCGGCTTGCTGGAGGAAAATTGCCGCGTGTTGCGCTCGGTAACGGATCGCACGGGCGCGAAAATTTTGCTCGCGCTCAAAGGCTTCGCTCAATTCAGCGAGTTTCCTTTAATCTCGAAATACCTCGCGGGAACGACGGCGAGCGGTCTGCACGAAGCCTTGCTCGGGAACGAATTTTTCTCCGGCGAATGCCACGTTTATTCGCCCGCGTTCCCGCCGGCGGACGTGGATGAGTTGGTGAAATTCGTCGATCATATTTCGTTTAATTCGCCGTCTCAGTGGAAGCGTTTTCGCGAAGTCGTCGCGGCAAGCGGACGCAAAATTTCCTGCGGGATGCGCGTGAATCCGCAATACGCGGAGGTGGAGCACGAAATTTACAATCCGTGCGCGACGGGATCGCGGCTCGGGACGATTCGTTCCGAAATCCGTCCCGGAGATTTGGACGGGCTCGAAGGGCTTCACATGCACACAATGTGCGAGCAGGGCGCGGACGTTCTCGCGCGGACGATTCCGCATTTCGAAGAAAAATTCGGCGAATTTATCCCGCAGATGAAATGGATCAATTTCGGAGGCGGGCACTGGATTACGCATCCGAGCTACGATGTCGATTTGCTCTGCGAAACGATTCTCGCGTTCCGCAAAAAATGGGGCGAACACATTCAAATTTATTTGGAGCCGGGCGAAGCCGTCGCGATACGTACGGGCGTGCTTGTTTGTACGGTTTTGGACATCGTGAACAACGGCGTGCCGATCGCCGTGCTCGACACGTCGGCGAGCGCACACATGCCGGATACGCTCGAAATGCCGTATCGCGCGGAAATTCTCGGCGCGGGAACGCCCGGCGAGTTCGCGCACACGTATCGCTTGGCGGGCGGAACCTGCTTGGCGGGCGACGTGCTCGGCGATTATTCGTTCCCGCAGCCGCTCGTTCCCGGGCAACGGCTTGCGCTTCTCGACATGTCGCATTACACGATGGTGAAAAACACGACGTTTAACGGCATTTGTCTTCCCGCGATTGCAAGCTACGTTCCCGAAACGGGCGAATACAAACTCATCCGAAAATTCGGCTACGCCGATTACAAAAATAAGCTGAGTTAAAGCTTTTTGAAAAGAGCCTTGGAATTGCGTCCGTTTTCGCAAAGTTCCTCGCAGCGGGACGGTGGCAAATTTTCGGCTTCCGCATCTTCAAAGCCGCAGACGCTTTTGAAGAATCCGTAAGTTTGCGTTGTGCATGTAATTAAAGTTTTGATACCGTGTTCTCGCGCTTGATGTTCCGCGTAGGCGACAAGTTTTTTCCCGACTCCGCGATCCTGATAAAACGGTTGCACGTAAACGCTGCAGAGCTCTGCCGTTTGCGGCGCATCGGCAAACTTGCGCAGACAGGCGCAACCGATGATGCTTTCGTCAATTTCATAAACGAAATAATCTTCGGTGTGTGATTCGATGAGCTGGCGGGAACGCTTGACGAGGCTTTTGTTTTTTACCGCGTTTTTCGTAATGTTGTAAATAAACTGAGCATCCTTTTTCTTGGCGGGGCGAATACAATCGTAGTCGTTCGCGTGAATCATGGAGCCGGTGCCGACTTTGTCGAAAATTTCCGCGAGGAGCCCGCCGTTGGTGCGCCCGTCGAGAATGTGCGCGCGCTGGGTGCCGTTGTTGAGCGCGCGCACGGCGAACTGAGCTTTCCCGCGCAGGCGTTCCTCGATTTCGAGCGAATTTTTTTGTAAGGCTTTTTCGAGTGCGGAAAGACTGAGGTTGACTTGCAGTTTCCCGTCGAGAATGAGCCCGGCAAAAGGCGTGAGGTAAATGAGCTTGGAGGCACCGAGCTCCACGGCGAGGTCGGCGGCGACGGCATCGCTGTTGACGCGGAGCGAGGTGCCGTCGCGATCACACAGAATGGGCGTAACGAGCGGGATTACGCCTTGGGAGAGCAGTGATTTGATGAGCGGCGTGTCGATTTTTTCAACTTTTCCCGTCAGTAACTGATCTATACCGCCGATGACGCCGACTTGGGTGGCGCGAATGGCGTTGGTGACGGCGCATTTGAGGTTGGCGTGAGAAAGCCCCTCGACGATTTTTTGTGAAACGATTCCGGTGGCTTCGAGGGCGATTTCCATCGTGTCGGCGTCGGTTTTTCCTTCGCCGTAAGCATCGGTTAGCTTAACGCGTTGGCGCGATGCCATATCGCGGAGTTGTTTGCCGATGCCGTGAACGATGACGACGTTGATGTTCAAACTTCGCAGAACGGCGATATCCGTAACGAGATTTTGAAAATTCTCGTGTTCGACGATGCTTCCGTCGAGCGCGATCACAAAAATGTGGTCGCGAAACATCGGGACGTATTTGAGAATGCCACGGAGATCCGTGGGTTTGAGCGGACGCTCGGAATTGCGGGAATTTGCCATCTTTCTTGCGCGTATTTATGCAACTTTTCGGCCATTCCTGCAAGTATGCATCGCGATTGCGTTCCCGTTTTTACAAAAAAACTTTCCAAGTTCCCGCGTGCGCTTTACGCTGAGCGGAAATGATTTTCTCGGAAAAATTTACGCGGGAACGCGTGTCGGCGTTTGCTGCGGTGGGGCTTTCTGTTTTGGCTTATGTGCTGGCGATGCCGGGTGCGGATGTTGCTTCGTTGGCGTGGGTGTGGGCGGTGCCGATGGCGTTGTGGTCGTCGGCGCGTCCGCGCTGGAGAAGCTGGCTTCTCGGTTCTGCGCTTTGTGCGTATGCGGGCGGAGTGATTACGTTGATTTGGTTGCGGCATATTTACCCGCCATTGGGCTGGCTTGCCGTTTTTCTTTTGCCGCTCGCTTATTCGGCGTTCCCGTTTTTATGGTTTATTGCGTTGCGCGTGATTTTCCCGGCAAGCGGAAAAGAACACGGTTTTTTTTCGCGCTTACTGAATTTGCTCGGGTTAGCGGGACTGTGGGTTTTTCTGGAATGGGTGCTGACGTGGTTTTTGTCCGGATTCCCGTGGATGCCGCTCGGTGCGACGCAGTGGGAGCGCCCGGCGATGCTTGCGTATTGCCCGTGGGCGGGAACGGCCGGGGCGAGTTTTCTGATAATCTTTTTTAATCTCGGTGTTGCTCGCTATGTGCGGCATTTGGTGGTGGAGGCGAAGATTTGGCATGTGCGTCCGGGAGATTCGCAGTCGATGTTCAGCTCGCTCCGAAGCATTTGTCCGGAATTTTACTGTGCGCTTATTCCCGTGCTTTTGTCCGTTTTCGTCTATTGGAATGCGTGTCTGGATTTTGCGAAAAACAACGAAAAATACTTTGCGTTTGCGGCGGTTCAGCCGGATTTTGATCCGAACGAAAAATGGAGCCGCGAGCGCGTTCCCGCGTCCGTTGCCGTGCTTGAAGATTTGACTTTGGCTGCGGCAAAAAATACGCCTGCGCCGGACTTTATCCTTTGGCCGGAGGCGGCGTTGCCGTTCCCGACGGATTTGCCCGATTTTCGCGCGTGGATTGACGGGCTTGTCGCGCATGCCGGGAAGCCGCTTGTTTTCGGCGGAATTTGTTCGGGTGAAGCGGAATCCACTTACTACAACTCCGTGCATATCGCTTATCCGAAAACGGGTATTGCCGATATGTTTTACGCCAAGCGCCACTTGGTGCCGTTCGGCGAGTATCTGCCGTTTGCCGATTATTTGCCGTTTCGAAAAATTGTGCCGACGGCGGCGGATTGCCTCGCGGGAACGTCTGCCGAGCCGCTTCCGCTCTATCTCAAAAGCGGGACATTTTCCATGGGCGCGCTCGTTTGTTATGAAGATGTGTTTCCGGAACTCGGGCGGGACTTGGTTCGGCGCGGCGCGGATTTTCTTGCCGTCGTCACCAATGACGCATGGTACGGAAAAGAGGCGGGAGCTTACCAGCACGCAGCGCACTCGGTGATGCAGGCGGTAAACCTCGGTGTGCCCGTGATTCGGTGCGGGAACGCCGGCTGGAGCGGACTGATTAATCCGCTCGGACACATGGCGGTAATGACGGAAAACAACACGACGGAAGGCTCTGTTTATTTTCGCGGACAAAAAAGTTTCGAGGTTCACGGATGGCGGCGTTTTGACGAAGACGGGAACGCGCTCGGGCTCGGCGGACGCACATTTTACGCACGGCACGGTGATTGGCTTGTAACCGTCGGCGGTTTTCTCTTTCTTGCCGCCTATCTCCGCAACCGTCGCTGGCGCTCCTCTTGCAAGGAGAAAAAATAACAAAATGCACGGAGCCGCAGGGACCGTTTCGTTTCGCTTCTTTTTACGTGCGGTTAATTAATTTTCCGTTGCTCTGTTGCTTCGGGAGACGAGAAAAACGCCGGAAAGAATCGCCGCTGCCGCGAGAATTTTTTCAAAGGAAAGAAAATCCTGCCCGAGCACGACGGCTATAACGCAGGCGATGATCGGGTGCAGGTTGTTGTACATACTTGCGGAGGTCGGGCGGATGCGGCGCACCGCCATCGGGATTAACAGGTATCCGAGGAACGAGGTGCCTACGAAGACGAAAATCATTGCGGCAAGGGCGGCGATGTTGAGTGGCGCTGTCAAAGCCGGCTCAGATGCCGTTGCCATCGCGGGAACGTAGAACGGCAGGATTTGGAGCGCGGCAAAAAGGAACATCCATTTCATCATCGTCGTCGCTTGATATTTTTCGGAAAGCGGCTTGGAGAACACGAAATAAAGCGCGTAAACGAAACCGCTTGCGAAAATGCAAAGATTCCCGGCAAGACTTGCGGCGTTCCCGCTGTTTGTAGCGGATTGTAAAATCAGCCAAATCGCTCCGGCGGTGCCGACGAGCACCCCGGCGGATTTAAGCCGCGTGACGCGTTCCCGCAAAATCAGCGCGGAAAGCAAAAGAACGAGGATAGGGCGCGCGGCTGTGATAACGGACGCATCCATCGGCGAGGTCATGTTTAGTCCGTGCACGAAAAGTAGCTGATTGCCGGTTACGCCGCCGACGGAACACAGAAAGAAAATGCCGATTTTCTTGAGTGAAAGTTTTTCTTTCGGCAAAAAAAGCGAAAGCCCCCAAAAAAGCACGCAGGATGCCGCCATGCGGGCGCACATGTAAAATTCAGGAGACAAATAATTCGCGAGCAACCATTTTGAAATCGGGTAGTTGAGACCGAAAATCAGAGCCGACAAAAAAATCAGTAAATGTCCGGTGAAACGCTCTTTTGCCATTTTGTGTTGCTTGCGAAAATACGCTTTCCTGCCTCGAAAGGAAACCGAAAAACGGTATTTTCTTTTAAGCCGCGTCAAAAATGCGTAGCGCGGGAACGTAAAAAATTCAAGTAAGCATAGAAGCCGCCAAGAAAAATAAAAACTTTTGCGTCTTTGCGCGACGCTCCTTTGTTCGCTTTCCGCGATTCTCAAAAAAGCGAGGCGGCGGCGTTCCCGTTTTTAATCGCGTTTCGCGTTCCCGCGGGCATAATCAAAATTCGCGTTGCATGAAAAAAATTATCCATATCGATATGGACGCGTTCTACGCCTCGGTGGAACAGCGGGATCGCCCGGAGTTGCGCGGCAAGCCCGTTGCCGTGGCAAAAGATACCGCGCGCAACGTGATTACGACGGCGAGTTATGAGGCGCGCCGCTACGGGGTGCGTTCGGCTTTGTCCGTCGCAAAGGCGAAGCGGCTTTGTCCGCGCCTTATTCTCGTGCCGCCGCGCTTTGAAGTTTACAAGCAGGTTTCGGCGCAAATTCACGAAATTTTTCACCGCTACACGGATTTGGTGGAGCCGCTTTCGCTCGATGAAGCGTATTTGGATGTTACGGATTCTCCCTGCGGGAAAACGGCGACTCAGATTGCGCGGGAAATTCGCGCAGCAATTCGTTCCGAGCTCGGGCTGACTGCTTCCGCCGGAGTTTCGTTCAATAAATTTTTGGCAAAAATCGCTTCGGATTTGCGCAAACCGGACGGGCTTTCCCGAATTTTGCCTAAAGATGCCCTCGCGTTTCTTGACGCGCTTCCGGTGGAAAGTTTTTTCGGCGTCGGTCCCGCAACGGCGAAAAAGATGCACGCGCTCGGCATCTCAAACGGCAAGGATTTGCGGGAACGCAGTCGCGAGGAGCTGACGGAACATTTCGGAAAAACGGGCGCATGGTTTTACGAAATTGTGCGCGGGAACGATCCGCGCGAGGTAGAGGCGCACCGCGAGCGTGTTTCTCTCGGTGTGGAAGACACGTTCCGGCAAGATCTTGTCGGCGCGGAGGCATGCGCAGAGGAGTTGCGGCTCATCGCGAAGGAACTGGATCGCCGGCTCTTCCGTGCAAATTTTTCCGGCTATACGCTGACGCTGAAAATAAAGTTTGCGGATTTCACGCAAATGACGCGTTCCCGCACGAGAGATACGGTTTTTGCGGAAGCCGAGGATTTGTTTCGCACAGCAAAAAATTTGCTCGAAACGCATTTGCCCGAGGGAAAGCCGGTGCGCTTGCTCGGAATCACCGTTTCTCATGCCGCTCCCGTAATTCCCGGCGAGAAAACGGCGAAACCGCGTTCCCGGGACGACGAGAGCCAACTTTTGTTGCCCCTGGACGGGAATGAGAATTTGCTGAAAAAAGTTTGCCGCTCTTCTTAGACCCTCCCGACTCTCAACTCCCATTTCCCGGTTCCCAAAAAAATTCCCTCAAATTTCAATTTGTTATTTTTTGAAGAAAAATTAAAATCGCCGAGATTTTATTTTTTTACAATGAAGCCGGAAAAGATTTCCATGAACGCGGACGGCTCGCTCGCCGTTCCCGCCAATCCGATTATTCCGTTTATCCGCGGCGACGGGAGCGGTCCCGATATTTGGAACGCCGCCGTGCGCGTGCTCGATGCCGCCGTCGAAAAAGCTTACGCGGGAACGCGCAAAATCGAGTGGCGCGAAGTTTTCGCCGGGGAAAACGCATTTAAAAAACTCGGCACATGGTTGCCCGACGAAACGGTCGACATTTTCCGCGAATACTTGGTCGGCATCAAAGGTCCGCTGACAACGCCGGTCGGCAAAGGCGTGCGCTCGATTAACGTGACGCTTCGCCAGACGCTGGATTTGTTTGTTTGCCTGCGTCCGGTGAAATATTTTGACGGTATCGAAACGCCGGTGAAAGATCCCTCGCAGGTCGATATGGTTGTTTTCCGCGAAAATACGGAAGACATTTACGCGGGCATCGACTGGACGGCGGGAACGCCGAAAGCGCTCCGCATGATTGAATTCTTGAAAACGGAATTCCCGGACGATTTCAAAAAAATCCGCTTCGGCGCGGAAACGCCGGACGAAGTCGGCTTCGGCGTAAAGCCCGTTTCCAAGGCGGGAACGCAACGCCTCGTGCGCGCCGCGCTCGAATACGCGATTGCGCAGAATCGCAAGTCCGTGACGATTGTTCACAAGGGCAATATTATGAAATTCACCGAAGGCGCCTTTCGCGATTGGGGCTACGCCGTGGCGAAAGAGGAATTCGGCGCGGAGGAAATCGACGGCGGTCCGTGGCTCAAAATTCCGGCGGGAAAACCCGGCGCGGGCATCGTGATAAAAGATTGTATTTGCGACGCGTTCTTGCAGGAAATTTTGCTTTATCCGAAAGATTTTGACGTGATCGCGACGCTGAATTTGAACGGCGACTACGTTTCCGACGCGCTCGCCGCGCAGGTCGGCGGCATCGGGATTTCGCCCGGCGGGAACATCAACACAAAGTCCGGACACGCTATTTTTGAAGCGACGCACGGCACGGCGCCGAAGCTCGCGGGTCTCGACAAGGCGAATCCGTCTTCGCTTCTGCTTTCTGCGGAAATGATGTTCCGCCACATGGGCTGGAACGAGGCGGCGGATTTGATTGTCAGGGGCGTCGAAGGCGCAATTTCCGCGAAAACGGTAACGTTTGATTTGGCGGCGATGATTCCGGGCGCGACGGAGTTGAAATGCTCGGAATTTGCCGACGCCGTCATCGCGAAAATGTAAGCGCGGGGGGAGCGAAACGAAATCCTGCGAGACGTTCTTCATTTGTTTCGTAGGATTTTCTCCCTGCACTGTTTGGGAAAAAAATCCGTGTTTCGGTCGGTTTTTGAGCCGGAAATTTTGTAAGTAACCTTCGCGTCTCTTTTATTTAAAAAGAGATTGGATGCCGAGGGCGATGAGGATAATTCCGGCGAGTGTTCCGAGAAGCTTTGTCGGGAGTTTTCTGAAAAATCGCGTGGAATGAAAAGCGGCGAGCACGCAGAGAAATGTCGTTCCCGCGATAATTACGGCAGGGATGAAAATTTCTCCGGCGAGCGGCGTTCCCGCACCGGAAGGCGAGCGCGAGCAGGCGATTCCCGCGCCGACGGCAAACGCGTCGATGCTCGTAGCGATGCCGATGGCGAAGATATTTTTCCAGTGGCGCAAAACGCAGCGGTTGCATCCCCGGCAGGCGCACTCCGGAGTTTCTGTCCACGCGTTGCGGATAAAGGTTGCGCCGAGCAGTAAAAATACGCCAAATGCGAGCCAGTTTGCCCATTCGCCGATGTGATGCACGAACGTTCCCGCCGCAAAAAAACCGAGCGTCGGCATTAACCCCTGAAAAATGCCTGTGACAAGGGCGAGTTTTATCGGGCAGAAAAGTTTGTGTTCACGCGAAGTCAGCCCGCAGGAAAAAGCGACAACGGAAGCGTCCGTAGCAAGAGCCAAGCCCAGCCCGACTGAGGAAGCGAGATTCACGGCGGGAACGCGTTAGAGCGCGTGCGAGGGCACACAGGAGCGCACATCGATGAGCCGTGCTTCAATCTCTGCGGGTGCCATTGTCTGAAGTGCGTCGAGCGTAACGGCGTTTGCCACGTTGTGGTCGCCGGAGGCGATGCGGCGCAGGGCTGTCAGCGAAGCACCGGGACCGAGCTTGCGCCCCAAGTCGTGTGCGAGCGTGCGCACGTAAGTGCCCTTGGTGCATTCGACGCGAAAATCGACGCTCGGCAAATTTGCGCCGATGATTTCGAAGGAGGAAATGCGGATAAAACGCGGTTCTCGTTCCGTTTCCTGACCTTTGCGCGCCATTTTGTAAAGCGGTTGTCCGTTGATTTTAATCGCGGAGAACATGGGCGGCGTCTGATATTGGTCGCCGAGCATGGAGCGCATGGCTTCCGCGATTTTTTCCGTCGTGATTTTGGCGGGAACGGGATTTTCTTCCACGATTTCTCCGTCGGAATCCTGAGTATTGGTAACGCAACCGAGCTTTAGTGTGCCTTCGTAAATTTTTCCTTGGCTCATCAGATATTGAGAAGCCTTGCAGGCGGTGCCGACGAGGATGACGAGTAGCCCCGTTGCCAGCGGATCAAGCGTTCCCGCGTGTCCGACTCGGCGCGTGTGCAGAATGCCGCGCAATTTGGCGACGACGTCGTGCGAGGTCCAGCCCGTCGGTTTATCGATGAGCAAAATTCCGTTGTAATCGCTCATGGAAATTTATGCTTTCTTTGCGGAGGTGGCTTTTTTTTCGGCGATGACGGCATCGCATTTTTCGAGAATCGCTTCCGAGCCTGCATATTTGTAATCGTCGATGATTGCGCGGCAGGGACGGCCTTTTTCGTTTTTGTAGTGAACGACGGCGATTCCTTTGTTTTTCCACTTGCGGCGGTCGATACCGAAAACGGAATCGAAGCGGACGGAGGTTTTTCCGTTGAAGGGCGGGAACGCGGTCGTCAATCCGTCAAAAGTTTCCCCGTCAGCGCGAATGACGCGGCGCATTTCGCGCAAAACCCAGAGCAAAAACGCGATAGCGAAAATTCCGAGCCCGACGCCGAATTGAAGTTGCTGGGCAATGTTTTTCGGATGTTCCGGCGGCTCCTTCGGGTCGGCGTCAAACTCTGCAGCGCATTTTTCCCAGCGGGCGGCGGCTTCGGTGCGGACGGATTCTTCGGGAACGCCTTCTTCCTTTACCATTTCGACGATTTGGGCATAGGCGGCGGCACTTTCGTTGTATTTCGGATAGGCGACGAGCCCATCGTAGAAAAACCATCCGGAGCTACCGATAATCATGAGCAGAATAATGCCCATGCGATCGCGCCATTCGCGGCTGTATTTAGCTTCAAGTTTCATGTTGAGGAAAAGATGAGAGTGTTTTTTTTTCGAAAAAAATTATGCGCCGGTGGATCCGAATCCGCCTGTGCCGCGAGCGGTTTCGGAAAGTTCACTTGCTTCTTCCGTTTGGACTTGCGGGTAGGGTAGGACGATGAGCTGGGCGCAGCGGTCGCCGACCGCGTAAGGCTGTGCGCCTTCGGGAACGTAGAAAATGGAGCAGACCTCGCCGCGATAGCCGGAGTCAATTACGCCGACGCAGTTTGACATCACCAAGCCGGTTTTGTGCACGGAGCTACGAGGGAACAACAAGCCGACGTAGCCGAAAGGAATTTCCATCGCCAAGCCGAACCCGACTTTGAGTTTGCGCGTGGCTTCGTCAAATTTTACGGAAGTTGCCGTGAGATCGAGCCCGGCGTCGCCCGGTTTCGCGTAAGCGGGAACGACAGCCTCGGGAACGAGTTTTTTCATGCGCAGTTTGAGCGGTTGGTCATTAGTCATAATCCGCGCATTCAATCAGAGCCGGAGAACTCTCGCAAGCCGCAAAGATTTTTTGAAAATCTCTGCTTGCCGCTATGCGGGTTGCTGTTGAGAAAGGCAGTGGAAAGAGCCGCCCTCGATGAGAATGATGCGGGAATCCAGACCGATGACTTTGCGTTGCGGGAACGCGTCGGCGATGATGCCGAGTGCGCGCTCGTCACCGGATTGTCCGTAAACGGGAACGATGACGGCGTCATTCAAAATGAGGAAATTCGCGTAGCTCGGCGGTAAATCGCGTCCGGCGAGCGTGAACGGTTCCGGCATGGGTAATTCAAGCACGTCGAATTTTCCGCCTTCGGGCGTTTTGAGAGCGCGGAGTTGCTCAAGATTTTGCTTGAGGGGAGAAAAGTTCGGGTTTGCGGGATCGCTTTCGGAAACGGCGAGGATGGCTCGCGGTGCGATGAAGCGGGCGAGGTTGTCGATGTGCCCGTCGGTGTCGTCGTTTGCCAAGCCGTTGGAAATCCAAAGAATTTCGTTTACGTTGAGCCCGGTTTTGAGTGCGGCTTCGAAGGCGTCGTCGTCTCGCCCGTCGGCGCGGTTGGGATTTTTTTGAACGCATTCCGTGGTCAGCAAAAGCCCGTCGCCGCTGAGTTCAATTGCGCCGCCTTCGAGTTCGAACGGGAACGCGAATCTGCGCATGCTGAGAGCATTTGCGATGCGTTCCGGAATTTCGTTGTCGAGGTTCGCGGTGAATTTTCCGCCCCAGCCGTTGAAAATCCAGTCGGTGAGAGCGACTTCGCCGGAGCTGTCATTTTTTACGAAAAGCGGTCCGTGATCGCGGCACCAGACGTCGTTTGCGGGGTGGTCAAAAAAGCTGATGACGGAAAGATCCGCCTTGGCTTCGTTTAAATATTTCAATGCCTGCTCGCGGAGCGGTCCCGCCGCGCAGTTGAGGCAAACGGGTTCGTAGCGGGAAATTGCGGAGATAAATGCGGCGTATTGGGGAAGCAAAAGCTCGAAGTGTCCCGGCCATAGTGCCGGATTGGTGGGCCAAGTCAGCCAAATTGCCGCCTGCTTTTCCCATTCGGCGGGCATGCGGAAACCTAGGTCGCGTGGAGACATTTTGTTTTGGAAATTAGGAGAGGTTTATTTTTCGCGTTCCCGTTCCCAAAGGTAGGACTGGCGGTAGACGAGCAGTGTGCCGTCCGATGCGTAAACGGAAAGTTGCCAGGCGCTTGGGCGGCGTTTTTTCAACTCTTTCGGCCAGGCGTTGCCGGTAAGCCCGAACAGAATTTCGCCGGGAACGGAGGATTTAAATTCGGGGAGACGAAATGTCGCCGTTTGCTCACCGACTTTGTCCGGACGGAAATAGCGTAGCGTTGCCGTGCTGTCGTCGGGAATTTTTTCGGAAACTTCGATTCCGAGCACGAGATAAAGTCCTTCGCGGGTTTCGGGATCGGTGCGTAAAACGCAATTGAAGCCCGTGTTTTCCCGGTTCGTGAAATATTCCGAAATGCGCTTAAAATCATTTACTTCTTTCCAGGAAAAAATGGCGTAGGAAATCGGGATAACGGAGCCGTTTTCCGTGGGCGGAGGCGAGGGCGGGACTTTGCAGGAAGCGAAAAAGAGCGATGCCGCGGCAAGAAACGCAGACATAGCCGCTCGGAAAATATTTTTTTGGGGAACCATAGGAAGTGTGAGAAAAATCAGGCAAAAAACAAAAAGGAGCGTTCCCGCGCACCGAAGCCGGACGCGGGAACGCGCGAAACGGTTTATTTGCGTTTCTTCGACGCCGCGATAGCTTCTGCGATACGTTCTTTGCAACGTTTTTGGTAAGCGGCACGGCGGCGACGCTTGTTTTCCTTATTGTATTGTTTGCCCATAATTTTGTTGTTTTGGAGTGATTAAGATTAAATCGAAAAAATCAAATTTTCTTAATCCTTGCAAAACAGAACTCATGCCGGGACTTGTGAAAAAAGCAAAATTTATACGAATGAAAAAACTACCAAATAGGTAGAAAAATGCTTGCGTTCATTAAATTTTTAAGAAATGCTACCAAACATAAGGTAAAACCTTTCCCGCCCATGCGGGGTTGCCTTTCGGGAACGAAGGCTTAGCTTTTGTCCCCGAGCATAGATTAAGTTAGTGTTAAGTAGTATTAAACCGCCCCGGACGGAAACGTTCGGGGCGGGATTATTTCCTACCAAAACGATAATAATACTAATGTAGTAGAATTTTGTTGCAAGGAAACGGATTTTGAATCTAACTCAGACTCTGAACTTAATGAGAGGCTCATTCAAGTTCTCGAAAATTATAATTCAAAACAACCAGAAAAACCAACTAGACTATGAAACTGAAGAAGCTGATAACCGTCTTCGCAACCGTGCTCGCATTCGGAGTAGCATTGTTTGCCGCTCCGGGAAAAATTTGCGTGAACGAAGTTAGCGGGAACGTTGTGTATACCGTCGCCGGCGGTGCCGAAAAAAAACTTGCTGCCGGCGCGACGTTTCTTGAAAACACGCGCGTATCGACAGGCAAAGACGCTTCCGCGAAGATTGCCCTCGGGAACGGAACCGTCATCGTCCTGCAAGAGAATACGTCAATTGACCTCGCTCAGTTTGAGCAAAACGATCCGAGTGTCGTCGAAGGAAAAGATTTCTCCTCCTTCAAAGAAGAACCCAAGGGCACTGCGGGCTCGCAGACAACTCTGCGCCTTGTCAAGGGAACAGCCTTTTTCAAAGTTGCAAAGCTTCTTCCTTCTTCGCGCCTCGTCGTTAAGACGCGTGCCGGAGATGTCGCCGTGAAGGGAACGACGTTTTATACTTCCGTGGACAACGCTTCCGTTGCGGTCGGTTGCATCGACGGCGAAATTGAAGTAACGCCTACCGGTCGCGCCGGTATTTCTCTGACCGCCGGTCGCTCGATAAGCATCAACTCTGCGGGGCAACTTAAGTTTGAGCGCGTTTCCGGTATCCTTTCGAGGCAGGTTACAGACGCGTTTGCTTCCGATTCCGGAGATTTCGGTGAAAATTATGATAACGACCGTATTTCCAAATTCGCTACGGATCCGCTTTATTTTTACACGGCAACTGTTGAGGGCGACAGCTATAACGTCGACCGTCCCCGCCCCGATGTGAATTCTGCCGCATCCGTCGGAAATCGCTAAATGCTTTGAAAATACGAGATTTTTGCTCGTATTTCCTGATGCTGTTAATAGGTAAAGACACGCGTTCCCGTGAAGATAATTTTCACGGGAACGTGTTTTTTTGTAGAAAAGGCGAAATTTATGCCGAACCGGAAAGCTTTTTGGTGCAGGCGTAGACAACGGGTTTATCAGCCTCCGCCCAATCAAGAGCGGGAAGATCTTCGGGCGCAAGCCAGCGGATTTCGACGTGTTCGTGTAATTCCGGCATCGAGCACGCGTCGGCAGGAACACAGAAAAATGCGTCCATTTCGATTTCGCAACTCGGGTAGGAATGATTCACGCGCGAGATGTGTTTTCCGATGACAACGGAGAAATTCATTTCTTCGCGAATTTCCCGCGCAAGCGCGCTTTCCGGCGTTTCTCCGGCTTCGATTTTTCCGCCGGGAAATTCCCATTTCCACGCGACACACGGATTTTTGGCGTTCCCGCGCCGTGCGCAGAGAATTTTCCCGTCGCCGCGAACAACGACGGCGGCAACCACGCGAATCTTCGGAATTTCAGTCATCTTCGATTAGTTAAAGAAAAAAACTTTGCGTTTTTATTCCCGATTTTACTCCGCTAAGCCTTCGCGCTTGAGGAGAGCAGCGGGGTCGGGCGCGCGTCCCATGAAATCGCGGAAGAGCGTTTCGGCGGGAGCGGCGTTCCCGCGCGCGAGGATTTTTTCGCGAAATTCGCGTCCGGTTTTTTCGTTCAAAATTCCCTCGTTCAAAAAGCGCGTGAAGCAGTCGGCTTCGAGCATTTCCGCCCATTTGTAGGAATAATAACCCGCCGCGTAGCCCGTGGATTCGGAAAACAGGTGCAGGAATTTCCGCGCCATGGAAACCTGCGGGAACGCGGTCGGCACGAGGTAATCGGCGAGCGTTTCGTTCCAGTAGTTTTCCAAATCGCAGTCCTTGTATTTCACGGTTTCGATGTGGAAATCCAAGTCCATTTTCCCGAAGGAAAGCTGGCGCACGCAGGCGCTTGCGGCGCGGAAGTTTTGCGCACGAAGAAGTTTTTCCAACAACTCCTGCGGGAGCGGCTCGCCGGTTTCAAAATGCTTGGCGAAAAGGCTCAGCGACTCTGCGTGCTTGCACCAGTTTTCCATGATCTGCGAGGGAAGTTCGACAAAATCCCATGCGACGTTCGTTCCCGCGAGCTCGGGAATTTCGACTTCGCTCAAAACGTGGTGCAGCAAGTGCCCGAACTCGTGAAAAATTGTCAGCACTTCATCGAACGAAAGCAACGCCGGCTTGCCGTCCACAGCGGGCGACATATTGCCGCAAATCAGCCCGAGGTGCGCGGGAACGCCTTCTCCGCGCGTTGCGAGAAAATTCATCCATGCGCCGGCGCGCTTAGTTTCGCGCGGATGCCAATCCGTGTAAAATGCGCCGAGCATTTTTTCGCCGTCGAAAACTTCATAGGTTTTCACTTCCGGATGCCACGCGGGAACGCCCGTTTTTTCGACAATTTTTACGCCGAAAAGTTTTTCCGCGATCGCGAAAGCTCCGGCGATAACGGCGTTGACTTCAAAATACGGTCGCAGGCTTTCCGCATCAAAATCGTAGCGTTCGCGTCGCAGTTTTTCCGCCCAAAAACCGAGCGCCCACGGAGCGAGTTTTCCCGTTTTCGCCGCCGTCGCGTCGCCGCGTTCCCGCGCAAAATTTACGAGATCTTTCGTCTCTTTTTTGAAAAAAGAATCCACGCGGGAGCGCAAATTTTCGACAAAATCGCGCGCGGTTTTCCCGCTTTTCGCCATGCGGCGCGAAGTCGTGTAATCGGCAAAATCGGCGAAACCGAGAAGCTTCGCTTTTTCGTCGCGCAGGGCGAGGATTTCGCGGATGAGCGGCGCGTTGTCAAACTTTGCGTCGTCGCGGGCGACGGCGTTGGAGGCTTCCCAAAACTCGCGGCGCAGAGCGTCGTTTTCCGCATATTGCATCACGGGAACGAGCGACGGCGCTTGGAGCGTGAAGCGGAATTCGCCGTCGTGGTTTTTCGCTTTGGCGGAAGCGGCGGCTGCGGTTTTCGCGCTCGCGGGAATGCCGGCGAGAAGCGTTTCGTCGGCAACAAATTTTTCCCAAGCGTTGGTGGAATCGAGCACGTTTTCACCGAATTTCGTCGTGAGCTCGGCGAGCTTGGCGTTGATGGCGGCGAGGCGGGATTTTTTGTCGCCGGGCAAATCCGCGCCGTTTTCACGGAAATCGGCGAGTGTTTCGTCGAGAAAACGCTGCTGCACGGCACCGAGCGTTCCCGCAGGAATGCGTTCTGCGGCGGCTTTGATTTTTTCCCAAAGTCGCGCGTTGAGCGTGAGCGAGCTGAAAAATTCCGTTACTTTCGGCAAAACGGTGTTGTAGGCTTCGCGGAGCGCGGGCGTGTTTTCCACGCTTTCGAGGTGGCAGACGCGTCCCCACGCGCGACCGAGTTCCCGCGTGGCGCGGGCGAAACCGAGAATTGTATTTTCAAAAGAAATACATTCGGGCGTTTGCGAGCAAATCGCTTCAACGTTCCCGCGTGCGCGTTCAAGCGCGAATGTGATGTCGGGCACGATGCGTTCCGGCGTCAGTTGCGCCCAATCGACATAAAAATCTTCCGAAAGAAAAGGATGTTCTGCGTTCATATTTTCCGAAAAAATCTAATCCCGCGTTCCCGCCGAAACAAAACAAAAAACTGAGCTGAGTTTATAAAAATCCCCGAATCGGAAAAATAAGGGAAGGCTGAAATGTTGCGGGATTAGCGGGAATGCAAAAAGCGAGTTTCGGTGAGTCCGAAACTCGCTTAAAATTGGTGGAGATGGCGGGAGTTGAACCCGCGTCTCCCGGTCTTTCAGCTGAAACTTCTACACGCTTAGCCGCTCGATTGAATTTCGGTGCTTCTTAGAGCGAGGGCGCCCGGGAACACCTATCCTCGTTCCCGTTTTTAGCCTCGCGGGAACGCTGACAAGCTCGAGGTTTTACCTGCTTTTTTAACAGCCCGGCCGCTTAGCAGGCGTAGGCGGGCGTGACCGTGCCGCAGCTATTAGGCGGCAAGCGCGAACGCATTGCTGCGTTCAAACGCGATGGTGTTGTTTTTGCCATTTGATTGGCTGACACATATTTTAGGACGCCGAGTGTCATCGTCCGCGTGCCGTCGCAACCTCCGAACCGAGATCGAATCCGGAACATCCCCAAAAATTCGATTTTCACGGCGGAAGCCGAATCGGCTTTCCGTGGGAAAGAACAGTTTCGGAATAGATTAAAGATTAGAGATTAAAGGTTAAAGATAAATTTTTCGCTTCTAGCGTTTGCCTTTTTGCTCGTCGCAGAACTTTGTACAGAGATGCAGCCCCGCCATGCGGACGGCGACACCGTTTGTAACCTGACGCAGGATGACGGAACGCGGACCGTCGGCAATTTCGCTTTCGAGTTCAACGCCGCGGTTGATCGGTCCCGGGTGCATGATAATCGCATCGGGTTTCATCCAGCGGAGGCGTTCCCGGTTTACGCCGAAAAACGCCGTGTATTCTCCGAGTGAGGGAAAGTGCGTGGTCGTTTGGCGTTCGTGCTGAATGCGTAGTAGCATGACGGCATCGGCTTCTGCGAGTGCACTTTTAAGATCGTGTGCAATGCGAACTCCGGGGAACGAGCGAAACTCTTCGGGTACGAGGGTTGTCGGTCCCGCGAGTGTAACTTCGACTCCGAGTTTGGTGAGGCAGTAAATATTGGAGCGGGCAACGCGGGAGAAAAGGATGTCGCCGAGAATAGTAACCTTTTTTCCGGTCAAATCTCGCCCGAAGTGTTCCCGTAACGTGAACGCGTCGAGCAGGGCTTGTGTCGGGTGTGCGTGTGCGCCGTCGCCGGCGTTGATAACGGGAACGTCGAGGACTTTTGAGAGGTAAGATGCGGCGCCGGCGGCGGAATGGCGCATGATGACCATATCGACCATCATGGCGCGAATATTCATGGCGGTATCGCGCAGGGTTTCGCCTTTGGTGCGGGAAGAAGACGTTTCGCTCAAGGTGAGTAAATCTGCGCCGAGGCGGCGTGCGGAAACCTCAAATGCGGATCGCGTTCGCGTGCTCGGTTCAAAGAAAAAGGTGGCGACGGTGCGGTTTTTCAGCGTGTCGAATTTTTCGCATCCGTCAAAAGAGGCTTTAAAAATTTCCGCTTGAGCGAAAAGCGTCTCGAGTTCATCGCGAGAGAGAGGCTCAATGGCGATGAGGTCTTTACGATTCCAAACGTTGGGAGTAGGCATAAAAAGATAAATTTCGGCGGGAACGGATTTGCCCCGCTTCGGAGTTCGAATTTTTGCCGACTTGCAGGAACGAGGCAACACGGAAATTCAGGGATTTTTCTTAAGGGCAACGCCTTTGCGTTTGAAAATGCGCGGCACGGCTGATAGTTTCTCCGTATCGTTGCACAAGAGATGAGAGCATTAATTGTTATTTTGGGCGGGTTTGTAGCACTCATGCCCCGATGGATGGCGGCGGGAGCGGCTTCTTTGCTTGGAAGCGGCGTTTATTTTTTCATGCGGAAGCGCCGTGAGATGATGTTGCGGAACTTGTATCTTTGCTTTCCGGAAAAGACGGAGCGCGCACGGCGAAAAATCGCTTTGGAAAGTTGTCGGCGCATGGTGGAAATGGGAATGTTGGTACTGGCGTTCCCGCATTTCACGAAAGCGCGCGTCTTGAGAAATTTTTCTGCGGATACGGAGGTATTGGACGCAATTCTTGAGAAAGATGTGCCGATTGTCGTGGCAATTCCGCATTTTTCCCTGATGGAAGGGCTCACGACGATTCCGCTCGTTTACCCGCCGCTACAAAAACGCCGCGTAGGCGTATTTTATCGACCTTTTGACAATCCGGCAATCGAACGCTGGGTGAAAGACACGCGGGAACGCTGGGGCTGCCGCCTGCTTTCGCGAAAAAAAGGGCTGACGCAGGCACTGTCTTACTTGCACGAAAACGGCTTGGTTTGCGTTTTGCCGGATCAGGGAACGGGGCGTCGCCGGGGAGTGTTGTCGCTGTTTTTCGGGCGAGTCGCACCGTCGAGCGAACTTGCGGGAACGCTGGCGCACGGGCACGCGGGAACAAAAACGATTGCCGCTTGGTGCGAGCGCAAGGGATTCTGGCGCGGAGAAATTCGAGCGGAGGAAATCGCGCCGGCGGGAACGGGAAAAGACGAGGTCAATTTCGCGATTAATCGCTGGCTGGAAAACAAGCTTTCCGAGTCTGATTCCGCATGCGCCGACTGGCTTTGGATGCACGACCGTTGGAAAGGCTTGCGCGACTTTAATCTTCACCATCGCCGCAGCCGCCTCGAAGAAAACCTTAAATTCCTTGGACTGAAAGAAATGCCTAAAAAGAAGAAAATTTTTATCCGTTTGCCGAATTGGCTGGGCGACATCGTGATGGCTCTTCCTCTCGTGCAAACTTTACGCAAAGCGCGTCCGGACGCGGAAATTACGCTCGTGGCGCGGGCTCATTTCCTGCCGATGCTGGAACTGCTCAATTGCGCGGACAGGTTGATCGCGCTCCCGGCAAAGTCCAAGGGGCTCGGTTACTGGTTCGCGTGCCGCAAACTTTTGCGCCCGGAATACCCGGAAGTTTTTGTGTTGTTTACCAACTCGTTGCGCGGAGATGCAGAAGCGTGGCTTTCCGGCGCGCCGATGCGTTGCGGAATGACGCGCGAGGGCTATCCGCGTCCGCTTTTGACAAAATCTTGGCGCGTTCCCGCCGATTTGGATTTGACGAAAAACCACCAAACGCTCGTCTGGGCGCGCTGGCTACGGGAACGTCACGCTCTGGATGTGGAGCCGGATTTCACGCCGTTGCGTATTGCTTCTTCGGATACAAACGACAAACCGATTGTAGGCTTGATTTGCGGAACGGAAAATTCTCCGGAAAAGCGCTGGCAAATCACGCGTTGGCGTGAACTGATCGGACTTTTGCTTGAGGCGTTCCCGAGCCTCGAAATTCGCCTTTTCGGAACGGCAAAAGACGCCGCGATTACCGCACAGGTTGCAGAGGGATTTAACACCGCGCGCGTTGTCGACCGCGCCGGGAAAACAAATTTGCCCGATTATATGCGCGAGCTTTCCGCTTGCCGCGTTATTTGCGGGAACGACACCGGAGGGCTCCACCTTGCCAACATGCTCGGCGTTCCCGTCGTGGGGATTTTCGGTCCGACGAATCCCGTGCGCACCGGTCCGATTTTTGCGGCGAAAAAAGTGATTCTTCAGCCGGAAGGTTGCCCGCCGACAGGCGGCTCGCCAATTGAGGGCGTTCCCGCCTCCGCCGCTTTTGATGCGATAAAATCCGAGCTCTAAGCGCGGGAACGGAAGCCGTTTTTTCTGAAATTGGTTTTATGAAAAATATTTCGAAAGTTGCGCCGGAAAAGGCGTATCGCTTACTCAATGTCGGCGGAACAACGCTGGTTTCCGCTTCGCACTCGGGCGTGTGTGATGTGATGCCGGCGACGTGGGCTTGTCCCTTAGATGTTTTGCCGTGTAAGGCGACGGTGGTGGTGGATTCCTCGCATTTTACGCGCAAGCTGATAGATGCGAGCGGGATGTTCGCGCTTCAGTTGCCGACAGTCGGGATTTTGAAAGAGATGCTTGCTTTGGGCTCCGTCAGCAAAAATGACGTTCCCGAAAAGATTGAAAAAAGCGGAGCTGAGCTTTTTTACATAGACGGTTTTGAAATCCCGCTCGTGAAAGGTTGCGCCGGCTGGATGATTTTCAAGGTCGTTTCGGAACCGCACAATGAAAAAGCCTACGATTTGATTATCGGCGAGTGTATCGGTGCGTGGGCGGATTCCCGTGTTTTTGAAAACGGGCATTGGAAATTTGAAGAAGCTCCGTCGAATTTGCGAACGCTCCACTACGTTGCCGGCGGGCATTTTTACGCAATCGGTGATGTGCTTCGCGTTCCCGCCGAGGCATAGAGAAAAAGCAAAATAAAAAATCCCGAGCGAAGAACTCGGGATTTTTTGTTGTTTGAAAGTGGAGCGGGCGAGCGGGTTCGAACCGCCAACATCCACCTTGGCAAGGTGGTACTCTACCAATTGAGCTACGCCCGCTTAGATTGCAGAAGCAATAAAATTGGAATAAATAGAATCTTTTTTATTTGATATTGTCAATGCCTTTTTGGAACTGTTCCCGCAACTTGGGCTCAAGCGGTAAAAATCCGGCATCTGCAAGCTGATCCGCCATTTCCTGTGAGTACAAGTAAGACAAAACGGATTTCAGCATCAGGCGGTTTTTTGTGGGATAAACGACGTAAACCGGAATGGTAAGCGGATAGTCGCCGTTGTAAATATTCGTAAAAATAGGGGCGTATGCCGTAGCGTTTTCGTTCTCGTGATTATCGGCAACGGCGAGAAGTTTGATCGGGACTCCGGCGGGCATTTGTTTGCCGACAATAGCGATGGCTCCGGGATTATTGATAATTTCCTTAAATGCGTTCTCGTCGGAGGCAAGATTACGGACGGAGGGTCGGAATGCGAAGTTCGGGAGCACCTTTCTCTGGAAAAACGTTACCGCGTTGGTTTTCGAGAGGTCTCCGGAACAGGGCGTAATGGAAGGCGAAAATCCGGCAGCGCCGAGTTCTTCCCAGCTTTTAGCTTCGGTTTTTGAGAAGTTTCCGAAAATGGAGGCAAGCTGTTCGAAAGTAATTTCGTTGAGCGGATTGGCGGAGGCGGCGGCAACGTAAGCTACCTGATAGCCGAGCGGGAACACGCGCCATTCTCCGGCTTTGACTTCCGGAATGTTTTTTCCGGCGGCGGGAAGCATGAGAAGGGCAAAGTCTGCCTTGCCGCCGCGCAGTTCCTTTTCTCCGGCGATGCTTCCGCGAAGTTTGCTTGTCGGAGCTTCGCCGTAGTTTTTCTCGATGTGAGCATTCAGTGCTTTTTCGGGCTCGCCGGACAAAAAGTCCGAGCCGGAATAGCGGACGGGAGTTTCTGCAAGGGTGGCGAGCGTTCCCGCCGTGAGCAGAGCCGCAGCGAGACAGGTTCTTTTTAAAATAAAAGATGCGGTAGAAAAACTCATGCCGCATCTTTTAGCACAGATTTTAAATGTTGTCAGCCTCAGACCGTCTGCCGCGTTTTGCCGTGTAACCGGAGGCGATGGAGGGATCCTCAAGGAGTTTTCGGTGGAAGGTGCGTCGGGAAATGCCGAGGTAATCTGCAGCCGCCGTGCGGTTCCCGTTTGCCTGAATGAGAGCTTCGCGCATTAGGCGTTTTTCGTTTTCCCGCTTGGAAAGAGCTTGCATGCGCACTTTTTTGATTTTTTCGCGTTGGTTAGCACGATCTTTTTTTAGTGCTTTGAGAAGTTCCTTTTCGGAGAGCGGCTCTCCGGAGGGAGAAGTGTTGGTGCTGGGGATGACGGGCATCGCCGGTTCAATGCGCTTGAGCAGAAAGCGGGAATCCAAATCATATTCGCCCACTTCGCTTCCGGAGTGCATAACGACGAGATTTTCGCAAAGATTGCGCAATTCGCGGATGTTGCCGGGCCAAGTGTATTTTCCGAAAATCGTCATTGCCTTTGACGAAATTTTCGGCGGTTTGAGTCCGTTCTCTGCCGCAAAATGCCGAATGTAGTGGTTGATCAAAATCGGAATATCGCTCGCGCGTTCCCGCAAGGGCGGAAGTATCAGTGCGACGACGGAAAGACGGTAGTAAAGGTCTTCGCGGAATGTGCCTTCCGCAACCATTTTTGCCAAGTCGCGGTTGGTGGCGCAAACGAGTCGGACGTCGAGCTGAATTTGTTTCTGCGAGCCGAGCCGCTCAATGGCGCGGGTCTCAAGAAAGCGGAGAAGCTTTACTTGGGTCGCGAGGTCGATTTCTCCGATTTCGTCCAGAAAAAGCGTGCCGCCGTTTGCGGATTCAAAACGCCCGATGCGGCGTTCGTTGGCACCCGTGAACGCCCCTTTTTCGTGTCCGAAAATTTCGCTTTCCAAGAGCGTGGCGGCGATGGCGGCGCAGTGAACGGGAACGAACGGTCCTTTGGCTCGCTGGCTGTTTTGGTGAATGAGCTGTGCGAAAAGTTCCTTGCCCGTTCCCGTTTCGCCGAGAAGGAGCACGGTCGCTTTGGAGGCGGCGACTTTCTTGGCTTTTTCAACGCAGGATGTGAGAGCGTCGCTTTCGCCGACTAAGCCTTTGAAACTGAATTTGTTGTCCAGGCGGGCTCGCATCGCACGATTTTCTTTTTCGGTGTCGCGGCTTTTGAGTGCTCTTTGGATAACGATTTCGAGTTTTTCGAGGTTTAGCGGTTTGGTCAGGAAATCGTAAGCTCCGCGGCGCATTGCCTCAACGGCCGTTTCGACGTTCCCGTAAGCGGTCATCATGATGCAAACGGGTTTTTGCGGCAGTTCCAACGCGCGGTCTATGACGGAAAGTCCGGATTGTCCCGCCATGCGCAGGTCGGTGATTATGACATCGAAATTTTCGATGTCCATGAGGCGGAAAGCTTCGTCCGCATTGCTTGCCATGGAAACTTCGTATTGTTCCTCGAGGGTGGCGGCAAGCCCTTCGCGGGTGTTTTTCTCATCGTCAACAATAAGGATCAACGGTTTCATAATTTCTTAAAATTCATCAAATCGGAAAATACTGTCTCAAAAAATTTCGGCGCATTACATAGAAAAAGATTTTGTTTTACAAGTGAATTTGTGTCGTAAAATTTTGTTCTGAAAAGGCTGTTTTGCTTGCGGCTTGCGCGGATTGGCGTTCCCGCGTAAAATTAAGCGTTTCAGAATTTCTTAGAATGCAGATTTTTCAACACGGACAAAAAAAGAAGCATCGTGAACCGGCAACGGAAGTTCCCCGCGGGAGCTTCTCCCGTTGGCTTTATTCTGCGGTAGGCGTTTTGCTCTTCGTAGCGCTTGTCGCGTTCGTCGCCTTTTGGGGACGCCCGCCGCATACGCCGATTATTTTTAAGGGGATGCAATTGACGTTTCGCTTCGACGCGCCCTTTGACTTTTCTTACGAAAGTGCCGTGCGTAAGCGGGCGAAGGAGGAAGAAGCTCTTTATAATGTCGTTCCCGTGTATCGACCGGATATGGAGCAGATTAACCGGGTTTTGGAAAAATACATCTTGGTCGGGAACGCTGTCGCCGAAAATTTTGATGCCATTTACGAAACTAAGGAACGTGCCCAAAGGCTGGACATGATTCTTTCGCTTTTCGAGGAGCAAAAAGTTACCGACAGCGATACTGCGTTGCAGGACATTTTGAATCGGCTGGCAATTGATGTTTCCCGTCTTGTTGATAATTGCGTAACTGCCGACCGTTACAAATTACTTACGGATGAAAGTGTGCGCATTTTCAGAGATTTGGCGGAAAACGGGATCGCCGAAGAAAAGGGGCGCTCGCCGACGGCAGCGGCATTTTCGAGGCGCAACGGGCTTACGCCGACTGAATTTCGCAAAAAGTTTGCCGAAGAAGTTGAAGTTTGTTGCTGGAGAAGAGTTTTTAACGGTTTCCCGGTTGAGCGGCTGACGCAGTCCGTTCCCGTGGTGGTGGATATGTTTTCTCCGCTGATTCGCCCGAACGTCGTTTTTGATGCCGAGGCAACTAATAAGCAGAAGGATGCGGCAGTGGCGGCAGTTGCGCCGGTGGTTGTCCGTGTGAACGAAGGCACGCCGTTGCTTTTGCCGGGAATGCGCGTCGATGAGGAAATCGCGGAACGCTGGATGGCGTATCGTGCTGCGCAATCGGAGCATGAGACGCGACGGCTTGGTGTTTCGATTTCGTTTTTGACAAATCTGCTTTACGTTTTTTGCGTTGTCGTAATCGCGATTATTTATCGCGGTTTGTTGGTTCCGAGCGGAGGAGCACCTATGCGCCGTCGTTTGCTTTTCACGGGAGTGATGACGGTTATCAATATTTTGCTGATTCGCGTCATTTTGGAACTTACGGAATCCGATACCGCCGTGCAGGCATTCGGCTCTTTGGGGGATGCGTTGGTTTGGCTCTCGTCCCCGGCGATTGTTGCGATTTCGGTTTCCGCAATCGCGGGAGCACCGCTGGGAATTCTTGCCTCGCTCTTCGTCGGCGCGGTGGCTTCGCTGATGCTGGGCGGGAACATTCAGATTCTGATGATGATTTCCGTGTCGTCGCTGATAGCGGTGCGCGTGGCTCGCAATGCGATGAAGCGATCGACGTTGGTGCGCGCCGGTTTTTACTCGGGCTTGGCGATGGCGTTGACTGCGCTGTGCGTCGGCTATTACGCGGAAACGTCGTGGCTCCAGATTTTGGCAAATACGCTTTCCGCCATTTTGATCGGGCTTTTCTACGGCGTGGTTTCCGCCGGCGTTTTGGGAATGCTTGAAGGCGTTTTCCGGGCGCGCACAAACATCACGTTTATTGAGCTTGCGGATTACAATCATCCGTTGCTGAGAAAATTGCAATTAGTGGCGCCGGGAACGTTTCACCACTGTGTAATGGTTTCCAATTATGCGGAAAAAGCGGCGCACGAAGTCGGCGCAAACACGGCTCTCTGCAAATGCGCGGCTCTGTTTCACGATATCGGGAAAACCTTTAAGCCGGAATATTTTACGGAAAATCAGGGAAGTGATCGCAATCCGCACGACGATATCACGCCGCAAATGTCTGCGCTGATTATCAAAAGCCACGTGCGCGACGGCGCCGAGCTTGCCTCCGAATACCACCTGCCGGAACGCGTGCGAGACGTTATCGAGCAGCACCACGGCACAAGCTTGGTCGGCTACTTTTTCAAAAAAGCGAAAGACCTCGCCGTCTCCGAAGAAGGAGAAAATGCCGTTGTGGATGAAACGCTCTTTCGCTACGACGGTCCGAAACCTCACTCGTTGGAAGCGGCAATTATTATGATGTGCGACATTGTCGAAGCAGCTTCGCGCTCCCTCAAAAAAATCACGCCGCAAGCGGTGGAGGAACTCGTCGGCTCGCTCATTCGTTCCCGCATTTACGACGGAGAATTTGACGATTGTGCCATTACGATGGCTCAGATTTCCGTGATTCGTGCAAGCCTCGTAAAATCCGTGCTTCACACTTTCCACCATCGAATCGAATATCCGAAAGAGGCGGGCGGAGTAACTCCGGCGGAAGCGACCCCGGCGGACAAACGAACCAAGGTGCGCATCGTCAAAAAAGAAGCGTAGGCGCTTATGGGCAACGAGGTTGATGTTTTTTGCGGAGTCGACGGCTTTTCGGTCGACGCGGGAGAAATTTCCGCCGTCATCGCTTGTCTGCGGGAAAATGCTCCGTGGATTTTTCCGGCGGGAACGCTCTCGATTGCCTTTCTCGGCGACGAGGAAATTTGCGAAATGCACGAAACATTTCTCGACGATCCCTCAAAAACCGACGTTATTACGTTCCCGGGCGATGAGGTTTTCACGCAACCGAAAGACCGGGCGGTCGGAAACGCCGCTCCGGAAAGTGCAAATGCTTCCGCTCGAGATAACGCTCCCGACGATGCTTTCGCCGGCGAAATTTGCGTTTGCGTTGCTCAAGCTCAACGTATGGCGAAAGAATTAAACGTTCCCGAAGCGGATGAGCTTTTGCTCTACCTCGTTCACGGATGGTTGCATTTGGCAGGTTTGGACGACATTGAGGAAGCCGACCGGCGCGAAATGCGCGCAGCAGAAGCTCTTGCGCTCAACTTGCTTCGTGAAAAAAATCTTGCGCCGCTTAAGACTCTTGTATTCCCGTAAAATGTGTTCTCTCGAAAAAATATTGCGCGAAAGCACGGAACTGAAAAAGGGCGGGGGTACACGGCGCTTTTTCCGAAGCGATTTTGAAGGCGTTCCCGCCGTATTTTGTTTTTACGATACGGAAAAAGAGGAAAACGCTTATTATGCGGGAATTGCCCGTTTCCTGAAAAAAATCGGCGTTCCCGTCCCGGCCGTTTTACTTGATTTTCCCGAGAAAAAACTCTTCGTGATGGAAGATCTCGGAGATACGGATTTGTGGACGCTTCAGCGAGAAACTTCAGCGGATTTTCTTCCCGCCTATCGCTCGGCATTATGCGGCTTGGCTTGCCTGCATACGCAGGGAATGAAAAATCTTCCGCCGGACTTCCCGATGATGCGAGACGGTTTTAATCGCGCTTACTACCAATGGGAACGCGATTATTTTTTGAAAAACGCCGTGGAAGGCGGTTTGAAAATTTCTCTTTCCGTTTCGGAAAAAACGGCACTCGAAGCAGAGCTTTCCGACCTTGCCGAAACACTTCTCGCGCTCCCGCCGCAACTCGTTCACCGCGATTGCCAATCGCAAAATATTCTTTGGAAAAACGGGAACGCCGTATTCATTGATTTTCAGGGAATGCGCATCGGAACCGGCTGGTATGATGTCGCCTCGCTTTTGTTTGACCCCTATGCGGAAATTTCTCCGGAAGTCCGTAAATCCCTTCTGCAATTTTACTGCGAAAAAATCAGCGTTCCCGCAGATCGCGCAGCGGAGGAAAATCTTTTTCGTGCCGCCGCTCAACGCCTCATGCAGGCACTCGGCGCGTATTTCTTCCTTTCCGGGAAAATGGGAAAACCGCATTTTCGCCAACACGCGCTTCCAGCGCTGAAAAATCTCGTAACCGTAACGGCGGGAACGCTGCCGTTTCTTCACGCCCTCGCCGAACAAATGCTCGCCCAGGAAAAATCCCTCGTATCCTAATTTCCAACTCCTGATTCCATTTATGATTATCCGACCCGACAACCGTGAAGCGGATCAACTCCGCCCGATTTCCTTTCAGCCCGGCATCGCACCGCACGCCGCAGGATCCGTGCTTGCATGCTTCGGCAACACGCGTGTTATTTGCGCGGCAACACTCGAAGAAAAAGTGCCGACGTGGATGCGCATCCAAGGCGTGAAAGGCGGCTGGCTCACTGCAGAATATTCGCTCTTGCCGTATTCGACGCTCGACCGCAAAGCCCGCGATATTTCCCGCGGCAAACTCGACGGTCGCACCGTCGAAATTCAACGCCTCATCGGTCGCGCACTCCGCGCCGTTATCGACCTCGAAAAACTCGACGGCATGACGCTTTGGATCGATTGCGACGTGCTTCAGGCGGACGGCGGCACGCGCACCGCGTCCATTTCCGGTGCCTATGTTACCGCTAAGCTCGCCGTCAAAAAATTCATCGAAGCAGGTAAACTCTCCGAAGATCCGTTCACGGATTCCGTCGCCGCCATTAGCGTCGGAATGTATCAGGAAACACCGATTCTTGATTTGTGCTATCTGGAAGACAAAGATGCCGCCGTGGATGCAAACGTCGTAATGACGGGAACGGGGCGTTTTGTCGAGCTTCAGTCTTCCGGCGAAGAAGCGACATTTTCTCCGGAGGAACTTGCTGCAATGATTGCTCTCGGGAAAAAAGGCATTGCCGAAATTTCCGAAATCCAAAAACGCGTTCTCGCATAAAATTTTTCCGGCAAAAAATGTCCGAACCTCGCCCGCTGATTTTTTCCGAAACTAAAGAAACGCTCGCAGCCGCATTGCAGGCGCGCGGCGAAAAAGCGTTTCGTGCCACGCAAATTCTCGAATGGATTTACAAAAAACGCGTGCGCTCTTTCGAGGAAATGACGAATATTTCGGCGGGAACGCGCGCGTGGCTGGCGGAAACCTATGATTTTATGCCGGCGAAACTCGTCGCAAAAAGCGCGCAGACAAGCGATGTTACGGAAAAATTTTTGCTCCAAATGCGCGACGGCGCGCTCGTCGAATGCGTGATTCTTCGCGCGCCGCAAGATGGAACGGGCGAAGAGCGTTCCCGCAAAACCGTTTGCATTTCGACTCAGGTCGGCTGCGCCCAAGGATGCAAATTTTGCGCAAGCGGCTTGGCGGGCTGGAAACGCAATCTCGACGCAGGCGAAATCATGGCGCAGCTCATGTTCGTTTGCTGGGAAGGCGGCGATAAGGGCACGCGCGAAACCGGATTTACGGATTTTGACAACATCGTTGTCATGGGTATGGGCGAGCCGCTCATGAATTACGAGGCTACGATGCGCGCGCTCACCATCGCGAATGCGCCTTGGGGCTTGGGCGTCGGCGCGCGGCGCATCACGATTTCCACGAGCGGCGTTGTGCCGAAAATTCGCGAGCTTGCCGACGAGCCGATGCAGTTTCGCCTCGCAATCAGCCTGCACGGCGCGACCGACGAGGTGCGCTCGCAAATCATGCCCGTCAACCGCAAGTTCCCGCTCGCACAACTCATTCCCGCCGCAAAGGAATTTTCGGAAAAACACGGGCGCATGATTACGCTCGAATTTATTCTCATCGAAGACGTGAACGACACGCTCGAGCAGGCGCGCAAGCTCGCCGACATCGCGCGGGAACTCCACGCGCATGTGAATCTGATTCCTTATAACACGGTTGAAGGCTTGCCGTGGAAACGCCCGTCGGGCAACCGCCAAATGCAGTTTTTAAAAATCCTGCAGGAGCGCCGCGTTCCCGCGACTCTGCGCCGCGAAAAAGGGCACGACATTGATGCTGCCTGCGGTCAGCTTCGTTTGAGAAATCTGGACAAGGAAAAAAATGTTGCCTGAACTCCCAAGTCAAATTTCCTGCGCGGGAACGGGCGTTTTGATGGCATTTTTGGGCTATCTCACGTTTCGTCTTTTCAAAAAAAATAAAAAAAACTCCGCCGAAGAAGTGGCTTCCGCCGATATGCTCGATTTCGTCATCGTCGGGCAGGGCTTGGCGGGAACGCTACTCGCGCTCGAGCTCGAAAAGCGCGGACGCAGGGTGCTCATCGTCGACGACGGTTGGAAAACCGCCGCCTCGCAGGTTGCCGCCGGCGTTCTCAACCCCGTAACGGGAATGCGCATCGTCAAAACGCTCGGGGCGGACGATCTCGTTCCCGCCGCCAAGCGCGTTTATGCGGAGCTTGCCGAGCGATTCGGTGAAACGTTTTTCCGCGAAACGCCGTTCTATCGTTTTTATACTTCCGAACACGAAAAAAGCGTTAAGGCAAAGCGCGAAAAAGATCCCGATTACGACGGTTGGCTTTCTCCGGACGTTCCCGCGGGAACGCTTTGCGGCGGCGGGCTTTCGGACCGCCTTGGCGGATTTTTCGTCAATCGTGCCGGCTGGCTCGACATCCCGAAGCTGCTTGCCCGAGCGCGCGAAATGTGGCGTTCCCGCGGCGTTTTTCTTGAAGAAAATTTTAATTACGCGGATGTCGAAACCTCGCGCGGCGGTGTGCGCTGGCGCGGACGCGAAGTGCGCGGCGGGATCATTTTTTGCGAAGGCTTTCGCGTGCGGGAAAATCCGTGGTTTTCGCATTTGAAATGGCAACCGGCGAAAGGCGAATTTGTCGAAATCGAACTCGCGGGAACGGAAAAATTTCAAGGGCAGATTTTAAAAAGCTCGGTTGCGGCGATTCCGCTCGGCGGCACGCGCTGGCGTGTCGGGACAAATTACGATCGCGACACGCTCGACTCGCAACCGACGCCGGAAGTCGCCGAGCGTATCCGCCGTTCGTTTTGCGCGATTTTTGCGGGAACGCCGGATGCGGAATCCGCGCGGATTGTCGCGCATCGCGCGGGTGTGCGTCCCGCGGTTCAGGGAACTTTGCCGAAAGTCGGTGCGCACGAAAAATTTTCCAAAATATTCCTTTTTAACGGCTTCGGCTCCAAAGGCGTAACTTGGCTTCCGCTCTACGCCGAGCGCTTCGCGGAAAATTTGAATAAAGCGTCTAAGCCATAGGCATGTACTGAAAAAATGGGCGGGGACGCATGCTTAGGTTCCGCTTCCTCTGACTGATAAGCGTTCCGGCGATGCCGTTCAAAAAAAACAGGGAGGTACATGCTCAACGGTTCCTGTGTTTTCGCAATCGACTTGCGGCGCGGAATTTGAGACATTGACGGGAACGAAAGAATTTTTTATGGCAAAGCAGAATGAAATACCGCGTAGCGTCGCCATCGTGGGGCGCCCGAATGTCGGGAAAAGCCGCCTTTTTAACCGCCTCGTCGGGCGGCGTGTTTCGATTGTGCACGACATGCCGGGCGTGACGCGCGATTTGATTACGGAACGCGTTCCCGTGGATGATTATCTGCTGATGGATACGGGGGGGATTGGGCTTTTCACGGAAGAGGCGACGCCGAAAGTTATTGCCGATGCGGTGGAAGAGCAGGTTGCGTTTGCAATTCAGGCGGCGGAACTCGTCGTGTTGGTGACAGATGTCTCCCAAGGTTGCACGCCGCTTGACCATGAAGTTGCGGCACGATTGCGCAGCTTCGGGAAAAAAGTTTTGCTCGTCGTGAACAAAGTGGACAACGATGAACGCCACATGGAGCAGGGCGATTTCTTCTCTCTCGGCTTCGGCGCGCCGATTCTGATTTCCGCCGAGCACAATCGCGGAATCGAATTTCTGAAGCGTAAAATTTTGGATGAAATCGGACTTGCGGAAGTTGAGGAGGACGAAGACGGGAACGTTATAAATCCTGACGCGGGAACGCCGAACCCGATTCGTATTTGCTTGGCGGGGCGCCCGAACGTCGGAAAAAGTTCGCTCGGGAACGCTTTGACGAAAAATTCCCGTCTGATTGTCAGCGATGTGGCGGGAACGACGCGTGATCCGATTAAGCAACGCTTGGATTATACGGACAAAAAAACGGGCGAAACTTCGACATTTGAGTTGATTGATACCGCCGGGAAACGTGCCAAGAACAAGTTTGACACCTTGGAATATTTTTCCGCTCTGCGCACGGACGAAGCGATGCAGCGCGCGGACGTTTGTTTTCTTGTTATTGATGCGGTAACCGGCGTTACGCGCTTGGACAAGCAACTCGCCGGGCAAATCATCGAAATGGGAACGGGGTTGATTGTCGTCGTTAACAAATGGGATTTGGCGTTGAAACATTTCCGCACGGGAACGGTTTCCGGATACGAAACGGAAGAGGAGTTTCGCCGCGCTTTCGCGAAAGCGGTGAATCGGGAACTGTTCTTTTTACCCGGCTCGACGGTGCTTTTCACTTCCGCGCTCGAAGGCTTGCGTGTGGAAACGATGCTTAAGGAAGCGCGCGCGCTTTACGGTCGCATGAATGTGCAGATCCCGACCGGGCAACTCAATCGCGTCATTCACGGCGTGATGGAAGCGAATCCGCCGAAAATGGTCAGCGGGCGGCGTTTCAAGTGCTATTACGCCGTGCAAACCGGAAACAAGCCGCTACGCATTCGCCTGTTTTGTAATTCCGAGGAAAAAATCGACGAAACCTATGAGCGCTTTTTGCTTTCGAAATTTTATGCGGCATTCGACTTGGGTGGCGTTCCCGTGAAGTTTGACTTTGTGGGAAAACCCAAGCAGGAGCGCACATTTTTCATGGCGCAACAAACAGAAACGGTCGGCGGAGCTTCCACGGCAAAGACTCGCGGAAACGCACGCATCGTTCCGCCTAAAAAACGCACGGGAACGCCTTCCTCGAAAAACGGCGGCAAAAAAACTTCGTTCCCGCGCAAAAAACGTTAAGCGGGAGAAGCGACATTCCTGCCGCTTTTGACGAGAATGCAACGTGTATAAAAATCCCGCTTTGCACGCGGAGCGATTTGCGGTGAAAATTTGATTTCGGGGGCTTCGACTTCGCTTACTAAGTGAAGGGAATTTTGCTTCTCCCGTTTTTAACAAAAATTTTATGAAAAAGTATTTTGAAAAAGAAAGTGCACGCTTTGCGGTACTGTTGGAAAAACTTGAAGGAAAGCGCGTAGCCGTGCTCGGGCATGTGCGCCCGGACGGAGATTGTATCGGCGCGCAGCTTGCGCTTTGCCGCATTTTGCGTTCCCGAGGAATCGATGCCGTTTGCGTAAATCATCATTCCGTGCCGTATAATCTGAAGGCGTTTGTGCGGGAAACGCCGTTTTTCAGCGAGGAAGAATTTGAAAATGACGGGCGTATCGCCGTTGCGGTGGATTGCGGGAATCTTTCCCGACTCGGAAAAACTTTGCTCGCCAAAGCGTTCCCGCAAGGAATTTTTGCCGCGATTGACCATCACGAAACGAATGAATTTTTTGCAACGGAAGAAAATATCGTGATTTCAAGCGCGGCGGCAACTTGCCACATTCTCGCGGCTTTTTGCCTGGATTGCGGAATAGAAATCGGTGCGGAGCTCGCCGAAGCTCTTTACGTAGGCATCGCGACGGACACCGGGCAATTTCAGTATTCGGCAACGACTTGCGAGGTCATGGAAATCGCCGCCGTTCTCGTGCGCGCGGGAGCGTCTCCGGCGCAAATTTCCCGTGAACTTTACGAGCAGGAAAAATTTCAAAAGCTTGAGCTTTTGCAACGTTATTTGGCGACAGCGAAACTGCTTGCCGACGGGCAAGTCGCGCTTGCTTGGATTCCGAAAGACGCTTTCGCCGCAACGGGAACGACGCGAGAAGATGCGGAAAATTTTGTTAATTACCTGCGCAATATTGCCGGCGTGAAAATTGCCTGTCAGCTGGAGCAATCGCACACGGGAATCAAAGGCAGTCTGCGCGGTGCGGAAGATGTTTACCGTGTGGATTTGCTCGCGCAAAAGCTCAACGGCGGCGGGCATATCCGCGCTGCAGGATTTAATCTCGACGGAGCCGATTTGGACTGCGACCGCGAAAAAATTATCGCCGTTATTTTAGAACATTTGAAGCTCGTTTCGGCGTAGGTTTTTTCAAAAAAAGTCTACTTCGCGATTAAATCGTAAGCCTTGTAGCCGGTAACGGTTACCTCCGCAAATTCTCCGACGGGCAGGCTTTTCGGCACGAAAACCAAGCCGTCCACGTCGAAGCCGTCGCCGGCAGAGCGCGCGATTCCGGGCTCATCCACGAGAACGCGGATTTTTTCGCCGACGCGGGATCGCATGCGTTCCCGCGAAATTTTTTGGAGTTGGACCATCGTTGCGTTCCAACGCCGCACTTTTTCTGCGGGAGCAACTTGGTCCGGCATCAGCGCCGCACGTGTGTTTTCTTCCTTGGAATATTGGAAAACGCCGACGCGATCAAATTTTTCTTCGCCTAAAAATGCGGAAAGCTCCTCAAAATCTTCCTTCGTTTCGCCGGGGAAGCCGACAATGAACGTCGAGCGAATGACGGCGCCGGGAATTCCCTTGCGGATTTTTGTAATTAAATCGCGGATATATTTTCCGTCGGTTTCCCGCTTCATCGCAGCCAACATGTTGTCGGAAATATGCTGAAGCGGAATATCAATGTAGGGAACGACTTTTTTGCATTTGGCGAAAACGGAAATCAGCTCGTCGCTCCAATGCGCAGGGTGCGTGTAAAAAACGCGGATCCAGAAATCGCCGCGAATGCGGTTGAGCGCGCGCAAAAGCACGGCGAGCGATTCGCCTTCTTCGGAAGAAACTTTCGTGGTTTTGCCGACCTTTGTTTTTTGCCACGTGTCCATGCCGAAATAAGTCGTATCCTGAGAAATCAGGTTGATTTCCTTTACGCCGTTGACTTGGACAAGCGTTTTGACTTCAGCGACAATATCGGCAATCGCGCGGGAACGGTGTTTGCCGCGAATACCGGGAATCGCACAAAACGCGCAGCCGTGATTGCAACCTTCGGCGATTTTGACGTTGGCGATGTGCGGGAGCGTAAGGCGCGCGCGCGGCGTGGAATAATCCGGAATGTAGCGCGGGCGCTTGGAAACGGCGACGGGAACGCGTCCGTCTTTCGCGAGAGGCTTCCCGGCGTTCCCGCAAAGTTTTTCGATGAGCGGCGAAATTTTTTCCAGCTCATCGATACCGATAAATGCGTCCGCCTGCGGAATCATTTCGCGGATTTTTTCGCCGTAGCGTTGCGGCATACAGCCGGCGACGACGATTTTAAGCGGTTTGGCGCTTTTGCGGCGGCGTTTGGCTTCTTTCGCCATTTCGGAAATCGCGTCCAAGCTTTCCTTGCGTGCGTCGAGAATGAACGAGCAGGTGTTGACGACGACGGCGTCCGCCTCGCGCGGATCAGCGGTAAGCGTCATTCCGGCTTCGAGCATGTGCCCGATGAGCACCTCCGAGTCCGATTGATTTTTGGGACAACCTAAAGAAACAATTCCGACGGTGAGCATTTTTTTATTTTTTATTGTTCGGAGAAGAATAAATTTACTTTCATTAATTAATCAAAAATACCCCACGCCCAGAAGCTTTCGTAGAGTATCCACAGAAAAAAAAAGTAAAGCGCAACGAGAGCGATGCGCTGAACCCATTTCCAAAAAACGGCGTCCGGAGAGCCTTCTCCAGTGAAGGGCGCGCCGAAAAACCAGCGCATAAAACGTTCCCATGCCGGCGGACGAATTTCTTCCCAGAGATTCGGCTGCTTGAAAGCGACACTTTGCTCGTAGCGGCGCTCAAGCTTCCGAAAAAAACGGGACAGCAGAGAAAACATGGGAGCGCGGAATTCAGTCGTGGCTATGTTTACCGCAAGTGCAGTGTCCGCCGCAGGAACCGTCGCCGTGGCAATGCGGTTCTTCGACTACGGGAAGTCCGAATTCGAGAATTTCGGAGAGCGTTCCCGCCAGATTTTCGCGCGGGAATGCGATTTCACGGCGTTCCCGCGTATCTCGTACTTTGACAACGCCGAGCGCGAGTTCGTTCGTGCCGTAAATGAGTGCGTAGCGCGCGCCGGTTTGTTCTGCCGCTTGAATAAGTTTGCCGAATTTTCCGTCTTTGAACGCGTATTCCACGCGGAAACCGCAGGCGCGGAGCAGGGCGACATCGGAGAGCGCTTCCGTGCGGTTTTCTTCGCCGAGTATGATGGCGTAAAAATCGGGAGCGTCGCCGATTTGCGGTAGAAGTTCCTGCTGTTCAAGCAGATTGCGCAAGGTAACATCGCCCATGCCGAACCCGACTGCCGGCATGTCCGGACCGCCGAGTTTTTTGACGAGTTTGTCGTAGCGACCGCCGCCGGCGAGAGCGCGTCCTTCTCCGACGAGTTGGAAGGCTTCAAAAACAAAGCCCGTGTAATACGCTAAGCCGCGCACGATGGTTAAATCCGTTCGGATAAATTCGCCGACGCCCATGGCGTTGAGCAGGCTCAGAAGTTTTTTCCATTCTTCCAAGCGCGCCAGTGCTTTTTCCGCGCCGGAGCGAGAGGAGAAAAACGTGTTTAATTCGCCAAGCGATTTGAGCGCGACAAATTCTCGAATGGTGGCGAGCGTTCCAGCGGGATCAAGCGGCGTTCCCGCGAGCGCGGTGCTCATCATTTCGAGCAAACCGTCGTGCGCGACGCGTTCAAGTTTGTCCACAACGGCGAGAACTTTAACGGCGGTTGATTCCTCCGAAATGCCGAGATTTTCGAGAAAAAGAAACCAGAGCGTGCGGTCACTGAGACGAATGCAAAAATCGGCTTCGCTAAGACCGAACATGCGGAGCGATTCAACGCAGAGAGCGATAATTTCCGCATCGGCGGCGCAACTCGGCTCGCCGAGAATGTCTGCGTTGTATTGATAAAATGCGCGTAAGCGTCCGCGTTGTTGTTTTTCGTAGCGATAATTTTCGCCGATTCCGAACCATTTAATCGGGCGGCGGAGCGATCCCGCGCGGGCGGCGACGAGGCGGGCGAGCGACGGTGTCATTTCCGGACGAAGGGAAACTTTGCGACCTCCTTTATCCTCAAAATTAAAAAGCTGGGAAACGATTTCCTCGCCGGATTTTTCCGTGAATAGTTCGAGTGGTTCAAGGGCGGGCGCATCCCATTCGGAAAATCCGAAGCGGCGTGCGGCATTTCGCCAACGTTCAAAAATAAAGTTGCGCAGGGCGCAGTCTTCCGGATAAAACTCGCGAAAACCGGGAAGTGATTTGAATTGCATGATAATTTTTTGAGAA
This sequence comes from Opitutales bacterium, assembly GCA_017531845.1. Classification (GTDB taxonomy): domain Bacteria; phylum Verrucomicrobiota; class Verrucomicrobiia; order Opitutales; family UBA953; genus Spyradosoma. The sequence goes on along the minus strand of JAFXKI010000003.1, from coordinate 55,287 downwards.
TGTTTTTATCGTTTCGGCAATTTTCAGGAAAAAAGATCGAGCCAAAACAGGGCGATAAATTCACCGATGATGAGTGCCCAAATGCAGGCGTAAACACAGGTGGTAAATGAGTCTGCCGCGAGCGGCTGCATGCGCAGGGGCATTTTCCGCGGAGCGGGGGCTTTTTCTGATCTTTTCGCTTGTTCGTTCACAACGCCCGATTAAAACACAGCAGCACTGCTTGGGAAAGAAATTTAATTCGCGTTCCCGGCTTTACTTTTGATTCGCTTCGGGCGGGAACGCACGGGTAAAATGCTCGCATGCAAAACAACGAAGCGTTGGAGATTATATTTACGCGCCATACGGTGCGGCATTTTTTGAATAAACCGGTTGCGCTGGAACTGCTTGAAACGATTTGCCGCGCGGCGATGTCGGCTCCGTCCGCCTGTAACAAGCAGATGTGGCAATTTGTGATCACGACGAAGCGAGAAGAGCTTGATGCGATGATTGAGTTTTTGCCGAATGCCAAAATGTTGGCGTCGGCGCAAGCGGCGATCACGATTTGCGGGGATCCGGCGGAGGATTTCGGTTTTTACTGGCAGCAGGATTGCTCTGCCGCAACGGAAAACGCGTTGCTCGCGGCGCATGCGCTGGGGCTCGGCGCGTGTTGGTGCGGTCTGTATCCGCGCGAGGAACGGGCTGCTGCGACGGCGAAATTTCTCGGCATTCCGGAAAATGTGATTCCGATGGCAATTTTGGCGATCGGCTATCCGGACCCCACCGTCGGAGAAAAGCCGAAGGATAAATGGAAACCGGAAAAAATCCACTACGATCACTGGTGATTTTCGGATTCCGGTTTTCCGTTCCCGCTTTTTTTTGAAAAAAAATGCTCTCGGAGCGCGCCAAGGGACATTTGCTGATTTTTACGGCGAATCTGATTTTCGGAATCAATTACGCGATTTCGAAATGGTTGCTTGCAGAGCAATTGACGCCGGAGTTTCACACGCTTGCGCGCATGGTTGCTGCGTGTATTCTGTTTTGGGGCGTTTCTCTGTTTTTGCCGCAGGAAAAACTTACCCTCAAAGAAATCGGCGTGCTTTTCCTTTGTTCGCTGTGCGGGGTGGCGGGCAATCAGGCTCTGTTTATCTGGGGCTTGAGCATGACTTCTCCGATTGACGCTTCGGTGATCACGACGGGAACGCCGATTATCGTAATGATTCTTGCGGCTGTGATTTTGCGCGAACCGATAACGCGGCTCAAGGTCGCCGGGGTTTTCACGGGCGCATTCGGTGCAGTGTGGTTGGTTTTGCTTTCAGGTGCCGTCGGCGGGAACGCCGCATCGAGCCTTGCCGGAAATCTTTGCATTTTCGGAAGCAGTTTCATTTACGCCGTGTATTTCGTTTTCTCCAAACCGCTTTCCGTAAAATACCAGGCGGTAACAATGATGAAATGGATGTTCCTGTTCGCCGTCATAGAAGTTTTGCCGATAACACTTCCGGGGATCTTGAGCCCGGGAGGCATCTTTCTTACCGTTCCTACATGGAAAACGTTTGCGGCAATGGCGTATGTGCTCGTCGGTGCAACTTTTCTTGCCTACATGCTCATTCCGATGGCGGTGAAACGGATTCGCCCGACAACCGCGAGCATGTATAACTACGTGCAACCGATTGTCGCCTGCGCACTTGCCGTGATTCTTGGGCAAGACGCGTTTTCGTGGGAAAAGCTCCTCGCCGCGATTATCATTTTCGTCGGCGTTTACTTGGTGACCAAAAGCCGCCCGAAGGCGGAAACTTAACGTTCCCGCAAGAGCACGTCTATGAGCCCGACGCTGACTTTCGTCAGGGAATCAACAACGCAATGCGCGCGGGTGCGTCGCAACAAATCCGCGGGATTAGTCGTCGCAACCGCCACAACTTTAAAACCGCCGGTGATCCCAGCTTCGATTCCCGCCAAAGAATCTTCAAAGATAACAATTTCCGAAGGGCTACGCTCAAGTTTAACGGAAGCCTGGAGAAAAACATCGGGCATCGGTTTGCGGGCGAGAGTGCATTCTTCGGAGATAATTCCGGAAAAGTAAGTTTTTAAATCCGTGATTTCAAGGGCAAGATCAATATTCTTGCGACATGAAGCCGAAGCGATGGCGCAGGGGATTTTTCGAAGTTTTAAATCTTCCAAAAGCCGACGCACGCCGGGAAGCGGGTCGATGCCTTCTTCGGAAATAATTTTTCTGAAAATTTCTTCTTTGGCATCGGAGATTTCTTTTATTTCCTCGGGAAGGTGGCTCCATCGTAAAATTCTCGGAATGATTTCCTCGTTACATTTTCCGAAGCCGAGCTTAAAATAATTTTCCGGAAGGAGAAGATTTCGTTTCTCCGCGAGAACTTCCCAACTGCGGCGATGTGCGCCGGAGGAGTCTACGACGACACCGTCCCAATCGAAAATTACGCCGGGTGTCAGTTTGCTCTTTTTCATACGCGGAGGACTTAGAGGGGGTTGCCGGGAAGGCAAAGTTTTTTTGAGGGGTGAGAGAAATCGGGAGAAATCTGTGCTTCAGGATTACATACAAGCGCGAACTTGTAAAATGTCTTTTTAATTTCTTTTGTTTTTCATGCGCTTTACTTTTTTCTGTCGTAAATTTTTTTGCTAAAGCGTATTCTACGAAAATAATTACCCTGTAGAATATGAACTCATTTAAGTTTTTTCTGAGTGCCGTCTCGGCGTTGGCGTTGGCTCCGTTTGCGTTCGGACAAGCGATAGCCGAATCTGAGAATCCTGATAAGGAAAAAGTCTCCGTGGTTGTTGTTGAAGAAGCGGAAATTGCCGGAAGCACAGAGGCGAAAAGCGTTCCCGTCGAAGGTGTAAAAGAATCTGTAGCACCTGCGCAGATGGCAGAACCGGTTCCCGTTCCTCCTCCGGTTCCGGAATTGACCCCGGAGCAGCGCAAGCAAATGGAAGTTCGCCTGCTTTCTGCAAGAAAGGCTCGTATTGATGCAGAAATGGCACTCGCACGAGCCCGACTCTCGGAGCAACTTGCACCGCGTGCAGCGGAGCGCGCCCGCATGGAGGCGGAAACGGCGTTGCGCGTGGCTCGCAATAACGCGAAATTTGCCGATATTGAAGCGGAAAAACGTAAACTCGACGCTGCGCTTTCTCTGGAAAAGGCACGCGATGATTTGGCAATTTTGGAACGCGGGAACGCACTGCGCGCGGCAGATCTCGATTTTAAAATCGAGCGAGCCAAGCAGGATTTGACGCTCGCGCATCGCAATCGTGAAATCGCACAGGTGCAAATGGCGGAAAAACTTCGCACCGTCGCTCCCGCCGCCGCGTTTGCTCCGGAAAATTACCTTAAGGATCCGCTGTCGGACGGAAAACTCTACATTTCCGATCGCCGCATCGAGCTTAATGATGTAATTATGCCCGAGCTTGCAAACTATGTCACGGAACGCATTTATTTTTACAACAATCAGAACACGGAATATCCGATTTTCATCGTGATTGACAGCTCTCCGGGAGGAAGCGTTTCCGCCGGTTACCAAATTATCAAAGCCATGGAAAGCAGCAAGGCTCCCGTCTATGTTGTGGTCAAAAGTTATGCCGCATCCATGGCGGCGATGATTGCCACGGCGGCAGAACGCTCCTTCTGCTACAAAGACACGGTGATCATGCAACACCAGCCTTCCTCGGGAACGCAGGGAAATCTTCGCCAAATGGCAGAACAGTTGGATTTGGTGGTGGAATGGACGCGTAATATCAACGACAAGCTTGCCGCTAAAATGGGTCTGACTTACGAAGAATACGTCGCCGAAATGTATAAACACAATTCCCAGGGCGATTGGACAGAGTTCGGCGACGGCGCAAAAAAATGGAACTGGATCACGGATATCGTCGATACCATTGACGAAACCGCTTTCGTGCGCAAGGAGTCCGAGGCAAAACGCCCCAAAATGCAAACGCTGATTATTCGCCAGCAAAAAATTGACGAACAGGGGCGTCCGTATTTTGACTTGCCGACCCTCCCGGCGGGCGATGTATGGATGATTTACGATCCGAACAATCTCTATCGTACTGCCGCCCGTTAATTTTTGCCCTTTAATTTTAAAATTTTATTTAGAAGGAAAACGACAATGTTGTTTGAAAAAAAATACCTTACTCGCTCCGCTTTGTCGCTCGCGGCATTGATGTTTGCCGGCTGTGCCGCAGGAACGCCGGTTGCGACGGCAGACGTTCCCGCCAAAGCGGGCGACGGCGTTCACGCCGGAGAGGAAGTCGAGTTGCAGCAGGTTTCGGAAACTTCCGCAACAGATACGCTCGTTGTTGTTGACGAGGAGATTGAAGTCGTTCCCGCCAACGCTCCGAAAATGCTTTCCAAAGAGGAAATAGAGAAGGAGCTAAAAAAACTTTCTGAAGAAACAAACAAAATCCACCTTGAAAAATCTCTGATAGAATCTCGCCTCGCGCTCGCTTCTTCGGAAAACGAGAGGGCGATGCAGGCGATGAAGCTCGAGAAAATGGTTTTGGATGCGGAGCGGGCGGAGCGTTCTGCAAAAATTGCCGAAGAGATTGCCGGTCTCGAAGATGAACGCACGGAAATAGAACGTCGCATCGCCTTGGAAAATTCCCGCTCGGCGGCAACGTTTCGCGCGAAGCAAAAAGAACTTAGCTTGCTCGAAATGGCACTGCGCGAACAACAGCTGGAAATGAACGGCGAAAACATGAGGACGCAATACGTGATGTCGATGGCGGAAAAGCAGGAAAAACTTTCCCGCCTGGCACCGAAAGCAGCCGTTTCTCCTAAGTATCTCAAAGAACCTTTTGTGGATGGCACGCTCTATATTTCGGATCGCCGGGTTCCGCTAAACGGTCCCATCACGGAGGACTCTGCCAAAACGGTTTGCGAGCAGCTTTATTTCTTTAACAATCAAAATTCGGAGTATCCGATTTTTATCGTAATTGACAGCTCTCCGGGCGGAAGCGTCGCCGCCGGCTATCAGATTCAAAAAGCGATGCAGAGCTGCACGGCACCGGTGTACGTTGTCGTCAAAAGTTTTGCCGCATCCATGGCAGCCGTGATTACAACGACTGCGGAACGCTCTTTCTGTTACGCAAATTCGCGTATCTTGCACCACCAAATTTCCACCGGAGTGCAGGGCAATCTTACAATGCTTCGGGAGGGCGTTGCAATGGGAGAACTTTGGTATAAGCGCTTCGGTGAGCCTGTTGCCAAAAAGATGGGGCTTACGCTCGAAGAATTTACCCGACAAATGTATGCGCATAATTCGGACGGGGATTGGCAGGAAAACGGAGAGCGAGCCGTTGAGCTGAAGTGGGTGGATCATATTGCGGAGCGCATTGAGGAAACCGGGGTGATTTCTCTGGAAAACCCGCCTAAAGAGCCAAACAACGGAATGATGATGCCGACGCCTCCTATGCCGGAACAGACAGACGCTCAGGGCAGACGCTTTGTTGAACTTCCGGTTCTCGAAAATCCCTTTGATTTCTGGGCAATTTACGATAAAACGGGATATTACAGAGCCCGATAATGTCCCGCTCTTGCGGGAACGCGTTTCATAAAAATCCATGAGTTTTGCAGATTTAGGACTACCCGGAAATATACTCTCGGTAATAGAAAAAATCGGGTATAAAGCCCCGACTCCGATTCAGGAAAAGGCGATTCCCGTTGCGTTGTCGGGGAAAGATATTATCGGCGCCGCGCAGACGGGAACGGGGAAAACCGCCGCCTACGCCTTACCGACGCTCGCCCGGATAGGAGAAGCCCGAGGGAAGCCACGTTGCCTTGTGCTTGTTCCTACACGGGAACTCGCAATGCAGGTCGACGAGGCGTTCCGCATTTTCGCCGAAAATTGGTCCGGAAAAGTGGCGCTACTTTACGGCGGCGTACGCTACGATCAGCAGTTAAAAACCTTGCAGGACGGAGCGGAAATCGTCGTCGCGACACCCGGGCGCCTGATTGACCTTTGGAAACAGCGTTTCGTCGATCTTTCCGGTATTGAAGTTTTGGTCTTGGACGAAGTGGATCGTATGCTTGATATGGGCTTCATCGAAGATGTTTCCTCCATTATCCGCATGTGTCCGAAAGAACGCCAAACGCTTCTTTTTTCGGCAACGGTCAATAAAACCATTCGGGAAATTGCCGATTGGGCTTTGCGTGAACCGGAAGAAATTGACGTTCGTACGGGAGCGATTACCGCCGACACGATCTCTCACGCTTTGTATCCGGTTGCCGGATACCAAAAATACGATTTACTCCTCGCGCTTCTTGAACGCACTCATTACAAGAGTGTTATTGTTTTCACACGAACGAAACGCGATGCCGACCGTATTACGGAGTGGCTTGAGTCCAACCGAATCGCGGTTGCGACGATGCACGCGGACCGCACTCAACGGGAACGTACGGAGGCACTTGCCGGATTCAAAAACGGAAAATTCAGCGTGCTTGTCGCCACGGATATTGCTTCGCGAGGGCTCGATATTTCCGGTGTTTCCCACGTTATCAATTATAACGTTCCCGAGCATCCGGAAGATTATGTGCACCGCATCGGGCGCACAGGCCGCGCGGGCGACGAAGGGGAGGCGTTCACGCTGTTTTCGCCGGACGAACTGCTTCAGCTTCAGGCGATAGAGCGACTTATCGGAAAAACAATCGAGCGCAAAAAGCTGGAAGGTTTCAATTATCGCACGGAACCTTTGATGCTTATGCCCGGGAACGGCGTAGGAGCGGCGCGCCCGCGTCGTCGGAACCGGTGAAAATTTTTGCGATAGAGAGTTCGTGCGACGAATCCGCGCTTGCCGTTTTTGATTCCGATAAAGGCATTGTCGCGGAACTTGTGAACACGCAGGTCGCTTTGCACGGGCAATTCGGAGGCGTCGTTCCCGATCTTGCCTCGCGGGAACATCTTGCTAATTTCCCGGAGTTGTTGGCGCGTCTTGCCTGTGAGATAAATTCTGAAGAGACGGATGCGGTTGCGGTTACGCGCGGTCCCGGGTTAGCGGGGTGCCTTGCCCTCGGAATCGCTTATGCACGGACGGTCGCGCAAGTTTGGGAAAAGCCGCTTCTTGCGGTAAATCATCTGCGCGGACACCTTTTCTCACCGTTTATTCCGGAGCATGAAAAAAATCCGTCAACGTTCCCGCACGAAGTCAAAAAATATTTTCCGCATTTGGGGCTCGTCGTTTCCGGCGGGAACACGCTTTTAGTTTCCGTTGAAGAAAGTCGTCGGGTTGAAATTTTGGCACAAACCGTGGACGATGCCGCCGGCGAAGCATTTGATAAAGGTGCAAAATTGCTCGGTATGCCGTATCCGGGCGGTGCGCTTATCGAAAAGCAGGCAAATCTTGCGCGGGAACGCGGAAAATTCACGTTCCCGCGGGGAGAAAATTTGAAAAAGGGAGAGCGCTTCAGTTTTTCCGGACTTAAAACAAGCCTGCGCTATCGCCTTGAAAAAATGTCGGACGAGGAGCTTGAAGCTTCTCTTCCGGAAATCTGTGCGGACTATCAGGACGCGATCATCGCTCAACTCGCGGGCAAGGTCGAAGCCGCACTTCGAGAACGCACCTTCGCAAGCATCGGACTTTCAGGCGGCGTTTCCAACAACAAAGCCTTGCGTGCGGCTTTTGCAAAAATCGCCGCCAAACACAAAATTCCGCTTTTGACGGCGCACCCGAAGCACACCGGAGACAACGCCGCGATGATCGCCTTTGCTGCCTGGTTTGATTCCTGCTTGCCTTCTCCGGAGCCGGAATTGCCGGTAACGTTTGAGCCTTCTCTTACAATTGATAAAGCGTAAAAACTCTCTGTAAAACGGCAAAAGCAGGCGGCGAAGACAGGACAATCTTCGCCGCCTCAAGAAAAATCATCTATTAAAATTACTTCATCGCGAGCGCCATTTTGTTTGCGGTGATGACGCCGTAATTGATCGTGCCGAGCCAGCCCGACATGATGATGCCGACCGATCCCGCGTGGTAAAGCCCGCGCACTTTTTCCGGCAATTCCATCGAAATCTTCAAACCCTCGAATTTCGTGCCGAACGAGGTGCCGTCGCGGTGGCGCACGTAGCGTTTGACGGTGCGCGGCGTCGCGGCTTCCACCCAATCGACCTTGGCGCGGATGTCCGGAATGTATTTTTCAAGCCCGGCAAACGATTCTTCGATGATACGTTTTTTCTCCGCTTCGTAGGCTTCGTCGGAAAGATTTTCCCAGTTCGAAAAACGCTGATTAATCGACGTTACAATCGCGTAATGCGGGATTTTGCGTTGCGGGCGCGTGTCCGGATAGTAAACCGAGTAAGTGCGGGAGCTCGTGTGCAAATCGACGAGGTCGTCGCTGTCGAATTTCGGCGCTTCCGAGGTGAAAACGAGATCGCCGATATGCGGGATCGTTTCGCCTTCGCGAATGCCCATGTAAACCTGGCAGGAAGAGGTGTTGACGCGCACGGCTTCGGATTCCGCGAGAAAATCGGCGGGAACGGTTCCCGGCTCAAGCATTTCTTCCACGGTATTGCGGATATTCGCGTTGGAAAGCACGGATTTGCAGGCGATTTCGACCGTTTCGCCGAAGCGCATATCGCGGACGCGCACGCCGCGCACTGCGGGAACGCCGTCGGTGCCGGTTTCGGTCAGAATCTTTTCCGCAAGGCAGTTGCGGCGGATGTCGACACCGTTTTTCTTGAGCTCTTCCGTCATTTTTTGAATGAGCAAATCGGTTCCGCCTTGGAAAATGTAAACGCCGCGGCTCATGAAGTTGGAAAAAACAATTCCGTAGGTAATCGCGGGTTCGTTGAGCGTGGAACCGTTCGCGTAGGCGATCGGCTCAAGCAACAGGCGCCAAACGTCGGTGTGTCCGGGGAAAAATTCTTCGAAGAGTTCCCGCGTTGTGCGTTTATCGTTGTCGTAATAATTCATCTGCGCGAGATGCTCGAAAAATCCGTGAACGCGCTCGGCGGGAACGTTAAATTTTTCGATGAGAATGCGCGTGAAATCTTCGCGGTCGAATGTCGTTTGAATATTAAATTCCGGATTGATGAAGCGGATGTCTTTGAGCTGGCGAATCGAATCCGCAATTTCCTTGCTCCAATATTTGCGGCAGGACTTAATCATGCCGTGCGGGAAACCGTGCAGGGAGATGTCAAAAATGTGTCCGCCCGGACGCTTAAAATACGTCGCGAGTCCGCCGAGCTGGTAGTGGTGTTCCAAGAGCAAAACGGAATGTCCCGCCTTGGCGAGATAGTTTGCGCCGGTGAGCCCGGCGAGCCCGCTGCCGATGACGATGGCGTCGTAAGATTTTTGAATGCCGAAAAGCGGATTTTTTGCGTCCATGCGTTCTGTAAGGAAAATGAGTGAATAAAAATGGCATAAAACAATGGCAAATTATCAGCGTTCCCGCAAATTGAAATTTTTTTGCTCGTTTCGCGAGCGGCAAGAGCTGAGAAAGCTTAGGAGCTTGGACGTTTAGTTGTTTGGCAAACGAAGCAAGGAAGAGAGTTCTTTTTTATTTTTATAAAAAGTAAAACTTTCGGCAAAGCCGACAAAACTTTTCATCTTCTCAGCTTTTAAACTTTTGCCGAAGCAAGCTTCGGCTTGCGGGAGAGGACGGGAACGCGCATAGTTTTGAGATTGTTATGGCGGCAAAAAAAAGTAGCGGCGCGGGACGCCGGGTTTCTTCCATAGAGCGCATTTTGGGGCGGCTTGACGATTTGGACTCTGCAAATCTGACAATCCTGGTGCAAAGGCTTGCGCGGGAACGCGGACTTTTTGAAATGCTTTTTGATACGATCGACGAAGGTATTCTCGTCATCGATTCAACGGGAACGATCGAATACGCAAACCGTGCGGGAATGCGCATGGTAGGGCTTCGCGGGAACGAAACCGGAAGCGCGATCTTGTGGAAGTTGGTGCCGGACTTAGCCCGCACGCTCGATTTTTTCGGCGAAGATAATTTGGCTCCGAATATTGCCCGCGATGCGGAAATTTTTTATCCGGAACATCGTTGGCTTAGATTGCAGCTGAGTCGTATTTCGCTCCAAAGCACGGAGCCGGCACGCTTCGTCGTTATTTTGCGTGATATTACGGCGGATCGGGAATCCACTGAGGAAATGATAGAGAGCGAACGCGTAAATTCGATTTTCACGCTCGCCGCCAGCGTGGCGCATGAGATCGGAAATCCGCTCAACTCGATGAAAATTCATCTGGAGCTGATTCGGAGAAAACTCGCCAAACTTGACGTTCCCGCAGAAAACACGAAATCGTTGAAAAACTCTGTCGGAATCTGCTTGGAAGAAATTTCCCGCCTCGATGACATTTTGAAAAACTTTCTCGGCGCGATTCGTCCGCAAAAACCGGATTTGGTAAAAACGAATTTGGTGGAAATCGTTATCGACGTGCTCGGCGTTCAAAAAGTGGAGCTCGAAAACCGAAATATCCGTTGTTCGATGATTCAGGCGAGCAAAGAGCTTCCCGTTGTCCTCGGCGACGAATCTCAACTGAAGCAATTGGTGTTTAATGTGACGAAAAATGCGATGGAGGCGATGCAGGACGGCGGCTCTATCGCGATTGAGCTCTACTGCGACGAAGAATTCGTTTATCTCCGCGTTAAAGATTCAGGGTGCGGTATCAATCGGGATGATATTTCCAAAATTTACGAACCGTTTTTTACAACAAAAAATAACGGACACGGACTGGGCATGATGATCGTTATGCGCATTATGCGGGAACATGGAGGACAGGTCGGAATTGACAGCACGCCGGGAGCGGGAACGACGGTTACGTTGCAATTTCCGAAACCGGGCGCGCGTGCGCGCATGCTACCGCCTACAAAATAAACGAGCCGGCGAGCCAATGTCTTTTTTCAAAAAAATATCGGGACGCGTAGCGGTTTTGCTCGGAGCATCGGCTCTTCTCTCGCTGTTCGGTCTTGGCGCGTGCATGTTTTTTGCCGGTGAAAAAAAATGCGGCGGTACTTACGAAACATCGCGGGAACGCAAAAGTTTCGACACGGAGTTTCCGCTAAAACTCGGGAACGTAACGATTTTTGTTCGCTTGGCACTCACGGAAATTGAGCGTCAGCAGGGCTTGACGGGCTGTCGGGGGTTGGCGGAAAATTCGGGCATGCTTTTCGTTTATCCGGACGAGGATTCGCGCGGATTTTGGATGCGCGGCGTTCCGATAAATTTGTCCATCGGCTTTTTTGATTCAGGCGGGCATTTGCTTGAGAAAAAGGAAATGCGAGCCAACGATTTTTCCGTAACGTCTTCAAAATCGGATCAGGTAAAATTTGTGCTTGAGATGCCGGAAGGTTGGTTTGAGCGCAACGCAATCCGCACGGGAACGTCGTTTCCTCCCGAAGTACTCGCGCCTTTTGTCGCCGCGCGCGGATTTTCGCCCCAAAAGTTTGAAATTTCTTCCGAACATTAAATTTCCGCTTTACCTTCTTCCGCAAAAAAATCAGCATCAAACGCTTTCATGAAAACGCTTTTTCAAAAAATCGCCGATCGCGAAATTCCCTCAAAAATGGTCTATGAGGACGAAATCTGCTTTGCGATTGAAGACATTAACCCGCAGGCACCGACGCATATCCTCGTTATTCCCAAGCGCGTAATTTCGCGGCTCTCGGCTGCTACGGATTCTGACGCGGAAACGTTAGGACATCTTTTGACTGTCGCCGGAAAAATCGCTGCCGAGCGCGGACTCATCGGCGGTTTCCGCACGGTGATTAATTCCGGCCCCGATGCCGGAGAAACCGTCCCGCATCTGCACGTTCACCTCATCGGCGGTCGCAAACTCGCGTGGCCTCCGGGTTGATTTTTTTATTCTGTCTGATTTTTAGAAAACAGTTTTAAATTTTAGAAAAACAAAAAAATGGCAACATCTTTTAATCGAAAAAAAACAGTCGGTGCGTTCGGCTCCAGCAAAATCCGCGAAGTCGGCTACCACTACGAAGCACTCTTGAATGAGCAGGCGGAGCCGATTCCTGCTGCGGCGGGAGATCCGAATCGCCCGAATATTGCGAACATGATTATCGAATTTTCCCGTCCGGTAATTGCACAGGCGGGCGGAAATCACACGGCGATTCGCGGTGCAATGAATGTGGCGATTTTGCTTTGGAATGCCATCACCGAAGGAGATGCCGCTGTCGCTGCGGCGCGGGAAAAACTGCTCGCTCTGCCCGATGCTTCTCCGGAGCAAATCGATGCGCTGATCGACGCGTTGCGGGAACGCAAAAACGTTGTCGCGCCGGGCGTGAATCAAATTGTCCGTAAATTCAATCTGAATTTCACGAAACACGGAATTTCCTTTAATGTAACGACCGGTCCGGGAACGAAAGTTGAAGGTGTTGAAAAATCGCCGAATATAGCGGCTCTCGGAGCCAAGTAATTTGGAGGCTTTTCGCAAAAAAAAACGCGCCCGGAGACGGACGCGTTTTTTTGCGGCGCGGGAACGTGTGCTTCAAGCGCAAGCGTTCATGCCGGATTTTGCTTCGTTACATTTTTTGCAAAGCCCGCGGACGTAAAGCTGAGTTTCCTCAAGCCGGAAGCCTTCCGGAAGCTTCCCGGAGGCGTCATTGAACATCGTGTCGTAGGGAAAATCAAAAATTTTTCCGCATTCCGTGCATTTAAAGTGACCATGCGGGTGAGTGGCGGCATCGAAGCGCATTTCGTTTTCTTCGAGCGTTACCATTTGCGCCGCGCCTTTGGAGCAAAAGAGCCGAAGCGTATTATAAACCGTCGTGCGGGAAAGCGTCTTTATAGTTTTGTAAAGAGCCTGATAAATATCTTCGGCAGTCGGGTGGGACGGATGTTCGGCAATGTATTTTAAAATCGCGCGGCGTTGGCGCGACGGACGAATCCCGTGGGAAATAAGAATAGAATCCGGATCGAAGGAATGCATGGTAAAATCGCGATTTTTTTATTTGGAATGATTTCATTATTATTGTGCAAAAACCTAAAGGCAAGATGTTTTTTCACGTTCCCGCGCTTGCGTTTCCTGCATTGAAGCCTGTAAAATCCGCGATCTTTTTATATGAAATGGATACATACAGAATCGGATGCGCGCCTTACGCGTGAATTGGAGGAGACGCTGGCGCTACTTCCTTCAATTGCATCGATTCTTGTAAAAATGGGCTACAAAAGCCCAGAGGACGCGGAAAAGTTCCTCTCACCGAAGCTTTCCCACGTTACGGATCCGTTTCTGATACCGAATCTTGAAGCCGCTGCTGAGCGTATTATGCGGGCAATCGACAACAGGGAAATGATTTCGATTGTCGGCGATTATGACGTGGACGGCGTGACGGCGGTAACGCTTTTGGTTTGTTTTTTGCGTCGCTTCGGTTTGCGTCCGCATTATTTTGTTCCGCGTCGGAGCGAAGAGGGCTACGGTCTGAGCTCCGCGATTGTGGAGCGTGTGCTTGCGCGGGATCGTCCGGCTTTGTTTTTTGCTTTGGATTGCGGAACGAATGCCAACGAGCAGGTTGCGCTTTTGCGTTCCCGCGGAATCGACGTAGTGATTGTCGACCATCATCGCAGTAAAACTGCGGAAGCTCCGGACGCGATTTTTGTAAATCCGAACTCCGCCTTTGCCGCCGCGCCGGATTTTTCTCCCATGTGTACGGCGGGATTAATGTTCAAGGTATTGCACGGCGTGCTTAAAATTATGCGGACGCGCCGGGATCCGCGATCATTCGATATTATTTTGCGAGAATATCTTGATTTGGTGGCTCTGGGCACCATTACGGATATTTCTCCGCTGGTTGCGGAAAACCGCACAATGGTTTGGTTCGGTCTCCGTCAAATGAAAAATACCAAGCGAAAGGGGCTGAGAGCCTTGATTTCCGCAAGCAATATTGCCGACACGGCGGATATTTTGCCGGTCGATGTTTCGCACCGAATCGGGCCGCGCATCAATGCAAGCGGGCGTTTGGCGGACGCTTCGCTTCCTGTAGACATGTTTCTTTGCGAGAACGAAAATCGTTGCGCGGATCTCGCGCGGGAACTTTCCGAAATGAATCGCGACCGCCAGGGAATCGAGCGCGGAATTTTTGACGAAGCCTTAGCCCAACTTGAGCCGCAGGCGGGAACGCGCCATGCTCTGGTGGCGTGCGGGGAATGGCATCCGGGAGTGGTTGGCATCGTCGCGGGCAAACTTGCCAGGCATTTTAACAAGCCTTGTGTCGTGCTCGGTATCGAAGGAAACTTGGCGAAAGGCTCGGGGCGCGGCGTTCCCGGCGTAAATCTTATCGACGTATTGCGCCCGTATGGAGACAACCTGGATTCGTGGGGCGGACACCCGATGGCGGTGGGAATTTCCGTAGAGGTCGGGAAAGTGGATGAATTTCGTGAATACCTCGATTGCGCCGTTGGGGAAGCTTTGTCGAAAAACGGTTCAGAATCCTCTAATGAGCGAGAACTCGAGATTGCTTCATGGCTTTCTCCGACAGAAATTACGGCGGAATTGTTTGATCAGATCGCACAGCTTTCACCTTTCGGAGAAGGAAATCCGGAACCGATTTTCGGTATCCGAAACGTGATTATGCCGCAGGGAGCAATTGCGTTCGGGGAAAATAATTTTCGTTTTCAGATCCTGTTGCCGAATTTTTCGCGGCTCGGAGTCGTCGCGTGGCACAAGCCGGAAGGCATTCCTGCGGCGGGAACGCAAGCGGATTTGGCGGTTAGGCTTTCGTGGAATAATTATAACGGGCGGAAATACCAACAGGCAGAACTCATCGCGTGGCGCCCCTCGCAAGCTTAATTTGAGGAAACGTTTCCCATGAAAGCCTTCATTCTCGGGCGCGCCGTTCACGGTGAAAAATTTTGGCTGATAACGACACTTTCGGAAGAAGAAGGCGTTTTATCCTGCCTCATTCGGCAATCTACTAAAAAAACGGGAACGATTGTTCCGGATTTGTTTGACGAGGCGGAGCTGACATTAGAACGCTCAAAAGCCGGCACTGAAGGACCTCGCTTTGCAAAAGAATACACGCTGACGGCACGCCACACGGGAATTTCCGGAAATTATTCCGGATTGGTTTACGCGAGCCGCTTTGCGGCGGTACTCGCCCGCAACGCGTTCCCGCCGGACGCACGAGCTTGCGTTTACGCACTTTGCAGGAATGCCATTTCCGCTTTTTCGGACAAACCCCGCAAAGATGCCACTTATTTCAAGTCGCTGTGGCTTTTGGCAAGGGAATGCGGATTGCCGGTTCGCGAAGATTGGTTTGAAAGTCTGCCTTTTGACGACAAAACCTGCGTGGCTCGGATTTTGCGCACACCACTGGAAGCCTTGGACGTTCCCGCGCCGGAGTCCGAGCGCGTCATTTCACGCCTCGAATATTGGCTTTCCCGGGAAAATGATTTTTTTATTTCTTAAAAAATACGAATTTTGTTGCTTTTGAAAACGGTTTCTCTTAACGTTTCCCCAGTTTTGAATTTTCCCGGAGCACGCAAGTGTAGCCGGGGAATAGAGAAGTTAGAGTTAAGTTAGTAGAGATAAGAGACACTCCGCTCCTCACCTTAGGTGGGGAGCGGTTTTTCTTTCGTCAAAATCGCATGCGGGGAACCTTATTTTTTATTGGAAAATCAAGTCGCACGGGAGTATCGTTGCCACAGTATTTCTTTCAACTATGCGATCCGATCTTAAACCGAAATTGCTGACTGTTTTGCGGGACGGTTACGGAATAAAGGATTTTAAATCCGATTTTATCGCCGGGATTATCGTCGGCGTAATTGCGCTC
This sequence comes from Opitutales bacterium, assembly GCA_017531845.1. Lineage (GTDB taxonomy): Bacteria > Verrucomicrobiota > Verrucomicrobiia > Opitutales > UBA953 > Spyradosoma. The sequence continues at coordinate 39,566 of JAFXKI010000003.1, read as the reverse complement.
CCGTTGGCAATTGCCTTTGCCGTCGCTTCCGGCGTCGCTCCGGAAAAAGGACTTTACACGGCGATTATCGCCGGATTTGCGATTGCTCTCTTAGGCGGAAGCCGCACACAGGTTTGCGGTCCGACCGGTGCATTTATCCCGATTATTTACGCGATTGTAGCGCAATACGGGTTGAGCGGTTTGGCGTTTGCGACCGTGATGGCGGGCGTGATCCTCATCGCATTGGGGCTCGCCAAAATGGGCGCGTTGCTCAAATTTATCTCGTATCCGGTAATCGTCGGTTTTACGGCGGGGATTGCCGTTACGATTTTTTCCACTCAAATTCCGGATTTGTTCGGGTTGACGATCCCGGAAAAAATTCCCGGTGACTTCATCGGAAAATGGTCGTTATATATCCAATATTTCGATACGGCGAATTGGAAAACCTGTGTTATTTCGCTGTTCGCGACGATTGCTGTATTTACGTGGCCGCGCCTGACCTCGAAGATTCCGGGCGCACTGTTTGTTATCGTTGCGGCAACACTCGCCGTGATTTTCCTCGGATGGGGCGCGGGAGCGCAAAACCCGAACGGAGTCGTTACCATCGGCAGTAAATTTTTCATGGATAAACCGTTCCCGTCCGGATTCCCGACTCCGGACTTCGGGATTTTTTCGGATTTAAGTTTTGAAAAAATGCGAGAGCTGATTGCGCCTGCTTTTTTGATTGCGCTTTTGGGCGCGATTGAATCCTTGCTATCGGCAGTTGTTGCCGACGGCATGACGGGGCGCCGGCATCGTCCGAACGCAGAACTTGTTGCGCAAGGCGTCGGCAATATCCTTTCACCGATTTTCGGCGGCATTCCTGCGACAGGTGCGATTGCGCGTACGGCGGCAAATATTAAAAACGGAGGGCGCACTCCGGTCGCAGCCCTGATTCATGCAGGCGTGCTTTTGGCAATATTGCTTTGCCTCGGCGAATACATCGTTTGGGTGCCGATGTGTGCACTCGGCGCGGTTTTGGTGCTGGTTTCTTACACGATGAGCGGCTGGCGTTCGTTCTACGGCTTGCTCCGCACGTCGCCGAAGAGTGACATTATTGTGCTGACGCTTACGTTTTTACTCACGGTGTTTGTCGATTTGTCCGTTGCGATTGAAGTCGGCGTTGTGCTTTCTGCCTTCCTCTTTCTCAAACGTGAATCCGAAACAGCGGAATTCCATATTTTCTCGCGTAAGCAGCTGGGTGAAAATGAATTTGACCCTCACGGCTCGCTTGCCGCGTGGCGTGAAAAATTGCCGGACAATGTCGAAGTCTTCGAAGTTTTCGGCTCTCTTTTCTTCGGCGCAGTTGACCAGTTTCGCGAAAACTTCAAGCGTGTCGGACGTAAACCGAAAGTCTTTATCCTTGATTTGAGTAACCTTATTTCTATTGATGCTACCGGCATTCACGCCATTTCGGAAACGCACCTGGACATGTGCGCCAACGGAACTTCTCTCGTTATTGCCGGCCTGCATCCGCAGCCGAAGCGCGCTATCGAACACGCCGAATTGGACAAAATTATCGGCGCGGAAAACATTTGTCCGGATATGCAAACGGCGATCGACCGTTCCCGTGCGCTTCTCGAAGAAAGAAAGCGTTCCCGCCAAAAAACCGCCTCCGGAGAATAATCCGAAAGGTTTGCACCAAGTTACCGAGCGACAAAGGTTATTTTCTCCTTAGTGCTTTGGTGCAAATTTGGGGTAGGTCGGGATGTCGCGGCGTAAAGGAACGTGAAGCAAAAAAAACAGGCAGAACGCCTGTTTTTTTTGTCTCGTGTTTTTTTTTATGCCAAAAGTTTGCGCATGATTTCGTCGACCTTGGCGGGATTGGCTTTGCCGCGCGAAGCTTTCATTACCTGACCTTTAAGAACGTTGATAACTTTCTCGTTCCCGCCTTTGAAGGAGGCGACGGCGTCAGCGTTTTTCGGGTCGGCAATCACGGCGGAAATCATGGCTTCAAGCTCGCCGGAATCGGAACTCTGCGCCAAGCCTTTTTCTTTGATGATATCGGCGGCGGATTTTTCGGTATTCCACATGTCGGCGAAAACTTCTTTTGCCTGTTGCTTGGAAATCGTTCCCACCTCAACGGCTTCGACGAGCCCGGCGAGTGCTTCCGGAGAAATTTTGCTGTCGGCAATCGTCGCTTCCGTTCCCGCGGCGGCAATTTCGCGGAGGATTTCGTTCACGATAAGATTCGCCGTTTGCTGCGGGGCTTTCGGGAACGCGGCGACGGATTTTTCAAAAAAGTCGCAAAGCGCGCGGTCGGGAATGAGCACGGAAGTAATCGTGTAGGGCAAGCCGAAGTCCGTCATGTAGCGGCGTTGGCGGTCAAACGGTTTTTCCGGCAAGTCGGCTTTGAGGCGGGCGATCCACGCGTCATCGAGCTTTACCGGCATCAGATCCGGATCCGGGAAATAGCGGTAGTCGTGCGCATTTTCCTTGGAGCGCATGGAATAAGTATGCCCGGTTTCGGCGTTCCAGCCGCGCGTTTCCTGTACGATGCTTTCACCGTTTTCGTAAGCGCGGATCTGGCGTTTGATTTCAAAATTAATGCAGTTGCGCACACCGGTGAGCGAATTGACGTTTTTCATTTCGGTGCGCGTGCGCAGTTCGGATGAACCTTTCGGGCGCACGGAAACGTTCGCGTCGCAACGCAGCTGACCTTTTTCCATGTCGCAATCGGAAAGCCCGGCGGCGTTCAAAATCATGCGAAGTGCGTTCAGGAGGGCGACGGCTTCTTCGGCGGAATGCATATCCGGCTCCGTGACGATTTCGAGAAGTGTCGTTCCCGCGCGATTGTAATCGACGAGCGAGGTCGTGCCGCCGTGCGTGAGTTTTCCGACGTCTTCCTCCAAGTGCGCATGGTTGATGCGAATTTTTTTGTGTTCGCCCATCACGTTGCGGGACGGACCGGGAAGCTCGATTTCGACTTCGCCGGGACCGACAATCGCTTCTTCGGCGAGCTGCGTGATTTGGTAGTTTTTCGGACTGTCCGGATAAAAATAATTTTTGCGCGACCAGCGGGAAATTTCCGGCATTTTCGCGTCAATCATCAGTCCGAATTTCACGGATTTTTCCACGGATTCGCGATTAAGCACAGGAAGCGCGCCCGGAAGCGCGAGCACGGTCGGGTCAATCAGCTTGTTCGGCGGTTCGCCGAAGCCTGCGGGCGATCCCGCGAAAACTTTGCTCTTGGCTTTGAGCTGAACGTGAATTTCCAAACCGATGACTGCTTCGTATTCCATGGAGAAAAAAAGTATTGCCGGGAACGATACGCTTTTCATTACGTTCCCGCAAATTGAAATTTATCGAAGAGCGCTTTGGCGAGAGTGGAGGAGTGGAGGAGTGGAAGAGCTCAAGGGCTTAGAAGTTTTCTTGTTTCGTAGCGAAAGAAGAAAAAGAAACCTTTTTTATTTTTATAAAAGTAAAATTCTCGGCGAAGCCGATTTCACTCTTCCACTCTTCCGCTTTTGTTGTTCCGACGTAACAGCAAATTTCAATTTGCGAAAAAGGGCGGGAACGCGCTATCTTTCTTGAAAATTCCTGATGGCGAAGAAAAAAACAGAGCAGAACGGATACGCGGACGATGCGCCGCGCAGTTATTTCGAAGACGCGCTCGCGCTCAAGGATGCGACGCTGGATCAGGCGTTGCGTCCGCCGAATTTTGACGATTTTACCGGGCAACCGCGCACGATTGAGCGTCTGCGCGTGATGGTAGGTGCGGCGCGGCGGGAACGCCGGGCTCTCGACCACATTTTGCTTCACGGTCCGCCCGGCTTGGGCAAAACCACACTCGCGCTGATTCTTGCCGAAGAAATGGGAACGAGAGTGAAAATTACTTCCGGTCCCGTCATCGAAAAACCTGCCGACCTTGCGGGTTTGCTCACGGCGCTTGAAGAGGGCGAAATTCTTTTTATCGACGAAATCCACCGCATTTCCAAGGTTGTGGAAGAATTTCTTTACTCGGCGATGGAGGATTTTCGTATCGACATCATGATTGACCAAGGTCCGAATGCGCGCAGTGTCCGCCTGTCGATTCCGCGCTTTACGCTGGTCGGTGCAACGACGCGCACGGGCTTGCTCACCGCACCGATGCGTTCCCGTTTCACGCTTCAAACGCGCCTTGATTATTACTCTCACGAAGATTTGTTTAAAATCGTCAAACGCAACTGCGCGAAACTCGGCATCGCGGCGGACGACGGCGGCGCGATGGAAATTGCACGTCGCGCGCGCGGCACACCGCGTATTGTGAACAATCTTATCCGCTTCGCACGCGACTACGCTCTCGAACGCGGGAACGGCGCTATCGACCAAAAAACCGCTGCCGCTGCGCTCGAATTGCTCGAAATCGACCGGCATGGCTTGGACGACATGGATAAGCGCATATTGCGCACACTCGCACAGAATTACAACGGCGGTCCCGTCGGGCTCGGCACCATCGGCGTTGCCGTCGGCGAGGACGAGCACACGCTTGAGGAAGTTCACGAGCCGTATTTGATTCAGGAAGGCTACATCGCACGCACGCCGCAAGGACGCGTACTTACGGAAAAAGGCTGGGGCGTGTGCGACGTGGAGCGCACTTTCGGCAAGCAGGGCTCGCTTTTTTGATAAAATTAAAACTCGGGAATGATTTTTTTCATTTCTGATTCCTCTTTCTCAATTCCTTTTTGATGAACGAAATTTTTGAAAACAGAATTTGGTTCGCTTGTGCGGGTGCGATTTTCGGGGCGTCTTGCGTTCTCGGGCTCATTGCTGCAAAGCGCACGCGCGGGAACGCGACGGTGCGCGGTATCCGTTTTTCGGAGCTGCTTCTGTCTGTCGCGGGATGGTTGTTTTTGACATTTGCATTGGGACAACGTGTTTCCGCAACCGGGCATCTTCCGTTTTCAAATATTTTTGAAATTTTCCAATCGCTGGGTTGGTGCGCCTTGTTTTCAACGGTGCTTTTGCGGGCGGTTTGGGGATTGTGCGTTCCCGTATTCGCGGCGACGGGAACGGCCGCTGTGCTTTGCGTTCTTAGTTTTGTAAATGTGAAAACTTGGGATTTGCCGTCGGCTTTTTCCGAGTCGTCGATCGCGGGAACGCCTTGGATAGAACTCCACGTCGGCTTTGCGACGGTCGGCTACGCCTGCTTCTCGGCGGCGGCGATGATTTGGTGGCTTTTCCTTTTGCAAAATTCTGCTCTACGCCGTCGCTACACGCATCGCTTTTTTGCGAAATTGCCGGATTTGGCGGCATTGGAGCGCATCGGCAGGCGACTGTGCTCCGCCGGATTAGTTTTCTTCGGATTCGGAATCGGGGGCGGCGTGGTCGCGCTTTCGGGAAATTCGCATCTCGGTTCCCGATTGGCAGTTTATAAAATTTTGGTTTCCGCGCTGATTTTTTGCGGATTCGCTCTCGTTTTGTTTTTGAGGCGGAAAAACAAAATTTCCGCGCTCAAGTTTTCCCGTGCGGGCTTGGCGATTTTCATTTCGGCTATTGTCCTGCTCGGCGGGATCGCCTGTTTACGCGAAGCTCCGCCTCCGTCGCCAGGCAACGACGTTCCCGCGCAAACGGAGGAGGCACAATGAAATTGCTTGCGCTTTCCTGTAATTTTCGTTGCACGCAGCTTTCCGTCTTGGAGCGGCTTTCGTTTTCGCGGGAACGCCTTGAGGCTCTTTACAATGGTACGGCTTTAGATGTTTTTTCGGAATGCGCCGTGGTTTCCACTTGTAACCGAATTGAAATTTATGCGGCAGGAAACGAGCTTTCCGAAGGAATTGCAGCGAAAATTTTGAGCGAGAATTCCGGCGTTCCTGCAGAAGCGATTTTGAAGCAGTCGGAGTTTTTTTCCGACGCGGAGGCAGTCGCACATCTTTTTAATGTCGCGGCGGGATTGGATTCCCGTATGGTCGGGGAAGCTGAAATTTTCGGACAGGTAAAGCAGGCTTACGAAACGGCGTTCGCTCACGGGAAAACAGGCGTGGTTTTAAACCGAGTTTTTCAAAAAAGCTTTCAGGCGGCGAAATGGGCGCGCACGCACACGGGAATCGCGAGCGGGCAGATCAGCGTAGGTAACGTTGCCGTGGAGCTTGCCGGTCGCATTTTCGGGGAGATGGAGCGTTGCGCCGTGCTGGTTGTCGGAACGGGAGATGCGGGGCGCAAAACAGCGCAGGCCTTTGTTTCCCGCGGCGCGGGAAATGTTTTGGTCGCAAGCCGTAATTTTGAGCGGGCGCGTGCTTTGGCGGCGGAAATCGGAGCGGGCGCAGTGGAATTGGACTCCGTGGCGGGGCGCGCGATACATGCCGACATCGTAGTCGGGTGTGCGAGTGTTTCCGAACCGCTGCTTTCGGAGAAAACCCTTAGGGAAATTTTGCGTTCCCGAAGCGGGAATCCGCTGTTTTTAATTGATTTGGGAATGCCGAGGAATTTTCCGTCGGGTGTTACTTCAGACGAGCTTTGGATCTACGGTTTGGAGGATTTGGCAAGTATCGCTAATGAAAATTTGGCGGCGCGGGAACGCGAAGCCGCCGTTTGCCGCGAAGAATTTTCCTGCAGAGCCGAGCGTGTCTTTGCCCGGTTTGAGCGGTAGCGATCCGTTTTTATTTACCCGACAAGCCCGACAACGAGCACGACGGCGATTCCGAGCGGAGCAATAAAACGCAAAATAAAGCTATACGTCTTAAAAAAGCGCAACGGGATTGTGCCCTCGTTTGAAAGTTCCGCTGCCAGAATTTTTTTGTCCAAATACCAACCGGCAAAGAGCGAAATGAAGATGCCTCCAATCGGCATCATCAGTTTTGCCGTAACGAAATCAAGGAAATCAAAGAAGCTCATGCCGAAAACTTTCAGCGCCGAGTGATCACCGAGTGAATATGAGCAGAAAATTCCGAGAACGATAATGCCGATTGAAATAACGGAAACGGCAAACGGGCGCGCAATGCGGTATTCCTGATGAAGCACGCCGTTCTCCGGCTTGGTTTTTTGAAAACGAATCGGCTTCGGAAGAGTAACGCGAACTTCCTCGTGAACAAATGCCGTGATGACTTCAAGGAGCGAAATCGTCGAAGTCAAGGAAGCCAAAACCAAAAGCAGGAAAAAGAAAACAGACCAAATTTGAGCCGCCGGCAACGACTGCAACAGTTGCGGGATCGCGATAAAAACGAGTCCGGGGCCGCCGGTTTTAAGCGTTTCCACCATGGAGCCCGGATCCGTCGTAAGGGCAAATGCTGCCGGGAAAATGATCGCTCCCGCGAGAATGGCGACGGAGGTGTCCAAGCTTGCCATCGTTCCCGCCGTTTTTACCAAGCGAACGTCTTTCCCGAAGTAAGAAGCGTAGGTCATCAAACAGCCCATACCAACCGAGAGCGAGAAAAAGCTTTGTCCGAGCGCGTCCGTCAAAATCCGCATTCCTGCGCTACTTGCGTTTTCCAAGTTCGGTGCGAAAAGATAAACCAACCCTTCGTTTGCGCCGGGAAGCGTTACGGCGCGCGCGCAGAGAATCAGCATCACGAGAAGAAGCAGGGGCATCATGAGCTTGCTGGCGAGCTCAATTCCTTTTTTCACGCCGAAGGCGACAATTCCGGCGGTGGCGGCGGTAAAGATAACCATCCACGTGATTTGTGCGGTCGGGTTGTTGCGTAAATTCGCAAATAGAGCACTAAAATCCTGCGTGCGTCCGAGCTCTCCGGTAATCGAAAGTACGAGGTATTCCAGAGTCCAGCCCGAAACGACCATGTAAAATCCCATAATCAAAAACGCGGCTAAGATCGCGAAATATCCGAAGTAATGGAATTTTTTCCCGGGAGCGAGGTTGCGATACGTTCCCGCCGAGTTGGCTTTGCCGGCACGCCCGAGAATAAACTCCGCCAACACAATCGGAATGCCGAAAAATGCAACGCATGCCAAATATACGAAAACGAAAATCGCGCCGCCGTCCTGAGCCGCTTGGCTGGGAAACCTCCAAATATTTCCCAAGCCGACGGCAGAGCCGGCTGTGGCGGCGATAATGCCGAGTTTGGTTCCGAATGTTACGCGCGCTTTCTGATCCATTCGGGAATCTTCTCAATTCTTTGTAAAAAAAGAAAGGCTTTTTGTTGAATTCCTGCTTGCAATTTTTACCGAATTTCGGGAGAGTAAGGACGTTTTTAGGGATTTTGAGCTTTTGCCGTTCCCGTCGTTCCTTTTTCCGCGCGAGCGCGGAGTGAATGCTTCTTTTGAAAAGCACTTCCTTTTTTTCGTGTTTGAAAGAAAATATATATTTGCTTTTCGCTAAAGAGAAAATGCGTTCCCGCAAAAAGGAAGAAAAACGCTTTTACTTTTATTTTACTTAACAAATTTTACATATTGAAAATGAGCGAAAACAATTCGCAGACTCCGCAACCTCCGAAATTTAGATCGAAGTTTAATAAATTCGGGAAAAATAACAAAAAAAACTTTCGCGGGAACGCGGGCGGAAATCCGCAGAACCCGAAGGGAAAGAAGCCTTTCGGCAAGCCTGCCGGGAAAATACCGCGCCCGCCGCAGCCCCCGAAAAGGGCGAACGGCATTGCCGGAAATCCGCCGGCACCGAAACCGAAAATCATCAATCCGGAACTGCCGATTGAAGATTTCGCCGCCGGCGGAGTGCTCGTCGTGGACGAGCACAGCAACGGAATGCTCCGTTCTCCGGCGCGTTGCGGAAAATCTTACCCGACGGATGTTTTTGTCGGAAAAGATTTGATAAAGCGCTTCAAAATGAAGACGGGCAGTTGGATTGAAGGCAAGGCTCAACGCAATGTCGGGGCAACGGAGTCAAAACTCGCTTACGTTGACGGTATCGACGGCGTTAACCCCAACGAACGGCATCGCCGCCCGCAATTCCAGCAATTAACCAGCATCGCTCCGGACAAACAATTACGCCTCGAAACCAAGGACGGGCGCATGACGACGCGCGTAATAGATTTGTTTTGCCCGGTCGGGAAAGGACAACGCGGACTCATCGTCGCCCCGCCGCGCACGGGAAAAACAACTTTACTCAAGGACATAGCTGCCGGCGTTCTCGAAAATTATCCCGAGTGCAAGGTGATTGTGTTGCTCGTTGACGAACGCCCCGAAGAAGTTACGGATTTTAAACGTGATTTGCCCGCCGCAGAAATTTACGCATCGTCAAACGATGAAGATGCGAAAAACCATGTTGCCGTGGCGGAACTTTGCATTGAGCGTTCCCGCCGCCTGGTCGAAACCGGGCACGATGTCGTGTTGCTGGTGGATTCGATCACGCGCCTGACACGCGCTTACAACAATGCGAAAGCAGGCTCCGGACGCACAATGACGGGCGGTTTGGATTCCCGCGCAATGGAAAAACCGCGGCAAATATTTTCCTCTGCCCGCAATACGGAGGAAGCAGGAAGCCTGACGATTATCGCCTCGGCACTGATTCAGACCGGCTCCAAGATGGACGATTTGATTTTTGAAGAATTTAAAGGCACCGGAAATATGGAAATGGTACTCGACCGGAAAGTCGCCGAATTGCGCATTTGGCCCGCCTTCAATCTTGCTGCTTCGGGAACGCGGAAAGAAGAACTGATTTTGGCTCCGGACGCGCTTGAAGCAGCGTCGTTTCTCCGCCGCGCGATGGTGGGCGGAAAAATCGAAGACGTCGCCGAAGCAATGATAGACCGTCTGAAAAAAACAAAAACGAATGCGGAATTTATTCGACTAATTTGTGCAAATTAGAGAGAATCCCAAAACCTCTTTTACATATAGAAACTGATTCAAATGCATAATTTTGCAGATCAATGTTTGGACATGGCTCGCGTGATTTTGAGCCATAATATTGAAGCCATCAATGCAGATGGTTCTATCGAGCCGGCACCGGGAGAACTCGGTCGCTCCGATGAAGCGGGGCATGCGGCACTCGCACTCGGCGAGTTTTATCGGGCGACGCAGGAAACCCGCATCGGGCAAAAAGATATTGTGGATCTCGTTGCGCGTTGCGTGTCCTCTCAGCTCCGCCAGGAAACGGAATCCGAAAACGGACTCGCATACGCGGCACTCGGCGTGCTTTCTTTCGGACCCTCGAAAGAACGTAATGCCCCGTGGGCGCATTTGGACGAGGCAACCCGCGATTTGATGGACAAGCGCTTGCTTGTGCGCTCTGACTACAATGACCACCGGCAAGCATTTAATGTAGGCAAGGCTGTAACGCGTTTTTCGCTCGGACTTTCCAAAAAAGACGAAACCGGACGCCTCATCGAACGTTTCATCGACCGGATTAAAAGCAACAGCACAGGCGGTTTTTGCGATGATGTTCCGCGCACGCCGGAAAACCTCGGAGTTCTCGGCGGTTGCTTCGATTTGCACGGCGTAATGCAATACGTTTTCATCCGCCAATCGTTGCAGCTTCACTCAAACATCCACCTGCGGGAACGTAAACTCCCGACGCTTCGCACTTACGCGGAAAAATATTTGAAAATGTTGCCGGACATCGTCCGCGCAGACGGACTCGGCTGGTGCACGGGCGCGGGAACGGGCGCTTACGGGCAAATGCACTTGATAAGCCTCGTTCTTCAATCCATGCGCGACGGCTGGATTACAAGCGACAAAATGCCGCTTTACAAAGACTTGCTCCGTAAATTGTTCCTCTTCTTCTTCATGACGTATATTGATCAGGAACAGGGTGTTTTGGTCATTCGCGACGGCGAACGCGATACGGATACTACACACACGACGCGTGTCGCCAATTTCGATGCCGCCCGCTATCTTTGCCAGTGGTCCCGCCTCGCAAAAACCGTCGGCGGTGCGCTCGATGACGGGAAGCCCGTTCTCGCCGCCGCGAAACCGAGCTGCCGCATTATCACGTTTGACCGCGCTTCCCGCAAAGAACAGGGCTTGTGCGTTTACCGGAATCCGGAAAACGGCTTACACGTCCAGATTCCTCTGGTTTCGGGCGGAGCGAGAGGCGATTCCGATGCTCTTGCGTTCCCGCACATGCCGGGCGTTTTTGATGCTCCGGTCGGTCGCTACGTTCCTGCTTTTGTTCCGGAATGGACAATTGGAGAAAACACGTTCACGCCGTCATTTTACGGTAAAAATATTGCCGTCGGGCTCGGCATGAAAAATGCGTTCCGCTTCACTTACGAACAGCCGGAACTCATTACGAAGGAAGAAAAAATTGTTCCCGGAGTCGGCTCCTGCCGCGTCGAGTGGGAATTCCTCGGCGGTAAAATGACGGTGCGCTACACGCTTCAGGTGAAGCAACCTGCGCAGCTTTCTTCCATGCGCTTTGTTATGCCGATTGCGGCGGCGCACAGCCGTTATCATTTGGCGAGTTCATTCCGCCTCGGCGAAAAAAGTTTCGGGTGCACGGTGCCGAAAGATGACTTCCAAGGAGCCTGGCTCGACTACGAGAACGTATTGGAAGATCCGGAACAGCGCACGCGCTACGGAAAGGTTTATTATTACCAGACGTTTGAGCGTTCGGAGCCGATGCGCCTGCGTCCGGGAATGCCGTATCGCATAGAAATTTCCTTCGAGCCGGACATCGCAACGCTCGGGTAATTTCTTTTCAGGAAAATCTGAGAAAAGAGAGTCGCTCCTAAACGCGGCTCTTTTTTCTTATTTCTATTTCTCCGCAGCGTAATTACAATCTCTCTCTGTTATGAAAATTGCGGTTGTCGGAGCGGGCGCAGTCGGCGCCTATCACGGAGTAAAGCTTGCCCAAGCCGGGCACGAAGTTCATTTCATTTTACGAAGCGATTACGAAATCGTACGGGAGCGCGGTTTTGAAATTCGCGATCGCGGGAACACATTTTTCGTTCCCGTCCACGCGCACAAATCACCCGAGGAAATCGGTGTTTGCGACCTCGTTTTGATCGCATTAAAAACGACGGGGAACGCAGTTTTTCCGAAGTTGCTTCCTCCGCTTGTCGGCGCGGGAACGACGGTTCTGACCTTGCAGAACGGACTCGGAAACGTTGAGGCTCTCGGCGCACTTTTCGGCGCGGAAAACGTTGTCGGCGGGCTGTGTTACGTTACAATCAATCGCGTCGCGCCCGGCGTTATCGCCAATCTCGGCGGCACGCGTCTGTGGCTGGGCGAGGGTGACGGCGGCACTCCGCGGGAACGCACGCACGCACTCGTGAAAATGTTTTGCGAAGCCGGGCTTCCGACCGAGGCAAAAAATTCGCTCGAAGAAACCCTTTGGAAAAAACTCTGCTGGAATATTCCGTTTAACGGGCTTGCGATTGCCGGCGGGAATATCGCGTGCGATGCGCTTTTGGCTTCTCCCGAACTCGTCAAACTTTCTTGGATTCTCATGCGCGAAATTCAGGCAGCGGCACGTTCCCGCGGATGCGAAATTTCGGACGAGCATTTGCAGAAGCAATTCGACGTTACCGCACGTTGTGGCGCATATTTGCCGTCGAGCCTGCTCGATTTTCGCGCCGGGCGGGAAGTCGAAATCGAATCCATTTGGGGAGAACCGCTTCGTCGCGGCACCGCCAACGGCGTTTCCATGCCGCACCTCGAAACGCTTTATCTTTTGCTCAAAACACTTTGCCGGAACAGAGAAATTAGGAATTAACACTCCACTTTCCCACTCTTCCACTCTTTCACTTTTCCACTAAAAAATGCCTGCGTTTTTTGCAAAAAACGGTTTTTGGACGTCTCCGCACGGGCGTGCGCTTCCGTGCGATTTTGCGAAACGCACCTTGCTGATGGGCATCGTGAATGCGACGCCGGATTCCTTTTCCGACGGAGGAAATTTTCTCGCTCCCGAAGCCTCGCGGGAACAGGCGTGCGCATTGGTCGTGGCGGGCGCGGACATTATCGACCTCGGCGCGGAATCCACGCGTCCGGGTTCGGAACGAATCAGTGCAGACGAAGAATTGCGCCGCTTGCTTCCCGCTTTGCGCGCCATTCGCGATGCGCTTCCGCACATTCCCGTTTCCGTCGACACGTCGCGCCCGGAAGTTGCCGAAGCCGCAATTCTCGCCGGCGCGGATATTATCAACGACGTTCTCGCCATCGGCGTGTCCGGCACCGTTCCCGCCGCTTCGGAGAAATACGAGATGGGGCAGGTCGCGGCGAGACTCGGAGCTCCACTCATCGCAATGCACAATCGCCCGACGCCCGATTACGGGGATTTTTGGACGGATTTTCTAAAAGATTTAAATGTCGGTATCGACCGCATTCTAAAAAGCGGCGTTCCCGCAAATCAGCTTTGGATTGATCCCGGTTTCGGCTTCGGAAAAACACCGGAACAAAATCTGCAAATCGTGGCACGCCTGCGGGAAATCGCTATGCTCGGATTTCCGATTTTGCTCGGAACGAGCCGGAAAAGTACGCTCGGAATCATTCTCGGCGGAAAGCTGCCGCGGGAACGCACGGGCGGAGATTCCGCCTGCTGCGCGCTCGGCGCATTCCACGGAGCGGCGTGCCTACGCCTGCACGACATCGCCGCCCACCGCGACAACGTCATCACCGCCGACGCCATCTCCCGCACGCTCTTTTTAAAGGAAAGCTTAATTTCCTTATTTCTTATCCGGTAATGTCGGGAAAAAGAACTGCCAAAGCTCAATGCGATATGCGGCACAAATCTTTTCGATAGTGCACAGGCGGACGCTCGGGCGTCGCCCGGCTTCAATGTGCTGATACGTTTTGTAGTCCATTCCCGCGAGCTCGGAAAAAGCTTCCTGCGTCAGCCCCGACGCAGCACGCAATGCTTTTAATCTTTCAGACACGGAAAACGGTTTCACACCGTCAATTATGCGGTGCTTTTTACAGCTGAGACAGCAAAAAGCCCACCGAATTACTCATTCGGTGGGCTTCGCTTTTATTTTTCAGTTTATACATGGAACGCCCCAAAAAATCAATGTCCTTTACCGTCCTATTTTAGAAATAACTTTTTGTTGATTTCCTTTATTTAAGCGGGTTTCAAGAGAGTGGTGCACCGAATGAGTAATTCGCTTGGCTTTTTCTAACAACACCTCTCATCAGTTAAACAAATGGCATTTATTTCCCTATCAACCTCTGATCGCATTCGTGCATTTGTTTGCGGTTTCGTTTTTCTCGGAATCGGCTTGGCTCTATTTTATTTCGGCGGCGGTGAATTTATCTGCGGAGAAGAATGGCTTCCGCAATTTATGAATCGAGGAATTCTTCGCGGGAACGGATTTATTCTCGGATCTGAATGTGCCGCTATTTCCGTCAACGAAAAATGGTACGGGATTCAGACTGTTGACCGCTTTTTTGATGCTCCGTTAATTCAAGTCATCATGATCGGAGGATTTATTGGCGGCGTTCTATTTTTTCTCACGATGCTTCGAAATGCTGTTTTTGGAGTCGATTCTATTGATGATTAAGCGTTCCCGAAAATTCATCTTTCAACGGTAAAACCTAACATTATAAAGATTATGAAATTCACCAAACTCTCAACAGTCCTTGCAATAGCTACGCTTCCGTTTTTCGCCTCATGTGCTTCGTGGAATACGGCAACGATTTCCAACGGATTAAAAAATAAAAATATTACTTACGCGCAGGCGAGGGAAGCTCTCGAGAACGGTGCTGACGTAAAAGAAAACTGGCTGGGGCGATGCTTTTTGGAAGAAGCCGCGGAACAAAATCGACGCGATTTAATCGAATTATTTGTTGAGAAAGGCGGAGTTTCATGTTTTGAGGCGGATGCCGGGAAGGTGCGTTCCCCGTTTTCCTTGTTCATGTATGCTTACAAAAAACAAGATGCAGATTTAATGTTCTTCTGTCTTAAGCATCCGGACAAATCAAAAGAAGTGATGCGCTTGCAGCTTGTTGAGGTTGCGAATCAAATGTTTGATCTCTTCGTTGGTAATTATTCAAGGATATCGCGGGGCACTTGGGCATCGGAGCATGTTTTAAGTGAGATTTGCGAGACAGGACTTTTGACTGATGACGAAGTAAAGCTATTTTCTCCGGAGACAATTAAGGCGATAAAAACTCAAAAATTTTTAAAGCGGTGTGCGTCAGGGGACATCCGCCATGACGAAAGAGGATATAGACACACGGGAACTAACTTCATTGCAAAAGACGCTGCAAATGCAAAAGACGAAAACGGGAACTCGGCACTCGTTCTGTTTTTGAAAAACTGTGATGACCTTCGAGAAAAGGATTTAGAGGCGTTTGTTTCGGCGGGTGCCGATGTAAACGCAAAATCCTCTGACGGAGAATCCGTGCTTTACCTTTGTCTTAGACATAAAAATCGCTCCCGTGAGTGCCTTGAAATTCTTCAAAAGGCCGGAGCACGCTTTACCAAAGAAGAAGCAACAGCGATACTTATGAAAATTGTAGAAGAAAAGGATGATTCCTTTGCCGGATTCACATGGAATGGCTTGGTGCTACAAGGTGCAGATGTAAACGCCAAAATAGGAGAACACTCCTTGCTTTATGTTGCAAAATTAAATAATTCGGAATACGCATCCGTCTTAGAAGATGCCGGAGCGAAATTACTTCCGGAAGAAGTTGCGCAATTACAGAAAAAACTTAACGAAGATTTAAAAAAGGCGATTGGCGGCGGAGATCTCGAAGCTGTTGAACGTTGCATTAAGGCAGGTGCAGATGTTAACGACAAAGTTGTAGCCAAAGACGGAAAAATGTATTCACCGCTGTTTTTGATTGAGATAGCGTCTTCGGGAAGTTTCGGATATCCGGTATCTAAAATTAGAAAACTACTATTAGATGCCGGAGCTTCTAAAATGTCGGAAGAAGAGGCTGCTATGACATCTGGGCTTAGATTAATACGAGCCTTGGCATTTGTCCCTCATCAAGGCTGGAATCCTATTGCTCAAGCAGTAAAAAGCGGCGAGATTAATCTAAAAGCGGAATTTGATGGGCAAAACGCATTTCATATGATCGCAGACTTAGATTTTAGCGAGATTAGTTTTTTCCGCGAAAAGGCAGAAACGATTGACGAAAGCTTTATTGTCGCTCTGAAAAATGCGGAGGTAAATATTAATAAAAAATCCCGCGTAAATATGACTCCTCTTGCGGTGGCGATTGAAAATTCTAACAACATCGCGGTGATGGTATTTTTACGCCACGGAGCGAATCCGAATGATACGATCCCGATTAAAGGTGCATTTGGAGATGCCGGACAAAAAACACTAATGAGTTTTGCGATTGAGTGTTACAACCGACTTGTTGATGCAAGTCGAAGCGGCCAGGATATTGATAGAAATGTCATTAAAAGAGCCAACGAAATCGTTTCCCTTATGGCAGAAGCAACGGGAACGAAAGTTACGGATCTTTAAGATATTTCTTCGAATAAAAAATCTTTTGGTTTTACATCCGTAATTTTGGGAGGACAGAGTCTGTGGCTAATTATTTGTTAGAATGTGAAATCGTCGGAGGGGAAGTGCGTAACATTCCTATTGAGAGTAAAATTACAATAAAACCACGGTGGCTCTATTCTTTACCAAATAAGCTAGAGACGAAATATGCAGTTTTGTATTCAGAAAAAAGTCATCTAAAGTTAGTAGAACTATCTGAAAGGCTGACAATGAGTCTGTTATTTGGCATTTGCGCATTTCCTGAGATGCTACTTTCTCATAACTACTCTACTGTTGTTTTGGAGCTGGCGATTGGAAAACAATCAAATCTGATTGTCGAAGAAAGTGAACTGAAAGTTGTTGGCTTCAAAGCAATATTTTGACGGGAACGGGCAATGTTGAACATGTTTCCGGAATTCGGGATAATGACGTATCCGCCGCACGCGGCGGATACGTTGACGTTTGATTCGCTCGGAGATCTTTTTGATTTAGGCATCAGAAATTTCAAGGCGGACGGGAAGGCACGTTATTTCTTTCGCGGAGAATGTGCGTTTTTCCCGGAGCCGATGCCGAGCATTTTTCGTTCGGAGAAGCTTTTGGAAAACGAACACAAGATTTTTCAAGATGCGCTCAATCGCGTTCCAGAGCTTTTTGAAAATTGCCCGACGACATTCGACAAGCTTTGCCAAATGCAACACTATGGGTTTCCGACGCGCCTGCTTGATATTTCGCCGGATCTAGCGATGGCGTGGTTTATGGCAATAGACGGTTGGAATGCGAAAGAATTGCTCGAAAACATCAACAATCCACGCGGCGGAGTATTTTACATTCCCAACATTTTAGTGATTCGCGTCCCACTGGAACGCGAGAAATTTGTCGATAGCGACTTGGTTTCGACCCTTGCAAACGTCGCGAGAATGAAGCCAAGATTTAACTCCGGGCATCTGCGCCATGAAGTTGCGCAGGAGCGGAATGATTTCAGCGAAGATTTCTTTTTGAAAAACGTCCGTGAGGAATGTTCCCGCAACCGGATGGTTTATCCGCGTATGTCAAATCCGCGAGTCGCTCGGCAAAAAGGCGCGTTCATTTTGTCCGGCTTAACGGAAGATAATTGTCATTTGCTTGCTCGCGGACAAGGGGCGACAGCTGACAAGATGCAGGAAGGTGCGAGTACGGGATTGTGCTTTCCGAAAATTGAATGGGATTTACAACGACGTTCTTCGGAGATTTCGATTTGCAGTCGGTTAGTGCCATCGCGGAAATATTTAAAAAACGTTTCGGATGCGATTTTTGCGGGAACGCAAACGTATCGTGACGTAGCGCGAATTCAATGTGCTGTTGAAAATTTCAAGCGAAAGATTTTTGAGGAATTGGCTTTTGTCGGCAACGGAGAGTCAGATGCGTATGCGGACGATTACGTGCGGCAGGCAAGTGTCTGTCGTCGGTATTTTGAAGAATAGGAATTCGGCTCGTTTCCGCGCTTTTCTGAAGAAGCTTGCGGGAGAGGACGCAAAACAGGCGGGACTCCTGTTCTCCTTCGGACCGCGTTCCCGCGCTTAGTAGCAGGCGCGGAGGATGGCGAGAATGTCGGATTCGGAAAGTTTTTTGTAGCCGCCGCCTTTGACGGTGGTGCGGGCAATTTCCGGGAGCATGGCTTCGGTTGCGCCGAGTTCCCGCAGGGAAGACGGGATCCCGAGTTCGCGGATAAACGCCGCGAGCGCGTCAATTCCCGCGAGGGCGATTTCTTCGTCCGTCTTGCCGGCGGACTCGATTTTCCAAATCTTTCTGGCGAAGCGCACAAACTTCGGAAGTCCGTATTTGTAAATAAATTTATAATACGGCACGGAAATAACCGCCAAGCCCAAGCCGTGCGGACAATCGGTGTAAGCACCTAGCTGGTGTTCAATCATGTGAACTTCCCAGTCCTGCGTTTTTGAAAGCCCGGTAACGGTGTTGAGCGCGAGCGTCGCGCACCACATGATATTGCCTCGCGCCTCGTAATCCGTGGGATTTTTGACGGCAACGCGGGCACTGTTTATCAGCGATTCGAGCACGCCTTCGATGAGGTAATCGGTGGTATTATCGTCCGTTCCCGAAAAATACTGTTCGAGCAGGTGCGAAAAAATGTCAAAAATTCCGCTCACCATTTGAAGCTTGGGCACGGAATAAGTAAATTCCGGATTCAGAACGGAGAACTTCGGATTGACTTCCGGCGGGAACACGCGCCCGGCTTTGATGATTTTTTCTTCGTGCGTGATAACGGACCCGCCGTTCATCTCGGACGCCGTTCCCGCCATTGTCAGAACGGTGCCGACGGGAACGATCGGATTGTTTACGGGCTCAAAATCAATCCAGTAGCGTTGCCATGGATCGCCTTCGGCGTAGGCGGAAACGGAGATCGCTTTAGCGCAATCGACGACGCTCCCGCCGCCGACGGCGAGAATCAGGTCGATTTTGTTTTCGCGAACGAGGCGCGCGCCCTCCAGCACTTGAGAGTAGCGCGGGTTTGCGTTGATTCCAGCGAGCTCGACGATGTTTTTTCCGCAGGCGTTCAGCGTTGCGAGAATCTCGTCGTAAAGCCCGATTTGCTTAATGGCGTTTTTCCCGTAAAGCAGGAGGATATTTTTGCCGTAGTTTTTCAGTTCGCCGTCCAAATTGGCGAGGGCGTTTTTTCCGAAATAAATTTTCGTGGGATTGAAATAAGTGAAATCGTAAATCATAGAAAATCCTTTGTCATTAAAGCGGAGAGAGCGGAGCTTATCGTTCAAAAAAATCCTGTGTTCTCACACAGGATTTTTTTTAGAAAGTGGAGCGGGCGAGCGGGTTCGAACCGCCAACATCCACCTTGGCAAGGTGGTACTCTACCAATTGAGCTACGCCCGCTTAGATTGCAGAAGCAATAAAAGTGATACGGATGAAATCTTTTTCTTGGTGCACTGTCAAGAATGTTCTCTAAAAACCGCGAACAAAAAAGCTCCGCCTGTGTCGTCTTCAGATAAATCTCTTGCACCATTTACAGCAAGGTGGGCTTCGCATGCACGCGTTCCCGCCTTCCGCGTGAAGCGGTTTGGCGTTTCCGCGTATTTCGCAAATCCCTTAATATACTCATAGGAAAAGAGCGTTTTAACGAAGGGTCGAACACTGCAGAGTGGCGTAGAGTTTGGGGCGGAGCGTTTGCTCTTGCAAGGCAAAAGCGCGAACTCAGCCTGCGGCGGAATTTAACTGTGCGCAAAGCCCGTAGCGCAAGTTTCGTGTCGTATACGCAGCACGGGAAATATTTCCTGCGGCGCAAATTTCAGCAAATACGGCGAGTGCTGCCGGAAGAATATCCGCCCGCTTTTCGGGAACGCCGAGGGCGACACGCTCTGCAAACGTTCCTGCGCAAATTTTGTGCAAAAGCATTTCTATCGCCTCTGAAGACAACTCCGGTAGAAGCCGTTCGGCGATTCCTGCCGCACCGCCGCAAAACACAATTTGTGCCGCTCTCGGAATTTGTTTCAACAAAACATCGCCAAGTTTTTCTCTGACATACGCCTGCAGGTTTGCGAGGCGTTCCCGTGAGATTGGAGCTTTTGTATCCGGAAAAAACTTACGCGAGAGGCGCACTGCACCCAGCTTCCAACTGATTTCGAAAACGCCTTTATCAGAGCTTTCCGGGCGGGCGATAAATTCGAGACTTCCGCCGCCGAGGTCAAAAATCGCGCACGGTGCATGAATCCGTTCGTCCGTCAGGACTCCGGCGGCAACGAGGGCGGCTTCTTCCTTGCCGGACAAAATCTGCATCGGCGTTCCCGTCGCCGACTCAACGGCGCGGGCAAACTCCGCTGCATTTTCGGCGGTGCGAAACAGGCTGGTGCCGACGACGGCAATTTTTTCGGGGGAGTGGTTTCGGGCGGTTTGGAAAAGCTCACGCACGGCGTTTATTCCGGCGGAGAAAGCGGCATCGTCAATACGTTCCCGCGAGCTTTCGGCGTTCGGAGACAGCCGCGTTTCGCGAATAGTTTCAAAAACCGGAGTCGCGTTCACGCCGTCTGCAACAAGAAGTTTTATCGAGTTTGAGCCGATGTCTATAACCGCTGAGCGCATGAAAAAAATTAATTAACGAAGCGGGTTTTCGAGTTTGAGCACAAGCGGGATTCCATCGCTTTTCAGCGAAGGCACGACAATGTTGACGAAGCGCGGCTCGGCGGCGACTTCCTGCGGAACGCGAAGTTCGGGCGTGAACGCATTCGCTTTCTGCGGCACAGGAATCAGCGCGGCGAGAATTTTCCCGTCGGCATCACAGACAAAAATATCTTTGAGCGGAACTTCCTTGTCGGAGAAAAATTTAAAGCAGCCTTCTTCAAATTTCACGCGCACCACGGAGCCGGAATCGGTTTCCGCGATGGAGCTTTGGTCGAGACTGTTTTTCCACTGAAAAAGAAATGCGGCGACGAAACCGATAAGCGCGAGGAAAAGCCATGCTTTGTTCAGAGTTTCCGGCCGGCGGGATTTTTTTTCCTGCGGCGTTCCCGTTGCGGGTTCTGTTTCGGGAGCCGTCATTTTTATCGTGCGTAATTTTCAAGCAGGCGGCGCACGCCCTCGGCATCGGAAACAATCGGCGCGTAACCCAGGTCTTTTTTCAGCGTGGAAATATTGAACCAGTGGTCGTGCGAAAGCTCGGTGGCAACGAAGCGCGTAATCGGCGGCTCTCCCGCGACACCGAAAATTTTCCAAAAAAACTCAAGCAATGTTCCCGCACGGTAAGCCGCCTTGAAGGAAATTTTCCCCGTGACGGCGGGAACACCGAGCCCGGTGAGGAATTTGTTAATCCAGTCCCAGAGGACAACGGGCGCGTCGTCCGAAACAAAATACGCGTTCCCGTTGCCGTTCGGATTTTCACAAAGCGCAGGATTGTCAGCGAGAAGAGCTTCGGCGGCGAGCAAATGCGCGTGCGCAGCGTTTTCGACGTGCGTTAAATCTACCTTGTTTTTCCCGTCGCCGACGATACGTAGTTTCATTTGCGAGGCCTGTTCGATTACTCGCGGAAGCAAATGCGGATCGCCTACGCCCCAAATCAGGTGCGGGCGCAGGGAAACCGTGCGTAAATTTCCGGAATGCGCGCGGCGCACTTCGGCTTCGGCTTCCGCTTTCGTTTTCGCGTAAGGAGAAAGTTTGCCCGAATAGTAGGGCAGGGATTCGTTCCCGCCGCAAATCGCGTTCCCGTTAAAAACTACGCTCGGCGTGCTCGTGTAGACGAGATTGCGCGTTCCCGTACGACGGCAGGCTTCTATCACATTGCGCGTTCCCGTGAGATTCGCCTTTTCAAAATCCGCGTATTTTCCCCAAACACCTGCTTTCGCCGCCGTGTGAAAAACGACATCGGTGCCGGTGAAAATTTCGGCAAGTTTTTCAATATTTTCCGGGAGGGAAATATCAAGAGAGAAAAAGTTCACGCCTTCTCCCGCCAAATCCGGTCGCGGCGTGCGTCCGAGTGCGACAACATCCCAACCGCGCGCGCGGCAATGACGTAAAATCGCGTTCCCGAGGAAGCCGCCGCCGCCGGTAACAGCAACGCGTGTCGGTGTTTTAGCCGGAGAAAAAAGAACTTCGTCCATTTTGATTTTTTCTCCCGCGTTTTTTAATTTTTTGCTTCGACGGCGGAAAGTTGCACGGCTTTTTCTTTTTCGAGAATTTCGACCCAATCTGCGGCAATGCGCACGGCTTCGCGAAGGAGCACATCGTAGTCGGGCCATTCGCCTTCCTCGTCCTCGCCGGAGATTCCCGGAAGCGCATTTGAGTTAGACTTCAGAAGCGATTTTTTCTTCGATTTGGAGTGGTTTGCTTCGGATTCTTTTTCCTGCTCAAGTGCGGAATCCAGTTTGACCTCCGTTTTTTTAAAGCCGTTTTCTTCGCTCAGGTCGGTGTATTCTTTTTTAAC
Organism: Opitutales bacterium; assembly: GCA_017531845.1. Lineage (GTDB taxonomy): Bacteria > Verrucomicrobiota > Verrucomicrobiia > Opitutales > UBA953 > Spyradosoma. The sequence goes on along the minus strand of JAFXKI010000003.1, from coordinate 17,369 downwards.
GAGGTCGTAGAAAGCCTTATCGTTATCGCGCAGAGCCAAGCGTTCATTTATACTGAGCGGGAGCATCTTATCTTTTTCGCGCTCGTCCAGCCAAGCAATGTTGCGGTTGTGCGTCAGAAATTCCGGCAATTCGGCTTGGCGGCGACGGCTGTTCTCGGCGAGGATTTCAATCAGCTCGGGTGAGACCGGCGCACTTAGCCATTCGGGAATCTCGTCGCTGAGAACCGACGGCACCAAATCCCACGGCAATGGGCGGTCAAGATCTCCTTCGCCAACGGGAAGCACGCTGTAAACGGACGGAGTAACAACGTCCGAAGCAACGCCTTTAATCTGAATTGATTTGCCCGAAGGTGCATACCATTTACTGCGCGTGAGTTTAATGGACGCCTCTTGCGACGAATCGTAGGCCTTGAAAGGAATTACTTCCTGAACGGAGCCTTTACCGTGTGTTTGCGGATCTCCGACGATAATTGCTCGCCGATTATCCTGCAATGCGCCGGCGACAATTTCGCTTGCCGATGCGCTCAGCTTGGAAACAAGAACGATCACCGGTCCCGTCCACTCCGGTGTATCCGAAAAAAGACTACGCGCCATGCCGAATGTGCCGCCGGTTACGAGTTTGCTCGGGCGCGATCCGGAGCCGCGTGTTTGCAATGCGGGAACGCCCGGTCCGACGAAGAGTTCCAGCAAATCGATGGCTTCGTTCAGGTAACCGCCGCCGTTGCGCCGCAAGTCCAAAACAACAGCTTTTACCTTGGCTTTTTTAAGTTTTCCCAAAAGTTCTTTAACGTCTTCGGACGTTGAAAACGAGGCTTTGTCCGAGCGGTCTTTTCCGTAAAATGAGGGCAAACTGATAACACCGACGGGAACGGTGTTATCGCCTTCCGGGACTTCAAAAATTTGAGCCGAAGCGAGTTGCTCCGTCAGTTTTACTTCGTCGCGCGTCAGCGTAATCATCGAGCGAGAATGATCGTTCCCGGATTCCACGAGCAAGGTTACGGGAACGCCTTTTTCTCCGCGCAACATGCGGACGATGCGATTGAGGCGCATGCCTACGACATCCGTCAGCGATTCGTTTTTCCCTTCGGCGTTGACGGCGACGATACGGTCTCCGACGGAAAGTTTTCCCGAGCGTTCCACCGGCGATCCCGGCATGATTTCACGAATCGTGCAGTAGCCGTCTTCCATTGTCAAAACGGCACCGATTCCGCAAAGTGAATTGCGCATCATAATCTCAAATTCCTCCATGGATTGTTTGGAGAAAAAGGACGTGTGCGGGTCGTATTGCGTGGTCAGGGCGTTGAGGAAAATTTCTTCCACTTCCCAGGGCTCAAGTTTGAGATTATCGCGTAATTTGGAATAGCGTTCCCGCAATTTTTCGCAGGCGGCGGCGACGGACTCCGGTGTCGGGTGCGCTTCGTCGAGAGAGGCTTGCGGCTCATTTTCTACGTCTTCTGAGTCTTCGGCGCTTTCCTCGTTTTCCTCGCCGAGGAGTTCCGTGATAATTTCGCTGGTGAGGCGTTTTTCCCAAAGTTCATCGGCGGCGGCTTCGTCCGCGGGCCATTGCTCCTTTTTGCGGTTGAGATTGAGCGAATCTTCCCGGTTCAGGTTGAAAGATTCCGGTTTTTCTAACCGAAGCTCAATTTCAGCGATGCGCTCGTCGAGACGCTTTAGAAAAAGATTGTAAATGGTGAATGCCGCGTGAAGATTCCCCCGGGAAAGGTGATCCGACAACGTCGGAGCGAAGCGCGATTTCATCGCCTCGATATCGCTTTGCAAGAAAATCGAGCGCGTGGAATCCAGTGAGGAGCAATCGGATTCGATAAGCTCTCCCATGTCCAGCTCGGCAATTTTTTTCTGAGAAATATGCGCTCTTTCAAGGAAAAACGCCGTGAGGCAGGTTTCGATTTTCATGTCCTGCGTCGTGGTGTAGCGCAGGTTTTCCTGTTCCGGAGCAATAATGGCGGGCGTGCTTTCGGAAAGCGTTCCCGCGACGGCAAAAGCACCGGCGGCAAAGCAGGCAAGAGATAATCCGAAGATGATTTTTTTCTTTATTAGCATGAGAAATGTTGAAGTAGTTTTTTAACGATGAAAATAGCGAACGTTCCCGAAACGTCCCCGGAAGCGGTCGTAGGCGAACGCGAAAATCGCGCCGAAAAGAATCCCGCCGAGGTGAGCCGAATGCGCAATGGAAACGGATTGTTGCAAGCCGCTTCGCAGTGCGGGCAATTCATCTGCAACAAGACCGAGCAAGGAGAGCGCGGCAAGCACGGCGAAAATCACCCACGCGCGCATTTTTACCGGTAGCACGAAGAAAATCATCGCCCGAATCTCTGAATCCCGATAGAGCACGGAGAAATAAGCGAAAAGGGCGGCAATTCCCGCAGAGGCACCGACTAAGGTTGCCTCAAGCGGCGCTACGGCAAAGGCAAGCACGCAGGCATACCACGAGATCCCGCCGAGAATCACTCCTCCGAAAAAGGCAATCAGCGCATTGCGTACCGAATCGTAGCGTTCTACGGCGTTCCCGGCAAAGTAAAGGGCGAGCATGTTTAATGCAAGGTGCCAAAAGTCCCCGTGTAAAAAGCCGTAACTGACAAAATTCAGCCAAAATCCCTCGTGCACCCATACCGCGTTCAGCGAAAACGCGTTCGCGAAAAACCAGTGTAGGGATTGCGCGACAAAAATCGCGACGCAAAGCACCACGATTTTGTTCGTAACGGAATGCGCCCAAAAATCACGAACGCGGGAACGCAATTCGGGAATGGAAGGGATTCTGCGCATGCGCGGAGTTTATTTCTTTTTGCGCGAAGCCGGAAGCTTGCTTTTGGTGGCGTTCGGCGTCGCGCCGTCCGGAGACACAATCGCATCGGCAAGCCCGTAAGCGATGGCTTCTTCCGCAGTCAAATAAAAGTCTCGATCCGTGTCTGTCCGGATTTTTTCAAGCGGTTGCCCGGAAGCCGATGAAAGAATGCGGTTTAGCTCGTCCCGCGTGCGTTCCATTTCCTGCGCCTGAATATGGATGTCAACCGCCGGTCCCTGGAATTGTCCCATAATCAGCGGTTGGTGAATCATCACACGCGCGTGCGGATAAAGAAAGCGGTTTCCTTTCGCGGGTGCGCTCAAGAGGATGGAGCCCATTGAAGCCGCCATGCCGGTAACCACGACTTTAACCGGTGAGGAAATGAGCTTAATCGTATCATAAATCGCCATCCCGGCGGTAATCGATCCGCCCGGCGTATTGATGTAGAAGGTAATCGGCGTTCCCGGCTCCGTCGCTTCCAGGTAAAGCAGCTTTTCCGTAATGTCGCGCGCGCTGGAATCTTCGACTGCACCCCAAAGAAAAATTTTCCGTTGCTTGAGAAATTCTTTCTGAATCTGCGCCGCTACGGGAGCGGATTCGGCGTTGTTTTTCTTATTGTCTTCTTCGCACATGATAAAAAGTGGGTGAAATTCTATTTTTCATGCAAGTCCTGTGCCAGCTAATTTTTAATATTTGCGGGAACGCCGATTTTTTTAGATAATTTAAACTTTAAAATTTTATTTCAACTTCAGGAACTTATGGAACAAATCGCAGACGTTCTCGCTCAACGCTACGCCACGGACCCGATTCGCAAAATCTGGTCGGCAACCGGACGCATCATCCTCGAACGCGAATTTTGGATCGCCGTCATGCGCGCTCAGCGCGACCTCGGGCTCGACATTCCCGCCGAAGCCATCGAGGCTTACGAACGCGTCAAGGAAAACGTCAATCTCGATTCCATCAACGCGCGGGAACGCATTACGCGCCACGACGTCAAAGCCCGCATCGAAGAATTTTGCGATCTCGCCGGCTTTGAGCACATTCACAAGGGAATGACTTCCCGCGACCTCACGGAATCCGTCGAACAGCTTCAGGTTTTCCGCTCGCTCGAATACATTCGCCTCAAAACCGTCGCCGCCGTCAAACGCCTCGCCGAGCGTGCCGCAGAAACGCGCGACATTGCGATGACTTCCCGCACGCACAACGTTGCGGCACAGCTCACGACTTTCGGCAAGCGTTTCGCGATGTTCGGCGAAGACATGCTCGTCGCTCTGCGGGAACTCGACGCGCTTATCGCCAACTACCCGGCGCGCGGCGTAAAAGGAGCCGTCGGCACGCAACTCGATCTGCTCACGCTGTTTGACCACGATGTCGAGAAGGCGATGGAATTTGATTCCCGCGTCCGCAAACACCTCGGCATTCCGCACGCATTCAATGCAACGGGGCAGGTTTACCCGCGCTCGCTCGATTTTGCGACGATTTCCACGCTCGTCCACATCGGCTCCGGCGCGTCCAGCTTCGCGAAAACGTTGCGCCTGATGGCGGGGCACGAGCTCGCCAGCGAAGGCTTCCTGCCGGGACAAGTCGGCTCTTCCGCGATGCCGCACAAAATGAATTCCCGCAGTTGCGAACGTTTGAACGGTTTGCACGTTATTTTGAAAGGCTATCTCGCTATGGCGGCGGATCTCGCCGGCGACCAATGGAACGAAGGCGACGTTTCCTGCTCGGTCGTGCGCCGCGTGGCGCTCCCGGATTCCTTCTTCGCGATTGATGCGCTGCTCGAAACCTTCCTCGTCATTTTGAACCAGATGGAAATTAACGTTCCCGTCATTGAGCGCGAAAAGAATTATTACCTGCCGTTCCTGCTGACGACGACTATCATGATGGAAGCCGTCAAACGCGGAGTGGGGCGCGAAACCGCGCACGAAGTTATCAAGGAACACGCCGTCGCCACCGCGCGCGATATTCGCCAAGGCAAAATTTCGAACAATAACCTGTTTGACCGCCTCGCCGAAGACGGTCGCCTGAAACTTTCCCGCGACGATTTCGACGCGATCGCCAAAATCGCCGCCGCCGAAACGGGAACGGCAGGCATGCAGGTCGACAACTTTGTCGCTACCGCCAACGAACTTTTAGCAAAATTCCCCGCCGCCGCTGAAATCAAGCCCGGCGCAATTTTGTAAAACTTGCTTTAAACGCAAAAAGAGCGCAGAGAACGGAAAAATTCTCTGCGCTCTTTGCGTTTAGTTTTGACTCTTATTTCCGGCGGCGCGTTCCCGCGAGGAACAAGGCGCATAAGCCGGCGAGTAAGCCGAACGTCGACGGCTCCGGAATCGGGTGCGTGATTGATATTTTCCCGAAATTCGCGCTACCGGGTGTCCAATCCAAGCTCGCCGCGTAGTCGTCTTTTGACCAACCGTTAACGGTTATTGTGATGCCCTCAAAGCCTCGGCTTGAAGTCGTTATAGTGGAAGAGGGCGCGATTAGATTGAGCTCTGTCGTTTTATTTAAAAGGTTTTCGTTTGCAAAATTTATTTCAAGCCACGAAGTGAGAGGGCGGTCGTAAAGGGTGGTCTGACGAATCATCACTTTTCCCGTTCCCGAGATTAAACCGTTCAGATCTGCCTCCGAACTAATATTCCAAACATGCTTTTGCGAGGTTCCGAACTCAAAGCATGAATTGTTCAGCGAGAATTTTGTTCCCGAGGTGATACTTCCGCCGTTTTGATAAAAATAAGCCGTTGAGCCGGAAATAGAGACGTTTCCGCTAATAGTCGCTTTGTTATAAACCCGAGCTTCGGCTTCGCTCCCGGTCGCAGAGAAGGAAAGATTCGTGAATGTTCCGGAGTTTAAATAAAGTCCTTTGCTGTAATCATAATTCGTTCCCGAATTGAAAACGAGATCGCTTGCCGAATTTTCTAAAATAAAAATTCCCAGCGTGTCTGTTTCGGAGTGCTTGGTTCCGCCGGAATCCGTGTAACTCAGTGAAGCATCTGTGCCGGCGAACGCGGGAACGAGATTTATTCCCGAAAGAGCGAGCCCGAGCAGGGCGTGTTTGAAGCGAGTTTGTAATTTCATCATGTTTTTGTGTTTTGCTTTCAATAAACAGACGCAAACATTGAGCCTCAATACAAATCTACTTGGACGATAGAAAATATCTTCCCATGAAAAACCGGAGAGAAGGTCGTCCCTTATTTTTACACAATAAAAATTAGACATAATACTTATTGTGCGTATTTTGAAAAGACGATGAAAGATAGTGTGGTCCGCTTCAACAACGCATTCGTAAACGAATTTTCAAAAAGAAATGCGGGAACGCATTGTCCCGCATTTCTTTTCTTTGAGTTAAGATTTCTTCCGACAACAATCGCATTTTTCATTAGCGATTCGTCGGCAAAATCTTTTCCAGAATCTAAGTCCGAACAAAAACGCGGAAACGATGACGGCTACAATGCCGGCAAAACTCAAACAAGCCATACATCCGAGAATCATCATAACTTGTAAGCGTTCCCTCGTTCGGATTTAGTGTTTACGCCTTTGCTTTTTCGACAAGATTTTTGACGGAAATTCCGCAAGCTTCGAGAACAACGCTTCCGGGAGCGGAAAAACCGAAAGAATCCGTTCCGATGACTTTGCCTTCGAGTCCGACGTATTTCCACCAGAACGGCGTAATTCCCGCCTCGATTGCAATGCGGTTTTTGCAGGCTTCCGGCAAGACGCTTTCCCGATATTCGGGCGTTTGCTTTTCGAAAATTTCCATCGAAGGCATGGACACGACACGCGTTCCCGCGCCCAGTTCCTTTGCCGCCGCAACAGCAATTCCGAGTTCACTGCCGGATGCGAGAATAATACGTTCCAACGCGCCCTGTTCTTTTACGGCGATATAAGCGCCGCGAAGCGTTCCCGCACGGCGTGTTTCCGCAGGAATTGATTCCTGCGACTCGATATTTTGGCGAGACAAACAGAGAGCTACCGGACCGTCCTTGCGCGCAACGGCGTAGGCGTAGGCAGCGGCGGTTTCTTCGGCATCACCCGGGCGGATTACGTCGAGATTCGGGATACAGCGCAAGGACGAGACGAGTTCCACGGGCTGGTGCGTCGGTCCGTCTTCGCCGACGGCGACGGAATCGTGCGTGAAAATGTAGAACAGCGGGAGTTTAGCCAGCGCGGCAACGCGAACGGACGGGCGCATGTAATCTTCAAACGTCAGGAAGGTGGAGCCTGCGGGCTTGAAAATTCCGGCATAAGCAATCCCGTTGAGAATTGCGCCCATGGCGTGCTCGCGGATTCCGAACCAAATATTGCGTCCGGCGCGGTTATCCGTGTCAAAATCGCCCCCGTCTTTGATGTAGGTTTTAACGGAGCTGAAAAGGTCTGCGCATCCGGAGAGGATCAGCGAGTCCGCTTTTGCGAGCGCATTCAGAGAAATTTCGCCGGAAACGCGGGTTGCGTTTTTGTTTTCGCCGAAGACGGGAATAATTGCGGAAAGCTCTTCCGCGTTCCCGTGATTGTGTTTCACGCCCTTTTCAAGCAACTCTGCGAGTTCCGGATTGGCGAGCTTCCACGCTTCGAAGGTTTCGGTCCACGTGTTGTATTCCGCTTCTCGGCGAGCGCAAAGCCCGGCAAAATATTCGCGTGTTTCCGTGGAAACATAAAATGCGGATTCCGGCAAGCCGAGGCGTTTGTGCGCATCCGCCGCGAATTTGGCACCGCCTTCGCCGTGCGCTTTTGTCGTGCCTTCGACTTCGGAGACACCGCGTCCGATTGTCGTTTTGCAAATGATGAGTTTCGGGCGACCGTTGCGGTGTTCGCGAGCGCGCTCAAACGAAGAAAGCACTTCGATGATGTTGTGCCCGTCTTCGAGTTCCCAAACGTCCCAGTTCGCCGCTTGAAAACGATCCACAGTGTTTTCGTTTTGCGTCTTATCGGTCGGCGCGTCGAGCGTAATCGCGTTGGAGTCGTAGAACAAAATCAGGTTGTCCAAGCCGAGACGCCCGGCAATTGCCGCCGCTTCGTAGGAAATTCCTTCCTGCAAGCAACCGTCCCCGCAAAGTCCGACCACGACGTGGTCAAAAATTTTGTGCTCTTCCGTGTTAAAACGCGCGGCTGCCATTTTTTCGGAAATTGCCATACCGACAATATTTCCGATGCCCTGCCCGAGCGGTCCCGTCGTGGCTTCCACGCCGGGCGTATCGCCGAATTCCGGGTGTCCGGGCGTCAAACTGCCGCGGGAACGGAACGCTTTCAAATCGTCGAGAGAAATATCGAATCCGGCAAGATGCAACCAGGCATAGACGAACATGCTTCCGTGTCCTGCCGATAGGACAAAACGGTCGCGATTAATCCATTTCGGGTGCTTCGGCGCAATTTTGAGTGCGTTCCCGAAAAGTGCGGCACCGATTTCCGCCGTTCCGAGCGGGAGCCCCAAATGTCCGGATTTGCAACCGGCGATAGCGTCCAAAGCGAGTCCGCGAGCTTCGTTGGCAGCGCGAGAAAGTGCGGGAATATCAGGTGTAATCGTCATGTTCTGGAAAATTTCGTTCTATGAAATAGTTTTTCTCGACTCTTTTCAACAATTGAAATGAAGTCCTTTTTTATTTTTGCAAAAGTAAACGCTCGGCTAAGCCGATTAAACTTCTCAGCTTTTAAACATTCAAACATTTAGCGATCGCGCCCTGTTCAACTTTGCTTCAAAAACCGAACTTGCGTTTATAATTTCTGCATGTTCTAATTCGTTCTTTTTCACAATTCATTACGCGTAGAACTTGGAAAAAACAATGAGACACTTCTTGAAAGAAACCGATTTGAGCGTCGAAGAAGCCGCCTACGTTTTTGAACTCGCCGCCAAGCTGAAAGCCACGCGCGGGAGCGCGGATGCGCCGAAGCCGCTTGCCGACCAATCCTGGGGGCTTTTGTTCTTTAAAAAATCGACGCGGACGCGTGTCTCCTTCCAAGTCGGAGTGCGCGAACTCGGCGGCAATCCCGTCATGCTCAACGCGGACGACATGCAGCTCGCGCGCGGCGAAACGCCGGAAGATACGGCGAAAGTGCTTTCGCGCTATCTGCACGGCATGGTGATTCGTTGCCACGAACATTCGTTGCTCGAAACCTTTGTCCGCGAAGGCTCGATGCCCGTCGTCAACGCCCTTTCCGATTTTCTCCACCCGTGCCAATTCTACACGGACATGTTCACGCTCGCCGAACGCTGGAGCGGCGGGAACGCGAAAAAAATGGGAGAATCGCTTCGCGGGCGCAAAATCGTTTTCATCGGCGACACGGCCTGCAACATGGGAAATACGTTCGCGCTCGGTTGTGTTCACCTCGGCATGGAAGTCGTGCTCTGCGGTCCCGCGGGCTACGAGCCGCCGGCGGAACTTTACAGGCAGTTTGAAGCGGACGGCATTGCGCCGAATTTCACCTTCACGACGGATCCGGAAGCCGCCGCCAAAGGTGCAGACGTGCTTTACACGGACGTTTGGGTGAGCATGGGCATGGAAGACGAAAAAGAACGCCGCCTGCGCGAATTCCGTCCCTATCAGGTGAACGAGCATCTGATGTCGCTTGCGAAAAAAGACGCGTATTTTATGCACTGCCTGCCCGCGCACATCGGCGAGGAAGTTTCCGAAGGCGTTCTGAAAGGTTCGCAAAGCATCATTTTTGACGAAGCGGAAAACCGCCTCCACACGCAAAAGGCGATTCTTGCATTTCTTGCACAGGAAAACGCGAAAAAAGCGTAAGAAAATTTGCAGAAACTGAAAAAGCGTTCCCGTAATTCATTTTGCGGGAACGCTTTTTTTTGCCTCGAAAAAACACCGTAAGCTGTTTGTATGCCTCTCGTTTTCGGAAACGATTCTTGAAGATGCTCAAGATAACTCCAAACAGGAGAGAAAAATCCGATGAGCGAAAATACCTTTTCAAAAACGCCGGAGACTAATCCGTGAAAAAATTATTTTACTTTTTTTTCGCCGTTTTCCTTTGTGCGAATTTGCTCGTTACAGAGGGAAGTGCCGAAGATTGGAGAGAATGGACCTTGCTTGAGTCGCCGGAAAGAACCCGTGCATTTCTTTCCGGCGCACGTCCGGCGGGAACGACGGAACCGGTGCTCGCGGGCGAAATTTCTCCGAAGACTAAAGTTTTCGAGGCAAAATGGAAATTGCTCTCGGGGCATCCGTTTTCCCCAAAAAACTATGAAAGCCCGGAAGCGTGGGAAAAACAGGTAGACGATGCCTATGATTTTTTCTGCGGCTGGACTTTGCCTTTTGCAGATTATTGCCTAAAGTCCGGAGACAGACGCCGCTTTGCATCTTGCGACATTCTGCAAAAATCGGAACTTGCCCTTTCCCTAATGGAAGTGGCGGTCCGTTCCTCCGGCGAGCGTTCCCGCGAACATTGGGAAATGGGCGCGAATCTTTTTTCCGATTTGCTCAGAGAATTTCGTCCGGGACGCGCTAATTTTCTGGAAGCGGAAATAGATAAAACCGATGCCGGATTCGAAAAGCGCACACAAAATATTTTTTTGGTACGTGCCCGTTTCGATTACTATCGCCAACGTGAACTCCAAAAAATTTTAAAATTCGGACACATCACTCGTGCATTTCTCGCCGGGCTGAGCCGCTTTCTCAATAATGACATCGAAGCTCAAATGAGATTCTGCGCCAAAACCGGAATCGCAGGAAAATTGGAGCTGTCCCGCCAAAATCGCCCGGATTTGTGCCAAGAATCTATCTCGAATTATCAGGAGGAAGATGCAACTTTGCCGCAAAAGCGGATATTTGTTTCCGGAGACAGCGTTCCCGTTTTCGCGTTCCAGCCCAAATCCGAGGAATGTTTTTCCGAAAAAACGACACGAGTTCTGGCGTTTTTCGGACACGATTGGCAACGCGCCTCACGCAGGATTTCCGAAGATTCTCGCTTGGATTTAACAGCACAGGAATCTTCAAAGATTCGCCTCACTCAAGCGCTACACGCCGTTCCCGTTCTTTCCGGATGGAAAATCCCGTTTGAAGAATTTTGCGGAGAAAACATAATTCGCCATCGTTTTTCCACAGGCGACATTTTATTGAAACAGTCTGTTTTGCGCGTTCTCATGAGTCGGGAAATGCTGAAAAATCTCGAAAATCTCCAAGCGGCACGAATGCACTGGGAATGCGGACTCAAATTATTCTCCGAATTACTCGACGAATATCATCCGGGCGTAGAAGAACAGCTTCGTGAAAAAATCGAAAAATGCACGGAAAACGATTTCTCTCCGCTCGCTAAAAACACCGCAATTTTGAATATAAAATTCAACTACGAACGACAAAAATCAATTCGTGAATTTCTCGAAAACGGTTTTATTCAAACCTTTTTCTCCGGACTGCGATATCTTTACGGGAACGACATCGAGGAACAACGACGAATCTACGATACCGTCGGCATTCGCGGAAAAATTGACCTTATGAAATTCGGGCGCACAGACCTTTCCGACGAAGCAATTTCCCGATACGATCAGAGTATTCAAATTCAAGTCGAAAATACCTTTCCCTATCCTCCTGTGAACTCATGAAAAAGATTTTTTTGATTCTTTTCGCTGCTTTCCTCTGGAGCTGTTTATATGCAGCTCCGGAGGACGAATCAACTAAGCCGCATCGTCAACAATCTTTTCGAAGAAAGAAGCGTGAAGTCAGAGATGATGCTCAATATCTTATTGACCGCAGATACGAACAGGAAGAGACAATCGAAAAGCAAATCTCGGCGATTTTAGACAAAAACGAAATCAAATATGTCGGTTTGGTTTATGAGAACGCGAGAAACGGCGGAGACGGGCGCACCGTTGTGGAGCGCCCGCCCTCTCGCTACAAAATTCGTGAACAATTCGAAAATCTCTGTATCTACGGCTTTACCCCGCTTATTGACCATCTCGCGAAATTAGAATTTGTCGGCATTCTTTGCGACATGCGCAAAGACATTCCGCCCGAAGAGCTTACTCGGCATTTGACGAGGCTTTGGAAATCGCTCCGGCAGGATACGATTATCTCCGAAGTAGAAGCGCGGGAATATATTTCGAAATTTGATAACGGAAATATTGCGCCTTCTTACGAGCGAATGAAAGAGTATAATCGGCAATGTCTCTTGCTTAAACGAAAACAGAAGATGTGGAATATTGACCCGGTGCGCGAAGCTCTTTTTCACGATACGGTATATGTCTTTTTCAAAAACTATCCGGAAGACCTTGCAGAGCTCTTCAATTTTTTTACCGAAACCGGCTATATGGAAGATCTGATCGCCGCAGACAAGCCGAAGCACGTTCTTTCTCGTTGGATTATGGACGAATGTCCGGTTCAATATCTTATTCGTGCTGTGGAATATTGGCGGGAGAACAAATCTTCATTCGGAGAAAATTTATAGTAAACCTCGTTAAATAAAGAAACGAATGAAATTTCTCCTCGTTATTCTTATACTGTTGTTCTTCGGGAACGCGTGTATTTCTGCGGCTTCCGGGGATTTGGAATATCTGCTTTCCCGCGAATATGAAAACGCGGGAACGTGGAAAGAACGGGTTTTAGCCCTCCTTGGAAGGGAAGTTGAGACCGAAGATTATATGAGATTTATCGAAGCCGAAAAAAAAGCGGAATTCGAGCGTCGGCACCCTCCGCATAAAAGAGGTCTTATTGCCGGCTCCGGCGGCGATTTTAACCAAATCGTTTTTAGCCGCAAGCGTTCGCCTTATAAATGTTCGATAAATTTCGCTCCTTTTACTAATGCCGATCTCGCCGGACTTGATTACTTTTTGAAATTGGAGCTCGTCGGCATTCTCTGTCATCCGGAAAATCAAATCCCGCCGCCCGAACGCTGTGAATGTTTATTCCTACTATGGGCGGAAATTAACAATGAGCAGGACCGCACCCAAAAAATTTCGAAACAAACGAAGCAGGCAGCACGCTCCGCTTGGGGTGAATATACCCGAATCCGAAGAACATCAAGACATGCGGAAAACTTTCAGAAAATCAAACAACGTTATCTTTTGACTAACGCAAAACTTCAGCGAATTTTCGCAATAGAAAAACGCCAAGGCAGTGCTGATTTCGCACGAAGGATGTCATTTCGTATTATGATGGATTTTTATGAAAACCATACTATCGACCCGGGCATTTTTTTTCATTTCTTGATAATGCAGGTTTTTTGACGAAAAAATTTTACGGCGAAAAAACGAAAGAAAGTATTCGTCTTTTTATCGAGTCGGAGCTTGAAAAGGACAAAGCCGAAAAACTTCTCCGCTATTTTGAAGAAGATAACGCCCGGATAAACTAAGCCGAGCAGGCTTGATTTTTTTAGCTCGCGGGAATCCCGCTATTTTTTGAAGCGTTTGAAAACGAGCGTGAGGATTTCGTCGCACTCCGGAAAGCGCAGAATTTTCAAAATCGCGAAATAGAACGAGACGGCGACGGGAACGACGACGAAAAGCGCGGCAACGATTCCGGCGTTTTTCCCGAAAAGCATTCCGCCTTCAAAGATTTTTTCAAAAACAAGAAACCAAAGTCCGCACGTTCCCGCGCCCATGAGTAAGGCGGCAAACAATGTTTTGAAAAACGCGCCGGAAACGGATTCCGTCCGGAAAGCGCGTTCCCGCCGAATCAGAATCACATAAAGCGCAACGCACTGCACCGCCGCCGAAATCAGATTCGCCGCCGCCAAGCCGACAGCTCCGAAAAACCAACCCAAAGTCGGTGCGAGCACGCAATTCAGCGCGAACGCGACGCCCGCCATCTTCGTTTGTGATTTCGTATCTTTGAGCGAATTTAGTGCGCGCCCTACCAACCCGCTCACCGCGTAAAACGGCACTGCCAAGGCGAAAATCAGCAACACGGGAACGGTTGCCGCCGTATCTTCCGCCGTAAAATTTCCGTGTTCGAAAAACAAGGTTACCAGCGGGAACGCGAGCACAATGATTCCGACCGTTGCCGGAATGTTTATCGCGTAAATCAGGCGCATTCCGTGCGCGAACGTTCCGCCGAGCTTCTGCGCATTCCCGTCTGCCGCGTGTTTTGCCAAAAGCGGGAAAACGACCGTCGTTACCGTAACCGTAAAAATCCCGACCGGAATCTCGACAATCCGATTCGCGTAGTAGTAAACGGAAAGCGCCTGCTCCTCGAGCGCGAACGCCAGAAAGCGCGTGAAAAAAATGTTAATTTGGTTGATTCCGGCGCCGACCACCGCAGGCAAAAACATTGCTTTTAAATCCGCCCACGCTTCCGTGCGTTCGCGATTCCATTTCCACCGCCACCCTTCTCTCCAAAGCGCGATCGCGGGAACGCCAAGTTGTAGCGCACCGCCGAGTAACGCGCCGGAGCAAAGCCAAATCACGCGCTCCGTCGGCGTTTCTCCGAAATAATATCCCAACACGCCAAGCGAAAAAATCATCGCCAAGTTCAGCCAAACCGCGCTCAGTGCCGTGACGGTGAATTTTCCGAGCATGTTCAGCCCCGCCGTAAAGACCGCCGCAATGCAAATCATCGGCATATACGGCATACAAAGTGCGGTGAGCCACGCCGCGAGGCGATGCCGCGAAATATCTCCATCCGAACCGATGAGTTTTGCTCCCGCAATCACCCACGATTCCGGAGCCAGCGCAACGGCGAGCGCGGTGATGCAGAAAAGCGCCGTTATCAGCAACATCCACGGCGCAATGCGGCAGATAACGAGATTGAAAAAAGAAAACGCCTTTGCGTTCCCGCCGGCTTTCCGTTCCTGCGTCATTACCGGCATGAGCGCGGAAGTCAGCGCGCCCTCGCCCAAAAGCCGCCGGAACAAATTGGGAATCTGAAACGCGATGATAAATGCCGCCGCAAAATTCCCCGTGCCGAAAAATCCGGCGATTAGCTGGTCGCGGACAAGTCCGAGCAGGCGCGAGCCCGACGTTCCCGCGGCCGTAACCAACATCGAGAGATAAGACGAAGCTCCGTTTTTCATCAGCGCCTCCGAGTTGCCGCAGGCGGCGCGCTCCCGACGGCGCGCACATACGCTTCAATGCCGTTTGCGATGCCGACGGCAATGCGTTCCCGCCCGTTTTTCGTCGAAACCAAAGCCGTGTCCGACGCGTTTGTCAAAAAACCGCACTCGACCAATATTCCCGGGCATTTCAGCGGTCGCAAAACCGCAAAATTTGCGTATTTTACACCGCGATCTTCCGCATCGGTTTTTGCCACGAGCGCAGAATGCACTTTGAAGGCGAAAAGCGTATTGAGCGCATCGCGAGCGTTCCCGTCGTCCGCTTGTGTTTTGGCGTTCCCGCCCGGGTCTCCGGTTGAAGTTTCGCCGACCGGAGTCAGTGCAAAAGTTTCGATGCCGCGCGCGGATGAAGAAGAGGCGGAATTTAAGTGAATGCTGACAAACAGATCCGCATTCCAGCGATTTGCGCGTGCGGGTCGCTCCGGAAGCTCCAGCGTCGTATCCCCGTCGCGCGTAAGAAGCACCGTGTAGCCGCGCGCTTTCAGAATCCGGGCAACGCGCTTGGAAATATCGAGCACATAAGTTTTTTCATACATGCCGCGCTTATTAATTTTTCCCGGATCACGACCGCCGTGTCCGGGATCAATCACGATGCGCCGAGGAGATTTCGTTTTCGGCGGAGCGGCAATCGGAGAAAAACGTTTATCCCAGTCCCGTTTTTTGACAAAAAATTTCCCGTGCTCGTAACTCGGCGAATGCCCGAGATAAAGGCGAGAACCGTTGACCAACGCATAGCGTTTGCGATCCTGAATTTCGATGCGCGTGCCGCCCTTGCGCCAGCTGCCGACACCGCGTTCCCGCGATTCGTTTCTGCCGAAACCTTTTTCTCGAATTTCCGTTTCAAAATTGACGACTTGTGCCAAGGCGGCGGGAACGCCGAAAGCGATCCCGCAAAGGAACATAAGCATCAACGAGAAAAAACGCATACTGATTTCGGGGTATTATGCCTTTTTCCGGTTTGTCGCGAAAGAAAAAATAGAATTTCCGCCGGGACTTATTCTTTCACTAAGGCAACACGGAAGCCGAGATAGCGGTTTTTTGACGTTGGCGGAAGTCCCGCGCGATTTGCCGAGCGGCAATCATACGGCACGGAATCGCAGCTCCCGCCGCGATGGATTTTGCTCGCGGAACGGGATTGCGACAAAGGATTTTCGCCGCCGGGAAGTTGGCGCGAATACGAGTCCAGACACCATTCGGAGACGTTCCCGTGCATATCAAAAAAGCCCCATGAATTCGGTCGAAAACTTTTCACGGCACAGGGTTTTGTTTCGCCGCCGGTCGCGGCGTTCCCGTAAAGCGCGATTTCGTCGGCGAAATCACCGAAGCTAAAACGCGTTTGCGTGTCGGCGCGGCAGGCAAATTCCCACTGAGCTTCGGTCGGAAGAGAAAATTTCATCCCGCGGGGAAGTTTTCCGGATGCGCGTTCCCGCCGTGTCAATTCGCGGCAAAACGCGAGTGCTTCGTGCCATGTTACACATTCGACCGGAAAATTTTCCCCTTGGTGAAATGACGGATTTTTATCCATGAGCGCACACCATTGTGCCTGTGTAATTTCAGTTTCGGAGAGAGCGAACGGCTCGGTCAGTTTTACCTCCGTCTGCTTTTCATCGGAAAAATATTCCTGCTCGCTTTTTGGACTTCCCATCATGAACGTTCCCGCCGGAATTTTAATGAGCACGATTTTGATTCCGTTGCCGAGGTCTACGACGTGTTTTTCTCCGGAAACGCCGCGTCCCGGCGCGCCAGGCAAAAATTTTGCGCCGCCAAGCGAGGTGATGCGCTGTTGCAGATTTTTGTTTTCCGGCTCGTTTTTCAGCGCGACAAGATAGTAGCAAAGCGCGGCGGTTTTATCTGCGGGAACGTCTTTTCCGTGCTCATAACATTCGCCGAGTGCGACGAGCGCGTCCGTTTCGCCTTTATTGGCACGATATTTCAAATCGGAGATTTCTTCGGGAGAAACGGCTCCGAAGCCCGCAAGCCCGCTTACGCAAAGCGCACAAAAACTCAAAATCAGCGTTTTCATTCTTTTTCCGCGTAAAGTTTTTCGTCCCAATACGGGAACGCATCGTGAGAGAGAATGCTCGGCGTTTGCTCGAAATCGCCAAGTTTGAGCGACTGCTCGGGAACGGCTTTGTGCAAATATTCCGCAAGTTCCGCGAAGGAAAGGTCCCCGCGCGTTTCTTTGATTTTTTTCAAAAGCGCGTAGGTGAAAAGCCCGTGTTTTTCCTCTTTTGCGAAATGCGCAGTCTGGTCTCCGCTCGCCGCCGTGAAAACGATAAGATTCGGCGGAAGCGAGGAAATGTCTCCGGCGGGAACGGCGCGGCGAACGGCTTTTGCGGCGACCACCGGCGAATTGTCCCGCCGCATTCCGCTGAAGCAGGAATCCAAAAATACGGCAACGAGTTTGGCGCGGGAACGCGCAAGTTGCGTGTAAATCTCGTTGAGAGATTTCACGTAGTCAAGATTTGCCGGCGAAACATCGGTCGGGAGCAAGTACGCGGTGCGCGTTTCGTCGTTCGGCACGCCGTGTCCGGAGTAATACAAAATGAGCTCGGCGTTTTCGAGCTTTCCCCGTGCT
>JAFXKI010000002.1 GCA_017531845.1 Opitutales bacterium | reverse complement strand
TCCGGAGTAATACAAAATGAGCTCGGCGTTTTCGAGCTTTCCCCGTGCTTCCAGCCAGGAAAGCGCTTCGTTCATTTCGCCGGAAGTCGCATTTTTGAAAAATTTTATCTGCGATTCGGGAACGCCGAAGGTTTTACGGCAATATTCGTAAAAAACTTTTCCGTCGTTGAGTGCAAAGGAAACGGGCGGTACAAAGCGATAGTTTTCATTCGCGATAACGGCAATAAAACGATTGCGAGAAGCGTTTTGCGGATTAACGGGAATGTTTTTGTCCACGTCGGAAGTAAACGAGGCGAGTTCAATCGCTTCGCGCTCGTCGCGCTGAGCTTTCAACACCGCTTTAGCACTCGCAATCGTCGTATTGAGGCGCAATTCCGTTTCCCAATTTTGGGCGTATTCTCCGTATTTTTCCGAAATTTTGACGCGGACGGGAATGGCGGTCCCGCGATAGCGGCGCGGCACAAGTAGCGAAATTTCCAAAGGCTTGGCTTCGCCGCCTTTTAACGTTTCAAAAGTTTGCGAAACGTTCCCGTCGAGCAAAACAATTTCCCCGGGAAATTCGATTTTGACTTCCACATTTTCGGCTTTTCCCGACGTTGTGTTTTGCAGAAAAAACTGCAAGTCCAGCGGCGCGTTTTTCTTCAGCGTAGAGTCGCCCTGCCCGCTCACCGAAAAATCTACAATTTTCAACAACGGAGCAACAAACGGGCGTGTTTCGACGGTGAGCATTTTCTCCTCGGAACCGAACCCGTTCGGCTCTTCCGCAAAAAGCAAAAATTCGGCATTCCCTTGCTCCAACAAGCGGGAGGCTACGACGGGGATTTCCGCGACGACGGTCTCTCCGGCGGGAATCTTGGTAATTCCGAGTGCTTGAGAAAACGAAAGCCCGCCGCGCGGCGTTTTCAAACTTGCCTTGAGTCGGCACCCGTAAGCATCGGCATTCCCGGTGTTTTTTACGGGAACGCATATACGGCAAATTTCTCCTCCGTCGACAGCGAAATTCCCGGAAGGTTCCAGAATTTTTGCAGCCTCGACATCTATTTCCAAAGCCGGAAATTTCGATTTCGGAAAAAACGCTCCGGCGGTGAGCGGGAACGCGTTTTCGCCGCATTCCGCAATTTGAAGCGGCGCGGAAAGTTTTTCTAACGCGGAACAAAAAGCGAATGCCTCTTCGCCGAGTAACTCCAAGTTTTCCGGCAAAACGATTTCCGGTAATTTTTCACAGGCAAAAAACGCTCGGGACCCGATTTTTTTCAATGTCGTCGGGAACGTTATTCGCTCAAGCGCGGTACAATGTGCGAATGCCGCAGGCTTTATTTCGAAAAGATTTTCGGGAAACGAAATTTCCCGTAGCTTGGCATTTCCGAAAAACGCGCCGGATCCTATGCTGACAATGCGCTTTCCGTCGATTTCGCCGGGAACGAGAAGAGAACTTGCGTTCCCGCGGTAGGCAGAAATTTCCGCCTTCCCGTCGCCGAGCTCACGCAGGGAAAAATCCGCCGAGGCGACACAAAAAACCGCGCCGGAAAACCAAAAGATGAAAAATTCCGCAAGTTTCATTTTATCGTTCGATAGTGAACGGAATGGCGTAAATAAAACGTTCCCGCAACGGAATCGCCGCCATCCACGCATCAAGGCGTTCCCGGTTTTGTTCGGGATTCTGAGAGGTGTTTGATTTGAGAAAAGGATAATGCCGCTTGGTCAGCACAAAGAAAAGCGTTCCCGCTTCTTTCTTGGCGCGGGGAGAAGAAATTTCAAAGACAAGCGGAATTTCCGGCGATTTTTTTTGAAGCAAAATATGATTATTTTCCCAGCGGTTTGCCGGGAAAATAATATCCGCCTGAAAATCATGATTCAGCCAAAAAACCGTCAAATACGCATCCTGCGCAACCGTAATCGAAAACCTGTCTTGCTCTCCGTTTTTGTAGAGATTTTTCCCGCCTTCGATGAGGGCGGTAAAAGACGGATCCGGCTTTTCCGCAGATTTTTTTACGGTGATTTCCGCCTCCACAAAAACACTCGGATATTCGTGCGCCTGCGCCTCGCCTTTCTCAGGGAAAATCCATCCGCGGCGCAATTCCGCTACGCTACGGACAATGCCGGCACTGCCTGTAACGACCGTTCCGCTGTAGCTTTGCCGCTCATTGTGCGTCATCAGGGCATCCCATGACGACACGCGCTCACCGCAAACTTCCGCAACCGCTTTGCGGCGAGCCTCGTTCAGAGCTTTGAAAAAAGCTTCTTTCGGCGACTCGTCCGACTCCGGCGAAAGCGCCCACTCGCCGCGAACGCGTTTAACGACCAGTTCGCATTCCTCAGCAAAAGTGCCGAGCGGCGTTCCCGCAAGAGCGAGGAAAAACAGGAAGAATCGCAGTTTCATTTTCAGTTCCTAAAAAAACGAGGATTCGGCAACCGTTCTTGCGTTCCCGCCGGAGCCGTTGCCGAATTTCTTGATGTCGTAAATTTATTTTGCCGACGGAATTATTTTTCGGCAAAAGCTGCTTCCAAGTTTGCTTTCAACTTCGCTTTTTGTTCCGGCGTTGTTTGTGAAACTTTGTTGGCAAGCGCATCGGCAACGGTTTTTTTGTCGATTTCGATAGCGACGTAAACGATGTAACGCCCGTCAACGGGATCGCGGAACGTTTTTTGCCCCAGAAGACGAATATTCGTCAGCGTTTGGTCAACGTGCGCTTTGGCGAGTTCGCGGAAGTTCATCTGCGTTGTAATCGCCGCATCGTCCTGCGCCGTGGCAACGTCGGACTTTGCCATAGAATCAATCGCCGTGGTGATTTTTCCGGCGAGCGAAACTTTCG
The DNA here is from genome assembly GCA_017531845.1 of Opitutales bacterium. Classification (GTDB taxonomy): domain Bacteria; phylum Verrucomicrobiota; class Verrucomicrobiia; order Opitutales; family UBA953; genus Spyradosoma. The sequence goes on along the minus strand of JAFXKI010000002.1, from coordinate 33,341 downwards.
CGTTCATTTCTGCAGATTTTTGAGCCGCCATTGCGCTCATTGCTTCGGCACTCGCGCGTGCGCGAAACGCTTCGTCCGTGTCTTGGAGGAATTCGGAGAGCGGCTCGACGATTTCGACCGGTGCCGGATTTTCCGGGCGATACTGCGTGGACGTTGCCGCCGTTTGCGTGGAAGTGCACGCAACAAACGGGAAAACAGCAGCGGCGAACAATGCACCAAGGAGGATTTTCGGGTGTTTCATAGGATTTTTAATTAGATGTGATAATCGTTTAATGAGAAAGCGGACAAAGACTAATGACATTTATTCGCCTTGGCAAAGACGAATAAACGCAGGTTTGTCGGGGGCTTTAAAAAACGCCGTTCCCGCGACAAGCGTATCCGCCCCGGCGGCAAGGCAAAGCGGAGCCGTTGTCGAATCCACTCCGCCGTCGACTTCGATGCGCCAATTCCCGCCGCGCTCGGTGCGCCATTGCGCGAGCTTTTCAATTTTCGGCAAAACATCGGCGATAAATTTTTGTCCGCCGAAACCGGGGAAAACGGACATCACGAGAACGAGATCCACGATGTCCAAATACGGCAAAAGTGCTTCAGCGGGCGTATCCGGATTAAGCGAAATTCCGGCTTTTTTTCCGAGCTCGCGAATGCGACACAGCGTTTCCGTTATCGGATAATCCGGCTCGACGTGAACAGTGATTAAATCTGCACCGGATTCTGCGAATTTTTCGATGTATTTATCCGGGCGTGCCAACATCAGGTGCGTGTCGAAAAACAATTTATCGTCGCGGGAACGCAAGGCCTTAACAACGCCGGGACCGAAAGAAATATTCGGCACGAAATTTCCGTCCATAATATCGAGGTGAATCCACTCAAGCGCGTTGTCCTGCACGATTTTGAGCCCGTCGGCAAGCGCGGCATGATCGGCGGCGAGAATGGACGGGGAGAGAATTTTTTTCAAAGCTCGGCTATTTCGGTCATTCATAAAGCGTTCAGTTTTCCATTTTTCAAAAAAAAAATCACAAGAGGTCAAAAATTTGCGGCAAGGGAATTGTCATCGTCAAGCCGTAAGGCGCGGCAAGGCAATCTTCCGGTCTCAATTTTTTGTTTTTCAGCGTTCTCGCGATTTCTGCGGGTGTGCGCACAGTCGCAATCGGTTCAAAAGTTTCCGGCTCAAAAAGTGTCCACAGCGGAAAGCGGTAATGCGCTGCCCAAGTATTGTTTTCCCCGTCCGTAACACAAAGCGCGAGGAGGATTTTCCCCATGCGAAGAAAGGCGGGAACGCCCGGCTCAAGATAAACGGACGCAAGTGTCGGCTTGCCGTCCACGGAAATATTTTTTGCACGAAAATCCGGCGAAATTTTAATACCCGCCCCCGAACGCCGGAATGCCACGCCCGGCGCGCCCTTTTCGGCAAGCATTTCAGCGGGAAAAGCAGAAATCGAACCGTGCCGTCCGCTTAAACAATGGATCCATTCGAGTTGCATTTGAAAAAAAATCAAAGAATCGACGTAACGTGCCCCTGTGCCAATTTGATAAAAAAAACGGCAAGATTTTTCGCCATGTGCGCCGCGACGGGAGCCAGCAAAGATGCGTTCGGATTCCATTTGAAAAAGCGCACAAAATAAAACCAAAGCGCACCGACAAAAATAAATCCGGTCGAGAAAAATCCCTTCAGTGTAAACGACAGGGAAAAACCGTCGCAAATCGCGGCAAGTGTTCCCTCCGGACGATTTTCCGGCATTTCAAAATGCCACAAGTGGTCGTGCATCAGAGCAAAAACCAGCGAAAACAAAACAATGCTCGCCCACCGCGCCGCGTTCCCGTGCCTTTCCGCCACTAAATATCCGCGAAAGATCACTTCCTCCGTAAACGCCGCCGCGATAAACATCGGAAGCGCGAGCCAGGAAACGTCTTTTTGTTCGGCGGAAATTCCCAAACGAATTTCCCCCCAGGTTTCCAGCGCAAGTAAAACAAGCGTTCCCGCTACGGCAATAACGACGGCGAGCCACGGGCAAGGCGTCGCCCCCGGCAAGACTTTTGCGTTCGGGTTTTCCTTTGCTTCGCGAATCCACATCCGCGCCAACCAAAGTGCCACAACGCAAAAAAGCGCAACGCCGACGGGATTCATTGAAGTCATATTCTTCTCGGGCTATCGGATATTCGCAGGGCGATACGAAGGAGATTCTCCCGCGATTTGCAACGATGCGAACCCGGCTTTTCCTGCGAGTTCGGCAATTTTAAAAAGCCCCTGCACACTCACGGCGCGATCCAGTTTTACCAACAAAATTCCGCCGTGAACATCCGCACCGGACCGGCGAAGATTCTTCTCTGAAAAAACATCTTCGAGACTTTCGTAAATGTGCCCGTCGAAAACAAACATGGAGTCGCTCTTCACAGTCAGAACGAATGAGGTTTCGACCCCCGGCAAAACGGTTTGCGTTTCCGGCAAAACCAGCTCGGGAACGCCGCCGGAAACGGTTTTTGAAAATCCACCCGTGCCGTCCCCTTCCAAGCCCAGCGGCAAGCCGGGTGCAAAAACGAAGCGGGAACTCGTCAGCGTAAACAATACGGCGATAAGAAGGACGTTGAAAAGCGGAACGGCCTCAAGGCGTGCTTCCAACTTATCGTGAAGGCGTTTACGGAGCTGAAACAAACTGCTTGAAAGGTTTAGCATGTCTTGGTCCGTATTGTGAATGCTCAGCGCGAAACTGTCGAGGGCGGATTTTTACAGAATTTCGGAAAATATTTTTTCACTGGCTTTTCAATGAAAAACTTTGCGGGAACGCACGTTCTTGTGTATTTTCCCGAGCTCATACAACGATATGCTTTCCCAGAAATCCTCTTTTTTAAATCCGCTTTGGCCCGATGCCTTTTGGGACGTTTCCGGAGCTTTTGTCAACGACCGTGAGCTCCTGCTCTTTCATGACTTTTTTCTGCAAACCACCGGCGTAAAAATACTCAAGCTCGTGCACGGTTCGCCGCTTTTCCTTTGGAATAGCGGACGCGTTCTGCCGCGTGCTGCCTGCACCGCCGAGCAAATGCGCGATGCCGGGCTTGCCTACGCAAAGCGGGGAATCGCCGTCGACCTCACGTTCACTAATCACCTTCTCAAGGAAGAACACCTCGACGATCCTACCGGGAACGCGCTCCTGACCTTTTTTGACAAACAAAACCCGACCGGGAATAATGCGGTTATTTGTGCTTCCGATGCCCTTTTTGAACACGTCGGAAAAAATTACCCTAAGCTCAAACGCGTCTCTTCCATTTTAAAAGTTACTGTCGAAAACGGACGCGGGAACGCGGATTATTATCGCAAGCTTGCCGAACGCTTCGATAAAGTGATGGTTCATCCGGATGATTCGACCAACTTCGAAATGCTCGCACAGCTCGAAGACAAAGACCGTTACGAAATTCTCGTCAACGAATATTGCATTCGCGGCTGCAAAATCCGTCCGTGGCACTACAAATATCTTTCCAGCCTCGCCCTAAACTATTTTGGACACGTTGATCAAAAATTCGACGAACGTTGGAAAAACAACGGTTGCTCTGATTTAAACGTGCTCGTCGGCGATCCCGAGCGCAACTGCGCCGCTCTCACCCAAGACGAAATAAAACGGCTCTACGACATAGGCTTCAGAAAATTTAAGGTGCAGGGGCGCGGAATGCTCAACGGAGCCGGCGTTCTTTACGATTTGCTTCGCCTCGCGTTGCGCGAAGACGCACCCGGCGAAAATCTTTTGCAACGTCTCAAACTCCAGTTCCTTGAAGCCACTTCCACGCTCAATCCCGCCGTCTGAGTAATCCGCGTCTATATTTCTTCAATCCGATGAGTAATATTTCCACTCCGACCAATTTTATTTCTCTTTCTCCCTCTGCGACGGGAACGGGAACGCAAGTGCCGTTCACGCTTATTTCGCCCGTTGCGCAGGAAAACAAACTCGCCGTGCTTGCCGATACGGATTTTCCTGAGGCTCGATGGAATGTCGGCGGCGTTTTTCTCTATGATCAGGCACGCAGTGTGCTCTGCGATTTTATTCAGGAAAATTTCGGCAAGGCGCATCTCATCGCGGAAACACACGGCGCGCCGCCCTGCGCGTGGACTCTTGATTGGTTTCAGTCTCGCCCTCTCATTCCGCCCGGAGAAATTTCCGCTACGCTCAAAAAACTTGCCGCGAAGCCGACGACACGATTTGTCCTGCGCCTTGATAATCCCTATATCGTGGAAAAAATGCTCAGCGACGCCATCGGAAACACGCTCTTAAACTACGCGACACAAATGCCGGGCAATCAGGTTTCCGTCGCATCCGAACGCTTGGCAAACCACATTCGACAAAAATTTCCTGCCCTTGCCTTGCGCGCTGATGTAAATAAAATTATTGCCGAAAACGGAGGCGGGAACGCGGACTACTACATCGAAGCGGCAAAACGTTTTTCCGTTGTCGCCGTTCATCCGGACGATGTCGCCAATCTCGCTCTTCTAAAGAAGCTTGCTGAAAACTCCGGCGCAGAAAAATTTGAAATCACGGTCAACGATTCCTGTTTGCGAAAATGTCCTTGCCGCGCGCGCCATCTCGAAGCTCTTTCAAAAATCCGGAAGAATCCGTGGGACGCGCAAGCTCTGCGGGAACGCCATCAGCTTCTTGCCGAAGCCAAGTGCGAAGACGTTTCCGTTTCCTCCGCCCCCGACGCGCCTCACGCCGCATTGCTTTCAAGAGAAGAACTTGCCGCCGTTTACGCACTCGGGTTCAGACGTTTCCGCATTCAGGCGGAAACCCTGCGTAGCGAGATTTCGTTCTTTTGGTCGGCACTGAAATGGCTTTTTTCGGCGAAGCCGGAGCATTGGCATTACTTCGGGCTCATCGCTTCGTCGCTCATCACGAAAGTGAAAGAGCCCGTTCCCGTTCTGCCATCCGGACTCTCTCCCTTTGTTAAACGCAAATACGACTGAGGAAAAATAAAGGCTTGGCGCCCTGAACCCGAGTTCCCGGCGCTTGTCTTAAAGAGCCTCAGATCTCAACTTTCTGCGTTTTGTTGCGTTTTTCTCGCGAATTGGCAATTCGGAGTAATTCGTCAACAGTCATCGTATCCCGGCACGCAAAGAATGCTCGCGAAAAGCGTTTGAGCGCGATGCGAATTTCGCGATCGCCACCGAGAAAGAGCGGCTCGCGGAGGGTATCGAAGCGGCGCTTGATTTCGGAAACGGTCATTTTCGGAACCGAACCTGTCGTGTTGTAGCGCGTTTCGTTCCCGTCGCTTGCGAGCGGAACAATCATGCCTTGCGCTTCCAACACATCAACGCATTCCAAAACATGATTCACGGGAACGCTAAGCTTTTGGCTGAGCTCGTTCGGCGTAAATCCGACAGGCTCGCGGGAACATTTCGCGAAAATGGCAAAAAGGCAGGCGAAAAAAGCTTCCTGCTTGGAGCGAGGGCTTAGCTCCACCCACTCACGATTCAGATTCTTCAAAAAACGTGCGTTCTGAACGGCAAAAGAAAGTTGTCCGCCCAGCAACACAAAAATCCAGCCCATATAGAGCATGAACATAATGATAAAAATCACGCTAAGATTTCCGTAAATGGAATTGAACTCGGAAATCTGCCGCATATAGAGCAAAGTCAGCTTCTGGTTTACAATAAATACGAGAGAAACAAAGCCGCCGCCGATAAGTGCCGGTTTCCAGCGCACCGCCGTTTTCGGCATGTATTTGTTCAGGCAGGCAAACGCCAACGTCAGTGCCAGAAAGGAAACCACCGTCGGGACAAACGAAGTCATCAACTCAAAAAAAGTTTCTCCGCCGGGTAAATTTGCCACCCAATCCGGCAACACGCCCGTCATAGAGGAAATGCGCTTAAACGCCGCGGAAACGGAAAGCATTGAAGCTGCAACAGCCATTAATGCTCCGCCAAAAAACAGGAAGAGAAAATAAACGAGAAATCGCTTGCTCCAGCTACGCCCGACCTTGACGTTCCACATCAGATTGTAGGCGTCCTCCACTCGCGCAACCATAAAGATGGCGAGAACGGCAAGAATGATAAAACCGATCGTTCCCGCCGAGCTGGAATTTGCCATCGTGCTTTCCAAAAGATTGTTGGCAAACTCCTGAAGTTCCGGTGCGACCGTGGCAACGACGGTTTGTCCGGATTCCTGCGATGCTGCCTCCGCCGCATTTTGTTCCGCAGCGGTCGTTTCCGGCGCGATGAGCTGCATGGTTTCTCCTATGCGCAACTTCATTGTCTCGACCGCTTCCTCCCCTTTGACGTTCATAACGATCCCGAAGATCGTTAAGCCGAACATGACAAAAGGTGCCAACGCCATCAACAAATAATATGTCAGCGCTGCGGCCTGCAGAGGGATGCGGTTTGTGAGCGTTCGTGCGACCGTGATTTCGATAACGCGCCAGAGCAGAAAAAATGTTCGCAACAAAAAAGAACGCTCACCCGAAAATGTCGGCTTCCAGATTTCATCGTAGAAGTCGATACCGCTTTTTTTGACACGCGAAAAGAGTTCGGCAAAAGAAACTTTTCGGGTTTTGCAGTCAGAGGTGTCGGGGGCTGAGGTCGGGGGCGGCGTTGTCTCGTCTTCGCTCATACCGCCAATCATAACGCCCGGAGGCTGTATCACAATCTTTTTTACAAAAAAACGTTCCCGCCGGGTGCATCCCTATTCTCGCTTATCGTTTTCTTTAGGGTTCTTTCGCGGGAACGGAATCGCCGCTCATTTTTTTTCTGATTTCCCGAATATACGCCCGGCGTTCCTTGGGATTCATCGAAAGGAATTTTTTGCGTTCCGCATCCGCCTGTTCCTGTGTCAGCTTCGCATAATAGCGTGACAAAAGATTTGCGCGCTCCTTGCGAAAGCGTTCCCGCATTTCCTTTGCAAAAGCCCGGCGCTGTTCGGGCGTTTTGGCAGCGGCGGCACGTTCGAGATCCGTTGCCATTCGCTTTCGTTGCTCGGGAGGCATCTGTTCCAGACGTCGGATAAATTCTCGTAGGCGCACCAGCTCGGTATTCGACATCAGGAAGAGGCTTTTCAGCAGGCGCGCATCTTCCCCGGAAATCATCGGAGGAGGAGGAAGTTGTCCCGCTTCCGCAATACGTTCTGTCGACGGCGGCTTCGTCTCGCAATCAGGACAGCTCGGCGTTGCGTTCCCGACCGCAAATAAAGGAGGGACAAGCGTTAAAGTCCAAACGGAAATCAGGTGTCGAAGGTTCATTTTCTCTTTGTTAAATATCGGGAAAAAAGCGTTCCCGCAAAGAATTTATTTTTCTTGCGGGAACGGCATTGTTGGTTTTAACCGACGAATCGGTTCAAAACTATTCGGAGACGGGAGCCGCTTCCGTTTCCGGAGCCGCAACCGGTTGCGCGGGCTGCGCCGGCTGACCCGGGAAGTTCGCGCCGCAGCAGGATTTGATTCCCGGTCCGCGACGAACGTGACGCGGGTGCTTTTTCATTTTCGGATGCGGCTTGCCGCACTTTTTCATGTGGCACTTCAGAGCGGGAGCGCACTTCATGCCGCAGCATTTCGGTGCCGGCTTACCGCGATGAGCACAACGCGGCATCGGCTTGCAATGCTTCGGTCCGCAATGCCCGCGGAAAAAGTGTTTTTTCATCTTCGGATTCGGGCGGAATTCCGGCTTCGGAAGCGCCTTGAGAGCTTCCGCCTTTTGTTCCGGCGTCATTTTTTGAACGGCGGCAACTTTTTCGGCGAGCTTCGACAAATCTTCTTCGCTGAGCGAAAGAAGAATGCGCTGAACGAAAGCTTCGCGCATTTCCTGAGAAATTTGCGGACGCGCTTTCGGGCATTTCTTCGGTTGGGCAGGACAAACCTGCGCTTCCGGAGCGGCGGGTGTTACGGTCGGAGCTTCCGCCGCCGCTTGTGCAAAAGCAAAAACGGACGAAACGAGAAGCGCGAGAACGGCTGTGATTTTAGTTTTCATAGTATGCAAAAAAATCGGAGGCTTGTTCGGAATTTTTATTTAATGTTGTCAGTAATTGCGAGACCGCCAAAAGTTCATTGAAGGAAAATTCATCATCGGCGGAAACCATTTCAGCGAGCTCGGGATCGGAATCCAAAACGCTTGCAATCTGTTCGTTTAGCGAATTTTTCGGGTGCGTTCCCGAGAATGAAAAGAAAATACCGATACTCGCAAGTGCAACGATGCCCGCTGCGGAAAAACGTAAAACGCGCATTGCTCTTTTGAAGCGCAACGGGAACGCAATCAGCGTCGGTGCTTCCACTGTAATTTCCGCCATCACGTTTCGGGTAAAATCTGCCGACGGTTCAATCGGCATTTCACACAATTTCCGCTCAACATAATTGCCTGCGCAAGCTTCTAAAACCCGGCGCGTAAAATCCGCAGACGGCTCAAGCGGCATTTCCGCAAGCTTCACGTCTTCGGCATTTTTTTGAGCCTCTATAAGTTTCTTATTCATGCGACAAATATGTAAACGAAAACTTTTTCAAAAAGTTTCAGAACAAAAAATTATTTTTCAATAAACACCGAAAGGCGCTCTCTCAAAACTTGCCGCGCCCGGAAAATCCAAGTTTTTACGTTCGGAACGCTTGCATCCATCACATTGGCAATTTCTTCATAGGAAAGCCCCTGCTGACACAGTAAAAGTATTGCCGATCGGTGCTTTTCCGGAAGCGTTTTTACGGCTTCGGAAAAGGCCTGCTCAAGTTCGGCTACGCGCCCGTCCTCGCCCGAGGTTCCGATGTTCGCCAAATCTTCCGGAGCGGCAAAAGCAATGGGTCGCACGGATTCTTTGCGAAAATTGCTGATCAAAACCGAACGCGCGACACAGAAAAGCCATGTGGGGAACTTTGCCTTTGCTTCATACGTTCCCGCATTTTTAAAAATTTTAACAAATGTCGCTTGCGCCAAATCTTCCGCCGTATGAACAGAGTTTACGGATCGGTAAAAAAAATTGATTAGCGGTTTTTGCCAGCGTTCAACCAATTCCCGCATTGCCGAAAAATCTCCGCCCGCAATAAGACTCATCCGAAAGGAATCCGGGTCGTTTATTTGATCGGGCAGCATTTTTTATTTTTATCGGGTTTCGTATAGTGAAGAATAAACGCTCAAAGAACGCAAATGTTTCACAAAAACAAAAAAAGCGTTCCCGCGACTTTCGCCACGGGAACGCTTTTTTTGAAAAACGCACAATGCGCTTATTTCTTTTTGCCTTCGAAGTAGGCTTCGATTTCTTCGAGCGTACGTCCCTTCGTTTCCGGCAGGAAGAACACGGCGGTAATCCAGTAAATCACCGTGCAGCCCGCGCAGAAGAAGAAGATTGTCGAATAGCCGAAGTTGCCGACAACCGGGAGGAACGTTCCCGCGATAACAGTGGAAACCCCTTGGTTGATCAGAAGCGCAATCGACATCCCCATCGCGCGGATGCGGTTCGGCATAAGTTCGGAGAGCGCAAGCCAAACGCAAACGCCCGGTCCGACCGCGAACGACGCAATGAAGATCGCGAAGAAGAACGTAACGAGCCAGCCGTTGAGCGCGCTCGGGAGCGGTCCGACTTCGATGGATTCCACATTAAAGGGAAGCACTTCCGTGCCTTCGTCATTCTTCGTTTGCTTCACCTTGAACGTGATGTCTTCAACCGGCGAATCCTGCTTGGCGATAATCGTCTTGATGACTTTTTCTTCGCCTTGCGTGTAAACGATTTTGACTTGGAAGTCCTTAACGTCGTCGAGCTTGGCAATTTTTGCGAGAACCGGAGCCGGGAGCGGCATATCGGCTTCGTAAACCACATTTTCCGAAACTTCCTTACCTTCGGCGTTTACCGTCGTTTCAAGCTTCGTGACGGAGCTGAAGCGGAACTTTTCGGAGCAGTCGACCATCTTGCGTTCCGAATTGAGGAAAAGGCACGCAACGCCGAGCAAACCGACGATAATTCCGGAAGTCCCGAGTGTGAGGAGGAACTTGCGCCCCTTGCGGTCAACAAGAATCATGGCGAAAATCGTCATGACCATGTTCAGAATCTTAACGACGAGGTCGCCCTGATTCGCGAGCGAGCCTTCGAGCCCGGCCTGCTTGAGCACGTCAACAATGTAAGCGAGCACGGAGTTCACGCCCGTTGCCTGATTGCAGGCGAGAATAACGACGGCGAGAACGAACGGGACAATGTATTTTTTCTGGAAAAGAGAATCCTTCGGCTTGTCGGCTTCTTCGGCGACGGAAGTTTCTTCCGCCTTGTCTGCGCCCATCCCGGCGAGTTCGATTTTCGCCTGTTCCGGACCGCGGGAACGCTCAAGAGCCTTAAGAGCGGCTTCCGTTTTACCCTTGCCGTAGAGCCAACGGGCAGATTCGGAAATGAAAAGTGCGCCGACGGTGAAGATCACGCCCGGGATTGCACAAATCCAGAAAATAGCGCGCCATGCCAAGTCTTTCGCAGCGAAAATCGCCGACGCTTTATCCGCGACCGTCGCGTATTCCGCCGTTTCAACTCCGTCCACGTATTCCGCACAAATAATCCCGGCGACCGCCGCGAAAACGAGTCCGACCGTGAGCATGAACTGGAACATTCCCGTGCCGAAGCCACGCTTGTCCGCCGTGAGGCATTCCGCAAGATAAAGCGGAACGACAACGCCGATGAGCCCGGCAGCCGCGCCTTGGAGAATACGCCCGAGAACGAGTGCTTCAAAACCGAACGGCGAGCAAATCACCGGAACGGAAAGCACGAAGCAGACGCCCGCGAGGAGCATCACTTTTTTGCGCCCGAACAAATCGGAAAGCGCTCCCGCAAAAAGCGAGGAAAGCACCGAGCCGAGCAAAACCGCCGCGACCACCGTCGAGAGCTGGCCGGGCGTGTAGTCCGTCGTCGCCTGCAGATACGGAAGCGCACCGGCAATAACGCCGACGTCGATCCCGTAGAGCAATCCGCCGAGTCCTGCGATAAAGAGCAGGTATTTGTTATAGAGTGAGGTTGATTTTGACATAAGGCTTTTGAGTAAAACTTAAAGTCCCAAACACTAAAGAACGAACGCTTAAAAAACAACAGAAATTTGCCGGAGAAATTTCGTGTTTGCCAAGATTCATGGCACGGGGAAAAATCACCTGCATGAAAAAAATCCTCCTTTTACTCTCTCTCTGCACCGGAGCTTTTGCATTCTGCCCCGTTCCTGCATTTTCGCAAGAAGCCGCCGAGAACGCGGTAAAAGAATCCGCTTGGGAGAAAATGTTTCCTGAAGGTTTGCTTGCTAAAGCCTCTCAAAAATCAAGCGCGGCAAACAAAAACACCCTCAAAAAGCTCGAAGGGAAATTTGTCGGAATTTATCACTCGGCGAATTGGTGCGGATACTGTCATAAATTCACACCGCAACTTATAAAATTTTACAAAAAAAACAAAAAGGATTTCGAAGTTGTTTTTGTGAGCGGGGACAAAACGGAAAAACAAATGCAAAAATATGCCAAATCCGCCAAAATGCCGTGGCTCGCAGCTCCTTTTGAAAAAGAAAACGGGGCGCCGAAAGCACGCGGCTATCCCTGTCTCCACGTGTTGACGCCGGACGGGAAAGCTTTTACTACCATTAGCGGAGCGAACACTAAGGAAAAAGAAGATTCCCGTTTGCATGAAGAGCTGCGCGCCAAAATGGATCGCTGGCTTAAAGAAAACACCGAAAAATAATCCGGTTGCGTTGGATAGTGTGAATTCTTTTTCGGCAGAAGACATTTCTTTCATGCGGCGCGCGATTGCGCTCGCCCGGCGCGGGAACGGCGGAACGCACCCGAATCCGATGGTCGGAGCCGTCATTGTCGAAAACGGGAAAATTGTTGCCGAAGGCTACCACGCGCGTGCGGGAACGCCTCACGCCGAGCGCAACGCGCTGAGCGCACTCGGTCGCCCTCCCGCTCGCGGCGCAACTCTCTATGTTACGCTGGAACCCTGCTCCACACACGGCAGAACCGGAGCTTGCACGGATGCGATAATCGCAGCGGGGATTTCACGCGTAGTTGTCGGAGCAATCGACCCGAACCCTAATCACGCCGGTTCTGGAATCCGTATTTTGCAAGCCGCCGGAATTGAAACTTTATCCGGGGTGCTCGCCGAAGAGTGCTCGCGGCTTAATCCCGTTTTTAACCACTTTATTACAACGGGAACGCCGCTTTTCGCCCTGAAAACGGCAATGACTCTCGACGGACATACCGCCACGCGCCACGACGAATCGCAGTGGATTACGGGTAGCGAAGCCCGCGCGGATGTCATGCGCTTGCGGCGCTATTTTCCCGCAATCGCAACCGGCTCGGGAACGGTGCTTGCCGACAACCCGTCGCTAACGGCACGCGTTCCCGGTGAAGCGGCAACCTGCCCTGTCCGCTTTATCTTCGATCGCCGCCTTCGGACGCTCGAAAAAATAGATGTGCTGAAAGTTTTTAACGACGAGTTCAGAAGTTCGACGATTTTGGTAACAATAGCTCAAATTTCTCCCGCTTATGAGGAAGAGTTGGCGACGAGAAATGTCTCCGTGTGGCAACTTTCTGCGGAGTTTTTTTGGCAGGAATTCCGTTCTCGCCTTGCGGAAAAAAATCTTTGTGGCGTGCTTTTTGAAGCCGGTGCGAAATTGCTCGGCGGGCTTCTTGGCGCGCGACAGGCGAATTACCTTTACGCTTATATCGCGCCGAAAATCTTCGGTGATGCCGCCGCCCGTCCGGCGTTTGACGGATGCCCGCTCGAAAAACTTGCAGACGCGCGAACGCTTTCCGAAACACACATTTCCCGCCTCGGAGACGATTTTCTCATCGAAGGAAAATTGCAGTAATCCTATCCGGCTTTTGCCAATTTCAGAAACGATAAAAAAAGCGTTCCCGCTGAAACGGCTTTTGCCGCGCGGGAACGCTTTTTCTTAAATCGAAGATTTCGGATTAATACCAGGTATCTTCGGTTTTATACATTTTGTAGCCCTGGATGTCGTTCCAGTGTCCGCGCGTGAAGTCGGGCACTTCGACGGGAGCGCAACCGTTGCTCATGGAAATGTAGCCGAGTTCTGCGAGGCAACTCCATTCCGCAAGGTCGTAAACGTCCATGTCCATCGGCAAACCGTTTTGGAGGCAGTAAACCATGCGGTAGTCCATCATGAAGTCCATACCGCCGTGACCGCCGACTTTTTTCGCCTTTTCTCCGATTTCGAGAATGAGCGGGTGTGTGTACTTCTGAACAAGAGCCTGCTGTGCATCTGCCGGGAGGAATCCGTGAGCATTCAGGTTTTCGTGATTCGGAATGCCTTCGACAGCGGAAGTTTTCCCCTGAACAGCATAGCCCTGAACCGGATATTTGTTTGCGAAGCCGCTCGTTCCCGTAACCTGATATTTGCGGTTGTAGGGCTGCGGCGTCATGACGTTGTGCTGAATTTCGATGACTTTTCCCTTAGCGGTGCGCATGAGCGTCGTCGTGTGGTCGCCGTTTTCAAAGTGAGTGCACTTTTCGCCGGTGGCTTTTTCAACGAGTTGCTTTCCGATGAAGGAATCCGTGTCCATCGCAACGAGCGTGGTAAGGCGGTCGCCGCGGTGAATATCCATCACTTGGCAGACGGGACCGAGACCGTGCGTCGCATAGACGTCGCCGCGGTGCGTGCGGTTGTATTCCAAACGCCAGCCGAGCTTGTCGTTCGCGTCTTTTTTCCAGTAATAATTCCAGAAGTCGCTCAAGTCGTGAATATAAGCGCCTTCGCCTCGGATAACTTCGCCGAACACACCTTTTTTAGCCATATTGAGCGTGTTGAGTTCGAAGAAGTCGTAGCAGCAGTTTTCGAGCTGAACGCAATGTTTGCGCGTGCGTTCCGACATATTGATGAGATCCCAGCAGTCCTGAATGCTCATCGCGGACGGGACTTCAATCGCGGCGTGCTTGCCTTTTTCCATTGCGTAGAGAGCGACGGGAACGTGGTGATTCCAGTCGGTTGCGATGTAAACCAAGTCGATATCATCGCGTTCGCAAAGAGCTTTGTAGCCGTCTTCCCCGCTGTAAATTGCCGCCGGTTTGAGACCTTTATTGATAAGCTTATTGTTCTGCCCTTCCGCGCGTTCCTTCACATAATCGCAAAGCGCAACGATTTCGACATTCAAGCCGACATCTTTCATCGCCAAAAAGCGATCGACCGCACCGGGACCGCGCATCCCCAAGCCGACGAAACCGACACGGACGACGTCCAATTTCGGGGTCTTGAGCTCAAGCACGTGTTTTTGTCCGGCGGGACGGGCGGGAACGGTCGTGCGAATGACGCCGTCTTTATCGCGAGTCCACTTCGCTTTGAACTGCCAGTTCATGCCGTCATCGCTCTTCGTCGATTCCGGGGTCGGTTCGGGGCAGCCGGTCAGGGTAAACACGACACAGGCTGCAGCCAGCAAGTAGTTTAGTTTTTTCATTAGTTATATCTCGTTTTTTGGAAAAAAGTAAAAGTTCTTCAGGAAATAATCTCAAAAATTCAAACGGACGTAAAGGTGAAAGATACGAAGATAAAAGCTCAAAGAAACGAACGACCGGGAACGCGGTGATTCCCGGGTCGTTGGTCTCTCGTCTCCGGTTCTCTTTAACCTTCAGTCCCTTTTACAGCGAAGCGACGAGCGCGTTCATCGCGTCCATTTGTTCTTCGATGCATTCGACGAGGCGGAACTGCGTGCGGCAGCGATCGAGGTTGTGATCCGGACGCGCCGTTTTGAAATACAAGTCGCCGTCGAGATAGTCCGTGAGGAAGCGCATTCCGCATTCGAGCGTGAGAAGCTTGCCCGAGAACGGGAGCAATTCGCGTTCCTTGGCGTTGAGGAAATCACCGGCGGAGCTGATGTAGCCTTTCGCGAGTGCTTCAAAATATTGGAACTGCATAGCGACTTTGGACAAATCAACTTCGTCTTCCTTGGCGGGCGAAGTCGAAGTACGCACCATGTCGCCGAAGTCGTAAAGCGCGGAACCCGGCATCGACGTGTCGAGGTCAATAACGCAAATGCCTTCAAGCGTGTAGTCATCGATGAGCACGTTGTTCAGCTTCGTGTCCTGGTGCGCAATGCGTTCGGGAATTTCGCCCTTCGCCATCGCGTCGAGCACAACGGAACAATCCGCTTCGCGCGCGAGGATGAAGTCGATTTCCTTTTTGACGCCGGCGGCGCGGTTTTTCACGTCGGCGGCGAGCGATTTTTGGAAAGTTTCAAAGCGTTTGCGCGTGTTGTGGAAATCCGGAATGGTTTCGACGAGGCGTCCGCCCGGAATATCGACGAGAAGTTTTTGGAAGTTTCCGAAAGCGCGAGCCGCCTGGAACGCCTGCTCCGTTGTTTCGATCACATCGTAGCCGCGGGCGCGTTCGATGAAAATGTAGCAACGCCAGACATTGCCTTCCGCGTCAACATACCAATCCTTGCCGGCTTTGGTCGGGATGAGCGTGAGCGTGCGGCGGGAGGCGTCGGGCGCGTTGTTGGCTTTAAGCTTATCAAACGAGTGGCGGCAAATACGCGCGACGTTTTCCATCAATCCTTCCGGATTTTTGAAAATGTAGGAATTAACGCGCTGAATGATGTAGCGCACGCGGCAGGCGCCTTGGTCAAACACGGCGCAAAACGTGTCGTTAATGTGTCCGCTTCCGTACGGGAACGCGTCGACGAAGTCGCCGTAAATGGCGAATTGTGCCGCGATAGCGGGAACGTTGTATTTAGTGTCTTTTGCTGAGGACATAAGTTTGTGGGTAGTTTTGTTTAAAAAAGTATCGCGAGCGGTTGCGGAATCGCGTCTGCACGCGTGTTAGAGTTTCGCCTTTCCCGCCTGAGAGTGCAAGAACGAATTACGTTCCCGCGACGGGTTAGCGGCGGATCAGCCACTCGATTTTTGCTTTTTCGTCGAGAACCGTTACCGAAAATTCGTCATCGTCCAAGCATTGAGCCTTGAGTTCTTTTTCCGTTAGTTTGTCTGCCTTTTTCTTTCCCCGGTTGTAAAGTGCCGCGAGGCGTTTTAATTCCGCTGCCGTTTTTTTAGATATTTTCGAGACATTAAAAATCTTTTTTGTAAAACCTTCCCGTTCGGATTTCATTGCGCCTTTCCCCCGGCGTTGAATTTCAATAGCTTCGGACGGGGAAAACTTTAGCTTTTTCAGCGTTTCCGCTTTCATGTTGTAAAGCAGAACGTTTTCGCCTCCCACGATCTCAAACACGGCGGAAAGTTGCTTAAAATCCGTTTTCCCGCCGAATGCCGTTCCCGCGTCGCCCTCCTCCGGAAAATATTTTTTTACAAACGCATCAAAATTCTCCGGCGGCATCAGCACGAAGATAATCCCGCCGGCAGCTTGTTTTTTGTCGCCTGTTTCAATTGCAACGACGGCGGCATCGGCATCGGACATCACCGTTCCCGTTTCCGCTATGTCCAAAACAAGCGTACTTACCCGCTTCCCTTTAAAATCCTTGCTTTTCGCCGCCCAAATATCGGCACAGGAAATTTCCGTCTCCGTTTTTTTCTCGGATTTCTTTTTAGGCGCGGAAAAAACGGCGACCGGAGCAAGTAGCGAGAATAGAAGAACAAAACCGAGCGTGAATATTTTTTTCATGATAAAAAGAAGAGTTTTTAGTTTTTTCTATTTTTTATTGAGAAGAACCCAGGAAAACCCATGCACAGAAAATCAGGACGGGGACGAGAATCGGCAAGCTGTAGCGGAAAATGTAACCGAAAAAGGAAGGCATTTTTACGTTTTCCGACTCGGCTATAGATTTGACCATAAAATTCGGTCCGTTCCCGATGTATGTCAGTGCACCGAAAAACACCGATCCGAGCGAAATCGCAACCACTAAAAGATTATACGCAGGATTATCGGGATTCGTCATCCAGTGCACCTGCTCGGTTGCCGGGATTTCGGCGGGAATGATGCTTCGAATCAAATCAAAGAAATTCGCATACGTGGGTGTATTATCCAAAAAGCCCGAAAGTGCCCCCGATGCGAAATAATAATGTGCCGGGCTTTCAAGCGTTTCCGCAATCTGCGGACCATGCGTTGTCAGGTAAGCTAGCGCCGGCACCATCGTAAGAAAAATACCGATGAACAAATAACCCACTTCCCGAATCGGTTCGAAGTTAAAATTATTTTCGCGGTGAATTTCCGGATGCGTCTGGAAATAGGAAGCAACTGCCGCCAAAACCATCACGATTTCCCGCACGAAATACGTTTCCAAAACTTCGCGCACGGGAACGGAAACCTGCCCGGGTAAAAACACGGCACAAACCACCACCAATAAATACCCGATATTTTTGACGCCACGCACGGAAAGAGTCATGCGCTCCGCTGATTCTTCCGCGATTTTAGAGCGCACTCCCGCCTTACGAAAACTCCGCAAATCTATGAGATAAAATGCGGCAAGCAATGCTCCGACGACAAAAACCCACGGTAAATTCGCCTGCTCAAAAATCCAAAAGAAATCCACGCCGCGCAGGTATCCGATGTAAAGCGGAGGATCGCCGATCGGCGTAAGTGCACCGCCGACATTGGAAACAATAAAAATGAAAAAAACAATATGGAACGCGGAAAGCCGGTATTTGTTAATTTGCATCCACGGGCGAATAAGCACCATCGACGCCCCCGTCGTTCCGATAAAATTCGCCAGCACAGCTCCGATCAGAAGAAAAAGCACATTCGTCCTTGGCGTCGCTTCTCCCGGTAGACGAATCGCGATCCCGCCGGAAATCACAAACAGAGAGCCGACCAATGCGATGAACGAAATGTATTCCTTCAACGAATGCCAAACATCCCCTGCTCCACCCGGCACCAACGGAATGTAATACGCGGCAACCGCAAGACCGAAAATAAGTGAAATCGCCGGGTAAAAACGCTCCCAGAGGTGTTTCCACTTTTTACCCGTCAGGGGCATTACTGCAATCAAAGCTAATAACAGGACGAACGGAATCGACATCCAAAGCTGAACAGCTTCGTATTTTCCGCTCGACGCAATCAATGCAGGAAGTTCCAAGATTCCTAAACTGCTCATAGATATCTTAATTTCAAAAAAAAACTTTTACCGCGACAAGCGAAAATCGCCGCAAAAGTTTTGTCAGCATTCAGACTTGCTTTCTTCTTGAAAAAAAAACGTTCCCGCACAAAACGGCTTTTGCCGCGCGGGAACGCTTTTTTACGAAAACAGGGGGCGCGACCCGCCCTGATATCAATTTACGGGAACGATTTCTCCGAAACGGAAATTATTCCTCCGTGTCCGAAAATTCATCTTCATCAGAAGTATTTTCTGCAGCGTTGGAGTCATCCTGATTTCCGGTGGGAAGATCGGCACGCGTGAACTGATCGAAGCTCGGACCGGAAACATCCTGATCTGCCTCAAAGAATCCGTGAAGCTGACGCAGGCGTGTGGGGTGGCGCATTTTCCGAAGTGCCTTAGCCTCAATTTGGCGGATGCGTTCACGCGTAACATTAAAGATTTTTCCCACTTCTTCGAGTGTGCGGGAATAACCGTCTTTTAACCCGAAACGATACGTTAGCACTTCACGTTCCCGGTCAGTAAGCGATTTCAGTACATCGATGATTTTTTCGCGCAGGAGAGCCGTTGCCGCAATGTCGTAAGGATTTTCCGCTGCTTTATCTTCAATAAAATCTCCGAAGCTGGTGTCATCTCCGTCCCCGACCGGGCTTTGAAGAGAAATCGGCTGCTGGGACATTTTCATGATCTGCTGAACGCGTTCGGGCGGCATCTGCATTTCGTTGGCAACTTCTTCCGGGGTCGGTTCATGACCGAGTTCCTGGAAGAGCTGTTTCTGCACCTGCATTACCTTGTTTAGCGTTTCAATCATGTGAACAGGAATGCGGATCGTTCGTGCCTGATCCGCGATGGAACGCGTGATGGCTTGGCGAATCCACCAAGTGGCGTAAGTCGAAAACTTGTAACCACGGCGATATTCGAATTTTTCAACCGCCTTCATCAGTCCCATATTTCCTTCCTGGATCAAATCGAGGAACGAAAGTCCGCGATTGGTATATTTTTTTGCGATGGAAATAACGAGGCGCAAATTTGCTTCGACCATGTTGGTCTTGGCTTTGTTTGCAGCAGCAAGGCAAGTGCGGACTTCGCGATAAACGTCCAGCAATTCCGAAGCGGAAATGCGATACTCCTTCTCTAAAGCGGAGAGTTCCCGCTGAATCTGCTTTGCATCTAATTTGCGTGCACGGCGGTCCTTGTGCTCAATAAGCTCAAGCTGCCAAACATAATCGCGGAATTTATCCAAAACCGGCTTAAACGTGCGCAACCACTCTTCAAGCACTTTGATTTTGAAGCAAAATTTACGCAAGAGCGGACGGATATCTTTTTGCAATTTGATAAAGCGTGCGTGCCCCTTTTTACGAATTTCTTCGTTTGCACCGCCAATATGCTCCATCCAAGCCTTGTCGAGCTTCGCAGAGATGGCTTCAACGGCGGAAATGGCTTTAGGAAGCATGCGGAAATACCAATCGCGGGACTCGACTTTTTTATCGAGAACGACGCGATCGAAGCGCTCCGTTTTTTCATTGAGGCGTCGCGCCGTATCAAGCTGAACCGGAAGCGAGAGCCAAATCGAGCAAAGCGCATCTTGTGCACGCGACTCGGCTTCTTCAATGCTTCGCGAAATTTGAATTTCCTGGTCTCGGGAAAGGAGAGGCACCTGCCCCATTTGGCGCAAATACATGCGGACGGGATCGTCAAGAATGTCAACCTGCGCCATGCGGAGCGCGTCTTCCTCTTCGGCGGAAAGCCGGAGCTTGTAGGCTTCCACTTCGTCGTTGTCGAGGATTTTGACATCGAGGTTATCAAGAATGTTGATAATGCTGTCAAACGCTTCATGCGACGATCCCGTAGCAGGAATGATGCGGTTGATGTCTTCAATCGTAACGAATCCCTGTTGCTTAGAAAGAGAATCCAGTTCGCGCACTTTTTCGTTCATTTCCGCCTGATTTACGGGCGCGGGAGTTTGCCCGGCGGTAGCGTCTTCCGCAAAGTGCATTTTTTGCGACAATTCACGGATTTTTTGCGCATCGGCATCTGCGTGCTTGCGACGGCGTTCACGTTCGGCATGTGTCAGAACATCGGAGCGGTCCGGAGCATATTTGATTTCACCGACTTCCGCGACCGGCGGCTCCGTTACGACGGGAACGCTTTGCTTTGCTTTGCTCTTTTTCGGCTTTGAAGGCGCAATCGGCAAGGATTTCGTCTTTTTTTCGGCAACTTTTTTCGTAGCGGATTTTTTTTCCGAAGCCTTTGGTGCCGATTCCTGCTGTTTTTTCAAACTTTTCTTGGGTGCCGATACCTTTTTCGCGGGAACGCTTTTCGCCGCCGGTGTTTTTTTAGGCAAAGTTTTTTTCGCGACAGCCGGTTTTTTGGCGGATTTCGCTTTGGGGGCGGAGACAGACGCTTTGCTCGCTTTCTTTTGGGCAGATGTCGGAGCGGCTTTCTTACTCGCGACCGCTTTGGACGATGCCGGTTTCGAGGCGGCGGCGGGCTTTTTTACGGGAACGGATTTGGAGGCTTTTTTTGCCGGACGTTTTTTCTCGGGCGTTGCCTTGTTTTTTTTCTTCTCTGCCATAATTAGAATTCTTAAAAAATGTTTTGTTATTTTTTTTTAAAGGGATTGATTTAAATGAATACGCGGCGGATTTTTCAAAATCCGTCTCAATTCGATACGCCTCTTTTGTAGAGCAAGAAGCTCGGAAGAACCTTCGGGCAAAGATTCCATGCGCCTGTCAAGCTCCCGGCGTTCCCGCTCACAGCTCTTTGAACAAAGGCGCGCAAGACACTCATTGGCGATACGTTCCGCATCTTCCGCAGCGTCCCGATCAAAACCGTTGCCGATGCGAGCGACAAAATCACGTTCTTCGTCCGTTTCAAGCAAGTCGTGTATGAACGCGGTGCCACGCCACTCCCCTTCCGAAATTTCCGCGAAAATGCGATTGAGAAGGCGGCCTGCGCAGGTGTTCGAATCAATCCAGCTCGGCGGGATTGTATGAGCAAGCAAGGGAGTAATGTCATCGTGATTGAGTGCGAGGATTAAAATGTCCTCCTCCGCTGTTGTCAAGGGGGAGTTCCCGCCAGACGTCGGCTTCGCTCTTTCGAGAACGCGAACGGATGCGGTTCCCGCGCGCGCGCGTTCCTCCGCCGCTTTATTAGCGGAGAATCTGGAAAAATCCCGTTCCACGGCAAGCCGTTCCAGTCCGGCAATCCGCGCCAGCGTTATCAGGCAATCACTTCGAAAAACTTCAGAAGTCGCCGAGGCAATAATTTCGTAAATTTCCTCAAGCGCACTTTGTGTTTGCGCCGGGCTAAGTTTTTCCCGTTCCGGAAAAAACTTTTTAGCAATAAAGTGCATCGCGGGAACGGCACTCTTGAGAATTACGGGAACGCCACCGGCACCGTTTTTCATCAAAAACTCGTCGGGGTCTTTCCCGCCGGGAATACTCAGAAAATGCAGATCCAACCCGACCTTGAACGCAAGCGGCGCAAGGCGCAAAGCCGCCTTTTGCCCTGCGGCATCCGCATCCAGCAAACAGTCGAGCCGATCGCTGTAGCGTCGCAAAAGCAGGAGCTGCTCTTCCGTGATTCCCGTTCCCTGCCCGGCAACCGCCGTGCGCAAGCCGCAAGTCCAGCAACGAACGGCGTCAAGTTGACCTTCCACCAGCACAAACGGGGCGGAAAAAAACTCATCCGCCGGCTCGATTCCTTTGCGCCGGTTCACAAAAACATCCTTGGCTTTATCGATGTTAAACAACGTCGAGCCCTTATGAAAGCATTCTGTTTCAGGAGAATTTATGTATTTGGCGACGTTCATTCCGCGACCGTCATCCGGCGTGATTTCCGGAATTTTTCGAGCCGTAAATGCAATCACGCGTCCTTGAATATCTGAAATCGGAATCATCAGGCGCGCCTCAAAACGGCAAAGCCATGATTCCGGAGTTCTCGGGGCTCGCTCCATTCCGACGAACATTCCCGAAGCCGCCATTGCGCGCACGGAAAAACCTTTTCTTTTCAACGCCTCAACAAATGCCCGCGTTCCGTTTTTCGGAAGAAACCCGATGCGAAAAACACGTGCAGTTTCCGCGTCGAATCCGCGTTCCCGTGTCCAATATTCGCGCACCTTGGCACCGATTTCGTTTTCTCGGCGAAAACACTCCGAAAAATATCCGGCGGCGAACTCGTGAATATCAAAAAGCTCTCCGCGCATCGAGCGCTCTCCGTTCCCGCCGGACGCGCCCTTTTCGTATTCAACGGTGATTCCGAAGCGTTTGGCAACGCGCTCGACCGACTCCGCAAAAGTCAGATTCTCACGCACCATTAAAAATTTAAAAATATCCCCGCCCTGTCCGGTGCTGAAGCAGTAATAAAATCCTTTTTCCGGATCTACAAAAAAGGACGGCGTATTTTCGTTCGCAAACGGACTGAGCCCTTTCCACTTCGAGCCGGAACGCCGCAAACCCGTATAATCCCCGATAAACGCTACGATGTCGGCGCGGGAACGGATTTCGTCAATACTTCTTCTGGAAATTAAAGGCACGGCAGATGAAAGCGCGGAATCTTGCCAAACATTTGCCCTGCCCGCAAATTGAAATTTGTTGCCCGTTCCGAGCAACAAATGCTGAAAAGCTGAAGAGCTTAGAAGTTTGGTTGTTTCGCTCGCGAAACAAGGAAAAGAATCTTTTTTTATTTTATAAAAGTAAAACGCTTGGTGAGGTCGATTAAACTTTTCAGCTACTCAGCTTTTAAACATTTGCCGAAGCGTTGATGATTCCGTAAGTTTTCCCGTCATGCAAATTACCGACTTGAATTGCGCCAAAGATATCGGTGCCAATTGCCTCCTGGCAGAAATCGGAAACTTTCGCATTCTTTTCGATTGCGGACTGCATCCGAAAAAACTGGGGCGGGACGCTTTGCCGCAACTCAATCTTGTGCGGGATTTGTCCATCGACTTCGTCATCCTCTCGCATTGCCACTTGGATCACCTCGGCGGCTTGCCCGTTTTGTTGCGGGAACACCCGCAAACACGCGTGCTCTGCTCGCCGGCAAGCCGAATCGTTGCCACAAGAATACTCCGCAACAGCATCGGCGTCATGTTGCGGCAACGCGACGAAAAACACATCAACGAGTATCCGCTTTATACTTACAGCGAGCTTGACCGCGTGGATGCCGCGCTGACGGCACTCCCGCTCGGTGTGCCGAAAACTTTTCACGACAACGACGATGAAATCACGTTCACGCTCTACCCTGCGGGTCACGTCGCCGGAGCCGTCGGCTGTATGATTGAATATCGTCATCGAAAAATTTTCTTCACGGGAGATGTCTGTTTTCACGATCAGGAAACGGTTGACGGAGCCGCGTTCCCGGAGGAAAAAATTGACACTCTGATTTTGGAAACGACGCGCGGTGCGTCGGAACCGGAAGAGGCGACCCGGGAAGAAGAGGTGGCTCGCCTCATTGAAGATGTCGCGGGAACGCTTTCCGGAGGCGGTAGCGTTCTCGTTCCCGCGTTTGCATTCGGGCGCATGCAGGAGCTCGCGCATATTTTTTATCAGGCAAAGGCAGACGGGCGCATTCCTAAAGAAATTCCGGTTTTTTGCACGGGGCTGGGGCTTGATTTGGCGGAATATTTTGACCTTATGGCAAAAAAAACGGGCGATGTTAAATTTCATCGCGCCCTGATGAAAGATCTTGGCGTGCAGGCGTTGCGCACCTGGGAAGAAGCGGGCGTTGACGTTCCCGTTCAGGGAATTTACCTGCTCTCAAGCGGAATGCTTGTCGAACACACGCCCGCGTGGCATATCGCCGCGAACATGCTCGGGCACGCACATAATCTTATCGCCTTCGTCGGCTACTGCGATCCGGACACGCCGGGCGGCAGGCTCCTCACGCGCACGAATATTGACGAACTCCGTTTCGCCGACATGAACTTCATTTCCCGCGTGCTTGCCACGGTTTCAAAATACAATCTCAGCGGACACACTTCGCGGGAACGCATGATGGAATTTGTTTATTCCGTGGAACCGCGCGTCGCCGTGCTCACGCACGGAGATCCGGAAGCCCGGGAATGGTTCGAGGAAGAATTTGCCATCGAACTTCCGAAAACCAAAACCGTGAACTTAACGCCGGGCGTTCCCGTAGAAATCTGATGCTCTGCCCGTTTCAAAAAATCTTTCCCTCGGAACTTCTGCGCGACGACCGGTATTTCATGGCGCACGCGTTTAACGAAGCCGTCGAAGCCTGGAAAGAAGACGAAGTGCCCATCGGTGCCGTCATCGTGCGCAATGACGAAATTATCGCCTCCGCGCATAATCGCACCGTCGGGACAAAAGACCCGACGGCTCATGCGGAAATGCTCGCCATCACACAAGCGGCAAATTTCATCGGCGACTGGCGACTCAACGAATGCACGCTTTACGTCACCAAAGAACCGTGTCCGATGTGCTCCGGAGCGAGTGTTATGGCGAGACTCGGGAAAGTCGTTTTTGCCTGGGGTGACCCGAAAATGGGCTGCCTTGGCGGTGCGTTCCCACTTCATGATTTGCCTAAGCTTAACCATCGCGTGAACGTTTTTTCCGGCGTTATGGAAGAAGAATGCCGCTCCATTATTCAGGCGTATTTCAAAATCAAGCGACAGTCAGCCGCAGAGTAGTTTTGACATCCGGCACAAACCCTTTAAAATCGTGCTTACATTTTTTATTTTCACACGGCAAATTCAATCGATTCCTACATGACAAAAGTCCCCTTCTTCAGAAAAGCATTCACCCTGATTGAAACTCTTATCGCCGCGGTTCTCATCGGAATCGTCGCCGCCGTTGCAGTGTGGATTTTTCCGCAGTATCAGGCTTCTTCCGCATTGACGGAAGCGATAAACGACGGCGCGCGTATCGGGAACGCCGCTCAAGCGCACTTCGCGGAAACCTTGGAGCGCACGGTTACCGTGCAATACAATCCGACAAACGGTGTCATTACGGGTCCGGACACATTCCGACTCCAGGACGGCAACAAAATAACGCCGGGATACCTCATTCCCGGAAACGAATTGAAAATCTCTTTCGACAACAAAGAGTCGTTTACGCTGAAGCATCCCAAGGGCGGTGTCTATACATTCAGCGATAAAGGTGAACTTTCCCACTCCGAATAATTTTTGAAAGATAAGACCGAGCGCGGTGGTTTTCGCCGCGCTTTTTTTGTCGGTAAAAGTATTTCAATGCTTTCTGCTCTTCTCAAAGAGTTTAAATACACGCTCCGCCTGTCGGTTCCGATAACCGTCGGACTACTCGGACAGGGGCTTTTCGGCATCATCGACACCGTGATGATAGCGAATTTGCTCGGGGAACACGCGCTCGCCGCCGCGACGCTGGGCAACAACGTCAATTGGATTCCGCTACTGCTCGTCATCGGGCTTTCGGTTGCCGTTCCCGTGCTCACAGCGCAGGCACGCGGCGCGGGAACGGACGAGGAAATGCCCGGGATACTGCGACACGGGCTTCTTGTGAATCTCTTCGCGGCGGTAATCGGTGCGGCGGCTATTTGTGTTTTTATTCTCAGCGGCGGGCTTTTGTGGCTCGGTCAACCCGAAAGCGTTTCCAAGGAAGCGGCAATGTTTTCCTGCATCATCGCGTTTTCGATTCCTGCCGCCGCCGGTTTTCAAACCGTGAAATCATTCCGGGACGCCTGCGGCGAACAATGGATTTCCCTGCTTTGGACGGCTGCAGGATTAATTACCAATATTTTTTTGAATTGGGTACTGATGACCGGCGCGCTGGGATTTCCGAACTGGGGCTTGGAAGGCGCGGCGGCGGGAACGCTCTTCTCCAGAATCATTTCGCTCGCCGGAATCATTTTACATAAACGTTTGGTTTACTGTTGGCACCGGGGATTTTCGTTGCGGGAAATCCGGCAGAATCTTCGTATCGCGGTCCCGAGCGCGCTACACGTAATTTTCGAGGCGGGGCTTTTTATCGCCGCACCGTTTTTCATGGGCTGGATCAGTGAAGCCTCCATCGCCGCAAACCAAGTTGTTACTACGATTTCTTCACTGGTATACATGCTCCCGCTCGGCATTTCTCAAGCCCTTTCCATTCGCGTCGGAGAGGCTTTCGGCAAGAAAAATTTTTCCCAAATCCGCACCGTTTTTACGGGTGCGGCAATTTTCACCCTGCTTGCGATGAGTATTTCCGCCATCGCGTTCATCGTCTTTCGGGTCGAAGTTTCCGCAATCTTCAATCTCGAAAGCGAAACAGCCGCGCTCGCTTCCTCTTTTCTTGTCGTCGTTTGCGCTTATATGATTTTTGACGGTTTTCAAACAATCGCCGCCGGAGCATTGCGCGGACTCGGCGATGTCCGAATTATCGCAGTTGCAGCCTTTGTGAGCTACTGGCTCATCGGTTGCCCGACCGCGCTTTTTCTCGCTTTCGGAATCGGAATGGAAGGCGTCGGCATTTGGATAGGACTTGCCGTCGGGCTTGCAGCAACTTCAATTATTCTCGGTGTCCGGCTCCGCAAAGATCTTCGTATGTAACCCCGTGCAACGTAAATTTTAAACAAAAATCCGTGACGGGAACGCGAATACAAAAAAATAACATGTCCTGTAAAATCAAAATGCGTATGCTATTTTTCGCCGCCGTTTTCGGCGTTGCAGGCGGAGCATTGCTTGCCTTTTTGATCTTAAAAAACGAAAAAACTGAAAATAACACCGCTAACGACAGCGAAAAATATTTTCTCCAAAATCTTTTTTATTCTATTGAAAATAATAAGGAAGATTTTTCGGAGAGTGAGAAGGCAACCCGATTTTTGCACCGGGATTTTCGTTTCAACGGAGAAGGCATCATCACAAAAAGAACCCCGACCGGGAACGCCGAAAGCGGATTGGAATTTTCAGAAGGCGATCTCTACGAGCGTTACGGCGGAGGAAGAGACAATCACCCGAGCAACACACCTAACGCAAAAGATAATCGTGTCTGGGTCGACGCCAAAATTCCGATTGAAATTTCTTCCCGCCTCAAGCTTTACAGCGTCTCAACTATGACGCTCGGCACAACCGAGTCAAACTCGCTCGAAACTTACACGCAAAATTACAGTTTGGGCGGCGGATTCGGTCTGTCCTACCGCGTTTCAGACAACGTGGAGTTTGATTTTGACTACCGGCGCACGCGCCCGATTGACTCCAAAAACGAAGATCCTGCCACTTCCGCCGCCGGAATTTCGGTAAAATTAAGCTTTTGAAAAACGATACGCTGCGGGAACCTCCGGCATTGCTCCCGCTCGAGAACAAACGTATCCGGCAAGCTTTGCTGCATGGGAATGCGCCTCCCTAACGCTTGCGCCTTGCAATAAAGCGGCAACTAAACCGGCGGAAAACGCGTCTCCGGCGCCCACCGTATCGATTAATCGGATACTTTCCTCCGCCGCAATTTCGGAGTGGATCCCGTCGCGGGAACACACAATGCTTCCGGCTTTTCCCAAGGTTTGCGCTATCATTTTTATTCCGGGGAATTTTTCAAACACGATGCTGAAAAATGCTTCACGGGAGCGCAATTCTGCGTCGAGATATTTAGAAATAACCGGCGTTTCGTCTTCGTTAATTTTCAAAACGGAACAACGTTCGAGTGAGTCGAGGATAATTTTTTCAGAGAAAAAATTCTGTCTCAAATTCACGTCAAAAACTCGTATTGAGGACACCGGAATCGCATCAAGGAAACAAAGAATCGCTTCTCGAGAACGCGGACCGCGCTGCGCCAGTGTGCCGAAGCAAACAGCGTCGGTCTGCTTTGCCAATTTTTCCTTTTCAGGCGAAAAAGCAAGATTATCCCAAGCGCAATTTTCCGAAAACCTATACGTCGCGACTCCCGCGGCATCCAGCTCAACAGCAACGCACCCCGTTGGTGCGGGAACGCGGCTCGTGTATTTCGTCGAAACCTGTTTTTGCGACAAGTGTTCCAAAATTCCTTTCCCGTCGGCATCTTCTCCGACGGCGGAAACCAGTTCCGTCGGGAAACCCTGTTGCGCGAGGTGGTAGGAAAAATTCGCCGGTGCACCTCCAAGCCTTTTCCCGTTCGGGAAAACATCCCAAAGCACTTCTCCCAAGCCGACTGCAATTATTTCTTTTTTCATTTTCAAAAGTAAAAGCGCTCACCCTTACCCAAGAGGAGCGCCTTTGTTTACTTTTCGGGAAATTTTATTCTTCTCCGGGAATACCAAGTTTAGCGGTCAATTCGGAGATTCCTTCGAAAAGTTGCATTTGAAAAGTTTCCCACGAAGTTTGGCGGTCAAAGAGCTCCCAAACATGCTTGAACTCATCGCTGTTTTTATCCGGAACGGGAACGTCCTTGGAAACGGCTCTCACAAAAAATACCTTATCTCCAACACGAATCATCGGCGCGATCTGCCCTTCGGGAACGGATTTGAGTATGCCGACAAGATCGGTTCCGACAAATTCCTCCGGAAGATTTTGCGCTGTAAAAGCCGCTGTTGTTTTGGCAGTGAGCCCACGCTCCTCCGCCGCCTGAGTCAGCGTTTTCCCGCTCGCAACGCTTTCGCCCAATAATTTTACCTCATTGCGCGCAGCTTCATCAAATTGCTCCGCCAAATCCGCCGCCGTCCACGCTGCGGAAACGCGACTCAGCACTTCTTTGAGTTCGGGAATTCGCGACGGCTCCGTTCCTCGGAAAACGACAACATAA
Source organism: Opitutales bacterium (assembly GCA_017531845.1). Classification (GTDB taxonomy): domain Bacteria; phylum Verrucomicrobiota; class Verrucomicrobiia; order Opitutales; family UBA953; genus Spyradosoma. Next base: position 4,697 of record JAFXKI010000002.1, on the reverse strand, counting down.
ACGCCATCCGAAGCGGGAATTGCATCTGTTCGCCAAAGCGTTTCATTCAATCCTCCGGCGGCAAGCGCACGGAGAATTTCTTCGGGAACGCCGCAACCCGTCGGAATTTCATCACGCGGGAACGAGGGAATTTCAACAAATTCGAAACCGGACTTAGCAAGCGTTTCCGGGAAATTTTCATCGCGCGGGCTCACCATATCCGTCGGCAATTTTTCATACAGGCGATTGGAAATTTCCGCCGCTGTTGTATCCAGGAGTTGAGATTTCTTCCATTCGGCGACGCGTGCCGCGCGGTTGATTTTCAAATCTTCAGCGGCTTTTTCCGTGTCGCCGTCAAACGTTCCCGCCACAAACGAAGAAAGCTCGAAGTCCGTCGGCTCGGGAATATTCGCGAGGTTTGCGGTATCGGGAACGATTTTGGCGTAGGAAAGGTTCACGCGTTCGGCGATGCGATAATCCTCTTTGTTTTCGTTAAAATACGCCGTGAGTTTTTCCGTAAGTTCGGCCTTATCTTTCGGCATGCGCACCGCGAGCTTGGTGTTGGCAGGAGAAAATTCTGCAAATTCCACAACCCAGCGCGCGTTAAGTTCTTTCCATGCGAGTTCCACGTCGGCTTCAAAAACAGAAGGCACGTTCCCGAAGGTTTGCATGAACTTTTGGATTTTCCAGCTGTGGATAATCGTTGTGCGCAAAACATCTTCAGAAAGATCAAAGTTCCGGCGTATGCTCGTAAGCACTTCGGAAGAAAGCCCCTGCTCGGAAAGATATTCGCTAAGTTGTGCCTGCGTCGGTTCGGGCAGCTGATAGGCCTCCGCTGTTTTTACTAAATAGATACGCTGAATCAGATCCTGCGCAGAATACTGCCGACCTCCGTTTGAAAGCAGAACACCGGCACGATACGGAGCTGTTTCCTCCGCGTTCCCGACATCAACTCCCATAACACTTGTCGAACGCCGCATACCCAGTAAATCCGCCGCGCTGCCGGATCCCGTATAAAACACGAACGAGACGACGATGAAAACAAGAAGCACGCCGAAAATCATCCGGTGGTGCTTTGCCATTGAATTTTGGAAGAAACCGATCATGGATAAAACTTAAACTTGAGAGTTTTTAATATTATTTTTTCAAAATATCTTCAAGTGCACTAAGAAACTTGGCGTTTTGTGACGGCGTTCCGACAGTTACGCGAAGGCTCTCCGGCATGCCGTAACCTTTCATAGGGCGCACGATAACGCCGCGTTTTTCGAGTTCTACGAAAACCGTTCCGGCGTCCGGACCGATGTGCACGAGGATAAAATTCGTCTCTGTAGGCACGTAGGAGAGCCCCAATTTTTCAAAGCCCGCGCAGAGCGTTTTTACCCCTTCCGCGTTCCCGCGCAAGGTTTTTTCGACAAATTCCGTATCGTCGAGTGCCGCGATTGCCGCAGCCTGTGCCGGCAAATTCACATTAAACGGCTGGCGCACGCGATTCATCAACCCGATAACTTCAGACGAACCGTACATGTATCCGATGCGGAAACCCGCCAAGCCGTAAAGCTTAGAGAAAGTGCGGGTGCAAACCACCTTGCGCCCTTCCGCGATAAGCGGACGCAAATCCGCCGCTTTTTTGGAAAATTCCGCATAGGCTTCGTCCACTACGAGAATCACATGTTCGGGCAAGCTTTTTGCGAAAGCAATCAGTGCCTCCGGCTCGCTTGCCGTGCCCTGCGGGTTGTTCGGCTCCGTGAGGATAATCATGCGCGTGCGTTCCGTAACGGCGGCGCGCATCGCTTGCAAGTCCGTGCGGAAATTCGGCATCGGCACGGGAACGGGCCTCGCTCCTGCGAGCGTCGTCATTATCTTATAAACGACAAACGCCTGTTCACCGTAAATCACTTCACAATCCGGGTTCAAAAACGTTTGCCCGAGAATCATCAAAGCCTCGTTTGAACCGTTCCCGATAAAAAATTGCTCTGGAGCCAAACTCCAAAATTTCGCCAGCCGTTCCCGCAACAGAATCGTCCCGCCGTCCGGATACATATTGATTTCCGCAAGTGCCGCCTGCGCTGCCGCGACGGCTTTCGGCGAGGCTCCGAACGGATTTTCATTGGATGCCATTTTTTCAATGGCTGTCGGATCTATCCCGAATTCCCGGGCAACATATTCAATCGGCTTTCCGGGTTCATAAACCGGCATTTTTTGCACGACTGCATTCGCAAGCTCTGTATAAGAAATGGACATAAAAAACGGAAGCCGTAATACTGCCCTTTTAACTGCGGGAACGCAAAGTTTTTATTCATAAAAAAACACACGCGATCATGCATATTCATCGGCGGGAACGCCCCCTAAAAAAGCGTTCCCGTTGTAGGGAACGCTTTGAGTGGAATAAAAATTTTTATCGATTTTATACTAAAATACCGCGCTTGGCGTAAACGCCCTTTTCGACATCGATAAAGACGCGGGCGATTACATCATAGGCTTTTGCCCAAGCATCGATAATTTCCTTTGTCGCCGCTTCGCCCAAAACTTCTTTTATCGCCCACAAAAGGTGTTTCCCGACAATCGGATAATGCTCTTCTTTCACCATACAATCACAGTGGACTTCCGCGATTTTCGCAACGGCGTTCCCGATGGCTCCAAGATTTTCAATATTTTGCGCCGCCGCCAAAACCGCCATCGCCAACGCCTTCGGCTGTGCGCCGGACGCTTGCTTTGCCATATTGAACATCGGCTTCACTTCCGGGTTCTGCTCAAACATTCGCTTGTAAAAAACCTGCGTAATCGCCAATCCCTTTTCCTTAAGGGCGGGAACGGTGCTTTTTACAAGCTCTACACTCTTTGCGTCTAACATCATTATTTCTTTCTGTTTTTATTTTTTAGGAAAAAAGAAATCCTATTTTGTCGGTAGGAATAAAATACGCAAGTAAAATACTTATTTTGTTTTACGGATTGATTTTCAAAAAAATATGACGCAAAGTTCACAAAAAACCCGCAGGCCAAAATGCAACTTTCGAAATTTACGGACTATTCATTTCGCGCGCTTATTTATTTAGCAAAAAATAAGGATCAACGGTGCACGGCGGATATGCTTGCCGAGCAACTGGAAGCGTCGCCGCACCACATGAAAAAAGTCCTGCACAAGCTTGCGGGTTCCGGCTACGTTCACACTTCGAAAGGCAGGTCCGGAGGCTTACATTTGGCAAGGCCTCCGGAGGAAATTAACTTGGCGGAAATCCTGAAACTTTCGGAAGAGAACATGGCGCTTTTCGAATGCTACAATGATTCTTGCGGATCTTGTCCGCTCGGAATCGAACACTGCAAATTAAAATCCGTTTCTCAAAAAGCGTTGCGCCGCTTCATCGGAGAATTCTCAGACTACACGCTGAAGGATATTTTGTAGATTTCTTGAAAAAAAAATCGCAGACTTTGCAATTATCTTAGAATTAAACGGTTATTCCGGTTGTTTGGAAATTGGGTAATGAGATGCAACCCTTCCTATTTCAGAGTTCTTTTTTGCACCATGAAATAACTCCTGATACACAAAGGTACAACTTTTTATGAACAAGCAAAAGAACGTTGATTTTTTCATTATTGCAAGATCGTATTTGAAACTAGTCTATCATCAATATGTGATATAATAAGTTTCCCGATTCCGTCATTCGCCCTTTCCTCTGCTCGTCTGCAAAGGAAGCAACTGACACTTCCCTGAAAGTTGGAAGGTCTAGGTGCAAACCGCTTCTAGATGGATCTTCCTCCTGCGGAGAGTATTCACCCCGAAAACCTTTCCCCGTTCAATGTCTATACTCGGAAATGCAGACGCAACGGAGATGAGCAACGAACAAAATGTAGAAGAAGATAAACAGACAGCATACAAAAGGATACTTACATTGATAACCCATTTGAATGCTGTTCTTGTTTCTGTCCATAGGGGTTATACTACCATGCGACAGATGAATATAGTGCAATCGGTAAATTTTACCCTCTCCAAAAATATAGAACAAGCGAGCGAAAAAGATCAAACTTTCCTGAATGTTTTTCAAAGTGAGTACAGAGTACATTCATGCCTGACTCAAATATAGAGAGGATTATCCGCTACTATTAAGCAGGCGCGTTCCGCTATACTCCCGGGTTAGCACCTGCTCAATCTCACAACGTTTGTACAGAACTCTGCCATCTAACGCGTGCCATTATTCGGTATTCACTCAATGTTTTTCGGCTGACATTAAGCAACCTCTTCGTCGCATAGATGCTCATCATCGTTTTGTAATGTAATATCATTCATAATAATAATCTCTTCCTCATCAAACCAACCTTTGCCGATTGATTTATTTTTTACTTCTTGTGGATTATCAGTATACATCACAACTGCTAGTGATTTCTTTGCTCTTGTACATGTAACATAAAATAATCTTTGAGTCCGTTCTATAGAGGTTTCCTTACCATCACTACGATTTTTCTTATCAGTATCTGACAGATCTTTAGCACCAAATAGTTTGTCATAACTAAACATAAAACCTTTTGCTTCGGAATCATCTATAATAACCAACACTCTATCAAATTCTAAACCCTTAACTCCCTGATGTGTGTCAAATCTAGTTCTATGATTCACATAATCATCATATTTTCTTATTACTTCTATAGGTAAATCCATTGTATTGACCCAAGCTGTCAACTCTTCATCATCTGACTCCCTTACATCATCACTAACTAAATTACTA
>JAFXKI010000011.1 GCA_017531845.1 Opitutales bacterium | reverse complement strand
TCCCCGGAAAAACGTTCCCGCTTCAAGCGGAAGGCAAAAGCCGATAAAAGCAATGCAACACGCGCAAAATAATTTCGAGATATAAAACACAACCGTGAAAGTAGTGTTTAAAAACATCCCGTCAAATAAAAAACGTTCCCGTGCGGCGAAAGCCGTTTTTAGCGGGAACGTTTTTTTTGTTTTTATAAAAAGAAAAGATTTAGCGGGAAAGCGATCCGTCGGTTCTGCGAACGATGAGCTCGAAGTCGCGAAAGCCGACGACCGTGATGGCGTTCCCGCGTTGAATGGCGCCGCTTTCGGCGGAGGCCTCGAACTGGTGTCCGTCGATTTCAACGATGCCGAGCGGACGAAAATCCGTCAGAGCCGTTCCCGTGGCGCCGATTTCGGGAAGATTTTCGCTTCGGGAGCGTGCGCCTTGGACGCGGGTGTCTTCGAGTTCTCCGACTTTGTTTTGCAAAACAATTTTGTCGCGGAACCATTTTGCCGGGAGGAGTTTCCACGCGAGAAGCGTTGCCGCAAAAATCGTTACAACCGTCAGTCCCAAGTGCTCAAGCGGAGTGGACAGCATCTCCCAGTCGAAATCGTAAGATCCGTCGGGGAGATGCCAAATGTCGACACCGCTCCAAAAAATGCTTCCGATGATGCAGGCGATGCCGGCGATCGCGAATACAAAAACGCCGGGCAGGAGGAAGATTTCGACGAGGATCAGGGCAACTCCGGCGAAAAAGAGCAGAACGCCTTCGTAGCCGGCGAGCCCTGCCGCGTGCTGGAGCGCGAAATAAAGCCCGATGAGCGCGATGCCGGAGATTCCGGGAACGCCGAAGCCCGGTGATTTGATTTCGATAAAAATCAGAAGCATGCCAAGTCCGAGCAAGATAGGAAGAAACGGCGCGGCAAGTTGTGCAAAGCGTTCCAGCCCGAGGGGTTCAATTTTTTCGACGGAATACGGCGTTCCCGCAAACTCGGCGGCGAGCATTGCGTCGATGTTATCGTAGATACCGGCTCCGAAAAGCGGAGCGGCGGGAGTTCCGACAGGCTGCATCGCTTCTTCCGCCGTGAGTGTAAGTAGCGTTCCCGCCGGTTTTACGGGATCTCCGTTGCGGTCTTTCAAAACTTCTCCGTCGATTTTTAAAACGTAATCGGCGTCGAACATCGCGCGCAAAACGTCGGCTCGGCGCGGGTTTTCTTTGGAAAATGTTTTCGTAAGTGCGGCGAGATAAGAGTCAATTTTCATTTTCATGGTTTTATCGACATCTTCGCCGTTGCCGGAAACGACGGCGGCGGCTCCGATTTTTCCGTCGGGAGCGAAAAAGATTTTTTGCGTGGCTCCCGAAATGTAAGCACCGGCGGAAATGGCATCGGGATTGACGAAGGCGAGGGTTTTGCCGGGGAACTTTTGCAAAGCGGAAATATAGTCGAGCGTTACGGCAAGGTCTCCGCCGGGCGTATCGATATCGAGAACGAGCGCGTCTGCGCGGTCGGCAAGAGCCTTTTTCACGCCGCGGCGAAAAATATACCAGTTGGCGTTATTGATTTCGCCGCGTACGGGAACGACAATGATTTTTTTCGCTTCACTTATTGGTGCCGCGAGAACGTTACCCGTCGGGGCTGACGGTTCGGCGAGCACGGAAAACATTCCGAGAAGGAGGGTGAGAATCCCGAAAAAAGCACTTTTCATATTGTGAAGATTTGCAGGAAAGGGCGTCGGGAACAAGCGTAAATCGCGGGAACGTGTCTTTGCGAAGCGGAAATCTTGTGCGGGAAAAAGTCTCGCAGGAGGCTTTCTTATCGGGAATCAAGAAAAAATTCAAAAAATTTTGAAAAAGAGCTTGCGCGGGAACGCAAAAAAGTTATTAATAGCCGTTCCTATTCATTCAAATTTTTAGTTTAGCTTCAATGCCAACGATTAATCAACTCGTCCGCAAGCCGCGGAATAAAGCCAACATCAAGTCGAAATCACCCGCCTTGAATTGCTCTCCGTTTAGACGCGGCGTGTGCATTCAGGTTATGACCCGCACGCCGAAAAAGCCGAATTCGGCTCAGCGTAAAGTCGCGAAAGTGCGTCTTACGACGGGTGTCGAAGTCATTTCCTACATTCCGGACGAAGGGCACAAGCTTCAGGAACACAGCGTCGTGCTCGTTCGCGGCGGTCGTGTTAAGGACTTGCCGGGTGTACGTTATCACATCGTTCGCGGGCCGTTGGATTGCGCCGGGGTTGAAAAACGTCGCCGCAGCCGCTCCAAGTACGGTGTTAAGCGCCCGAAAGCCGGTAAATAATTTTTAAAGAAGGAAAAAGATCATGTCTCGTCGTCGTCGAGCCACTAAGAACCCGCACAAGCCGGATTCCCGTTATAACAGCCCGCTGGTGAGCCAGCTGATTAATGTCGTTATGAAAAACGGCAAAAAGACGGTTGCTCAGCGCATCGTTTACGGTGCGATTGAACGCGTCAGCGAAAAACTTGAAAAGGGCGATCCTATGGAGCTTCTCCTGGGTGCTTTGGAAAACTGCCGTCCGAAACTGGAGGTCAAAAGCCGCCGTGTCGGCGGTGCAACCTATCAGGTTCCCGTTGAAATTTCTCATGAACGCCAAACGAGCATGGCTTTCCGTTGGCTCGTGAACGCGGCTGCCGGTCGCAAAGGACAGCCGATGGTGGAGTCTCTCGCTGCAGAATTTATCGATGCCTACAACAACACGGGATCGGTTGTTAAAAAACGCGAAGAAACCCACAAGATGGCGCAGGCGAACCGTGCGTTCGCTCACCTTCGCTGGGGCAACAACTAATTAACTTTTTGTCGATAACGTTATGGCAACACTTTCCGCCAAAAATTCCTCTTCCCGCGGCACGCCGCTCGAATACACCCGCAACTTCGGGATCGCGGCTCACATTGACGCCGGAAAAACGACGACGTCTGAGCGTATCCTGTTTTACGCCGGTGTTATTCATAAAACGGGTGAAGTCCATGAAGGCGCCGCAACTACGGACTGGATGGAGCAGGAACAGGAACGCGGTATTACGATTACGTCCGCGGCAGTTTCCTGCGGGTGGACAGTTGCTGACGGTCCTTTTGCTAAAATCCCGCACCGCCTGAACGTTATCGATACTCCGGGTCACGTTGACTTTACGGCCGAAGTTGAACGCTCTCTCCGCGTTCTCGACGGTGCCGTTGCTGTTTTCTGTGCGGTTGCCGGTGTTCAGCCTCAGTCTGAAACCGTTTGGCGCCAGATGAACAAGTATAGCGTTCCGCGCATTGCCTACATCAATAAGATGGACCGCACGGGTGCAGACTTCTTCAATGCCGTCAACGGTATCCGTGAAAAACTCCGCGGGAACGCACATCCGCTCTTTATTCCGATTGGAGCCGGAGATACGTTTGCGGGACTCGTTGACCTTGTAAAAGGTGTGGCTTATGTCTATGACGATAACGACCCGAAGGGTATGAAGTATGCAAAAACGGACGTTCCCGAGGATCTCAAGGCAGACTATGAAAAATATCGCGAAGCCCTCATCGAAGCGGTTTCCGATTTCGATGACACCATCGCCGAAAAATATCTTGACGGTCAGGAAATTACTGCAGACGAACTTCGAGTCGCAATCCGGAAGGCGACCCTCTCCCTGAACTTTGTCGGTGTTATTCCGGGTTCTTCCTTTAAGAACAAGGGCGTTCAAATGGTTCTTGACGCTGTTGTCGACTATCTCCCGTCCCCGCTCGACCTTCCGCCGATGAAGGCATTTAAGGATGACGGAGCAACTGAAGTCGGAATCGAACCGGATGACAATGAAAAACCGATCGGTCTGTGCTTCAAGCTTTGGTCTGACCCGTATGTCGGACAGCTCGTGTTCTTCCGCCTCTACCGCGGAACCCTCAAGAAAGGTGATGCACTTTACAATCCGCGCACGCGTAAGACGGAACGTGTCTCCCGACTCATGATCATGAAGGCAATGGATCGTGAAGAAATCGACACCGCGTATTCCGGAGATATTTGTGCGCTTATCGGTCCGAAAGAAATCGTTACCGGGGATACGCTTTGCACTCGCGAAGAAGATACCGTTCTCGAGCCGCCGTCGTTCCCGGAACCGGTTATTTCCATGTCCATTGAGCCGGCAACTAAGGCAGACCAGGAAAAGCTCTCCATCGGCTTGCAACGCCTTGCTCAAGAAGACCCGACCTTCCGTGTTTCTTCCGACCAGGAAACCGGACAAACCATTATTTCCGGTATGGGCGAGCTCCACCTCGACATTATCGTCGACCGTCTCCGCCGTGAGTTCAAGGTTGATGCGAAGGCGGGACGTCCGCAAATTTCCTATCGTGAAACAATCACCGGACCTGCACGCGGGATCGGTAAATTCGTTCGCCAGTCCGGCGGTCGCGGTCAATACGGTCACGCCGAAATCGAGATCGAACCGAATCCGGGCAAGGGCATTGAAATCATCAATGAAATTGTTGGCGGTGTCATTCCGAAAGAATACATTAAGCCGACGACCGAAGGTATTCAGGAAGCAGCCAACAACGGGACGATTGCCGGTTATCCGGTCATCGACTTCAAGGCACGTATCGTGTTCGGTTCTTACCACGAAGTCGACTCGAACGAAATGGCGTTCCGTATGGCGGGTATCTTTGCATTGAAGGATGCGATGAAGAATGCGTCCCCGATTTTGCTTGAGCCGATCACGAAGGTCGAAGTGGTTACGCCGGAAGAATATCAGGGCGATATCATGGGCGACTTGAATCGCCGCCGTGGTCAGATTCAGAACATGGAAACGAAGAACGGTGTTTGCACGATTAATGCATTTGTACCGCTTCAAACCATGTTTGGTTATGCGACGGACGTTCGCTCCCTTTCCAAGGGGCGCGCTTCCTACACGATGGAACCGGATCACTTTGAACAGGTTCCCGCCAATGTTTTGAAGGAAATCGTTGAAACCGCATCCCGCGCGCCGGCTCGTTCCTAAGCGCGGTTCTAATAACACTTTACAAAACGCACAACTATGAGCGCTCAAAAAATCCGCATTAAACTGAAAGGCTTTGACTATCGCGTCATTGATCAATCTGCGGGCGATATCGTTGAAACCGCCAAGCGTACCGGTGCCCGTGTTTCGGGTCCCGTGCCGCTGCCGACGGGAATCGAACGCTGGACGGTTAACCGTTCCCCGCACGTTGACAAAAAGTCGATGGATCAATTCGAACAGCGCACACACAAGCGCCTGATCGACATCATCGGACCGACGGCACAGACCGTCGATGAACTGAAAAAATTGAACCTTCCCGCGGGCGTTGATATTTCAATCAATGTCTAATTCCCGCTTAACCGATTAAACATAAACCGTATATTTTCGTTTATTCGGATTGCGTTAGGTCTGTAAGAGAATTAGATCACTAACATACTGATTTATGCAGCCTAAAGCAGGTCTGTGCAAACGGAATTAAACTCCACCTGCCTCTTAGCTATGAAGTTACAACTGATTGGCAAAAAAATTGGGATGACCCAAATCTACGACGGGAACAATACACTCGTTCCCGTGACTGTAGTTCAAGCGGGTCCGTGCCCTGTAGTCCAAGTCAAGACTGTTGAGTCTGACGGATACAACGCCGTTCAAATTGCCTACGGCACTCAGAAAAAAGAACGCTTGACCAAGCCGGTTCAAGGTCACTTCGAAAAAGCCGGAATTGATCCGCACTCTGTGCTCGGAGAAATCCGCTTTGACGACAAAGCCCCCGAATATAAGGTCGGGGATGTCCTCACGGTCGCGACTTTCAAGGAAGGTCAGATTGTTGACGTTATCGGAACGACGAAAGGACGTGGTTTCCAAGGTAACGTTAAGCGTCACAACCAAGCGGGACAGCCGGATTCTCACGGGCATATGATGCACCGTCGTCCGGGTTCCATCGGTATGCGCCAAACACCGGGTCACGTTTTCAAGGGCAAAGATATGCCCGGTCACATGGGACAAGTTCGCCGCACCGTCCAAAATTTGACGGTTGTGAAAGTTTTGGAAGACCAAAATCTGATTCTCATTAAGGGATCGTTCCCGGGAGCAAACGGTGATTTGGTTTTTGTTCGCGAAGCGAAAAAAGCGAAATAATAAGGAAAGGACACCGAAGTTATGAAACTTAAAGTTTACACGGTTGACGGTAGCTCTTTCTCCGAAAAGGAATTTGAAGCGTTCCCGGCTCTCGAAGAAGGCAAGGGTGTTGCTGCGTTGAAGCAGGCAATCATCGCTTATCAGGCGAACCTCCGTCAGGGGAATGCCAAGACCAAGGATTATGGCGAAGTCGCCGGGTCCGGCAAGAAACAGGGACCCCAAAAAGGCTCCGGCGGTGCTCGTCACGGCGACAAGCGCGCTCCCCAGCTTTACAAGGGTGGTGTTGTTTTCGGCCCGCGCCCCCGCGATTGGTCCAAAGCCATCACGGCAAACGTCAAGAAACTTGCTCTTTCGCGCGCACTCGTTGATCTCGCATCTGAAGGTGGCTTGAATGTTATCGAACGCCTTGTGTCCGCAGACGGAAAGACAAAGACGATGAGCGGTGTTTTCTCCAAGGTTTTCCCGAAGGGCAAGCTCCTTGTCGTGGCTGATGCCTGGGATGAAAATGCGGCTCTCGCTACGCGAAATATTGCCCGCGTTTCCTGTGTTGAAGCAGATACGCTCAATGCGCTTGACCTCGTTTCGTTTGACCAGGTTCTTGTTAGCGAACAGGGCTTGAACAAGATTCTTGAACGCGTTAAATAAGGAGATTTTCAAGAATGAAACCTGCATACAGTGTTATCAAGCGTCCGCTCGTCTCTGAAAAGACGGCTGCGTTCGCGGAAGACAATAAATATGTCTTCGAAATCTATCCCTGCGCTGATCGCAAGGACGTTGCCGCTGCCGTTGAGGCTCAGTTTAAGGTAACCGTGACGCGCGTTAACATTCTTAATGCCAAGGGCAAGCAAAAGATGTCCCGCACGAAACGCGGAGAGATCATTAAGGCTCCGGACGTTAAGAAAGCGATTGTTACCCTCAAGAAGGGCGACAAAATCGAACTCATTTAATAGTAGAGGATACCGAAAATGGCACTCGCATCCAATCGCCCGCTTACACCCGGACAGCGTTTTCTTGTCCGCAATAAGCAGGAGCTTTCCAAGAAGCGTCCGGAAAAGGACCTTGTGGAATCCATCCACAATCCTAAGGGACGTAACTGCTACGGTCGCATCACTTCTCGCCGCCGTGGAGGAGGACACAAGAAACTTTATCGCCGCATCGATTTTCGTCGTGCAAAGCTCGACGTTCCCGCGACGGTTCTCGCTCTTGAATATGATCCGAACCGCTCTGCAAACATCGCTTTGATTGAGTATACGGACGGGGAAAAAGCCTATATTCTTGCTCCTAACGGCTTGAATGTCGGCGATCAGATCATCTCTGCTTCCGGAACGGTTGAAGAGTTTACTCCCGGTATTTCCGTGAAATTGCGCTATCTCCCGCCGGCAACGGATATCCATGCGATCGAAATGGAACCCGGGCAGGGCGCCCGCATTGCCCGCTCCGCCGGGAACGCAGCACAGCTTCTCGGGATTGAAGGTGATCTCGCAATCATTAAGATGCCGTCCGGCGAACAGCGTTACTTAAACGCAAATTGCCGCGCGACGGTAGGAAAGGTCGGTAACTCCGAGCACCAAAATCGTTCTTTGGGGAAAGCCGGTCGCAATCGCTGGCTCGGTCGCCGTCCGCGTGTTCGCGGTATGGTGATGAATCCTGTCGACCACCCGAACGGCGGCGGTCAGGGTAAATCCAAGGGCGGCGGCGGTCGTCAGCATCTCAGCTCGCCGTGGGGACAGCTCGCGAAAGGCTTCCCGACCCGTATCAAATCCAAGCCCTCGAACGTTCATATTATTGTTCGTCGTAATGGGCGCAAAGTTAAGAAGGGCTAATAGACAATGGCACGTTCAATCAAAAAAGGTTACTACGTCGAACCGTCCTTGATGGACAAGGTGTTGGCTGCTCAGAAGAGCGGTGATCACAAGCCCATCAAGACCTGGTCGCGCCGTTCGACGATTACGCCGGACTTTGTCGGGCTTAATCTCAACGTTCACAACGGAAAGCAGTTCTTGCCCGTCTATATCACGGAAAATATGGTCGGACATAAACTTGGCGAATTTGCGCCGACGCGTTCCTTCAAACACCATACGGCTCCGACTAAGAAGGCTGTCTAATTCCGATGATTAAAGGATTCACGGCTACGGTTCTTTCCGCTTTCGCGTTCCCGGCTTTCTGCCTGGGGAGCGCGAGCGGATTGAATGCCGAGAGCATCAATGTTTCGATTTCCGAAACAAATGAGGCTTCGGTTGTCTCCGTATTTGCCGGACGTTCGGTTGATGTCGTTCTTGTTGATGCCGGATACGATTCCGACTTTTGCACGGGTGCCCGTTGCCGCGTTAACCGCGGTGCTGAGTCTGTCGCAGAAGTTATTATCGTCTCCGCAGAGCAAAACCGAGCAGTTGCCTTAATCACGTCTCTTGAAAATAATCAAACGATTCAGACCGGCGATACGGTCAAATTGAAAACCATTTAATTTTAGCTAATTCCGGACAATGGAAGTTAAAGCCATCACTAAGTTTGCCCGTATGACGCCTCAGAAGGTGCGCGACGTGGCTCGACAAATTCAAGGTCTTCCCGCGCTTCAAGCGGCGGACCTCCTCCGCTTCATTCCGCGCAAGTCTGCACGTCTTCTTTTGAAGACGCTCAATAGCGCGATTGCGAATGCGGAAAACAATAACAATCTCTCCGCTAAAGATCTCGTCGTTTCTGCCGCAATGGTTAACCAAGGTCCGGTGTTGAAGCGTTTCCGTCCTGCAGCGAAGGGTAGTGCTCATCCGATTCGCAAGTCGACGAGCCATATCACCATCGTTTTGAGCGATAAACAATAACCTCCGAATAATTTCGATTATGGGTCAAAAAACAAATCCGATCGGCTTTCGTCTTGCCGTCCGCCGCAATTGGGATTCCCGTTGGTATGCGGATAAGAAAACGTTCCCGGAATTCTTGAAGAACGACTATGCGATTCGTAAGTTTCTTCATGAAAAACTCCGTCAGGCAGGAGTCCCGACAATTTTCATTGAACGCGCCGGTTCTCGTATCCGCGTGAAGATTTACTCGGCTCGCCCGGGTGTCGTCATCGGTCGTAAGGGCGGAGAGCTCGAAAAGCTGCGTGAAGACATTGAGAAAATTGCCGGACGCGAAGTCATTCTCGATATTCAAGAAATCAAAAAGCCGGATCTCGTTGCGCAATTGGTCGCGGAAAATATCGCGCTTCAGTTGGAACGCCGCGTATCTTTCCGTCGAGCAATGAAGAAGGCTGTCCAAAGCACGATGAATGCGGGCGCAGAAGGGATTCGTCTTCGCGTTGCAGGTCGTCTCGGCGGTGCGGAAATCGCCCGCGTTGAATCGTCTCGCGTCGGTCGCGTGCCGTTGCACACTCTACGTGCAAATATCGACTACGGGTTCGCCGAAGCACATACCGTTTACGGTAAACTCGGGATCAAGTGCTGGGTTTGCACAAAAGAGCCCGAAATCTAATTGAAACCAAGAATAAGGACATAATACTATGCCTAACATTCAACCCTCTCGCACGAAATACCGGAAAGTCCAAAAAGGGCGCATTTACGGGAACGCGACTTCCTGTAACCAGCTTGCTTTCGGTGAATTCGGAATTCAGGCTTTGGAGCGTTGCCGCATGACGGCGGCTCAGCTCGAAGCGGCTCGTGTCGCAATTTCCCGCTCGCTCAAGCGTAAAGGAAAAATGTGGATGCGTGTGTTCCCGCATAAGCCGGTCACGAAAAAGCCCGCCGAAGTCCGAATGGGTTCCGGAAAAGGGAATGTCGAATACTGGTGCGCAGTCGTGCGTCCGGGAACGATGCTTTTTGAAGTGTCCGGTGTCCCTCTGTCCGCTGCGCGTGAAGCTATGCGCCTTGCCGACACGAAACTTCCGATTCATTGCCGCTTTGTCAGCAAAGAACAGCTCGAAAAGTATTGATTCTTGGTAAAAATATCTATTTATTCGAAACTTTTCCGCTATGAGTGCAAATAAAAACAATGCTTCCGCCATTCGCGAAATGACACCGGAAGAACTTTCAAAGACGCTCCGCAGCGACCGTGAAGAACTCCTGAACTTGCGCCTTCGCAAGAACACGGGGCAGGTCGATAACCCGGCTCGTATTCGCACGCTTCGTCGTGAAATTGCGCGCCTCGAAACCGTCGCTCGTGAAAAAGGCGCCGCCCGCTAACATTCCGAATTTAGGATAAAACAATGTCTGAAGAACAGAATCGTTCCTCCCGTAAGACGCTTATCGGTGTTGTTACCAGCAAGACCGGAGAAAAGAGCGTTAAGGTTACTTACTTCTACAAGATGCCGCACCCGATTTTCCGCAAGGAAATTAAGCGTAAAACGGTCATTCATGCACATGACGAAAAGGGCGTGTGCAATGTTGGCGACAAAGTGGAAATTATGGAAACCCGCCCGATTTCGAAATTGAAACGTTTTCGTGTCGTGCGTGTAGTTGAAGCCGCGAAAATTATCGGTCAGGCCGCCGTCTAATAATTAATAGAGAGGCATAACAATGGTACAATTGAAATCTCGTTTGGATGTCGCCGATAATACCGGTGCCAAGGAAGTGGAAATGATTCGCCGCCTTGGTCAGATTACGGATACGGCTTCCGTTGGCGATATCATCGTTTGCGCAGTTAAGGATTCCATTCCGAGCGCTCCCGATGCCGTTAAAAAAGGCTCGGTGGTTAAAGCTGTCGTTGTCCGCACAAAGGCTCCGATTCGTCGTCCGGACGGTAGTTATCTACGCTTTGACTCGAATGCCGTCGTTATTCTTGACGGGAACGGCAATCCGCGCGGAACTCGTATTTTCGGACCGGTCGCGCGTGAACTTCGCCAAAAATTTATGAAAATCGTCTCCCTCGCTCCGGAGGTTCTGTAATATGGCTAAACAAAATCTTAAAAAAGACGACGAAGTCGTTGTCATCACCGGCTCTGAAAAAGGTAAGCGCGGAAAGATTCTTAAAACGCTTCCGACGAAGGGATGCGTGGTTGTCGAAGGACTCAATCTCGTAAAACGTCACACAAAGGCTAATGAACAGGCCGGAGTCGAAGGCGGAATTATCGAGAAGGAAGCTCCCATTCATGCTTCGAATGTGATGCTCGCTTCGAAGTTCGACGCAAAAAAGAAGTAAGTAACGTTCCCGAAGGGACACTTATAAGAAAAGAAGCTGAATATGCACACTCCGGTTTTAAAGAAACTTTATCAGGAACAAGTCGTTCCCGAACTTAAGAAGAAGCTCGGTGTTTCGAATCCTCATCAGGTTCCTGCTTTGACAAAGGTCGTCATTAACTCCTCCTATCGTGCGGACACGGACAAGAATCTTCAGGCTGAAATTTTGAAAGAAATTTCGAAAATCGCCGGACAGAAACCTGTCGTTACGCATGCTCGTAAGAGTGTTTCCAATTTTAAAGTGCGCCAGGGAATGCCCCTCGGCGTCATGGTTACGCTCCGTGGAGCCGCAATGTACGAGTTCTTGGCTCGCCTGATTTACGTTGCGCTTCCGATGATTCGTGACTTCCGTGGTGTTTCCAACCGTTTCGACGGAAAAGGAAATTACTCTCTCGGGATTGCCGACCACACGATTTTCCCGGAAACGCAGGGCGACGGTTCCCAACGCCAGAATATCGGGTTGGATATCACGATTGTTACGACTGCGCAGACAGACGATGAAGGGCGTGAGCTTCTCCGCCTCCTCGGAATGCCTTTCCGCAAATCTTCGGCAAAAGCCGCAACTGAAGCGGCTGCCTAATAACGGATCACCATTTAACAAATAGAAGTCATGGCAAAAAAGTCTGCTATCGAAAAAAATTTGAAGCGTCAGCGTCTCGTCGCTAAATATGCGGCGAAGCGTGCGGCTTTAAAGGCGATCATCGCAAACCCGGAAACGAACGACGAAGATTTTTATAAAGCGCAACGCGATCTTGATTCGCTCCCGCGCAATTCGTCGAAAATCCGTCTGCGCAATCGTTGTGCAATCTCCGGTCGCCCCCGTGCCTATATCGGAAAGTTCGGTCTTTCCCGTATCACGTTCCGTGAACTTGCTTCCAACGGCAAAATTCCGGGCATCACGAAGGCGTCCTGGTAATTCTCCTCAGAAAAGGAACAAATCGTTATGGCAACACACGACACTTTGGGTGATTTTCTCACCATCATCCGCAATGGTAGCAACGCTTCTTTGAAAACAGTTGCTGCTCAGTGGAGTTCTTCCCGCGAAGGCATCGCACGCATTCTCAAAGAATGCGGTTACATTGCTGATTTCGCAAAAGTTGAAAAGAACGGATTGCCCGTGATTGAGCTTACGCTCAAATACAACGGCAAAAAGGCGGCGATTACGGAAATTAACCGTATTTCCAAGCCCGGACGTCGTATCTACACCGGATATGGCGAGATTCCGAAAGTTATCGGAGGGATGGGGATTTCTATCCTGACGACATCTAAAGGAATTCTTAGTGATGCGGAAGCGCGTCAACAAAAAGTTGGCGGCGAAGTTCTCGCACAAGTTTGGTAAAATTCTTTTTCACCGTAAGGAATAATTAAAGACTATGAGTCGAATTGGTAAAATCCCGGTCCAGGTTCCTGCAGGCGTTAAGATCTCGATAAACGGTTCTACCGTCGAAGTTGAAGGCGCCAAGGGCAAACTCTCTAAAACATTTGACGCCTCTGCCGTCAAGATTACGCTCGAAGGCGACGCCGTCCATGTCGTTCCCGCGAACGACTCTCGCTTTGCCGGTGCTATGCACGGCACTGTGCGCGCCATTATCAATAATATGGTAAAGGGCGTGAAAGACGGTTATCAAAAACAACTCGAAATTCAAGGTGTCGGCTTTAAAGCCGTGCTTTCCGGAGACAAGCTTGATCTTGCTCTCGGGCAATCGCATCCCATCATCTACCCGATTCCGGCAGGAATCAAGGTGACGATTACGGACGGCACCAAGCTCGATATTTCCGGTGCGGACAAGCACATGGTCGGGCAGGTCGCGGCGGACATCAAGTCCTTCAAGCCGGTCGAACCGTATAAGGGCAAGGGCGTTCGTATCGTCGGAGAATATGTCCGTCGTAAGGAAGGTAAGAAGACTGCGTAATCCCTAACATTTTCTTGAAAATGAATAAAATCGAAAAGAAGAATAAGCTTCTGCAACGCCGTCGTTGGCGTATCCGCAAGGCAGTCGTCGGCACCGCCGAACGTCCGCGCCTTGTCGTGAAATTCACGAATCTTCACATTCACGCTCAAATTATCGACGATTCCGTCGGACGCACGCTTGTCGGGGCTTCCACGACTCAAAAAGTGATGCGTGAAAAGAAGCTTCTTCCGAATATTGCCGGTGCAACGGAATTCGGAAAAATCTTCGGCGAAGCAGCAAAAAGCGCAGGTCTTTCTGCGGTCGTGTTTGACCGCGCCGGACGTCGTTATCACGGAACCGTCAAAGCGTTCGCGGATGCTGTCCGCGAAGCAGGACTTCAATTCTAAGGAAAAGCCCAATGTCACAAGAAATTTCTGAATCCACTGAAAAACCGGTCGTTCCCGCCGCTGAAGCTTCCGCTGAAACTGCGGCTCCTGCGCAGGAACGTCGCGGAGGACGTGCGCCTCGTCGTGACGGGCGTCGCGGGGATCGTCGCAATGCTCGCAATGCGGCACCCGTAGATCCGAATGCTCCTGAGTATATTGACAAGGTTGTTCATATCAACCGTTGCGCAAAAGTGGTAAAGGGCGGTCGCCGTTTTAGCTTTGCTGCACTGGTTGTTTCCGGTGATGGCAAAGGGAATGTCGGTGTCGGCTATGGTAAAGCGAAAGAAGTTCCGGATGCGATTCGCAAAGGAACGGAACGTGCTCATAAGGCACTTCGTCCGGTTTGCCTCCGCAATAATACGATCCCGCACGAAGTTCTCGGTGTGCATGACGGCGGCGAAGTTCTTCTTCGTCCGGCTTCTCCCGGTACCGGTGTTATTGCCGGCGGCGGTGTGCGTGCCGTGCTAGAAGTCGCAGGCGTTAAGGACGTTCTTTCGAAATCCCTCGGATCAAACAATCCCGGAGCCCTTGTTAAAGCGACGCTTGACGGTTTGTTGAAGCTCCGCACGCTTGAACAGATTCGTGCTGTTCGTTCCTAATTCGTTTGACGGATGAATTTGCGAATTCTCGCAGATTCATCTGTCGACTGTTTTTAATAATTTTATAAATTTTTCATATCAATGAAACTTCACACTCTTCCGAAAATCGAAGGCTCGACGCATCGTCATAAGCGCCTTGGCTGTGGTCGCAGCAGCGGTCACGGCAAAACGTCCGGTCGCGGACACAAAGGGATGAAGGCTCGTTCCGGCGGCGGTGTGCGTCCGGGCTTTGAAGGTGGTCAGATGCCCCTTTATCGTAAATTGCCTCATCGCGGCTTTAATAATGTGAACCGAGTTGAGTTCGCAGTTGTGAATTTGAGCCAGATCGACAAATGCGAAGGCACGGAAATTGATCGCAATGCTCTCGTAAAGGGCGGTTTTATTCGTCAAGCGGACCTTTTGGTCAAAGTTCTCGGCAATGGAGAAATCACTCGTGCCGTGACGGTTTCCGCTCAGAAGTTCTCGGCTTCGGCAAAGGCTAAAATTGAAGCCGCCGGAGGCAAAGTTATCGAATTGAAGGCGAGCGCTGAATAACGCCTCGTTTAAACTCGAACGTCAATCCCGTTCCCGTCTGTAGTGTAGGCGGGAACGAGGAAAGCGGGCTTCGCGACCAATAAGAGTATTTCTAATGTTTTCCGCCTTTATTAATTGCTGGAAGATTCCGGAGCTCCGGAATCGTATTATCGTTACTCTCGGATTGCTGTTTATTTCTCGAATCGGAGGAAATCTTCCTCTCCCGGGATTGGATCCGACAGTATTGACGAGTTTTATCAAAAGTCTTCCGCAAACCGGAGAAGGCTTTGTCGGGCTTTATAACATGTTTACCGGCGGGGCTATGCTCAAGGGCGCGATATTTGCCTTGGGAATTATGCCTTATATCAGTGCGTCCATCATCATGCAGCTGATGGGGGCGGTCGTTCCGAGCTTGGCTCGTTTGCGAAATGAGGAAAACGGGCAACAAAAGATTGCTCAATATACCCGTTACATGACAATAGCCATCGCTCTGTTGCAGGCATTTATCATTGTCGGGATGTTTTGTAATCCCGCAACCGTCGGTCAGGCCGTCGGCGTTCAGGGATTTACCGGTGAAATGGTGATAATCAATAAGACACTGTTCACCGTAATGGGAACTCTGATTCTGACCGCCGGAGCCGTTATTATGCTTTGGCTCGGTGAGCAAATCACGCAACGGGGGATTGGAAACGGGGCCTCTATTCTTATCGTTCTCGGGATCGTCGCGGATATTCCCCAAGCTCTTTCTTCGTTTGTTTCGCTTTTGGTAGGTCCTGTTGCCGGCACGGGTACGGCGGATAACGGCTTAGAGCATCTCCTCGGGATGATTCTTCTGTTTGTCGCGGGAACGGCAGCACTTGTTGCCATCACGCAAGCAGTTCGCAAAATCCCCGTGCAATATGCGAAACGTGTCGTCGGACGTAAGGTTTTCAACGGGCAGAGTGTTTACCTTCCGTTGAAGGTCAATTATGCCGGTGTTATGCCGGTCATTTTTGCCGGAGCGATTATCTCCTTTCTTGCGATGCCGCTTGGTTGGCTTGCAACGAAGCCGGCACTTTCTTTCCTTCTCGGTCTTCCCGAACAATTTCAGCCCGGTCGTTTGACTTATTACGTGGTAATGGGGGCGTTGGTCTTTATCTTCAGCTATTTCTGGGTTTCAGTGATGTTTAAGCCGATTCAGGTGGCGGATGATTTGAAAAAAAACAACGGCTACATTCCCGGCGTTCGTCCCGGAGAGCACACGGCGCACTATCTTGAGTTCGTGATGAATCGCTTGACCTTTGCCGGTGGTGTCTTCCTCGTTATCATTGCGCTTCTGCCGGATTTGTTCATTTACAATTTTGATTTTTATCCGCGCTTGGCTCGCGTTATCGGCGGAACGAGCGGTTTGATTACAGTCGGGGTTATTCTTGATACGATGCGTCAGGTTGAAACGTTGCTTCTGCAACGCCATTATGACGGATTTCTTAAGAAATCGAGAATCGGCGGGGTTGCTTTACCGCAATCCGCGCATTCCCGCCGAATTGCCGATATTGGGCAGCCCTCGGGCTTGGGTCGGTTGACCTATGTTCTGCTTACGATTTTTGTTCTTGGGTTTATCGCGTTCGGAATTACAACCTTTGCCGGTTAGTTTCTCGGAATCTCCCTTGAAAACTGTTCTTTCACACCAGTACTTATGAAACCGCTTTCTGCCGACGAAATCGTGAAAATGCGTGAGGCCTGCCGTATTTCGGCGGAGGTTCTTGACCGCACATGCAATTTCGTTAAGGAAGGGGTTACCGCGTATGATATAGATCGTTTCGCGAAGCAAACGATGGCGGAATTGGGGTGCACAAGCCCGTGTATCGGTTACAAGCCCAGTTCCTCGACTCCCGCGTTCCCGCGCTACATTTGCGTTTCCGTAAACGAGGAAGTTATTCACGGAATCGGAACGTTGGAGCGTGTGATTCGTGATGGAGATATCGTTTCGCTTGATGTCGTTACGACTTATAACGGCTTTGTTGGGGACAATACCCGAACGGTCCTTGTCGGGAACGTCTCTCCGGAGATTCGAAAACTCTGCGAAGTAACGGAAGGTGCACTTTATGCCGGGATTTCCGCCGCAAGGGCAGGGAATCGCGTAAGTGACATTTCCCGTGCGATTGAGCGTTTTGTCAAACCTCACGGCTATGGAATTGTTCGAGAATTTTGCGGACACGGAGTCGGTCGTTCGATGCACGAAGAACCTCAGATTCCGAATTATTATTCAAGGGGCGAAGGTAAAACCAAGCTTCGACCGGGAATGACGCTTGCAATTGAACCGATGATCTGCCTTGGCTCTCGCCTGATAAACACTGCATCGGACGGATGGACAATAACGACGCGGGACGGGAAACCTGCCGCCCACTACGAGCACACGATTCTCATTACGGACGGCGATCCCGAAGTGCTGACAGTTCTTTCTTAAATTTTTTTTTTCTCCAACTTTAGAAAAAAGACTTTCCATTTACGAGAAGCTTTGCCATACTGCCGAGCTTTTC
This sequence comes from Opitutales bacterium, assembly GCA_017531845.1. Taxonomy (GTDB): domain Bacteria; phylum Verrucomicrobiota; class Verrucomicrobiia; order Opitutales; family UBA953; genus Spyradosoma. The sequence goes on along the minus strand of JAFXKI010000011.1, from coordinate 227,925 downwards.
CCTTTCAAAACAAAACATAACAAGAGTAAAATAAAATGCCACGCATCCTTGGTGTAGACATTCCTAATAACAAACGCGTCGAATATGCGCTGCGTTATATCTACGGGATCGGTCCGACTCGTGCGACCGAGATCGTTAATGCGCTTGGGCTTGATCCCGCGCTCCGTTCGGACAAACTGACGGAAGAGCAGCTCAATAAGATCGTTAATTATATCGTCGAGCGCGGTTACAAGTGCGAAGGCGATCTCCGTCGAGAAATCGGCTCGAACCTCAAACGTCTCCAGTCGATTAAGTCCTATCGCGGACTTCGCCATTTCCGCGGTCTTCCGGTTCGCGGTCAGCGTACGAAGACGAATGCCCGCACCCGCAAGGGCGCTCGCAAGACGGTTGGCGTCGTTTCCAAATAAGTTTAATCTCCGAAATTCTTTTTTATAATGAGCCAAGAAGAAATCAAGGAACAAAACGCGACAGCAGAAGTCGCTCCCGCCGCTCCGGAAAAGAAGGAGATTACGGCTAAGGATCTCCTCGCGGAAGGTCTTGAAGAAATCAAGATCCGCCGTGCCAAAGGTTCGAAGAATATTACAACGGGCGTTTGCAACGTTCTTGCGACGTTCAATAACACGAAAATTACTTTTACGGATCCGAACGGGAACGTTATTTCCTGGTCGTCTTCCGGAAAGTGCAATTTCCGCGGCTCCCGCAAATCCACAGCCTTCGCTGCACAGGTCGTTTGTCAAGATGCCGCGCGCGTTGCGATGTCGCACGGCCTCAAAGACGTTATCGTTAAAGTCCGCGGCCCGGGAATGGGACGTGACTCCGCGATCCGTGCGTTGCAGCAGCTCGGTTTGAACGTCCTCTCTATTATGGACGTTACGCCGGTTCCGCATAACGGATGCCGTCCGCCGAAACGTCGTCGCGTTTAATAGAACCCTCGGGAACGCTGTGTTCCCGAGTGAAAAATTTCTCCTTCCGGCAATGGCAAACCGGAAGGCATTCATTGCCGCCAAACTATAAAGAATAAAGAAAATGTCACGCTATACAGGCCCGACAAGCAAGATTAACCGCCGTTTTGGCCAGAATATTCTCCCGACCTGCAAGGCAGAGGAACGCAAGCCGTATCCTCCGGGAGTTCATGGTCCGACGCTCCGCCGCAAAGCCACCGAATACGGAACCGGTCTTAACGAGAAGCAGAAATTACGCTTCATGTATGGGCTCAGCGAAAAGCAGTTCCGCCTCACGTTTGCTCGCGCGAAACGCATGGGCGGTGTTGTCGGTGAAAACTTCCTTACTCTCCTCGAAACGCGCCTTGACAGTGTCGTTTACCTGCTCGGCTTCGCGAATACGCGTCGTGCAGCCCGCCAGCTCGTCGGGCACGGACATATCTGCGTGAACGGTCACAAGGTTGACATTCCGTCCTATTGCTGCAAAGTCGGAGACAAGGTCGAGATTCGCAATCGCACCTCCTCCAAGCAGCTCGCAACCCGCGGGGTCGAAGAAAATCAGTTCCGTGCGGTTCCTGCGTGGCTGACACTTCCGGCGGGAACGCTCGAAGGCACGATTGACCGTAAGCCGACGCGTGAAGAAATGCCGCAGGACATCAACGTCCAGCTCATCGTTGAATTCTACAGCCGTTAATCCTTTTAGGAGTCTAATTAAAAATGCCTAAACGCCTTGGTAAATTTGAGTTGCCGAAAAGTCTCAAACGGGACGAATCGGTGTCGAACGACACATACGCGAAATTCGTCGCAGAGCCGTTCGAAATCGGCTACGGGCACACGATGGGGAACGCTCTTCGTCGTGTCCTCCTCAGCTCCATTGAAGGCGCGGCGATTTGTTCCGTCAAAATTGAAGGCGTCAGCCACGAATTTCAGTCTATCGACGGTGTCGTCGAGGACGTGACGGAAATCGTTCTTAACCTTAAGAAGGTCATCCTTCGTGCACATCGCCGTGATACGTTCACGGTGCGTATTGACGTCGACCGCGAAGGTCCCGTGACGGCAAAAGACATTGAGCTTGTTACGGATCTCGACCTCGTCAATCCGGATCAACTGATTTGCACGCTCAATGTCAAGCGCCGCCTCCAAATGGAACTCACGGTGCGCGTCGGTCGTTCCTGGTGCCCGGCGGAAGCAAATAAAACAGATGACCAGCCGATTGGTGTCATCGCGATTGACTCGCTTTTCAGTCCGGTTCGTCTCGTTCGTTACAGTGTTGAAAATACACGTGTCGGGCAAATGACGAATTACGACAAGCTCGTTCTTGAAATTTGGACGGACGGTCGTATCACACCGTCGGACGCTCTCAAGGAAGCCGCATCGATCCTCCGTCACCATCTTGACGTGTTTGATTCCGCTTCGAGTGAAGTTGTTCAGTTCGAAACTGAAGGCAAGGAAGTCAGCGAAGAGCAAAATCGTCTTCGCAAGCTTCTCAACATGAGCGTTAACGAAATCGAACTTTCCGTTCGTGCCGCGAACTGCCTCAACAATGCAAATATCACGACGGTTGGCGAACTCGCCCTCAAGTCGGAATCTGAAATGTTGAAGTATCGCAACTTCGGTAAAAAGTCGCTCAACGAAATCAAGGCAAAGCTTGAACAGCTCGGACTTTCCCTCGGGATGAAAATCGACGAACGTCTTATCGATCGTGACATCATTGCTCAACACAAGGCAAATCGCCCGCCTGTGGACGAAGCTTTGCTTGCCGAAGAAGATGAGGACGACGACGTCGCCGAATAATTCGCAGACAACAAAAATTAATCCAATAGAAAAATTTAGAAATTATGCGTCACTGCAAACATCGCCATCAGCTCGGCGTTAAGAAAGAGCACCGCGAAGCTCTTATGGCGAATCTCGCCGCCGCGCTCTTTATTCATAACCGCATCAAGACCACTCTTCCGAAAGCTAAGGCTCTCCGCCCGTTCGCGGAAAAAGTCATTACGCTTGCCAAAAAGGCTGCTCAGACGGATGACAAAGTGAAAAAACTTCACTACTTCCGCTTGGCTCTTTCCAAGGTTCGTAATGAAGAGGCAGTCGCGATTCTCTTCACCAAGCGTGCACAGGAATTCCTGAACCGTAACGGCGGCTACACCCGCATTTACAAACTTGCAATCCCGCGCATTGGGGACGGTGCTGAAATGGCCCTCATTGAGCTCATCGCCGCTAACGACGAAGGCTACAAGAAAGCCCCGAAAAAAGCTACTCCCAAAGCCAAGAAGGCTCCGGAAGAAGCTCCGGCTGAAGAAGCGGCTCCTGCTGAACAGCCTGCTGCTGAATAATCGGATTTGGTTGAATCAAAAAGCGCGTTCCCGTGATTCATTTCACGGGAACGCTTTTTTTGTCGGGAGAAATATCGTCCGTTGCCGTTTTTTTCGCGCAAAAAGAAAGGAACCACGAATAAACACGAATATTCACGAATGATTTTCGCGCTAAGCCGCGAAGCCTCAACGCATTTGAAAGATTTTTAAATCAAAATATCTGCGAATATCTGTTTCATCTGTGACAAAAAATTGCCCACAAATAAATAAAAAATTCCGAGCCTCCGTGCCTCTATAAAAATTACTTAGAAAGCTTCGCGTCTTAGCGTCTTTGTGCGAAGAAATAAAATTCACTAAGTCGGTAAAAATAATTTGACAGATTGCTTTTTTTTTTTGCGAAAATCAGCGTGAGAATTTGAGTCAAATTTCTTCGGGAACGGTTCCCGGAAGTCTCAAATTCAAAAAACACAAATTAGAAACACACACATGAAAAACACATTGTTAATTACAACATTCCTCGCGGCTAGTAGTAGCGTCGCGATGGCAACCGCACCTCTTGATAAGGTTTCAACTGGCGCAACAGGGCATATTTCTGTTCTGAATGCTAATAGCAGTGAGTGGCAGTATAGGGATATCCAAGAGAATATCTATGGAGCTACATATGGTGGGCAATGGACTGGTTCATCCATTAAATTAGACGGGACACACCAGAAAGGCTTAGAGCATTATCGTTCGACTCCTATGACCATTAACTTGGGAATAAATGCTCGTTATGAATTTACAGTGGAATTTAACTTGGCACAATCCGGCAATGGATACGATCTTGCAATGGGAGGAATGTATTTGGCAGGAAACAGCGGCTCTCTTTATTTCGGAAATTCGTTAGAATCCAATTGGGATAAAGGAGCTGCTATTGTTTATAGGTATTCTGGTGATATGGCGGAATACAATGATGATCAGAATCCGAGTATTTATTTTCCGAACCATGATTTTGATGCATTCGGAGCTCCGTTTAACCAAGTAGATCCTATTCCAGGGCAAAAATGGACCGTAGTAGATGGTAATGCATACAATTCAGGAAATTATAAGCTTCAAATTGTTATCGAGGCATTTGAATCCGAAAACGACATGGTCTATTTTGCTGCTACTACGCCTCAGGGAAATGGAGTAAAACAAGGGGACTCTCTCACAATGAGCGCGTTAGGGTTTGATGCTAATGCTTCTTTTGATGCATTTGGCTTTGTCCTTCACGATGACAATGGTTCAAAAGCGACACCGGTTAAGGCAATGGGTTATGAGTATTCTCGGGTTAAGCGAGAAGTTGTGCCACCGGAGCAGCCGACTCCTCCGTCGCCTGATATTCCTGAACCCTCGGCGTTCGGATTCTTGGCGGGCGTTGGTGCGCTTGCGCTTGTGGCTTCGTGCCGTCGGCGTTCCCGTTCGTAGAATATTTGAACGATTTTTTCTTAATGTGAATTGTTTTGCGTTCCCGCAGCTTCGGTTGCGGGAACGTTTTTTTTGTGCGAAGTATTTGAAAAGAAACACCATGTCTTTGTGAGAGAAAATAAAAGCATTCGCGGAATAAAAAAACTAATCGTTCCGGGGAAAATCCCCTTGCGGGAACGGGCGGACTGAAACAGAATCCGAAGCATCCGTTCCCGTTTTTCTTTTTCTTCTTATGAAAAAAAGTTTCGCCCTGTTTTTCTCTGCCTTGACGGCGTTTTGCGTTCCCGCGCTTGCGGGGTGCGCGGCGGAAAGCTTGCCTGTGTCGGACGTTGCGCCCGGTGTGGAAATTTCCGTCAAAAAATTGCCGCCGCTTGTCGTTGAAGGAACGAATCCCGCGCAGGGTGTTGCGGGCTCATTTGTGCGGATTAGCGGAACTCCTTATGTTGCCGGCGGTGCGCTTTTCCCGGAAAAAGGTCCCGCGGACGGAGGAAAGAAAAAGTTTTACGACACGGTTTGGAAGCTGGACTTCGAGAAAAACGCGTGGGTTGTTTGCGGCGAAAAACTTCCCGTTCCCGCCGGTTACGGTGTTTCGCTCGGGCGGATGTGGCTCGGCGGCGAAAATGCTGACGGCAAGCTTGATTCGCAGTGGGATTTTTCCGGCGCGACGGAAGAAAAAATTCGTGCGTGGAAAAAAATGCCCGTGGCACTCGACAACGCGGCAGGAGCGTCGATGTTTGTCGGCGGCGGCAACGCGAACGGCGTTCCCGCGAACAAGGCTTTTGAGCATTGGATTAATTCTTTTCCGGGGAAAGAGTGCGGATGGAAAACGCTTCCGGATTTCCCGGGAACACCGCGTGTTCAGCCCGTTGCCGGGCTTTTGCAAACGCCGCGCGGGAACGCGTTTGTGCTCGTCGGCGGATTTTATTTTGACAAGGAAACGAAGAAGGCGACCGTCGATCGCGCGGGCGTGATTTATTACCCGCGTGAGAAAAAATGGGAAATGCTTCCGCCGCTTCCGGAGGAAATTTCCGAAGCCGGGCTTGTCGGTTCCTGTGCCGTTGCGGACAGTCGCGGCGGAATGCTGATTTTCGGCGGCGTGAACGCGAAGATTTTCAGGGAAGCACTTGAGAACCCCGCGCCGGATTACCTGCGCCACGATCCCGCGTGGTATAAATTTAACGCGGATGTTTTGCGCCTTTCTTTTGATAAGAACGGGAACGCGAAATGGGAAAAGCTCGCGACCGTTCCCGCGACTGCGCGTGCCGGGGCTTCCGCAGGCTCTCCGATTTCAATCAAAGCCGATCGCGAAAAAATTTATTTCATTTGCGGCGAACTCAAACCCGGCTTCCGCTCCCCGGATTGTTGTTTGATTGAAATAAAGCTTAAAGAAGACCAGCGGTGATGGATGAGAGCTTAGGGGTAATTGCTAAAAGGGATTTTCAGAAACCTTTTTTGCCGCAGGAAAATGCATCTACCTCTCATCTCTAAGCTATCACTTTTCTCCTTCCTTAATCTTTCCCCTTTTTAAAACTATGGATATCGTAAACTACATTAAAGGACTTGAGGATCCGGCGACGGGAACGTCTCCGACCTTCGACGCATTGGTCATTGTGCTGATGCTCGTCGTTATCGCGATTGTCGCGATTCAGGCGTGGCGCAAAGGCGTGCGCAACGTTGCAAACCTCGCCGACGCGAGCACCGCGCCGGGGAAATGGGCGTGGATTGCCGTCGGCTTGCTCTGGATCGTCGTGATGCTCAATTATTTCGACCGCCAGTTGCTTTCGGTCGTGCGCGCGCCGATTGTTGAAGATATTCCGATGACGGATGCGCAGTTCGGCTTAATCACTTCGGCGTTTCTCGTTATTTACGCGGTGCTTAGCCCCGTCGGCGGTTTCCTCGCAGACCGCTATTCCCGCCGCTTGGTCATTCTTTGCTCGCTCGTCGTTTGGTCCACGGTAACGTGGTGGACGGGGCATGCGGAAGATTACACGACGCTCTTCATCGCGCGTGCCGCGATGGGCGTTTCCGAAGCATTTTACATTCCTGCCGCACTCGCGCTTATTACCGACTACCACCGCGGGAGCACGCGCTCGCTCGCAACCGGGATTCACATGAGCGGGATTTACGCCGGGATGGCGCTCGCAGGCTACGGCGCAACAATGTCCGACGCGATCGGCTGGCGTATGACTTTTGCCGTCTTCGGTCTCATCGGCGTGCTTTACGGATTTGTTCTTATTGTTTTCCTGCGCGATCCGAGCAAGGCTCCCGCAGACAACGCGCGTGAGCAATTTCGTGACGGCGTTCCCGCCGCTACGGAAGAAAAAGCCGTTCCCGCCGCCGATTTTGAAAAAATGTCCGGTGCGCAGGTTTTCAAAAGCCTGCTCAGCTCCCGCCCGATGTGGATTTTGCTGACCGTCGTCGCCTTCGCGGGTGCAGGCAACTGGTTCCTGCTCACGTGGTATCCGACGCTTTTGACCGACACCTTTAAGGTAATCCAAGACGTTTCCGTTCCGCTTGCCGACGCAAAGGGCATGGGTGACGTTATCAGCCTCACGACGGGTGAAGCCGGACCGGCGGCAACGCTTTGGAGTTCTATCGCAAAATACATTGCCGTCATCGTCGCCGCGATTATCGCCGACCGCTGGGTGCAGAAAAATCTCAAGGCGCGCGCGCTCGTTCCCGGGATTTCGTTCGTGCTCGCGGGACCGTGCGTCATTCTCGCCGTCGTGCTCGCGGGAATGTTCGGCGGTGTCGCTTGGCTTTTCTATACGATGCTTGCGCTCGTTGCGACGCAGGGAATTGCGCAGGGCTCGCTCGACGCGACGCTCATGCCCGTCATGCGCTCGCATATCGATGAACGCTACTCCGCGACCGGCTACGGTTTGCTGAATCTGACCTCGGCGGGCGTCGGCGCGCTGATTTCCTTCTTCGGCGGCTGGTTCAAAGACCAGGGCGTGCCGCTGACCACGACGCTTGCCGTTGCCGGCGGCTTGATGTTCATCTGCGGTATTCTCTTCTTCGCGCTCCCGAGACCGCAGAAGTAAGGAGAACGAGATTAAAGAAACTCGGAAGAAGCGTTCCCGTGATGCATTTCGCGGGAACGCTTTTTTTAGGGTGAGGAATAAAACTTTTCTTTAATAAAAATAGATATTAATGTGGTAGTCTTTGTTGCTCGCGATTACGTCCGCGCGGGCAAGTGAAACAGACACACGGACCAAAACAAAAAAGAAACCGTGAGAGTCGCCACTCTCACGGTCTTATTTGGAAAGGAGCTTCCAAATGGAATCATTAATCCTGGTTCTCATTTTGATTCTACTTATCTTGGAGTCAATAAAGAAATGAGGTAAAAAGCCCTCGCCGGTTTCCTTTCGGCGGGGGCTTTCCCAAAACGGATTTGTATGTTTGTGTTTGCTTTCGTGATTTTAAAATGTGTGGCGTTGCGATTCCCGTGAAATAAGCCCGTTGCGTCGGCGTGAAATTATTTGCATATTTGGAGATACGTTCTGAGGCTTTAAAACTCTGTTTTCGGCGAATTTAAACCATGAACTTTGTATCCAAAATTTACTGTCGCGCTTTCCAGGCGGCGTTTCGCTTGGCTCTGCCCGTTTTGCCGTATCGGGAGCCGCAAATCGTCAATTCCTGTGCCGGGCTCAAAAGCGTTTTCGAAAAAGAATACGTGAAATCGGTGCTCGTCGTTACGGACAAGGGTATCGTGGCAAACGGTTTGCTGGCACCGCTCGAAAAAGTTCTGTCGGAAAGCGGCGTAAAATTTACCGTTTACGCGGGAACGCAACCGAACCCGACGGTTGAAAATGTGGAAACGGCGCTTGAGTTGTATCGCGGGAACGCCTGCGATTGCCTGATCGCCGTCGGCGGCGGGTCTTCCATGGACTGCGCGAAAGCCGTCGGCGCGCGCGTCGCTTATCCGAAGAAAACCATCGGGCAAATGAAAGGCGTTTTGCGTATCCTGCGCCGTTTGCCGACGCTGATCGCAGTGCCGACAACGGCGGGAACGGGGAGCGAAGTTACGCTCGCTGCGATTATTACCGATAGCGAAAAACAGCACAAATACGCGTTGATGAGCTTTCCGCTCATTCCGCATTACGCCGTGTTGGACGCTTCTCTGACGTATTCTTTGCCGCCGCATCTGACTGCGACAACCGGCATGGACGCACTCACGCACGCAGTCGAAGCCTACATCGGGCGTTCCACTACAAAGGAAACCCGCAGCCTCGCGCTCGATGCCGTGAAACTGGTTTTTAACAACATTGAGCTTGCCTGCGGGAACGGCAAAAATCATGCCGCAAGGGAAAATATGCTTCACGCCGCCTACAGAGCGGGCGTGGCTTTTTCAAAATCCTACGTCGGCTACATTCACGCGGTCGCGCATTCTCTGGGCGGGCAATACGGCACACCTCACGGACTTGCGAACGCCGTTATTATGCCTTACGTTTTGGAAGCTTACGGAAAATCCGTATATAAAAAACTACATACACTCGGCATCGTCGCCGGCGTGTGCGACGGGAACGACACCGACAAGATCGGTGCCGAAAAATTTATCGCGGCAATCAAAGCATTAAACAAAAAAATCGGGATCCCCGCCAAGCTCGCGGGAATTCGCCGGGAAGACATTCCCGTCATGGCGAAACACGCCGCGAAGGAGGCGAACCCGCTTTATCCCGTTCCGAAACTGATGACACAAAACGAACTTGCCGAATTTTACGCGCAGTGCGCAGATTGGAGTAATTAAAATGACCGAAGAACAAATCCGTGGTTTACTTGAAAAACAGCGAAACTTTTTCAAAAGCGGGACAAGCGTTCCCGTGGCGTTTCGCATAGAGCAGCTCAAAAAACTCTACGCCGCCGTAAAAAAATACGAAGCCGAAATTTGCGCCGCGCTGACTGCCGACCTCGGGAAAAGCGCTTACGAAGGCTTCATGTGTGAAGTCGGCTTAGTGCTTTCCGAAATTTCGTATATGCTCCGGCATGTTAAACGCTTCGCAAAAAAAACGCCGGTGCGCACGCCGCTCGCGCAGTTTGCTTCCCGTAGCTTCAAGCAGCCCGTTCCTTACGGGAACACGCTGATTATGAGTCCGTGGAACTATCCGTTCCTCCTGACGATGGGCCCGCTGGTCGACGCAATCGCCGCGGGAAACACGGCAATCGTAAAGCCCGGCGCCTATTCTGCGGCAACGTGCAAAATCATCGAAAAACTCGTCACAGAAACGTTCCCGCCCGAATACGTTGCCGTCGTTACCGGCGGTAGAGCCGAAAACGCCGCACTCCTTGAGCAGAAATTCGATTTTGTTTTCTTCACGGGAAGCCAAGCCGTCGGCAAAGAAGTTTTGCGTCGCACTGCGGAGCATTTGACTCCCGCTGTTTTGGAGCTCGGAGGGAAAAGCCCCTGCATCGTTGACGCGACGGCAAATATCAAACTCGCGGCAAAACGCATCGTTTTCGGCAAATATCTCAACTGCGGGCAAACCTGCGTCGCGCCCGACTACATTCTTTGCGAGCGTTCCGTGAAAGATGCGTTCGTCTCGGCGGTTGTCGAGGAAATCAAAACGCAATACGGCCAAAACCCGCTTGAGAACAAAGATTACGGCAAAATCATCAATCGCAGACACTTCGACAGGCTCGTCGGCTTAATCGACAAAGAAAAAGTCATCGCCGGCGGGAACGCCGATCCCGCAACTTGCCGCATTGCGCCGACGGTGATGGACAACGTGACGGAAGCCGACGCCGTCATGGGCGAAGAAATTTTCGGCCCGATTATGCCCGTGTTGAGCTTTGAGAATTTCGACGCGCTTGTCGACGGGCTGAAAAACAAGGACAAGCCGCTCGCGCTGTATATTTTTTCAAACGACAAAAAGCGCATCGATCGCGTGTTGACGGAGCTGGGCTACGGCGGCGGTTGCATCAACGACGTCGTCATTCATCTCGCGACGAGCGAAATGGGCTTCGGCGGTGTCGGCGAAAGCGGCATGGGCGCTTACCACGGAAAAACCGGCTTTGATGCGTTTACGCACTACAAATCCGTCGTGGATAAAAAAACGTGGCTCGACCTGCCGATGCGCTATCAGCCTTACAAAAGCAAGCTCTACGAAAAGCTTTTGCATTTTTTCCTGAAATAACTTCCGCGCCCGTTCCCGCACGGGAACGGGCGCAAAGGTTATTGACGGGCTTTCAGCTGAAAAGCATCACCGATCTTGGATGCCGAGCGGGGAATCGTCCGGGCGATTGTCCGAGATTTGCGTTCCCGCGTATTTTTTGACGAGTTTGGCAATTTCTGCAGAGCTGTCGGGGATAATTTTCAGCCGTTGTTTTGCCGGTGCTCGCCAGTTGTTTTCAAATGCGTTGAGCTTTTGGTTAAATGCTTTTTGATCGAAGGGCGTTCCCGTTGAGAGGGATTTTTGAGCTTCGCTAAAAAACATTTCCCAGCGTTTGGCGTAGTAGTCGGTGGTGAGCCCGGTCCATTCGCGGAACGCATAGTCGTCGAGATTAGTTCCGGCGGCGGGCACCCAGCGCGTGATCAAAAGTTGGGCGCAGGTCGACAAGTATTCTTTTTCTGCTTTTTTGGAGCCGAATTTTTGAGCGTCGGCGAGCCATTTTTCTAAGCTTTGAGAAAAGAGGGCGGCGTCGTTTTTGTATTTCGGGAATTGGGAAAAGCGGGAATCGCAAAGGGCGAAAAGACGGAGAAAATCTTTGGATGCGGCGGAAAAGGCGGCTTTGTCTTTGGCAATCCACGCTTCGTTCAGCTTGGCGTAAATGGCGTGTGAAAGGTTGTCTATGAGCTGGCGTTGCAAGTCTGCGTAATCGTAACGGAAGGTCGATTTTCGGGCAAAACGGTTCTTCTGTGAATCGAAGATCCGGAGAGCTTTGAGCAGTTCTTCGTTTTTGTAAGGCACAGCCATGTTGGAGGCCCAAAAACGAGCCTTGATGAATTTTCCGAAATGCGGACGCGCGGGTAGAGCGGAGTTGATGGGACCTTCTTTTGCGGTGTAACCGTAAGCGGTTTCCTGAAGAATTTTCCACGCGGCGGTGAGAGTTTGGGAACTTTTCCCGTAGCGGGATTCCAGGTAGCCGGCGAGCCAGTCGTCGATATTTTCGGGAACGTTCCCGCGAACGGCGATGTCGGAAAGCAGTTCGAAAATTACCGGGTTATTATATGTTCCCTCGGGAACGATTCCGACGCCGACGAGTTTTCCGCGGGTCGGCGCGGTCAGTGCTTTTTTCAAGCCGTCGCACAATCCCTGCAAATCTCCTTCCGTTCCCGTATTGCCTCCGAAGTTTTGGAGCAGGCACCACAGCCAGGGTGTGCCGCTGTAGCCGTTGCATTTTTGCCAAAACGGAGCACGGTCGGCGTAGAGGTCGAGCGCGAGGCTATGGTCTTTTTTTCCGGCGTTAAACATTTCGGCGTTGGAGTTTTGCCAACATTGTTTAACCAGCGTTGCTTCCGGTTCAAAGGAGAGCATTGCATCCTGTACTTGGCGATAGACAGTGCCGCGATCCATTCCGGCGGAGGAGCCGCCTTCATGAAACGGGTCCGCGGCAAAATAGAGGCATTTGCCGAAGATTTTTTTCTGCTCCTCGTAAAATGCTTTTGCGATGGGCGCGAAAAGCGGGTCACCGGGATTGAGCATGTCCGGTCGGCGTTGCCCGCCGGCCCAGCCGCCTTGCGGGCAGATTTGTGCGGCGGGGTGTTTTCCCTTAAAGCCGTGGGGAACCATTCCGTAGTAGCCTTGCAGGACGGGGTTGATTCCGAGTTCGCGCATGCGAGCGACAATGGCTTTTCCGAGCTTGGTGCGTTTATCGATGATACTTTGCGGCGGAGGCATCATTGCTTCCATATTGCCCATGAATTGCCAAGGCATGTGCGTCGGGGCGCAGAGCCAACGGCGCATTTCTTCTTTTGTGTAGCCGAATCGGGAAAAGGTGTTTTGCCAGACGCTTTCCTGCCCTTGTATGACGAGGGCGAGGTTGAATCCGTGCAGAGCCAGCCAATCAATTTCTTTTTCCCAGTCGGACCAATCCCACCACGACATGGTGTAGCCGTGTGTACAATAATTGTAGGCGTAGCGAAGCACCAACGGAGATTCGACGCGGATTTTTTTCGGAACCTTCGGGAGTGAGACGCCTTTTTTGAGCGCGGGAACGCTATGCGCGCCCCAGGTGATTTGCACATGGCAAAATTCTTTCAAAAACTGATAAAAACCGCTGGTGAGAGCAACGGTTGTGTTCCCGCGGACAATGAGCTTGCCGTTGGGCGCAGATTCAAGCTCGTAAACAATTTTTTCCTTGGCGGGAACGCCGGGAAGCGCTTCGAAGACCACGTTCCCGGCAATCACCGGGGAAATGCGCTTGGCGAGTGCCGCCGCCGCCGCCGGGTTGACCTGCGCAAAGAGGGAAACGCACGTCGCGAGCAGTGCCGCAAAAACAAGGGGAAGTGTTTTCAGCATGGCGCAGAATTATAGCGTATGGTTTTTCACAGGAAAACAAAGAAACGGAAATCCCGCTTAAAATTTCCGGGTTCCGCCGCAACGTCATGCTTTTTTTTTTTTCGTGTTGAAAGACTCGGGCGGGAACGTTTCCCTTATTTCCTTTTATCGGTTTTTAATGTTCACGCTTAACGACATTCGCCTGCAATACGGACCGCGCATTTTGTTTAACGGAATATCCGGAACAATTAATGCTCGGGAACGCATCGGCTTGGTCGGTTCCAACGGCGCGGGGAAATCCACGCTTTTGAAAATTCTGGCAGGAGAGACGGATTACGATTCGGGAACGCTCGTTTTCGCAAAAAATGCGACGGTCGGCTACCTGCCGCAGGACGGCTTGGAAACGCACGGGAAAACACTTTACGCCGAAGTTGAGACGGCGTTTGAAGACATTCTTTCGCTTCGTCGGAAAATCGCCGATGCCGACGAGCAACTGCAAACACTTGAGCCGGATTCCGACGAATACCGCGAAATCCTGGAGATGATCTCCGCTTGGGAGCGCCGACTCGAAGATGCGGATGCGGACAAATTGCGTTCCCGCGTCGAAACGATTTTACACGGACTCGGCTTTTCGCAAAGCGACATGGAACGAGACACGGGAGAATTTTCCGGCGGGTGGCAAATGCGCATCGCACTCGCCAAATTGCTCCTGCGCGAGCCGTCCCTTTTGCTTCTCGACGAGCCGACGAACCATCTCGACATCGAATCGCAGGATTGGCTTGAAAATTGGCTGTTGCGCTATTCGGGAACGGTCATGATTGTTTCTCACGACCGCGCGTTTCTCGACACGATTTGCGGAAAAACGTTTGCGCTCACTGCCGGGCGGCTTGAAGTTTACAACGGAAATTATTCTTATTTCGAAAAAACTTCGCGGGAACGCCGGGAATCGCTCCGACGGGCAGCCCAAAATCAGGCTCGGGAAATTGCAAAAACCGAAGAGTTTATCGAACGTTTTCGTGCCAAGGCGACGAAGGCGGCGCAGGTGCAATCGCGCATTAAAGCTTTGGAAAAAATAGACCGCGTTGAATTTGAAGAAGAAGATGATTCCCAAATTGCATTTGCGTTCCCGCCTGCCCCGCAGAGCGGACAGGTCGTGCTTGAGCTTGAAAATTTGGACAAAAACTACGGCACGCTCAATGTTCTCAAAAATATAAATTTTAAAATAGAGCGCGGAGAGCGCATCGCCGTTGTCGGCGTGAACGGTGCCGGGAAATCGACGCTCATTCGTATGCTCGCCGGAACGGAAGCGCAGACGGCGGGAACGCGAACGGAAGGGCTCAACGTCTCCGTTTCTTATTTTGCGCAGCATCAGGCAAAAGAGCTTGATCCGGAAATTGACGTATTGACGACGGTTAACGATGTCGCCGCCGGGCTCGGAACGACGCGGCTTCGCACTCTGCTCGGAGCGTTTTTGTTTCGCGGGGAAGATGTTTTTAAGCCCGTGGGCGTTCTCTCCGGCGGCGAGCGCAACCGCCTCGCGCTTGCCCGTATGCTTCTGCGACCGTTCAATTTTCTGATTTTGGACGAACCGACAAATCACCTCGACATGCGCTCCAAGGCGGTGCTCGCACAGGCACTCAAGCAATACACGGGAACGTTCGTAATCGTCTCACACGACCGGGATTTTCTTGATCCTCTGGTGACGAAAGTCTTAGAGGTCAAAAATCACGGAATTCGCGTTTTCCTCGGAAACGTCAGTGATTATCTTGCGGCGACAGCGGAAGAGCGGGCGCGGGAACGCGAGCGCATTTCTTCCGGAAAACCTTCCGGAGAGAGAGCTCCGTCGAACGATCCGCGGGAACGCCGTCGCGCTAACGCTGAACGGGCGAAACAACTTGCTCCTCTTCGCAAAAAAATTAAAGAAACCGAAGAGCTCATCGCCCGGCTCGAAGCGGAGCAGGGCGAATGGGAAACAAAAATGTCGGAGCCGGAATTTTTTTCGCGCGGCGAATCCACAAAATCCGAAATGGCGCGCTACGAAGCCGTAAAAAAGGAAATCGCCGAAGCCTACGAACTTTGGGAGTCTCTTGCCGAACAAATTTTAATTTAAGCTTTTCAATACAATTGGAACGCGATTTAATGCCTCTTTAAGTTTTTTCTATGGGCAGTATTCTTATTTATGGTGCGTTAACGGTGCTCGCATTCGTGAGCGTTCTTGTCGTTCTCTTTGTGCTGATGCAAAAACCGAGCGCGAACGCCGGCATGGGGTCCGCGTTGGGCGGAGCCGCGTCCGAAAGCGTTTTCGGCGGAGAAGCCGCCGGCGTGCTTTCCAAAGCGACGGTTATTTTTATTTCCGCGTTTTTTATTCTGTGCGCGGTTCTTTATTTCGCGTTTCTTGCTACGCAGGACAAGGGCGAAGGCGAGGGTTTGAAGCTTGAAGAGGTACCCGCCGCAACGGAAGCTCCGGCGGCGGTCGAACCCGCTCCGTCGGCAATCGTTCCCGTCGAGGAAACATCGGCTCCGGTCGCCCCGGAAAGCGTTCCCGCAAAGTAGTTTTGCCGGTAGGGCAATATTCTTTCCGAAATTATGAGCTGGGAAAACTTTAAGAAAAACTACATCGCGTTTGATGCGCTCAATTTCGCCATCGACTTGAGCCGCGTCGGGTTCCCGACGGATTACATCGCCGCCGCAAAGCCGATGCTCGATAAGGCGTTTGACGCAATGGCGGAACTCGAAAAGGGCGCAATCGCCAATCCGGACGAAAACCGCATGGTCGGGCATTATTGGTTGCGCGCTCCGCAACTCGCGCCGACAGCCGAGCTCGCCGCCGAAATCGCGGGAACGCTCGAAAAAATCGAAGTTTTTGCAAACAAAGTTCATTCCGGCGAAATTTCCGGTAGAGCGGGAACGTTCAAAAATCTTCTCTGCATCGGCATCGGCGGGAGCGCGCTCGGCCCGCAATTCGTCGCCTCCGCTCTCGGAATGCCCGGGCGCGACAAAATGAAGGTTTTCTTCCTCGATAACACGGATGCGGACGGTTTTGATATCGTTTTTGCCGAACTCAAAGGAAAACTCGGCGAGACACTTTGCATCGTAACGTCGAAATCCGGAAGCACGCCCGAACCGCGCAACGCGATGATTGAAACCGTCGCGCAATACAAGGCGGCGGGATTGGATTTTGCAAAACACGCAGTCGCCGTTACCGGAGTCGGTTCCCAGCTCGACAAAACGGCTCTCGCACAAGGTTTTATTGAGCGGTTCCCGATGTGGGATTGGGTCGGCGGGCGCACCAGCGAAATGGCGGCGGTCGGCTTGCTTCCGGCTGCACTTCAGGGCTTGGATATTCGCGGAATGCTCGCGGGAGCGGCAGCGATGGACGCGCAAACGCGTTCCCGCGAAGCGCTCGAGAATCCGGCGGCGTTGCTCGCGCTCGCGTGGTATTTTCTGACGGACGGAAAAGGCGCGAAAGATATGGTGATTTTGCCTTACAAAGATCGCCTTTTGCTCTTTGCGCGCTATTTGCAGCAGCTGATCATGGAATCGCTCGGCAAGGAAAAAGACCTCTCCGGGAACGTCGTCAATCAAGGGATTTCCGTTTACGGGAACAAGGGTTCGACCGACCAGCACGCCTATATTCAGCAATTGCGCGAAGGCGTACCGAATTTCTTCGCGACTTTCATCGAAGTTTTGCGGGATCGCGCAGGTGAAAGCACGGAAGTTGATCCGGGAATTTCCGCCGGAGATTATCTTGAAGGTTTCCTCCTCGGCACGCGCGAAGCTCTGACCGAAAAAGGGCGCGCCTCGGTAACGCTGACCGTCGAAGACGTGACGCCGCAAAGCATCGGCGCGCTGATTGCGCTCTTCGAACGTGCGGTTGGTTTTTATGCGACGTTTATCGGCATCAACGCTTACCACCAGCCGGGCGTCGAAGCCGGGAAAAAAGCCGCTGCGGGTATTTTAAAACTTCAAACTCAAATCGTTGAATTTTTGAAGGCAAATGCTCCCGAAAAATTCTCTGCGGAAGCCATCACCGAAAAATTAGAGCTTGAAAACCGCACGGAACTTGTATTTAAAATTTGCCAACATTTGGCGTTGAGTCCCTCTAAAAATATTCAACGTCAGGTTGAAACCCCGTTCTGCAACTCCACTTTCAATTACAAAAATTAACCCCGCTTACGATGAACAAAAAAGTTTCTCTTGTTCTGCGCATTGTCGCTATCCTCGCTGCCGGCGCCGCCATCGGCCTTTATTTTATGGTAAAAGGGCAGATGGAAAATGCCTTCCTCAAAACCCAGCCGCTTGATACTGTCCTCGGCGTGAAAACGCAAACCTTGGATAAGCGCGTGGAAAAAACCAAAGTGGTTGCCGACGAAGTATTTGAGTTGCGCGAAACGAAAGAACGCAACGAAAACCAAATCGCTTCTCTCAAAGCGACGATCAATCAGAAAAATGATGAAATCGACGGTTTGAAGTCCGACCTCGATGCGAAGACGGAAGAAGCAAACCAGCTCACGCGAGATAAGGAAACACTCACTTCCGAAGTCAGCGACCTCAACAGCAAGGTTAGCGACCTCGAAGGACAGCTCCGCTCCGAAAAGGAACGCGTCGCTCAGTTGACGGAAGAAAAGAGCAATATGTATTCTAAGGAAGAATACGACCAAAAGCTCGCGGAAATTGAAGAATTGCAAAAGACGAAGGTCGCCGCCGGTCAGCGTTATGCGCGTTTCCGCACGTGGGTGCTTCAACGCGGCGAATCCGTTCCGACCGAATTCCCGGTTGACCTCTATGCGGAAGCTAAGGGCGGCGTGGTCGTCGAATTTGAAGCTCCGTATGTTTTGACGACGGTCGTCGCGCTTGACCACGTTCGCGGCCAAATCGTTATCGGTGTCGGCGATGAAAATCCGGCGATTCTCAACGGCATTCCTGTGGTGCTCGAAGTCAACGGAGAACGTGTCGGCGAAGCCCGCGTTACCGACCCGCGCCCGAGCCGCACAACGCTCGGCTTGCTCCCCGGTGCCCAGATTCAAAAACTCGCGGAAGGCACCTACGTTAAGGTGATTCCGACCGTTGTTAAGAAATAAGTATGCTCCGTTTTCTCAAGGCGTTTTTAGTCTCGGTTTTCACCGTCTTTATGCTTGTTTCCTGTGTGGAAACGGCAAGACCGACAGATTCCGGGCTTTCCGGAACCGGCGGTCCCAAGGACTGGGAAACGGGCATGCCCGGAATGGGCTCCGTCGTTCCCGAAAATCGCTAAACCGCGCCGAAAAATCGTTCCCCCATCGGATTCTTATCCGCAGGGGAACGTTTTTTTTAAACGAAAAACTCACTTTTTCTCCAAATTTTTCTTAATCCTCCAAAATCATGACAAAAGTAAAAGCTCTAAAGGCTCTGATTGCTCTCGCACTTGCTGCCGGGTGCCTTTTCTTGCCGTATGAATCTCTCGGCTTGGCTCTGAATGCCGTCGAGATCCGCGTGATTGCGATTTTCGTGCTCGCTGCGCTGTTCTGGATTCTCGAGCCGTTCCCGATCTGGACGACTTCGATGTTTGTTATTGTGCTGATGTTGCTCACGGTGTCTGATAAGGGGCTGATGCTCTCCTGGGGCGGAGAAACGTTTTTCTCCTTCCAAGCGGATCCCGCTTCCGGCGAAAAATACGCGAATCTGGTGAGCTCCAAAGGCTTGATGGCAACTTTTGCCGACCCGATTATCATGCTCTTCCTCGGCGGCTTCTTCCTCGCGGCGGCGGCAACGAAATACAAATTGGACATGAATCTGGCGCGCTTCCTTTTGAAGCCCTTCGGAAAAAATCCGAAATTCGTTTTGCTCGGATTGATGGCAATTACGGCTCTCTTTTCGATGTTTATGTCCAACACGGCGACCGCAGCGATGATGCTTGCGATTCTCGCTCCCGTGCTTTCGCTTTTTGACGAAAATGACAAAGGTCGTGCGGCATTTGCGCTTGCAATTCCGATTGCCGCAAACGTCGGCGGGATGGGCACGCCGATCGGAACCCCGCCGAACGCGATTGCGCTCAAAGCTCTTTCCGATATGGACGCAACGGTTTCGTTCGGCACCTGGATGGCGTTCGGCGTTCCGTATGTCATTATCCTGATTTTGCTTGCTTGGGCACTTTTGCTCTGGATGTTCCCGATTTCCAAAAAAACGATGGAACTGAATGTCGGCGGCGAATTTTTGAAAACGCCGAAGGCAATAATCGTTTACATTACGTTCGCGGTTACCGTTTTGCTTTGGGTGCTCGGAAAAGACATCGTCGGGATTGACTCCAATATCGTGGCGATGATTCCGATGGCGGTTTTTGCGCTTTCGCAGGTTATCACCAAAAAAGATCTGAACGGAATGAGTTGGGACGTGCTTTGGCTTGTTGCCGGCGGCTTTGCGCTCGGCGTGGGCTTGCAGAAAACCGGCTTGGCGGAACACCTCATCGGCGCGATTCCCTTCGCGTCCTGGCCTGCGTTCGGGCTGATGGTCGGCGCCGGCGTCATTTGCCTTTTCATGGCAAACTTTATGTCGCACACGGCGACAGCTTCGCTTTTGGTTCCGATTATTGCCGTTGTCGGCGTGAACGTCGGTTCTTCGTTGGACGTTCTCGGCGGCGTGATTGCGCTCCTCGTTTCCGTGGCGTTTGCGTCTTCGCTCGGAATGTCTCTCCCGATCTCCACTCCGCCGAATGCGCTCGCTCACGCGACCGGATTGGTCGACACGAAGGGAATGGCAAAAACCGGCGTGATTATCGGTGTGTTGGGAATGGTTTTGACCTACGCGATGATGATTTTGCTTGCTTCGCTCGGCGTTTTTAAGCCGCTTCCGACCTCGGAAGAAGCCGCCGCCGCGCCTGCGCAGGAAACTGCCGTCGTCGCGCCCGCCGCTACGGTTTCGGCACCTGTTCAGAAGTAATTTTACGTTCCCGCCCGGCGTTTTTGCCGGGCGAACCTCCTATGATTCAGAGCGCGGCATTCCATAAAAAGCTCTCCCGGATTAACGCGGACTATTTTGCGTTCCCGGAGCGGATTTTCGCGCTCAAAAAAGGGGAGAAACTTGTTCGCGAAGGCGAAGATTCCAAACGCCTTTATCTTTTGCTCAGCGGGAACGTTATCGCCTATCGCCACCGCCGCGATGAGTCCGGCGAGCGTATTCCGGATTCGCTTTATCAGGTTTTCCGCGCCGGTCCCGGCTCCTACATCGGAGTTCAGAGCTTTTTTTCCCGCCTGTTCCGCAGTTCCTGCGAAATCGTCGCCGAAACCAACATTGAAGTCGCCTATATTGACGAAACGGTCGAAGTCGTCGAGCCGGAAAAATACGGTTCGCTTATCGAGCAGTTTGTCCCGACGATGGTGCACGAACTTGCCTTGAGAAATTCCCGCGTCTTCGAGCACGCAGCGGAGAAAGAGGCGGCAATCCACCGTATGCATCGCTCGGAAATGTCGGCGACCTTGGGACAACTCGCCGCCGGATTGGCGCACGAACTGAACAACGCCGTCGGCGTGCTCGCAAGAAAAACGGATTTCGTTTCTGCTTTTATCGAAGAATTTTTACGCTCTTTCGGCAAACACGAATCGGAGTTGTTTTGCCTCGGGCGAGACAATCAAGCCGTTTATTCCAGCGAAGATTTGCGTTCCCGCGCCCGCGAATACGAACGCCTTTTTAAAATTTCCCAGTCGGCGGCAAAAGTCCTCGCGCGCATCGCCCCGAATCCGGATTCCGCTAAAAAGCTGGACAAAAAAGTCCTTACCGGGATTGAAGACCTCGCGCGTTTTTGGGAAATCGGTCACGACATTCGCGACATGCAACTCGCCGCAAAGCATGCCGCCGGAATCGTGCGTTCCGTAAAAATTCTCGGCGGAGGAAATATCCGCCGCGAAGAAGGAACCGACGTTTCCGAGTCCATTTCCGAAGCGGTTTCTTTGCTCAAACCGCAACTCCGCGGAAAAAACCTCATCGCCGACCTTGCCGAAACCGAAACTTTCCCGAAAATCTTCGGCGATATGACCGAGCTAGTTCAGCTCTGGGTCAACATCATCAAAAACGCTTGCGACGCAATGAACCTTGCGGGAACGCAAAATCCGACCGTGCGTATTTTAACAACGGCAACGGCAGAATCCGTTTCCGTTGCCATTACCGACAACGGTCCCGGCGTTCCCGACTCTCTCAAGGAAAAAATTTTCCAACCCGATTTTTCCACCAAGAAAAGCGGACTCTCGTTCGGACTCGGCTTGGGCTTGGCAATCGTGCGCCGGATCGTCGATGATTACGGCGGAACGATTCTGCTCGACAGCGTGCCCGGATGCACTACCTTTACCATCACCTTACCCATTCATAAACCCCAATAAATCAAGGAACCATTCATGGAAAACATCACCATCCTCTGTGTTGACGACCAAGCGGAAGTGCTCGACGCCGTCGTGCGCGACTTGCGCCCGCTACAGAAATTTTTCCGCGTCGAAGAAGCCGGAAGCGCCGAAGAAGCCAAGAAAATTATCGATGAAACCGTGCGCGCCGGCGATTACGTCGGACTCGTTATTTCCGACCACGTTATGCCCGGCGAAACCGGCGTGGAACTCCTCGGCGCGATTTTCCGCGACGACCGCCTTGCCGACACTAAGAAAATTCTTTTGACCGGGCAGGCAAACCACGCAGACACGATCCGCGCCATCAACGAAGCGCGCATTGATAATTATTTTGAAAAACCGTGGAAACCGGAAGATCTCGTTGCCACGACAAAAAAACTTCTCACGCGCTTTATCTTGAAAAAAGGCATCGACTACAAAGACTACATGCCGATTCTCGATCAGTCGACGCTCCTCGAAAATCTCCGAGGCGCCTAAAAGCGTCTTTGCTCAAAATTTAAAATCTTCACGTTCCCGTGGCGAAAGTCGCGGGAACGTTTTTTTTTCGCGCCAAGCCGCAAAGTTTTTAAAAGGGAAGAAACCACGAATAACCACGAATTTTCACGAATGCTTTTAACGCAAAGAAGAAATCAGGACATCTGCGAATATCTGCTTCATCCGTGGGAAAAATAAACTGCAAAAAAAAACTTCGCGACTTCGCGGCTTTGCGCGAGATTCTTTTATGTAATTGGTGAAATTTACGGATTTTTTTTTTTTTTTTCAAAAAGTGCTTGACATGCAAGTTTTTTTTTTTGCGACAATCAACCCTAAGAATTGGGACAAATCGGCGGAAACGCCGCATGAGTCTCCGTTTTTACCCTTAATACTTTTAACACATCATAAATAGACTTAATCATTATGAAAAAATATGTAACGCTCGCGGCTCTTCTCGCCGCAGGAACAACCTTCGCTAACGCGGAATCGTTGACGCTTCCGGAAAATACCGATTACACGTGGGTCGCCGGCTCGAACGCCTCGGGGATTGGTACAGGTGCGACTGCGGAAATCGTTCAAAAACTCGCAACGGCGATAGGCGACGACCTTACCGGTTGGTTCGCCGGAACGGGGCAGGCCTACGATGCGAATAGCCAATACAAATCCGATATTTCGATTATTTCGGACAGCTCTTTCAGTTTTAAATGCCGCCCGGCTCTTTCCGGCGAATATGTCGCGCTCGGCGTAACTTTGACCGAAGCTGCGGACAGCATCACGATCAGCTTTGAAACCTCAAACAAACTCGGCTATTCCCTTTGGAGCTACGACGGAACGACAGCTACGGAGCTCGTCGGTCTTACCTATCAAGGTGCAGCGGGTTCTGTAAGCCAGACTTACGATTTTGCGGAGATCGCTGCAGATTCCCAAATCTTCGCGATTTGGACGGCGAATCATCCGACCGGAAATGTCGGAGGAGGACAGACAGTCACGGTTAGCAACATTGCCTTGACCTATACTGCTGCTGTACCGGAGCCTTCTGCGTTCGGTATGCTCGCGGGCTTGGGCGCGTTGGCGCTCGTGGCATCGCGTCGCCGCCGCAAATAATTTCTGTAATATATTAATTCATAGATTATGGTTAGCGTTCCCGTGGCGAAAGTCGCGGGAACGTTTTTTTTTCACGCGCAAAGACGCTAAGCCGCGAAGTTTTTTATAAAAAAACATTCGTAAAAATTCGTGTTTATTCGTGGTTCTTAAATTATAAAAACTTTGCGTCTTCGCGTCTTTGCGCGAAATAAGAAAATAAAGAGCCACGGAAGGCGGCGGCTTCTCACGAAAAGACTTCGTGAAAATTCGCGTCTATCCGTGGCTTTTTTATTTTTCGGCAAGAAGAAGTTGCCGGATTTTTTCGGCGCGTTCCGGCGTAATTTCGAGAGTTTCTCTCAAAAAGCGTTCCCGCGTTCCCCACGCGTTGTTTATTTCTGTCAGGGCGGCGTCCAAAAACTGAGGGAAAACGGTCAGTAATACCTCCAAGGTCTCTGCGGGAACGATTTCGAGAAACCGATGAACGGAACGCTCGGTGCGCGGAATCGTATTTTTTTGCGAGAGCAAAAAATCGGCGCGAATGTCGGCATCGGACACCCCGAGCACGGAATAAATCATTGCCGCCGCGAAGCCCGTGCGGTCTTTCCCTCCGGTGCAATGAAATACGAGGGGAAAGTTTTCCGGATTGTCAAAAAGAGTGAAGAAATCGCGAAATGCCGTACAACGTTCCCGTGCAAAGGAGCGGTTTGCCTCTTCCATCAGCGCAAGTGCGCCTTGCGGCGTTAGTCCGGGCGAGAGCCGTTCTTCGAAAAAGCCTTCCGGCGTGTCTGCAAAGACGGGAAGATGAAGGCGGCGCACGTTCCCGCGTTCGTAGCGTGTCGGGTTTCTGCGCTGTTCGCCGGGAGAGCGGAAATCGACGATGGTGCGAATTCCGAGCGCATCTAAAACGGCTTCGCCTTCCGGTGTGATTTTATCGAATTTCGCGCTGCGAAAAATGAGTCCGCGGCGCACGCGTTTTCCGCTCTCGCCGATAAGCCCGCCGAGGTCACGAAAATTTTTTACGCCGGGAACGTCGATTTCTCTGTTTGCGGGAACGCTCATTTTCGCACGAGAACGGCGATATTTTCGATGTGGCGCGTTTGCGGGAACAAGTCGAAGGGCTGGACTTCCTCAAGCGCGTATTTCCCGCTTGCGAGAATCATCTGCAGGTCGCGCGCCTGCGTGTCCGGCCCGCAGGAAACGTAAACGACGCGGCGCGGCGCGAACGCGAGCAGCTGCGAGATAAACGCTTCGTCGCAGCCTTTGCGCGGAGGGTCGATGATGAGCGCGGTTTCGTCCGGCGAAAACGGTACTTTCGCGAAAATAATTTCCGAGGAACCCGCCGTAAATTCGCAGTTGCTCAGCCCGTTGGATTTTGCGTTCTCTCGCGCTTTGACAACGGCGTCTTCGCTGACTTCCACGCCGAGCACTTTTTCAAAATACTTGGCGGCGGAAAGCGCGAAAAGCCCGCTCCCGCAATATGTATCCACAAGGTATTTACACTCGCCGTTCCCGCGCGCGGCGCGAACACCGAAGTCGACAAATTCCGGAAGAATAAACGGATTATTTTGGAAAAAATCTCCGGCAACAAATTTTAAAACCAAATCGCCGACGCGCTCGGAAACGGGCGCTTTGTGGTCGGTCGCGATTCCTTCGAGCGTTTCCCGAATGAGCATCGTTACGCCGCGACGAAATTCCCCTCGGGCGGCGCGGGAACGCATTTGCTCGCGCAGGCGCGGGAGCGCGGCGTTGACGGCGTCGGTCGCGATCGGGCAGGCGGGTACATCGACGATGCGGCGCGACGTTCCCGCAGCGAGGAAGCCGATGGGAAAATTAGTCTCGCCTTGGCGCGGACGTTCGAAGTGCGGCGTGATTTTTGAGCGGTAGCCGTATTGCTTCGGCGAGCCGCGACACGGATTGACGGGAAACGAGATTTTTCCGAGGCGTTCGAGCAAATCCGAAACCTGCTGCGTTTTCCAGGCGAGTTGTCCTTCGTAATTAAAATTTTGATACTGGCAACCGCCGCAGGTGCCGAAAAGCGGGCAGAGCGGCTCGACGCGTTCCTTTGCGGGAACGAGAACTTCGACCAAATCCGCACGGGAAAAAT
This sequence comes from Opitutales bacterium, assembly GCA_017531845.1. GTDB lineage: Bacteria > Verrucomicrobiota > Verrucomicrobiia > Opitutales > UBA953 > Spyradosoma. The sequence goes on along the minus strand of JAFXKI010000011.1, from coordinate 202,761 downwards.
TTTTCGCGTTGTGCCAGATGCGCGCGCGAATGCGTTCGCCCGGAAGCGCGCCGGGAACGAAAATGACCCAGCCGTCGTGCCGCGCGACACCTTCGCCGAGGTTGGTCAGCGTCGCGATTTCGAGTTCCAGTTCCTGATGGTAGGCGAACGGTTCCGGCTTAAATTTTGCGGGAATGCGCGCGGCTTTATTTTGAAAGTCCGTTTTCATGAAAGTTTTGAAAACTTTCAGTTGTTGCCCGGATTAGGAACCCGGATGTGTGGCGGGAATGGCGGCGAGTTCCGGCGGGAGCGCGTCCGGCTGATACGTCGGGAACGAAAGCTCGAGCAACGAAATTGCCGGCATCGGGAGCGTGGCGTTCCCGGCGGAGCGATCAACGAGCATGGCGCAGGCAACGGGAACGCCGCCCCACGCTTTGATGATGTCTGCGCATTCGATGACGCGCCCGCCGCGTGTAACGACATCTTCGGCGACGAGGATTTTTTCGCCGGGCGCGATTTTAAAATTGCGGCGCAGCACGAGTTTGTTGTCTTCTTTTTCTGCGAAAATGAAGCGCACGCCGAGCTGGCGGGCGATTTCCTGTCCGACGACTAAGCCGCCCATTGCGGGTGCGAGCACGGTTTCGATACCGAGGTTTTTCAGCTTCGGCAAAAGCAGTTCGACGAGGCGAGAAACTTTGTCCATGTATTGGCAAACCTGCGCGCATTGAAAATAGTTTGCGCTGTGTAAGCCGCTGCGCAGGATAAAATGCCCGGAAAGGAGCGCTTTGCTTTCTTTGAAAATATTGAGGACTTCTTCTTGGATTTCAGAGTTCATAATGGCGGAAAGTATGCGCGGTTGTGAGTTTTTCCTCAAATTGAAATTACTCGGCAAAAAAGAAGCGGGGACGCTCGGAAAGATCCGTCCGTGATTCCGTTTTTGAAAAACCGCATTCGCGGGCGAGTTTTTCAAGGGCGGAGTGTTGCGCGATCCCGGTTTCCAGCGCGATGAATCCTCCCGGAGAGAGGCGTTCCCCTGCGCCGCGAAGAATTTTTTCGAGGTCGGCGAGCCCGGCATTGTCGGCGACGAGCGCGGAAAGCGGCTCGTGGTCGCGGACTTCCGGCTGAGCGGATTCCCATTCCTCCTGTGTGAGGTAGGGCGGGTTGGAAACGATGGCGTCAAACGTTCCCGCTACGTTTTCAAACCAGTTACTTTGTAAAAAGCTGACGGCGGAAATTCCGAGCGAGGAAGCGTTTTCCCCGGCGAGAGTGAGCGCATCGGCGGATTTATCGACGGCGACGACTTCGCTTTCCGGTCGCTCGGCGGCGACGGAAAGCGCGATCGCGCCGGTTCCCGTGCCGAGGTCGAGAATACGTGCAGGCGTTCCCGCAGGGTGCTTTGCGTTGAGTTTTTCGAGAACGAATCCGACGAGTTCTTCGGTTTCCGGTCGGGGAATGAGTGCCCGTGAATCGCATTTGAGCGTGAGTGTGCGAAAATCCGTATCGCCGACGATGTATTGCACGGGCTCGCGTCGCGCACGCCGCAAAATGCGTTCCCGCAAAGTATCGACCTGCTTTTGTGTCAACGGTCTCTCAAACTGCAGATACAAATCAAGGCGGCGGCAACGCAGCGTTCCCGCGAAAATCAGTTCGCTTTGAAGTCGTGCGTTATCAATACCTTTTTTTGCCAAAAATTCCGTGCTTTTTTTCAGCAGTTCGAGAAGGGAATTCATGCGGATGATTTTTACGGGAAACGGGATTTTTCACGAGCGCAAAAAAAACGCGGACACGTTTCCGCGTCCGCGTTTGAAAAGTAAGATTTTCAGCGTGAAATTATTCGCCGTAAACCGTGCATTCGTAGGTCCCGACGAGACCGAGAATGTTGTTCGCCTTCCAGTCCACGAAATGAACTTTCGTGATGTTGCCGTTTTTCATCGCGGCGGCAATGGAAGCATCGCCTTGGGCGATGAGCGCGAGAACGTCTTTGCACTGCGACTTGCCGACTTTGAGCGCGTCAACCTTCGCGTTGGCGTCGGCGAGCGCGATCGGGAGGGAGATATCCGTGAGGAGAGCTCCTTTGGGCGTATAGCTGGCGCAACCGGACGCGATGGCAGCGACGAGAGCAGCAATCGTAAGCGTGATATATTTTTTCATTGGGAAGAGTTTGTTGAAGTTTTTTGTTTCCGGCAGACAAAACCGTTTCGTCTGCGGGAACGCTGGTAAAGCTAACAGAAAACGCACGGAGAGCAAAGGGATTTTTTAGGGAAAGGGCGTTGAAAATAAAGATTGCGCCCGTTCCCGAAGGCGAAAATATTTTCTGCATGAGAAAAAATATTTTTCTTCTTTCCGTGGTCGCCGCATTAGGGGCAGGGTGTGTGGGTCCGGGTTTGTCTTCGGATATTTCCCGGGAAGAAGCCGTGGCTCTTTACGGCGGCGGGATCGCGGAGGCGGCTTGGCTTGAGCGCTTGGATACGATCTCCCGAATTTTACCCATGCCGAACACAAAATCCGTGCAGCTTGCAGACGGTTTTCTTTTTTACGAAACGGAAATCCATGAAGGCACCGAGTGGGTCGCTAACGTTATTCCTCCGGCGGATGCTCCGGAATCGTTGAAAATTTTGGCAAAATCTCTGCGGAAATCCGCGTTGCCTCCGATTGAATTTGAGTTGAGCGGAAAAGTTTTGACGCGAGACGGCGTTCCCGCCGGTGAAGCCGAGCTGCGAAGCTTGGCGGAAAACAACGCGAAGCTTCCGCCTTCGCAACGTGCCGAAATTAAAATTTCCGTAAAGGCGGACGTTCTCGCCGCCGATTTGTCAGGCGCGCTTGAGATGCTGAAAAAATGCGGACTTGCAGACGTGAATGTCGTTTATCTGCCGGCGCATTAACGCGGATTTAGCGCTCGGCGGAAGCGAATTTCGGTTCGACCTTCATTACGGATTTGAGGCGTCGGCAAACGTCCTTTTCAAGCTGCGCCCAGGTGCGACCGCCGAGAAGTTCTTCGTTTGCCTGTTCGAAACTTCCGCCGTTTTGAAGCACGGCGAGGTATTTTTTGATGCGCGCGGCATCGCGCTTGCCGTCGAGATGAAAGAAATAGTAGACGAGCAGGGCGGAAACGCCGTAGCCGATTTGAACGGAATCGCTTCCCACGAAAAGTCCTTTGTAGTTGAGAAATTCTTGGAGCGACATTGCGACTTGCGGTTGTTTGCCTATGGCACGTCCGCCGCCGCCTTTTTCGCCGAAACCGGAAACGAACTTCGAAATCGGGGTTTTGTTGCCGCTGAAACGTACCTGCCCGTTTCCGTCGTAGGAAAGCCCGACGTATTCGGCGAGCCCTTCAACAAACCAGGTCGGATACGTATAAGAGCCGATCGACATATGGTGCGTGATTTCGTGCGCGAGCGTGTGTCCGTTGACGCGTTTCCCGCCTTTGACGTAGCGGTTTCCGCGCTTTTCCAGCCCGAGCGACCCGAACGGAACCAGAACGCGCCCTGAAGCGAGACCGGCATTGGTCCCGATGAAGACGCCGGCGGAGCCTTCGATCGCTCCCGCCGCGAGATAATCTTCGTAGGTTCTGAAAAGAAACGCGTTGAATTTTCCGTGGTCGCAAACTTGGAAATGATTGCAGGGCGAATTGATCGGGAGGGCGAGGTTGGCAGCGTAGGTGCCTTCAAAAATACGCGCTATTTCCTTAATCGCGCCGAGTGCAATCGGTGCGTTTGACGTGAAGCGGAAATGCTGCGTTTCGTAAATCCATGTGTCCGGACCGTCCTGAACCGTGCGCGCCGGCAGCATATCCGGAATTCTTGTTACGGAGGGCCACACCGCCGAGAAATTTTCGCCGGGCAAATCTTCTTTGCCGTCGTAGAGTTCGTTTTCCGTATCGTCGGCGACTACGACTTTCGCGCTTGTTTTTTTGCTTTTGGGGGCGGCATTTGCCGGGATTGTTGCAAGCGTTCCCGTCGCGAGGAGGGCGAGCATCAAAAGTATTTTTTGAAAAATATTCATTTGTAGCTAAAACAAACTGAAATGTAATGATTTTTCCAAACAAAAAAGCGTTCCCGCAGAACCGGCATTGCCGTGCGGGAACGCTTTTTGCAGAAGCGAAAGAGAAATTACGCTTCGCGCGCCTGTTCCTTAACCTTGGTCGCGCTCTTGCCGAGGCGGCTGCGGAGGTAGAACAAACGGGCTTTCATCGGAACCGACTTGCGTTCGACTTCGATTTTGACCACGTTCGGGCTGTTGACCGGGAAAACGCGTTCAACGCCTTCGCCGTAGGAAATGCGGCGCACCGTGAAAGCTTCCTGGATTCCCGAACCCTTGTGGCTGATTACGATGCCGGAGAAGATCTGGATACGTTCTTTGTCGCCTTCGCGAACTTTCGTGTGAACGCGAACACCGTCGCCGACGCGGAAATTCGTGCGGTCGGTCTTAATCTGGGCTTGCGTAAGCGAATTGATTAATTGCTGGCTCATAACTGGTTGTTTTCTTTTGAAATTAATAATTCCGGGCGACGCGCTTTCGTCTTAAGAATCTGCTGTTCCCGCCGCCAACGCTGAATTTCAGCGTGATTCCCCGAAAGGAGAACGGGCGGAACGGACATCTCGCGAAAGACTTCCGGGCGCGTAAACTGCGGAAAGGACAACAGCTTGTCATTGAAGCTGTCGCTCGTCAAGGAATTTTCTTCGCCTAAAACGCCGGGAATTTGGCGGGCGATGCAATCGACAAGGACGGCGGCGGCAATCGTGCCGTTGGTCAGCACGTAATCGCCGATGGAAATTTCGCGTGTAACGAGTGCGTCGCGTATGCGTTGGTCAATCCCTTCGTAGTGTCCGCTAAGCAGAATCAGGCGTTTTTGTGCGGAAAGCTCGCGTGCGATATTGTTTGTGAGCGGCTCTCCGTCCGGGCAAAGGTAAATGACGGGCGTTCCCGCGTCTTCCGGGGCGTTCCCGCGCAAACTTTCAATCGCGTCGAAAACCGGTTGCGGGGTCATCAGCATGCCTGCTCCGCCGCCGAAGGGGCGATCATCCACTCGCTTGTGTTTGTCTGTAGACCAGTTGCGAATATTGTGCAGGCGAATGTCCAAAATCCCTTTTTTTACGGCGCGCCCGAGGATGCTTTCGGAGAAAAATCCCGAAACCATTTCCGGAAAGAGGGTGAGAATATCGATTTGCACAGGAGCGAGAGCAAAAAAAAGAGGAAAAGAAAAACGGCGCTTCCTTGGACGGGAACGCCGTTTTTTCAAAGGCTCGTAGGTAAATTACGCTGCCGGAGCGGCGGCTGCTTCCTTGCGGGCGCGCTTAATCAGCGAGCGAGCCGTGTCGGACGGCTGAGCACCGCACTTGAGCCAATAATCTGCGCGATCAAGGTCGAGTGTCAAGCCGACAGCCTTGCCTTTCGGCGAAGGATTGTAGGTGCCGAGGATTTCAACGAAGCGTCCGTCGCGGCGAGCCGTGTTTTCGCAAACGGCGATACGATAGATCGGAGCGTGGATTGAACCGTGGCGTTGCAGTCTGATACGAAGCATTTTTGTCTGTCTTTGTTAAATTTGAAATTGGAATGACGCATTAAACTTTTTTGCGCTCGAGTTGTCAACACCCAAAAAAAACGTTCCCGTGCCGCCGGAACACGGAGGCTTCTCTGTTTTTGAAATAGTGCTTTTTCGGGAAGGGTAATTTTTCAAAGAATCTCATAGGTTCCGTCGGCTTTTCGGGCAACGAGGCGGTCGAGTTCCAGAAGCAAAAGCGTTGCGGAAACGAGCGGGAATGGCAGGGTGGTGCGCTCGGCAAGGGCGTCCGGTGTCAGTGCGTCTCCGTTTCGCAGGAGGGAGAGAATTTTTTGAGCTTCGGCGGAAAGATTTTCGGATGCGGTGCGCTGCGGAGGGGCTTTACGGATTTCTGATTCGTCGGGCGTATTTTCGAGGGCGAGGAATTGTTGAATGGGCGTTCCCGCAAGATCTTCGATGATGTCTGAGGCGCAGGTGGCGAGGGTGGCGCCTTCGCGAATCAGCTTGTGGCACCCTCGCGAGCCGGGTTGATCGACGCGCCCGGGCAGGGCGAAAACCGCACGCCCGTAATCTGCCGCAAAATGTGCGGTGATAATGCTTCCTCCGCTACAATCGGATTCCACGACGAGCGTTCCCGCGGAAATCCCGGCGATGATGCGGTTGCGTTGCGGGAAGGAACGCTTGTCCGCTTTTTTCCCGAAAGGAAATTCGCTGAGAAGCGCGCCGGAGCTTTGCGCGATTTTTTTGAACAATTCCGCGTTGTCCGGCGGGTAAATAATATCTATGCCGCAACCGAGCACGCAGAGTGTGGGACCGCCGACTTCGAGTGCGGCTTCGTGGGCGGCGGTATCAATTCCCCGCGCGCCGCCGCTGACAATGCTCCAGCCCGCCGCAGCAAGGTCCCGCGAGATTTTTTTCGCCTGCGTCGAGCCGTAAAGCGAGGCTTTGCGTGTACCGACAAGTCCGACGGTTTTCCGCGAGGACAACGCATCGGCGTTCCCTCGAAGGTAGAGCCCGACGGGCGGATCCGGAATTTCCTTTAAAAGCGGCGGGAACGCGGCGTCGAAAAACGGAATAAATTTTGCACCGTGGGCGGTGAGAGCACGTTCTTCTTTTTCCAAATCAAAAAAATCCCGCCATGCCGAAATTTTTTCTGCGAGCGTTTTCCCGAGTCCGGGCACACCGAAAAGTTCCTTTTTTTCGGCAAAAAGGATGGAGACGAGGTCTTCTCCGAAAAATTCCCGAAGCCGGCGGCAAGCCACGGGACCGACGCCGGGAAGCCCGTTGAGAATCATGGCGGCTTGGCGCGGAGTCGGCGTCATTTTTTTTCGCTTTGAAAAATTTATTGTGAAAGTGGCGCGACGAGTTCGCGGAGCTTGGCGCATTCCTCTGCGGAAAGCGTTCCTGCCCCGTTCGGCGTGCTCCAGCCGCCGCCTGTCTGCGGCGTTCCCGCGGTGTCAAGCCACGTAAGGACTTCTTTCCAAATTTTCGGATTCGGGCGGCGCATTTCCGCGAGTGTGCGGATTTCGGCGGGAACGTTGATGCGGGCGAGCGAATCCGGCAGTGCAAGTTGCAGGGAAAGCCAGTCGGCGCGGATTTGCGAATGCCAGGGGAATTTTTTCAGCGCGGCGGTCGCGATGCGGTTGGCGATGTCGTCGCGCCCGATGCGTCGGAAATGGCGAATGACCGCGATTTGGTTTTCCGGGCGAACGGCGGGATTTTCCAAAAATTGGCTCAGCAGAAGATCACAATGTGTGCGGAGCGGTTCCGCTTTGGCGGGATCGGTTTCCGTCTTGGCGGCTTCGGCATAAGCGGAGGCGAGCACGGCGGAAATGACGGTTTGGAATTCTTCGAAAACTTTCGGATCGGCTCCGGTTACCTGAACGTAGGCTTCTATTGCTTCAGCGGGGCGATTTGCTGCTACCAGAGATTCGACGGCGGCGGCGACAAAAAGCGGAGTTTCGAAGTGATGAAGCCGCGCTGTATCCATGCAGCGTAAAGCAAGCTCGGGCATTCCCTGTTCGGCGGCAAAGTTTGCGAGTGCAACGAGCGCGCCTTGCGAGGTGGAAAAAAGTTCGAAAATCGTCGCAAGCTCCGTGTCAAAAGCTTCTGCGTTCCCGAGTTTTTTGTAGGCGAAAAGGCGGCTCAGGCGCGGGCTGAGCGAGGCAGGGTTTTCTTCGTTTTGGCGTTGTGCGACGGATAAAACGCCTTCGTAATTGCCGGATTCGGAGAAAAACCGCGAGAGCTGGTTGTAAATGAGCTCTCGCTTTTCCGCCGGAAATTGCGAAAGGCTGTCTTCAAGCAGCTCCACGGCTTCTGCGCGTTGCCCGGACGCGAAAAGATTCCGCGCTTTCAGAATGCGCCCGTGGACTGCGTCGTCGTTCCCGGCGACAATTTCGTCGAGGCGTTCCCGTGCAATAAGCGCGAGCGAATCTTCATATTTCCCGCGGTTGTAGAGTGCAAAAGCTCCGGCGAGCGCGACGAGTTTGCGCGTTTTAGCGGGAACGTTCGGGTTTTTCAGAATCTTGGTTGCCTGCTCGGACAAGACGAAATCCTGCTGTAACGCGAAGAGCATTTCGAAATACTTTGAAAAATATTCCGGCGTGACGGCGGCATCGAGATCGATAAATTTCAGCCCGGCATGCATGAGCTTGAGTGCCGTAGGCGTATCGCCTCCGTAAGCGTCAACGAGCGAGGCGAGAATCAGCCGCGCCTTCATGTTGCGCGGATCCGCCTTGGCGGCGATTTGCGCGGAGTTGAGCGCAGTTTTGTAATTTTTGTTTTTGCGGGCTTCGTCGGCGATGTCCGTGAAGCGAAGTGAAATTTTTTTGAAGTGACGCGTCCGAATTTCGGGAAATTTTTCCGGATCAGCGGAAATTTCTGCGAGGGAAAGCCGCACGGAGGTGCGGAGCTTGTCGTCGGCAATGATATCGGTTTTTTCCAAAAGCCGATTGGCGGCGGCGGCAACGTCCCGAGGATTTTTATATAGCGTCAAATCTGCGAGCGTAATCAGATTGAGCAGTTCTCCGTTGGCGGAAGCCGGCTGTTGTGCGGCGGGAACGCTTGAGGCGGCGGGCAGGTTTTGTCCGTAAGATTCAGGTGCGGGAAACGAAAAAGTGCTCATTGCGGCAAGGGCAAAAACGATTTTTTTCACGGGAACGATAAAATAAATTCCTCGTTGAGCCCGCAAGCACTAAGCTCTCCGTTTCCGAATTTTGCGCTTTTGCGCGAGATCTGCCCGTTTTTTTTTTCGCGCGAAGCCGCTAAGAAATTTTAAGTGTGAAAAACTCTGCGTCTTTGCGGATCCGTGAGAATTCCTTAAAAATGCTTAAAAAACTTTGCGTTTTAGCGTCTTAGCTCGAATTTTTAAGTTTTGCGTGAAAGACGTTCCCGCTTCTCGGGAGTTTTAAAAAGAGGAGAGGCTTTTTTTTGTTTTCGCGGAAGCGGTGAATCGGTAAATTTGCTCTATGATTTCCCCCAAATTCTTTGCTTTTACAGCTCTCGCGTCCTTTGTTTTTGCGGGAACGCTTTTTCCCGCTCCCGTGAAATATTCTCAACGCCAGACTTTTGACTTTGACTGGCGTTTTGCGAAGTTCGGCGGCGACGAACATTGCTTGGAGCGCAGCGATCCCGGTGCGGAAGCCGCCAAGCCCGGCTACTCCGACTCGAAATGGCGCAAGCTCGACCTGCCGCACGATTGGGGCGTGGAAAGCCGATTCATGCCGAACAAACCGAACCAAACCGCCTCGCTCCCGTGGGACGCCGTCGGCTGGTATCGCAAGGAATTTTCCGTTCCCGCCGCCTCCAAGGGCAATCGCTTTTTCCTCGATTTTGACGGCGTGATGATGACGCCGCAGGTTTACGTCAACGGTGAACTCGCCGGCGAATGGAAATACGGCTACAACTCGTTCCGCGTCGATATTACGAAATTTTTAAAATACGGCGGGAAAAACGTTGTCGCCGTGCGCGCGGAAAACAAGCAGAACTCGACGCGCTGGTATCCGGGCGCGGGCATTTATCGCCACGTTTGGATTACGGAAGCGAATCCCGTGCACATCGCGCATTGGGGCGTTTTCGTTACGGTTCCCGAAATTAAGGGCATTAAAAAAATCAACGAAAAGAAGCCTCCGAAGGAAATTAAGGCGTCGAGCGCGAAAATTAACGTCGCGACGACGGTCGCCAACACGGACGACGCTCCCGTGAGCGTTGAAGTCGTCCAAGCCGTTTATCCGCTTGTCGGGAAAAAAGACAAGCCGCTGGCGACAAAAACCGTTGCGGCGACGGACGTTCCCGCCGGCAAGGAAAAAGTCATCGACGCGGAATTTTCGCTCAATTCACCGAAACTCTGGGACGTGCTTTCGCCCTCGCTTTACGTTTTGCGCACGACGGTAAAAATCATCGGAAGCGACGGGAACGCGAAAACGACCGACCGCAAAGACACGATCTTCGGCGTGCGCAAAGCCGAATGGAAACCGGACGGTTTTTACCTGAACAACCGCCGCGTCCAAATCAAAGGCGTTTGCCAGCACCACGACCTGGGACCGCTCGGCGGCGCCGTTCATAAGCGCGCGATCGAGCGTCAGATTGAGATTTTAAAAAGCTTCGGCGTGAATTCTATTCGAACCTCGCACAATCCGCCCGCGCCGGAACTTCTCGAACTTTGCGACCGCATGGGAATTCTCGTCGACAACGAGCTCTTCGACTGCTGGAAACACCTCAAGGAAGGCAAGGCAAACGGCTACAATCTTTTCTGGAACGATTGGCGGGAACGCGACGTACGCAATTTCGTCATGCGCGACCGCAATCACGCCTGCGTCATCGCGTGGTCTGCCGGGAACGAAATCGCCGAGCAGGGCGCGAAAGACGGGATCGCGATCGCAAAAGACCTTGTTTCGCTTTTCAAAAAATACGATACGACACGCCCCGTTACCGTCGGCTGCAACGATTTAAGCGCTTCGTGGAACGGCTTCGGCAAGGAGTTTGACGTTTACGGCTTTAATTACAAACCGAACAATTACAAAGATTTCGCAAGCAAAAATCCGAAAACGCCTTTCGTCGCCTCCGAAACTTCGTCTTGCGTGAGCACGCGCGGATTTTACTCGTTCCCGGAAAACGACAAGGATTATGCGCCGTTTTGGAGACGCAATTTCTGCGACAATCTCGCGATTTGCCAAGTCAGCGACTACGGGCTTTACGCTCCGGGCTGGGCGTATGCGCCGGACGTGGAATTCGGCGCGCTTGAAGACGAGCCGCGTTGCGCCGGCGAATACGTTTGGACGGGCTTCGATTATCTCGGCGAGCCCACGCCGTGGAATCTCGGGCGTAAGCCGGAAAACGACTTCCGCGGCGCGTCCGAAGCCGAAATCAAAAAACTCAAAGAGGAAATGGCAAAAATCCTCGCGCAAGGCACGCCTTCCCGCAGTTCGTATTTCGGAATCGTGGACCTCTGCGGCTTTTGGAAAGACCGCACTTACCTTTATCAGTCGCACTGGATGCCGGATGTGCCGATGGCGCACATTCTCCCGCATTGGAACTGGAAAGGTGCCCGCGAAGGAAAAATTACACCCGTTTTCGTTTACACAAGCGGCGATTCCGCCGAGCTTTTCCTGAACGGAAAATCCCTCGGCAAGCGAAAGAAAAAAACAGGCGCCGGGCTCACCGGAAAAGACATGAACGGAGACATGCGGGAACGCTTCCGCCTGACGTGGACGGACGTAAAATACGAGCCGGGAACGCTCAAAGTCGTCGCCTACAAAAACGGAAAAAAATGGGCGGAAGACATTGTGGAAACCACCGATGAACCCGCAAAAATGAATGTTTCCGTTGACCGCCCGACAATTCTCGGCGACGGGCGCGACCTCGCCTACGTTACAATCGTCATCGAAGACAAAAAAGGACGCAAGGTGCCGACCGCCGACAACCGCCTGAAATTTTCCGTCAGCGGGAACGCCGAAATCGTCGGCGTGTGCAACGGCGACCCGACCGATCACGATTCGATGAAAGGCGACACGATCAAGGCGTTTTCCGGCATGGCGCAGGTGATTTTGCGCTCCAAGCGCGATTCCGCCGGCAAGGCGACGCTGAAAATTTCCGGCGCCAAACTGCCCGCCGCCACCGTCGACATCAAAATCGAAAAACCGACCGCGCGCCAGCTGCGCAACTAAAACGGCGTGCCGGTAACGTGATACAAAAGCTCTCCCTTTTACAACGAGGGAGAGCTTTTGATTATTTACTTTGAAATCGCCAGCAAATCGGGAAGTTCGACCCGTTTTTCGTAAAGGGCTTTTCCGACAATGGCACCGTCGAGATTGGAGTGCGTTCCCGCAAGCGCGCGCAGTTTCAAAATATCTTCCCGGCGGGAAACTCCACCGGAGGCGATGATGTTTGCCGTTGTGCTTTTGAGCATTTCTTCCAGCGCGGGAAAATTCGGTCCGCGGAGCATTCCGTCGGTTGCGATATCTGTATAAATGATCGTTTTTACACCGAGGTGTGCAGCCGTTTCCGCGAGTTCCGTGGCTCGGCGTGCGGTAACATCGACCCAGCCTTTGACGGCGACGAATCCGTTTTTTGCATCAATGCCGACGGCAATTTTTTCTCCGCCGAAAGTTTTTACGAGTTCGGCAACAAATCCGTCGTCGTGCGCTGCCTTGGTCCCGACAATCGCCCTTGCAGCACCGGAATCGAGGACGGCGCGCACGTTTTCGATTGTGCGCAACCCGCCGCCGAACTGAATTTTGAGTCCGGTTTCTGCAATTCGCCTGAGCGCGTCGAGATTGCGCGGCTCTCCGCCGAAAGCTCCGTCGAGGTCGACAACGTGAATCCACGCGCTTCCGTCGCGGGCAAAAGCTTTCGCGGGTTCTGCGGGATCTTCAAAATATTTGGTCGCATTTTCAGCGATGCCTTGGCGAAGGCGAACGCAGTTGCCGCCTTGAATGTCGATTGCCGGATAAATAATCATGCCGAGAGATTAGAGCGGGAAGACGGAATCTTAAAGCTTAAAGAGTTGTCTCTGCGTAGGCTTTATGAGAGGATGGCGGGGAACAAAGAAATCCGGTATGGATGATTTCTCCAGAGAAAATCCCGTTGACGGGAACGTGTGGGCGCGATGGCTGGTAAACGGCATCGGGATGGTATGCCTTCTGACGGCGTTGGCGTCCGTTGTTACCATTATCGGGTGGCCGGTCCGGGAGTCCCAGTTGTTTTGGTTGCGTGCGGGAACGCGTTGCGCGGTCGGGTTGTTTTTGTTGCAGGAAGTTTTACGAATGGTTTTTCGGCGAGAGTCGATCTTGCGCCGGTTTTTAACGCATTGGTTTGAGAGTTTTCTGTTTTGCGGTGCGGTGCTGATGATGATTGCGTATGCGCCGATTTTGAAAGGCTTGACGGCGTTTTTTTCCGAAACGGATTCGCTGGAGATCCGTCTGTGGTATTCCTCCGGATTAAATGCGTTGATTTTATGGGTTCTGGCTTTGCGCGGAATTCGTTTCCGGCATTCATTTTTAAAAGGTGTTTCGCTGACGCCCGGGCGTGTTTTTATTCTAAGCTTCGTGCTGTTAATCATCGCGGGAACGCTTCTTTTGAAAACGCCGAATGCGAGCGTGGACGGAATTTCGTGGTGTGATGCGCTGTTTCTCTCTACGAGCGCGGTTTGCGTGACGGGGCTTTCTCCCTTCGACGTGGCGACGGAAATGACGTTTAGCGGACTTTGCATTTTGCTTGTGCTGATTCAGCTCGGCGGCTTGGGCGTGATGACGATTACGTATTTTTTTGCCTACTTTTTTGCCGGCGGACTCTCGTTGAAAAACCGCTTTGATTTTCAGGACTTGTTCAGCGAGGAAAACATGGGGCAAATCGGCACTGTGCTTGCGGTGATTGTCGGTTTTACTTTTGCGGCGGAAGCCGTCGGCGCGCTTTTTATTTATTTTTCTACGGCGGGAACGGAAATTGCGGCTTCGCGCCCGATATTTTTTGCGGTGTTTCACTCCGTTTCGGGATTTTGTAATGCGGGGCTTTCCTGTGTGCCCGGCGGAATGACAAATCCGGAGCTTGCGCAGAGTATGGCGATGATTTCGTCGCTGTTTGTGATGGCGATTATCGGCGGCTTGGGCTTTCCGGTGATTCGTGATTTTTGGATGTTTTTCAGTAATCGCCTGCGAACGTTTCTTTGGAGCCGAAAAATACGTCACGTTCCCGTGCGTTTGGCGACACACACAAAAATCGTTCTCGTAACTTCGTTCGGGTTGATTTTGTTCGGCTTCGTCGCATTTTATCTTTTGGATTGGGCGGACTGGGGCGGAGATTCGTTGCGGCGCGCATTTTTCCTCGCGGGAACGTCGCGGACGGCAGGTTTTGACATTGAACCGACGGCGAACATTACGCCGGCGGCGAAAGTTTTGCTGATGGTGCTGATGTTTATCGGCGGAAGTCCGTTTTCGACTGCGGGCGGAATTAAAACGACAACATTTGCCGTTGCCGTGCTTTCCCTACGCCAATACGTCTTGGGGCGGCGGGATTTGGAGGTTTTCGGGCGGCGTCTGAACAGCGATTTTGCGAATCAGGCTCTCGCGATTGTTCTTCTTGGGATGACGGCGGTTTTTGCGGTAACGGTTTCCCTGTGTATTTTGCATCCGCAACTCGATTTTCTTTCACTTGCTTTTGAGGCAGTTTCCGCAGTGGGGACAGTGGGGCTTTCGTGCGATGTTACGCCGAAGCTGGGTGAGCCGGCAAAGTATTTGCTCGCGGGAACGATGTTTGTCGGGCGTATCGGAATTTTGCTGTTTATTTCCTCTTTCCTTCCGAGGAAAAAAAGCGGAATTACGGCGCGGCTTCCGGAAACGACAATTGTGCTGTCGTAGGCGTGTTTAATCTTTAACCTTTTATCTTTAACCTTTAATCTCTCCGACATGTTCGCGGTTGATTTGGTAACGTTTTCCGCAATTTTGCTCTTCGGGATATTTGTCTTCGCGGGCGTCGTTCGTTGGTATTACGATCGGCGGGATCGCCTACTGGTTGATCATCGCCGTTACCGCACCGTGTTTTATTGCATCCGTTGCGGAAAAATTTATTCGCGTGCCCGTAGGCGCGAAGTCTCGGTTTGCCCGCATTGCGGGCTCGAAAACACGCGCATGAAATTTTAGCGGCGGCGCAGGCTCCGCATTTTCGCGCGTTTTGTTGCGTATTTTCTTTTGCATGCGTGCAAGATTCGTGATAAAAATCAGTCGTTCTTTTTAAGAAAGGCGCGGCGGGAACGCTTCCTGTTGCTTATTTGAAAAAAGAACGTTTTTGATTTTTCCCGTTTTTTTGCCCCTTTTTACTCATCTTACAGGAGACCCGATATCGTGATTTCCGCTGACGATTATGTCATTGATTTAATTCAAAACGAGCAGCTTGTGCCGCCGGAAACCGTCGAAGCCGCCAAGGAATATGTGCGCTCGCAAGGTGTGCCGGAGGACAAGGTTGACACCGAGACGCTGACGCTTTTGGTGGATAAAGGCTACACGACCTGGGCAGCGATTACTGCCGTGCTCGCGCAGCAGTTCGACATGGAAGTCGCGGAAATGGAAGACGTGCGCCCGACGCCCGAAGCTCTCGAAAAAATGGGGCGCGAACTTGCGGAGCGTTACAACGTTTTGCCGTTGCAGCTTGAAGGCGGGCAAATGCTTGCCGTTACCGCCGATCCTCTCGACACGGATATGATGGACGAGCTCGCGCGCCTGCTCGGAATGTCGGTTTCTTTCCGTCTGGCTCCGCCGGATGATATTCGCGCGGCGATTAAATCTGCTTACGGTGATGACGGCTTGCCGCAGAGCGACGCGATGAAGGCTCTTTTCGGCGAAAACGGAACCGGCGTTAACGTTCCCGGAACACTCGGCGGGAACGCGTCCGAATCCGAAGATGCGCCGATTATCAAATACGTGAATCTGCTGATTACGGAGGCAATTCGCCGCCGTGCGTCCGATATTCACATGGAGCCGCTCGAAAAACGTTTCCGCGTGCGCTATCGCATCGACGGTGTTTTGCAGGAAGTGGAAAACCCGCCGAAACGCCTGCAAGCGTCCATTATCGCGCGTTTAAAACTGATGGCGGAAGTTTCTCTCGCCGAAAAACGCATTCCGCAGGACGGACGTATCCAAATTCAGGTTTCGGGGAAAGACGTGGACTTGCGTGTTTCCGTGCTTCCTACGGTTTACGGCGAGTCCATCGTCATGCGTATTTTGGACAAAGAAGGTCTGCGACTCGGCTTGCCGGAGCTCGGATTTTTCTCCGACGACCAGGCAACTTTCCAGAAAATCATCACCGGCGCGGACGGCATTTTCCTTGTTACGGGGCCTACCGGTTCCGGGAAATCCACGACGCTGTATTCGGCTCTTAATTACATCAACCAGCCGGACCGTAAAATCATCACGGTCGAAGACCCGGTCGAATACCAAATGCCCGGCATCAATCAGGTACAGGTGCGCCGTGAAGTCGGGATGACGTTTTCCGCCGCGCTTCGTTCCATGCTCCGCCAGGCACCGAACATCATCATGATCGGGGAAATTCGTGACTTGGAAACGGCGGAAATCGCGGTCAATGCGTCGCTTACGGGGCACATGGTGTTTTCCACGCTTCACACGAATGACGCTCCGTCCGCTGTATCGCGTCTTGTCGACATCGGTGTAAAACCGTTCCTGGTTTCGGCGTCGTTGCGCGGCGTTCTCGCGCAACGCCTTGTTCGCCGCATTTGCCCGGATTGCACGGAATCCTACAACCCGACGGAAAAGGAACTCATTTCAATCGGCATGACGGTCGGCGATCTTTCAAACTCGAATTTCCAAAAGGGACGCGGCTGTTCGAAATGCCACAACACCGGCTATCGCGGGCGCCGCGGCGTATTTGAAATTTTCATGGTCAACGAAGAGATTCAGGAAATGATCTATCGGAATGTTTCGCTCGTTGATTTGCGACGCAAGGTGCGTGAGCTCGGAATGCGCACGATGCGTGAAGACGGAATCCGAAAAATCGCGGCGGGAATCACGTCTGTTGAGGAAGTGCTTTCAACAACGGTTGAGGTTGAATAAGCCGCGGGAACGCATCACAAAAAAATAATAACGAAGAGGGTTTTTAAGCATGAATTACACGTTGAAACAATTGCTCGATTTGATGGTGAGCGAAGGAGCGAGCGACTTGCATATTCACATCGACCAAGCTCCCGTTCTGCGTATTTCCGGTGCGATGATGCCGGTGGACGGTCCCGTGCTGACAGCGGAGGAAACTGAAGCAATGGCGCGTGAAATTACCGCCGAACACCATTGGAAACGCTTGGAAGAGCGCGGCGGATGCGACTTCGGTTTTTCCTACGAAGGGCAGGCGCGTTTCCGTGTGAGCGTATTTAAGGCACGCCACGGGCATGGCGATACGAACGGCTACGGGATCGTTCTGCGACAGATCCCGAATAAGATGTTCGAGCTTGAGCAGCTCGGGCTTTCCGACAAAGTGAAAGCTCTTTTGCAACGCCAACGCGGTTTGATTCTCGTTACGGGACCGACCGGTTCCGGGAAAACGACGACGCTCGCGTCTATGCTCAATTGGGTTAATCGCAACGAAGAAAAACACATTATCACGATTGAAGACCCGATTGAATATTTCCACGATCACCAACGCTCGGTAGTAACGCAACGCGAAATCGGGCGCGACGTTCCGTCGTTCGCCGAGGCGATTCGCGGAGCGCTTCGCCAAGACCCGGACATCATCCTCGTTGGGGAAATGCGAGACCTCGAAACAATTACTGCCGCCGTTTCCGCCGCCGAAACCGGGCACCTCGTCTTTGCAACTTTGCACACTACCGGCGCGGCGCGCACCGTCGACCGTATCGTCGATGCGTTCCCGGCAGATACGAAAGACCAAATCCGGACGCAGCTCGCCTCTTCGCTCGTCGCCGTGATTTCGCAGGTGCTTTGCCGCCGTCGCGACGGCGGACGCATTGCTGCCTATGAAATCATGATCAATACGGATTCCACAGCGGCACTCATTCGAGACAATAAAACCTACCGTATTACTTCCGACATTCAAACCGGAGGGAATCTCGGCATGCGTACGCTCGACAGCCACTTGCTCTCGCTTGCTCAGGAAGGATACATCGACCCGTCCGAAGCGACGAAATTTGCACAGGCTCCCAATGAAATGCGCGATAAATTGCGTGCGCTTTCCCTCATTTAATTCTCAACCCGCGTTCCCGTTATGTTTAACGAACACAGCGAAACATTAAAAAATATTTTTGAAGAATCCGGCTTGGTTTCGCCTGAGCGGCTTGATGAGGCTTGGGAAGAGCATGTCGACACGGGGAAGGCGTTTACCGATGTTCTCGAAGATGCCGGCGACCTTGATCGCAACACGATTTTAGAGCTGATCGCCCGCAATCTGAACGTTGATTACGTTCCCGAAATCCCCGAACAGATCGAACCGGATTTTCTCCGAATCATCAAGCCGGACCAGGCACACAAATACGGAATTTTGCCTTATCGCGCGGACCCGAATAAAGTTTGGTTCCTTGCCAAGGATCCGCTGAATTTCAGCGTGGTGGACGACTTGTCGTTCTCGCTTCGCCGCGACGTCGAGCTTTCCGTTTGCGATCCCGCGCAGATTGACGGCGCGATTATAAAATTTTACGGGGAGCAGCATTCTTCCATCGACGATATTCTTTCCGAAATCGATATGGATAATTTGGACGCGGATGACTCCGCCAATCAGGCTCCGATTATCCGCTTCGTCGATGTTGTTTTACAGGAAGCCGTGAAGGCAAAAGCCTCCGATATTCACTTTGAGCCGTTTGAAGACCAATTCCGCATTCGCTACCGCATTGACGGCGCGCTTTACGAAATGGCTCCGCCGCCGAAAAGCCTCGCGAACGCCGTTACCGCGCGCGTCAAAGTCATGTCCGGCTTGAATATTGCCGAAAAACGTATTCCGCAAGACGGACGTATCAAGACGACTATCGGCGGGCGTCCGATTGACCTTCGTGTTTCCACGCTCCCGACGCAGTTCGGAGAATCCGTCGTGCTCCGTATTCTCGACAAAGGCGTTGTCAATCTCGACCTCGAAAACCTTTCGATGGAGCCGGAAATCATGAACGGTATTCGCGAACTCGTGAATCGCCCGAACGGTATTTTCATCGTCACGGGGCCGACTGGTTCCGGGAAAACAACAACGCTTTATTCCGCGCTCCGCGAAGTTAACACCGTGGACGTAAAAATCCTCACCGCCGAAGATCCGGTCGAATACGAAATCGAAGGCATCATGCAGGTGCAGATTAACCATCAGGTCGGGCTCACGTTCGCCTCGGCGTTGCGATCCTTTTTGCGTCAGGACCCGGATACGATCATGGTCGGGGAAATTCGTGACTTGGAAACAGGGCAAATCGCGGTGCAGGCATCGCTCACCGGGCACGTCGTGCTCGCCACGCTTCACACGAATGACGCTCCCGGCGCGGTAACGCGTCTCGTCGATATGGGGTTGGAACCGTTCCTCATCTCGGCTTCACTTGAAGGCGTGCTCGGGCAACGCCTGCTTCGCCGTATCTGCCGCCATTGTCGTACTGCTTACGAGCCGGATCAAAACGTGATCTCCATGCTTCAGGTCGATCCGCTCGAAATCGCGGAAAAACAATTCTTCTACGGTAAAGGTTGCTCCGAATGTAACCGCACTGGCTACAAAGGGCGCCAAGGGCTTTTCGAACTGATGGTTATCAACGATTCGGTTCGCGAACTTATTACCAAAAAGGCGCCGACTCTCGTGCTCAAGCAAAAGGCAATAGAAAATGGTATGCGCACACTTCGAGACGACGGTCTGCGCTGCATTTTTGATGGGTTGACCACCATCGAGGAAGTTTTAAAATACACCTAATTCTTTTAACCCCAGCCCCTTAAAAAATTATGGCAACATTCAAATATTCCGCTATCGACGGGAACGGAAAACCCGTGAACGGAAAAATAGACGCCCCGAACGAGGAGCAGGCACGTGCAAAACTCTCCGCACAACGCCTCATGGTTTCTTCCATCTCTGCCGAAGGTTTCGGCAAAAAAGGCAAGAAAAACGCAGGCTTTAATAAAAAAATTAACGGGGAGCAGTTGACGATTTTTACGCGCCAGCTTGCCACGCTACTCCAAGCGGGTTTGCCCTTGCTCCGAGCTATGCAAATCCTCTCCGATCAGGAAAAGGATCCCGTTTTCAAAACAGCACTTGAAACGATTTCCGAAAATATTCAGGGCGGGAACACTCTCTCCGATGCGCTCGCGCAATATCCGCGTATGTTTGACCGCCTTTACGTCAATATGATTCGAGCCGGGGAAGCCGGTGGCGTGCTCGATACCGTGCTTGATCGTCTGGCTTCCTTCCAGGAAAAAGCCGGAAAGATTAAGAAAAAAGTAAAATCCGCGATGGTTTATCCCTGCGTCGTGCTTTCCGTCGCATTCATCATCGTGTGGGTGCTTTTGGTTTTTGTCGTTCCCTCGTTTGAAAAAATGATTTCCGCTCAGGGCGGAACGATGCCGCCGCTGACAAAATTCGTCATGGATCTCGGGAACGCATTGAGCGAACACTGGCTTCTAACTGTCATCGTCGTTTTCGGCGGACTTTTCCTTGTTCGCTTCCTTTTCAAAAACGCAAAAACCAAAGCGATGATCGACCGCCTTGTTTTCAAGCTCCCGAAAATCGGCACTTTCGTCCAAGTCGTTACCGTTTCGCGCTTCGCCCGTACGTTCGGAACGCTGATGTCTTCCGGGGTGCCGATTCTGCAGGCAATGAAAATTACACGCGATACGCTCGATAACGTCGTTTTGCGCGACGCGCTTGAACGCGTTCACGACCGCGTGCGCGACGGGGACACACTCGCTCAGCCGCTTGAGCAGGCAAAAGTTTTTCCGCCGATGGTTTGCTCCATGGTGCAGGTCGGCGAAGAAACCGGACAGCTTCCGGAAATGCTCAACCGCGTGGCGGATAACTACGATGAAGAGGTTGACAACGCCGTCGGTGCACTTACTTCCGTCATTGAACCGGTGATGATTCTTTTCCTCGCCGTCGTCGTCGGGACCATTGTTGTCGCGATGTTTATGCCGATTGTTTCTATCATCCAGAAAATGACCTGATAAAAAAGTGTCAGAGTTTTACGGTTAAAGAAAAGCGTTCCCGCCGGCGGAGAAATCCGATTCACGCGGGAACGCTTTTTTTCGGTTGCGATGTCGGGATGGCTTGTAAAAATTTCCCGCGTAGGCGTTCTTTCATCTTTTTCGTGTGGGACCGGGAATGCGATAATTTTTCTTATGTGTGGCAAACAGTAGGAGCGTGTGCGGATACGTGACCGTAGAAAATGACAAGAATCCGGTAGGCATCGAAAGCGCTTTCCGCCATTCTATATTGGAGGATGCAGGAGGTTGTTCGAGCACGAAAAAGCCCGCGAGGCTCGTATTTAAGCGGATTCGCGGGCTTTTTGAAGTGGTGGTGAGAATTCGAACCCCCGAAAATCCTTTTAAACAAAGGAAACTTTTTTCGAGTGTGTCGAAAGTGTGAAAAGTCTTGCAAGGATTCACGGGGGCGCATAGCGTCGCAGTATGTCTGAAAAGCGCGTAAAAATCGGTAAAGACTTTGAACACGTTCCCGCCGTTAAAGCCGGGCGCGGGTGGTTAGGTTTGGAGAAAGGGGAAGCGGCAACCGTATGTTTCGATAAAAAAAGGAAGGGGCTTTACTTAAGCATTAAAACAGGTGAGAAATATCCCGGGAGCAACAGGGAAAAACTTAAACGGCAACATTTCCCGGTAGAAAAATATGAAGCCGCAAACGAAGCCGCCCGAAATGCAAACCGGATAGGCAAACAAGCCGGGGCAGGATTTGGCACAATCCGGAAAGAGGAAGAAACCGCCTTAAAGCTTTGGCGTGAATATGTTATGGCTTCGCAAATGAAAGGCACGCCCGCGCGTAGTTTTGCGGAAGTGGTAAGAGAAGCGATTGAGCGGGAACGCTCTAAAGATGAAACGCCTTTGCTTTCGGACGTGATTTTTAATTTCATCGAAGCAAAAGACGCAACAGGCGGAATTTCGCCCGCTTACCGTGCGAGGATAAAGAACAGGCTTGAGGCAATCGGACGCCATTTTAAAGGCGCAAGAATCGGCGAAGTAAACGAAACGCAGGTAAAAGACGCGATTTTAAGGCTCGCGCAAGGCAAGGACGGAAAGCCGCCCGCGCCGAAAACGCAAAAACATTGGATTGAAGCGATAAAAGAGCTTTTCAACTGGTTTTACACCCGCGAGAATGCAACTCGCCGCGCAAGTGAAAAACTGACAAACCCGCTTGAAATTTTGACCGCGCCGAAAATCTCAAAAACAAAAGAACCCGAAATCTTGACGATAGACGAAGCCCGCGCAATTCTTGCCGATATTTGGGAGAATGATTTGCCTTTGTTGCCCGCCGTTGCCGTGCAAATGTTTTGCGGCGTTCGAAATGCCGAAATGTTGCGTTTGCGGTGGAAAGACTTAAAAGACGGAGAATTTCATCTTTCTTGTTCAATCACAAAAACGAAAATCGCCCGCGCCGTTCCCGTTTCGGAAAATCTCAAAGCGTGGCTTGACGCTTTCGCCGTTGCGCGTGGAAGCGTCCCCGCTCCTAACGAGCTTCTATTCCCGTTTAACGATACGCCCGCAAGAGAGCTTGAGACGCTTTCGGAATCCGCCCGCGCCGCTCGTATTGAGGCAAACTATCACGCCCGTTCTATGGCTTACGCTCGCGCAATTCTTGCCGCCGAAAAACGAACAGGCTTCAAAAAGCCGAAAAACGCCTTTCGGCATACCGCCGTTTCTTGCCTTGCGGTGATTCACGGGCAAAATTTCGCCGCTGATTATTGCGGGCATAGCATAAGAACGCAGGGCGTGAACTATCGCGGTTTAATCAGCAAAACCGACGCGCAAGACTATTTCGGGATAATGCCGCCTGTTAAAGACGGCAAGGCGATAGCGTTTTCCCGTTCCCGCGCCAAAAGCACGGCAAAACGCGCGAGCGAGGAGCAAGGCGAACGCGAAGCCGCGCAAAGCGTTCCCGCCGCCGATTCCCCCGCCGAAAGCGCGTAAGCGTTCCCGCGCCCGGCAATCCGCCGCCGCGTTCCCCTTGCTGAACGTTTCCCCCGGTAAAACCGCCGAAAAAGCTTACTTCTCAAACTATCCGGCAAACGCCCGGCTTTCCGGATTTTAGCACCATTCCCCGAAAAAAGAGGTGCGAGAATGCCCCTAAAGACCGCTCGCGTTGCCCGGCGCGGTAGATAAGCCGCCCCGTTTTTGTGGAATGTTCGCGTCTTTCCCTTTCCCCCGTTCCCCCTTTTCCTTTTAAGAATCCGGCTCTCTTTCTATCTTTCGGCAAGGTTTTATTTTTTTTCTATTTTTTTAAAAGCTATCTTGTCGAGGCTTCCGGGTGCTTACAGTCTTGATTTGTCGCTCCGTGTGTTCAGAATAGAGGCATGAGACGCAAGGGGGATTTGAGCGGCATTCCGGACAAGCTGAAACGGCTTGCAGGTAATTATTTGGATGAGGTTTTAAATTACGGCATTAAGCGCGTTTCGTTTGACCGCTTCCGGAAAATGACAGCGCAAGAGCTTTCGCACGCTCTTTGCGGGGAGATAATCGAACTTGTTTTTAGCAATGGAGATAGAGAGCTTTTAATCAATCCGGATTCTTACCCGGAAATCTACGGTTCGGGGGGCTTTCGTTTTCAAATGAAGTTTAAAGGAGAAAGTTTTTTTAAAGAATCGGGCTTTAGTGTTATTTCCTTTTCAAACCTAAAAAAGAAAGCCGCCCCGGAATTTTTCTCTCTTGAAAATTGGTTAATAGAACACGAATACGGGAACGGGGGAATTCTTGCGTTGGCTCTAAGTGGTTTTGATATTGATTGCATTTTTGAAGCCGCCGAAAAAGTAGCAAAAAAAGACGGTGAGCCGCTTTATTATTCATCGCTTTTCCCGGTGCTAAAGCGCGGCGGAGGCAAAAAATCCGGAAATCGTCTGTCTCTTAGAGAACGGAGCGAACTTTCAGGAGAAATAGGAAGAGGCATTTCTACTACGAAAATCGCCTTTGCAAACGGTGTTTCCCGGCAAACAGTTTACGACATTAAAAAGAGACGCGAAAAACCGCATGAGAATGAAGAATATTTTTTGGGAAAAACGAAGCGGGTAAGAAACCCCGGGCGCGTGTCTTTTGAGGCTTACAATGATGAAATAGAATATCCCGTGAGCGCGTAAGCGTTCCCGCGCCCGTTAATCCGGAAATCGTGTTTCCCTTGCCGAATGTTTTACTCGGGAAAACCCGGAAAACTCTAAAACGCGAAAAACCGTGGAAATTTCGCCCCGTAGGAAGAAAGACGAAGAAAAGAGCCGCGCAAATGATTCCGGCGCAAATTTAACGGGGAATTTCGCTCAAAAAGCGGGGTGTATGAACATACCGAAAGAAAACTGCGAAAGGGTTTTTTATCCTGCAAAAGGGTTTGGCAGGGTTTAAATTCCTTTATCTTTCACTTTATTTTTTCTACTAAACTATAAATTCTACCTCTCAACCTCTCAAAAAGACCTCAAAGCCGCATAAATAAAGGCTTTGCGTCGTGAGAGGATAGGCGAGAGGCAAAGCGGCTTACCTCTCAACCTCTCAAACAACCTCTCACGGGAACGCGCATAAATAAAGGATTCCCGATTTTGTAGGCGAAAATTGATTCTTTCGCACAAAAACAGTTTAATTTTAAGCATGAAAGAGAAAGGAAATAACAAGCCCCGGGGAAAGCGTTCGCAAGGCACGCGGGAACGCATATCGGTTGCATTAAAGGGCAACAAAAACCGCGCCGGAAAAACAATCCCGCTGCAATCGCGCACGCGCCGGGTATCTGTTTGCTTACCTGCAAATATATTCCGGAAGTGCAAACGGCTTTCCGTCGAAATGGAAATTCCGTTTTCTCACGCTGTAAGCGTTTGCCTTGCCGCTTTTTTGGGGTGCGGCGTTCCCGAAAGGATAAAGAGACGCGCCGCCCGTGAAGCGTGCCGCGAGCGCATAAGCGTTCCCGCGCCCGGAAATCCGGAAATCGTGTTCCCTTGCTGAATGTTTTCCCGGTAAGACCACCGGGAACGCTTATTTCTCAAACTATCCGGCAAAAGCTCGGTTTCCCGGTTTTTTGCGCCGTTTCCGGAAAAAAAGCGGCGTGAGAATGCCCCTAAAAGCTGCCCGCGAAGCCCGGCGCGATAGATAAGCCGCCCCGTTTTTGAGAGGTAAGGCATTTTTTGAGAGGTAAAAGGGTTTACCTCTCATTCAACCTCTCACGGCTCAAAGCCTTTATTTATGCGGTTTTCAACGCGTTTTTGAGAGGTTGAGAGGTAAAAGAGGGGAAGCTACAGGGCAAAAATATATTTTCCGGCGTTTCCGGAAACAAAAAGAGCGGGAACGCGCTTTTAACGTTCCCGCCCGGATAAAGTCCGAAATTTATTCTTTGCCGCCTTGCTTGCTTTCCCGCGCCTTGCGTGCCTGTTCCCGCAATGCCGGAAGCTTTGCCGCCCGTTTTTCCGGCGTGTCTAAATCCGTGCGCTTGCCTTGTCCGCATCGCGAAAGCTCCGGGGGGATATTCGCTCCAAAATCCCGGCTTAGTTTTTCGGATACGGCTTTCCGGATGAAATCACGGCGCGAGGTGTTCGGAATAAACTTTTTTAAAGCCTCAAAAATCCCTTTGGGAAAACGAATTGAAATTTGAAAAGAAGATTCATTTTTCATACGGGGAATTTACTTAAAACGAATGAAATTCAAAAGATAAAAATTGTTTGACATGCGAATCCCGAAGTTTAAACATACGGGGTTCATATGTCTAACGATTATCCTTTAAATTTTGTTTCATTCGTTCCCCCGTGGACTTTTTGCGCTTGCCGCTCTTGCGTCTATCGCAAACAAGCCACCGGGGATTCCCGAAAACCTTGTTGCCGATACAACGCGCAACTTTGCAAAGGTTGCCCGGAAGCTCCGTCGCAACGTTCCCGCGCCCGCAGAAAGGCGGTAGACGTAAAGCTCCGTAAAAAAAGTTAAAGCCGCATAAATAAAAGAGTTGGCGGTTTTTTTGAGGGCGGTAGATGTAAAGCTTTTTCGCGGTTTGGCGGTATTGGTGAAGCAAAGTCGCACGGTGCGACGTAGCCGAAACAAAACAAAGAAAAACAATGAGCGAAAAATACATAACGAAAGCCGAAGTTGCGGAATTGTTTTCCGTCTCAAAAAGAACCGTCGAACGGTGGTGCGGGTTGGGGCTTCCGCATTTGGTTATTGGAGCAACGGGAATAAATCGCCGCTTCAAACCGTCAGCCGTCGAAAAGTGGCTTGAAGCTCGCCGCGAGGTTCAAAAGCGATAGAGAAAATTTTATGTTTAAATCGGAAGAATATCTACTACGAAGCGGGAACGCCGGAAACGCGTTCCCGCACAAGCCGCCCGTTTTGAACGCAGAAAAGGCGAAGCCGGGGCAATACAAGGGCAAGCAATCTTCGCCGCGTTTTCCGTTTGATATTGCGCCGGGAAAGACACGCGGAAAAACAATGCAAAAGAAAGGGCGTTTCCGTTATGTCGCTTGAATCTTTGCCGAAACATACGCCGGACGAAATAGCGGAAATTTTGCGGCATATTCCGCCCGCGCCGGACAATGAAACTTGGGTTAAAATATGCGCTTCCGTGTGTTCAGAGATTGGCGAGGCAGACGGCTTGCGCGTTCTCTTGGATTGGTCGCCGGATTACGGCGAAAAGAAAACGGAAACGGTGATTCGCTCTTTCCGAGGCTCGTTTGAGTCGACGGTTGCGACGCTTATTTTTATTGCTTCCAAACACGGGTTTAACAATTCGGAATTTCAGAAAAAGAGGTTTGAGAAATACGCAAAAAGCGCGTTCCCGCATAAATCGCCCGTTTTGAGCGCAAGAAAGGCGAAGCAGGGACAATACAAGGGCAAGCAATCCCGGGGCGATTCTGCGCCTAAAGGAGTGCAAGGATACGCGCCCGCCGCCGTTGGATTGCCGCCCGTAAAGCTTGGCGAATGCTCTGTTTGTTCGAGTGCGAGAAACCCGGAAACGGTGAAACCGTGCAAACTTCTTGACGCGCTCGCCGAAATTAAGGCGGGAAAGTGGAAAAACGAAGTAGAGGCAGTCAGAGCAGGAACGCGGGAAAAGTCGATGCTTCCGCAAATTTGCGCTTTCGGCGTATATCATACGCGCCGGAAAGATGAAAATCTCATATCTCGAAGCGGCTTTCTTGTCTTGGACTACGACGGAAAGGACAATCCCGGAATCGATTTTTCGGCGTTAAAACAAAGGCTTTCGCGATTGCCGTTTGTTCTTGCGGCGTTTACTTCTCCAAGCGGGAACGGGCTAAAAGTCTTAATTCGTATTCCTAACGGCGCGAGTGATTCCGGCGCATTAGAAGCCGCAAAAAAGATTCTTGCGCCGCTTGGCGGAAACATTGACGAAAACAGCGAGGCGCGGAAACATTTTCTTGTATCGTATGACGCAGATACATTTTTAAATCCCGCGCCTCTTGGAACGATTCCGGAACTTCCTAATGATTTTGACGAAATGCCGCCGGAAAGCCTTTCCGTAATCTTTGCCGAAACAGTAAATCGTTTCGGTTTTAAGGGGAAAGACAATTACTTTTACGACGCCGGAAAATTCTACAAAGAACTAAGCAAAAGCGACGCGGCGGAAGAATTTACAATCCGGCACGGATTAAGCCGGAAAGCCGCTCAAAAACTGCTTTACGCAACGCGCGAAACGCAGACGGTTCAAGACGTGTTCCCGTCGCTTACTTGCCGCAAAAAAGGGATTCATACACTTGCAGAAAGAAAGGTTTTAATTCTCCGTTCTCCGAATGTTATAGAATCGGAAGAAGGTGATTTTCCGCTTATTAAGGAAGCATTAGAGACTATTTTCCAAAAGGACTACATACAGTTGCGCCGTTTTCTCGCGTGGATACAACACGCCCGAAAGTCGTTTTTAAGAGCATTAGAAAGCAACGGCGCGCAAACGACGCCCGTTCCCCTGCTTATGCTGTTAGGAACTGCGGGCGCGGGGAAAGACCTGCTATTTCAAACTATAATTCGCCCGGCATTAGGAGACCGACAACACGCGGGCGCGGATACGTTCCCGCAAGAAAAACAATGGTTAGGGGCGATTATCGGCGCGGAATGCGTCTTAGCTTCCGAGATGCCAAAATTGAACGGCAAGGAACGCGATAAATTTAAAGCGACGATTAAGCAAGTTTTAGGCGGAAGCGGATACAATGCAGAAAGCAAGGGGAAAGACGGATTTACGTTTAGCGGGCAACACTTTATAACGCTTTTGGCGAATATTGATGACGGCGGAAATTGCGCGAGTGCTTGCCCGGCAATAGATGAAGATTTTAAAGATAAGTTTGTTGCTCTTTCCCTTGGAAATGCTGAAAAGGTTAAAGCGTTATTTCCGGGCGAAAAGGCAAACGAGAATAGAAAGACAATGCGCCGGGAATTGCCCGCGTTTTTGTATTGGTTGGAAATATACTTTGACTACCCGGAAGATTGGAAAGATAAACGCTTCGGCGTTTCCGGATATTGTTCCCCGGAAGCCGCCCGCGCATTGTTTGAAGTATCGCCCGCCGCGACACTACGCGAACAGCTCCTTTTTATTGCTGAAAAGTATCCGTTAGAAATTTTCGACAAGGATTTTTCAGCGGCTGAAATTTCGGCAAAGCTGCAGCCGCATTTTAAAATACTGTCGCTTTCTGCTCTTGGGAAAGCTTTGCGGGATTTATGCAAACGCGAGCCGGAAAGGTTTGTTTATAATGGCTCGCAAAAACACCCTGCGTATAAAATTCTTAGAGAGCCTATTAGAGCGGAAAGCGAAACAACCTTAAACGAGGATATTTTAAAGAATCATTCTCCGTTTGAGGGATTAAGTTTTTAAATTTCTATTGTTGTTCATAACTAACCGCCCCCGGGTTCGCGAAAGCGTTTCCGGGGGCGCGCTTGTTTTGTTATTTCTCAAACTATCCGGCAAAAGCTCGGTTTCCCGGTTTTTTGCGCCGTTTCCGGAAAAAAAGCGGCGCGAGAATGCCCCTAAAAGCCGCCCGCGAAGCCCGGCGCGATAGATAAGCCGCCCCGTTTTTGAGAGGTAAGGCATTTTTTGAGAGGTAAAAGGGTTTACCTCTCATTCAACCTCTCACGGCTCAAAGCCTTTATTTATGCGGTTTTTAGCGCATTTTTGAGAGGTTGAGAGGTGAAAAGGGGGAAGCTATAGGGCAAAAATATATTTTCCGGCGTTTCCGGAAATTCGACACACAAAAAACACACCGTAAAAACGCCGTTTTTGCGTTTTCGGATTTTTAAGGGAATATTCTTTTCCGTTCGTTTATTTATCTGCGTTCCCGGCGGTTTTGGGCTTGTGTGTTAAAAGTGTGTAAACTTCTGCAAAAATAGGGCGCATTCAGTCGCATTTTGGCGGTTTTGAGTGTTTGTAAAAATTCACGAAAAAGCCCGGAAAGCTTGTATTTATTAGCATTCGCGGGCTTTTTGAAGTGGTGGTGAGAGAGGGATTCGAACCCCCGAACGGAAAACCGAATGGATTTACAGTCCACGCCCTTTAGCCACTTGGATATCTCACCGATGAAAAAGGAGACTCGAGAATGCTTGTTTTCGAGCGCGGTTGCAAGTGTTTTTTTTTTTCGTGGAGCGGAAAAGGTTTTTCATTTGAAAAAAAAACGACATGAGGGGAAACTCTTTTCATGAACCACTTGCACGCGTATTGGAGAATGGCGTATATCGAAGCGCCTAAACAGGACACAGGACCGAAATGCGATGATCCGTTTGCTGAAATTCCTAAGGAAGCGGACGAAAAATCCGTTCATCTGCTTTATCGCGGAAAAACCGGTTACCTTGTGCTCAATACGTTCCCGTATAACGCCGGGCATCTGCTCGCAATTCCGTATCGAGCCGTTCCTGTGCTTTCGGATCTCACGGCTGAAGAGCGAGCCGACCTGATGGATTTAATCGTGCTCGGGCAACAAATTTTGTCGGACGCACTTAAGCCGCACGGCTTCAACGTAGGTTTTAATTTTGGCTCTTCCGCAGGCGCGGGCATTCCCAAGCATCTGCATTGCCACATCGTTCCCCGCTGGGAAGGCGACAGCAATTTTATGCCGGTGATCGCTGACACGCGTACGCTTCCGGCTTCTCTCGATATGATGTGGGAACGCCTGAAAAAATTTACGCCTAAGCATTTCGGCGAAAGCTGAGACGGGTGTTTTTGTCCGCCAATACCTCTGGAAGCCTTTCGCAATTCATGGATTTTTTTAAAGAAAGCGAAGCCGCCGCGGGAACGTCGCAGGACGATACTCCGTTTACCGTCACGGAATTTACGCGCCGTATAAAAGCGCTTGTGGAAAACGCGTTTTCCGGTGTTTGGGTTCGCGGGGAAGTATCGAATTTGCGGATACAATCGAGCGGTCACGCGTATTTTACACTGAAGGATGCGGGTGCGCAGCTCTCGGCGGTGGCGTTTCGCGGAACACTTGCTCGCGTGGGAACGCGCTTGCGGGAAGGAATGCAACTTGTCGTTTTCGGGCAAATCAGCATTTATGAGCCGCGCGGAAACTATCAAATCATCGTTCGCACCTTTCAGGAAGAGGGAATAGGGCGCCTTCAGGAAGCGTTTGAAAAACTGCGCCGGAAGCTTGAAGCGGAAGGGCTTTTTGATAAGAGCAAAAAACGACCGCTGCCGACGTTCCCGCGCACGATTGCGTTTGTTACTTCGCCTACGGGCGCGGCGATTCGGGATTTTATCAGCATTCTGCGTCGCCGCGATTGGTTCGGGCGGTTGATTGTGATTCCGGCGAAAGTGCAGGGTTTGGGTGCTGCGGAAGAAATTGTAGCAGGGATCGCGGCGGCAAACCGCATTCGTGATTTGGAGCTGCTTGTGGTCGGACGGGGCGGCGGAAGCCTCGAAGACCTTTGGTGCTTCAACGAAGAGATCGTGGCGCGAGCCGTGCGTGCGTCCCGCGTTCCCGTGATTTCTGCGGTGGGGCATGAAATTGATTTTACGCTGAGCGACTTCGCCTCGGACTTGCGGGCGGAAACGCCTTCCGCCGCTGCCGAGTTTATTTCCAGCGCCCGTCTGGAAATGGTTGAACGCTTTGAAGGAGCCTCCGTGTCGCTTGAGGATTTGGCAGAAAGAGCGATGCAGGACTTTTCCCAGACTCTCGATCTTCTCGAATCGAAGCTGGCTCAACATTCGCCCTTGGCGCATTTACGCGTGGAGCGGGAACGCTTGTCCCGAATAAAGTTTCGTATCGGCTCTGCAATTACAAATTGCATTTCTCGTTCCCGTGAGAAATTGGCGAGAGTCGGTTTTTCTTTGGGAAAACAAAATCCGGAACATCGTGTACGCCTGGCTCGTTTGCATTTGGAGCAACTGCAAACGCGTCTTCGCGCTTCCGGTCTGGAGTCGACGCTGAGACGGGGCTTTGCCGTCGCACGCGATTCCGCAACGGGAAAAATCATCGATAGTTCGCGCGGTATCGGTTTCGGGCAACTCGTTGAACTCGAATTTTCCGACGGTCGTACGCGTGTTGAGGGACGCGACTTGAATTGAACTCCGGGCGTGGTTCGGAATTCAATTTCCGCTCATTCGTGGTTTCATTTTTTTTCAGGCGTCTTTAGAATTTGCGGGAAATGAGAGAAGCTAAGAAAAATGATTTGCCTGTGGCGTTGACGATTGCCGGGTCGGATTCCGGCGGCGGCGCAGGCATTCAGGCGGATTTGCTGACTTTTGCCGCACACGGCGTTTTCGGAACAACGGCGATTACCGCACTCACCGCGCAAAATCCTGCCGGCGTTTCCGCCGTGCATCCCGTTCCCGCCGCATTTGTCCGCGAGCAGGCGGAGCAGGTGGCTCGTTTTTTTAAAATCGGCGCGGCAAAAACGGGGATGCTTGCCAATGCGGAAATCATTTGTGCCGTGGCGGATTTTTTTGAGGCACACCGAGAAATTAGGCTCGTTCTCGATCCCGTAATGATTGCTACAAGCGGAGCAAAGCTTATTGACGACGAAGCCGTTTCCGTTTTGCGGGAACGCCTGATACCGCTTGCCTCGCTTGTTACACCGAATCTCGACGAAGCCGAAGTCTTACTTGGCGAAAAATTTCCCTGGCGAGGGAACACCGGAACGGATCTTAGGAACGTTTCGGAATCTGCGGAAAAGCTTGCCGACGCTCTCGGCGTTCCCGCTTTGCTTAAAGGCGGACACGGGAACGGTGAAGAAATTTACGACACGCTTGCGTTCCCGAAATCTCATGGCGGAACCAACGTCTTTATGAAACATCCGCGTATCGAAAAAACCAATACACATGGGAGCGGTTGTACACTTTCTGCCGCTATTGCCGCGAATCTGGCGGGAGTGTCATCTTCCTTTGCCGTGAAAGAAAATCTCGCCGATGCCGTTTCTCGTGCTGTGGATTACGTTTCTTCCGGAATTTCCAAGCCGCTTTCTGTTGCCGGCGATCGATTCATTGCTCATCTCTTAGTATAAAAATATTTATATACAAAAAACTCCGCGAAGTTTTCCCGGCTTCGCGGAGGTTTTTTCTGTGCGGAGGTTTTTACAAGCCGAGAATATCGACGATGTTTTCCGTAATGGCGCGCATGTCGGACATCTGAAGCTCGCCCATGTGTGCGATGCGGAACGTCTTTTCCTTAAAGTCTCCGTAGCCGTTCCCGAGCTGCATCCCGCGTTTGATGAGTTCTTTGTTCAGGTCGGCAACGCTGATGCCGCGCGTGTTTTTGATGACGGTCAGCGTTTTTGACAAATATTTGCGGTTGGAGAAAATGCCGAAATATTCGTCCGCCCACGCACGCACGAACACCGCCATTTCTTCGTGGCGCTTGAAGCGGTTTTCAACGCCTTCCTGCATGATGCGCTGAAGCTGTAAATCCATCGCATACATAATCGAAACGCAGGGCGTGTTCGTGTATTGATAATCTTTCTTCTGAATGACGTCGTAAATGTCGCGCAAATCGAAGTAGCACCCGCGGTTTTCAACTTTCGCCGTGCGTTCGTAGGCTTTTTGCGAAAGCGCACAAATCGCCATGCCGGGCGGGAGCGCGAGTGCTTTTTGCGTCGAGGTAACGAGCACGTCCACGCCGAGCTTGTCGGTTTCGATTTTTGCTCCGGCGGCGGAGGAAACCGCGTCTGCGCACCAAACGACGTCCGGATATTTTTTCATCACTTCGGCGATTTCTTCAAACGGGTTTTGAATCCCGGTGGAAGTTTCGTTGTGCGTGATGCAAACCGTGTCGTATTTTCCCGTGGAAAGGGTGGCGTCAACCATTTCCGGCGTGGTCGGTTCGCCCGGTTCGCTTTCAAAAAAGTCCGCGGGAATGCCGTTCATTTTGGCGATTTTATACCATTTTTTTCCGAAGGCTCCGACGGAGAACATCGCGGCGCGCTTGGCGGTGCAGGAGCGCACGGCGCCTTCCATAAATCCCGTTCCCGAGGAAGTCGAGAGCAGGATTTCGTTTTTCGTGAGCAGGATGCGGCGCAGATTGTCGGAAATGCGGCGTTGCAGTTCGGAAGCGACTTTCGAGCGGTGCCCCATCATCGGGAGCGACATCGCGGCGAGCACTTCGGGAGCGACTTCCGTCGGACCGGGAATAAATAATTTGGTAGCCATAGGTTTTTCAAAAATCTGCCCGGCATTATAATAGGAAATATACCTCGCACAAATTGAAATTTTGAAAGATTTCGGAGAAAACGCGTTCCCGTTTTTTTCGCGCAAAGACGCTAAGGCGCAAAGTTTTTAAAAGGGTAAAAAAAGAAACCACGAATAAACACGAATTTTCACGAATGATTTTAACGCAAAGAATAAATCAGGACATCTGCGAATATCTGTTTTATCTGCGGGAAAAATAAACCGCAAAAAAACTTTGCGACTTCGCGTCTTTACGCGAGATTCTTTAATGTGCTTGGCGGGAACGTTTTTCCCGTGCGGAGCTATCTGTTTTCCAGAGCGGCGCGTATATCGCGTTGGAGTGCGAGGGCTTCGGCGCGGGCGAGAACGGCTTTGTGCCATTGCGCATCGAGCGTTCCCGTGTCCACATCGGGGTTGCCGAACATTTCGAGAAAAAGTCCGTATTCGGCGAAGGCGTTGTGCCAGACGGGATTTACTTTTCGGAAATGAGCGGAAAGTGCGGCGAGCTGTTCTGCGAGGGCTTCACGAATTTCCGGTTGGAGCCGGAACGGAACGAGATCTCCGGCGAGGAGTCTTGTTTCGTTTCCGCCTTTTTGAACGAGCACGAGGAGTGCATCGTCAAAAACGCGTTGCGATTCTTCGGGTAAATCGATGCCGGACGGCGCATCGGCAATGAGGCTTTGAAAGCGTGTTGCCCAAAATTTATTTGCGGCGGCGGAATCGAATTTCTGTTCATCAAAAGCTTGCGGGAATGCGGTGAGAAGCTGTTCTTCTGCGGATTTTTCTTTGCTGAAAAACGGCGCGAGCTCGGAAATTGCTCGCGAGAACCAAAGCGCGTTGAGGCGGAGATTTTCGTTGGAGTCAAACTCACTTGCCGTTGCGGAAAGTATTTTTTCCGGCGAAATCGGCGGAGCAAATTTTGATTTTTTTTGCAGGAAAATGCGGCGGCCGGGAACGCTTCCGATGCGGCTTTCCTCCGCAGCGGCGTAAACGAGCCAAGCGGGAACGTCTGCCGGATTTTTTACGGGGGTAAGATGGAAAATCATCGCGTGCGCGAGATGTCGGCGCGTGTTTTCGCGGGCGGCAGGTGTTGAAAGATTTTCGCTGAGAAAAATGCGTGCACGTCCGTTTTCGGTTTTGGACAAAGCGAAAATTCCGGGTCGGCGAAACAGCTCGACGTGAACGCGGAAGCCGAGCGGCGGGAGCAGGTTTTTCCAAAGGCGCGGGTGTTTGAGAAAATAATTTTCGACTTCGCCGGCGAGCTCTGCGGCGCGCGTGGCGATCTGTGCGTCTTCGGCGGAAATTTCAAAAAAATCCGTTCGCGCGGTGGAAAACCGCTCGGTTTCGATTGTCGCGGAATCGGGGATTCCCGGCTCGGGAGCGGCGGAGTTGGCTTCGCCGAAGAGGGATGTTGCGCAAACGCAGAGGCAGGCGCAGGGTCCGAGAACTTTTTTCGTGGGAAGAATCACGCGCGGTCGGGAACGTAGGCGAGTTCGAGTTTTTGTCCGGGAGCGAGCGTAATGGTTTCTCCGAGCGGATCGTTTTCGTCGTCGTTGCGCAAAATGCGCACGGAAATTTCCTTCGTGAGCGCGCTAAAATCGTGGCTCCATTTTCCGATTTCTACAAAAGTCATCGGCGTTCCCGCATTTTCCGAGAGCCCGGGTGCGTTCCCGCGCAGAAAGGGTTTGTTTTCGATGCCGAGCATGGCTTCGAGGACGAGTGTTGCGCCGCGGGCGCGGGGTAAATCGCCGAGCTCAAATTCGCCCTGAGTGGTCGCGGGCGGTTCTTCGGTGCTTGTTTTTGCCGGAGCGTATTCCGCTTCGTCCTCGGGAAAATCTTCTACGGAGGCGTTGTTCTCGGGAAAGTCGTCTTCGTCGTTGTCAAATTCATCAAAATTGGGAAACGCGTCTTCGTCGTCCTCGGCGGTGCATGTGTTTTTTTCGGAAGAGACGGATTCTAGAATTTCGGAAAAACCGTCGATCCGGCAGGCGATTTCGTTCAATTTTTTTTCGATTTCTTCTGTGTTCGGAGCGTTTTCGGCAGCGATTTCTCCGAGCGTTTTGTCCAAATCCTCAAAACGGTCTTCGAGCTCTTTGGAGATTTTTTCCCGAAAAGCGTCAAAATCGTCGGACAAAGTCGGCGCGTTTTTGCTGAGAGCGGCGAGCAGTTTTTTTTCCATGGTATTTTGATGCTCGGAAATGGCGTTGAGCCGTTTAATGAGCGTTTCGCCGAGAGAGCGCAGATCCTCGTGGATGATTTGCTGGTTGGCGACGATTTTTTGCACGTTCCCGTCGGCGTTTGCGGGCGCGGACGTTCCCGCCCTCGGGCGCTTCGCTTCAAGAATAAACGGAAGTGTAGCGCAAATTTGCCCGACGAGTAAAACTGCGGCGAGCAACGCCAGCGTTCCCGTGCCGTGCTCTTCTTGGCTGACGTAAAAAAGCGTGGCGGCAACGGCGGAGATAAAAATGACGGGCGTGGCGATTTTCTGCATAAGAGGAAACGAGAGGTGAATTTTTTTCAAAACGGGAAACGCGTCACTACGTAGAGATTTCGTTTGTCGGACGTTCCCGGATGCAGGTTACTGAAGGAAGCCGACTTTGCGGTAAACCTTTGAGAGTGTGCGGTTTGCGGCACGCTGGGCGGCTTCCGCTCCGGCTTTGAGCACAGAATCCAGATAATCTTTTTGTGAAACAAGCTCTTCGTAGCGTGTGCGAATCGGAGAAAGCATTGCGACGACGGCATCGGCGACGGCTTTTTTGAAATCTCCGTACCCCTTGCCGGCAAATTCCGCCTCGATGTCGGAGGTCGGCATTCCGGTAACCGCCGAATAAATTGAGATGAGATTCGTCACGCCGGGTTTATTTTCCGCGTCCGCGCGGATGGAGCCTTCAGAGTCCGTTACGGCGGACATGATTTTTTTGCGAATCACGTCGTCCGTGTCGACAATATAAACCGTTCCCGCCTGATTCGGATCGGATTTGGACATTTTGGAGGTCGGGTTTTGGAGCGACATTACGCGTGCGCCCGCCTTGCCGATAAAGGGCGCGGGAACGTTAAACGTGGGGGAATACGTTGCGTTAAATTTGTCTGCGAGGTCGCGCGTAATTTCTAAGTGCTGTTTTTGGTCTTCTCCGACGGGAACGACGTGCGCATTGTAGAGCAAAATATCTGCCGCCATCAGTGCCGGGTAGTAGAGCAAGCCCGCACCGACGGAAATTTGCTTTTTTGCTTTGTCCTTAAATTGCGTCATGCGTTCCAGTTGCCCGAGCGGGCAGAGGCACCCGAGAATCCAAGCGAGCTCGGTGTGCCCGATAACTTGGCTTTGCGCGAAAAGCGAACTCTTTGCCGGATCAAGCCCGCAAGCCATGTATTGAGCGAGGCAGGAATACGTGTTTTTGCGAAGTTCGGCGGCAACGGTCGGCACCGTAATTGCGTGCTGATTAGCAATCATGAAAAAGCAGGTGTAGTCATCCTGCATTTTTTTCCAGTTGAGCGCGGCGCCGAGGTAGTTGCCGAGGTGGAGGCGACCTGTCGGTTGCGCTCCCGTGAGCACGACTTGTTTTTGCGTAGCGGTGTTGGCTGAATTGTTGTCGGACATAATAACCTTTGCGCCTATCGTAAACATGCCGCACAAAATTGGCAATTTCGCAAAACGGGCAAATTTTCATACGCGCCGCGACAAAAAGGGCATGCGCCGCAGAATCAGTCCGCAATCCAGTATTTCAGCCACGCGAGGTAGGAGTAAAAAACATCAACGGCACCGGCAACGCCGAGGCGAATACCTTTTTTAATTCGTTCGGGGGCACGAATTTCGTGGGTTTGGGAATAAATTTGAAATTGCGTGTAGCCGGCTTCGCGAAAAAGCCGTGCCGCGCGCCGTTCCTGCATGCGCGTGCTGGTAATGATGATTTTCGTTTCGGGTGTGATGCCGCAGTCTTGAATCGTGCGCGGGTGGTCAATCGTGCGAAGCGGTTTTTCATCAACGAAAATCTTTTCCGGCGGAATTTTTGCGCCGTAAAGAACATCGAGCATGGCGCGTTCGTCTGCACTGACAACGATGCGGCGGGCTTTTCCTGCGTTGAAGACTTTTACAGCGTCGGCAGCGCGTTGGGCGTCCCCGCCGAGAATGACGACAGCCTCCGCATCGTCCCAAAGCTCGTCAAACGGCGTTGATTCGATTTGCGGGGCTTCGAGCATGTAGCCGATAGGCGTGTAGGCGATAATCCCGAAAAGAAGAAAAAAACCGAGCGTTCCCGCGATGTAAGTATACGCGATAAATTTAAGAAGTTTGCGCGGGAGAAGTTCTTTCAGTTTCATGAAACAAAAAAAGCGGAAAATGGCGCTCCCGCCGGGATTCGAACCCGGATCGCCGGCTTCGGAGGCCAGAATTCTATCCATTGAAATACGGGAACGTGAAAGAGGCTTCCATGAAACGGATTCATAACCCAATCGTCAAATTGAAATTTAGCGAACGCGACACGTTCGCTAAATGTTTAAAAGCTGAGAAGCTGAAAAGTCTAATCGGATTCTCCGAGAAGCTTCTCAGCATTTGTTGCCCGGAACGGGCAACAAATTTCAATTTGCGGGAACGGCGGGAACGCTGTTTCATTGGTTTCGTATGAAAGCAAAAGCCCTTGTTTATAACGAAACCGGAAAACCGCTCGAAGTTTTGACCCTGCAGGAAATTGACGTTCCCGCGCCGCGTGCCGACGAAGTTACAATCGCGCTCGAAATGGCTGTCGTTCACCCGTCCGACATGGGAATGATCGGCGGAACCTACGGACGCTTGCGTGAACTTCCCGCCGTTGCCGGGCGCGAGGGCGTAGGGCGCGTTTCCGCTGTCGGCGAAAATGTTAAAAACCTCGCCGTGGGCGACCGCGTGCGCATGCCGGAGGACGCCGGCGTTTGGCGTGAAGCGATTACCGTTCCCGCCGCTGAAGTCGAAAAAGTGCCGGCGGACGTTCCCGCCGAGCTTGCGGCGATGGCGTTTATTAATCCGATGACGGTTTGGCGCATTCTTCACGATTTCGTTGAACTCAAGCCCGGAGATTGGGTTTTGCAAAACGCGGGAAGTTCCGCGCTCGGACAATGCCTCGTTCAAATGGCGCACGCGCTCGGTTTGAAAACCGTTTCGATGGTGCGCAATGTTGAAAAATGGGAACCGGTTTTGAAAAATCTCGGCGCCGATGCCGTTTTGCCGGAAGAAAAAGATTCGATTAAAAAAATCGCGGAAATCGTCGGCGGGAAGGCGAATCTTCCGAAGCTCGCGCTCAATTCCATCGGCGGCGAAAGCGCGGCGCGCCTCACGCGCATGGTCGGCTTCGCGGGAACGATCGTTACGTTCGGCGGTATGACCGGCGACCTGATTCGCTTCCCCACGCGCGAATTTATTTTCAACGACTTGCGCCTGCGCGGATTTTGGATGGATCGCTGGAATCGCGCGGCTTCGACTGAAGCAAAAGCGGAAATGGCAGACAAAATTTTTGCTATGATGCGTGACGGAAAACTCAACATGGCGGTCGATGCCGTGTATTCACTCGATGAATACAAATCCGCAATCGCACGCGCCCTTGAAGGCGGGCGCAACGGCAAAGTTTTATTTAAGGCATAATTTCGCACGCCTTCTTTAATCTTTAAGGATTGAGCTTTAATCTTTAATCTTTTCCGGCATGGCAAAGAAAACTTCGACGACGAAAAAAACGGCGGCTCGCAAAGAGCAGGCAACTTGGGGTGGACGCTTTTCGCAAGGTCCCGCAGAGCTGATGCTCAAGTTCAGCGAAAGCGTTTCGTTTGATGCGCGGCTCGCACCGTTTGACGTCGCGGGAAGCAAGGCTCAGGCGAAAATGCTCGCCCACGTCGGGATTATTTCCAAGAAAGAATGCAACGACATCGTGCGCGGGCTCGACGCGATTTTGAAAGAAATCGAAGCCGGAAAATTCGAGTGGAACATCGCACTTGAAGACGTGCACATGAACATCGAGCAGGCACTGACGAAGCGCGTTCCCGCCGCCGCAAAACTGCACACGGCGCGTTCCCGCAACGATCAGGTCGCGACCGATATGCGTCTGTTTTTCAAAGACGCGAGCGCGAAAATTTTTGAAAAAATCGGTGCGCTGATGAACACGCTTCTCGATGTCGCCGCGCGTAATCAGGACGTTTACATTCCCGGGTTCACGCACCTGCAACGCGCCCAGCCGGTTTCCGTCGCGCATCATTTGCTCGCCTATGTCGAAATGTTTTCGCGCGACCGCGAGCGTTTCGCTGCCGTGTTTGACCACGCGAACTGGTCGCCGCTCGGCTCGGGCGCGATCGCGGGAACGACGCTTCCGATCGATCGCGAATTTTCCGCCGTTGCCATGGATTTTGTCGACGACCGCGGGAACGCGCGCGTAACGCGCAACAGCATGGATGCCGTTTCCGACCGCGACACGTTTATCGAATTTGCGTCGGCGTGTGCGCTTTGCGGCGTGCATTTTTCGCGCATCGCGGAAGATTTGATTTTGTGGAATTCCTCGGAGTTCGGCTTCGTCTCGCTTCCCGACACGTTTACGACGGGTTCGTCGCTGATGCCGCAGAAGAAAAACCCGGACTCGCTCGAACTGCTTCGCGGGAAATCCGCGCGCTTGCACGGCAATTTGGTCGCGCTCGTTACGATGGTTAAAGGCTTGCCGCTGACTTACAATCGCGATTTACAGGAAGACAAACCGCCCGTATTTGATTCTTTCGATACGGTGATGATTTCGCTCAATGTGCTGCGCGAAACGCTCGCGGGAGCGTCGATGCGCGCGGAGCGTTGCGCGGCGGCGGTCGCCGATCCGCTTTTGCTCGCGACGGACGTGGCGGATTATCTCGTGCGTGCGGGCGTGCCGTTCCGCGAGGCGCATCACGTTGTCGGGCATTTGGTTGCGCTTGCCGAAAAGGAAGGCGTTCCGCTGAATGCGCTCCCGTTTGAAAAAGTGAAAAAAGTGCACCCGAAACTGGGAGAAGATTGGGTGAAGGTTTTTGATTTAAAAACGGCGATGGCGTCGCGGGAACGCGTCGGCATGCCCGGTCCGAAGCAAGTGAAAAAGCAGATCCTCGACTGGCGCAAACGCTTGGTTTGATTTTTTTCGATCGCGGGAACGCAGATTTTTCCCGCTTCTTTCAGGGCGGGATCGGTGCGAGCACTTTGTGGCGCACGGACTCGCTAACTCTCGCCAAACGGAATTGACAAGCAAGCGAAGCCGTTTCCCCCGTAGGAAACAGTCGCGGCGACAGTTTTTCCCGGGTTAGAGGTTTTTCCCAAGGTCTTCTCTCATGAAAGCGACAACGTCTTTGAAGCGAGCGATGTTTTCCGGATTTGCTGCCATGAGTGTTTCGTGCGCTTGAAGAATTGTGCCGTTGCAAGCCGGTGCCGCGGATTTTTCTTCCATTTTTAAATTGAGAAGAGCAGTGGCTGCCGGGTGGCTTTCACCCTCCGGAAGGAGGGTGAGAAGTTCCGGTAAGCCGAGATTGGTGATAACATCACGGATGCGACCGGAGGCATTTTGAAGGTAAATTTCACCACTGATTTTCCGGAAGTCGGTTGCCGCCCCGGCGATGAGCCCGAGTACGGTGCTGTCGATGCTTGCGCAGTTTTTCAGGTCGATGATGAGGACGCGGCGTCCGCTTTGCGGAGCGGCTTCAAGAAATTCGCCGAAAGCCCGGCAAGTGGTGTAGGTGGCGCGTCCTTGAATGAGGACCAAAAAAGCGTCTCCGCCGGTTGCGACGGAATAGGAAGTGTTTGTGTTTTGGGTATTCATGTTTTTGTGAAAATAGGTAAACAGATGTCTTAGAAACTGCCGCAGGGCGGGAACGCAAATTCCTGCTCTGCGGCAGATTTTTTTATTTTGCGGGGGTAATTAATTGTGTCGGCGCGGCGGGAGGCGCGCTGATGTTCGGAATGATTCCGGAGCGGTTAAACGTCAGCGCGTGAATCGCGTCGATAAAATCCTGTCGAATGCGGAAAATGCAATTTTGCGCGGGAGCGCCTGCGATTTGCGTAGTTCCGCCGAGGCGCCGCGTGAGGTAATATGTGAGCGTTTCGGTTTTCCCGGGCGTAGTTTTGGTGCCGTCATCAAGAAGGACGTCGACTTCAAGTTTGTAAAACCAAGGCTCGGGAACGTTCATTCCGAGGTAGGAGGTATCTTTGAAATCGAGCGAGAAGGGTACCGGCAGGTAGGATTCGGCGACGACATTTTCCGTGGAACGCAAGAGTTTTGCCAAGGTTTGGGCATACGGCTCGGGATTTTTTTCCAAGAAATCGGACCAATCCGTTTCGTTTTCCGGGCATTTTTCTTCGACGAGAAGATTTTCTTTACCGTTGTTAAGTTCGAAAATTTTGAAAGCAACGATTTTCCCGCCGGCCGGTAGCGCGTAAACGTTGCGATCCCGGAAAAACGTCGGTTGCACGTCGAGAACGTTGAGAATTTCCGGCGTGATTGAATAAATGGCGGTCCCGACTTGCGCGTGAACGGGCGTGTCTTTCTCTACGGCAGGGGCAATTGTCAGGGTTTGCGTTTGCGTTTTCCCGTTCGGAAGAATGAATTCAAGATCGACGACGCGCAAAGGGGTGTTAAATTTCATTCCTGCGATGTCTTCCGGAGTGGTTGTATCTGCGACAAAAGCTTCGCAAAGACGCCGTTGGGCGGCGGAAAGGTTAAAGTTCTCCGCTCCGGGTGCCCGTGTCGCCCGCAAGTCACGAAGCCCTTCGACCAACTTGGCAACAACCTGCGGTTCGGCTTTGGCGGTTTCCGTGACCAGCGATCCCGGAGCGACCGGCATTTGCCATGCGTTGTAGAGCGGATTGCTTGCCGCTCCGGTTTCCGCGTTCAGAATGTCCGGACGCGGCTCGACGATTGCCCCGACCGGGCTTTCGGGTTGTTCCGAAGCGGGAGCGTCCATGCGGGAAATGTTCAGGCGGTGAAGCACGAGGGTTTTGTTCCCGTCGTGAATTTTAATGGAGGAAAGATTTGCGGGGTTGAAGCGCAGGAAATACGGATCGCGCAAATCGCGTGCGGCAGTTTTCCACACGTTGACGGTTTCGGCGGGAACGGTGAAAATCGCCGGATTGTCTTCGAGTTTGGCAAAGAGCGTTTTTCCGGTGCTGTCGTCGGGATCGGGATTGCCGATGAGAAGCGTGCGGCTACGGTTTGCGGATTCAAGTGTGAAGCGCAAAACGGGAATTTTGAGTCCGAATTTTTCGTCCGGTGTCGCATCGTTGGAAACAAAGCGAACGTAGGAAAGAGCCGTGAGGTCGCCGAGCTGCTTTTCAACGAGTTGTGCGTTGGCATCGGCGGCGACGGGGGTTTCGAAGCGCCACGTTGCGGTTTCCGTAGGCTGATTCCCGCGCGTGCGGACGATGCCGACGCGTTGTTCGTTCCCGCCGGAAAACGCGGTCCGCACGGTTACGGCACGAACTTCATACGGGCGAAGCCCGAAAACTTCCCGCGCGCGGAATTCGTTCGGTTGTTGCGCGATAGCGTTAAGGAGAGAAATGGGTGCGGGGATGATGTGTTTCCCGTCGGGAGAGAGCACGTAAACGCTACGTCCGTCCGGCGTGGTTTTTCCGATTTTAAGCTCGTGAGTGCCGACCAAGTCTTTTACGGAAACGGAAGCGGCGGGATTTTCCAACCCGTAGCTGGAAAGGGTGTTTCCGGTGCCGGCAACTTCTTCCACGGAGAATCCGAGGCTGTTGTCGAGAAAACGCAGCTCGGAAAGCAGGCGATTGACGGCAAAGGCGTCGGCGCGCCAGCTAAAAGGTTTTTTCAAAAACCAGCCGCGTTCCCGCCGTTCGAGGGCGAACGAGGCATTGGCATCGGAAGCCGAGACGTTGATTTCGGTGATGTCGGCGGAGAAAAGTGATTGAGCGGAAATTTCCGTTTCGGCGTCTCCGCCGGAATTTTGCCAAATGAGGGCAAACGTAATCAAATTCGCAACAACGAGAAAAAGTGTGAGCTTAAAACGCATGGTGTTTTTAAAAAAGTAAGGGATTTAGATTCGTTTTCTCCAATAGGAAACGAGAAGCCCGAAAAGTGCGAGCCCGGCAGGGAAAAATACAAAATTCCAGCCGACGTGAGCAAGATCCGGCGGTGTTGCTTTCAGCCGGAATTCCGAAATAGGTCGCGGCGGAATGTTCATCATGACATCTCGGTCGATCAGCCAATTGACGGTGTTGAGCAGGAAGGGCTTATTTCCTCCGTCTTCAAACAGCGCGTTTGTAGCAATATCTCCCGAGCCGATAACGACGAGGCGCCCGCCGGGAATGCTTACGCCGAGGCGCGT
This sequence comes from Opitutales bacterium, assembly GCA_017531845.1. Classification (GTDB taxonomy): domain Bacteria; phylum Verrucomicrobiota; class Verrucomicrobiia; order Opitutales; family UBA953; genus Spyradosoma. The sequence goes on along the minus strand of JAFXKI010000011.1, from coordinate 159,257 downwards.
TCCCGCCGTGCGTTCGGAAGCGACACCGAGCGGGACGGGACCGTCGATGTCTCCGCGAATGACATCGAATTTGTAGGGAGGTGTGCGGTAGTCGCGTTCGCCCCAACTTGTCGGAAGCCCGCCGCCCTGCGAGTAAGAGGAGAAAAACAGCGGTGTTACCGTGCGGGTGCGATCTTCTTTGGCTCCCAAATCTTCTTCGACGGAGCGGAATTGAGACGCGATAATCGGCAAGTTCAGCGCAGCGAGAATTTCCGCCGTTTTGTGTATTTTCCCGGGGAAGTTGCGCACGGCGTAGTTACCGTCGGAAAGAAGGCATTGCGGAGAATTTTCGACAACGAAAACGTCTTGAAGCGTAAGTCCCCAGTCGAAAAACAGATTTTCCAACCCGCCTTCCGTTCCCGGTCCGATCATGGCGAGAATGCGCCCGTTGCGTTCCCGCAAGTAGCGGGAGAGTTTTTCTTCCGTTTGAGAGGAAATCGGGATGCGGGGATCGGCGATGATTACGAGAGAGGCATCGGCGGGAACGTCCGGAAGCAACGAAAGCTCCAGCGTTTGCGTGCGAATGTGCCGGGTGCGGAGAGCCTGAGCAAAAGACGATAGTCCGTAGCCGCGGTTGCTGCTATCGATACTGAGCTCCCCGTTCCCGGTGAGGAAGTAGGCGATAGGGGAAACGCCGTCGGTTACGCTGAGAATTGCCGACATGATGGCTTCTTCTCCGCGAAAACCGTCGATCATCGGTTCGCTTCCTCGTTCGCCGGGGCGGAGTTTCAGAAGTTCGTCGGAAGAAATGGTGCGGCAGTTGTTGTCGCAAAGAACGATGATGGCGGTATTGGTCGGGAGCGTGCCGAATTTTTCGAGTTCGCGATTCAGGCGCGTGTTTTTGACCAAATCTGCCGTTTCGAATCGAATCCAGTCCGGGCGGCGCGTTTGCAATGCCTCGTATTTAAAATCGTCGACAAGGCGGGAAATTTGTTTGTGCAACAACGCGACGGCGGAAGCCTGCTCCGGCGGCGTTCCCGCCGTCGGCGGCTGAAGCGTCACGATGAGGCGCACCCAGGGATTTTCCGCGGAAGTGCTTTCCGGCGCTTTTTTTGCCAATTCGTTTAATTGAGCACGTGTTTCCGGCCAAATACCGTGGCGATTTTCAAAATCCAAATCCCAGCGTTTGTAATACGTTGGCAAGGAAGCGAGATAGTTCAGCCCGAAAAGGAGTGCGAGCGCGAGAAGGGCTTGGGCGAGGCGGTTGAGCCTTCCGAGGAAACGCACGCCACGGAAATCTTTCAGCGAAAACAAAGACGGTTTTTTGCTCATGATGTTTTCCTACGCCTTGGATTCGATGTTAATTGCGGTGAGCCCGAGCGCAAGCAGGGTGCCGCTTGCAAACAGGAAAAAGGGTCTTGTGTCGATCAGTCCTCGCGAAAAGTTTTCCAAATGGCGGAAAGTGGAGAGGTAGTCCACCAAATCTCGCAAACCGGAAAGCGATTCGTAATTTTCTAACGGTAAAAGCTGAAGCACGCCCCCGGAAACGACGAGAATGAAGAGAATGCAGCTTGTCAGCAATCCGGCGACGAGCATTGAGCGCGTGAGAGAGCTCGCCAAAATTCCGACGGAAATATAGAGCAAACCGCTGAGCGCGACAAAAACCGCACCGCCGAGTAGAGAGCCTGCCGCGAGCAGGCGCGGATCCGGATACAAATCCTTCAGCATAATCCACGCGGAAACCGGGAACGCCAACGCCAATCCCCAAAGAAAGATGTAAAGCGCGTAAGCGGCAAAGAATTTTCCGAGCACGATGGCGAGCGACCCGGTAGGCGTCGTCATCAGCGCGCCGAGCGTTCCCGTCCGGCGTTCTTCCGCAAAAGAGCGCATCGTAATCAGCGGAACGAGAATCAGCAGCGGCACAAAGAAAAGTTGAAAATAAACTTCTACGGGAAGCGCATCGCCGAGCGAGCCGACGGCGGAGCGTTGCAACGCCAGCCAGTAGAGCCCGCCCATTAGGGCGAGGAAAATCGTTCCCGCGACGTAGGTCGCCGGGGAGATGAACAGCATGCGCAGTTCGTATTTGAAAATAGTCAGAAAGTGTTTCATCCCTTAATGTCGTAGCTGCGCTTGGTGGCGGCGATAAAGATGTCTTCCAAGCTCGGTTTTTTTTCCTGAAATTCGCGGACTTTGAATCCGTCGGCAATGAGAGCGGCGATTGCTGTCTCTGCGGAAAATTCCCGTTCTGCGGGAATGGTGGCTTCCCATGTTGTCATTTCGGAGACATTCGGTGTTTCCGTATCTGTTTGCGTGAGCTTTTCCGTGCCGAGGACTTCGGAAATTTTTTCGCGCGGCGCGTCGGTTTCCGTGATGAATGAGCGGGAAAGGATAAATTCCTTACGCAGTTCTTCCGGCGTTCCCGAGGCGACGATGCGCCCGCCGTTGATAATGATGACGCGGTCGCACACGTTTTCTATTTCCGGCAAAATATGGCTGGAAATAAGCACTGCCTTGCGTTCCCGCAAGGAGCGGATGAGGGCGCGGATTCCGAGAATCTGATGTGGGTCGAGCCCGATGGTGGGCTCGTCCAAAATGATGACGTCCGGCTCGGACAAAAGCGCATCCGCGATGCCGACGCGTTGGCGAAAGCCTTTGGAAAGCGTTCCGATGAGCTTGCGCCGCGCCTTGCGTGCAAGGTCGCAGGCTCGCATAACGGCTTCTACTCGGGAGGCGATTTCCTTGCGCGGCACGTTTTTAAGTTTTGCTCGCCAGCGCAAATATTCGATGACGCGCAGTTCTTCCGGGAGCGGATTGTTTTCCGGCATGTAGCCCAGGTGCCGTTTAGCTTCGAGCGATTCTGTTGCGACGGGAACGCCGCAGAGGCTTGCGTTTCCGCTGTCGGCTTGCGTTAAGCCGGCAAGAATGCGCATCGTTGTCGATTTCCCGGCACCGTTCGGGCCGAGGAAGCCGACAATTTCGCCCGGCATCACGGTAAACGAGACGTCGGAAACGGCGCGATAGCTCCCGAATGTTTTATTGAGGCGGCAAACTTCAATGGCGGGAACGACGGGCGTGTCAGAGGCGGAGGGCATAGCGGGGATTTTTTCACGGCGGGAACGGGAGAGAGGCGTTCCCGCCGAAAGCGTTTTTTGTTAATTTTTCAAAACGAGTTGCGGTTCGAGAGTGAGGAGTGCGCGTTTGCGTTCCTGCCAGAAGTTGGTCGGTTCGAGAGAGCGATCCATTTCGTTAATCCAAAGCCGAGCTTCGTCGAAATTGTTTTCCGCAAGAGCGGCGACGGCGAGTTCATACATTGCCTGTCCGCGATAGAGCGGATCTGCGGTGGTCGCGTTTGCGAGTTTTTTCAGCTCGTCTTTTGCCGAAGCGATGTTTTCCGGCGTTCCCGTGCGTGCAAGGGCAGCGGCGAAAGCGACGTTCGCGCGGCTTTGCATCGTGTTAAATTCTTCTTTGCCGGAGAACACGCGAGCGGCATTTACAAAGGCTTCGGCGGCTTCGGCGAATTTTCCGGCTTCAGAAAATTCAGTGCCGACAGCGAAATAAGCTGTTCCCGCAATCGGGTCGGATTCGTGCGCTTTAGCGAAAGCGAGCTTTTGTTCGGCGGTTTCCGTCTTCGCGTATTCCGCTTCCATGGCGGCGACACGCATTTTCCCGACTTGCACGTAAACGATCGCCGCTATGATGGCAAGAAACAGCGTAACGCCGGCTGCAACGGTGCGTTTGCCGTGGCGTTGCCAAAAAAGCCAAACGCGATCTTCGAAATCCGCATCCTGAAAGTCGTCGTCAACGAGTACGAGGTTGCGGTCGTCGCCCGCCGGTTTTTTTTGAGAAAAACGATTTTTCATCTGATTTGACATGCGTATAAAACACCGTGAATTGTGCGTAAAGTCGAATCTTTAATGGTTTTCTCCCGTAAATTCGTTCTTTGAAGATTTTTCGAGAGTTCGCTCGGAAATTAGAGATTAAAGAATACGAGCTCCCGGTTCCCGGTCACCGGCTACCAATTAAAAAATCCAAGCGCGTCTTCGGGGAAAAACCATGCGTAAGGCGTGCCGGTGTCTGCCGTTTCGAGCGACTGTCGCTGCGTGGCGGCGGCGCGCAAAACGGCAGCGTTCCCGCGAAGCTTGAATTCACGAAAATGCAAATGTCCGTCGAAGAAGATTTCGCCGCCTTCTCCGAGCTCGAAAAAATTTTCTTCCGGCGGGAACGCGTCGATGCGGAGAATTTCCGGAGGAAGGAAAATATTCACGTCGGCACCTTCGGGGATTTCTTCCGGAAGCGTTCCGCAAAGTTTTCCGTGAATTTGTGTTCCCGAAGGTGTTTCCGCGAAAAATTCTCCTGCGCCGGTTCCGAGGATTTTCCCGATGAATAAGTTGGGAATGCCTGCACCGGAGATGAAAATTTCGTCTGCTTGGAGAAAATAATCCGCCGGCGGATTTTCGAGGACGAGAGAAAATGCGTCGTGCTCTGCGCGGGATTTCAGCATTTTGAAAAGTTTGTCGGAAAGCGAAACGGACTCGGAGACGGCGACTGCGTGCGCGTGAAGGTTCGCCGCGCAGGCGCACGCAAACAGCAGGCGGGAACGTTCTTCAAGCGAAAGCTCATTTGCACGAATCGGGGAGAACGTTTCCGCGTCTTTTTCCCCGAACCAGAAACGCAACTCGGCGAAAATGCGTTCCCTCGCAATTTCCCACGGCGTTCCCGCCATCGCCAACGGCATTGAAAGATTTTCAAAAACCGTTTTTTCAAGCGACAGGTTTTCCGGCGTGATAAAAATCAGATTCCCGTTTTTCCATTGGGAGGGTGAAAACCGACAGGGCGTTGCGATGACGTTCCCGCGCGCGCAGGCGATTTTTTGAAAAAAAACATTAGAGGATTCGGCTTGCATGCAGGGGAAAACTCTACACGGCTTCGCAAAATTTGGCAAACCGGAGATTGCCCCGTAAACGTGAAAAACCGGCGCTCCCTTTCGAGAAAGCGCACTTGACGTTTAGCGCGGGAACGTCATCTTTTTTACATCAGTTTATGCCGGAATTTTTAGAGATTATCGTGGAAGCATTGGTGGTGCTTCTGCTTGTTTTCGCCAACGGTTTTTTTGTCGCGGCGGAATTTGCACTCGTAAAAGTGCGGTCGAGCCAGCTTTATCCCTTGGAAAAAGAGGGCGGCGTGCGCGTGCGCTCGGCGATTCGCGCGACGGAGCATTTAGACTCGATGCTTTCGGCAACGCAACTCGGAATCACGCTCGCATCGCTCGGGTTGGGCTGGGTCGGCGAGCCCTTTGTCGCGCACCGCTTGGCTCCGGTTTTGGAAAAAATCGGCATTACAGATCCGTCGGAAATCACCGGAATCTCGTTTGCCGTAGCGTTTGCATTAATCACGTTTTTGCACATTGTCTTCGGCGAATTGGCTCCGAAATCGCTCGCAATTCAGTATCCGAAAAAAACCTCCCTCTCGGTCGCGCTCCCGTTGATGATTTTTCACAAATTGCTGTTTCCGTTTATTTGGGCACTCAACGGAACGGCAAATTTTTTCCTGCGCAAAATCGGGATTCACCCGGCAGGCGAGGGCGCACACGGGTTTTCTCCGGAGGAAATGGAATACGTGCTGTCGCATTCCCGCCACACTCACTCGGCGGATATTCTTGTGAACCGCCTGATGCTGCGCTCCCTGCGCTTACGCGATACGCGCGTTTCGGAAATTATGCTTCCGCGCGACGAAATAAACGCGCTTTGGAGCAACGCCGCTCCGCAGGAAAACTTGCGCATTGCGCAAAGCACCGGGCATTCGCGCTATCCGGTTTTTGACGGCGATTTGGACAAGCCTGTCGGTATTTTGATGATGCGGGAATGGCTTTGGCAGATTCAGGCTCTCGGCAAAGATACGCCGATAAAACCGCTCTTGCGCGAAATGCTGACGTTCCCGCCGGAAATGCCCATCGCCGATGTGCTGGAACGTTTGCGCCTTTCGCAAAATCACCTCGCGCTCGTCGTCAACGACGAGGGAAGGACCCTCGGTTTAATCAGTTTTGAAGACGTTCTCGAAGAAATTGTCGGCGATATTCGTGATGAATTTGATACTGACCAAAAGGAAATTTTTGAGCAAACGCCCGATAGCATCGTGGTTGCGGGAACGCTTTCAATGCACGAGCTTGAAGCGGAAACCGGCTGGACTCTCGAATGGGAGGGAAACAGCACGCGCACCGTCGCGGAATGGATCAAGTTCGAGCACGGATTCCGCTTGCCGAAGCGCGGTGAAAAACTGCGCATCGCCGATTACGAAATCATTCCGCTGGAAACACCGGCAGGATCGCTGAAACGCTTGCTGATCACGCGTAAATGGGAAACGGAACATCCGGTAGAGCAAACGCAGGAAGAAGCGGAAGGCGAAGAATAGTTTCCCCAGCAGAAAAATGCCGATGACATTGCTGCTTGCCGCGCGTGCCGACGAATTTCGTGCCGCTCTCCGTGAATGGTTTTTGCGGGAACGCCGCCAAATGCCGTGGCGGCGGGAACGCTCCGTTTACCGCACGGTCGTTTCAGAGTTCATGCTCCAGCAAACGCAAGTCGATACCGTAATTCCGTATTTTGAAAATTGGATACAAAAGTGGAGCGGGTTTGACGCTCTGGCGCAGGCGGACGAATCAGAGGTGCTCCGCGCGTGGGAAGGGCTCGGATATTATTCCCGTGCGAAAAATCTGCTCGGCGTTGCAAAGCGGATTGTTGCAGAAAAGCACATCCCTCAAAGCGTGGAAGAATGGCGTGATTTTAAGGGAATCGGCGCGTATACGGCGGCGGCGATCGCGAGTATTTCGCAGGGCATTCCCGCCGCCGTCGTCGACGGGAATGTCGTGCGTATTCTCGCGCGGTTAAGCGGGAATGAAAATGTTTTTCGCGACAGTGCATCGGCGGCAACGGCGTTTGCCGGGCTTGCAGATGCTTTGCTCGACAGCGAGAATCCCGGCGATCACAACGAGGCGATGATGGAGCTCGGGGCATTGATTTGCACGAAGCACTCCCCGAAGTGCGAAATTTGTCCGGCGGCGCGTTTTTGCCGGGCTCGGGAACGCGGAATTGAAACTCTGCTTCCGCGGTTTTTGCCGAAAACAACGAAAAAAGTCGAAGTCGTGCGCTTATGGTGCCGGATCGGAGATGAAATTTTACTCGTGCGTAACACGGCGGGAACGCGGCGTTTGAAAAATCTTTGCGAATTTCCGCGCGCGGAGGATTTTTCGCCGTTCCCGAAAGCCTCCGCCAAATGGACGCAAATTTTCGAAGGTAGGCGCGGGATTGCCAACGAAGCTATCACGGAGCGTTTTTTGCACGTCCCCGAAAAATCCGTCGCTCGCCTGGAAAAATCGTTTTCCGGCATACAATCCGAAATATTTCGTGTGAAAATCTCGGAATCGGAAAAATTGACGCTTTCCGGACCGCACAGAAAATGGTTGCCGCTTCTTTTGAAAAATCCGCTTGACCGCAACGCGGGGAACGCGCATCATTGACGTCTCTTTTGTGCCAGGGTAGCTCAGCCGGTAGAGCGCGGGACTCATAAGCCTAAGGTCGGCGGTTCGAATCCGCCCCTTGGCACCACTTTCCGAAACGCATCTGTTTTTCAGGTGCGTTTTTTTTTTTGCGGAATTGAAAATCGATAGCTGTTCCCGCGCTTGTCTTTTAGCGGGAACGCGTTTATTTTCTCCCGAAACCTTTTTATAAAAAACGATGAGCGAAAAGAAATCTTCCTCCAACCTGATGAACGACATCATCAACCTGTGCAAACGCCGCGGCTTTATCTTCCAGTCGTCCGATATTTACGGCGGATACAACGGATTTTTCGATTACGGTCCTCTTGGCGTCGAGTTGAAAAACAATATCAAGCAGGCGTGGTGGAAAGATATGGTGCACCGCCGCGACGACATTGTCGGGCTTGATTCGACGATTATTCACCACCCGACGACGTGGAAGGCGTCCGGGCACGTTGATAATTTTACGGACCCGCTCGTCGATTGCAAAGAGTCGAAAATGCGTTACCGCGCCGACCAGCTGTTTTTCGCACCCGTCATCGTCGCCGGCGAAACTATCGGCTACGTTTCCGTTTTGGAAGACGAAGGCATGCAGGCGCAGGCGGAGGAAATGGCGAACGACATGAAGCGCAAGCTCGCGAAGCAGGGCGAAATGGCGCCGATCGTGTTGAAAGATTACACGGAAGCGAAGCCTGAAGAATACGCGTTGATTCCGTCTCCGGCGACGGGCAAGCCCGGCTCGCTCACGCCGCCGCGCGCGTTTAACATGATGTTCCAAACCTACGTCGGCGCGTTGCGCGACGAAACGGCGGTCGCCTATCTGCGCCCGGAAACCGCACAGGGCATTTTCATCAATTTCAAAAATATCGTCGATACCGGGCGCGTCAAAGTGCCGTTCGGGATCGCGCAAACGGGTAAGGCTTTCCGCAACGAAATCAACCCGCGCAACTTCATTTTCCGTTCCCGCGAGTTCGAACAAATGGAAATCGAATATTTCATTTCGCCCGACGCGGATTGGCAGTCGCTTCACAAAGGCTGGATCGAATACTGCATGGATTGGTTCGACGGGATCGGCATCCCGAAATCGCGTCTTTCGCTTTACGACCACCCGAAAGAAAAACTCGCGCACTACTCGAAGGGCACGACGGATATTATGTTTGAGTTCCCGTTCGGCGTGCAGGAATTGCAGGGCGTTGCCGCGCGCGGCGATTACGACCTGACGCAGCACCAGACGGTTTCCGGCAAGTCGATGGAATATTTTGACGAAGCGGCGAAGCGCAAATACGTGCCGCACGTTATCGAACCGTCCGTCGGCGTGGACCGCATTTTCCTCGCCGTGCTTTCCGCAGCGTATTGCGAAGAGGAAGTGGACGGCGAAAAACGCCTCGTGCTCAAGCTGCACCCGCGCCTCGCGCCGTATAAAGCCGCCGTGTTCCCGCTCGTGAAAAACAAACCGGAACTCGTCGAACGCGCCGACGCTATTTACAAGCGCCTCAAACGCCGCTGGAACGTCTTCTACGACGCGGCGGGAGCAATCGGGCGCCGCTATCGCCGTCAGGACGAAATCGGCACGCCGTTCGGCATCACGATTGACTTCGATACGATTGAAAAAGACGGCAAGGTTACGCTCCGCGACCGCGACACGCTTCAGCAGATTCGCCTCACGGAAGACGAGCTCGTCGCCTATCTTTCCGAAAAAATCGACGGATAGTTTTTTTGAAAAAATTAGGATTTAAGAGTTAGGAACGAGAAATGAGAAATTGGGAGTGCGGAAGGATTATTTCCAATTTCTAATTTCTCCCTAATTCTTCTTTAATGTTGAAACTGCTCGAAGCTTGAAATAAAACTGTTCCCGCTTCAGCAAAAGCTATTTTCTATCACTCAGTTGCATTTAACTTATGTCCGAACCGACCCTCATTTGTTCCGCACCGGAGCTTGCCAATTCTGCGCAAAAAATCGCTCTTTACTCTCACTACGCCACAGCCGTTGCCGGGTTCGCCGTCGGCGGCGTGATGATTGCGCGTTCCCGCGTACAGGAAAAACTTCCGCACATTCTCGGTGCGGTCGCCGCTTTCGGTGTCGGGCTTGCGGCGATGTATTCGCAATGGGAATTTAATCAGTTTTTGTATCAGCATCGGGAAATTGCGGCAAACGCGGTGGCGGCACGCACCGGGCTTTGGGCGTGGTGGGCGACGCTGATTTTTGTCGGGCTTGCGTTTTTGCCCGGCTTTAAATACAAGCGAATGCAAAAGCTTGCGCTGATTCCGCTGATCATTTTGTCGTTCCTTTGCTTCGGGCTTGCTTCGGCGGGAGAGGCGATGACTTCCGCAGCGATGACGCTTAACGTTCCCGCCGATATGATTGAAGAGGCGGCAGCGTTTAACGTCGGGCAAAAGGTTTTGGCGATGGGGTCCGCGCTCATGTTGGGTATTCCCGCCGTGGTTTGCGCGATCGGGCTGATCGTTACTTACGTTATTTCCCAAGCGAAAAAAGTTCAGAAGCGTTCGGAAGACAATTTGCAGGATCGCACGGGCTTAATGGCACTCCTTGCGGTGGCACTTCCGGCAGTGATTTACAGCGCGGGAACGTTCCTCGTCGCTTCGAATGAACTTGGGCTTGACCGCGCCGTTCTGCTTTTTAACTGCGGCGATTTGATGTCGATGTTCTTCCTTCTTTGCGCAACGATGTCGATTCTCGGCGTTCCCGCAAACTTCCCGAAACCCGTAAAACCGCCGAAACCGGAAAAACCGAAGAAGGAAAAGAAATCCAAAAAGGGCGAAGAGCCGCCTGCCGAAAGCAATCCGAACATGCTCGACCAGCAGCAGGCGTATGCACAGGCTTATGCTCAGCAACTTTACGCGCAACAGCAGGCTTATGCGCAATACTATGCGCAACAGCAGGCGGCGCAACAGGCTCAAGCTCAACCTGCCGTTCCGCAGCAAGTGCCGGCTTCGCCGGAAACTCAGCCGCAACAGACCGCCCAGACCGCACAGACTCCCGACGCGGCGGCGATGGCAGCGTATCAGCAACAGCAGGCGCAATACTATGCCCAGCAACAGGCCTACGCTGCGTATCAGCAGCAACAGCAAGCTTACCAGCAGGCTTACGCCGCCCAGCAACAGCAGTATGCTCCGAACCAACAACAGACGTATGCACAGGCTTATGCCCAACAACAGGCCGGATACCAGCAACAGCATCGGGCTGTTCCGACGGGAACGCAACCGCAACGCGTCGCGGCTCCGCGTCCGGTCGGCGTTGCCGGCGTTAAAAAAGTCGGCGGAGTTCGTCCGATTAAGAAAATCCGCTAAAGGCGGGTGCGGCTTTTGAAAACCGCAACGCGGTGTAAAGCTCCGCAAATTATCAAAAAAAGAACAACCGTGTATGGTTGTTCTTTTTTTTTACGCTCAAGGTCGCTAAGCCGCGATGCGTTTGAAAAGAGATTTTTAAACAAAAAATCTGTGAAGTTCTGTTTCGCCTGCGTTAAAAAATATTCACAGATAAAAAACTCCGTAGCTCTGCGGCTCCGTGAGCGCGAGTCTTAAAGCTCCGGAGGCAAGAGTTTTCCGTCGAGGCGGAAATGACCTGCGTTCCCGAGCGGCGAAAGCGTTCCCGCGAGCGCGGCGAGGTCTCCGCGCTCCCATTCTGCGGCGATTTTTTTGACTTCGCTTTTGGAAAGCCCGCGTGTCGGGATTTCGACGGATTTTTTTTCTCCGGCGGGATTTATTCCTGTAAAGCGCAGACAGGTTTTGGTTGCTTCCAAAGGAGAAACCAATCGCAAGAGCTCTGCGGCTCCGGCGGGAACGTCAAAGTGTTTTCCCGGTTTTTTCCCGAATGCGCTCCATGCAAATTTCAGGCAGGAAATATCGCGGAAAAGCGTGCGGTTGAGAAATTCCAGCGATTCCGGCGGCGTCCATTTTCGCACTTCGTGTTCCCAAAAAATGCCTTCGCGAAGGAGCGGGCAAGTGTGATTTCCGAGCTCCGGAGCAAGGCGAAAAAACGGATTTCCGGGATTTTGCGCGACGGAATCACTCGCCCGGCGAAGGCGTTCTGCGGTGAGCTTCAGCGCTGGCTCGAGAACGACAATCGCGCCGTTTTTCGAGAGAAGCGGAGCGAGGTTTTTTAAAAACGGAAACGCGTCTTCGTTTGCGGGAACGGCTTCGTTCAAGCTCCAGCCGAGTAAAATTAAATCCTGGGGCGGAAGCCCGAGCTTTGCGGGAACGAGTTTTTTCAGGTCCCCGACAAGTGTTTCGACGGAAACTTGCGGGTTTTTCTCGCTCCCGGTGTTTTGCGCGATTTCCCGGGCAGCTTGCACGGCGGCGCGGGAACGGTCAAAAGCGGTAATGACGGTTTTTCTTTCGGGAAATTTTTCCCGAAAAATTTCGGCGGCGGCAAAGCCGCAAGGAGAGGCTCCGCTTCCGAGGTCGAGAATGCGGAGCGGTGTTTCGTCGCTTCCAAGCGGATTCCAGGCATAGACATCAAGAAGCCGGCGGACGGAGAAACTGGCGCGCGCGAAACTTTGCGGAAAAAAGAAAAGCCCGTAGGCGGCAAGCAGTTTCGGGTCGCTCATATAATCGCGGAATTTTCCGTTGCCCGGGCGTTCCGTGGTAAAAAGATCGCTCAAGGTTTCGACGCCGGAACGCACTTTTTCGAGCAACACTCCGTCCGGAGTGCCGGCGGGAACGCTCCATGCTTCGCGTGCTTTTTTTAGCCAAAATTTTTCCATAATTCGGGAATTTTTGCCGGATTATGCGTAGACGGTCGGGTCGGGAAGCCCGGCTTCGCGAAATGCGGCGGCGCGCTCAATGCAGGTTGCGCATTTTCCGCAATGAGCGTTCCCGCCGTTGTAGCAGGACCATGTGAGGTGAAGCGGCGCGCCGAGCTTTGCGCCGAGGGCTACGATTTCGCCCTTGCTCATGCCGACAAACGGGCGTTCAAGGCGCACGGGATGCCAATCCGAAATGCGGACGACGGCATCGAGTTTTTCCGCAAATTCCTCACGGCAGTCCGGATAAATGGCGTGGTCGCCGCCGTGCGCGGCGTAGGCGATAGTGTCGCATTTTTCGGCAATAGCCCAAGACGTGGCGAGCGAGATGAGCAAAAGATTGCGGGCGGGAACGACGGTGTTTTTCATGCCGTCTTCGTTGTAAGCGCCTTCGTAAACGGGAATGTCGCTGTCGGTGAGGCTGTTTTTTCCGAAAAATGCGGAAACGGCGCGCAAATCGGCGAGGCGGTATTCTACGCCGTAGTGGGAGCAAACGGCGCGTGCCGCATCAATTTCCCGAGCGTGTCGCTGCCCGTAGTGAATGCCCAAGGCGAGCACGCGGCGCTTTTCTGCAACGAGTTTTGCTAAAAGCACCGTCGAGTCCAAGCCTCCGGACAAAAGAACGATGCTGCTTTGCGGATTTTCCAAACTCATAATTGTATCAATTTATTTTTTACACGCCGCTTCGGCAAATTGAAATTTGTTGCTCGGAACGAGCAACAAATGCTGAAAAGCTTAAGAGCTTAGAAGTTTAGTTGTTTCGCAAAGGAAACAAGGAAAAGAATCCTTTTTTTATTTTATAAAAGTAAAACCCTCGGCTCCGTCGATTAAACATTTCAGCTTCTCAGCTCTTAAACATTTGCCGAAGCGTGCTTCGGCAAATTTCAATTTGCGGAAACGCGGGCGGCTCGCGTAGAATTTTCCCGTTATGACAGAAGTTTTCTTTTCGGCGGCAGCTCTGATTATCGGATATTTTCTCGGCGCGATCCCGTTTGCGGTCATCGTCGCAAAACGTTACGGCGTAAATATTTTAACGGCGGGAAGCGGTAATCCCGGCGCGACCAACGTGAAGCGCACTTGCGGGAAATTTGCCGGCAATCTCGTTTTCATTCTCGATATGCTCAAAGGCTTTGTCGCGGCGTTTTGGCCGTGGTTGCTGATGGGCGCGCTGGAGCCGACCGATCCCGCCGCCGCGCAAAACTGGCCGCACGCGATCGCCGTCGCGCAGCTCTGCGGTTTCGCGGGAGCGCTTCTCGGGCATTGCTTCTCGATTTTCCTGAAATTTAAAGGCGGGAAGGGCGTTTCGACGACTATCGGCGGGCTTCTCGGCGCAATGCCGATTGCCGTGCTCGTCGGCATTGTCGTTTGGCTCGCGGTTTATTTCCCGACGCGCATCGTCGCCATCGCTTCGATGGTTTTCGGGCTTTCTCTGCCGCTGACATCGATGATTTTGGCGAAATTTTTCCCCTCGCTCGGCTATACGACGATTCATGTCGGCTTCTGCCTCGTGATTGCGATTTTCATCATCATCATGCATCGTTCAAATATTGTTCGCTTGATGCGCGGCGAAGAAAATTCGTTTAAGAAATAGGATTAAAGATTAAAGTTTAAAGATTAAAGAGGGCGTTTGGCGGGACCCGGTTAAAAGACCAAGAGCCAATCGCTAACAGCTAAAAGCCAAAAAACAAAAAATGAATAAAACAAAAATCGGTATCGGATTTATCGGCTTCGGCACGGTCGGGCAGGGCGTTTGGAAGCACCTGCAATCACAACGCGAAGAACTCGAAGAACGCCTTGGCGTTTCGATCGCGTTCCCGAAAATCGCCGTGCGCGATCTCAAGCGCGAACGCGGCGTGAGCGTTCCCGCGGAAGTTTTGACGCTTGATCCGACGGAAGTCGTCAACCACCCGGATGTGAACATCGTTTGCGAACTCATGGGCGGCACGACGAAGGCGAAAGATTACACGCTCGCCGCGCTCAAGCTCGGCAAAGTCGTCGTTTCCGCGAACAAAGCGCTTATTTACGAATTCGGGCGCGAAGTTTTCGACGCAGTCAAGGCGCACGGCGGACATTACTACTTTGAAGCGTCCGTCGCCGGCGGGATTCCGATTATCAAAACCCTGCGCGAAGGCTTGGTTGCCAACCGCTTTGAATCCATCGCGGGCATTATCAACGGCACCTGCAATTACATTCTTTCCCGCATGGAAGCGGAGGGGAAATCCTACGAGGAAATTTTGCAGGACGCGAAAAAACTCGGCTACGTCGAAGCGGACGACCGTCTTGACCTCGACGGCTGGGACGCGTTTCACAAAGCCGTTATTCTCGCGTTCCTCGCTCACGGGAAATGGGTTTCCGAGCGCGACGCCCTCGTCGAAGGCATTCGCAACGTTACGCTCGAAGACATGCACCGCGCGCGCGATTTCGGCTATCGCATCAAGCTGCTCGGCATGATTCGCCGCAATTTTAAAACCGGCGCGCTCTCGCTCGGCGTTTATCCCGCGCTCATTCCGCTCGACAAAACACTCGCACGCGTCGACGGCGTTTACAACGCGATTAAGCTTTCCGGCGACGTCGCGGGAACGACAATTCTCATCGGGCGCGGCGCCGGGCAGGACGCCACTTCCTCCGCCGTCATCAGCGACATCGTCGACGCGATGATCGGCATTCGCGACGACGCGCACAAATTCCTCACGCCCAGCGACATCGACGCCTGCTACCGCCTCGGCGAAACCGCGCGCATGGCAACGATGGACGAAATCCGCTCGAAGTTTTACCTGCGCATTTCGATTTTGGACGAGCCGGGAACGCTCGTCGGCTTCTATTCCGTGCTCGCCAAACACGGCGTTTCCGTCGCCCGCGTCGTTACTTACGAACATCCGGGCGAACGCCGCGGCACGATTACGCTCGCGACGTATCCGACCTCGGAAGCCGTCATGGAACGCGTTGTCGACGAGCTTAAAACGCTCCCGCAAATTCTCACCGCGCCGCTTCTGCTCCGCATCTACGAGCCGACCCGCGAGTAAGACAAACGCGAAACATTTTTTCCAAAAAAAGAAACAGTCATTTCCCGGCTGTTTCTTTTTTTGTGTTTTTGCGTTAAGAAATCCGCGTTCCCGTCGCTAAAGAACGCCCTCACCATGCTTCGCACGGTCCCCTCCCTCTTAGTAAGAGGGAGAGCTTTTTAAAAATCTAAAAAAAGGAAATCAGAAGCTCCTCCCCTTGGTAAGGGGAGGGGGCGCCGCAGGCGTGGCGGAGGAGTCAAAAAAACTTCGCGACCTTGCGTGAAATGTTTTTTTGAAATCTCGCGCCAAGCCGCCAAGCGTTTGAAAGATTTTTTAATAAAAACTCTGTGGCTCTGTGTCTCCGTGAGAACTTCTTAAAAAAACTTCGCGACACGGCGTCTTTGCGCGAACTTCTCCAAAAAAAACACGTTCCCGCCGCAAAATTCCCTTGCGTCCGTTTTTTTTTTTCATAAAATCCGAAAAATAAAAGGGACAATTTTGCCGTCCCTTTTCCCAATTTAACAATACTACACACCACTTAATCATTACAAGCTATGAAGACCTCAAAATTCTTCTTTTCTACCCTCATTGCAGCCTCCGCAATGACCGCCACCGCCTATGCGGGATATGTATGGAATGGAGGCGAAATCACGCAGGAGTTCTGGCAAACTCAAGATAGTTGGTCTTTGACTGATAGCTCTACTTGGAACGAATCAGGGAACGGTCCGGGAACACCAAACTCTAACATGTGGGAACCGATTAGCATTTCTAACTCCACGGGTGCAATTAGCGAGTTGGAGGGCTGGAATCTTCGACTTTCTCTTGTCGGGAGTGAGCTTACGGTTGGTTCGTTGAAAAAATTCCAAGGCGGCTCCTGTTCCGTTAGTTTGGATGCGGCCTCCGTCCTTACAATCAGCAATTTTAGTGGAGGAAGTGACGGCGGTTCAATTACCTTAGATAACAAAGGTATTTTTAACCTAGCTTACAACAAACCCCAAGGGGGAGAAGGATTTGTTGCAGATCTTGGAGAGACGGGGGTTATGAACCTTACGTCTGTGAGTGGTTTGCACACGGCGAAGATTAAGAGCCTTTCTGCGGTGTTGGGGACAACAGAAGAAACTGAAACTAAAGGGGGAGTTGTTCTTTCGAATTATCGTAATTTGATTACGCTTGGCTCAGGGATGTCGTTTGACAACACCGTAACAACATTTTCTTTCACAAATGCCGATGGCGCAGATATTACGGTGAGGAATTTCTCGGAGATTTTTGAAGACGGAATTTCTAAAAACGACGATGGAACCTACGGAATGAAAGTCGAAGAAGGATGGTTTCTACTAAAAGACACCTCTGGCTATTCCGTGGGGTATACAGCAGGCGATCCGGTACTCGCTTTGATTTGGAACGGTGTAGATGGATCTACATGGAATACGACGGATGCTAATTGGACAGAATCCGAAGGAGGGGAATCTAAGGTTTTTGCTAATGGCGGGAACGTTGTCTTTGATAAAGATGCAAATGTTGTGGTAGATTCCGCAGGTGTATCTACTACTTGTGTCGGCGTGTTTGGCGGTACGGTAACGTTGTCTGGCGGTAAAGTAACGACTCAATATTCTATTTTTATCGAAGACGGTGCTACATTAAAGCTTGGTAGTGAAGAAGTTGTTTCCGGAACGATTGTTGTGAAAACCGGAGGAACGTTTGACTTGAATGGTTTCTCTGACGGATTTTCGTACGCAGGAGGATCTGTTGTTCTTGACGGAGGATTTTTGACAAATACGGGAAACGATGTTGACATCGGGAAAAGGCAATTGCATACGCTTGTTTTGACGGCTGATTCGACGATTGGCGGTGAAAACGAGTTTGGTATTGTCGGGAGTGGTCATGGAGTAACGACTGCAAGCCTCGGAGGTTTCACACTGACAAAAGTCGGTTCAGGAACGGTATTATTTGCGAACAATACACTTTCAAACGGCGTTTTGGATGTCGCAGAAGGTGTCATCTCCGATGGAGGAAAAGGGCTGACGATTGCGAACGATGCGACGTTGAAAGTGTCTGGCGGCTCCCTGAATATTACCGGTGGTTTCACGAATAACGGAACGTTGGAGTTTGCTGCGGATTATACCTATTCAGGATCAACACTTTCCGGTGGAACCCTTAAGGTTACTGGTGGAACGGCAGAGATTGCCGGAACAGCAAGTGTCAAAGTTGTGAATATCTCCGGCGGAACATTGAATGTCGGAGACGGTGGCACTTTGACGGTTAATGATAACACTAGCCTGTCCGGTGGGGATGCCGTAATCGGAACGATTAATGTTCTGGCAGGCGGTACTGCCAAATTTTCCGGGCATGACCTCATGGGTTGGGACCGACGAGATAATGTGATTGCTAGCTTGACTGGTTCTGAAGCGAAGACAGCGACGCTCATGCTCAACGATACGGAAAGTCTTACGTTCACTTCTGATATTGAGCTGAACGGGAATGCGCGCGTTACGACAGATCGAGCCGAAGGTTCAAAGTTGAATACCTTGGGCGGTCGGTTTATTGCAACCGGAACAAACAATGAAATTTCATCTATTGTGATTCAGTTAAGAAATACAGACTTCGAAGTGAAGGTTGCTAACCGAGGTGATGAATTGAAAATCTCCAGCGCGATTGTAAATCACGCCGAAGGTTCTTCCGGCTTGAAAAAGACTGGCAACGGGACATTGGTTTTGTCCGGAGAAAATACATATACGCGTGCAACGGTTGTTGAAGCGGGAACGCTGGTTGCGGCAAGCACAAGTGCGCTTGGTAGCGGAAACGTTTCTGTGGCGGATGGTGCTAAGTTGCAGATTTCGGTTGAAAACGTTGATGCGGGAACAATCAATTTGGCTTCCGGCGCAAAGCTTGTTGTCGACTTGGCTGATTTTGCAGATGCGCTTGGTGCAGACAATGAAATGCTGACGATTCTGACGGGAACGACCCTGACCTTTGGCGATGTCTCAGCGGCATCGGACACGCTGACCACAGAGCAATTGAGTTATTTGTCGGTTACGGACAGCTCCGGAGCATTTTCCAAATATGTAAATAAGGAATGGTCGTATAGCGACGGGACGCTTTCTCTCACGCTTACGATTCCTGAGCCGTCGGCGTTCGGATTGTTGGCGGGAGTAGGTGCGTTGGTGCTGGTGGCGTCGCGTCGTCGGCGCTCCCGTCGCTAAAGAACGCCCTCACCGCTGCGCTACGCTTGCAGTCCCCTCCCTCTTAGTAAGAGGGAGAGCTTTTTAAAAATCTAAAAAAAGGAAATCAGAAGCTCCTCCCCTTGGTAAGGGGAGGGGGACCGCGCCGAAGGCGTGGTGGAGGAGTCAAAAAGACTTTTCGAAGCGGGGCTTAGCCTTGCTTCGGATACATAGATTAATGAAGTTAGTTGTGGCGTTCCCGTCTGTTTGACGGGAGCGCTTTTTTTGTGCTTTGCGTTAAGAAATCCGAGTTCCCGTCGCGGCTAAAGAACGCCCTCACCGCTGCGCTACGCTTGCGGTCCCCTCTCTCTTACTAAGAGGGAGAGCTTTTATAGTGATTTAATTAAAAATTAGGAATTAATAAAAAAAGCTCCTCCCCTTGGTAAGGCGTGGCGGAGGAGTCAAAAATTAACTTCGCGGCTTTGCGTTTTTGCGCGAAAAAAGAATCACGGAAAGCACCGAAACGCACGGAAAATTGTTTCGGGGGGAGGAATGGGCATCGCTTGTAGCCGCTAAGTCTCGAAACTTTTTTGTCCGAAATGTAATTTATTTTTATATACACGTTCTCGCGGCTGATTTTTTTTTCAAAAAAATGCGTTCCCGCATAAAGTCTCTTGCCTTCTCTTCGTTTTACGTTTTAATCAATGCGGTAGCCCGAGGATGCGCATTGCTCCGACGGTGAAAATTTTCTATTTCAATCGATTTACCAAAATATATGGCAAAAAAAGCTCCGGCCGAAAAAAGCACGAAATTCGTTTACGAATTCGGCAAAAAGACTGACGGGAACGCGCAAATGCGCAATTTACTTGGCGGGAAAGGCGCCAACCTCGCTGAAATGGCGCGCATCGGCTTGCCGGTGCCTCCGGGTTTCACAATCAGCACGGAAGTCTGCACGTATTATTACGAAAACAAAAAGACTTATCCGAAAACGCTCATGGCGGACGTGCGCGATGCCGTTGCCAACATTGAAAAGCAGCTCGGCAAAAAATTCGGTGATGCTACCGGGTTCCCGCTTCTTGTTGCCGTGCGTTCCGGTGCCCGCGAGTCGATGCCGGGCATGATGGACACGATTTTGAACCTCGGGTTGAACGACGAAACCGTCGAAGCTCTTGCCCGCGTTACGAACAACGAGCGTTTTGCTTGGGACTGCTACCGACGCTTCGTCCAGATGTATGGCGACGTCGTTCTCGGTGTGCAAAAACTTCCGAACGAAGATCACGAACCGTTTGAAAGCGTTATTGGTGCCGTTAAAACGGAAATGCTCGAAAACCCGAACGCGAGCGATACGGAACTCGGCGTTGTCGAACTCCGCGAACTCGTTTTCCGCTTCAAAAAATTAATCAAAGACCGCACGGGAAGCGATTTCCCGACGGATCCGTGGAAGCAGCTTGAAGGCGCAATCGGTGCGGTTTTCGGCTCGTGGATGAATGAGCGTGCGATTATTTACCGCCAGAAATATCACATTCCGTCCAGCTGGGGCACGGCGGTCAATGTTCAGTCCATGGTTTTCGGGAACACGGGCGACAAGTCCGGCTCCGGCGTGGCGTTCACGCGCGACCCGGCGAGCGGAGAAAAAGTTTTCTACGGCGAATTTTTGATGAATGCGCAAGGCGAAGACGTGGTTGCGGGCGTGCGCACGCCCGATCCCGTCGCGCATCTTGCGAGCGTTATGCCTTCCGCGCACAAGCAGTTGCTCGACATTTGCAAAACGCTGGAAAATCACTTCCGCGATATGCAGGACTTTGAATTTACGATTGAAGATTCCAAGGTTTTCATGCTTCAAACCCGCAACGGCAAGCGCACGGGCGTGGCGGCGATTCGTATTGCCTGCGAAATGGTTCGCGAAAAGCTCATCGACTGGAAAACGGCGGTGCGCCGCGTTCCCGCCGATCAGCTCGACCAGGTTTTGGCACCCGTGTTTGACCGCAAGGCGCTCAAGGGCGCAACGTCTATCGCGCACGGGCTTCCCGCAGGACCGGGCGCTGCCTCCGGAAAAGTTTATTTCAATGCGGAGCGCGCGGAAGCGGCTGCCGCCAACGGCGAAAAAGTTTTGCTCGTTCGCCTCGAAACCTCGCCGGAAGATTTGCGCGGCATGATTGCGGCAGAAGGGATTTTGACGGCGCGCGGAGGGGTTTCCTCGCACGCGGCACTTGTTGCCCGCCAAATGGGTAAAGTTTGCGTCAGCGGCGCGTCTGCAATCGATATCGACTACGCGAACCGCGCGCTTTCCGTCGGCGACGTTTCCGTCAAGGAAGGCGAATGGATGAGTATCGACGGCACGACCGGAGATGTTTATCTCGGGCAAATCGCCACGGCTCCGAGCGACGTTATTCTCGGTGTCGTTCGCGGGAACGAAGAGGCGAAAAAATCCGCCACTTACAAAAATTTCGCTCAGTTGATGGCGTGGTGTAAAAAAGTAACGCGCCTCGGCGTGCGCACGAACGCGGACGCACCGTCGCAAACGGCTGTCGCGGTTGCTTTCGGCGCGCAGGGTATCGGGCTTACCCGCACGGAACACATGTTCTTCGAAGGCGATCGTATCGACTCCGTGCGCGAAATGATTCTTGCGACGGATTTGGAAGGGCGCCGCACCGCCGTCAACAAGTTGCTTCCATATCAGCGCGGCGACTTTGAAGGCATTTTCCGCGAGCTGAAAGGCTTGCCGGCAACGATTCGACTGCTCGACCCGCCGTTGCACGAATTTCTTCCGCAAACGAAAGAACAGCAGCTTGACCTTGCGAAAAAACTCGGCGTTCCCGTCGAACACATTCAGCGTCGCGTTGCCGAGCTCCACGAGTTCAATCCGATGCTCGGGCATCGCGGCTGCCGCCTCGGAATCTCCTATCCTGAAATTACGGAAATGCAGGCGCGCGCGATTTTTGAAGCGGCGGCAAATTGTATTAAGGAAAAAATCCGTGTTGCTCCGGAAGTGATGATCCCGCTCGTCGGTTTTGCGGCGGAATTTAAAAATCAGGCGGCGGTCGTTCACCGCGTTGCCGCCGAAGTCATGGCGGAAAAGAAGGTGAAAATTTCTTACAAGGTCGGCACGATGATTGAAATTCCTCGCGCTTGCGCGACGGCGGACAAGATTGCTGAAGATGCGGAATTTTTCTCCTTCGGAACGAACGACCTGACGCAAACTTCGCTCGGTATGAGCCGCGACGACTCCGGCTCGTTCCTCGGTGATTACACGCGTTTGGAAATCGTGAAGCGCAATCCGTTTGCGTCTATCGATCAGGAAGGCGTCGGAGCGATGATGAAGCTCGGCGTTTCTCTCGGTCGCCAAGCGCGCCCGGACATCAAGCTTGGTATTTGCGGCGAACACGGCGGCGATCCCGAATCCGTGAAGTTCTGCCATCGCATCGGTTTAACCTATGTCAGTTGCTCTCCTTATCGTGTGCCGACGGCTCGCCTTGCGGCGGCTCAGGCGGCGATTGAGGAGGAAATTTCGTTAACCCAATCCCAACCAAATACTATGGCTACAGCAAAAACCCCGAAAAAACCGGTTGCCAAAGCGGCTCCGGCGAAAAAAGCTCCGGCTAAGAAGGCGGCTCCCGCCAAGAAACCGGTAGCGAAGAAAGCGGCTCCGGCTAAGAAGGCGGCGCCTGCCAAAAAACCGGTTGCCAAAGCGGCTCCGGCGAAGAAAGCTCCGGCAAAAAAACCGGTAGCCAAAGCAGCTCCTGCCAAGAAATCGGCTCCCGCTAAAAAGCCGGTAGCGAAGAAAGCGGCACCTGCGAAAAAAGCTCCGGCTAAAAAAGCAGTGGCTGTAAAGAAAGCTCCCGCGAAAGCGGCTCCGGCGAAAAAGGCTTGTTGCAAAAAATCCTGCGCAAAGAAAAAATAGTTTTTTGCGCTGAATAAAAACGGCTCCGGGAACGTTTTCGGAGCCGTTTTTTTTGAGAGATAAAGGCGCTCCCGATTCCGAGTTCCCGCCTCACCTCGAAGCGGAAACTCTGTTATAGGACTTACCTTAAGCTTTTTTCTTATCCCAAGGAAGTTTCACGTTTACGGGAACGTAATCCCAGACGTTAAAGGGGGAAAACATTTTTCCGCGGCCGAGAATATTGTTCGGGTCGAGTGCTTTTTTTACGGCGAGCATCGCGAAAATCTCGTCGGAGGAATGCTGTATTTCGAGAAACGGAGATTTTGCCAGCCCGATTCCGTGCTCGCCGGTAATAACGCCGTCGAGCGCGACGACGCTTTCCATCACGCGCCGTATTGCCGTTTGTGCGGCTTCGCGTTCCCGCGTCTCATTGCGGTTAAACATTACGTGAACATGCAAATTCCCGTCTGCGGCGTGACCGAAAACCGGTGTCGCCAAGCCGGTTTCTTCAGTGATTTTCCGTAGCGTTTTTAAAAGCGGCACAAAATTTTGGGCGGGAACAGCGATGTCTTCGTTCAATTTTGAATCCGCAATCAGGAACATGGATTGCGAACAAATGCGCCGCACTTCCCATAGGCATTCTGCTTCTTCCGCCTCTGCCGTTTCCCGGAAATCGGTTGCGCGGGAAGATGCCCAGCTTCGCACACGCTCTGCCTGCGCGGGAACGCTGAGCGCGTCGCCGTCGACTTCGAC
Organism: Opitutales bacterium; assembly: GCA_017531845.1. Lineage (GTDB taxonomy): Bacteria > Verrucomicrobiota > Verrucomicrobiia > Opitutales > UBA953 > Spyradosoma. The sequence continues at coordinate 136,192 of JAFXKI010000011.1, read as the reverse complement.
CAGCAGGACCGCCGATTTTTTTTTGAAAAAACATTTTTCGCTGTAGCGTTGCGCGCACGAAACGGAAAGTGTATCCAAAAATTCACATACGGAGGGAACGATGCGCGACTTTATCAGATCTTGCGCCGCGAGCAGTGCTGTCTCGTCGTCGGAAAATGCGCACAAAAACGTATGTTTCGCTTCGGGCTTCGGGATGAGGCGGAGTGTTGCCCGTGTGATTACGCCGAGCATGCCTTCCGATCCGATCCACAAATCGCGCAGGTTGTAGCCGCTTACATACTTTTTTACGGGGGCGCCCCATCGCACTTTTTCCCCGGTCGGCAAAAATCCTTCGAGCGCGAGCACATAATCGCGTGTAACGCCGTATTTTGCCGCGTGCAAGCCGCCTGCGTTCGTTGCGATGTTGCCTCCGATTGTACAGTGTTTGACGCTTGCGGGGTCCGGCGGATAAAAAAGCCCGTATTTTGCCGCTTCGTCGTTAATTTTTTGAGTAATCACCCCCGGCTGAACAATGGCGATTCCGGCATCGGCATCGATTTTAAGTTCGGTCCAATGGGCGAGGGAAATTACCCAGCCGCCGCAAACGGGTGCGGACGCCCCGGTCGTTCCCGTTCCCGCACCGCGCACGGTTACGGGAACGCCATTTTTGTTGGCGAGACGAAGGGCGGATGCGAGGTCCGATTCATCTTTCGGGAAAATCACGGCTTCCGGCAAAAAGGAAAGCTTTGTGTTGTCGAACGAGGCGGCGAAGCAGGCTTCGGTGTCCGTGCGCACTGCGTTGTCTCCAAGTTCTTTTTTTAATATTGCCGTTGCCTCCGTGAATTTCCGCATAGCCGAAAAAATGCGATTCGTTGCCGAAAACGTCAATCGTATGTTGCGGCAGATTCCCGGGTTTTTCTCATTGCGGGAAAGTGCGGGAACGCTCATTTTGTGCGTCGCGTATGGAATCCGAAAAAATCAGCGTCCGGCAAGCCGATATGCGCTTGGCGAAGAGCGAGGGGCACGTTGCCATTTGGGGCAACGTCGTTCTTGCCGCGTTCAAATTTGCCGTCGGTTTTTTCACGGGATCGCTCGCCGTGATTGCCGACGCTTGGCACACGCTTTCCGACAGCCTTTCGTCCGTGATCATGATTATCGGGCTGAAGATTTCGGAAAAACCGGCGGATGCGGAACATCCTTTCGGGTACGGCAGGGCGGAGCTCATCACTTCCGTTGTCATCGGGATGATGCTCGCCGGTGTCGGCGTTGAGTTTACGCGCAGCGGGATTGAAAAAATCATCGATCACCAACCTGCGGCATTCGGCTGGCTCGGTTACTCGGCAATGATACTCACTATTGTTGTCAAGGAAGCCATGGCGCAATACGCGTTTTATACGGCAAGAAAAACCGGAATGATTTCCCTGCGGGCCGACGGCTATCATCACCGAAGCGACGCGCTCAGCTCCGTCGTTATTCTTGCCGGAATGATTTTGACGGATATTTTCGGAGAATCCGCTTTTTGGTGGATGGACGGTGCTCTCGGAGCCCTTGTCGGGCTTATGCTGCTGCACATTGCATGGACTGTGCTTCGCGATGCGGGAAATAAATTGCTCGGCGAAGCGGCTCCCGCGGAAATGAAGGCGCAAATTCGCGAAATCGCCCGCCGGGTTAGCGGGAACGATGATTTGTGCCTGCATCACATTCATTTGCACGTCTACGGAGCGCACAGGGAAGTTACATTTCATATTCGCCTTGCGCCGGAAACTACGTTGTTTGAGGCGCATCGTTGCGGCACGCGCATTGAAAAAGCCGTTTTTGAAGAACTCGGCATTGATGCGACAATTCACATTGAGCCGAAAAAGGCTTGAAAATTTCTTCGAGCGCGCAACCTTCCGGGAACGGGAGGTTCGTTCGCGAAATCTCTATTTAACGCAGGAAAATCCGGCGGCGGAAAAAATTGCTTTTGCGCGAGCGACCGCTTCGGATGTCGGCTCCGGCGTTTCCGCCAAAGGATCTTTTAAGCCGAGTTCCTTCCACTTGTATGCACCGATTTTATGAAATGGAAGAACATCCACTCGCTCGATATTTCCGAGAGCGGACGCAAATTCCGCAACGCGCTTCACGTTTTCCTCGTTGTCTGTCAGCGCGGGAACGAGTACATAACGTAGCCAAACTTTTTTATCCATTTTTCCGAGCCGCCGCGCAAATTCTAAGGTCGGCTCAAGGTCTCCGCCCGTCGTTGCGCGATACGACGCGGGAACGCCGGCTTTAATGTCGAGCAAAACCAGGTCTACGAGGGACAAATACGCCTCGTCCGCCTCCGCGCCCAGTGCACCGGAGGTATCAAGCGCCGTGTGCAAACCGAGTTTTTTACAGCCGTTCAAAATCTCTCTCGAAAATTCGATTTGAAAAAGCGGATCTCCGCCCGAAAGGGTAACGCCGCCTCCGCTTCCTTTTAAAAATCCGGCATAACGCTCAATGTCGGCAAGCACTTCCTCCGCCGTCATCTCCTTGCCGCGCCGCACAAACGAGGTGTCCGGATTGTGGCAATATTTGCAACGCAAACTGCAGCCGGAGAGAAAAACGATGTAGCGAATCCCGGGTCCGTCCACCGTTCCGCAGGTTTCCACGGAATGAACGAGACCTTTGGCGGGAACGCCGGTTTCAAGCGAATTTAACGACATAAAATCCATTACATGCACAAAAAAAAATATTGCGAATAAAAAAACGCTTGCGCTCGACGCAATAAAAATTTTTATTGGACACTCTTTAAATTAATTCGGAAATGAAAACAACTTTAGCGAAGACATCCAACGCCGCCGATAAGACTTGGTTCGTAGTGGACGCAACCGACCAGCCGGTCGGTCGCCTTGCCGTCAAAATCGCAACGATCCTGCGCGGACGTCATAAGCCGACTTACACGCCCCACGTCGACACGGGCGATTTCGTCGTCGTCATCAACGCCGACAAAGCGAAATTCACGGGCAACAAAGAAACCGACAAAACCTACATGTTCTACACGGGATGGGTCGGAACCGCTTATCGCCGCACGGCTGAATTTATGCGCGGGCACAAACCGGCGTTTATTATTGAACACGCGGTCAAAGGTATGCTCCCGAAAAACCGCCTCGCTAACGCGATGATGAAGAAACTCAAAGTTTATGCCGGTGCCGAACACCCACACGCCGCGCAAAATCCGGTTGAGTATAAAATCTAATCTCAGTTTTTTCAGAATATGAATAAAGACGTTCCTGTTTTTGTCGCCGTCGGGCGCCGTAAAACTTCCACCGCACGCGTTCGCGTTGCCAGCGGCTCCGGCAAGATTCTGGTTAACGACAAGCCGGTTGAAGAATACTGCTTCACGGAAGCGCTTGCCAAAACGGCGACGCTCCCGGTTTCGGTTGCCGGGCTCGAAGGCTCTCTCGATATTGAAGTCCGCGTGAACGGCGGCGGTTGCAACAGCCAGGCGGGTGCGATCTCCCACGGTGTTGCCCGCGCGATCGAAAAATATAATCCGGAGCTCCGCACGGTTTTGAAAAAAGCCGGGTTGCTCACACGCGACGGTCGTTCCAAAGAACGTAAAAAAAGCGGTCAGCCGGGTGCGCGCAAGCGCTTCCAGTTCTCGAAACGTTAATCGCGTTTCGCGCTCTTATCAAAAAACCGCGTTCCCGCACGGAGCGCGGTTTTTTGTGTATTAATTTTGTTTCGCCGGGTTTCGTTTCTCTTTAGTCTCTCAGCCTATGTTTTCCGAGGATTTTTGTTCCCGCTTTGCCGGTGTTGCCCGGCTTTACGGAGCGGAAGCTTTTGAAAAAATTGTGCGTTCGCGCATTTGTCTTATCGGGCTTGGCGGAGTCGGTTCGTGGACTTGTGAAGCGCTCGCCCGTTGCGGGGTTTGTAATTTGACGCTTGTCGATATGGACGATGTTTGTGTGACAAATACCAATCGTCAGCTTCACGCGCTAAGCGGAAATTACGGGCTTCCAAAAGCAAAAATTCTTTCCGGAAGAGTGTGTTCCATTAACCCGGAATGCAACGTTTCCGTCCACCAAATATTTGTTACTCGGGAAAGCGCGGCGTTATTTTTTGAAGAAAATAAAGGGCGCTTTGATCTTGTTGTCGACGCAATCGACGGTGCGATGAACAAGGCGGCTCTTATCGCCTCTTGCGTAGCGGCGAAAATTCCGATTATCTCCTCCGGTGGTTGTGCGGGCAAGCGCGACGGCACACGTGTGGAATACGGGGATCTTTCGGACGTTGAAGGCGACTCGCTTTTAAAGTTTGTTCGAAAAGAATTGCGTGTCCGATACGGATTTCCCAAAGGGAATTCCGGAAAAAAAATGGGGGTTCCCGTTGTTTTTTCACGGGAAATTTCGCGTTTGCCGGAAACGCTTAGTGATGCGTTCCCGCAAATGATTTCACCCGCAGGCGGAAAGCCGCGTCCGGGAACGGTAGCGTTTACGACAGGCGCATTCGGGCTTGCCCTTGCACAACTTGCAATCGAGCAAATAATCCGGAGCGGGAACTGAAAAAACAAAACGGGCGATTTCGCAAAAAAAAAACGAAATCGCCCGGCATTTAAAAAAAGAGTCTTTCTATGCGTTTTTCAAATATGCGTCCATTGCCGCACCGAGGATTTCCCCGTTTGCCGCAGAAATTTCAACAAGCGGCAAACGTACTTCGGGAGATTCGATGATGCCGGCACGCGCAAGCGCGAACTTTGCGGGAACCGGGTTGGGCTCGATAAAGAATTTTTTGAACAAATCCGCCATTGCGTTATGAAGCTTTTGCGCTCCCGCCAAATCTCCTGCCCGCATTCTTGCAACCATTTCCGTTACCTGTGCCGGAAGCCAGTTCGAAGCGACGGAAATAACGCCTTTCGCGCCAAGCGCGATAAACGGAAGTGTCAGAGAGTCATCTCCGCTTGTTACGATAAATTCCGGGTCAAGCGCACGGACGAGCTTTGAAACTTTGTCGCAGGAGCCGCCCGCCTCCTTGATTCCGACAATGTTCGGGAATACATTTCGAAGCCGCACTACAGTTTCGACAGCGATTTCAATGCCGCAGCGACCGGGAATAGAGTAGAGCATGATCGGTTTATCCGTCGCGGAAGCAATCTCGGCGTAATGGCGATAAACGCCTTCCTGATTCGGCTTGTTGTAATACGGAGCAACGTGCAGAAATGCTTGAGCGCCGAGCTTTTCGGCTTCTTTTGTGAGCAAAACCGCTTCATGGGTAGAATTCGCCCCCGTCCCCGCGATAACGGGAACGCGTCCGGCGGAAAATTCGATTGTTTTCGCAATCACTTCGAGATGCTCGTTATGCGTCAATGTCGGCGATTCTCCGGAGGTTCCCACAGAAAGGATTCCGTCAATTCCGCCTGCAATTTGGTATTCCACCAGTTTTTTTAAATCAGAATAATTGACCTCGCCGTTTTTCATCGGCGTAATCAGTGCCGTCCACGCACCTGCATAAATGGAAGAGTCTGCAATGCTCATAATTATCTTTCAATCAAACGCTTTTTTATTACGAAACGCAAAATAGAAATTCACGAAATGCTTTTTTGAATGCCTTGTGAATAAAAACGAGCTTTTTGATTTCGGAAAAAAAAGCGTTCCCGTGACTTTCGTCTCGGGAACGCTTTTTTGTATAACGGGATGAATTACCGCTTATTTGCAGCAGCAACCGCCGTCAACCTTCGCCATGTGCTGGATGAGCATGAGGACCTTGTTGGAGTAGCCCCATTCATTGTCATACCAGGAAACGACTTTGACGAACGTGTCCGTAAGAGCAATACCTGCGTCCTTGTCGAAGATGGACGTGCGCGGGTCGCCGAGGAAGTCGGAAGAAACAACAGCGTCTTCGGTGTAGCCGAGAATGCCCTTGAGTTCGCCTTCGGAAGCAGCCTTCATCGCAGCGCAGATTTCGTCATATTTCGCCGGTTTTGCGAGATTGACCGTGAGGTCAACAACGGAAACGTCGAGGGTCGGAACGCGCATGGACATGCCGGTGAGCTTGCCGTTGAGTTCCGGAAGGACTTTGCCGACAGCCTTAGCCGCACCCGTGGAGGACGGGATGATGTTGCCGGAAGCAGCGCGACCGCCGCGCCAGTCTTTCTTGGACGGACCGTCAACCGTTTTCTGCGTCGCCGTCGTGGAGTGAACCGTCGTCATGAGACCGTCCTTGATACCCCAGTTGTCATTGAGAACCTTAGCGATCGGCGCGAGGCAGTTCGTCGTGCAGGAAGCGTTGGAAACAACCTTCATGTCCGGCGTGTACTTGTCGAGATTGACGCCGCAAACGAACATCGGAGCATCCTTCGACGGAGCGGAGATAACGACCTTCTTGGCACCAGCTTTGATGTGTGCTTCAGCCTTCGCCGTTTCCGTGAAGACGCCGGTGGATTCGACGACGTATTCGGCACCGACTTCGCCCCACGGAATTTCTTCCGGGTTCATTTTTGCGAAGAACTTGATTTCCTTGCCGTCAACGATGATGGAGTTGTCCGTGTAGGAGATTTCTCCCTTGTATTGACCGTGCATCGTGTCATAACGAAGCATGTAAGCCATATAATCCGGCGTCATGAACGGGTCGTTGATGCCGACGAATTCGATTTCAGGATTGTTCAAACCGGCGCGGAAGACGAGGCGTCCGATACGGCCGAAACCATTGATACCAACTTTGATAGCCATTGTGTATGATGTTTGGTTGTTAAAAAAACGATAGTGTTAACCTCTCTGCAAGGAATAACCTACGCGAGATTGCCGAATATCAAAATTCTTTTTTGAAAAAACGGCAAGAGAAATTTCGACAAAGACGCGTTCTTGCTCCGCTTTTTTTATATCGACGTAATTTTAAAATTATTTCATTTTTTTTTCGAAATAAATCAATCCCTACAAAAACGATGAAAAATAAGAAAGCACTCCTGAACAGTCTCTTCGTCGCGCTTGTCCTTGCGGCAACGCCTGCTTGTACGGCAACGGAAATTCCGGTCAACGGGCATCCGGAAAGCGTTACAGAAGAAGGCGATGTCTTTTATATCACCTGTATCGGGCAGGAAATGAAGCCGACGGAAAAAGACGGGGACGGTTTCATTGTCTCCGTCAGCCCGCGCGGGCGTATTATCTCCGCTAATGCGTTCCCGGGTATTCGGCTTGATGCGCCGAAAGGCATTCTTGCTGAAGACGATACGCTTTACGTTGCCGATGTGGACCGCATTGTCGGAATCAATCCCCAAGCCGGCATTGTAACCCAAATTTTCGATCTTTCTAAAGAAGGCACGAAATATCTCAACGACATCGTTGAAAGCAACGGATTTCTTTACGTTTCCGCTACGGACATAAACAAGATTTTTCGCATTAATTTGCGCAACGGTGCTTACGAAGAAATCCTGACTGCCGAGCCGCTGAATGCACCTAACGGGCTTGATATTGAGGACGGCATTCTCTATGTCGCCGAATATGCGACGGACGCGCAGGGAAATCCTTCGGGAAAAATAAAAGCAATTCCTGTCAATGGTGCCGGTCCGCGCCCGGTTTCTGTTATTTACAATGTTCCCGGGCTTTATGACGGGGTCATCGTCCGGGAAGAAGAGGATCTTTTCGACAACGAAACCACCTATTTGTACTTTTCTGATTGGGCGGTAAACGGGAAACCGGGTGTCATCAAAAAATTAAACCTGCGCACCCGGGAGGTAGAAAATGCGACACGCGTTCCCGCCAACGGTCCCGCAGATTTTTTCATCGAAGATGGCGATATTTGGATCCCGGCGATGATTGACCGAAAAGTTTACATCGACTAAAGCGCAGAAAAATAAAAAAAGCGTTCCGAGATTTCGGAACGCTTTTTTTTACAGTGAGTAAAACTCAATTATGCTTCGACCGGAGCAATCGAGACTTTGCGATGTGCCTTGTCCCAAACAACCGTACCGTCCTTGAGTGCGAACAGCGTATAGTCGCGACCCATTCCGACGTTTTGACCCGCGTGCATTTTCGTGCCGCATTGACGGATCAGGATGCTGCCGGCGCGAGCGAACTGCCCGCCGTAAAGTTTAACACCGCGGCGCTGTGCATTTGAGTCGCGCCCGTTGGAAGAAGTTCCTCCGCCCTTATGATGTGCCATTTTTTATCCTTCTGTTAAATTTTAAATCGCTTACGCGTTGATGGATTCAATCTTGATGACCGAGAGTTCCTGGCGATGACCGCGCGTGCGGCGGTAGCCTTTGCGGCGCTTCATTTTGAAGATGATAATCTTGTTGCCGCGCTTGTTTTCAAGAATTTTTGCCGTAACGCTTGCGCCCGGAATCGTCGGTGTGCCGACTTTGGCGTTTTCGCCTTCGCCTGCGAAGATGACCTGATCAATCGTGACGGTGTCTCCCGCTTGTGTTTCGGGATAGCGGTTGACGGAAAGAATATCGCCTTCCTTAACGGTGAACTGGCGTCCTTGCGTGATGATTGTCGCTTTCATTGTTGCTGAAAAATGTGAATAGCCAAAAAAACAGTTTTCGTTGCCGCTTGGCAAGCGTTTTTTTGAAAAATGAGAAAAACGCTTCGCTTTGCCCGCAGAGGCGAGAGGCGTGCCTCTTCGTTTATAGCGATTCCTTCAATTCGTAGACGACGGGAACGACGAAGGCGGCGGGAAGCGCGGTGCGCAGTTCGGCGGGAACGCAAAAATCGGCAGCAACGCGGCGAAGCGTTTCCTCCGCTCCGGAAACAAGCGATCGGTGCGCTCCGGATTTTTCAGTCTCGACACTTTTGATTTTCCCGCAAATACCGATTGAAACGCGGACAAAAACCGTTCCCGTGCGTCCGTTGCGTCGTGCCGCCTTCGGATAGAATTTTTTGCGGGAGACGGCTTCGGCAAGCGCGCCGTAAAGCGTTTGCTCGGCGGCGGCACGTGCGGCTTCGTCAACTGCGGGAACGCTTTCGGGCGGCGGCTCACAAGCCCGCGTTGTTTGCGGTTGCGGCGCCGGCGGCGGGATTTTTTCCTCCGGTTTTTCCGGCTCGGGCGACGGTTCTTCTATCGCTTTTTCCGGCAGGGTTTCCGGTTTTGGTGCTTCTTCCGTAAAGGTTTCGCGCAAGGCGGATTCGTCAATTTTTTCAAATGCCGCTTCCGGCGGCTTCGTTTTTTGCGAAACTTCCGGTTCGAGCTTCGCAGGTGAAAATTCCGTTTCGACGGGAGGATCTTCCGGTACGGCTTCTATTTCTTCGGCAACAGGCGCGGGAACGTAATTTTCAAAACGCACGGAGATGCGCGCGGGAACGTATTGCGCCGTTTCTGCGGCTTCATTTTCCGCTTCCGCGCTTTTTTCGGCAACCAAAACGAGCGTTCCCGCAAACAAAAGCGTGCAGACGGCAACGGCGCCCAGCGAACTTAGGCGCTCCGCGTCGTCAGTCGTTTTTTTCAACCATGAAAAGCAGATTTTCATTTCCCTGTTTTTTAGCTTCGTCCATCAGGTTCATCACAGAGCCGAACGGCGCGGTTTTATCGGAAAAAACTTCAAAAATTTTCCCGGTGTTTTCCCGAAGCGCAGTTGCCAAGGCGGCGTGCGGCGTTTCGACTCCGTCGAAGAAAATCGTTCCCGCGGCATCAATCGTAATCGTGCAAACGGGCGTTTTTTCTTTTTCGTCAACGTGCTTGGCACTTTCGGCGTCGGGCAAAAACACGTCGAATGCGGGCTTGGCGAAAGTCGTTGCGACGATGAAAAAAATCAAAAGCATGAAAATGACGTCGATGAGCGGCGTCAGCTCGATGCTGATTTCGTCGTCGATTTCAAAATCGTTTATTTCGGGACAATGCATCTTTTTATAAGTGATAGGGGATAGTTGATAACGGATAAGTAAAAACTGATAACGGATAGGGGAAAGCTGATAACCGGCAAGTAAAAAGTCGTAATCATTTTGATGAGCTTTCGGTATTACTTATCAGCTATCAGTTATCAGTTTTTACCTATCCGTTATTCCTTATCATTTTTCTTATTTTTTGCGATGGCGGCGGCGCGGTAAGAAAATTCGACGGCGACAATCATGTAGCCGAACAATTTGTTGCGCAGGTAAAACAAAACGGCGAGCGTGGGCACGGCGATAACGATGCCGAGCACGGTCGTCCAAAGTGCTTGCCCGATACCGAGCGCGAGGCTCGCGCTGTCCGTAGCGGCGTTCCCGCCGGAGCCGAGCACTTCGAAAACTTGGATAATTCCGAGCACCGTTCCGAGCAAGCCGAGCAGCGGAGCCGTCGCCGTAATCAGGCGCAAGGTTGTGAAACTCCGTTTGGTTTTGTAAAAGTATCGATGAAAAAGATACGCGGATTCGGCGCGCAAATCGTCGGAATGGTGGCGGTGTTTCGTTGCAATGTCCCGCACAACGCACACGAGCGGATTGTTCGGCAAAACGGATTCGTCAAAAAGCAAATCGGCGTTCCCGTCTTCGACGTTTTTAAAAAATCGCCGAAACTGAAAATCAACGAGGCAAAGTTGCAGATAAATTTTTACCGAAAGAAAAACGGCAAGCAAAAGCGCAGCGGCAAGCGGGATTCCCACGGGACCGAGCTTTTCGTAATATTCGGCGCAGTAGTGTTGTATCATTTGATTTTGTAAATTGAAGATCGGTTTATGGAACCACGGAATACACGGAATTCACGGAAAGATTTTTTGTTCGGAGCTTCCGTGCATTCCGTGGGGCTGTTTAAATTTCAATTTTGTAAGTAGCAAGTAACGACAAAAATTCGAGGTCGTGCGTGATGAGCAGCACCGTGTTCCCGCGTTCGGCGTAGGTGTGAAGCATGCGCGCGATGATGCGCATATTGCGTCCGTCGAGTCCGCTGGTCGGTTCGTCGAGCACGAGCAGCGACGGTTTTTTCATCAGAACAGAGGCGATGACGAGGCGTTGTTTTTCTCCGCCGGAAAGCGATTGCGGGTGGCGTTCCCGTTTGTCGCCGAGCCCGATTTCGCGGAGCAAATCAAGAGCCTCGCGCTCGGCTTCCTTTTCCGGAAGCGGCGAAGCGGAAACGAGCTCCTCAAGCACGTTGCGCATGTAAAGCTGAATGTCGGTGTTTTGCATAACGAAGCCGCCGTCGTTGAGCAGGCTCGCGGCTTTCGCGGGAACGCCGTCTCGGAGAATCGTGCCGCCGTTTTTGCGCGGAAGCTTCAGAAGCCCCGTAATGATTTTTGCAAAAGTCGTTTTCCCTGCACCGTTTTTTCCGACAACGGCGGTAATCGCGCCGTGCGGAATCCGAAAATCCCGCGTGCCGTCAAAAATCGCTTTTTCCGTGTTCGGGTATTTGAAAAAAAGATTTTTGCAAACCAACGCGGCGGGAACGCTTTCCGGAATTTCTTTGAGCGGAGGATTGGCGGAAACGCGCACATCGCGCAAACCCAAGGGCACATCGCCGTTGTTTTCAAGCTCGTCGAGTGCGTTTCCGCCGGACGCCTCGAAACGGCGCACGATTTTTCCTTCGTTCAAAATCAGAATTTTGTCCGGCACGCCACGAAGCCAGTAAATGCGGTGATCGACAATGACGATGGTGAATCCTTCGCGCTTAAGTTCGCGGCAGAGCGCGGCGAGCTCTTCCGTCGCTTCGGGCGAAAGATTCGCCGTCGGCTCATCAAAAACAAGCACGCGCGGGCGCATCGCGATAGCCGTAGCGATGACGGTTTTTTGCTTTTCGCCGGACGAAAGCCCGAAAAGGCTGCGGGAACGCAAATGCTTGAGCCCGAGGCGCTCAATCGCTGCGTCCGTGCGGCGCAAAATTTCTTCGCGGGAATCAAGCCGCCATTCGAGGCTTCCGGCAACTTCGCTTTCGACGGTCATCGACAGAAACTGGCTATCCGGATTTTGAAAAACGGAACCGACGATGCCGGAAACTTCTTCGAGCGAAGCGGGCGCGTTCCCGCCGATTTTGACGTTCCCGCAGAGCTCGCCGTGAAAATGAAACGGAATCAGCCCGTTGAGCACGCGCAACAGCGTGGATTTTCCGCAACCGGACGGACCGGAAATCAGCAACACTTCGCCCGCGACGAGCGAAAAGGAAATGTCCGTCAGCGCGTCTTTTTTCGCGAACGGATAACGGTAAGAAAGGTTTTCAATCAAAAGCATGGGAAAAAAGTCGGAACCGCGAATGAACACGGATTGTTTTTGAAGTATGTATTTTCAAAGATGTTTCATTTAAAAAACTTCGCGTTCATTCGCGGTTTCTTTTTAGTGAAGAAAGGTCGTTGCGGGAACGGGCAGCATGAATTTTAAGGTTAAAACGGCTACGGCGGCGGAAGTCGCGAACGCGAGCACGCACCAATCGCGGGAACGCATCCGGTGCTCCGCCGCACAAATGCAACGTTCGCTACAGCCGACGCGCCGCACTTCGCACATCAGCACAAGATTGTCCGCAATGCGCAAAGTGCGCACGCATACGGGAACGACAACATAACGCAAAAAGCTCAGCGGCGACGCGACGAGCGAGAAGAAATTCATCTTCCGCCGCCGCACGCGCAGGCTCTCGTAAAGTTGGCGAATGTCGTCGACAAAGCTCGGGACAAAACGGCAACACACCGTCAGCGGAATAAAAATGATGCGCGGCAGGCGCATTTTCCGCATTACGGAAATAAATTCCTGATTGTCAAACGTCAGCCCGAGCGCGAGAAAAACGTTCATGCTCACGGAAATCCGCAGAAACGGAAGAAGCACGGTCGCGAAACCTTGGTCGCCGAGCACGGAAGCTAAGCGCAGAAAGCTTTCCCGCATGCTTTCCTCCGGCAAAAGCGGCGCGCATTCCCGCAAAATCCAAACAAAAGCGGGAATGAAACAATATGCCATTCCGAGCATGAGAAACGTTGCCGCATACATCGCGAAAACGGGCTTGAAGCGACGCAAATTCAGCACATAAACAAAGGTCAAAAAATTGACGGCAACAAGCAGACGCCAATCATTCAGCGCGACCGAGCAACACGACGCAAGCAAGGAAACGGCAAGCTTGGTGCGCATGTCGAGCGTCGCAACAAAAGGCTTTTTTGTATTTTCGGAATCAATACGTTTTGGCTTCATTTGATTTTTTTGAAAGAAAAGCTCTCGGCAAATACCGGAGAAGAAACCACTTTAAAGAATGCGTTGTTCATTGCTCATCGTTCCCGGATAAGCCCGGCATGACGAAGCTCCTTCACGAATTTGTAGCCGGCGGGAAGCCCGACGAGCACGCTCCCGCAATAGCCGAGCGCAATCATGAACGCTCCCGCCGCAAAAAGTTGCGCATTTTCCCGCAGGAAAACAAAGCTCATGCCGAGCGCGATCCCGCGGGAAAACAAATCATACATCGCCACGCCGACCAAGACGCTCAAGGTGTTTTTGTAGCCGCCCGTTGCCGCAATGATCCAATCACTTAAAATCGCCGCGAGCAAATTCGCGGGAGCGAGAACAATCATCAGCGAACCCGACATAAAAAACGAAATCACGACGTTGATCAGGCAATACAGGCAAAGCACGCCGAATTTGCGCACGCGGCAAACCAGCACGACGAGTAGCGCCGTCGTCAACCCGTTGCGGATAAAAAGCGCAATCGGATTCGGTCCGCCGCCGACGAGGCTGACGGCAAGCCCGGAAATGCGAATGAGCGCGGAAAAAATCCCGACGAGTACGAGATGCTCCGTCGTCCAATAAAATTTTTTCAACGCCGGAATCGCCTTGGCGGGAACGTCGCTCATGCGTTTGCCGCCTCCGCCGGAAGCATTCGCGGGCGATTATGCCCGCCGTGCGAGCCGCGCCCGAGCGGATTTGCGTTCCCGTGCGGCGGCGTTGCGCTTCCGGTCGCGTTCCCGCATTTTCCGAAAAGGATTTTTGCGATCATTCCCATGACGAGCGAAATCAGCGTCACGTGCCAGTATTCGCCGAGCGGAGAAAGCTTGTAGCGGTTTTCTCCGTCGGGAACGAGAATACCGGCGCGTATCCAGTTTTTCCATACAGCTTTCGCTTCTCCGGAAAGCAGTTCCGCCGAAATTTTTTCGGGGTCGAGAAATCCGAGTTCGAGCTGATGCGTAACAACGTTTTTGAAACGGATTCCCGGATTGTCGGGAACGGCGACCATCAGACCTTTTTTCCCTGCGGCGACGGTTTCCGTATATTTTTTCAAATCCGGAATCTGCATAAAACTGTAGCCGCCGAGGAAGCCGCCCGCGCGCGAGCCGAACGGCACGAGCTCCATGCCGGTTTTCGTGCCGTGGTTGTACCAATTGCGTTCGAGCGGCGTGCGTCCCCAGTGCGTCATCGAAAGGCGCTTCCAGCCGAGGCGCGTCAGGCGTTCCCGCGCCGTCATAAAAAGCGCGTAGCGTTCGTCATAGCTCAAATCTTTTCCCGCACGTGCGAGGCTTGTTCCCGGGAGCAGTTTTAGCTGATAAAGGTCGGCGCCGTCCACGGGAACGACTTCCGTAATCATGCGCAAATCCTCGTCCCAAAGCGCCGGCGTTTGTCCGGGAAGCCCGTAAATAAAATCGAGCATGAGCGCAATTTTTTCTCCGCCGATTTTTTTGACGAGCGAAAGGCGATCGACGAGTTCTTCCTTCGACATGATTCTGCCGAGCTTGCGGCGCAGCTCCGTGTCGAAAGTTTGCACGCCGAAGGAAAAGCGGTTCACTCCGTTGTCGACGCAGGCGCGGATTTTTTCTTCGCCGAAATCGCTCGTGCGCCCTTCGACGGTAAACTCGTAATCCGGCGCGATGCGGAAATTTTTATGAATAAACGAAACGAGCGCGGCGAGGTTTTTGGCGGAAAGATCGGTCGGCGTTCCTCCGCCGAAATAAACGACGTCGATCGTTTCTTCGGCAAGCTGCGGCGTTCCCGCGAGCGCGTTTTTCATTTCCGCAAGTACGCTTGCCGTGTAGCCGTCGAGATCGGACGTACGCGTTGCGTTGGAATAAAAACTGCAAAAAGAGCAGCGATGCAGGCAAAACGGCACGTGCAGATAAATGGCGCGGCGTGCAGTGCGTTTGGGTAATGAGGCAGCTTGCGCCCACGCTTCCTGCGGGGCCGGCGGCGGCACGTTCCCGTGGCGGCGGAAATTCTCCGTGTGATTGAAATGCTTTTTTTCTTCAAGCCGCGCAATCACGTCTGCCGGAGCTTCGGGAAAAAGAAAATCTGAAAACATAAGGTATCTTTAGCGGATAATAATCCGTGAGTTTTCGGAGAATACTTCGATGGCTGAGAGGTGAGAGCTGAGGGCTTAGAGGTAAGTGCTTTTAATAAATTAGGAATGAGGAATTAGAAATTAGGAAGATGACTCATTTCTAATTTTTAACTTCTCGTTGCGCGAAGCGCAGGTAATACCTCTAAGCTCTAAGCCGTCATCTATCTGTCTTATTTTAAAAAAGATTTCTGAAAGCGGACTGTGCGGCTTCAAGATCGGCGGCATCGGGATGTTTCGCGGCTTCTTCCCAGCGGCGTAAGCGTTCCGGATTCGGAGAATGCGGATGCTCGGCGGGAAGTTTTGACATCCACGAAGTCAACTTCGGATCAATCGCGCCCTGACACCAGAATTTGGCGACAACTTCACAGCCTTCGCCGAGCAATTTCGTTCCCGCCTCGAACGAATCCGTCGCATGTTGCGAATGCGGATACGCGCCGAGCGTGAAGAATATGCCGACTTTTTTTCCGCAGATTTTCGGCATGTATGCTGCCATTTCCGTATTCGCCGTGCCGCGATCCACCCAGTAGCCGACGACGACGAAATCGTAGGCGTCGGGTTCCGGAGCATCGCTCACGGGAAAAATGTCCGTTCCCGCGGGAAGGACGGCGTGAATGGCTTCCGCGACTTTGCGCGTGTTGCCCGTTTTTGAAGAATAAACGATGAGGGTTTTCATGTTTTTTGGGTAACTGGTAACTGGGAATTGGGTTAAAACTCATATTTGAGCGATGCCCAGAAGCTGCGCCCGGGCTGAAGGTAATCGAGGTGCGGGAGCTCGTAGCGCTTGTCGAAAATGTTGTCGACTCCGATTGCAAGCGTGAGCTTTTCAAAAAATGCGCTGTCGCTTTTGTCAAAAACATCAAGTCCGATTGCAAAATTAAGCGTTGTCCAGCCGGGCTTGCGTTGAATTTTTGAGCCGCCGGGCGCGCTGACATCGGAGATTTTCTCTTCGGCGGCGGCGTTCCCGCGCAGATTGAAATCCGCCCACCAGTTGCGATTGCTTTCGGTGTAAGTCGCAAGCACGCCGGCTTTTCCGAAAATTTCCGGTTGCCCGGTGTCGTAAGTCGAGCCGGAAGCGTTGTCGAAGCGGCGGCGCAAAAACGTGGCAACGGCGTAAGGTTTTATCGCAGCATCTTTTCCGAGTTCGAAAAGATAAGACGCCGAAAGTTCCGCGCCGAAGCTTTTAGCGGAATCGTAATTTACAAACCAAACGGACGTTGCGCCCGTTCCCGCGACGGCTCTGGTTTCCGTGCCGATGTAATCGTCGGAATCCGTGTAAAAAACGGTTGCGTCGAGGCTGAAGTTTCCGTTGTCGTAGCGTGTTCCGAGTTCGTAGCTAATGCTTTTTTCCGGCTCGAGATTCGGGTTCGCGTGTGTTTCGGTGCTTGCTATCGCGGAGCCGATATAAAGCTCGTTAATCGAAGCGTAGCGATAGCCTTGCGAGACGGTTCCGCGAAACGTCCAATTCTCGATTTGCGCGTTTACGAGCGAGAGCGAAAATGTCGCGTCCGCGTCTTCCTTACTTTGCTGCGGGAGCGTTTCAACGGTCGTTCCCGCGTTTGTTCCCGCACGGCGAACGACGTGCGATGTGCCTTCATCGAATTCGTTTTTTACATAGGTGCCGCGCGCACCGAGAACAAGACTCCAGCCTTCGGCAAAATTCCATTCGTCCTGCGCAAAAAGCGCGGCGGTCAAAATGTCCGCGTCGTAATCATTCGTGCGCGTCATATCGACGACGTAACGCGTTCCCGTCGGGAGCGTTATCCAATTTTGTGTGGTCGTTTCTTCGTGCGAATCTAATTTTACGTAATCAATTTGCGCGCCGACGATGAGATAATGCGTGTCCGCGATTGAAAAATCCGCCTGCATTTCCGCACCGTAGGCGTCGTGCCGGTTGCGGCGGTCGGCGTTCACGTTAATGGTCATCGGCGAGACCGTCTGCGTAATGTCTTGGACAAAATGCTTGTCCGTTTTTTGAAAATAAGCGTCTGCGCGGAATTTCACGAAGGTCTCGGAAATATCTTTTACTTCAAGAAAAAGCCCGATTTTTTCGCGATCCCAGCGCGGGAGCTCCATGAACAGCAAATCATCGCCGGAAGCGACTTCCGAGCGGCCGGCGAAAGATTCGAATTTTAATCCGAAGCTCGCATTTTCCGAAATGTCGTAGGCGAGATAAGCACTCGTGTTTTGAAAACGATAGGAGGTGCGGTCCACGCGCCCGTCGGGCGATTCGATGTCGCCGTGGTCTTCGTCGGAAAACGAAACGCGCGCGGAGAAATCGCCGTAGCGCGCATTTAAATCGTAGTATTGATCAAGCCCGCGCGTTCCCGTGTCGCCGCGCACGCCGGCGCTCCCGTGAACGCCTTCTTTCCCGGATTTCTTCGTAATAATATTAACAACGCCGCCGATCGCCTCCGAGCCGTAAAGCACCGATGCCGGACCTTTGATAACTTCGACGCGCTCAACGTCCTGAACCGACATTAAAAGCGGCGCGCCGTTCATGCCTTTGGTTTCTGAAATTCTTTGCCCGTCCACAAGAATCAGCACGCGCTGATTGCTTTCGCCGCGAATATTCACCTGCTTAAAACCGGGAGTTCCGTTGGCTTCGACCTGCACGCCGGGAACGTCGTCGAGCAAATCCGCAACCGTCGAGGCGGAACTTTTTGTGATTTCGTCACCGCTGACAACGGCAACGCTCATCGGCACATCCGCCATTTCCATTTCATGCTTGGCGGCGGTAACGCGCACCGCTTTGCCGACGGGCGTTTTTTCTGCGGGAACGTTTTCCGCCGCTTCGGAAATTTTATCCGAAGGCGAATCTCCGGACGGCGTTCCCGCCGTGTCCTGCGCCCAAAGCGCAACGCAGGGTAGGCACGCTACTCCTGCGAACATTAAAAAAGAGGGTTTGATTTTCATGTTTTTCTCGTCGTGTCGCGCACTCCGGTCTGTCCGGTCGCGGGCGAGAAAGTTGTTTTTTGAGTCGCTCCGTGTTTCGGTCGCGTTATTGAGTAAGTCGGATTTTTTCCTTTACTTCGATTTGAACGACCTTCCCGTCGTGAACCACTACGGTCAGCTCTCCGAACTTCAGCGAAGCGAGCTGATCCGCAATTTTTTTCAAAACATCCTGCGAAAGCGTTTTCATCGTAAAGAGATTTCTATTAATAATGAGACTGATTCTCACGTCAAGATGCAAATTTCAACCATTCGGGTTTCTTTTTTTTTCGCAGGGTTTTACGTGATTTTCGGGAACGATTTTATTTCTATCCGCAAAAATCCGTAAATTTTCGAAGCTCTTGCGGTGAAAAACGCACGCGTCGCAAAGCCGGGAAGCGGGAAGCTTAGCGACTTTGCGACGGGAACGCTCTTGGGAAAAGGGATTTTCCCCCCGTTTAATGCTCCAGAATTTCGAGGATCTGCGGGAGCGATTTTTTGCCGAAGGCGATAATTTTGCCGTTTACGGCGATCGCGGGAACGCTCATGACGTTGTAGCGTTCGCGGATCGCGGGGAAGTGTGCGATGTCGAGGACATCGGTTGAAATTTCCGGATTTTCCAGTGCAATGCGTTGCGTCGCGACGACGACTTCCGGGCACTGCGTGCAGGAAAGCGAAACGAGCACTTCGATTTTGCGCGGTGCGAGCGCGCGGATGCGTTCCCGCGTGGCGTCGTCGAGCGCTTGTCCCGGACCGGCGGCGTTATAAAGAGCGATGATGAAGGAGTTGATTTCGTGTCCGCCGGGAACGCCGTGGAAACTTGCTCCGCGAGATTTTCCGTCGGCATCGCAAATCGTGACGCAAGGGCGAAGCGCAGTTGCGTCCGTTCCCGCGGGAGTGCCGAAGCGTAATTCGATTTTGTCGGAAAGTTCGGCGATTTCTTCGAGGAAGTTTTTCAGTTCGTCGGAAACGGCGTTGCTGTCGTCGAGTTCCGCCGCGAGGACGATTTTATTTTCGAAGCGGGCGAAAACGCCTTGAAGTTGGGCGCGTGCGGCTTCGTCGAAGAATTTTCCGTCGTTGTCGGCGTTTTCGGAATCTTTTGCGGGAACGCTTTCCGTTGCAGGCGGTTTTTCGTGGGCGGCGGGCTTGCGGATTTCGCGGGAAGCACGCGTCGTGATGCCGGCAAGTTTGCGTGCGTCGGACAGATATTTTTCGAGCGCGGTGGCGGAAGTTGCGCCGTCGGCAACGGCGGTAACGACTTGGCGCAAGCGTTTGCGGCGCAAATCGCCCGCGACGTAAACGCCGTCGATTCCGGTTTTTCCTTCTTCGTCACAAATCGCGAATCCGTCTTTGTCGATTCCGATTTTATCTTTGATTAAATCGCTTGCGGGAGCGTAGCCGACGAAGACGAAAACGCCGAAAGAGTCGCCGTCTTCCGTCCGAAATTCCTCCGTTTGCCCGGTTTTATTATTTTTCAAAATGGCACTTTCGGGTGCCGCGTTCCCGCGAATTTCCAAGAGTTCCGTGTTGAAACGCACCGAAATTTTCGGATTTGCCAAAACTTCTTCCGCAACGCTTTGCGCGCAGGAGAATTCGTCGCGACGCACGAGCATCGTAATTTTTTTTGCGTAGCGCGTGAGGAAAATCGCTTCTTCGCAGGCGGAAAATCCGCCGCCGATGACGAGCAGTTCCTTCCCCGTAAAAAATTCTCCGTCGCAGGTTGCGCAGTAGGCGACACCGCGCCCGCGGAATTCTGCTTCCCCTTTGAATCCGACCGCGCGCGGACGCGCTCCCGCTGCGACGACAACACCGAGCGCACGAATGTCTCCGCGCGTTGTCCTGATGGTTTTGACCGTTCCCGTGAAATCGAGTTCCCGCGCTTCGGCCGTCAAAAACTCTGCTCCGAAATTTTCCGCCTGTTGCCGCATTGTTTCCGTGAGCGCTTTGCCGGAGGCGTGCAAAACGCCGGGGTAATTGACGACTTCGTCGGTGATGGTGATTTGCCCGCCGATGTTTTCGCGCTCAAGCACGAGCACGCTAAAACGCGCGCGGGAAAGGTAAATTGCGGCAGAGAGCCCGGCGGGACCGGCGCCGATAATGACGGCATCGTAGATGGAGTCGGAAAAATTCATATTTAGAAAAGGAAAGTGTTATTTTTTTTAACGCGAAGAACGCAAAGAACTTTGTCGGTCCTTTGCGTTCTTTGCGTTTTACAAAGAAGCGCATCGGAAATTCGGCGCTTCTTGTTCGGGTATTTAATTACAAAGCGCCGACGAGGTCGAGGCTCGGCTTCAGCGTTTTGGCGCCGGGTTGCCATTTCGCCGGGCAAACTTCATCGCCGTGTTCGGCAACGAATTGCAACGCCTGCACGCGGCGGAAAAGTTCGTCCGCATTGCGCCCGATATTGCCGGCAACGACTTCGTAGGAAACGATTTTGCCTTCCGGGTTGACGATGAAGGTTCCGCGTTCGGCGAGCCCGGCACTTTCAATCATCACGTCAAAATCGCGGGCGAGCGCGGCGGTCGGATCCGCGAGCATCGGATACTGGATTTTTTTGATGATTTTGGAAGCATCGTGCCACGCTTTGTGGACGAAGTGCGTGTCGCAGGAGACGGAGTAAATTTCGCAGCCGATTTTCTTAAATTCTTCGTACTTGTTCGCGAGGTCTTCGAGCTCGGTCGGGCAGACGAAAGTGAAGTCTGCCGGATAGAAGAAAAACACGCTCCATTTGCCGAGAACGTCTTTCTTGGAGACGGGAACGAACTTGTTGTTCTGGTAGGATTGGACGGTGAAGTCCGCGATTTCTTTGTTAATCAATGACATGATTTTTATGACTTTCTATTTATTTTTGCTGGTTGTAATGAAATTTAAGATGTTTGAAATTTGTAATAACTACAAAATAATGTCAATGATAAATTTGTAATTATTACAATTTTCTTGCAAAGTCTTAAATTTTGTTGAAAATAAAGCGTCATCGGCGGGAACGCTTTTACGTTCCCGTGCATTTTTAAACAAAAAACGATTACGAAACGCTTAAACTAAACAGAAAGAAATAAAGTTATGAAAAAATACGAACAAAAGCCCCTGAACTACGCCTTGGATGCGCTCGAACCGAACATGCAAAAGTGCACGCTCGAATTTCACTACGGCAAGCACCACGCGGCGTATGTTGCGAACCTGAATGCCGCGCTGGAAAAAGCACCGGAGTTTGAAGCACCGGAGTGTCCGGCACGCTTGATTCACCACTTGCACCACGTTCCCGAAGCGATTCGTACGGCGGTGCGTAACAATGGCGGCGGGCACGTCAACCACGCGTTTTTCTGGAAAAGCCTTACGCCGAACGGGCAGGGCGCGCCGGTCGGCGAGCTCGCAAAGGCGATAGAAAAAGATTTCGGCTCGTTTGATGCTTTCCGCGAACAGTTTGAAGCGAAAGCGATGTCGCATTTCGGCGCGGGCTGGGCGTGGCTTATTTTGAAAAAAGACGGTTCTCTCGCCGTTTGTTCTACGCCGAATCAGGACAATCCGCTCATGCCGGAAAGCGTCGTTCCCGGAATTGAACGCGGCCGCCCGATTCTCGCGCTCGACCTTTGGGAGCATTCCTACTATCTGCAGTATCAGAACCGCAAGGCGGAATACGTTAAATCGTATTGGAATATTGTGGATTGGGAACAAGCGGAAAAGGTTTACCAAAAAGCGCTTGAGCATCGCCGTGCGAAGGCGGAGGGCGGTTCCTGCGGATGTTCCGGAAAAAGCTGCATGATTTAACCCTGAAATTTCTAAAAATAAACGCATGACGTTCCTGCAGAGAAATCTGCGGGAACGCTTTTTTTGTGAATTTCGCGCGAGAAAATAAAAACTTTCCTCCTTGCGCAAAGACGCAAAAACCGCAAAGCCCTTTGTTTTAAGCAAAACAAACCAACCCAATCTTAAAAAATCTTCGAGTTTTAGCGGCTTTGCGCGAGAATTTTCGAATTTTTTTTCTTCGCGCGCGAGAAAGTACACCTTTAAGAATCTGTGTTTGTCTGTGAAAATCCGTGGTTTTTGTTGCGGATAAAATTCCGCAGAAGTAAAATGTTCCGCGATGGAAGAAATTCTCGTTATTAAACCCTCTTCACTCGGCGACATTATCCACGCGCTTGTTGTGGTGGAAACTCTGCGGCGCCGGCGCGGGAACGCGGTGCGTGTAACTTGGCTTGTGCGCGATATTTTTGCGCCGGTTTTGGAAGTTTGTCCGACGGTGGACCGCGTTATTACCTACAATCGCAGCGGAGGCGTGAAAGAGATTTTTCGCGTGGGCAGGCAGCTCCGGCGGGAACGCTTTGATTTGGTGTTGGACTTGCAGGGGCTGGCTCGCTCGGCGTTTTGGGCTCTTTGTGCTCGTGCGCCCCGGAAAATCGGTCGCGGCGATGGGCGGGAATTTTCACGATTTGCATTTCGGGAGCTCGCTCCCGCCCCGGCGAAAGGTTTTAAAAAAGCACACGCCATCGATATTCTTTTGCAGTTTTTAAAACCGCTCGGCTTGGAGCCGGAAGTTTGCGGGAACGTGGAATTCTCCCGAGCACAGCTTTCTCCGAAAATTCGTGAAATCCTCGCTCCGGACGGAGGGGAAATTGCGGCTCCGGTTTTGCTTTTTCCGGATTCCCGCCGCGCGGAAAAGGAGTGGAAGGGCTTCAAGGAGCTGACCTCGTTGCTGTTGGCAAAGTCTCAAGGCACGCCTGTTATTTGGGTCGGCGGCGGAGACCTCGCTCCCGACGCTTCTTGGGACGCCGTTTATACGGATTTTTATTCTCTGATGGGAAAAACTTCCCTGATTGACGTGCTGGCATTAATCTCGCGCGCAAAATTCTGTGTGACGAACGACAGCGGACCGATGCACATTGCGGCGGCGATGGGCGTTCCCGTGCTTGGCGTGTTTGGTCCGACTTCGCCGGAGCTTTACGGGCCGTTCCCGCCGTCTTCCCCGAAGAATCAAGTGATTTGCGCTCCCGGCGGAGATCTTTCCAAGTTGCCTGCGGAGGCGGTTTTTGAAAAACTGCAAACTTCGTTCGGTATTTAATCAAAAATCAAAAAAAGTAATGGCTTTGCGCGGGAAATTTATCAGTTTCGAAGGCGTGGAAGGCGTAGGAAAATCGACGCAGGTTGCGCGTTTTCGCGCTTTCCTTGAAGCGCGCGGGAACGCCGTCGAGTTCGTGCGAGAACCCGGCGGGACGGAACTCGGCGAGGACGTCCGGAAAATTCTGAAATTTGCCGATTACGGCGATCGCATGAGTGCGGAAGCGGAAGCCTTGCTTTTTTCTGCGGCGCGCGCGCAACTTGTGCGGGAAAAGCTTTTGCCGGCGTTGGAGGCGGGCGTTTGCATCGTGGCCGACCGCTTCACGGATTCTTCCGTTGCTTATCAGGGGGCGGGGCGCGGCTTGGGAATGGAAAAAATTGCCGCAATGAATGAATTTGCAACGGGCGGGCTTGTTCCGGATTTTACCGTTTTGCTTGATCTTGATCCGGAAATCGGTTTCGCGCGCACGCGTTTCCGCGCCGGAGAATCCGCAGAGGGAAAAACCGACCGCATGGAAACGTTCCCGCGCGAGTTTTACGAACGCGTTCGCGCGGCTTATCTGCAACTCGCCGAACGAGACCCTCAGCGCTTTTGGGTGGCGGATGCCTCGCTTTCGCCTGACGAAATTTTTGAAAAAATTTGCATCGAATATGAGCGCCGATTTGCCTGAGAATCTTGCCGCTTCGCGCACAATTCAAACTCTGCTGGCGGCGGAGGCGGAAGGGCGCTTGCCGCATGCGCTTCTTTTTTCCGGAGAATCTGCCGAAAATTTGGAGTCGGCGATGTTTGCGCTTTCTAAAAAAATTCTCGGCGGGAACGCTGTTTCGCATCCGGATTTTCATTACATACGCCCCGAAAATAAAATGCGACGTATCAGCATTGAAAATACGCTTCAACTGGTGCGGAAGATCCAGCAGTCGCCGCTTATCGGGGAGCGGAAAATCGCCTGCGTCTACGAGCCCGAGCGCATGGGGCGCGATGCGGCAAACGCGTTTTTGAAAACTTTGGAAGAGCCTCCGACGGGTACGACGATTTTTCTGCTTTCCGGCGCAATTAATCAGGTTTTGCCGACGATCCGTTCCCGTTGCCTGCATTTCCGGATTCACGGCACGTCGAATTTTGCGGACGCGCGTTGGTCTGCGTGGCTGGAAGATTTTTCCCGGTGGATTTGCGCCTTGCGCGAAGGGAAAATGCTACGGGATATCGGCACGGGGATTTTTTCGATTTACGGCTTGGTAACGCGTTTTGAAACCATTCTTGATGCCCTGACCGAAGAAGCTTGGGAAAAGCTTCAGGTGCCTGAAACGGCAACCGCGGATCAGCGCGATGCGATGCGCGAGGGCATGTCGCGCGGAATGCGCCGCCGCCTGCTTGCCGGAATTGAAGACGCTCTCTTGAGCTTTGCCTGCGATCCCGCGAGCGGAAAAGTTTACGTTCCCGAGACGGCAAAATCCTGCGAATTGCTCGAACATTTTTCCGGTTTGCTTGAGCTCAATGCGCAAGTTTCCGTCGCGTTGGAGGCATTTCTCTTGAATTGCCTGCGCATTTGGACCAAGCGGAAGTGAGTTTGAGGGTCTGGTCGCCGGTAGCTTTTTTTACGAATTTCTATAGGGCACTTTAACGAAAGCTTTTTCATCATTGCAAGAAAGGGCGGGAACGTGGAAAATTCCGCGCCATGTCGCACTCTGAGACGGATGAAGAAAATTTGCCTTTAACGGTGGAAACAACGGAAAACACGCCTGCGGAATCGGGTGAGGATTGTGTTCCTGTCTCGACTGTTTCTGCGGAGGAAATTTCGTCGGAAGAGTTGCCGGAGGAAACACTTGGGCTTTTGCGGCAAAAGCATAAAAACGGGCTTTCGTTTGAAGAGGCTTTAGCGGTAGCGGAACGTGGTAAAGAGGTGTTGTCTCCGGAGTTGGTTTGGGAAAATCCGCTTGCGGACTCCGTTAATATTCGGGAACGCAAACAAAAGACTGCGGAAGAATTGGGCGTGCGCTTTCCCCAGACGGGCGGGTGCTTGGAACGGGCCTCGGGCGAGATTCGCGTTTTGAAATGGAAACCTGCGTGGCAGAAGGAAACGGAGACGGCGGCGGAGAATTTGCGTGAGGCGGCGTGCGCGTTGTCGGAGGTTTCCGCCGAGTTTGCGTGCGTTTCCGGATTGATTCCGCCGGGCGGTACGTTGTCGGCGATTCGGGATTTGCAGAATTTGACGGGCGCGCTTTTGGCTGTGCGCGGGGAGAATGCGGAATTGGTGTTCGGCGCGAAGGCGGAGGATGAGCTTTCCCGTTTGCGTGACGCGGCGGCTTTGGCGGAAAATTGCGCACGGCATAAGTCTTTGCTTTCCTTGGCGTATCCGGAAGATGCCTGGAAAGAACCGGAGCTTGATCTTTGGTTGAAATGGTGGAACGAGGCGGCGTTTTCGCGGGCGTTCCCGCGCTGGCTTAAGCGGCGAAAGGTGGTTGCGTCTTTGAGAAAACTCGCCGGTGAAAAATCGAAGTCTCCGTCGGATCCGCGTGTGGATTTGGGGAATCTGATTGCGATTCGGGTCTGTAAAAAAGAATTTGCGGAAAAGTATCTCGGTTTGACAAAAACGTATCCGTCGCTTCTCCCGGGAATGGAGCCTTGCGGCGCGCCGGAAAAGGTTGCGGCTTTGGAAAAAGCGAGAAAGGCGGTTGCCGCCGTTTCTCAGGCACTTTCGTGCGTTCCCGAGAAGCAGGAGGCGTGGCTTGCCGTGCTTTCCCGATGGCTTTCCGGAAAGGATCCGGCATTTGCGGAAGCAGGACCGGTGGAAAAAGCATTCGAAAAAGTCGAGAAGGCAATGTTTGCAGTAGGTGCGGCAAGAAATGCGCTTGCGGAGCTTTTGGGCGGCGACGGTTTTGCGGGAACGTGCGAAACGCCGGAAGCCTTGGCGGCGTTTGCGGCGGAATTATACGCGGATCGCGAACGTTGGTCCGCCGTGTGCGCTTGGAATATGTCGGCAGTTGCCGCCGAGCGGCGGGGTATGGCGGCGTTGGCGAACGCCGTGCGCACGGGAACGCTTGAAGCGGAAGCGGCAAGTATCGCATTTGATGCGGAATATTGCCGGCGTTGGCTTATCGCGGCGGCGGAACTCGGAGAATGTTCTAAAACGGAATTGCGTTCCCGCCTCCTTGAATCTTTGAAAATGCGCATGCACGCATCCGACGAAAGCCCGCAAAGTCTTTAAACGTAAGCTTTTGCTTGCGAAGTGGCATAAAATCAAGGAAACTAAGCAAGAACCTAACCCACGTTTTAAAATCTTATGCAACTCACACATACACCCCGTGTTGCTCTCGTTACGGGAGCGGGAAGAGGAATCGGCAAGGCGATTGCCGAACAGTTGGCGGCGGACGGGCACACCGTTATCTGTGTTTCTAAAAATCCGGCATCTTGCGGCGGTGTCGCCGATGCCATTCTTGCCGCCGGCGGAAAAGCGGTCGCTAAAGCGGTGGATGTTTCCGACGGTGCGGCGGTCGCTGCGGCGTGTGAGGAAATCTTGAAGGAATACGGTTGCGTCGATATTCTCGTCAATAACGCCGGAATCACGAAAGACGGATTAATGATGCGCATGAGCGAAGATGATTGGTCCGACGTGATTTCGACCAACCTTTCCAGTGCGTTTTTCTGGATTAAGGGCTTGATGCGCCCGATGACTAAAAAACGCTGGGGGCGCATCGTGAATATTTCCTCCGTCGTCGGTGTTCAGGGCAATGCCGGACAGGCGAATTACGCATCCGCAAAGGCGGGAATGATCGGGTTAACAAAATCGCTCGCGAAGGAATTTTCCACACGCAATATTACCGTGAACGCCGTCGCCCCCGGATTTATCACGACGGATATGACGGCGGTGCTTCCCGAAGAAGTTCAACAAAAAATCAAAAGCGTAATCCCGTTGGCGCGCTTCGGCGCTCCCGAGGATATCGCCTCCACCGTGGATTTCCTCTGCTCCGAAAACGCCGGCTACATTACCGGACAGGTTTTTTCGGTTGACGGCGGAATGGCAATGTAAGACAATCCCTGCGACGTCTGCGGGGGCTTTCTCCTCCTCGGATTACTTCGTTCTTTTAGTTATTACAAACCCTATTTTTTCTAACAACCAATATCCAAATTATTATGGCAGATCAAACAATCGAACAACGCGTCAAGGCAATCATCGTCGAACAGCTCGGCGTTACGGAAGACCAACTCACGCCGGAAGCCTCTTTCATGGGCGACCTCGGGGCGGACTCGCTCGACACGGTTGAGCTCGTTATGGCTTTCGAAGAAGCTTTCAAAGACGACATCAAGGGCGAAATCCCGGAATCCGACTCCGAAAAGCTCAAAACAGTCGGCGACGTCGTCAAGTATATCGAAGAGAAAAAGGCTGCGAACTAATTCGTAGCGCACGCTCTTCGTCCGCGTTTATTTAACACCAACCTCCAGTTCCAAGTGCAAAACGAATCGAAGACACCGAGAGTCGTCGTCACCGGGATTGGCGTCATTTCCCCGCTCGGGAACGATAAGCAGACCTTTTGGGATGCTCTCGTCGCCGGAAAATGCGGTATCGGGAACGTGACGCGTTTCGACGTGACGGATTATACGTGCAAAGTCGCGGGAGAAGTTAAAGACTTTTCCATCGACGGTTACATGGACCCGAAAGAAGCCAAGCGTAATGACCTTTACGCCCGCTACGCCGTTGTCGCGGCGATGAAGGCGATGGAAGACGCCGGGCTGAAAGTCGGAGACGTTGAGCCGAGCCGTATCGGATGTATCATCGGTTCCGGCATCGGAGGTATGGAAACGATTGAAACGCAGTCGCAAGTCCTTTTTGAAAAGGGCGCGCGCCGCGTTTCCCCGTTCATGATTCCCGCCCTCATTTCCAATATGGCGGCGGGATTGGTCGGCATTCTTTGCAAGGCAAAAGCCGTCAACTACAGCACGGTCAGTGCCTGCGCTTCGGGTTCTCACGCCCTGGGCGAAGCTCTTCGCCACATGCGCCACGGGGACGCCGATGTCATGATTGCCGGCGGCGCGGAAGCTGCGATTACCCGCCTCGGCTTCGCCGGGTTCGGGAACATGAAAGCTTTGTCCACGAATCCCGATCCGATGACGGCTTGCCGTCCGTTTGACGCGGATCGCGACGGCTTCATCATGGGTGAAGGCGCGGGGATTCTCATCCTTGAAACTTATGAGCACGCCGTAGCACGCGGTGCCCGCATTTATGCGGAGTTCGCCGGTTACGGCGCGTCTTGCGACGCCTATCACATCACCTCTCCGGATCCGGAGGGTGAAGGTCTTGCCATTTGCTTTAAGCAGGCAATTGACGATGCCGGAATTAAGCCGGAAGATGTGGACTACATCAATGCGCACGGAACTTCCACGCCCTACAACGATAAGTTTGAAACGGCGGCGATTAAGCGCGTATTCGGTGAGCATGCAAAGGAACTCGCCGTCAGCTCGACAAAGTCGATGACCGGGCACCTGCTCGGCGCCGCCGGCGGAGTTGAAGCTGCCGCTACCGTTTTGGCAATCGCCAACGGGATTATTCCCCCGACGATTAACTACCGTACGCCGGATCCGGATTGCGATTTGGACATCGTTCCGAATGAAGCCCGAAAGGCGGAAATCAATGTCGGGATAAGTGACAATCTCGGTTTCGGCGGGCATAACGCGGCTCTTGTTTTCAAGAAAGTTTAATGCGTGTTTAGAAAAAAGGCGGAAGTAAACTCACTTCCGCCTTTTTTGCTACCGACAAAATCCGATTCCCGGGAACGGGCATTCTTGACTCTGCGGGAACGCATTCCGCCAATTTCTTTCTGACAAAAAAATCATGATAAAACTTTTCAACAAGCTTATCGGTAAAGACGATAGGTTTTTCAGTCTTTTGGAATCTGCGGCGGAAGAGGCTCATAATTCCGCACAAATCCTGGAACAGCTCTACGACGAAGTAAGCGGCACGTCCGAGTTCGAAAAAACGCTGGAAAATCTGAATATTTCCCGAAAAAAAGAAAAAAAGCTGATGCTTGTTATTTCCGAGCATCTTTGCACAACGTTTTCCACGCCGATTGACCGCGAGGATATCGAAGCTCTCGCCAACGCTCTTTCCAAGGTGCCCAAGGGAACTTACAAAATCGGCGAACGCCTGTCTATTTGCCCGGAACAATTTTCGTCCGATATTATCAAAAAGCAGATTTCCATGCTTTCCCGCGCCACGGAAATTGTCGTGCGCATGACAAAAACCCTGCGCGTGATTCGCGATGTGGAAATTATTCAGGACGATTACGAACTCGTTCAGACAATCGAGGGCGATGCCGATCGCCTTATGGTTGCCTTGCTGCGCGACCTTTATCAGGGAAGCGTTGCCGCGAAAGAAGTCATCATTTTGAAAGACATGTATGAGCTTCTCGAAGCGACGATTGATCATTGCCGTGACGCGGCGAAAGTCGTGTTTCAGGTTGCATTAAAATATTCGTAACCGCCCGTAAGAGCGTTCCCGTTTTCTTTTTTTGCGAAACGCGTTCCCGCTTCGTCCGCTTTTTTTTGAAAATGACAATTTTCCTCATCGTCCTTTTTGCCGCGCTGGTGTTTGAATACATCAACGGATTTCACGATTCGGCAAATGCGATTGCGACCTCGATTTCGACAAAGGCACTCACGCCGCGCACGGCAATTATGCTGGCGGCGGTGATGAATTTGCTCGGCGCGCTTTGGGGAACTGCCGTGGCGAAGACAATTTCCGAAGGGTTGGTCGATGCGGTTGCGGTCAATATGCATGTTATCGCGGCGGCTCTAATGTCGGGAATAACCTGGAATCTTATCACTTGGTGGTTCGGGATTCCGTCCAGCTCCTCGCACACGCTGATCGGCTCGCTTTGCGGGAGCGCGCTCGCCAAAACCACGGAAAGCAATTTTGCGGAGCTCGCGGCGGCGGCAAATCACGAACTGCCTGCCGGCTACGTTCCCGGCGACATCGACTGGAGCGTGCTTTTTTGGTCGATAGACAACGGAACCAAAGGGCTTTGGCCGAAGCTTGTGATGCCGATGCTGCTTTCCCCGATGCTCGGATTCCTGCTGGGTATCGTTGTCATGCTTCTGTTCTTTTTTATTTTCCGAAACCGCAAGCCGGCGATGGTTCAGTATGTTTTCAGTAAACTCCAAATTTTTACGGCGGCGGGAATGGGGTTTGCGCACGGGACTTCCGACGCGCAGAAAACGATGGGGATTATTACTCTCGCTCTAATCGCGGGAACGGCTGCCGGGCTTTTTGAAAACAATCCTTCGTGGCTCAGCTTTCTCTCGCTGGACGAAGGCTCCGATGTGCCGTTGTGGGTAAAAATTCTTTGCGCCGTCGTTATGGCGGCGGGAACGGCAGGCGGCGGCTACCGCATTATCCGAACCATGGGACACAAAATGACAAAGCTCCGTCCCGTAAACGGCTTTGCGGCGGAGCTGACTTCCGCCACGATTCTCATCGGCACTTCTCAGCTCGGGATGCCGGTTTCCACTACGCATGTTGTTTCCTCTTCAATTATGGGCGTGGGCGTCGCCAAAGATATGCGGCGCGTTAATTTTTCGACAATTACGCGAATCCTGTGGGAGTGGACGCTGACACTTCCCGTTTCCATGTTCCTCGGCTACAATATCTACAGGATTATCGTCCGCCTTTTGCCGTAGCCGGAAATTTTTGTTGCACAGGCTTTCCGGGAACGCTATCTTCCCCCAATCATATTTTTTTGCGGCTGTCGTATAACGGCTATTATGTGACCTTCCCAAGGTTGAGACGAGGGTTCGACTCCCTCCAGCCGCACCACTTTAAATCGCCCGCGAATCTGTTTAATACAGGATTCGCGGGATTTTGTTTTCGCGTGAAGAAGCCAAGCCGCGAAGTTTTTAAAAAGGTAAAAA
The DNA here is from genome assembly GCA_017531845.1 of Opitutales bacterium. GTDB lineage: Bacteria > Verrucomicrobiota > Verrucomicrobiia > Opitutales > UBA953 > Spyradosoma. The sequence goes on along the minus strand of JAFXKI010000011.1, from coordinate 105,171 downwards.
AAGAAACCACGAATAGCCACGAATATTCGCGAATGGTTTAAACGCAAATGCAAAGGATTATCCGCAGACAAAAAAACTTCGTGCGTCTGTGTCTCCGTGAGAGATACTTAAAAACTTTGCGTTTTAGCCTCTTTGCGCGAGGAGAAAACTTAAAAAAGGACTCGCGAAAGGATACGGGAACGTGTCTACTCCTTTTCGTCTCGTCTTTACGCTATGAATAAAACAGAAAACGAAATCGGAAAAATAATCGTAAATACGGCATTTGATATCCACCGGGAATTGGGAGTCGGGCTTTTGGAAAACGTTTATGAAGCGGTTTTGTATGAACGCCTTAAAGCACAAGGGCTTCAGGTGAGCGGCAAGTTCCTGTTGCAATTGAATTTGAAGAATTGCGCTTTGAAAATGCGTTTCGCGCGGATTTGATTGTTGAGAATCGTGTAATTGTCGAACTTAAATCGGTGGAAAAAATAAATCGTTCTCACAAAAAACAGCTTCAAACTTATTTGAAACTAACAGGCTTAAAGCTTGGTTTTCTAATCAATTTCGGTGAGGGGTATTTTAAAGAGGCGGTTTCTCGCCTTGTGAACGGGTTGGAGGAATGAACTTTGCGATTTTCGCGTCTTTGCGCGAAGGAAAGTTTTTGTTTTCGCGCTAAGCCGCGAAGTTTTTTTTGAGGGTTTTTCAAAAATATCTTGATTTTGCCGAAAACGAGGAACAATATTCCCCCGACAACTACGGGCAGAAATGCTCAAATACTTCATTTAACAACCAACAACTTGATTTAATCTATGAAAAACACAAAATTCTTTGTGTCCACACTCATTGCGGCTGCCGCAATGACCGCTACTGCGTTCGCTACTGATGTTACGGACCTTGATGAGACGGTGTATACCGTTAACGGCGGTAATACTGTCTATATTTCCGGGACGATTTCTGGGACTGGACGCAATGAAGGACTTCGCCATACCGGAAGTGGTGGGGCGACAATAAACATTGGAAGTGATACTACGCCTGGGACACTTGTCGCTGGGAGAATCGAGTTAGGAGATATTAACACACGGGTCGACAGTATTTTAAATGTTCTTTCAGGGTCAACTCTTATCGTTACGGGGAGCACTAACGATTTTGTCGAGCCGGGTTCCTATAAAACGGCATCAGTCGTTTTAGGCGAATGGGGTACGAACACGACTGCGAATATTTCCGGAAACTTCTTTGCAAAAGATGCGATTGTTTATCCCGGGGACTCAGGGATGGATTTGAATATTTCCGGAGGTGTGTTCGCTGTAAAAGGAATTGGGAGTGGCATTAATGGTTCTTCGCCGAGATCTCTTACGCTTTCCGATAACGGAAAAATTATCCTTGGAGATTCGGGCCTTACGAATACGCGAGGCACATGGTCTAGCTCTTTGGGAGCGGGAACGATTGGGCTTTCTGCTGAGGCAACTACGATCAGCGCACTTTTAACGGTGACGGATACAACGACCGGGACGACGTTTGACACAACGCAATACGCATTCTCCGGCGAAGGCGCTGAGCAGACGATTGTTCAAGGCGCGACAGGCGGAACGATTACGTTGGCAGGAGGAATTAAAGGGAATGGTCTTGTTAAGGTTGTCGGTGCGGGGAAGCTGGTTTTGAACGCGGCTGAAACAGCTTTGAACAATGTGGTTGTTGGCGCGGGAACGACGCTTTCGATTGATGGTGGAGCATTGAATCTTTCGGGAACAGCCACCTTTGAGGATGGGGCAAAGTTAGCCTTTACGAATATGACTTCATCTTCTTTCGCATTAGAAGAAGCGCAGAAGAACAGCTCCGGTCTTTATGAGAACGTTTCCTATATCTACATGATTACTACTGGCTCGGGAACGCTTGACGGGCTGGAGGCTTCCAATCTCACGGTTAACGGAGCGGAGATAGTGTCTTTAAGCGGTTCCACGGCTAAAGCGGCAGGGAGTCTTTCGGTTTATAATATCGCAGTCGGGGATGAGAAAACTCTTACCGAGGTAAACAATGCTGGTTCTTGGTCTGCGATTAACGTTCTCGGAACGTTGGATATGGGAAGCGGAGGCGGATCTATAGGAACGTCTGAGTCTCCTTTGGCACTCGCAGGGGATGGGGTTGTAAAATACTCACACTCTGATACAAGTGGGTGGGGTGGAGGCACCGGAAGTGGCATTTATGTCGCAGATTCTTTTGTCGGAATGGTCGATTGGGCGGGGAATTTGAATTGGGCTAGTGGTGGCGTTGTTAATCTCAAACTTGGAGGGGCGACGTTGAAGCTTTCTGCTCGTGAAAATACCGCGGATTCTATGTGGGGGAATCGGGCTTTAGACATTTCGAACAAAGTTGTGTTTGGTACGGATTACGGGATTAACCTTGCCGGAGGTGCGTTGACGCTTTCTGGCGAGGTTGATGCCAAAGGACACGAACTTAAGGTTTTTGGATCCAATAACTCTTTGACGCTTTCGGGAAGTGCAGAGCTTGGATCCTTGAACTTAGAGTCAGGTGCATCAATTATTGTTTCCGGTAGTCTGGATGTATCTGGGGGAACGATTGCCGGTGCTATTTCCGGAGCGGGAACGTTGACATTTTCCGGAGGAGAGACAACGTGGTCCGGCACGGGAAGTTTAAATGACGGAGCAAATGTCACCATCGAGGATGGTGCGGTATTAGATGCGTCCTACGAAAATGCACGGATTTTTCAATCGAATTTCGTAAATGGCGGCTCCCTTAAGGTTCAAGGCACACTCAAGGTTTGGAATTACAATTACGGCGGAACGTTGGGGGGATTCAAAACGAATCCTAACATGGTGACACTTGATGGCGGAACGCTTGTATTTACTAATTCGTTTGGTTCTGCTGATGATGCGGATGGTCAGTCTCGAGCGACGACTGTTACCTCGAACGGGGGGAAGATCGTCGTTGAAGATGGCGTGAGTGTCGTTTTGACGGGAAATGGAAATGCAGGGGCGTTTGTGACAAATGGCGGTAGTTTGACATTTGATATTGGAACGAACGGAAGCCTTTTAATTTCTGCAGGACAGAATACTCAGAAAAAGATTTCCGGAAGTGCTCGTGTTGAAAAAATCGGTGAAGGGGTGCTGACACTCTCTGATGCGAGTTCCTACACTGGAGGCACGATGATTTCTGCGGGAACGTTGGTTGCGGCGAATGCAAATGCGCTTGGTGATGCCGGCGGGGCGGTAACGATTTCCGGAGGTCAGTTGAGTGTTTCTCAAAATGTCACTCTTGCACAAACTGCAATCACAATTGTGCTTAGTAATGCGTATAATACGGAGAATTCCGAAAAAATTGCTGCGATTTCCGGTGCGGGAGCTTTTGCGGACGGAACGACGATTACTCTTGATAAAGCAGCAGACGCTGTCGCTCTGTCGCTCGTGGCGGAGGCACCTCAAAAATATTCCTATCAGATTTTTGATCCTACGTCTTCCTTGGTCGGAACTGACTGGACATTTGAGCTCGGATCCGCGTGGGATGGTTGGGCGCAGTCGTATGATACGACCAGCGGGGTGCTCACGCTCACGATTCCTGAGCCGTCGGCGTTCGGATTGTTGGCGGGTGTTGGTGCGTTGGCGCTGTGCGTGTCGCGCCGCCGTCGCGTGAAGAAAGCTTAAAGATTAGGGCTTAAAGAAAGCGTTCCCGCGGGGTTTGCCTGCGGGAACGTTTTTTTTTCGCGCAAAACTTCTAAGCCGCAAAGTTTTTTATGCTTTGTGTTCTTTGCGTTAAGAAATTCACGTTCTCGTCGCTAAAGAACGCCCTCACCATGCTTCGCATGGTCCCCTCCCTCTTAGTAAGAGGGAGAGCTTTTAATAATCCTTATAAAACAAAAAAAAGTTCCGGAACTTTTCCCTATTTTTTTGTTCGGCGGATTTTGAAAAAGCGTTAGACTTTCGAGGTTTTTACGAGAAGGAGCATGCGCGACACGTATTACATTTCCGGACACCGAAATCCCGACGCGGACAGCATTGCGAGCGCGTATGCGTTGGCGGAGTTGCGGCGCGCGCAAAACCCGGATGCGGATTACGTTCCCGTGTGTCCGGGTGTGTTTCCCGAGCGTCCTGCGCATCTGTTTCGCCGTTTTGGTGTAACACCGCCGCAACGGCGAAATGATTTGTATTTGCGGATGCGGGATTTGTTGCGTCCTGCGCCGGCGATCCTTGCGGGCACGTCTCTTTTTGAGGCGGTAACAATACTGCGGGAACGCGGGATTCAGCAACTTCCGGTAACGGAGGAGAGCGGGCGTTACCTCGGAATGATGAGTGCGCTTTCTCTGCTTTCGCGCCTGCTTAATATCGGTGCGGAGGACGGAGCGGAGAGCTTTGCCGGGCGGCGTATCCGAAGTTCAATTACATTGATGGCGGGCGTGCTGGAGGCGGAAATGCTTTCGGCGTTTGATTCGGAAAAAATATCGGATTTTGATGTTTACGTGGCGGCGATGCGTGCGGAAAGTTTTGAGGAACACATTCCCGTGCGCGAAAACAAAAATCTGGTTGTCATCGTCGGCAACCGCACGGAGATTTTGTGGAAAGTCATCGACAACGGCGTGCGCCTTTTGGTGATTACGGGCACGGAAGATGTGCCGGGCGGCGTGGTTGCGGCGGCAAAACTGCGCGGCGTTTCCGTTTTGCGCACGGATTTGGATTCGGCGACGGTAACGCGGAGGCTGAAATTTTCTATGCCGGTGGAATTAGCGGAAATGTCCGTCGCGGGAACGCTGGTGCTTTCTCCGGACGATCGTTTGCGTGATTTCCGCACGCGGATTTTGCGTTCGCCGTCGGAACTTTTTCCGGTGGTGGACGGGAACGGAATGCTCTTGGGCGTAATTTCGAAAAAGACGCTTTCGGAGCCGCCCCCGCACCGCATGATTTTGGTGGACCACAATGAACCGGAGCAACGCATTCCGGGCGCGGAGGAACTGCCCGTCGTGGAAATTGTGGATCACCACCGCATCGGGACGATCGGGACGACGAGCCCGATCCGCTTCACGGGCGACGTGGTGGGAAGCACCTGCACGCTTGTCGCAAAAATGTTTCGCGAAGCGGGAGTGCCGCTCGGCGCGGGAACGGCGGGCGTTTTGCTCGGCGGGCTGATTTCGGACACGCTGGTTTTGAAATCGCCGACGACGACGCCGCTCGATCGCGAAATTTGCGCGTGGTTGGAAAAGCTTTGCGGCGTTACCGCGCGGGAGCTTATGCGCGAGTTGTTAAAAATAAATTCTCCGCTGACGGCGAAGAGCGCGGCGGATGTCATTAACGGCGACCGCAAAAACTACACGAGCGGCCGTTTCCGCTTTGCGCTGTCGCAGGTGGAGGAATCGAACTTGCAGCTTTTGCATCTTCGGCGGGAAGAACTGGAAAAGGAAATGCGCGCGGTGTGCGTAGCGGGCGGAATTCATTTCTTCGGTTTGCTGGTTACGGATGCTGTGCGCGAAGTTTCGGAAATGCTGGCAGTCGGCGACGAGGAAATTATCCGCAGTCTTCACTACACGCGTGTGGCGGAGGGAATTTTTGAACTTCCCGGTGTGCTTTCGCGCAAAAAGCAGCTTTTGCCTCAAATGCTTGCGGTGCTCGCGGAGCTGGAAATTTAGTCCCGGGTATCAAGCAACACAGCCGGGACGGTCGTGTTCCGTTTAATTCACAGGCGTCCCCGCCTGTAAATACACACGGAAAGCGTTCTCGCGATTCACACCTTTTCCCCTTAGCAAGGGGTGTGTCTTTTGTTTTTTCACAAAATTTTTCGCGCCATGGTGAGCGGCGCGGGAACGCGGTTTTCGGGGAAAAGCGAGCGCGGCAGCAGGGCGGTTTGCCCGGAGCGCCCGGCGGAAATTGATTCGGCGGGCTTGCCCGTGAAACCGTTGAAAAGGGCGGAGAGCTTGATTTTGAGCGGTTCGAAAATGCCGGGAATCAAAAATTCGATTTCGTCTCCGAGGGAAATTTTGTTGCGGATTTCGAGGTGAACGAATGCGTCTTTCGGCGTTCCCGCTGCGCTTGTGAACGGAGAGTTTTCGATGATCATGCCTACGTTTTGCGCGTTCCCGATGCTGACGGTCGTTTCGTAATTTTGGGCTTCGGCACCGGGAACGCCGTCGAAAAATCCCCGCGTGTAAGTGCGGTTTTGGAGCATGGAAAGTTCGCGCATGTAGGGCGTGGCATTCCAGGTTTCGGGGCTTTCATACCAGGCGTCGATAGCGGCGCGGTAAACGCGGGCGGCTTGAGCGACGTAGTAATCGCTTTTGTTGCGACCTTCGATTTTGAGCGAAGCAATCCCGGCGGAAAGAATTTTCGGAAGCTCCGGCAAAAGGCAAAGATCGCGCGAGTTCATAAAATAAGTGCCGCGAGCGTCTTCTTCGACGGAAATGAGCTCGCCCGGACGCTTTTCTTCTTCGAGGTAAACTTTGTAGTTCCAGCGGCAGGATTGCGCGCATTTTCCCTGATTGGCACTGCGTCCCGTCATGAACGCGGAGAGCAGGCATCGCCCGGAATAGCTCATGCACATAGCACCGTGAACGAACATTTCCAGCTTCATCGCGGGAACGCGGCGGCGGATTTCGCAAATTTCGTCAAACGTGGTTTCGCGGGAGAGTACGCAAAGCTCGGCACCGAGTTTTTGCCAAAACTCAACGGTTGCCCACGAGGAAATATTTGCCTGCGTGGAAACGTGGAGCGGGATTTCCGGAAGGCGTTCCCGCAAAAACATGAAAATCGCCGGGTCGGAAACAATTACGCCGTCGGGAGCCGCCTTGTGCAGGCGTTCCGCTATCAGAGGAAGTTTTTCGATGTCCGCATTTTTGGAAAAAAGGTTCAGCGCAACGTAAATTTTTTTTCCGGCGGCGTGCATCAGGCGCGCGCCTTCCTCGAGCTCTTCCTGAGAAAGCCCGACCGTAGCGCGGAGCGACATCGACGGCATGCCGACATAGACGGCGTCGGCACCGTAAGCGAGCGCAATTTTGAGCCGTTGGAACGTTCCCGCCGGTAGAAGCAATTCGGGTTTTTGAAGCATGCGAAGAATTTAAATCATTTACCGTAAAAGCGCAAACTTCGGGAAATTCTTTAAAATTTTTAAAATAAAAAATGTAATTATTACAAAAATTGGCTTGTTGATGGTGTTGATTTTTGTAATAATTACAAAACTTAGAGGTCGGCTGTGCTTCGCGAAAGTGTGTGCGCCGGCAAAGTAGCTTTGTTTTGTTAAGTTGAGGATATATTCATAGAAAGAGAAAAAAACCGCGTTCCCGTAGGGTGAGCTCTACGGGAACGTTTTTTTTCGCGCGAAGCCGCCAAGCCGCGAAGTTTTTATAATTTAATTAAAAAAAGAACCGCGAACGGACACGAATTTTCACGAATAGTTTTTTCATATAAAAGGAGCGCAAAGATTCCTTTTTTTGGCAAAAAACGTTGCGTTCTTTGTGTTTAAAACATTCGTGAAAATTTGTGTTTGTTCGCGGTTTCTTTCTTTTGAGAGGCGGGGTGCCTGTTCTCCGGTTTTATCAGATTTTCTCGAGCGTGTAGCCGTCTTTGCGGTCGAGGGATTTCCACCCGAGTGCGGCGAGTTCGTTGCGCAGGCGATCGGCTTCCGCCCAGTTTTTAGCTTGTTTGGCTGACCAGCGTTGTTCGCCGAGTGCGGCGATTTCGGCGGGAACGTCGCTTGCGGCTTCGTCTTTTTTTGCGGTAAAAAGTTTCAACCCGAGCGCGGAAAGAATTTTGGCGAGTCCGCAAAGTTGCGTTCCCGCGTCCGCCTTGGAAAGTTCGGCTTTATTGAGTTCGCCGAATGCGGAGAAAATTTTTCCGATGGCGCCGGGAATGTTCAAATCTTCGCAAAGAGCGAGCCAAGCGGGTTCGAACGCGCCCCAAGCGGTGTTTTTTTCGTGAACGGAAATTTCCTGCGAAAATTCTTCCGGCGTGATTCCGGCTTTTTCCAAGAGCTTGCGCGCGCCTTTTTCGATTTTTTCGAGCGCGGCGGTCGCGTCTTCGAGCGATTTTATCGTGAAATTGAGTTGCGAGCGGTAATGCCCGGAGATGAGCGCGTAACGCACCGCCATCGGCGAAAAACCTTTGTTTTCCAGATCGGCGAGCGTGTAGAGATTGCCGAGGGATTTGGACATTTTTGCGCCGTCCACCATGAGGTGCGCCGAGTGGAACCAGTGGCGCGCGAACGTGCCGTGATGCCCGCAGGAGCATTCGGCTTGGGCGATTTCGTTTTCGTGGTGCGGGAAGCAGAGGTCAACGCCGCCGCCGTGCAGATCGAAGGTTTCGCCGAGATAATGCGTGCTCATTGCGGAGCATTCGATGTGCCAGCCCGGGCGGCCTTCGCCCCAGGGGCTTTGCCAGAAATTCGGGCCGTCTTCGGGCTTGCGGGCTTTCCAGAGCGCGAAGTCGGAAACGTTATCGCGCGTGTATTCGTCGGCGGCGTTGGCGTCGCCGGCGGAATTGGTTGCCTGCGTGCGGAGCGCGTCGCGGTCGAGGCGGGCGAGTTTGCCGTATTCGGGATCGCTGGAGACCTTGAAATAAACGCTTCCGTCGGGTGCGACGTAGGCGTTCCCGCGTGCGACGAGTTTTTCGATCATCGCGATTTGAAGCGGAATGTGTTCAACGGCGCTCGGTTCGACCTGCGGCGGGAGCATGTTGAGCGCGGCGCAGTCGTCGTGAAATTTTTTCGTCCAAGCGGCGGTAAAGTCGGCGAGGGTTTTGCCTTCTTCCTGCGAGCGGCGGATGGTTTTGTCGTCCACGTCGGTGATGTTGCGCACGTGGCGGACGCTGATACCGTCCACTTCGAGTGTACGGCGCAAAACGTCCTGCAGCAAAAAGGTGCGGAAATTGCCGATGTGCGCGGGACCGTAAACCGTCGGGCCGCAGCAATACATGCCGAAAGGTTTTTCGGGCGCGCCCGGAGAGAGCGTGCGCGTGGTGCGTGACATTGTATCGTATAGTTGAATCGGCATGGTTTCAGAAAATAAGAAAACGAAAGATAGCAAGAACCGCCGCGTTCCCGCAAATTGAAATTTGCCGCAGAGATAATCCCGTTTTTTTCGTTCAGACAATTTTTTTTAGCGGGAACGCTTGAAAGACTGAAGCGGCATTCCGCCGTGTTCATCAAAAGTAGGAGATCTCATGAAAAAGAAATCATTCATCGTTTCAATCATCGCCGCTCTTTTTGCGGTTCTTGTTTTTTCGGGTTGCGACTGTTGCAAAAAGAAAAAACACCACGCAAAGTCCGGAGATTGCGCAAGTTGCCAATGCCCGGCGCAGTCCGACAATGGCGCGGTTATCGTTACGGAGGAGGACGCTTTGTTTGAAGTCGCCCCGGATTCACAGCCGGCGTCGCCGGCAAAAAAATAATATGAAGAAAAGAGGAGCATGGTCCGTGCTCGGCTCGGCTTTCGGCGTTGTCCGGAAGCCGAGTTTTTTTTTATTCGAAAAAATTTCTGCAAGTTGACACTTCCCTGTCGTCTCCGCACAATGGGTGCATGTTTTCCGGAGTCCGCTCTTTTTTCGCCGCTTTAATCCTTCTTGCCGTTTTTGTCGCTTCCGCTTTTGCCGCGTGCGACATTCTCCCGCTTCCGCAAAAATATACGGAAAAGAAAAATGCTTTCGTTCCCGCGCAGGGATTGGATAAGCGCGTTTCCGTAAAGCACGTGAAATCGCTCGACGGCGTTCCCGCGCACGCGCAGAGCGAAGCCTACGAACTGGTTGTTTCCAAGGGCGGCGTAAAAATCAGATGCGTTTCCGATGCCGGAGAAAGCAATGCGCGCAAGACGCTCGCGCAAATGATTAAGCGGGCTAAACCCGCCGGCGTTCCCGCGTGCAAAATTCTCGATTGGCCCGCCTATCCGATGCGCGGCTTCATGATGGACTGCGGGCGCAGTTACATTCCGCTTGCGGATTTGAAAAAAATCATCGCATTTTGCGCCGAGTACAAAATCAACATTTTCCACTGGCATTTGACGGAAAATCAGGGCTGGCGCACGGAAAGCCGCGTGTATCCGGAACTTAATGACAAAAAAAATTACACGCGCGATCACGGTAAATTTTATACGTTTAAGGAAATCCGCGAACTTGTCGACTACTGCGATTCGCTCGGCGTAATGCTCATTCCCGAAATCGATATGCCCGGGCACAGCGCGGCGTTTGAGCGCACGTTTAAATGCTCCATGCAAAGCGAGAAGGGCACGGAAATTTTGAAGAAACTGGTCGACGAAATCATCAAAGAAGGGTTTTCCTCAAAAACCGTTCCGTATTTCCACATCGGGACGGACGAAGTGCGTATCACGAATCCGGATTTCGTTCCCGAAATGGTTGCTTTCGTGCGGGAACGCGGAAAAAAAGTGGCGACGTGGAATCCGGGTGCGCATTACAAGCCGGGCGAAATCGACCTCGTGCAAATGTGGAGCGGCCGCGGACGCCCGCTCGCGGGAACGCCTTCGCTTGACAGCCGCCTGCACTATTTCAATCACTTCGATTCTTTTGCCGATCCCGTCGCGCTGTTTTATTCGAATTTCGCGGAAACACCGGAGGCGAACGACACGATTGCCGGCGGAATTGCCGCGATTTGGTGCGACCGCTACATTCTCGGGACGGACGCGATTCTTGCAAACAATTCGTTTTACCCGTCAATTCTCGCGTTTGCCGAAAGCGCGTGGCACGGCGGGCGCGACGAATATTTTCACGGCACGGGAACGGTGATTCCGCTCGAAGGCGAGAAGCTGAAAAAACTGAAAAATTTTGAGCGCCGCATGCTTCCGGTGAAAAAGGAACTCGGAGCGAAAATGCCTTGGGTGCCCCAGGCTCACATGCTTTGGCGTATCACCGAGCCGTTCCCGAACGGCGGCAAGCTCGATACGGCGTTCCCGCCGGAAAAAGAACTTAAAAACGAATACGAATTTGACGGAAAGACAATCGGCACGCGCGATGCCCGCGGCGCGGCGGTTTACCTGCGCCACGTTTGGGGGCCGGGGAAACTCGGCACCGTTTCCGCGTTCTTCAAAAATCCGCAAACAAATTCGACGGTTTATGCCTATACATACGTTTGGTCGCCGAAAGCACAAAAAGTCGGGCTTTGGGCGCAAACGCACAAAATCAGCGCGTCCGAGCCGGATTTGCCGCCTCCGCAGGGCAAGTGGGATGCTCGCGAATCGCGGTTTTGGCTGAACGACAAGGAGATTCTGCCGCCGAAGTGGGAAAATTCGCATAAAAACCGCAATCAGGAAACGCCGCTTGCGAATGAGAACTTTGAGGTGCGCGAGCCGATTCCGGTGCAGCTCAAGCAAGGCTGGAATAAAGTGCTGATCAAGCTTCCCGTTGCCGGATTTTCGAGCGGGCAGGCGCGCCTTTACAAATGGATGTTCACCTTCGCGCTCGTTTCGCCGAAGGGAGACGCTCCCGTCGAAGGCTTGGTTTGGTCGCCGGATAAACAAAAGTAAAGCCGCGAGCACCCCATTTTTTATATAATAAATTTCCGTGCGTTCCCGTGTCGCCGGGTTTTCCAAGAAAAACGGTTCTCCGGTCGCGGGTTGCCGTGGAAAAGCTTATTTTCTGATTGCGTCCTGAATTTTGTTTGAGACAATTTTTCGAGCTTCTTGAGAATATCTCTATTCCGGAAGAAAAAATGAAAGAGCCTTTAACCCCTGTTGTTTTCCCTATTATAAAAATACAAAAAAATGAGAGCTTCGCTTATCGCCAAACAATTTAATGTCGCCGGGCACCTTGTTTCGGTGGAACCGTTCGGAAGCGGGAACGTAAATGACACCTACCGCGTTATTTTCCGGACTTCTTACTCGGAGGAACGCTTTATTCTCCAGCGCGTGCGCCGCGCCGTGTTCCCGAATCCGGAAAATATCATGCGCAACATGCGTATCGTTACCGACGTTTGCCATGAAAAACTCGAAGAAGTGAACATGGCATCGGACCGCATCTGGCAGTTGCCGAAAATTATTCAGACGCGCGACGGGCAGGATTTTTATTATGACGGCGACGGCGATCTTTGGCGCGCCATTTCTAATATCGCCTCTGCGGTTTCCTATGAAAAGGTACAGTCACCGGATCACGCGTTCGAAGCAGGAATGGTGCTCGGGCACTTTCAGAAGCTGATCAGCGATATTCCCTGCGAAAAACTTTCTTACGCGATTGAAAGCTTCCATATTACGCCCGTTTATCTGGCGCAAATGGACGCTGCGCTGAAAACACCGTATGCGCAGGACCTGCTGGCGGACTCCCGCGAAGCGCGCTATTGCTTAAAATTTATTGAAGCGCGGCGCACATTTTGTTCCACCTTTGAAGATGCGAAAAAGGCGGGAAAACTGCACTTGCGCCCGACGCACGGCGATCCGAAAGTCGGCAATATTTTAATCGACGAAAAAACCGGAAAGGGAACCTGTATCGTGGACTTGGATACAATTCAGCCCGGACTCGTTCACGCCGATATCGGCGATGCCGTGCGCTCCTGCTGTAATCCTGCCGGGGAGGACGCAATAGATCTTCATGCCGTTTTCTTTGATACGGATTTGTTCTCGTCTATTTATCGCGGCTACATGATGTATGCGAAAGACTTTTTTACGGAAGAAGATCACTCCTATATGTTTGACGCGATTCGTATTCTTCCGCTTGAGCTCGGGATCCGCTTTTTTGCCGACTATCTTGCCGGAGACGTTTATTTCAAAACGCGCTACAAGGAGCACAATCTCAAACGCGCGCTGGTTCAGCTCAAACTGGCGGAAAGCGTCGAGGCACGCGAGTCCCGCATTCGCAAAATTCTCGGCTAAAAGAACGAAAAAATGGGCGCGGGAACGGCAGTTTGCGTTCAACTCTCGGTAACGGCGGGGATTCCCGGAAGCCGCACGTTGCAGGTGGTGTTGACACTGCTGTTTTTCGCGCTGATGTTTGCTGCCTCATGGCGGGGCTATTGGCGAGGTCCCGTTCGGCAGATCGCGCCGCTGGCATCATTCGCTTTTGCTGTTGGCGTTGCGTATTTTTTCGGTGCTGCTTTCGGGCATGCGTGGTTGGGCGCGTTGGGCGTGCCGTGGATTCTGCGCGGAATTTGCGGCGTTGTATTGCTGTGTCTTTTTGTGTGGCTCCCGGTTTTCAGTTTTTTCTGGTATAAGGGGCGCGGGCAGGTTTCCGAGAAAACGGGCGATCCGGAGTATCCGGTTCTCGGCGCCCTTGTCGGATGCTGGACGGGCGTTTTTTGGGGGGCACTTTTTCTGCTTTGCATTGCAACGGCGGGAACGGTGGGGGAAACATTTCTTGCCGTGCGTCCGGGAGCGGAAAAATCTCTTGTCGGACGCATTTTTTACGGAAGTGCCGTGGCGAAAAACTCCGTTGCGCTTTATTCGGGCTTGAGTTTTCTGAAAACGTGGAGCCCGTTGCCGGAATCTTCGTTTCGCGTCATTCACAAGGCGGTGGATGTTTTGGGTTCGAAGCAGGCACAACGCAAACTCTTGGAAATGCCGGAAATCCGCTCTTTGGCGTCGGACCCGGTGGTGTATCCTGTTTTAAATGATCCGGAAATTCGCGCAATGATCTCGCGAAAAGATATTGATGCGCTCCTTTCGGACGCCCGCGTGCAACGGATGGTTTGTGATGAAACTTTCCAAAAACGGCTCTCTGCGTTGGAATTGGAGCCTCTTTTGGATTATGCGCTGACACAGGCCGGCAAATAGGGAGACCGGGCGTTCCCGTTAAATGCTTGACGGCGTTCGTCTAAAAAAACATAATCGGCAACTCATTTTATAAATCAACAATACTTTTAAGCCATGGGACAACCGAAACGCAAACAGTCCAAACGCCGCAGCGCTCTTCGCCGCGGAGCAAATCAGTTCAAGGCGCCGCTTCTTGCTAAGGACGCAGACGGCTCCGTGATTCGTCCGCACCGCGTGAACCCGGCAACGGGAACGTATCGCGGACGCAAGGTCGTCGAAGTCGATCTTTAATTTTTTTTATATTTATCTTTTCCGTTAGGGCGGAAAAGGTTTGTCTTCGGGATGCAAACGGTGTAGCCTTCGGCTCGAGATGGAAACCGAAAAGCAGACATACCGTATTGCAGTGGATTGCATGGGCGGCGATAAGGGTCCCGGAGAAGTCGTCCAGGCCGTATCGCTCGCACTCAAGGACTTGGGGGCGGGCGATAAGTTGTTTCTTGTCGGGCAGGAAGAAGTCATTCGTCCCCTTTTGTGTGCGTCGGGAATTGCCGATGAGCCTCGCGTGGAAGTGTGTCACGCGCCGGATGTTATCGAGATGGATGACAAGCCGATGCAGGCGATGAAGTCGAAAAAACATTCCTCGATGATTGTCGCTTTGGAAATGCTGAAAGCGGGCGAGGTGGATGCCGTTGTTTCCACGGGAAATACCAAGGTCTTGGTAGGGGCGGGAACGATTAAAGTGCGCCTTATGCCCGGGGTGCAACGCCCGGCGCTGTCGGCGATCTTTCCGCGAAAAACCGGCTATTCCATCGTTGTGGATGTGGGCGCGAATCCGGAGACGACTTCGGAGCAATTGGTTCACAATTCGGTGCTCGGAGCCCTCTATTCCATCGCGATTTTGGGAACGGAAAAGCCGAAGGTCGGCTTGCTTACCGTCGGCACGGAAGAAGGAAAGGGCGGTGAGCGAATCAATCGCGCTAACGCGTATTTGAAAGCTCTGAATGAGCGTTTTGACTGGTTTGAATATGCCGGACCGGTTGAAGGTTTTGACGTGTTTCAGGGCGATGCGGACGTCATCGTTACGGACGGCTTTACCGGAAATATTTTGCTTAAAACCGTCGAAGGTTTGGTTTACATGCTGAAAGACATCATCGGCGGCAAAGTGAAGCGCAATCCGATTTACATTGCGGCAGGGCTTATGCTTTTGCCCTTGCTGAGGTCGATAAAAAAACAGGTTCGTCCGGAACAGTTCGGCGGAGCACCGTTACTCGGTTTGAACGGCTTGGTATTCAAAGCGCACGGCTCGAGCAACAAATACGGTACGGCGGCGGCAATTACGATTGCTCGTCATGCCTGCTCTAAGGACATCAACAAAAAAGCGGCGGAAGTGCTTTCCGTCGCCAACGATGTTATCGCCGAAGTTCAGGAAAACTTTTAATTGATTTTTTTTTCGATTTTCGGAGAAAAAAGGCGGGCTTTGAGAAAAAGTCCGCCTTTTTCGTCGGTTGAATTATCGGCGGGAACGCTTTATAGTTTGACGCATGCCGGATTTGGGATTTAGCCAGTTTCAGAAAATTTCGCAGGAGCAAATTCTTTCTCCGCAAGTCCTGCACGCGTTAAAAATTTTGCAGGTTCCGTCGATGGAGTTGGCGCGCGAAATTGCCGATGAAATGGCAAAAAATCCGCTCTTGGAGGAAATCGCGGGAACGGAAAAAAGCGGAGAAGTATTGCCGACGGCGGAAAGTTCTTCCCATGACGAAGAGCATCCGGACGGAGATGTGGGGAGCGATGCGCTCGAAATCACGCCCGAAAGCGAGCCGGACGAATTTGAAGAGGGCGAAAAATGGCTCGAATCGGAAAGCGTTCCCGTCGGAAGCTCGGCGTGGACGCGGGAGGACGAAGAACGCCGGACACGCCTCTTTGATTCGCTGGTGGAGCGGGAATCGTTGCCGCAACTTTTAGAGTCTCAAATCGCGCTGTGCGACGACGGTGACGCTTCGCCGGAAACACTCAGAATTATTGCCCAAAATGTCGACGAGCGCGGCTTTCTCGATGTGTCCGTAAAAACCTTATCGGAAACCGCCGGCGTTCCCGCAGACGAAATTGAGAGGAATTTGCGTGTATTTCAAACTTTTGATCCGCCCGGCGTGGGCGCACGCGATTTGCGCGAAGCATTTCTGATTCAGCTGAAGCGATTCGGTCGCGAAAAATCTTTGGCTTACCGGATTCTCGACGAAGATTATGAACTTTTTTTGGCGAGAAAATTTCCCGCCATCGCCCGGCGCTTCGGCGTTTCAAAAGACGCAGTGCGGACGGCAATCGCTGAAATTGCCAAGCTGAAGCGCGTTCCCGCCGATGATTTTTCTCCGGATGAAAATCGGGAAGTCCTTCCGGATATGACATTTTATTACGATGCGGAGAAAAAACGCTGGTGCGTGCGCATGGAAAATGCTTATTTGCCGCGCCTGCGCATTTCCAATTTCTACAAAACTTTAATCGCTCAGGGAAAAATTCCGGAAAAAGACCGTGCGTATTTTACGGAGAAAATGCGTTCCGGGCGTTTTTTGATAAACGCAATTGAGCAACGGCAACGCACGATAGAGCAAATAGGCGAATATATCGTAGCCGCCCAGGGCGCATTCCTTGAGCGCGGTCCCGCGTTTCTGAAACCGATGACGATGGCGGCGGTCGCAGATGAAATCAGTGTGCACGAAACTACGGTTTCCCGTGCCGTTTCCGGGAAATATGCGGAAACGCCGCACGGCGTTTTCGAATTGAGAAAATTTTTCAATGCCGGGCTGGAAACGGAAAGCGGAGACGAACTCGCTAATGCCGGCGTTCGCGAAGTTTTGCGCGAAATTCTTGATACGGAATCGCCGAAAAAGCCCCTGAGCGACCAAAAATTGGTTGCGGAACTCGCCGCTCGCGGCATCAAAATCGCTCGCCGCACCATCACCAAATATCGCGCCATCATGAAAATTCCTCCGGCGCATCTGAGGAAAAAATTCTGATCCCCGGGAACGCTTTACGGCGGGAATTCCTTTCCGGAGGCACGGTTTGTGCGTTGCAAGCGTCAAGGTCGCGCTTCTCCGGTAAAAAACAGACGTGCCGCCTTTTGTCCGTTTTTTTAGTGCAATATGTTGAGCCTTTCGCGGAAGGAGAGTTAACCTTGCCGGCAGCTTTTTTGAAGCGTGCAGGCACCCGGACAGATGGCAAGTCCGCCGAGAGAAGTTTCACGCAATTCGCGAGGCATGCGCCGTCCGATATCGCGCATGGCAAAAATCGCATCGTCGAGCGAGACGCGCGGGTTCGCTCCGGCAAGGGCGAGCGTGGCGGCGAGCCAAGAGTGGACGGCAAACATGCCGTTACGCGAAACACAGGGCACTTCGACATAGCCGCCTATCGGATCGCAAACGAGTCCGAGAGTATTGATTAGCGCGAACGTTCCCGCCGCGCAGGCGCGTTCCGGCGAGCCGCCGAGAGCCTCGACAATTGCCGCCGCCGCGATGCAGGACGCGCTTCCGACTTCCGCTTGGCAGCCGCCTTGGGCACCTGCGAGAAATGCGTTGCCGGCGATGATGACTCCGATTCCGCTTGACGTGAATAGAGCCTGTGTGAGTTTGTCTTCGCTAAGATGGTGCGTTTCTTCAAGTAAAACGAGGCAGGCGGGAACAATTCCGGCGGAGCCGGCCGTGGGGGTGGCGACAATGCGCCCGAACTGAGCATTGGTTTCCAGAACAGCGCAACTGTAGGCGACGAGGCGTGTCAGATCTTCCCCGAGAAGTGCGTTCCCGCTTTGTGCATATTCAAGAACTTTTGCGGCGTCTCCGCCGGAAAGTCCGCTGGGCGAGGGCGTTCGGATTTCCAGACCGCGGCGGATGGAGGTGCGCATTGTCTGAAAATGCGTTTTCATTTTCGCGAAAATTTCGTCGCGGGAACGTCCGGATATTTCAATTTCGCGGCGGAGAGAGAGTTCTCCGATTGAAATTTTTTCGCGATCGCAAATGGAGAGAAGTTCGGCGGCTGTTGTGTAATCGTGCATCGGAAAAAGGGATTAAATGTGAAGAAAATAGCGACGATGAGTGCTGATTTTTCTACGGGAGTTTCGGGACGGCAAGGAGGCGGTGAACGAAGGGAATTTTTCGCAAAACGCTCATGCAGTCGGCAGGCAGGGGTGCATCGATTTTGATGATGGTAAGGGCCTCGCTGTTGCGCATGCGCCGCGTGGTTTGAATGGCGGCGATGTTGACTTCGATGCAGGCGAGAAGCCCGGTTACGCGGGCAAGAAAGCCGGGGCGATCCATGTGCCAGAAAATAACGGCATCGAGTTCTCCGTTGAGATCGGTTTCGAAGCCGTCAATTTCCTGAATGCGGACGTTCCCGCCGCCGATGCTTGCGCCGGTAACGGAAAGCTGCTGTCCGTTGGGGAAAAAGTAGGTGATGCGTGCGGTGTTGGGGTGCGCGTTGACACCGAGATCAACTTTTCGAAACTCGATATTAATGTCGTTTGCCTGGGCAAGCTTTAGTGAATCTTTGAGCCGCTCGTCGTCCGGCAATAAGCCGAGTAGTCCGGCGACGATTCCGCGATCGGTGGCGTGTCCTTCACCCGTTGCAGCGAAAGAGCCGTGAAGCTCAATTAGAATATTCGGATAAAACGTGGTGGCGCTTCCGCAAATGCCGCGTGAGAGCAAACCGAGCCGAACGGCACCCGCCGTGTGGGAGCTGGACGGCCCGATCATTGCCGGGCCGATAATGTCAAATGCGGAGTAAGTATTCATAGCTGTAAAACCTGGCGGAAACGCACTTCCCGATTTCTACCGCATACGGGTTTTTTCGGCAAATTGAAATTTGTTGTTCCGGAGCGAACAACAAAAGTGGAAGAGCTTAGACGTTTAGTCGTTTCGCATGCGAAACAGGGAAAACTTCTCGGCGAAGCTGATTAAGCTTCTCAGCTTTTAAACATTTGCGGAAGCACACGCCTCGGCAAATTTCAATTTTACGCTCCCGTGCTTTTGCGTTAAAATCCGAAAACGATTTCTTTTTATGGAAAAAAACTTTTTGGAAGATTTTGGAGCCGACGCACGTTCCCGTGTCGAAAACGCCGTTGCGGCAATTCGCGCCGGGCGCGGCGTGCTCGTTGTCGATGACGAAGATCGCGAAAATGAAGGCGACCTGATTTTTGCCTCGGAAACGCTGACGACGGAGCAAATCGCCATGCAAATCCGCGACTGTAGCGGCATCATTTGCATCTGCATTACGCCGGAGAAAGCTCGCGAGCTGAATCTTCCGATGATGGTTCCGGAAAATACCAGCCGTTACGGAACGGCGTTTACGATTTCGATCGATGCGAAGGAAAATGTAACCACCGGCGTTTCCGCCGCAGATCGTCTTGAAGCCGTGCGCGCCGTCGTTGCCGATAACGCTTCGCGCGAAAATCTTGTCGCGCCGGGGCATATGTTCCCGCTCGTGGCAAAGCAAGGCGGCGTGCTTGAGCGCCCCGGACACACGGAGGCAACCGTCGATCTTATGCGCCTTGCCGGGCTTAAACCCTGCGGTGTGCTTTGTGAACTGACAAATCCCGACGGCACCATGTCGCGCCTGCCGGAAGTCGCCGAATATGCAAAAAAGTATGCGTTCCCGCTCGTTTCCATTCAGGATTTAATCGCATATTTAAAAGAAAAAACAAAATAATTTAATTTTATTTGAAAAACTGCTTGACGGGAACGTCGCTTTTTGAGATGCTTTTGAAACAGTCAATTCTACGCCCCTTTCGTCTAGCCCGGCCTAGGACACCTCGCTTTCACTGAGGCGACCAGGGTTCGAATCCCTGAAGGGGCGCCACTTTCAAAAGCCCGCGAATCAAAAGTTCGCGGGCTTTTTCGTGCCCGATTAGTTTCCCGCGTTCCCGCATGCTCTCCTCTCGTTTTCCGTCGCGTGTTGATGCGACTTTTTCCGTATTCTCGGAATCGCCCTGTTTTTCCGCGGCAGCCGATTTCAACGAAGCGGGAATACGCGAGATTTTTATCCGAAAGCAGAAATGCGGTTTGCTCGCATAAAATGCCCTCTAAAATGGGCTGAAATAACGCTTGACTCTTTTTTTTTTTACGAAGGTAAACTGCTCTCTAAATCTTAACACAACATCAACTATGAAAAAAATCATTACACTTGTGGCGCTTGCCGTAGCAGGAACTGCTTTTGCGAACGCAGAATCCGTTGACTATATCGGACGAACGGAATCCGGCACTTCCGGAACCAATGTTTGGATAAAAAATTCCGGAAATGCGTTCACGCTTTCTCTTGGTTGGAGCGGATTCACGGACAATAGTTCCGCGGATTTTGAAATTGATTCCTCTCTTGATTATTATCTGAACGGGATTCAGCTCAATTTGACCGCATCTGGCGGGCGCTACGATTCCACTGAGGCGAACGCGACAGAAATAGAGGTTTTCGATGGAGAAGAGTTAATCGCTACGTCAAAAGAGACTCTCACGGCACAAGCGGCTTCGGAGGCGAATGACAGTAATAATGCCGGAGGATACGCCTCAACGTTTAGTTTTGACGGACTCATCCTTGAGACAGACAAAACTTACACATTCAAATTTGTCGCCAAGAGCGAAGATCCTGCGTATTACCTTTGGAGTAAAAAGGTCGATGACAATAATTCGGGTGTCGGTTATACCGGAGGCTCCTCAGACTATCTCCCGTGGATTCGCTTGAACGTTACCGCCGTTCCCGAGCCGTCGGCGTTCGGTATGCTTGCGGGCTTGGGTGCGTTGGCGCTTGTGGCTTCGCGTCGCCGCCGCAAATAATTTCAGCGATATATTAATTCATATATAGATTGGCGTTCCCGTAGAAATTTTCTGCGGGAACGTTTCGTTCGTTGGCATTGATTCTAAAATCAACGGCACATGCGTTCTTCTCGGCTATCTCTGAACCTCGGTATACATTATGAAAACGGCGAAAATATTCGGTGAAAAATAAAATTTGCACGCTCGCTCAAAAAACGGCAGAATCTATCTCTTTTACTATGGCTACATCGAATACGACCTCAACGGCAGATACGGCAGTCGTTTCCGAACCGGAAGCGGATACCTCCGTCTTCGCTTTGGATAAAATTCCGCCGGAGCAGCGAGATGCTTATTGGCGCAAGCATATTTATCGTGCGGACAAAGAGCCGCAGTTGACGGTGCGCGGTGCGATTTTCGGCGGTTTGATCGGAATTCTTGCCTGCGCGTCGAGTATGTATACGTCGCTGAAAATCGGATGGGGCTTCGGGATAGCGCTCGTTGCCGTGATTCTTTCTTTCGTCGTATTCAATTTTATCCGTTCCGTTTCCGGCGGGCGCATCAAATCGATGGGCGTTTTGGAAAACGCGGCGACCTCATCTGTCGCTTCCGTAACGGGAATGACGACAACGCACACGGTGGTTTCCGCCTTCGGCGCGCTCATGCTTTTGCAAGGCGTTCCCGCACCCTGGTATAAGATGGTGCCGACGTTGTTTTTCAGTGCTCTGCTCGGAACCTGCATTGCCATCCCGATGAAGCGCGCGCTGATCAATCAGGAACGCCTTCGCTTCCCGAGCGCCATCGCCTCTGCGGAAACACTGAAATCGCTTTATGCGACGAGCGGGAACGCGGTTACGAAAAACAAGGTGCGCACTTTGCTCGGTGCGCTCGGGCTTGCCGCCGTGCTCGGCATTATCAAGCAGCTTCCGACGCTGGCGAGCGCGTTTACCGAAATCGGGAAAACAAAATTTGCCGATTTTTGCACTCGCTTTGCGTTTGTTCCCGATGCTATCGGGCTTCCCGATTTTCTCAATCCGCTCAAGCTTTGGGGCGGGATTCAAGGTTCGACGGTGGTTTCCGACAAGGGCGTGAAAGCCGTCGTTCCGGAAGATGCGAATTTGCCCGGCGTTTCGCTTGATGCTTCCGTGCTTCTCATCGGCGCGGGTATGCTCTGCGGTTTGCGTGTTTCGCTCACGATGTTTTTCACGGCAATCGTGCTTGATTGGTGGGTGGCTCCGTGGCTGATTTCTCAGGATATTTTGAACGCGGGAACGGATATTTTCCGCAATATCGAAGCCTCTGTTGATGCGCAGGGGAATTTCACCGGGTTCCGTGTTGTTTACTGGTCGCTCTGGATGGGAACGGCGATTATGGTGATGTCGAGCTTCACGGCGCTTGCGTTCCAGTGGCGCACGATCGGGCGCGCGTTTTCGGGGATTTTCCCGAAAAAAGGTTCTCCGAAAAACGATGCGGGAGACGATCCCGTGGCGGATGTCGAAGTGCCGATGAAATGGTTTATTATCGGCGTGATCCCGTCTGCAATCGGTTTGATTGTTACACTTCACTTTGCGTTTAACACGGCGTGGTATCTCGGCGTTCTCGCCATTTTCCTTGCGGGGGCATTCGGCTTGATTTGCGCTCGTTCCTGCGGGGAAGCCGATACGAATCCGATCGGCGCGATGGGGAAAATTTCCCAGCTCATTTACTCCGTTATGCCGGGCGCTCGCGGGAACGTCAGTACGAACCTTATCACCGGAGGTGTTACGGCAGCTGCCGGCGGAGCGTCGGGCGACTTGATGTCCGACATGAAGCTCGGGAATCTTCTCGGCTTGAAACCGCGCATCCAGTTCTGGACGCAGTTGCTCGCGATTTGCATCGGCACGACGATTGCCGTTCCCGTGTGGCGTTTGCTCGTTCCGAGCGTTGAAGCCCTTGAAAAATACCCGGCTCCGCCCGCGCGCATGTGGAAGGCGGTTGCCGAATTTTTAAATGACCCGCTGATTTCACTTCCGACGACGGTTTACTGGGCGATGTCGATCGGCGCTCTCGTCGGAATTGCGATTCCGATTTGCGAAAAACTTTTCCCGAAATATCGTGCCTACATGCCGTCTGCAATGGGGATGGGGATTGTGCTTACGCTCCCGGCGGCATTCAACAATGCGGCATCGTTCGCGATCGGGGCGATTGCGGTTTGGGCATGGAATAAGTTCCACCCGAAAAGCGAAGAAAACTACTCGGTCGCGCTTGCTTCCGGCTTAGTCGGCGGCGAATCCATTGCTTGCGCTCTTGCTGCAATGGCAGCGACGGCGATTCTTCTCTGATCTGCGTACGATAAACGAAGACCGTTAAACAGGGAAAACGCTTTTGCCGATTCCCTGTTTAACGGTCTTCGAGTATATACTCCAGTTCATCGAGCTTTGCTTCCGTGAGATTTTTTGTATCCGAAAAAGGAATACACCAGCGCACGAATAGGTAGACGATTCCGCCGAAGTCCCGATCGTGAACGTAATTTTTCCCGAGGGATTGTTTAAGGAATTTTCTTAGAGCGAGTGCGTAAATGCTCCATTGCAAGGCGTATCCGTGGCGCACGATTTCACGGCGCACGTCCGATTCGCTCAAGCGGAAATCTGCGGGAACGTCCGGCGGCGCGATGCTATTGGTTTTCCAGTCGAGGATAAAAAATTTTCCGTTGGCACGGAAGACGAGGTCGATGATGCCCGTCATCATGCCTGCAATGTGCAGGGAGCTTTCCTTGGCGGGATTCGTCGGTGCCCAGTGGTAATCCGCCGTTTCTGCGTATATGCCGCCCCAGTTTTTAAAAATGCGAAAAAGTTCCGGATAAATATCACGCGATTGCTTTAGCGGGAAATGGAATTCCATTTCGTGTGCGGCGTCTTCTGCGGAGAGCGCGGCGAGGCGAAAATCCTTGCCGGGAAGCAGCGGGAGCTGAAGATTTTCTTCCGTCATCGAGCAGAATTTTTCGAAAAGGATTTCCTGTTCTCGCGGCGCGGTATTTTGATGATTCGGAAGCGCGTCCAATACCGAATTTACGAGTTCGGGAAGATTTTCCCGCGAGCGGAAATCCGTTTTTTCAAAAATGAGGTGTGCAAGTGTTCCGAATTCCGCCCCGGCGGGAAGATCGAAAAAATGTTTTTTCGGAAAAGTTTTTTCGGCGGAAGAGGGCGCGGGAACGGCGGGTTCGGGAACGTTACCCGCTGTCGGGGAGCCTTCGTCGTCGCGGAGAAATCCGGCGGGTTCGTTTTCGGAAGCGTGAATAATTTTTGAAAAACTGAAAACGCTTTCGGTTTCCCGGGAAAGTTTTTTCCGAATTTCTTCGGCTCGTGCGAAGCGGGCTTCGGCTTCTTCCGGGGATAAAATTTTCCCCGTGATCCTCTTCTGAGCAGAGCGTGTTCGGGCGTTTGTTTTTTCGGGGAATGCGGCATACGGGAGCGGCGTTTCTGCCGGGAGAATTTGCCAGGCAGAGTGCGTTCCCGCGTCGGAAAGCTTCGGGAGGGCAACGCTTAAAATTTGGTTTTGGTAAGAGTTCCAAATTTCGCGGGAACGGCGTTGCGGAACATGGTAGAGGACGAGCCGGGAACGCGCCCGTGTCAGTGCGACGTAAAAAAGACACGCGGCGTTTGCTCCTGCGGCTTCAAGCGCGGCGGTAATAAATTCGCGTGATTTATCTTTTGAAGAGTCAAAAAGTAAAACGGCATTTCCGTCTTTTCCGGTGCTTTTGACAAAGTCTTTTTCGCCGCGTTTGGTATAAAGCGGTTTAGCCCAAAGAGACGGCACAAAAACCGTGTCAAATTCCAAACCCTTGCTTTTATGAATCGTGAGAATGCTCACGGCGTTGGCGTCGGAATCGGCACGAAGGCGGAGCTCTTCTGCGTCGTCCGTGCGTTTTGCCGATGCGATGAGTGCGTCAAAGGTGCGCGTTAGAGCTCGCGGCGAGAGCAAAGATTTTTGTTCGTGGCTGTGCAGAATTTCCGTTAAGTGCAGGAGGTGGGTTATTTGAGCCGTTGCCGATTTTTGCTTGGTTAAAGCTGAGGAAAACTGAAGCGTTTCCGATAATTTTCGAAAAGCGGAAAGAATTCCGCTCTTTTCCCAGCGCGCGTGAGCGTCTGCAAAAGCCTGTCTGGCGGTGTCGGCAAATTCTGATGCTTCGTTTCCGGAAATGGAGCTTGGGTCAATTCCTTCAAAAAACGGTGAGATTATCGCTCTGCGGAAGCGGGCTGTGTTTTGCGGCTCCAGCATTGCGTGTAAAATGTCTGCAAGCGAGCGGGCAATCGGTTCGCAGAGCACGTTCCCGCGCGCCGTGGTGGCGGCGGGAATCTTTTTTTTGCCGAGCTCGGCGCGGTAGAGGTTCGCCTCATCGTTGTCGGATACTAAAATCGCGATGTCGGAGGCGGGAACGCCCCGGCGGATTACGAGGTCTTCAATGTCTGCGGTGATGTGTTTGCGGACATTTTCTTTTCCCCGTTCTTTGCTGCTTTCGTTGTCTTCAATTTTTATATACGCCGCAACGGTTTTTTCTTTTGTATCCAAAAAAACATCACATCCCTCTCTGAGTTTTTTTTGAGGGAAGGCGACGGGCGAATAATCGAGTAGCCCTGAAATTTCGGCGGGAACGCAAAAAGATTTTTTTGCGGTTCCCAAATCAACTGTTTCGGGAATTTGAGAGTCGAAGGAAAAGATCTCGTTAAACGCGTCGATGACGCCGGGTTCCGATCTCCAGTTTTCGCCGAGGGTGAGCGCGTTTCCGTCGCCGACGGAGAGGATTTCCCGTTTGGCTTTCCGGTAAATGCGAATGTCTCCGCCACGGAATTCGTAGATTGCCTGCTTCGGGTCTCCGACGCAGAAAATCGGCTTGTTGCGGGAAAGAAAAAGCCGGCGGAAAATCTCCCATTGCACCGGATCCGTATCCTGAAATTCGTCGACAACGGCGACGCGATAGCGCGCCGAGATGCGTGCGGCGAGTTTCGGGTCGGCACGCAAGGCGTCTCGAAGGGTGATGAGAATTTCTCCGTAGGAAATATCTTTCGCGCGTTCCCGCCGCAGAGACCATTCTTCACGCGCTTGCGTGGCGACGGCGTAAAGGGCGCAGGCTCGCTCGTCGGCAGGGTCGGGCTCAACGGGAACGAGTTCCGGATTTTGAAGGAACGGATGAAGCACCGAACAGATTTCTTCCGGTTCAACAGAAAAGAAAATGTTTTCTCCGGCGGTTATTTTTCGCGCGCGCCAACGCGTAGCAAAGCGCAGGAGCTCATCGGACACCGATGCGCGAATTTCTTCCGTGCGTGAGGAGATGCCGAAATCTTTTAAAACACGCAGGCAAAATCCGTGAATGGTAAATACGGAGGCTTCGTCGAATTCTGCATCGGCGAGTTGCAACGCTGCCCGCACTTTTTCGTTTTCGGGATTTTCCGCAATGGCTTCACGAACGTTTTTCCGAAGGCGGGAACGTAGCTCCGCCGTGGCGGCATCCGTAAAAGTAACGACTAAAATTTCCCGAACACGCGGAGCGGAAAATGTTTCGTCCGGAGAAAACGTTTGTTTTCGGGTTCCGGGCGAAAAAGTTTTTTCTCCGCGTAGAAGCGAAAGATAAATTTCTGCGATGGTGAATGTTTTCCCCGTTCCCGCGGAAGCTTCAATGATGCCGGGGCGCGTCAAATCGAGCGAGGCAGGCGAATGTGTGTCTTCGGGCATCGGCGGGAACGCAAACCGGCGTGCGGTTTTTAAACGAGGATGTTGTCGATGAGGCGCGTGCGCGATTCAGTCATGCGAACGGCGACGGCGATGAGCGTGTTACCGGGCTCAATTTTTTTGAGCGGAGCCATCGTAGTGTTGTCCACAATTTCGATGTATTCCGGCTCAAAAACCGCATCGGCGGAAAGTTCGTTTACAAATATTTCCGCGAGCTTTTCCGTAGCATCCGTTCCCGTGGCGATACTGTTTTTCAGCGTTTGCAAAGCGGCTTGAATTTTCGGAGCGGCGGCGCGTTCTTTTGGCGTCAGATATTGGTTGCGGGAACTGAGCGCGAGCCCGTCTTCCTCGCGAACGATGGGCGCAACCACCATTTCCACGGGAATGTGCAAGTCCTGCACCATGCGTTTGAGCACGGCGACCTGTTGCGCATCTTTTTGCCCGAAAACGGCGACATTCGGTTGTGCGAGATTGAAAAGGATGTCGACAACGGTGCAAACGCCGCGAAAATGCGTCGGGCGGGAACGCCCGCAAAGCCCTTGTGAGCAAGCCGATTCCGTGATGTAGGTGGAAAATGTCGGCGCATACATCGTTTCCGGCGTCGGCGCAAAAAGGATGTCCGCTCCGTGGGCGCGGCACACTTCGCAGTCCGCATCAAGCGTACGCGGGTATTTTTCGTAGTCTTCGTTTGGTCCGAATTGGGTGGGATTAACGAAAACGGAAACGATGAGCACGTCGGCACGCGGACGGGCTTCGTCCATAAGCGAAGCGTGTCCGGCATGAAGATTGCCCATGGTCGGAACGAGGGCGATAGTTTTTCCCTGCGCGCGGAGCGCAAGAGCCGTTTGTTGAAGTTCTTTGGAGTCGTGAATGACTTTCATCGCTGGAAAAAATTAAAGAAAAAAAGAAATGATACGCCGCCTGCGCGTAACTTTCCACGAAAAAGCTTGGAGAAGATAGATGTCGGGAAACCTCGCGCAAAGACGCGAAATCAATAAACAGGCGTTCCCGCGCGAAGCGGACTCCTCCACCACGCCTGCGGCGCGGTTCCCCTCCTCTTGGCAAGAGGAGGAGCTTTTTTTATTTTTTTTTTTTTTTCAAAAAAAAGCTTGACGGGAACTTTTTTTTTTGCGAGAATCCGAACAGAAATTGAGTCATTTCGGCGGCAACGCCTGTCGTGATTCGGTTTTTACTTCAAATACTATTTAACATTCAACAAATACTACTATGAAAAAATATATCACTATTGCGGCTCTCCTCGCCGCTGGAACCGCATCGGCAAATGCATGGAATATCATTGCCGATTTTGAAACTGCACCGGTTAAGGCCGGAAACTGCTGGTCAGGAGACTATACGTTCACGTTTACTTTGAACGATATGACTTTCTTGAATGATGAGGTGGTTCTCGCGTATTATCGTGGAAGTGCAATTAACGATACCTATGGCTACAATGCCATCGTTCTTACAGAGACAGCGACGGAAGGCGAGTATACCTTGACCGTTGGTCGCGGAAGAGCAAACGATACAGTAGACGACGCGACGGGAATCGGTCAGGGTACAAGCTTTACTTTTGCTAACGGCGCGGATGATAAACGCGCATTCACAACGTCGATTGTTCTCGGAACGACTTACACGCTTTCGGTAACGGGAGCCAGCCAAGCCATGACGCCTACGCTTACTTGGGACGATGGATCGGAAGCCCTCGCTTCGTATAACGGGAATATGAACGGAGACGCAGCTTTTACCGTTGCCACTATTCCGGTTCCCGAACCGTCGGCATTCGGTTTGTTGGCAGGAGTTGGCGCGCTCGCGCTCGTGGCTTCGCGTCGCCGCCGTCGCTAAAAAACGCCCTCACCGCTGCGCTACGCTTGCGGTCCCCTCCCTCTTATATAAGAGGGAGAGCTTTTTTAAAAATCTAAAAAAAGGAAATCAGAAGCTCCTCCCCTTGATAAGGGGAGGGGGACCGCGCCGAAAGCGTGGTGGAGGAGTCAAGACTTTCCCGTTAATCACGGGATGATTTAGTAATATGGTTATAGCGTTCCCGTGGGATTATCCCGCGGGAACGTTTTTTTTTCGCGCCAAGCCTCAATGCGTTTGAAAAAGCTTTGTGGCTTTGTGTCTCCGTGAGAGAATTTTTTTTGTTTATTTTATAAAAACGACGATGGCAGCGGCGAACTCTCGGGTGTGCGTGAGCGAAAGCAACGCTCGGGAGGCTCCACGTTCCCGCAGGGCAGCTTGCGCGCGGGCGGAAAAGTTAAACTCGGGAGCGCCGAGAGCGTTGTTGACGACGCCGGCATCCGTCATTGCAAACTTCGCTCCGATTCCGGTGCCGAGAGCTTTGGATAACGCTTCTTTTGCAGCCCAGCGTGCGGCGAAAGAAGCCCATCGGGCGTTCCCGCGGCTTTCGCAAAGTTCAATTTCTTCCGGGGTGAAAACTTTTTCCAAAAAATTTTCCCCGTGGCGTTCTATCGCGTTGCGGACGCGGGAGACGGATTCCATGTCGATTCCGACGGAGACGACATTTGCGCCCGACGGGAACGCGGGAAAAGGCGGCAGCGCGGGAGAAGATTCTGGCTCGGACATATAATTTACGGGCGCGGCGGAGTGGTGAGCCCGGCGCGGATTCGCCGTTTCATTTCGCGAACGGCCTCTCCGATTCCGAAAAGAACGGCGCGGCACAGAATGGAGTGCCCGATGTTGAGTTCATGCAAGTGCGGGATGTCGACAACTTCCGCGATGTTGACGTAGTTAATGCCGTGCCCGGCGTTAGAAGTGATACCGACGTTGGCGGCGGCCTCCGTGGCGCGGCAGAGACGACGAAATTCGCGGGAACGCGCTACTGTGTCGTAATACGCGTTTGCGTAGGATCCGGTGTGAAATTCGATAACGGGGGCGGCGATGGCTTGTGCGGCATCGATTTGCTTTTGGTCCGGATCAAGAAAAAGGCTGGTGATGATTCCGGCGGCGGTGAATTTTGCCGTGATGTCGCGGAGTTCTTCGATGCGGGAAGCGGCGTCGAGCCCGCCTTCGGTGGAAACTTCTTCACGGCGTTCGGGAACGAGGCAGACGGAGTCCGGCTTGACGGCGAGCGCGAAATTGACCATTTCCGGCGTTGCCGCCATTTCGAGGTTTAAGCGCGTTTGGATGGTTTCGCGCAAGCGAATAACGTCGCGATCCTGAATGTGGCGGCGGTCTTCGCGCAGGTGAACGGTGATGCCGTCTGCACCGGCTTGTTCAGCAGCGAGAGCTACGGCGACGGGATCCGGTTCGACCATTTGTCCGCAGGTGCGGGAATAATTGCGGTAGCGCGCTTGGCGCAGAGTGGTGGAGTGGTCGATGTTAACCCCGAGGAGAATCGCTTTTTTCATCGTAGAGGAAATTTCTCGTTTTTTTCGGAAATTGTTCTGTTTGGTACCCGGGACAGGACTTGAACCTGCACGCCTTCCGGCAAAGGAACCTAAATCCTTCGTGTCTGCCAATTTCACCACCCGGGCATTTAAATCGATTCGGCAAGTAAATGGAACTTCTTGCGGGAACGCAATGCTCAGTTTACACGAAAAATTTTGCGAGAGCGGAAAAGGCTTTTCCGCGGTGGCTGAGGCGGTCTTTCGTGAAGCCGTCGATTTCGGCAAATGTTTTTGAAAAACCGGAGGGAATGAAAACGGGATCGTAGCCGAACCCGCCGTTCCCGGATTCTGCAGTGGCGATGGCACCTTTGCATGTTCCTTCGAAAACGGTTTCCGTGCCGTCGGGCGAAATCAGAAGCAACAGGCAAACGAAATGTGCGCCGCGGGCGTTTTCGGGTACGCCGGAGAGCGCGGCGAGAAGCTTGGCGCGGTTTTCTTCGGCGGAGGCTTCGGGACCGGCGTAGTAGGCGGTTTCTACTCCCGGAGCACCGTGGAGCGCATCGACGCAAAGCCCGCTATCGTCCGCAAGCACGAAGCAATCCGCGGGAACGCATTGTTTCAGCGCATGTGCTTTCAGGCGGGCGTTTCCGAGGAAGCTTCCGGAATCTTCCACGACAGGCGGCATTCCTTCGGCTCGGACTTCTTTTGCCGAAACGAAGCGGATTCCGGGGAGAGAAAAGACTTGGGCGAGGCGGTTAAATTCTTCGACTTTGTGGGCGTTTCCGGTGGCGATAACGACGGTTTTTTTCATTTTGGAAAATTTGTATTGTTGGGTTTAAAGAGTCTGCTCCGGTTGGCGGGCGTCTTCGGTTTGAACCGTTTCACCGATAAAATCTTGTTCCCGTGCGTAATCGGAAATCCCGCTGAGAATCATTTGCACGGCGATGAGAATCAACAGAACGCCGACGAAACGCTCGAGTGCGATGCTCCCCCGTCGTCCGAGTTTTTTTACGATTTTCGGAGCCAAAAGCAAAATGGCAAGGCTCGCCGCCCATGCCGTAATCAGGCTTGCCGTGAAAATGAAAAAATTCGGCGTATGCAAAAATTTGGATCCGTTAAGCATCACAATAGCGAGTGAGCTGGGACCGGCAAAAAGCGGGATCGCAATCGGAACGATAAACGGTTCGGTTTCGCGTGCCGCGACATCCGGCATCGCATTGGTCATCGCCGCGATTCCCGGGAAAATCATGCCGAGCGCGATAAGAAACAGAACAATGCCGCCGCTTATGCTTAAAGTAGACGGCTCCAGTCCGAAAAACCGCAAAATCTGCTCGCCTGCGAAAAGAAATATGAGAAGCAACCCGAGCCCGAAAAGCATTTCTCTGACGATTACGCGGGAACGCCGTTCCGGCGGAACCATACGCAGAAGCGAGGGCATCATTATTGACAGCGCCAGCGGGTCCAAGACGATGAATAAAAGAAATGTCGTTGACAGAAAGTCTTTCATGCTGCGCAAGATTAAGGCTTCAGGCGGGCTCAATAAACAGAATTTTGAGCCGGAAATCTTTTTCTTCGGATTTTTTTTATTTCGATAGCGGGCGGAATCGCGTAGTTTTGTTCGTTGAAAATATTCTCATGAACAGCATTGGTATCCGTATTTTAATGATTTGCGCTTGCGCCTGGGTTTTGTCCGGTTGCGCGGGAATGACCTCCGGCGGGAAAAATCCTTGGGCTCCTCCCGAAAAGAAAAAGCCGGCGGCGGAGCGTTGGGAAGAGAAAGCTGCTGCCGAAAAAAAAGAGGATTCTGTAGCGAGTGCCGCTACCGAAAAATTGCCGGCCGTTACCGTTGCGGAATCGCATGAGGTTGCCGAAATCGTTTTTTCCGATAATCGAATGGCGGTCGCGTATCGCCTCGGCGGAATACGCGTTCCCGTGCGAAAAGGCGAATTTTTTGCGTTGCGCACGAAGGAGCTGAAGTTGTCCGGAATTGTTCGTTTGGACGTTCTCGACGGGGAAACGCTCGGGTTTGAGCTGGTCGCGGGAACGGCAAGCGTCGGGGATTTGGTTACAATTCCGGGAACGCATTTACGCGAGGAAATGAACATGGCGTTTCCGGGTGCTCTTCCTCCGGAGCCGGCAACAAATTAATTTTTTTTGAGAAAAATGGGCGGGGATAAATCACTGTTTGTCGGGATTGACGGCGGCGGCACGAAAACCCGTGCGCTGGCGGTTTCGCGCGAAGGCGTTTTTTGCGGAAGCGCACTCGTCGGCGCGTCCAATCCGAACAGCGTCGGCGCGGAAACGGCACTCGCGAACCTGCGCCGGGCGTTGTTTGAAGCCGCCGGATCTCCGAAGGAGGGGCGCGCTGTTTTCGCCGCCGGATTTTTCGGGATTTCCGGCGTAAACGACAGCGCGGCGGCACGGTATCTTCGCGAAAAAATTGCGGACTTCCGGGAGGTTCGCCTCGATAAATTTTCGGTAGAAAACGATACGCGTTCGTTGTGCGCGGCAACGTTCGGCATGGAGAGCGGCGTTGTGCTCATCGCGGGAACGGGCTCCAAGTGCTACGGGCGCACGCGTGACGGGCGGGAATGGGAAACCGGCGGTTATGATTTTCATGTTTCCGACGAAGCGAGCGCATTTGACCTCTCGCGGCGTGCTTTGACGGCGGCGGTGCGTGCAGCGGACGGTCGCGGTGCACCGACGGTTTTGAAAGACCTTTTGTTCAAAGAATTGCAAATTGTTGAAACCGGGCAAATTTCTCAGCGCCTGCATCAGGATTCCTTGAAAAATCCGGGAAAGCCGATGTCGAAAGACGAAATTGCGGCACTCGCGCATTTTGTCGGCGATGCTTACCTTGCAGGAGATCTTGTCGCAAAACAAATTCTTGAATCGGCGATGGACGATTTGGTGAAAATGGTAACGACGGTGATTGAAAAGCTTGGGATTCCTGCGAGCTCGGCGCGCCTCGGGATTACCGGCGGCGTTATTTTGAACGAACCCTGCGGCGGGATTTTTCGGGCAAAAGCGAAAGCCGCCGTTCCGGGGATTGAAATTGTCGTTCCCGCGTTCCCGCCGGTGTTCGGCGCGGCGATTCGTGCGCTTGCGCTCGGCGGTGTTGAAATTACGTCGGATGTGGCGGAAAACCTTAAGCGCACGTTCCCGAAATTTTAATCGCGGAGATTTTTTGTTTTAATTTTACTCAATGTCTGGTTCTGCACATTTTATCCTGGTTGTGGGTGATGACGATTTTCTCGTCGATCGCGAGGCGCGTTCCCGCTTTGAATCTCTGAGCGCGAATGTGGAGGATGAGATGTCGCGAGAAATCATCGACGGCACGGCGACGAAAGTGGCGGAAGTCGAAAGCGTGATGTCTGCCTTTTTGTCGGCAACGCGCACGGTTTCGCTCTTCGGCGGAAAAAAATACGTTTGGTTGAGAAATCTGAACTGGTTGGCAGACGGTGTGATTCGCGTAAAATCGGCAGATTCCGGCGACGTTCCCGCCAAAAAAGGCAAGGGGCGGGCGGCACCGAAAAAGGATATTCTCGAAGATTCCGTCGATAAAATTGCAGAGGAATTTGCGGCGAGCGATCCCGCGTCGCTGTGCGTGGTGATTTCCGTGGTCCGCCCGGACAAGCGACGCACGCCTTGCAAAAAACTTTTGAAAATCGGAGAGCTCGTTTCCGTCGCCTCCATGAACGATTCGGAAGAATTGATTTTTACGCTGGAAAAAGCGGCGCGGGATCTGGGCGCGACGATTGACGAAGACGCGGCACGGCTCCTTGTCGGAAAGGTCAACGGACACATGCGGATGACATTTTCCGAATTGGAAAAATTGGCTTGCTACGTGGGGCGCGGCGGGGCAATTGACGCGGAAACGGTGATGAAACTCGTTCCCGTTTTCGGTTCCGGAGATTTTTTTGAGCCGGTGGAATTTTTCTTCAACGGAGATTTGGCGGGAACGCTGGCGGCGTTGCGGCGTTTTTTCTTCAACAATACGTCCGCACGTCCGTTGCTTTCCGCTTTGCAAAATCGGAACCGTTTGTTGATTCAGTTGCGCGCGCTCGTCGATTCCGGAGACGCCAATTTGAACTTTCGGGGAACGATTTCCAAAAGCGCAATCGAAGCGGCGGGAACGCGCTACGGCGGATTGTTCGGCGGGAACGACGAAAAATCTTCGCTCAACCTTTTTTCACAAAATGCGTGGTATGTCGGAGAAAAAGTCGCGGGAACGACTTTGAAAAACAAATCAGTAACGCTGAAGAGGCTGATAGACTGGCAGCTTGATTTCGTGCGCGCCTTTGAGGAGCTGATCTCGCGTCCGGGCGAAGATGAAGCGGTGATGCGCGAATTGGCGGCTCGATGCTTGGGAAAATAAAACTTTCTTTTGATGAAAATTTTGAGAGAAAGTGAAAAATTGCCGTTGACAGCGTTTTGCGAAAAGAGTTTTATGAATCACTCATTCAATTTTTAAGGGACAGTATCATGAAAGTTTCATCTTCACTCAAGTCGCTCAAGAGCCGCCATCCGAACTGCCAAGTCGTTCGTCGTCGTGGTCGCGTCTATGTCATCAATAAAACGCACCCGCGCTACAAAGCGCGTCAGGGTTAATTTTGCGCGTTATTTCACCTTTTCGCGAAAAGGATAAATATTATGAAGAAAGATCTCCATCCTTCCGTTAATTTTGTTTGCTTCCGCGACGTTTCCACGGGACGTAAGTTCCTCACGACGTCCACGCTTTCCTCCAAGGAAAAGGAAGTCATCGACGGTATTGAATATTGCGTGATTCCGCGTGACGTTACTGCGGATTCCCACCCGGCATACACGGGCGAAAAACGCTTTGTTGACACCGCCGGTCGTGTTGACAAGTTCCAGAGCAAGTTCGCTCGCCGCCGTCGCTAATAGATACTGTCCGCCAACGGCAAAAAACTCCCGCAGAAAACCTGCGGGAGTTTTTTTTTGCCGTTTACTCTTTTGTGAAATCGTTTCAAAATGACGGGTAGCTAACAACAGTATATCTTCCTCTTTTTTAAGAAATACACTTTATGAAAACACTAATCAAAAATGCACACATCATCTCGCCGGGCGTCGATATCGCCGGCGGTTCCGTTCTCGTCGAAGACGGAAAATTCACGCAGGTTCTCGGCGCGGGCGTTCCCGTTCCCGCTGCGGACGAAGTGATCGATGCCGGCGGGCAAATGCTCATGCCGGGCTTTATCGATATTCACTCGCACGGCGCCGGCGGCGCGGATACTTGCGACGGCACGGTCGAAGCACTCCACAAAATCGTGGATTGCAAGGTAAAGGAAGGTGTAACGAGCTGGCTTCCGACAACGCTCACGCTTGGCTACGATACGCTTGAAAAAGTCATGAACGCCGTTGCGGAATACCGCAAGGCTCCGCGTTCGGTCAAAGTTCCCGGCGTGCACCTCGAAGGTCCGTTCGTGAACCCGAAAATGTGCGGCGCTCAGAATCCGGACTTTTTGAAGAATCCGGACTACGAAATCGTCGAAAAACTGAACAAAATCGCTCCCGTTCTCGTCATCACGATGGCTCCGGAACTCGACGGCGCGCTCGATTTTATCGCGAAGGCTACCGCTCTCGGCGTGCGTTGCTCCGCCGGGCACAGTGCCGCGACTTACGCGCAGTTTAAGGCGGCAAAGGCTGCCGGATTGGCGCACCTTACGCACTTCTGCAATCAGATGTCGCCGCTCCACCACCGCGAAATCGGCTTGGTAGGTTCCGGCTTCCTCGATTCCACCATCAAGGCGGAAATGATTTGCGACAAAGTTCACCTTTGCCCGGACATGCTTGCAACCGCGTTCAAAGTTATGACGCCGGAACGCATCATGATGATCACGGACTCGCTCGCTTGCTCCGGTTTGCCGGACGGACCTTCGCAACTCGGCGGTTTGCCGATTATGGTCAAAAACGGCGAAGCGCGTCTTATGTCCGGAAATCTCGCGGGATCGACGCTCAATTACTCGCTCGGTATTCGCAATATTCGCGAAATCACGGGCTTGCCGCTCAGCGAAATCGTCAAGGCGACGGCATGGAATCAGGCGCAATCGCTCGGGCTTTACGATGTCGGAAAAATCGCTCCGGGCTACGCGGCGGACTTCGTCCTGCTCGGCGACGATTACCTCGTCACGAAAACCTTCGTTGACGGCGTTTGCAAGTTCACGCGCTAAGCGGGAAATTAGAAATTAAAAATTAGGAATTAGAAATCGGGAAGTGCTCTTTCTCATTTCTGATTCCTAATTTCTAATTTTACGGAGTCGTGAAAAGGGTTTCGGTCATTATTGTCGGAGGCGGCGGGCGCGGCACGATTTATGCTCGGCTTTTGCGGGAAATTTCCGAAAAAGCCGAAGTGGTCGCTGTCGCAGAGCCGCGTGAATTTTTTCGGGAACGTATTGCGGAAATGCACGGCGTTCCCGCCGAAAATGTTGTTCCCGACTGGCGGGAACTTGCTTCGCGGGAAAAGTTTGCGGATGCGGTCATTATTGCGACGCAGGACAGAATGCACTTTGAGCCAGCGCTTGCGTTTTCCGAAAAAAAATATCATGTCCTCTTGGAAAAACCCTTGGCTCCTGACTTGGCAAGTTGTCGAGTATTGGCGGCGACTGTTTCTGCAAACAAAACCATTTTTTCCGTTTGCCATGTTTTGCGGTATACGGAGTTTACGCGCGCGCTAAAATCCGTAATCGACGCGGGAACGATAGGGAAAATTCTTTCCGTGCAACATTTGGAGCCGGTGGGGCATTGGCGTTTCGCGCATTCGTTCGTGCGCGGGAATTGGCGACGGGAGGCGGATTCTTCGCCGGTGCTTTTGCAAAAATCTACGCATGATTTGGACTGGATTCGCTATATCGTCGGTTCGGCTCCCAGGCGCGTTTCTTCGTTCGGATCGTTGATTTTTTTCAAAAAGGAGAATCGTCCGGCAGGCGCGGCGGAGCGTTGTCTTGACTGTGAAATTGAAGCGCAATGCCCGTATTCCGCGCCGCGATTTTATTTGGAGCGTATCCGTTCCGGTGATACAGGCGCGTATGTGGAATCCGTCACGGGAACGCCGACGGAAGAAAGCGTTCTTGAGCATTTGCGAAGCGGACCTTACGGGCGTTGTGTTTTTGCCTGTGACAATGATGTTGCCGACCAGCAGGTTGTGAATGTCGAATTTGAAAACGGCGCGACGGCGGCGTTTACGCTTGCCGGGTGTTCGAAGTATGGCGATCGTCGCGTGACGATTTTCGGATCGCTTGGTGAAATTTACGGCGACGGCGAGCGACTTTCCGTTTTTTCGTATTTGACGGGAGAAACGCGGGAAATTTGCGTTCCCGCGCCGGCGGTTGCCGATCGTCATGGCGGCGGCGATTTTAATTTGCTGAATGAATTTGTCGATGCCGTGCGAAGCGGCAATACAAGCGGGATTGTTTCCGGTGCAGAAGTTTCTTTGGAAACGCATGCGCTTGCGTTTGCGGCAGAGCTTTCCCGCAAGCAAAATCGCGTGGTTGAAATGAAAGATTTTTTGTCGAATGCGTAGTGAAAATTTTTTGATTTCCGAGTTTCCCGTGCGGATGAACGAATGTGGGCCGGACGGATTTCTTCGCCAGCAAATTTGGTTTGATTACCTGCAGCATGCGGCGGCGGTTCATGCAGAAAAAATGGGCTTCGGGCTCAGCGCCGTGCGGGAACGCCGAATGATTTGGGTGCTTTCGCGTATAAAATTAAAATTGGATTCCGAGCCGACGTATGACGATGTTGTGCGTGTCGAAACTTATCCGAACGGATTTGAGCGGCTCTTCGCAAAGCGGCAGTTTATTTTGTCTTCGGCGAAGACGGGAACGCGTTTCGGTGTGGCATCAAGCTTTTGGCTTAGCCTTGAATTGCCGTCTCTGCGCCCGCGCCCGCCGGCGGCGGCACTCGGAATTGACGCGACGCTGAACGCCGATCGCGAAGACTTTTTTCCGAATCTCGGAAAGCTTTCCGGAGAAGGGCTCGGCGGTGAAGTCGTGCACAAAATTCGGGCTTCGCATATTGATTTAAATAAACATCTGAATAATTCCTACTACGCCGAATACGCGATGGATTGGGTCGCTCAGAAGCTGGGCGCGCCGATGCGGTTTAAGCAGTTGCAAATCAATTTCAACCGCGAAATGGTTTTCGGCGAAAAGCTGGCGGTGCGCGGAAAAATCGACGGGAACGCATTTTTTGTGGAGGGCTCGGATTGCGATTCCGGGAAAAATTCTTTTCACGCGCAAGGCACATTTTAAGTGCTCCGGTGATGCTGTTGCCGACAAGTCTTTTCGTCGTGCGCCGAACGTGGCGTAAAAAAACAAGAAAGCCCGCGAAACCTTTATTTATCAGCGTTCGCGGGCTTTTAAAAATGGTGCTCAAGAGGGGACTCGAACCCCTAAGCCTCTCGGCATATGCACCTCAAGCATACGTGTCTACCAATTTCACCACCTGAGCAATGGAAAAATGTGAGAACGAATAAATCGGTTTTTTTGTGCGGATGCAAGTAAAAAATAAAGTTTTTTTATTTGCGGGATTTTTTGACGAAAATTCCGAGCAATGCGGCGGCGGAAAGCGTTCCCGCGATCCACGACGGGGTGTAGGGCAGGGCGAGTCCGCCGAGGTTGTGCGGAGCATTTAGGAAATAGGTGATGCAAACGCTTGTAAGGAAGGCAGCCGGAATGCTCAAATACCAATGCGGTTTACGTTCCCGAACAAGCCACACGGCACTTGCCCAAAGGGTAATTGCAGCAAGAATTTGATTCGCCAGTCCGACGTAACGCCAGATGACCTCGAATCGGATTTGGCTTAGAAAGAGCGCAACGGCAAAAATCGGGAGTGAGATCCAGATTCGGTTGCGCATGGGCTTTTGTGAGATTTTGAGAGCGTCTGCAGCAATGAGTCGCACGCTTCTCAGCGCGGTGTCGCCGGACGTAATCGGGCAGACGATAACACCGAGAATGGCGGCGACCGCGCCCGCCGTGCCGAGCCATGCCGTGCAAATTTCGTTTACGAGAACCGCCGGAGTTTTTTCCGAGGCGTTGAGCCCTTCTGCTCCGCCGCAATAGGCGATGGCGGCGCTTGCCCAAATGAGAGCGATGACGCCTTCTGCAATCATGGCTCCGTAGAAAACGGGGCGAGCGTATTTTTCGCTTTTGAGACAGCGCGCCATCATCGGAGATTGCGTGGCATGGAATCCGGAAATGGCACCGCAGGAAATGACGATGAAGAGCGTCGGAAAGAGCGGGTTGAGATCGGGATCGGTGTGAAAGTTCTTCAAAGAGGAAAGAGTCAGCTCCGGCATGGAGAGCGTTCCCGTAAAGTCCAGCCAAAGCATGGATCCGGCA
Source organism: Opitutales bacterium (assembly GCA_017531845.1). Lineage (GTDB taxonomy): Bacteria > Verrucomicrobiota > Verrucomicrobiia > Opitutales > UBA953 > Spyradosoma. Next base: position 66,323 of record JAFXKI010000011.1, on the reverse strand, counting down.
ACTCCGACTGCCATAAAAATCAGCGCGATACTGAAAATCGGGTAAATGCTACCGATGATTTTGTTGATAGGCAAAAGAACTGCGAGGACGTAGTAAACAATGATAAGGCTTGTCCATATCGGAATCCATTCGAGAGAAAAGATGCCGGAAACCGAAATGCCGCTTGCCGAAATGAAACTGCCTGCGGGAACGTCTTTGAGCAACGATGCGGATTGGGAGGCGAGAAGCCCTGCGGGACCGTTGACGAAGGCAATTCCCACAGCGAGAAGCATGATGCCGGAAAAAAGGACAAGAAAGCGTTGCATGCCTTTGCCGAGAAGGTTGCCGACGATGTCCGGTTGGCTACAGCCGTCCATGCGCATTGAAATTGCACCGGAGAAAAAGTCGTGAGCGGCGCCCATGAAAATGCAGCCGAGGACAATCCAGATGTAGGCGACGGGACCGTACGCCGCCCCAAGAACGGCGCCGAAAATAGGTCCGAGCCCGGCGATGTTCAGAAGCTGAATCATGAACGTGCGCCACGGCTTGATTTCGATGTAATCCACGCCGTCGGCAAGCCGTTGTACAGGTGTTTCGCGTTTGGGGTCGATGCCGAACAGCTTGGCGATGAATTTCCCGTAAAAAGCGTAGCCCAAAATCAAGCAAAGAAGAGCGGTAAGGAATGTAAACATTTTTTAAGGAAAAAGAATATGAACATTGCATGCCTTTTAAGGCGGGAAAACAAGATTTTTAGTGTGCGGGAACGTGATAACCGTCAATTATCAGTGTTTTTACGAAAATGAAGGCATCAAAATTCCGTTTGTTGCAGAAAAAGATTGAAAAAAGTAAGCCGGAAGGCTCTAATTCCCGGCAATAACCCCCAATTCTCCCCATGAATATTCCTCTGAAGAAATACTTGTTGGCAGCACTTGCCGTCGTTGTTGCGTGCGTTCCCGCCGCGTTTGCTCAAGATGCGAAAAAACCGCCGCTGATTGAAGTCGAAAAAGTCGATTTCAAAACGGAAAAAATGCCGTATTACGATCAGGCTTTAAAATGGGCGATGTCGGAGGTGCGTTTCCGCGTAAAACCGTATGCGCCGACGTATGTGCAGGACGCGTATCTTAACAATGTAAAGATGACGCTTACCTTGGTTTACCCGAAGTCTCTCGGCGCGGTTACTGGCGGGCGTGTATCCGGAAGCGCGGAAGCCCGTGAGGCTGCGCTTGATGCGGCTTCCGAAGAAGCCGGGAGCAACGCGAAATATTCCTATTATCGTGCGGAGGTTTCCCTCGCTCCGTTGAAAATCGGAGGTTCTTCCCGTTATCTTCGTTTCTTCGTTCCCGGTGAAATTGTTGATCGTGAGGTGCGCGGCGGCGGCGAAGCGGCGCGCTATTGGAGCGGTTCTGCAAAGCCGATGGCTTACTGGGTATCCTTTACGTATGACGGAGAAGACGTTCCGCTTTATAAGCCGGACGGAAAGCTGATGTTCCCTGCGTCAATCGGCGGAATGGCTTCGTGGGCGCGGAATATGACGAAAACCAATTTTGAAAAATTCAGTTCGGAAGCGGATTCTGCTGCTTCGGAAACAAAAGGACTGCTGATGCCGCAGATTTATCTGCCGTATCAGGTTTGGCCGAAGGATACTCCGACGATTCTTCGCGAAGAAATTCAACAATAAACGGACGTTCCCGCGCGGGAATCCTTTCTCGTTGCGGGATTTTCTTTTTTTTAACATTTAAACATTGAACAGCCGATGGGCAGTAATGCAAAAAAAATTACGGTGAATTGCGGGACGACCCACGTCTCCGTGTCGGTTTTTTCGGAAAAGGCCGGTAGCCTTCTTCTTGAGAAACTCGTAGTCGAAGAGCTTGTTTACGATTATACGGAAGAAGAGGCGTGGGCGAGCGCGGCTTCCGGAGCGCTCAGCAATATTTTCAAATCGCTCAAAATCAAGGGTGCGGCAACCGTGATTGCGCCCGGACATTTGATTCTGACGAAAAACGTTAAAGTTCCGCAGGTGGAAGCTTCGCGTCAGCGTCAGATTATTGAGTTTGAAGCGCAGGAAAAGTTTCCGTTCCCGCCGTCCGAGTTGGTTTGGGACAGTCAGATTATTTCGACGGACGGTGTTGAGGCAGAGGTCGTTTTGTTTGCCGTAAAGCGTGAGAACGCTAATCGTTTTGCGGAGCAAATGATGCGGGCCGGCATCACTCCGGAAGTGATCCAGCCGTCTACGAATCTTGATTATCAGGCGTATCGTTTTCTGAATGTGGATTCGGCGGAAAACGTGCTCATTGTCAATGTCGGCGCGCGGACGACGAATCTTACCTTCGTTACGGAAGAAGGTTTCAGCATTCAGAACTGTGCCGTCGGCGGAAACTTTTTGACGCAGTCGATAGCGGATTCTATCGGGAAGCCGTTCCCGGCGGCGGAGCGTCTTAAAGTGAATTATTTTACGGGCGTGATGGATGTTGCGGAAGATGATCCGCATGTACTCAAAATAAAGGAAAATGCGCAGGCTTTTTGTCGGCGTTTGAGTCAGGAAATTACCCGCCGTATAGTGAATCAAAAGCGCCAGAATCCGAAAGGTGCTCCGGTGAAGATTCTTTTGACCGGCCGCGGCTCGCTTCTGCCCGGGCTCTCGGACGCATTGGCGGAATCGCAACGCGTTCCCGTGGAATATTTTGAACCGACCGTTCCCGTTCAGGTCGGAGCCGGTGTGGATGCCGGATATTTTGACTCTGTGCGGTTTCAGCTCTCGGAAGTCGTCGGTGATGCGGCGGAGCTTCTTGATACTTCCTATACGCAGGTGAATTTGCTTCCTCCGCAAATGGCTGCGGATATTGCTTTTTCGAAGAAAAAACCGTTCTTTATTGCGGCGGCGTTATTGTTTGCCTTGGCTCCGTGGCCGGCATTTGTCGGTTTGTGCGAAACCGACAAGGCACTTGTCACCGAAAGCAAGAAATTGGTCGCGGAAGAAAAAGCCCTGAAAGGGGTTCAGTCTCGTTTGGCGGAGTTTGCGGAAACAAATCGTCCGCTCTCCGCTTACGTGGAAACGCTTGACGGTGTTCTCGCTTCCCGTGAAAAGTGGTCCGCCTTCCTTGCCGATATGCAAAAATGCGTAGATTCTTTGCAGGCGCCTGTCGTTTCGGAGGAAGGAGAAAAAACGTATTCTTCGCATCGCCACGTATGGGTTGATTCGCTTCGTGTTTCCCGGAATCTTGTCGCTCCGGATGCGATGTCGGAAGAAGACGAGTTGCAAAAACCGGTTTTGCGCACGGAAGTTGAACTTAAGTTGCGCTTGTTGATTCCGGAAGTGGACGGCTTGAAGCCGGAACATAATGCGGCTGCGTTCAACAGTCGTCGACGGGCTGTTCTCAATGCGTTTAAGAAATCGGATTTTGTGGAAAAAATCAGCGATCAGGCGAATGTTTCTCAGCCGAATTTCCCGACGCTTACGCTTAAGCTCGTTCTGAAACCCGAGAAAGGAATTTAACGAATGAAAAAAGATAAAGTTTTTACGGCTATTATCAGCGTATTCGCGTTGGCTTTTCTCGCCGGAGTCGGTCTTTGTGTGTGGGAATATCTTTCCATCTCAAAGACTAAAACGGTGATTGAAAAAACCGAAAAATCGCTGAAACGACTTGCAAATCAGGGAGAGGCTCCCGCTCTGACGGAAGAAAATCTCGCGGTTGAGTCCGCAAATTCGAAAAAACTCGCCGACGCGAAGACTCAAAAGATTGTGGCGGTGAAAGGTAAGCGTGCCGCGGACTTTCTCCCGAAGCAAACGGCGGACGGTGAAGAATTTAAAAGCTCTTTGATCAGCACCGTAAACAATCACATTGCAAAAATAGAGTCCGATAAAATCGTGCTCGATTCGGATGCAAGGTCTTTCGGCTTTTCCCGCTATCTTTCGGTTAAGCCGGACGAAAAAGCGCTCCCGCTTCTCGGAACGGAGCAGAAAGTGGTGCAATTGCTCGTAGAAAAACTTGTCGGTGCCCGAAACAATGTGGAAAACACGTTGCGCAACGTAAATCTCTTGCCGCCGGACAAGCGCGTGTTTCTTTGGATTAAAGGAATCCGCCGTGAAGCCGCCGAGTTGCCGAAAAAAGACGGTGCGACCAACGCTCCCGTCAACAAAGATGAACTTTCCGTCGCGCCGACGGAGACGTCGGCGGAATCCGGACTTTACCGGCTTGTGTATGCCGGCAATTCCCGCGGGATGCCGTTCCCGTCGTTGCGCGTTCCGAACGCCGTGGATGCTGTGGCGTTTCAGATAGGGTTTGTGGCTCCGACTTCCGTGCTGCGGGATTTTGTTTCCGCGTTTTCCGGAAACGGGGATTATCCGATTTACATTCGCGACATTGCCGTTTCTCCGGTAAGCGCGGGGGATATTGATGCGAAGAAAAACGAGTTGAATCCTCCGGCGACGGTTCCAGTTCCCGGAGTGGATACCGCTCCGGCTCCTGCGGCGGATGATTTTGATATTTTCGGAACGGCTTCTGCAGGAACGGACACGGCTGCCGTCGCAGAGCCGGTTGTTCCCGTGGCGCCGATTAAATCCGTTGTTTCGCCTGAGGCACTTTCTGAATTTTGGGTAACACTGGAATACGTTACGCCCGTCGAAAATCCGGTAGCCGTTGAAGAGAACGAGGAGGAATAATTTACCATGAAAAATTCTGATAAACTTCTTTTTGTCGTCGGGTTGCTCGCGTGCGTGGGCGGATGCGTCGCCTACGCGCTGCTCGCGCCTCAGAATTTGAAGAAAAACGCTTCTGCAAAATCTTTGAACGGAGCGGAAGTTGAAGCTTGGTCAGACGCTTCCCCGGAAAAAGGAAAGTTCGCTTGGGGCACTCCCGCGCTTGATCTTGAAGCCGGCTGGAACTACGATTTGTTTTCCGCTCCGGAAATCAGCTGGGATTCCAAGCAGAAGCAGTATTTTGCAAAAGAGCTTCCTCCGCCTCCGGAAGAGGTGTTCGGGTTAACCCTAAAATCTCTTTCTCATCCGAAGTTTCGCCTCGTCATCAATTCGTATTCGGCGGGAACGGAACCTGTTCCGGAGTCCACGACCCCCGGACGCTACGCCGCCGTGTTGAATATTTCGGATATTTCGGGGAAACGCCCCGTTTCAAGAATATTGAATTTCGGCTCGCAGAGCATGCTGCCGATTACGCTGAAGGACGATACGGTAAATGGTGTGCGCACCGTTCGCCTTGTTCCCGAAAAGCCGGTAACCATCGAAAAGACCGGAGCAAAGCTCAAGGAATTTCGTATTACGCAGCAAATGAGTGCCAGCGGATTCAGCAAAAAATACTCGGCAGTCGTTATTGATGAGTCCGGACGAGCTCCGCGTGAATTCGTTATCGGCGTCGAACCGATTTTGGACAAAAACAGAACGGAAGCCGTTTTTACGGACGGGTCGACGGAATGGCTTTATAGCGAAACCCGCGTTCCCGGACGAAAAGAGATCGTTCGGGAGATCGCTTCCCGCGAATCTTCGTCTGCTCCGTTTAAATTCGTTGAAACCGGCAAAGAAATCCGCCTTGGAGAGGACGTTTTTCGCATTAAAGGACTTGACATTTCCGCTCAAGAAGCAAGAATTGAAAAACAATCCTCTGTGCTGGATAAGAAAACAAAAGCTCCGAAAACGACGGAGCGTGTTCTCTCTCCCGAGCGATAAATATTTCAAATTACTCCATAGTTTTTAAACCCCTTAATTAAACCTCTCACCTCGAGAAATCGCCCCTCGCATGAATAAGCTCCTGCGCCTCCAAAATCTGTTCTCCTCAATTCTCGTCTCGACAACGGTCGCTTCCGGTGTCGTCGCGCCTGCCGCTTTCGCGGAAGAAGGAGAAGCACCGGTTAACAACGCCGAGTCTAATGCTCCCGCGCCTGCCGATTCGGAAGAAACGGCACTTGAACGCGTCGTGAAGCGTTATTCTGCCGTATTCAAAGAAGTCGACGCCGCACTTTTTAAAGCGAACGGATACATTGCGCAAGGTCGCACGGATGATGCGCTTGCTCTTTTGAGCGAAGCGGAATCCGCGCTCCCGGACAACGTTGCCGCCGTGCCGTTTAGAGATAAAATCTCCCTCATTCGTCAGCGGGCATTGGAAAAGCAAAATGGGGTGTCGGATGCGTCGGTGGCGGACGGGATGATTGATGATGCTCGCGCCCGCAATCGTAGCGCGATTCTCATGGCGGAACGCCATCTTGAAGAAGCGAGCGATCATCTGGCTCGCCATCGCCTCCCCGAAGCGATTTCGGCTGTGGATCGCGCCCGCACGGTATTGCCGGTGCTCCCGTCTACCGTCGCCGAGCAGGATAAGGTCAAGTTGGTTCGTGCTCAAATTTCTGCGGCGTATCTTCAGGACGCCATCGCTAAGCGTGCTCCGAAAGAAGCGGAATCTTACTTGAACGAAGTTAAAAACATCGTAGGAGAAAAGCATCGCCTTTATCTCAGCCTTAAAACTTATTTCGACGCATGGTGCAAGACCCCGGACGCGTATGATCCCTACAATCTGAATCCTGCGCTCAAGCGCGATGAATCGGAAACGGAAACGCTTCTCGCAAAGGCAAATTCCCTCTATCTCTACGGCGATTACGAAGGAGCTTTGCGCTATTACGATAACGTTCTGCTCTATGATGCGAACAACATGCAGGCAAAAGCCAAGAAGCTCCGCATCAATGAGATTCTCGCGAATTCCGCTGCCTATAACCACGAAGTGACCCGCACAACGATGCTTAACCACGCATCGGAATCCTGGGGATTCGGTCGTGCGTTCTCCGTTGAAGCAAAAGCTGCTGAAAAAGATCCGAATCAGGATCCGCTCAAGCTCAAGATGGATCGCCTGCTCATCACGGTCTCCCTTCGTAACGCAGATCTTCAGAGCGCAATTGATACCTTGAACGAACTCGCAAAGAGCTACGACCCGACCGGGCGCGGGCTCGACATTGTTATCGCAGAAGGCGTTCAGGGGCTTGCGGATCTGCCTCCGATCAATCTTTCTATTCAAAGCCAGCCGCTTTCGAAGGTGCTCGACCTGATTCTCCGTCGAGCGAATTATTCCTACGATATTCGCGACGGCATCGTCGAAGTTCACCCGGCAATCGGGAACACCAATCTTCTCGAAGTCGAAATTCCGTCGACGAATGCAATCGAAAAGATGAAAAAATCCGTGATGCGCGCTTCTGCAACGGCGGCGACGGCAGACGCCGGAAACGATCCCTGGGGCGGAGCAGCCGCAGCAGCCGCTCCGGAAGTCGACGAAACGGATGTTCCGAAGCTTTACTTCCAAAAGCGCGGTATTAAGTTCGGTCCGGAAGACACGATTACCTGCGACGAAAACGTTTTCACCGTCGTCCATTCCGACCCGAAGACGATCGAAAAAATTCGCCGCACGATTCAGAAGCTCGACGAAGACTCCATTAAACAGGTCAACATCGAAGCCAAATTTATTGAAGTCAGCGACACGGCACTCCATGAAGCCACCGCTAACTGGCGTCTCGCAAAGGACGGAATCGTTCGCGCGGGAACGTATAATCGCGGCTCTCATGAAACGCACGCCGTCGACGCGGGAACGAAGAAAATCCAAATCGGAAATGCTCCTCAGTACATCTATGATGACGAAGGAAACATTGTCGGAGAAAATGACGGAAAAATGCAGTGGCAATCTTTCGACAGCCCGGTGCCTTCCGTGCGGGGTTCGCTCTATTTCGGTCCGTCCGGGGTCTCTAATCCCAGTGATGTCGCAGACGGTGTCTTCGGAAGTGCAGTCCCGAGCTTCGTCGGAAAAGTCGGGACGCTTGACGATTACGATGTCTATTTGTTGCTAAACCTTCTTGATAACAAGTCGGGGGCGGATATCATGGCGGCTCCGAGCTTAACGGTTGAAACCGAACAGCCGGCGGAAATTGAAATCGCCCAACTGATCAATTTCCCGTCCTCCTACGATGATCCGCAAATGGAAGTTTCTTCTTCCGGTAGCAACAACAATAATAATAACAATTGGAGTAGCGGCGGCGGAACGGTTACGATTGCTCCGGCTGTCCCGCAATTCGATCGTACGACTTCCGAAGAATTTGAAAAAGTTGGTATCATCCTCAATGTTACGCCGACCGTGAACGCGGATAACTCCATTAAGCTCACGATTGACGATCTCAAAATCATGGAATTTGAAGGCTTCATGGACTACGGCGGAACGGCGGTTTCCATGGTCGGATCTACAATTGTTACGACGCCGATGACTTACTACCAACCGGTATTTAACATTCGTCGCGTTAAAACCTCCGTTACAATTGCGGACGGGGCGACAATGGTGATCGGGGGCTTGATGCGTGAAGAAATCCGCACGGTGGACGACAAAGTTCCGATTCTCGGGGATCTTCCCCTTATCGGATCTGCGTTCCGTGGCACATCTAAGGCTGTTCAAAAGAAAAATCTTCTTGTGTTCATCACGGGGAACCTGATTTCCCGCGGCGGTTCTGCTGCAATTTCGACCTTCCGGGGAACAAGTCCTGCCGAAATTTACTCGAACCCGACGTTCATGACTTCTTCCGGCGTGCTTTATCGTGAATCCACTCGCCCGACGGAAAATGCTGCTGAAGAGGCGGCAAATACGCCGAGTTCTGCCGGTTCGCTTTAATTAGCGTTTCCGAAAAATCAAAAGCGTTCCCGCGATGAAGATTATTTCGCGGGAACGCTTTTTTATTCAAGAAAAAGAAGTCAAAACAAAAGGCTTCCTCTAAAAGTTTGTCTTTTGAGGAAGCCGATACAGGGGAAGAGATTAGAAATGTCGCCGGTTTCTGATTTTCGGGTGTCTTCTCGCTTCTCTCCCGAAAAAGTTCGGGTTATTCGTCCCAATCAAGCCCGATATCGATCCATGGAACGTTGTGGGTAAGCGCTCCGCAGGAAACGAAGTCGGCACCGACGGTTCCGAGAACCGGTAGGCTTTCAAGCGAAACTCCGCCGCTGATTTCCGTCCACGCCTCGTCGCCGATAAGTTCAACGGCTTTTTTCAAATCTTCGACGGAAAAATTATCGAGCAGAATAATGTCTGCTCCGGCTTCGAGAACGGGCGGAATTTGTGCGATCGCGTCTACCTCGACTTCGCAGAGCAGGTCAGGCCGTTGACTGCGGGAATGCCTTATAAGATTCGCAAGGCGCGTTCCCGCTACGGATTCATCTGCCGCGAGGTGGTTGTCTTTAAGCATGAGTCGATCGTAAAGCCCGATGCGGTGGTTCCATGCACCGCCGCAACCGACGGCGTATTTGTCAAGCACGCGATGCCCGGGAGTCGTTTTTCTCGTGTCAAGCAAACGTGTTTCGGTGTTGCCGAGGGCCTGAACATATTTTGCCGTTTGCGTGGCAATCCCGCTCATTCGCTGGAGAAAGTTCAGCATCACGCGCTCCGCCGTGAGCATTTGAGCCGCATCGCCGGAGATGGATCCGATGACGGTTCCGGCGGGAACGCTCTCGCCGTCCGCGACGTTCATTTGTGCGGAAACTTTTCCTCCGTAGATTTCGAGGATGACGGGAACAAGCGCAAGCCCGGAAAGTGTGCAAGGTTTGCGTGCAACGAAGCGCGCGGAAGCGATTTTTCCCTGCGGAGCCGTCGTTTCCGTTGTCGGGTCTCCGGCGCGCTTCGGGCGCATCGCGGAGCAAAGTCCCGTTCCCGCAATATCTTCGTCGCGAGCGAGCGAAACAATGGTTTTGAGATAATCGGGATCAATTTCGTTCCAGCTTAAGCGGTGGCAGAGTCCCGGTGCTTCCTGCAAGGTTTTTTTCATAGTCGAAAAGAAACTCTTTCCGCCGCGTTCCCGCAAGGTGAAAATGAATTTTTGAAATTTTGAATCTTGTCTGCTTAAAAACGAAATGTGAGAATTTCCCGAATGAAAAAGCTTTTGCTGACCGGGGCGTCCGGATTTGTCGGGAAAAATATACTTCCCGTTTTGGATAAACATTACGTTGTTACGACCTTGGGGCGCGCTTCGGGAAGCGCGATTGTCGCGGATCTCGCAAGTGAAATTCCCTGCTTGTCGGAAAAACCGGATCTTGTCGTTCATGCTGCCGGAAAGGCTCATAGCGTGCCGCGAACCGAAGCGGAGGCGAAAGTTTTTTTTGATGTCAATTTAACGGGAACGCAAAATCTCTGCGCGGCATTGGAACGCGCGGGAACGCCGGAAGCGTTCGTTTTTATCAGCACGGTTGCTGTTTACGGGAAAGAAAGCGGAGAAAATATATCGGAGGAGAGTGCGCTCGCGGGAACGTCGCCGTATGCGAAAAGTAAAATTGCGGCTGAAGCCTTTTTAAAAGATTGGTGCGATAAACACGGAGTCGTTCTCACAATTTTGCGTCCGTCGCTGATTGCGGGACCGGACGCTCCGGGAAATCTCGGCGCGATGGTGCGCGGCATGAAATCCGGAAAATATTTGAGAATCGGGCAGGGCGCGGCGCGAAAAAGTATCGTGATGGTTGAAGATCTCGCCCGCTTGGCTCTGCTTTCCGAGGCAAAAGGCGGAATTTTCAACGCGTGCGCAACCTGTGCGCCGAGTTTTCTTGAGTTGGAGAAATTGATTTCCCGACAGCTCGGAAAAAAAGAACCGATTGCGATTCCGCTTTGGCTGGCAAAATGCTTGGCTCTCATCGGAGATTGTTGCTTGGGAAAAGCGCCGATTGACTCTTCTCGACTGAAAAAGATTACGGAAACGTTGACGTTCTCGAACGCGAAAGCGCGCGCTGAACTCGGCTGGACTCCCGCCGAAATTCTCGAAAACTACATCGCACTACCCCCCCCCCTCCCCCCGTTAATAAAAGTTAATTCGCTTGTTTTCCGCGGGAACGCGGTTTTGTTCCCGCCGCGTTACGTCGCGGTTGAAAAGGAGGCGGCGTAATGAAAATTCTCATCACGGGAATCGGCGGATTTGTCGGAAAAAATATTTCGGTGGCGTTTAAGAAAAATGGACACGAAATTTTCGGGCTAAGCGCGCAACCCGGCTCTGCGGAGTTTTCTTGGGCGGATTTGAAGGCGGGAACGCTACCCGCCGTTGACGCCGTGATTCACCTTGCGGGAAAAGCTCACGATTTGAAAAATCGTGCGGGTGCGCAGGTTTACTTTGATGTAAATACGGAGCTGACGAAAAAGATTTTCGCCTGGTTTCTCAAATCCCCGGCGAAGCATTTTTACTTTTTCAGTTCAGTAAAGGCTGCGGCGGATTTTGTTTCCGGCGGTGCGCTGACGGAGGACGTCGTTCCTGCGCCGGTCGGACCCTACGGAGAAAGCAAAATCGCGGCAGAAAGTTTTTTGCGCGAAAATTTTGATTTTGAAAAAGACGAATCCGGCGGAAAGCGCGTTTATATAATTCGTCCGTGCATGATTCACGGTCCCGGTAACAAGGGAAATTTAAATTTGCTCTACGCTGTCGTAAGGCGCGGTTTGCCTTGGCCGCTTGGCGCATTTGACAATCGCCGCTCGTTTTTGGCGATAGAGAATTTGGAATTTATTTTGGCGCAAATGCTGGAAAAATCTCCGCCGTCCGGAATTTACAATGTTGCGGATGACGAGCCGCTTTCGACCAATGATTTGGTGCGAACGATTTGCTCGGTGCACGGGAAGACGGCTCGCGTAGTTTGCGTTCCCGCAGGATTTTTGCGCTTGGCGGCATCGGCGGGAACGCTCTTGCACTTGCCGTTTAACAAAGATCGCCTCAACAAGCTTACGGAAAATTACGTCGTTTCAAACGCAAAAATCAAGCGCGCTCTCGGTGTAGAAAAACTTCCCGTTCCCGTGCGCGACGGCATTGCAGCAACGATAAAATATTTTTCCGAAAAATAGAAAAATCGAAAACGGGCACAAAATCTTTTGAAGCTCGGACATCGGAAATGAGTATTCGCTGCTAATCTTTGATTTGCAAAAATTTCGTTTGTTTTTCGCAAGAAGCTTTTATGATTTTTCCCCGATGAAAAAGAAAACGTATCAGCTTGGCGTCCGTATGGATGAAGATTTGCTGGCTCGGTTGAGAGCTTTTGAAAAGCAAACGGGCGTTTCTTCGTCGGCGCTGGTGCGAGCAACGCTCGAATCGGCATTGGATTATTTTGAAGCGGAAAAAGAGATCGTGTTTCCGCTTTGTTGCGTGCCGCGTAGCAAGATCAACTTTTCGCTCTCTCCGTCTCCAAGCGCTAACGCTTGAGCCCTACGATGAATTGTTTCAATTTCGCCCGCGTGAGATTTCCGCGGGCTTTTTATTTACGGAGGAAAGCGTTCCGGTGTTTTGCCACGGGAACGCAGGTTTGAAGCTGTTTTTTTACGCGGCGCGTTTTATCGTAGCGACGACTCGCGCAACGTCCTCGTCCGTCATGCTGCTTCCGGAAGGCAGACAAAGTCCGCGATTGAAAAGATTTTCGGAAACGCCGTTCCCGTAAAACGGATTTTGTGCGTAAACGGGCTGCAAATGCATGGGCTTCCAAAGCAGGCGGGATTCGATATTTGCTTGCGCCAAGTGTTCCCGCAACCGGGTATTGGTGATGCCGGATTCGGGTTCGACGAGAATACAGGTCAGCCAAAAATTGGAATTAAATTCCGCGCCCGGCGCTTGCTTGACGATGATTCCCGGCGTTCCCGCGAGCAGTTGCGTGTAGAGCGCGTGGATTTCGCGGCGTCGAGCCACGTGCGCATCGAGCACTTCCATTTGCCCGCGCCCGATTCCCGCGCAAATATTGCTCATGCGGTAATTGTAGCCGATTTTTTCGTGGTGGTAATACGGACGGTTTTCCCGCGCCTGCGTTGCGAGCTTGAGTACGTTTTCGCGAATTTCTCGGGAACGGCAAAGCGCGATGCCGCCGGCGCTGGTCGTAATCACTTTGTTTCCATTGAAAGAGATTGCGGCGAAATCGCCGAAAGAGCCGCATTTGCGCCCTTTGTATTCCGCACCGAGCGCTTCGGCGGCATCTTCGAGCACGGGAACGCCGTATTTTTCCGAGACGGCGCAAATTTCGTCCATCTTCGCCGGCATGCCGTAAAGGTGCACGGGAACGATTGCCTTCGGGAGTTTCCCGGTTTTTGCCTTGCGGTCGAGAATTGCTTTTTCGAGCAAAACCGGATCCATGTTCCAAGTGTCTTCCTCGGAATCGACGAACACGGGAACGCCGCCGCAATAAACAACCGGATTCGCGCTCGCCGCAAAGGTAAAGCTTTGGCAAATGACTTCGTCGCTCGCGCCGACACCGAGTTGAATCAGCCCGAGATGAATTGCCGCCGTTCCCGAATTGACGGCAACGCCGAACATTTTTTCGTCGAGTGTCGACGTTACGGCATCTTCAAAAGCTTCGATATTTTCTCCCGCAGGGGCAATCCAACCGCTCGCGAGCGTTTGCGCGAGGTATTTTTCCTCCGAGCCGGAAAGGTGCGGCGGCGAGAGCCAAATTCGTTTTTGAGAAGGAGTCATTTGGATAGATGGAGATGAAAATATTTTTTCATAAACAGCGCGTAAAAAACGCTTAGGAGCGTTCCCGCGACAATGAGAAAGGCCCAGCGCGCGAGCGTTCCCGCCGGAGCAACAAGAATGAATCCGGCGGAAATCAGCGCTTGAACCGAAAAATAGCCGAGCGAAACGCGCGTGTGCGGGACGCGGAGCTCGTTTGATAAAATTTGGTAAAGATGCTTGCGGTGCGCTTCGCCGATATTTTCGTGAAGCATGAGGCGGTGAACAATCGTCAATACGCTGTCCACGCCGTAAACGAGCAGAAGCACAATCCAAGTTACGTCGCCGGTTTCAATCATCAGTTTTCCGAGGAAAAACAGGATGACAAACGCAATTGCGACGGATCCGACATCGCCGGCGAAGCACAAGGCGCGTTTTCTGAAATTGAAAAAACAAAAAACGAGCACGGCGGCAATCATCGTCCAAAGCAGGGAATTTTCCGTGAACGGCGTTTGAAAATTGACCCACGCCAGCGCACCTAGGACGGCGAGCGAATAGCCGCCCGTGATGCCGTTGATGCCGTCCATGAAGTTGTAGGCATTGATGATGCCGACGCAAAAAATGAGCGCGACGACGGAAATCCACCACGGGAACGTCGAGAAAAGCGTCCACTCGTGAAACATCATTGCAAACGCCGCAAAGTGGCAGAGCAGGCGGATTTTGTTGGAAACGGAAACGAGGTCGTCAACAAAACTGATGCCTGCAATCAAAACGAGTCCTCCGAGGAACCACGGGAACGCAAATCCGTGCGCGGCAGACCACCAAACCGCAGCAAGTAGGAAAATAATGCCGCCGCCGCGCCGCGTGAGCGTCGTGTGCGAGCTACGCGCGTTGGGCTTGTCAACGATGTTAAAGCGGTCGGCGATTTTGAAATAAATCAGTTCCATCGCAAAAAGCGCGGGAACGAGAAGCAGGGAATAAAGGCTCATGCGGAAAGAGTGCGTGTTAAAATGTCGCTCGGGGAAATCGGTGTGTAAGGACCGTCTTTAACTTCAAAAATGACGGTTCCGCTCTCGAGAACTTCAAGTCCGTGCCACGTTCCTGCGGGAATGTGCACGCCGTAATTTTCTTGCGTCGGGCAGAGCTCGGCGGAATTTGTCGGTTTTCCGTTGTCGTCGAAAAACGAGACACAGACCTTTCCGCGGACGACAAAATACGTTTCCGCCGTGTGCGGATGGCGATGAACGGGAATTTCCGTTCCCGGCTCAAGCGCGTTTAACAGGCGCTGCGCGGGAGCATCAAGATTTTCGTGAAAATTGTAGTTTTTCCGTCCTCGCGGGCTTTGCCGGGCTTCGGCGCTGAGATTGTCGAGAATCTCTTGAGTAATGACGTTCATTCTGAACAAGAACTTTATTCCGCACAGATTTCCCGGGCAAAAATCAACGTGCTTATTTTTGAGCTCAAAAAATAATCTTAGGCATTCTTTGCTAATCAAAGATTTGCAAAAGTAGCAAAATTACGATTTCTTCTATTAAAACTCTGCATGAACAAAAAAATTTGGCTTTCGCTCGCGCACATGGGCGGGCATGAACAAGACTTTATCAAAGAAGCCTTCGACACGAATTGGGTGGTGCCGCTCGGTCCGAACGTGAACGCGTTTGAAGCGGGACTCTCGGCGTATCTCGGGGAAAATCGCCACGTGGTTGCGCTCAGTGCGGGAACGGACAAAGAGGCGCTCGATTTTTACGTGTTTCACCAAGCGAATAACTTCATCAATTCCTACTTGGCGAAAAAATTGAAATTGGATGCGAAGAAAATTCCGTCGTGTGTTGAAAAATTCGGGAATACATCTTCGGTTTCTGTTCCGCTGACGATTGCTTCGGAACTGCGGGAGCGCATGTGCGGTGAACGTAAATTGCTTTTAAGTGCATTCGGTGTCGGAATGACTTGGGCGACGGCTGTCGTTCCGTTTGTCGATTGTAAAGTCAGTGAACTCGTGGAAGTGTAATCAATGGCAGAATACAATCCTTTTTCTTTAAGAGGGAAAACGATTCTGGTGACGGGTGCATCGTCCGGAATAGGGCGCGAAATAGCGTACGAATGCGCCAAAATGGGAGCACGTATCGTTGTTTCCGGGCGTAATGTTGAGCGCTTAAAAGCGACGCTCGCAGAAATATCCGTTGCTACCGGGAACGAAGAGCATCTCGCCGTTCCCGCAGATTTGGCGGACAGCTCGGGAATCGAGGCACTTGTGGCGGATCTTCCCGTTCTGAACGGCGTTGTTCACAATGCGGGAATCAATAAGCGTATGACTTGCCAATTTATCAAGGAAGGCGATATGCAAAATATTTTGCGGACAAATTTGGAGTCTCCGGTCCTTTTACAAAAATCTTTGCTTAAAAAGAAGAAAGTGGCAGACGGCGGGAGTATTGTCTTTACTGCATCACTTGCTGCATTGAGGCAAACTCCGGGAAATGCAGTTTATAGTGCAAGCAAAGCCGGAATCATCGCATACGCAAAGACGCTTGCCGTGGAACTCGCATCGAGACGGATTCGCGTAAACAGCATACTTCCGGGAATGGTTTGGACGAATATTTTAAGTAACACAAAAATTGATATCGAGACTTACAAAGAAAACGAAAAAACGTATCCGCTCGGGCGATACGGTGTTCCCGCAGACATCGCTCCGCTCGCGGTTTATCTCCTTTCTGACGCCTCTTCGTGGATGACGGGAACATCAATCAATATTGACGGTGGTGCCGGAATGTAAATTTTACGAATGAGCGCCGCGATCGTTTGCTTGCGTACAGGAAATTTTAGGCAAAATCCGGATTTTTGAAGAGGCGTAATTTATTAGGTTTTAGGAACTTTTAGGTGGTTTTAGTGGGTTTTAGGTGATTTTTACTAAAACTACCCAAAACTTACTAAAACCGCCTAAGCCCTGATAAAAGCGGAAAGCCTTTCTCGCTTTGTTCGAGGAGCGATTTTTTTCGCCGAGTTTTTAGACAAAAGCGGCGGGACGTTGCGCTTTCGGGGTGCTATGAAATATCGGTGCAGCGTGTGTAAATTTGTTTTTGATGAGGAAAAAGAAGGTGTGAAGTGGTACGAGCTTCGCGAGGAATGGTGTTGCCCGCGTTGCTGCGCCCGAAAGTGTTCGTACGTTCCCGTGCGCGCGCAGGTTATTTCCGAAGCGTCTTCTTCTCCGAAATGTTCCGGCAGGCGGTAATGCCGTTCCCGCCGGATTTTTAAAGTGAAACGGGGTGTTTTCCTTTGAAAACTCAGAGCTCCTTCATGATTTCGGCAGGGGCGCGTCCTTGGTCGAGAAGTGTTTTCATGCGGCTCATTGTCGGACCGACGTGTGAGAAAAACTTTTTGTAGGCGGCGCAAAAATAGTTGAGCCCGGGTTCGCCTTCGGGAGAATACAAAAAACGGTGTTTCGGGCATTCTCCGTGGCAGGCGAAGCGCACTCCGCATTTCCGGCAGACGCGGGGAAGCGAGGAAGCTTTGAGCTCGCCGAATTTTTTTTGCTGCGGGAGCGCGGCGAGTTTGGCGAGGGAATCCGTTTGCACGTTCCCGAGCTTGTACTTCGGGTAAACAAAGTGGTCGCAGGAAAAAACGTCTCCGTTGTGTTCAAGTGCGAGCGCACTTCCGCATTTTTCGCGAAAAACGCAGAGCGGCGCGGGAACTCCCGCCCAGGCGCAAAGCGCGACATCGAAGAGCTGCACAAAGGTTTGCCCGACATCGCGGCGCACCCACACATCGTAAATTTTACAGAGAAAATCGCCGTAATCGTTCGGTTTTACGGACCAGGGCGTAACGAGCGGATCTCCGAGCGTTCCCGTCTCCAAATCCGGCGGTCCGGCAAAGCGCATCGGCGCGTCGGAGGCAGTCGCCGGACGTTCCACCAGCGGGATAAATTGAATAAAACCGGAACCGCTTTCTCGTAAAAATTCGTAGACTTCGATTGCGTGGCGGACGTTGTGATCGCCGACAACGGTGAGTGTGTTGAACTCGGCTCCGAATCGCTTGAGTTGTTGCATTCCTGCGAAAACAAGATCGAAGCTCGGCGTTCCCGCCCGCGTGACGCGGCGCGCGTCGTGGAGTTCGCGCGGTCCGTCGATGCTGAGCCCTACGAGGAAGCGGTTGTCGGCAAGAAATGCTGCCCAGGCTTCGTTGATGAGCGTTCCGTTGGTCTGGAACGCGTTTTCGATTTTTTTCCCGTCGGCGTATTTTTCTTGGAGCGCGAGTACTTTTTGAAAAAAATCAATCCCGAGGAGCGAGGGCTCGCCGCCTTGCCAAACGAACTGCACCTCGGGAACGTCTTGAGAGGCAATGTATTCTTGAATGAAGCGCTCAAGAATTTCATCGCTCATGCGCGGCATTTTTGTGCCTGCGTAAAGCCCGTGCTTTTCGAGATAGTAGCAGTAGGTGCAATTGAGGTTGCACAGCGCACCGATGGGCTTGGTCATTACGTTAAACGCGCGCGGAGCTTTTGTTTTTTCGGGCTTCATGGCAGAAAAGGGAGCAGGAATTTCCGCATTAGTCTGAAATGCGGATTGCGTTCCCGCAAATTGAAATTTGTATTTTCGGGAGACAAAAAACACGCGCTCCTTGCGGGAACGCGTGTTTTTTCGCAATAAAAGCGAAGCGGATTATTGCTTGGCTTCTTCGATAACGGCTTTTGCGTCAGCGGCGAGGGAAGCGTCTTCCGCGGCTTTTTCAGCTTTGAGGAATTCTTCTTCGTTGACCTGCGTGTAAAGCTTGGATTCTTCGACTTCCATGAGATAGTCACGGGCGAGGGAGAAGCCGTAGCGTTTCGTCATTTCTTCGTTGTTTTTGACGAGCACTTCTTCGGCTTTCTTCATATCTTCTTCGATTTTGGCTTTTTGTTCGCCGGAGGAAGCTTCAGCCGCCTGTTTCATCCGAACGAGTTGGTTGCGTTGCGCCTGAACGAGCTGGACGTTGCGGCGGAAGTCATTGTTCTCTTCGATTGTCGGGATGACGACGATGAGGCGGAACTTGTCGTCGCCCTTAACGAGAAGATCTTCCGGCTTGGTTTTCGGATCGTCTTTCGCTTTTTTGTATTCTTCGTCCGTAAGCTTGATGAAAACGCGGGTTTTGACGATTGCGTGGATGTATTTGCGGTCGAGAGAGTAGCCGTAGCTCTTCGCCATCGTCGCGTTGTTTTCATTCAGCTTCTTGGCGGCGTTTTCGATTTCCTTGGCGAGTGCGTCCTGAGCTTCTTTGGTGGAAACGAGCTTGCGGGCTTCGTCGAGAATCGAGATTTGGCGGCGTTGCTGGTTCACGAGATTAACATTCTGCATGAACTGGCGGTTGGCGTCGACCGTTCCGATGGAGGAAACGTGGATGAATTTTTGTCCGTTTTGTTCGATAAAATCGAGCTTGGAAGTGGTGTTTGACATAGTGTTGTTATTATCGTTTTGGGAAATTTTTTCCGTTTCGGGAGCCGGTGCTTCGTCCGCGGCGAACGCGGAAACGACGAAAGAAGCAACGGCAAGGAATGAAAGTAATTTTTTGCTCATAAAGGTTTCAGATGTTCGAAAGTAAGAATCATGCGTTCCCGAAGCTTAAAAGACAAGAGAAATTAAAGCTTTTTGCCTGTGCGCGTTCCCGCATCCCGAATCCTCCGCCGGTGTCTCCATTTTTGAATCGCGAAGAGGCGCGGCGCGCTTCAAACTCTGCAGCACTTTTTTCCTATGGACGTTTTAAGAATCAGAGGCGGGAACGCTTTACACGGAGAAGTTACGGTCGGCGGGGCAAAAAATGCATGTTTGCCGCTTTTGGCGGCTACGCTTTTAACGGACGAACCCTGCGTGTTGCGCAACGTTCCCGACTTGAGCGACTCCCGCTTCATGATTGAGATTTTGCGCCATCAGGGTGCAACCGCTGAGCCGCTCGGCGGAAACGCTTGGCGGATTACCGCGACGGAGGTTCAGCCTAAAACGCCTTATGAACTGGTGAGGAAAATGCGTGCGTCCATTTGCGTCATGGGCGCTCTGGTCGGTCGGCTCAGCCATGCTGAGATTCCGCTTCCCGGCGGCTGCGTCATCGGACAGCGTCCGATCGATTTGCACATTAAGGGGCTGAAAAAACTCGGCTGTTTCATCGAAAATCACGCGGGAATGATGCGCATTGACGCATCGAAGCTGCGAGGCGCGTATGTTTTTCTCGGCGGTCGCTACGGAAGCACCGTCACGGGAACGGCAAATATTTTAATGGCGGCGGTGCGCGCGCCCGGAATTACGCATATTGACTGCGCTGCGTGCGAGCCGGAAGTGCAGGATCTTTGCCGAATGCTCGTTAAAATGGGCGCAAAAATTTCCGGAATCGGTTCTCCGATGCTCGAAATCGAAGGCGTGGAAAAACTTCACGGGTGTGAATATACCGTGATTCCGGACCGCATCGAAGCGGGAACGCATTTGCTCTGCGGTGCAATTACGCGCGGAGATGTTACCGTGCACGGAGCCGTTGCCGCGCACCTCGGCGCATTTTTGGACAAAATGGACGAAGCGGGAATCCCCTTTGAAACACTTTCCCCGAGCGACATCCGCGTGCGCGGAGATTTGATTAAAACTCTCCGCCCGATTGATATTGTTACGCTCCCGCATCCGGGTTTCCCGACGGATTTACAGGCGCAATTTTCCGCAGTACTCGCGTTGACGCCGGGGCTCAGCATCATCACCGAGCGCATTTATCCGAATCGCTTCATGCACGTTCCCGAGCTTTTGCGCATGGGCGCGGATATCGCAATCGAAGGTCCGAGTGCAATCATCAAAGGCGTTTCCGCTCTGTCGGGAGCGCCGGTGATGGCTTCTGACTTGCGTGCCTCGGCGGCGCTCGTGCTCGCCGGACTCGCCGCAGAAGGCGAAACGTGGGTGCAACGCATTTACCACCTCGATCGCGGTTACGAAAAATTCGAAGTGCAGCTTGCGCGCTTAGGCGCGGACATCGTGCGCCTTAAGCACACCGACATGCCTTCGGAGTTTTTGGGCGAATAAAATTTGCCGCACATCCTCCGAAGTGTTAGCGTTCCCGCCATGATTTTTTCAAAATTTTTCAAAAGACTTTTCGCGGGAACGCTGTTTGGGGGTGTCGCTGTTTTAGCGGCTTGCCATTTCCTCGGAAACATGAGCGAAATTCCCGATGCAGAAAAAAATATTCACAAAGAAAATCAACCTACAATGAACAAAAACATGACGGAAGTTGCAGTAATCAACACAACGGAAGGCTCGATGACGGTCGAATTTTGGCCGGATGTCGCTCCCAAAACGGTCGAAAACTTCAAAAAACTTGCCCAAAGCGGTTTTTATAACGGTACCTGCTTTCACCGCATCATCAGCGGGTTTATGATTCAGGGCGGCGACCCGAAAACCAAGGATAAGGCTCTCGAAGCCGAATGGGGAACGGGCGGTCCCGGCTATACGATCAAGGCGGAATTTAACAAAAAACAGCACGTGCGCGGTGTGCTCTCAATGGCGCGAGCCATGCACCCGGACAGCGCGGGAAGCCAGTTTTTCATCTGCCACGGGGATGCACGTTTCCTCGACGGGCAATACACGGCTTTCGGAAAGGTAATTAAGGGCGACGATGTATTGGAGAAAATCGCCACGACACCTTGCGTTTCTTCCGGACGCGAAAAAAGCAAACCGGTCAAGCGTATCGAAGTTTTGAGCGTCGAAATCGTTCCCGCCGATTCCGCAAAATAATTGCACATCTTTCGGGAAAGCCCGCCGTATCCGACGTTGCTTCCCTTAAAAATCTCCGGTGCCCTTCTGTTCGGAAGGGCACTTTTTTCATGGCTATCCGAAGCCGGATTTCGCTCTCGGATTGCCTGTTTTTCACAAATATACGCCGCCGCCGAGAAGCACGTTCCCGTCGTAGAGCGCGAGAATTTGCCCGGAGGCAATTGCGCGCTGAGTGTGTTTGTAAGCAATGTGTGCGCCGCCGTTCCCGTCAGGCGTGAAAATAATCGGAGTGGAGGCATCGCGGTAGCGCACGCGAGCGAGTAATTCGCATTTTTCCGTGACGGGCTTGTTTAACCACGAAAGATTGTTTACGAAAGATTCGTCCGTATAGAGCCCGGGAACGTCGGGGTGATCAAATGCGACAACGAGCTCGTTTTCCTCAAAACGCTTTGCGACAACGACGTAGTATTCATTGTCGGTGTTTGACGGGATATTGATGCCGCGCCGTTGTCCGATCGTGTAACGATGCAAACCTTTGTGTTCGCCGAGAATTCTCCCTGCGGTGTTGACGATTTTTCCCGGCTTTTCGGGAATATATTGTTCGAGAAATTCGTTGATGCGGATTTTCCCGATAAAGCAAATCCCCTGGCTGTCTTTGCGCTTGGCGTTGGGAAGCCCGGCTTCTTCTGCGATTTTGCGCAATTCCGGTTTCAGCAAATGCCCGACGGGAAAAAGAGCGCGCCGGACTTGCTCCTGTTTGAGCAGGGCAAGGAAATAACTTTGATCCTTGTTAGGGTCGTTCCCGCAAAGAATATCCGCTGACCCGTCGGCGTTCCCGCGCCGTTGTGCGTAATGCCCGGTAGCGACAAATTCAAAACCCTCGGCAAAAGCTTTTCGCGCGAATACGCCGAATTTCATTTCTCGGTTGCAGAGCACGTCCGGATTCGGCGTTACGCCATTTTTGTATCCGTCTACAAGATACGAGACGATGTGCTCGCGGTAATCGTTGATTAAGTCGACGACTTTGAACGGGATCTCCAGTTTCTCGGCAACCGCGCGTGCGTTGGCGACATCGTCTTCCCAGGGGCATTCGCCGTAAAATTTTCCGCCTTCTTCGTTCATCCACGTGCGCATATAGGCGGCGTGAACGTCGTGCCCTTCACGCTTGAGAAGAAGCGCAGCAACGGCGCTGTCCACACCACCGGAAAGAGCTACCAAAACTTTTGCCATAGCGAAAAAGACTAAACGTGAAAGGTTGAAGGTGAAAGGTTAAAGAGGGACGATACGGATTCGAGGGCGAAATTTTTCGTGAGTGTTGCGTTAAGCGGCTGAAATTCCGTGTTTCGTTTGGGTTTTATCCGAGGAAGATTTTAGGACGAGGCAGAATCGCGTAGAGCGCACGCACGGCAAGGTAGGTGGCGGCAAACGCGAACGCGGCGGAGACGGGAATTTGCAGCTCGAGCGGCACACCGATCTTAACGGCAAGCACATAGCTCGGCCCTACAAAAAAGTAGTGAACGAGGTAAATACCGAAGCCGAGTTTGCCGAGAGTGGAGAGAAAACCGGAAAAGCGACCGGAAGTAATTTTGATTTTGGAAATCAGCAAAAACAGAGCCGCGCTCGAAAGCACGACATTGAGAGAGCAGTACGTCCAGAAAAGTTCCACCATCGGCTCGGCTTGAAACATTTTGGCGGTGGCGGAAATTTGTTCCGGAGACGTTCCCGCGAGTGCACGCGCGGCATCGGCGAGAAGGGCGGCGAGGTGCCCGCCGTTTGCAAGCGCGTCAAAAACTGCCGGAGAGTCGAGGCTTCCCATAAGGCGTACCCAGAAAAAGCCGAGATAGGTCAAAAGCGTTCCTACAACGAGTAGCGGCAGCCCGATGACGAGAGCTTTTTTCAGGCTGATTGCAGGAGCCGCCTGCGCGAGGACGTGCCCGAGGAGCAGGTAGCCGTTAAATCCCGCAAAAGCGTAGAAAGTGCCGAAAGCGTTCCACGAGCAAGTGCCGAAAAGATAGCCGCTTCCGAAGGGCAAGTGCGGCGTGAGGAAAACATCCGCATAGGGAATGAGGAGCGTTCCCGCCCAAATGCCGAGAAACGCCCACTTGGTTTTCATTGAAACTTTTTCCACCCAAGCGGAGAAAATAGGCAGATAAAGATACAGCCCGATCAGCATGTAAACATACCACATGTGAACGGTAAAATAGTTGAACGAAAACGGAACGGTCGCCAGCGTTTCAAGCGCGGCGGGAAGCGTGGTCGTCGGACCGTTCCCGCCGTTCATAAATCCCGCATAGGGGAAAAACGTGAGGACAAGCTCTTTTGCCGCTTCGGGAGACGCTGAAATCAGCCCCGAAAACCACGGGAACAGCGTGTAAACAACGGACCAAATCAGAAACGGAAACAGCACGCGCGGAATGCGCTTTTTGTAAAAACCTCCGAGCGAGGATTCGCGAACCGGCAATAAGAGTGCGCCCGTAAGCATCACGAAAATCGGGACGCTCGGGCGCAACATAGAGCCCCAGAACGCGCCCCAGCGCAGAAATTCCGGATTGCTCGTTGATTCCGGGCTACAGTTGAACGGATCGCAGGCGTGGCAGGCGATGACAAGGAACATCGCAATCCAACGTGCGCAATCAATCCACGCCAAGCGGGAACGGCTTTCCGCGAGCGGAAGTATTTTGTCGGTTTCTGAAAACATTTTTTAGTCCAGCGTTTCGGCTTGTTGCAAGGCTTCGGCGGACATTCCGAGGCGCGTGTAACAAAAGTTTCTCATGTCGTCGGGAAGAGGCGCAGAAAAGGTACGTTGGAATTCCGGACTTTTAAAAACGAGGCGCGCGGCATGTAATGCTTGGCGCGGGAGCGCGAGTTCGGCATCGTGGCGCGCTGTCCAGCCTTTTTCGCAAAAATCCAGGTAAAGGCGTTCGTTGTGCCCGTAAAGTTTGTCTCCGACAACGCAGTGCCCGATGTATTGCGCGTGGGCGCGGATTTGATGTTTCCTTCCCGTGTGAAGCTCCACGCGAGCGAGCGTGTATTCGTTCCCGCGATACAGCGGTTCGAAAAATGTGACGGCGGTTTGTGCGTCCGGACCTTCGCCCACGCACTGCTTGACGAGAACGGGGCTTGCCGTGTCCGGGCGCAACGGTGCGTCGACGAGTTGCGGCTCGCTCATTTCTCCTTCAAGAATGGCAAGATAGGTTTTGGAAACCCAACGTCGCTCGACGGCTTTTTGACTTTTGCTTGCAGCTTCGCGGTTGAGCGCGATGAGAATGATTCCGCTGGTCTCGCGATCAAGGCGCGAAACAAGGTGCATGGTTTCACCGCCGCGCCATTCGCGTACGGCACCGACGAGGCTCGACCACGGACCGTTTTTTGACGGGTGGCAAACAACCCACCCCGGTTTGTTAAACGCGAGGAAATCTGCGTCTTCCTCAATAATCCATGCCGGTAATTCTTCCGGCTTTATCAGCGGCGCGTTTTTCGCCTGCGCTCCCGGAGGCGGGAACGCGCAACAATCGGGATTGCGTTTCGGAGAAAACATTTTCGGGAAAAGAGCCCGAAAATGATGAATCGGAAACCAGGGTTCCGGTTCGCTCATTTTCGGCTTCCGGTTTAACGCCGTAGGGTTAATTCACCTTGCGGCAAAGATAAATCGCGTAGGCGAACATGAGCAAATTCGGCGCCCACGCGGCAACAACCGGCGGCAACCATTGGCTTGCTCCGAGCATGTTAAAAATATTAGTTAGCAAATAGTACGCGGCAAAAAGCCCGATGGATTTGGAAACTCCGACCATCGGATTGACGCGCACGCCGGCGACGGCAAACGGGATCGCGATTCCGACGACGATAAGGCAACAAAACGGGCTTGCCAAAACCGAGTTGTAGTAAACCTCGTATTCGGAAATGCGCGGATTGCTTTGCGCGTCGGTCTCGTTGAGAATCTGGCGAATTTCGGGAAGTGAAAGGTCGCTCGTTTTGCGTCCGATGAGCGCCATGAGCGAGGGATTTTCCGAAAATTCGGATTCTTTACGCTCGGAAAACTTCGGTTGACGCAGGAGCTGTCCGTTTTCGTAAAAAAGTTCTTTACCGTTTTTCAACGTCCACGTGCGGGACGCTTCGTCAAACGAGGCGGTTTCGGAAACGAGGGCGTGAGTGATGCGCCCGCGCTCGTCGTACGTGTAAACATTCATCCCGTAGGCTTTGTGCGTGTAGGGATTGTAGTTGGCGATATACCAGTTGCGGCGCGCGGAGGCGTTGTTAAAAAAAAGGGTTTCTCCGCGAACGCTGGCTCGGTTGAAGTCGCCTTTGCTTTCGCGGTATTTGAGTTCACCTTCGGAAAGGATCGTCGCGGCGCGTTCCGTGGCATAGGGCACGAGAGAGGCGTTTAGCGCAAGCATCAGGAAGGATAGCGCGGCACCGGCGATCCAAAGGGCGCGCGTGATGCGGAAAATCCCGAGCCCGGCGGCACGCATCGCCGTTAGTTCCTGATTCTTGTGCAAATGCCCGAGGGCAAACAAAAGGGAAACGAGAAGCGAAACCGGAATGACAATGGGGAGGAAGCCCATCGCAATCATCGCGAAAAACTCGACGGATTCCGCCGTCGACACGCCCCATGTCAACAAATCCTCAAGGTTGTTGTAAATTGCGGAAATGAGCAACATGCCAATCATCGCAATGAGTGCCATTGCAAAAATTTTCAGCCACTCCCAAAGAATGTGTCGGTCGATTAGAGGCATTCCGAAATAATGAATAACACCGATATATTTAGAAAGATTTTTTTTTCGCGGAAAAATTCACGCACGGTGCGCAAGGCATCAAAAATGCGTTCCCGTCGGAAATTTTCGGCGTTCGCGAACGTCCGCACTAAACCGGCGGACAACTCGAACTTTTTCGGGCGCGCCGCAATCAGAACGGGAACCTGCCGCCCATGCCGGGAAGTTTTCCTCCGAGACCGCGCATGAGTGCCTTCATTTTGCCGCCTTTAAGCATTTTCATCATCTGGCGCATTTGTGAAAATTGCTTAAGAAGTGCGTTCACGTCCGAAACCTTCGTTCCCGACCCTTTTGCGATGCGCGCGCGGCGGGAGCCGTTCAGGATTTCCGGACGGGCACGTTCTTTTTTCGTCATGGACTGAATAATCGCTTCGGTGCGCTTCAGCTTTTTTTCTTCTTTTTCTCCGACTTGAAGCCCGCTCATGCCCGGCATCATTTTCATGATGTTGCCGAGCGGTCCCATTTTTTTCATTTGCTGAAGCTGGGCGAGAAAATCTTCGAGGTCGAAATCCGCCTTCTTCATTTTCTCGGCAAGGCGTTCGGCTTCTTTTTGATCGATGGTTTCCTGGGCTTTTTCGACAAGTGAAACGACATCGCCCATTCCGAGAATGCGTTGTGCCATGCGATCCGGATGGAAAGGCGAAAAATCTTCGAGCTTTTCGCCCGTGCCCATGAACTTGATCGGCACGCCCGTGATTGTTTTCATTGAGAGTGCCGCCCCGCCGCGCGCATCGCCGTCGAGCTTCGTGAGCACGATTCCGGTGAGATTAACGGCCTCATGAAAATGTTTGGCGACGTTCACGGCTTCCTGTCCGAGCGCAGAGTCGGCAACGAGCAGGACTTCGTCCGGCTGAATGCGTTCCCGCAGGCGTTTGATTTCTTCAATTAAATTTTCGTCGATTTGGAGCCGCCCGGCGGTATCGAAAATAATCAGGTCTGCGGAGTTGTTGACGGCTTCGCGTAAAAATTTTTCGCCGATGGCGGGAACGTCTTTCGAATCGCGGTCGCAGTAAAACGGCGTTCCCGTGGCGGTGGCGAGCGTTTCAAGCTGGTCGATAGCGGCAGGGCGGTAAACGTCGCAGGCAACGAGAGCGGGGCGGTAGTTGCCGTGAGAGCGCAGGTAGCGCGCGAGCTTTCCGGCAGAAGTGGTTTTCCCGCTTCCGTGAAGCCCGACGAGCATGACTTTGAGCGGGCGAACCTGTGAAAACTGCGTGGAATTTTCGCCGAGAAGCCTGACTAATTCGTCGTGAATGATTTTCACCGCCATTTGTCCCGGAGCCACTCCGGCGAGAACGTTTTGCCCGAGGCAGGTTTCTTTGACGCGGTCGCAAAATTCGCGCGCAACGCGGAAATGCACATCGGCGGAGAGAAGGGCCGTGCGCACGTCGGCGAGAGCGTCGGCGATATTCGATTCGGAAATTTTGCCGAGTCCGCGCAGGTTGCGCAGGGCGTTAGTCATGCGATCGGTCAGATTTTCAAACATGAGCGCAAGTAAAGCAGATTTCCGCCACCTCCCGCAACCCACTATTGGTGAGTATTTTTCGCCGGATCTTCGGCGTTTCCGCAAAAATTGGCGAAGAAAACCCTCCGGTTCGGCAAAAAAATCGTGGCGTTTTACGGAATTTTTTTTGTATCGTAACGGTTCTTATGAGGAAATTTCTGGTGCGCCTGATAATTGTCGGCGGGTTCGCAGTGCTTTGCGGTGTCGCGCTTCTTACGTGGGCACGTTTTGTTGAGCCGGCGATGCTGACGGTTACGGAAATTGAAGTTCCTGTCAGGCAGTGGGCGGGAACGCAGAAGAATATGCGTGCCGTGGTGCTTTCGGATTTGCATTTTGGGCGCGGAAAAGGAGAGGAAAAACGCCTCTCCCGCATTGTGAGAAAGGCACTTTCGCTGAATCCGGATGTCGTCTTTTTGCTTGGAGATTACGTTAAAGGGACGAAAAAAGAGGAAATGATGTCGGCGGAGGAAATTGCGCGCGGCTTGCGTCCGCTTTCCTCATGCGTTCCCGTATTGGGATGCTTGGGCAACCACGACGCGTTCAGCGGAAACCATGCGTTAATGAAGGCTTTTAGAGCGCAGGATATTCACGTATTTAGAAAAACGGTAATACCTTTCGAAGCTCCGCGCACGGGAGCGCAAATGCAGGTGGTGGTAACGTTGGATCCGGATTCCTTCGGTGCCGTTCCCGATATTTTCCCGAAGTTCGAGGCGCAGGAAAAAATGCCGACGGTCGTGCTTACGCATTCGCCGGACGCTTATCCCGTGCTCGTCGGAAAAAGCGCTGTGGATTTTACCCTATGCGGGCATACGCACGGAGGGCAGATTTGCTTACCGGGCGGGTTTGCAATGGTCAGCTCCACTCGCCGAGTCGGAACGGATTTTGCTTACGGGCTGAAAGACGTTCCCGGGAGCGGGCGCATGTTCGTTTCCCGCGGTTTGGGAACGAGCATTCTGCCGATGCGCCTGTTTTGTCCGCCGGAAATTCTCATTGTAGACTTTGTCGCCTCAAAGCCGTGAGTCCAAATTTCAATTTGCGGGAACGCAAAGCGGACTTTATCTTCTTCGAAATTTTTTATCGTATTTTTTATTCATGAACGCCCGCTACGTTTCTTTCGCCTTTTTTTGTGCCGCCGCATGGCTGTCGGCAACGACGGCTTTTGCCGTTACGGAAATTCCGATAAACAATCTTGGCGGGAACGGGCTTCGGGAAGTGAAACCTGACGAGCGGCTTGTCGTCAACCAGCAGATAAACGATACATTCTCCGGAGATTTAACGGGCGGCGGCTCTCTTGTTAAAACCGGAAGCGCCGGATTGATGCTCGACGGTAATATTGATCTGTCCCGGATAGAGGTGCTTGGCGGCACGCTTACGCTCGGAAGCAATATCACGTTTTCCGGAACCGCAAACCCGACGATTACCAATAAAGCAACGGTTGCTCTCGTTTTTTCCTCCACGGATTCGAATCTGACTGTCGAGGATGCGGAGCGCGTCGGCACGGTCGTTTCGACAGGAACGCTGACATCGACGCGGCTCGCCGGAAATCTGTTAAACGTGAACGCGGGAACGCTGACGGTGGAGATGGATGCGGCATTTAGGCAGATAAACGTGCTTTCCGGCGCGGCTTTGCAGATCGGTACCGGCGAAACCGGCTCGCTTGCGACGCTTGCCGGGAACGTGAATCTTGAAAATTCCGCAAAATTGATTTTCAACAGAAAAGCAGCTTCCGGCGCAGATAAAATTGATTACTCCGGAAAAATTTCCGGCGCCGGAGAACTCGTTTTTAACGGCTCGGCAATCACGTATTTTAAAGAAGGTATCGACCAAACGTATACGGGAAAAACCACCATCAACGCGGGCGGAATGCTCTTTGTCCGCGATACGGTAACCGGTTCCGACGGGCGTGAATATTACAATCCCGAAGCAAAAGCGGCTGAAATCGCCTCTTCGGAAATACAGGTTAATCCCGGCGCGCATTTCGGCGGGCACACTACCGTTGCAGGAAACGTGAACGTTGCCGGAACCGCCTTTTCTTCCGTTGCGGATTGGAACTCAAAAGTCGGGCAAAACACTTTCGGAGCATGGCAGCTCGGCGCGGGAACGCTTTACGCAACAAGCGGAGACACGCTCACCGTCAACGGTAATCTCAAAATTGAGAAGACCGAATACGGCGTTTATTTCCCGACGGAAACAAGTTTCGATTATGCCGGCAATTCCGGCGGCGCGCTTCGCGTGGATGTCGATGTCGTCGCCGGCGCCGTGCGCGCGGGAAATGTCGTCGCCAACGGGAACGTCGAGTTGGGAGGGACACTGATTCTTGCTGGCGGGCAAAATCTTCCCGCCGGGCATCGTTTCGTTATTTTTGAATCTGATCCGGAGAAGACGACGGGAGCTTTTGAGCAAGTCGCTTACTACTCGGATAACGTTACGCTGTTGCTGCCGGGCGTGGGCGGAATTGCGGAAGGGCAATACGGTGCCGCGACCGTCGAAAACCGGAATGTGCGCAAGCGCGCTTCGTTTGATGAGCACGACGGAATTTCGAGCTTTGTTGACTATATCGTCGGGCAATCAAATGAAATGAATAAAATCGCGCAAGCCGTTGCGCTTTCCGGTGCGAATTCCGTGACGGATACGGTAAATAATTTTTCTGCGCTCCCGTATTGTTCCCTTGCCGAGATGGCGATTCGGCAGTCCGGCACGGAACTCGATATGGTCTTGCTCGAAATCTCCCGCGCGCGCCGGACTCCGCCTCCGTCTTCGGACGGTGTCCGCGTTCCCGCAAATTTCACGTTTTTTTCCGGGTTGATTACGGATTTTGTCGATCACGAGAAGAAGAATGATAATCCGGTTTATGATTTTGATAACCTCGGTGCGTATTTGGGCGGGCATAGCTGGTTGGACGACGAGCGCATCGCGGGCTTTTCCGTAGGGCTTCATCACGGTTCCGCAAATCCGCACGGAGGAGGCGGTACACTCGAAGATATTGCGGCACGTGCCAAAATTTTTGCGGTGTTTACGCCGAAATTTTCCAATTGGTTTTTGACGGTCGGCGCTTCCGTCGGCGTGCATCATTACGACATTAATCGAAAGACGGCACTCGGAGAAAATTTCGGAAATACCGACGGCGTCGATGCCGGGCTTTTTGTCGCCTACAACTATCGTGCGGAGATTGAAAAGGATTTGTATTTTACGCCGTATTTACGTTTTGAATACAATTTTTCCTATGCCGGAGGATTGACTGAATCCGGCTCCGCGAGCCGCTTGGATTTGAATCGTCTGATTTATAACCATTACCGTTTGCGTGTCGGTTCCGGCTTCGAATATTTTGCGGACGAAGGAAAAGTTTTCGGGATAGATTTTGGCTTTGTCGGCTCATTCGGAGAGCGGCCGGAAATTACTTCGGAGTTTGTGGAATATCAGGGTTCCCGCAGTAAAATCCGAGGAACGGTCGACGAGCCGATGTCGTTTGAAATCGCTCCGCGCGTCGGACTGACTCTCGGTGACAATTGGACGGCGGACGCTGTTTACCGCGTTCAGACCTCGTTTTCCGGAAGCCTCAGCCACATGTTCGGAATCGGCTTAAGTAAGGAATTTTAACGATGGATGAGTCGGAATCCACGCGGGAACGCTTGCGAGAGCTTGAAATCAAGCTGACGTATCTTGATGATTACGTTTCCAAGCAAAACCAAACACTGGTTGAGCTTTCGAGGGAAGTGGACAGATTGCGCCGGGCGCTGCGTTCTCTTGCGGAAAAAACGGAAACACTCGGCGGCGACGGGAACGTCCCGCCCGCCAACGAGAAGCCGCCTCACTGGTAGGCTTTATCGCATTAAAATATTTCCTAAAATTCGTGTTTGTCCGAGATCCCTGTTTGACTTCGCTAAATTTCAATTTGATTTTCGCGGGAACGCGGCGCATGATTCCCGCTTACTTTTTAACCACACAAAACAATCATTGCTATGAAGATTCTTCTCGCATATTCCGGCGGATTGGACACGTCCGTGCTCCTTTCCTGGATTAAAGAAAAATACAACGCCGAAATGGTCGCTTACTGCGCGAACGTCGGACAGGAAGAAGAGCTTTCCGGGCTCGAAGAAAAGAGCAAGAAAACCGGTGCTTCCAAAATTTACATTGAAGATTTGCAGGAAGAATTTGCCCGCGACTTCATTTTCCCGATGATGCAGGCGGGAGCGATTTACGAAGGACAATACTTCCTCGGCACGTCGATTGCGCGTCCGCTCATCGCGAAACGTATGGTCGAAATCGCCAAGGCGGAAGGTTGCGATGCCATCGCTCACGGTGCGACGGGCAAGGGCAACGACCAGGTGCGCTTTGAGCTCGCCGCTGCCGCGCTCGCTCCGGATTTGAAAATCATCGCTCCGTGGCGCGACGAAACGTTCCGCGCGCAGTTCCCGGGGCGCAAGGAAATGATCGATTACTGCGTGGCGCAGGGGCTTCCCGTCGAAGCGAGCATGAAAAAGCCGTATTCGATGGACCGCAATTTGCTCCACATTTCCTACGAAGCAGGAATTATGGAAGATCCGTGGTTCGACGCGTTTTGCCCGGAAAACAAGGCGATGTTCAAACTCTCCGTCGCTCCGGAAGACGCTCCCGACGCACCGGAATTTATCGAGCTCGATTTTGAAAAAGGTAACTGCGTCGCCATCGACGGCAAGAAAATGACGCCGCTTGAAGTGATGCAAACGCTCAACAAGCTCGGCGGAAAGCACGGCATCGGGCGCGTTGACATGGTTGAAAACCGTTTTGTCGGCATGAAGTCGCGCGGCGTTTATGAAACCCCGGGCGGAGCAATTCTTTTCTTCGCGCATCGCCAGATGGAATCCATCACGATGGATCGCGATACGATGCACTTGCGTGACAGCCTCATTCCGAAATATGCGGAACTCGTTTACAACGGATTCTGGTATGCGCCGGAACGCCTCGCGTTGCAGGCTCTTGTTACGGAAACGCAGAAAAACGTCACGGGAACGGTGCGCGTCAAGCTCTACAAGGGCAACTGCTATGTCGCCGGCCGCAAGTCGCCGTGCTCGCTCTACAATCCGGACATCGCGACGATGGAAGCCGACCCGACCAATGCTTACGACCAGGACGACGCCTCCGGCTTCATCCACCTGAACGCGCTTCGCCTCAAGGTGAACGCCAAGGTCAACGGTCCGGAAAACATGATGTAAGTTTTGAGAGCCTAACGATTAAGGCTAAAAGAGAAGCGTTCCCGTGCGGCGAGAGCCGGCTTAAGCGGGAACGCTTTTTTTATTGGCGACGGCGGCGCGTTCCCGTGCGGAGCAGAATCCGGCTTCTTCCAAGGCTTAAAAATCTTTCACGAAGGTACAAAACCGTCGCGTTTTTTCTCTTGGCGGATTTGGCTTTTTGTCTGAAAAAAACGGTTTTCGACCTCTTAATTTTTTCGGCGCAGGATAATCCAGGAAAGCCACGCTGTCCAAATCGCCGCGACAATGAATCCGGTAACGCCGAGATGGTGGGTAAAGCCGCGCGTTTCGTTGCCGACAAACGAATCGGAGCAAACGAGTAGGGCGGAGGCAACGAGAAGCGCGCCGATAATGAGCGCAAGCGATAGGCGGTTGGTCGCTTTGTCGAGCGTATTACGCATTGCGCTCATGCCGCGATGCTCGATTTCGATTTTAGCTTCGCCTTTTTCGATTTTCCAAAGAATGCGCTGGACGGATTCCGGCATTTCCTTGATGTAGGCGAATTGGCGCTCCGCGCCGCGAAGCGTGTCTCCGACGAGAGTCTTCGGATTCCAGCGTTCCAGGTAAAGGCGGTTGAGTGCTTCTTTTGCAAAGGGCTGGATATTAAATTCGGGATCGGCGGCGCGACCGGTTTCTTCCATGACGATAACCGATTTCGCGAGTAGCGCATAGTCTCGCGGGAGCGGAAGCCCGCAATCGGAAAACACGCGCAACATATCGAAAATCATGTGTCCGAGGGAACCTTCTTTTTGCTCGAAATTTTGATGCCGCCGCAAAACGACGGCGATTTCCGATTCCGCTTTCGCTTTGTTGATGCGCTCTGCGGGCGGATAGGTTTTCAAAACGACTTGGAAGACTTTTTCGGCGTTGCCTTCTGCGGCGGCGGCAAAAATGTCGGCAAGGAAGTAGCGCATTTTTCGCGAGAGCGTTCCCGCGATGCCCCAATCGATGAAGCAAACACGATTATCCGAAGTGAGCAAGACGTTCCCGCTGTGCGGGTCTGCGTGGAAAAAACCGGCGGTGAAAATTTGGTGAAAAAGCGAGCGCGCGCCTTGGGCGGCGGAGGCAGGCGCGGGAACGCCGTTTTTGCCGGGAGCTATTCCGTCGATCCACTCGGAAACGAGTACGCGCGATGTTGAAATTCGCGGAAAAATCTTTGGCGCAAAAACTTCCGGGAACGGGTTTTCGGCATTAAAATGCTCGGCATTGCGGGCTTCAAAGGAGAAGTCTGTTTCGCGTAAAACTCCGCTACGGATTTCCTCAAGAATTCCTGCAAGATCGTAGGAGGCGAGCTCCGGGAAACGTTCTGCGGCGCGGTCGATGAGCCAGGAGAGAATTTCGAAATCGCGCGTCATGTTGCGCGCCGCGCCCGGGCGGCGGATTTTGACGGCGACGTTTTCTCCGGTTTTCAAACGCGCGCGGTAAACTTGTCCGACGCTTCCTGCCGCTGCCGGCGTTGTATTAAATTCCGAAAAATAAAAATCAATTCCGTTTTCGAGTTCTTCGTTAAAAACCGGTTCGATTTGTTCCCACGGCGCGGGCGAAACGCTGTCACGGAGTTGTTTTAACTCTTCTATCAGCGGAGCCGGGAGAATGTCTTCGCGGGTGCTGACGATTTGCCCGAATTTGACAAAAGTCGGACCCAGCTCTTCACAGGTAACGCGAATGCGCCTCCAAAGCGTAACGCTTTTGTCCGGCTTGGGAATGAGATGCCGAAAAAATGATTTCGGGCTGTAAATTTTGTCGATGAGTTCGTTAAACCCGTTGCGCAAGAGTACGACGAAGATTTCCTTCGCACGGATACCGTTGCGCAACATCGCAATCGTCTTAATCGGCGATTTTCTTCGGTTCGAAAACATCGTTCCGGAATCTGGCGTAGAGAAATGGCGGGAACGGGTTTTTGCGTTCCCGCCTGTCGTTTATTGCCCGTCGGGCGGGGTGCAGGGGTTTTCGGCGGGAACGTTGCCGAGTTTTTCTTCAAGGGCGGCGACGCGTTTTTCGAGGGCGTCGATCTTTTTGGAGCAAATTACGCTTTCGAGGGCTTCCTTGCCTTTTGCCGTAGCTTTTTCGTAAATCGCCTTCGCGTCTTCTTCGCCCCGGGTTGCAGCTTTATCGAAGGCGACCTTCGCGTCTTCTGCGGAGAGTTTGCCTTTGCTGACGAGGTCCGAAAGCGCGGATTTTACCGCGTCGGCAGACATAACGGTGGCACCCACGCCGGCGAAAAGCGTTTTTTTCAGGGTTTCCTGTAGATTTTCGAGCATTGTTTTCCTTCGTATTTTAGGGGTTGAGGGTAGGTGAATTGCAGAATACGTTCCCGCACGCTCCGAATTTTGCATGAAATTTTGAGCGAAGCGAGATTATTGTATAAGCGGAGGCGAAAGAGATTTTTTTCTAAAAAACACCGCCTGAAGAGAGAAAATCATCTGCATTCCCGCCTTGTGTTATGGGGGCCGTTTTTCCTGTCGCCCGCGGGAGGGGATTTGATTTTCGAATTTGCTTCCGAGGCTTATTAATACTCATTCTCATTATGGCGGGGCGGCGAAAAAGAGATTGAAAAAAGCCCGGAAAAGAGGCACATTTTGCGGCGTCTTCGCGAAGGTCGCGAAGGCAGGCCTCAAATCCTTTCATTATCCAAAACTTATCAAAACTTATGAGCGAAAAATGCTGCTGCCGCGTGCCGTCGGTTGTAAAAAAATACCTGATGGCAGTTACCGGTCTGGTTCTCGTGCTGTTCCTCATTGTCCACGTGGTGGGCAATTTGCAGATGTTCCAGGCTCCCGAAAAAATCAATACCTATGCGCATTTGTTGCATAGCCTGCCGCCGGTTGCCCTGTGGGGGTTCCGCTTGTTTATGCTGTTGTGCTTTGTGGTGCACTTCGGCTTGGCGATCCACTTGAAGATGGAAAATCTTGCGGCGCGCGGACCGGAAAAATACGCGGCAAATGCGACGCGCTATGCGGCGTGGTCGGCTCGTGCGATGATTCTTTCCGGGATTGTTCTTCTCGCTTTTGTCGTTTTCCATATTCTGCAATTTACGGTGTTCAAAGAAGCCGGGCTTTGCGGTATGGCGGCGTATGAAGGGGCGACGACGATTACGGCTGTCGGCGGAGAAGGCATTTTCGGCTACCTCGGACAACACGGGAATGCAGAATCGACGCTCTCCTACAAGGTTTTTGACGTTTACCAGATGGTTTACAATGCGTTCGCGAATCCGTGGATTTCGCTCGTTTATGTGGTGAGCATGATCTGCCTTTTCTCGCACCTTTCGCACGGCGTGCACTCAATGTTCCAATCCGTCGGTCTGCGCAACGAAAAAATGCGCCCGATTTTCCGCGGCATTGCGGTGGTTTACTGCATTGCGGTCTGTGGCGGCTTGATTGCCGTTCCCGCCGGTGTGCTCACGGGCATCATTAAACCGAACCCGAATACGACGGCTCCGATTGTCGAAGTTTCCTGCCCGTGCTGCAGCGCGGATGCTTGCGACGTTCCCGCGAAATAACCCCGAATTTTAAGGAGAATTTATAAAATGAGTTCCAACGTTACTCCCGAAGTTAAATTTGCTTCGAAATGGCAGGCGGTTTCGGATCCGAAAGAATTTGCCGCAAAGATTTCTCAAATTCCGGACGGACCGATTGCCGGAAAGTGGGGCAAGCGTAAGTTTGAATACAAGCTCGTCAATCCCGCAAATCGCCGTAAGTATCACGTAATCGTGGTCGGTTCCGGTCTCGCCGGCGGTGCGGCTGCCGCATCGCTCGGGGAAATGGGCTTTAACGTCAGCTGCTTCTGCTATCAGGACAGCCCGCGCCGCGCACACTCGATTGCCGCGCAGGGCGGGATCAACGCCGCGAAAAATTACCAGAACGACGGCGACTCCGTTTATCGCCTTTTCTACGATACGATTAAGGGCGGCGACTTCCGCGCCCGCGAAGGCAACGTTTACCGCTTGGCTGAAGTTTCCAATGCGATTATTGACCAATGCGTGGCGCAGGGTGTTCCGTTTGCCCGTGAATACGGAGGAACGCTCGCGAACCGTTCTTTTGGCGGTGCGCAGGTTTCCCGCACATTCTATGCACGCGGTCAAACCGGACAGCAATTGCTTCTCGGTGCGTATTCCGCACTTTCGAAGCAGATCGGGCTCGGGACGGTTAAAATGTATAACCGCCACGAAATGATGGACCTTGTCGTCGTCAACGGCGAAGCGAAAGGTATTGTTACCCGCAACATGGTTACGGGAGAAGTGAAATCGTGGAACGCCGATTGCGTTGTGCTTTGCACGGGCGGCTACGGGAACGTATTTTATCTTTCGACGAATGCGCAGGGTTGCAACGTTACGGCGGCTTTCCGCGCCTACAAACACGGCGCAGGTTTCGCCAATCCGTGCTACACGCAAATTCACCCGACCTGCATTCCGGTTCACGGAGAACAGCAGTCCAAGCTCACGCTCATGTCGGAATCCCTCCGCAACGACGGTCGTGTTTGGGTGCCGAAATCCCGCGAACAGGCGAAACTGATTCGCGAAGGCAAACTCAATCCGAACGACGTTAAGGACGAAGATCGCGACTACTATCTGGAACGCAAATACCCGAGCTTCGGGAATCTCGCTCCGCGAGATATTTCCTCCCGCGCGGCGAAGGAAGCCTGCGACGACGGTCGCGGTGTGGCTCCGACAGGGTTCGGCGTCTTCCTCGACTTCCGCGATGCGATCAACCGCCTCGGCGAAGATGTTATTCGCGACCGTTACGGAAACCTGTTCGACATGTATGAAAACATTACGGGCGTGAATCCGTATAAGAACCCGATGCAGATTTATCCGGCGTCCCACTACACGATGGGCGGTCTTTGGGTGGACTACAATTTGATGTCCACGATCCCGGGCTTGTTTGTCGGCGGCGAAGCCAACTTCTCCGACCACGGGGCAAACCGTCTCGGTGCGTCCGCGCTCATGCAGGGACTTTCCGACGGTTACTTTGTGCTTCCGGCGGCGATTCCGGACTACCTCGCGAAATGCGGTCTCAAGGGCGCTCCGAAGAAGGAAGATCACCCGGAATACGCTGCGGCGGAAACGGCTGTTCGCGAACGCATTGAAAAACTGATGGCGGTCAAGGGCGACAAATCGCCCCGCTACTTCCACCAGAAACTCGGACACATTATCTGGGAAAAGTGCGGTATGGCTCGCACAAAGGAAGGTCTCACCGAAGCTATTGCTGAGATCAAAACGCTTCGCGAAGACTTCTGGAAAAACGTTCGCGTCGTCGGCGATAAAGATACGCTCAATATCGAACTCGAAAGAGCGGCTCGCGTGGCAGACTTCCTCGAATTTGCCGAACTCCTTTGCCTCGACGCACGGGAACGTGACGAATCCTGCGGCGGGCATTTCCGCTCGGAATATGCGACCGACGAAGGCGAAGCGCAACGCGTGGACGAAAAATTCCACCACGTCGGCGTTTGGGAATACCAGGGCGAAGACAAGGAGCCCGTTCGCGTTCAGGAACCGCTCGTTTACGAAAACGTTCACCTCGCAACGCGCTCGTATAAATAAGAGAGCTTAATGCTTAAAGATAAGGAATAAATCATGTCCGAAGAAAAAACGATTTCACTCACACTTAAGGTTTGGCGCCAAAAAAGCGGCTCTGCCGACGGTCATTTCGAAACTTATAAGGTTTCCGATGTTTCCACGGGATCGTCCTTCCTTGAAATGCTCGATATTCTC
This sequence comes from Opitutales bacterium, assembly GCA_017531845.1. Taxonomy (GTDB): domain Bacteria; phylum Verrucomicrobiota; class Verrucomicrobiia; order Opitutales; family UBA953; genus Spyradosoma. The sequence continues at coordinate 28,014 of JAFXKI010000011.1, read as the reverse complement.
AACGAAGATCTCGTCGCTCAGGGCAAAGAACCGATTGCGTTCGACCACGACTGCCGCGAAGGTATTTGCGGTATGTGCTCGATGACGATTAACGGCATGCCGCATGGACCGCTTCCGGGGGTTACAACCTGCCAGCTTCACATGCGGCATTTCAAAGACGGCGAAACCGTTACGATTGAACCGTTCCGCGCAAAACCGTTCCCGGTTATCCGCGACCTCATTGTCGATCGCACCGCGTTTGACAAGATCATTCAAGCGGGCGGCTTCGTTTCCGTGCGCACGGGTTCCGCGATCGATGCGAACATCATGCCGATCCCGAAGGAAGTCGCCGATACGGCGATGGACGCTGCGGAATGCATCGGTTGCGGTGCTTGCGTTGCGGCGTGTAAAAACGCTTCTGCGATGCTCTTCGTTTCCTCGAAGGTTACGCAACTCAATTCACTCCCGCAGGGTAAACCCGAAAAGGACAAACGTGTGCTCGCAATGGTTAAGGCAATGGACGACGCCGGATTCGGCAACTGCTCCAACCTCGGCGAATGTCAGGCGGTTTGCCCGAAGGGACAAACGCTTGATTTCATCGCCAAGATGAATCGCGATTACGCCGTTGCCTCGGTTAAGAAACTCTTTAAGACCACCGGAAAGAGAAAAGCTTAACGGCTAGGGCGTAAGACCTGAAGAAAAGCGTTCCCGCGCGACGAAAGTCGGTTTTGTGCGGGAACGTTTTTTTTGTGCCAAGCCGCAACGCCGAGAAGTTTTTTTTAAGAAAATCTTCGAATATTTGTTTCATCTGCGGCAAAAAATTAACCGCAAATAAAAAACTCCGAGTCTCCGTGGCTCCGTGAGAATTACTTGGAAAACTTTGCTTCAAGTTGCGATGTGGCGAAGCAGTTGAAAAAAAAACTGTTGCTCCTGTGCTTCTGTGTTTTCGTAGCTCAAAAACTGTTTTTTGTATCGAAAAGCTCTTGCAAAAAAAACGTGCAAGGCGTTCAATAATGGGCGATATGTCCGACTCGAATTTGACAAGTTATTTCCCGATTTTGGTGCAAGTCATCATCGGCTGTGCGTTGCCGGTGCTGATTATTATTGCGAGCCACATTTTCGGTCAAAAAGGGCGTTCTAACTGTTCTCAAAAGCTTCCTTACGAATGCGGTTTGAAGGGAGAGGGGACTGTGCATCCGCGTTTTTCCGTGCGGTTTTACCTGACGGCGATGCTGTTTATTTTGTTCGATATCGAAGTCGTGTTTTTGATTCCGTCGGCGTTGATTTATCGTGATTTCCTTGCTCAAGGCTTGGGATTGACGATTGTTTGGTCTTTGGCCGTTTTCATAGGTATTGTTATTTTCGGCCTGTGGTATGAAGTGAAGAAGGGCGCACTCGACTGGGAGCGATAATTTTCACGGCAGGTCGGAATTAAATTTCCGCCTGCTTTTTTTTTAACCTGAGTCTCTGTAAAAAAAATGCGCATTGATCGGTTTTTATCGAAGAACAGAATTCTTGATTTGAAGAGTCGGGAGTTGCCGTCGGCGCTGGACGAATTACTTGCGGTGGCTTTGCCGGCGGGAACGCCGGATGAGGAGCGTGCTCAGCTTCGAGTGGAGCTGATCGCGCGGGAAGCGCAGATGCAGCGGAGAGTCGGGGATTGGGCATTGTTGCCGAGTGTGTGCACGTCGCTGGTGCAGACGACGGTGATTGCCGTCGGACGCTTGCCGAATCCTGTTTCCGCGGAGGAAGGTGGGAGCGAAAAAGATGCGGGAACCGTTTCCGGGTTTCGCGTGATATTTCTTGTTTTGGCGCCTAAGCACGGGCGGCGTTATCTGACGGTGCTTTCGTCCTTGGTTCACGAACTTGAGGATGAGGATGAAACGGTGCTGGCGAAAGTCGGCGATTTAAATGCGTTTCGTCGCGAAGTTATGCAGATTTTCCGTGGAGCGGAGCAATCTTCCAAATTGCAGGAAACGCGGTGGAATCGGCAGTTTGCAAAGACGGCGGCGCGTTTGGCGAAGGCAACGCGCTGTCAGGTCTTACTGTTTTTTGCGGATACGTTCTCGTCTACCGTGTCATTGACGGATCCGACGGAAACATCCTTCCGAACGATTATTGTTTCGGAAAGCAATACGGATTTTATTTATCCTTCCGGGAAAAAGCCGGAGGTTATTCATGTCAGCTCTTACGGTTCTCACCGTATGTCTCAGTTGCGGGCGGCGTTGTTTGTCGGGCTGATGCGCGGAAGTATCAAGTCGACGGATCGTGTCTGCTGTCTTGGCGGCGGGGACGGAAGTAACAAGTTGGATTCGATGATCGTGATTGAGGCGGCGCAGGAGTTCCCCTCGATTATGGTAAAGCGAGGAAGCTCGTTCGTTCCCGCGCATGTGCGTCCGGAGGTGCTTGAACGTGCGATCGGGATCGCGACCGAGCTCGCCGCGGAAGGGCGCGAGGGGAAGCCGGTTGGGACGATTTTGGTGCTTGGAGATTTGGAAAAAATCACTCCGTATATTGAGCAGTTGGTGATGAATCCGTTCAGCGGGTATCGCGCGGAAGACCGGAATATCCTCAATCCGTTTATCGAAGAAACGATAAAGGAATGGGCGTTGATTGATGGTGCGTTTGTCATTGACGGAGACGGAGCGGTGTATTCCGCAGGAAGCCGTCTTACAGCGGTGGATTCTCATCTTTCTCTGCAGTCCGGTTTGGGGACGCGTCATGCGGCGGCGGCGGCGATTTCATCGGTCGCGGATTGTACGGCGGTTTGTGTTTCTTCGTCCGGGCAAGTTACTCTTTTTCGCCACGGAGAGCCGATAGTTTTGCTTGATCGCTCCGTGTCGAGAACGGTTTAAACGGGAACGCAACGAAAGGGAACGCGGGTTATGACACGAAAAAGATACATGCGCCGGCGTCGCACGGCATGGGTTCACTTTAAACGCTTTCTGCGTCGGAAGGCTCGCCCGTATCTCCAAAAGTTTTTTCCGAAAAACGCGGGAACGTTGTCTCCTTCCCCGCTTGTGGAGGAAGATGATGCGATGGAAATCGGACTTGAGCCGGGAGCGCTTCCGATTGAGTCTCCGTTTGATACGCAGGAAACGGCTCAATTTCGTGTGGTCTGTTATGATGAGTCCGGATATTCGCTCGATGAGTTTTCGGATGCGGATCGCTTAAGCGATTTTGCCAACCGCCCGGGCATGGTTTGGGTGCAGATGATGGGGATGAAAGACCCGCAACAAGTGCATGTTGTCGGTGCGTTGTTCAATATCCCTATGCTCGCACAGGAAGATATTGTTTCCGAGTGGTCGCGACCGAAGTTTGAAGAATACGGAGAGATGATTCTTGCGGTAACGCGTGCCGTGCGCCTCGGGGTGGAAGAACTCCAGCCCCGCGGGCAGCAGATTTCCTTTGTCGCAGGTCCGAACTTCCTTATTTCCTTTCACGAAAAGCGGGAGCTTGTTTTTGAAAACATTGAGCGGCGAATTGCGGAAAACTCCGGAAAAATCCGCAAGTGGGGCTCGCCGTATCTCCTTTACGCGCTCATTGACGCGCTCGTTGACCGTATGCTTCACCTGACCGATGAAATTGAAGACGCAATTACGGATCTTGAGGAAGATACAGTAAGGGATGATTCCGATCCGGACACGGAAGGCGAAAATATTCGCACCGTTTATCGTATGAAACGCCTCGTGATTCGCCTCGGGCGTATGATTTATCCGCTTCGGGACATGGTCCGTACGTTCGAGCGTTACGACCATCCGATGTTGCCGCCGGAAATGGATATGTATTTTTCCGACCTTTATGACCATACGTTGCGGGCGTTTGACCGTATAGAGCACGCGCGTATGATTTTGCAGGAGCTTCAGGATTTTTATCACACCGAGCATGAGCGGCATACGAGCGATGTTTTGCGCGTGCTGACCGTCGTTACTGCGATTTTTGTTCCGTTGACCTGTATTGCCGGAATTTACGGGATGAATTTTAAGAACATTCCCGAATTAAATACGGAATACGGATATTTCGTAACGCTCGGGGTGATGGTCGCATTCATTGTCGCGTCGGTTATTTTCTTCCGTGTCAAGCGCTGGATGTAGGCGGGAAGCATTGTCGCCGGGAACGCAGAATCGTTTCAAAAAAAACAAGCCTGCGGAATCGTTTTAGCTCGCAGGCTTGTTGTGGGAAAGTGGTTGCCCGACCAGGATTCGAACCTGGACTAAATGAGTCAGAGTCATTGGTGCTGACCGTTACACTATCGGGCAAAAAAGAACTGGAGCCAGCAGTCAGACTCGAACTGACGACCTGCCGCTTACAAGGCGGCTGCACTACCAACTGTGCTATGCTGGCCGAGAGGTCCGGCTACCAGCCGAAAAATTAAGTTGAAAGTATGTGTTGTTTTTCATTTATTGTCAAGGCGCAAGTCAACTCTTTCAATTGCTATGAACTTTCGAATCAAAAATATTGTCGTTGCCGTTTTTTTCTCCTGTCTGTGCGTATTCTTTTCAGCGTGCCGCTCTTCCGGAGACAGTGTGTGGAAAGAAGTGGAATTCTCCTCGGAGCCTCAAGGGGCGACGATTTTTATTAACGGGAAAAATTGTGGGACAACGCCGCGAACCGAGCTCCTTTCCCGTCTGGGGTATTATTCCGTGCGCTTTTCCAAGCCGGGCTTTTTCGATGAGGATGTCGTGCTTGAGTCTTTTACGGACGAACACGGGCGCGCCGATATCCTCGAAAGTGTGGAGCTGTCCTTAGTCAAAATCACCCCGGAAAGTTTGGCTTTGCGGGAACGCGAATCTCAGAACGCGCCGCTTGTCGAGGACGCCGGAGTTGCGGCTGAAAAGCAAAGCGCCGAGGGGAATGACGTTCCCGCTTCCGGAGCGAAAATGTCGCCTGCGGCAAGAGAATTTTCTCTGCGGGCAAAACCGACGGATTTTACGGATTTTCGTCTTCAGGAAAAAATTCTTAAAAGGCTTTATCAGCAGAAAAAAATAACGGACGACGAATATCATACGCTTCACGAGGCTCTCTACAATACCTACAACGAAAACCGCTTACTTAAAGCTCCCCGTCTCGGGACTTATGAAAAAGCGTTTTAACAGGAAATTTTGGATTGAGAATCCTTAAAAAAACTTCTACCCTTACAGCCCTAAACATCGAAGCTATACCTTTATGAAATTATTCCCCAGCCTCACACTTGTTACGCTTTGTGCCGCTTTTGCAGGGTGCACGGCAACTACTCAAACCATTAATTTCGCAGACCAGGACGGCGTTACCGTCACGGTTGACGGGACGGAAATCGGTGTTACGCCGCTTACTTTTGAAGTAGATCGCACCGCCACGCCGACGGCGCATACGGTCGTTTTTTCTAAGGACGGGTATAAGTCCGAGGAAATGCTCATGGAATCTTGGGAGGATGCGGACGGTCTTTGTTCCTTCCTCGAAGACTATCCCGTTCCGGAGCTCCTGCCCGTCGAAGAGCCGGTCGTCGAAGTTGCGGAAGTTACGGAAGAACCCGTTCCCGCGGCAGAACCGGAAGTGGTTGCCGTAGTCGAAGAACCCGTCGTTGAAGACGTGATTGCAGAAGAACCCGTTGTAGCTGAAGAACCGGCGGAAGCGGTTGTTTCCGAAGAAGTAGTCGAAGAACCTGTTGCGGAAGAAATTGTCTCCGAAGAGCCGGTCGTTGAAGTTGCAGAAGCTACGGAAGAACCCGTTCCCGCAGCAGAACCGGAAGTGGTTGCCGTAGTCGAAGAACCCGTCGTTGAAGATGTGATTGCAGAAGAACCTGTTGTGACCGAAGAACCGGCGGAAGCGGTTGTTTCCGAAGAAGTAGCCGAAGAACCTGTTGCGGAAGAAATTGTCTCCGAAGAGCCGGTCGTTGAAGTTGCGGAAGTTACGGAAGAACCCGTTCCCGTAGCAGAACCGGAAGTGGTTGCCGTAGTCGAAGAACCCGTCGTTGAAGATGTGGTTACGGAAGAACCCGTCGTTTCCGAAGAACCGGCGGAAGTGGTTGTTTCCGAAGAAGTAGCCGAAGAACCTGTTGCGGAAGAAATTGTCTCCGAAGAGCCGGTCGTTGAAGTTGCGGAAGCTACGGAAGAACCCGTTCCCGCGGCAGAACCGGAAGTGGTTGCCGCAGCCGAAGAACCCGTCGTTTCCGAAGAGCCGGCGGAAGTGGTTGTTTCCGAAGAAGTTGTCGAAGAACCTGTTGCGGAAGAAATTGTCTCCGAAGAGCCGGTCGTTGAAGTTGCGGAAGTTACGGAAGAACCCGTTCCCGCGTCAGAACCGGAAGTGGTTGCCGTAGTCGAAGAACCCGTCGTTGAAGACGTGGTTGTAGAAGAACCCGTTGTAGCTGAAGAGCCGGCGGAAGTGGTTGTTTCCGAAGAAGTAGCCGAAGAACCTGTTGCGGAAGAAATTGTCTCCGAAGAGCCGGTCGTTGAAGTTGCAGAAGCTACGGAAGAACCCGTTCCCGCAGCAGAACCGGAAGTGGTTGCCGTAGCTGAAGAACCCGTTGTAGCTGAAGAGCCGGCGGAAGTGGTTGTTTCCGAAGAACCTGTCGCGGAAGCTCCGGCTGGAGAAGAAACTGCAGAAGAGGAAGATTTTTCGGAAGAAGAAGCTTTGCTTGATGAGCCTGTCGCTGACGTGACAGAAGAGCCTGCCCCGGAACCGGCTCCCGAGGTCGCCGAAGAGCCTGCTCCTGCAGAGGGTGAAGAACCCGCTCCGGCTGCAGAGCCGGAACCTGCTGTCGAAGAACCTGCCGCTCCGGCTGCAGAACCGGAAAAACCGGCACTTGATCCGAACCGCACGCTGAAAGATATTGAAAATGAATTGAAGAATCTTTCCCGTCAGCGCAAAAACGGTGAAATTTCTGAGAAGGAATTCCAAAAAGCATGTGCGGATCTCGAGGCGGAAGTGCGTGCTCGCTACGGAGAATAATTCGTAAACATTCTTCTTCAAAAAAACTCTCCGGTTTCTTGCCGGGGAGTTTTTTATACCGGGGTGGGTGAGCAGGTAGCGATTCTTGTTTGCAAGCATTTCCCGCTTGGGCATACTTGGGGCGTATGCATACCTGTGAAAAAATTTATACGGATATCCCGATCGGACACTTACAGCACCGTCATCCGGGACATTGCCGTTTTGTCCACGGGCATAATTGGTCGCTGACGTTGATTTTTGCTTGTGATGAGTTGGACGATTTGGGCTTTGTTATTGATTTTGGCGGCATCAAATTTATCAGTCGTTGGATTTCAGAAAATCTTGACCATGCCTGTATGTTCGCGAAATCCGATACGGAAGGGTTGAAAATGCTTTCCGCGTTCCCGCATCTTTTTAAACCTTACGTGTTGGAAAATTGTTCGGCGGAAGGGCTGGCGACGCATTTGTTTGATATTTTTAACGCATTAATTCGGGACGAATCCGGCGGACGTGCATGGCTTAAAGCCATTAAAGTCGGAGAAGACAGCAAAAATTTTGCTTATTTTGAGAAATAAGCGCAATTCCGTGGCGTTCGGACTTTTGCTCGGGAAAAGAAAATTTCGCGGGCGGGAACGGGAAATCCGAAAACGTGAAGAATCTTAATTACAGTGTATTTGAAACGTTTCACTCTTTTCAGGGAGAGGGTGAGCATTCCGGACGTTCGGCGTTTTTTATCCGTTTATACGGTTGCCCGATTCAATGTCCGTGGTGTGATTCGGCGGGAACGTGGCTCTCTGCCGGAGAAAGCGATGTGCAAAAAATGTCGCCGGAGGCTCTTGCCGAGGCGGCGGCTACGGCGCATCCCGATTTCGCAGTCATTACCGGCGGGGAGCCGACAATTCATGACCTTTCCCCGCTTTGTGAGGCACTTCACGCAAAAAATATTCCCGTTCATTTGGAGACGAGCGGTGCGTTCCCGCTTCGCGGAGAATTTGATTGGATTACGATAAGCCCCAAAACGAAGCGGCTGCCGCTTTCCGAAAATTGGGCTCGGGCATCGGAGCTTAAGCTCATTATCACCGAGCCGGAAGACATCGGTTTTTGGATTGAAAAAATTTCCCGTGAACGCGTTCCCGAAACCACGACAATCCGGCTTCATCCCGAATGGTCTCAACACCGAAATCCTGCCGTGCTTTCTGCAATTGCCGATTGCGTTTGCCGCCGTGGGCATCCGTTCCGTGCCGGTTGGCAACTTCACAAACTTTTTGATGTCCGTTAGTATGAAGTTCCGTTGGCTCGCGTCGTTGGTTGCCGCCTGCGTCTTTCCGGAGACGGAGTTGCATGCAGGCGTTGCGTCCGCTTCCGACGAGGCGGAAACTCTGGTTGCGGCGCGGACGGGTGAAGTATGGCTCGAAGAGCTGAAAGATCTTATTGCGCGCCGGGAAAACTTTTTTTCGGAGGCGGAAGCCTTGTCAGAAAACGAGCGTTCCCGCCGGGCTTCGGATATCGCGGCGCGTTTTGAATCTCACTTGGATCGATTCCCGGATTCATTTCCCGGATTATATTTTTACGCCGATTTTCTGCATAAAGGAGGCGAAAACGAGCGAGCCGAAAAATATCTTTTGCGTGCGGAAAAGCTCGCCCCCGATTTGGCACCGATTCAATTCTTACTTGGAACAATTCTGGCGGAAAAAGGTGCCGTCCGCGATGCCTTCGAGCGGTTCCGGAACGGGTTCTCGATCGGCGTTCCTGACGCGGAATCCGCCGCACTTTACGGGGAATTTCTTCTCGAAAACCGGGCGTTTCTGCTCTCCGAAAAATGCGTTGAAAGTCGTGCGGTGCTTGACGATGCGATGCTGCGTGCCTTCCGCTTCGCCGCGATTCTTTCCGGCGAAAATACGGATTTTTATTGGCGCTACGCCGAAGCGTTTTACGACATTGAAACTCCGGATTTGGAGTCGGCGCTACTCGCATGGGAAAATGTTGCGCGCCTCCCTGAAGTGCAAAAGCGGCAGGATTTAGCCGCCGCAGTCTCGCTCCACCGCGCGCGCGTTCTTGCCGAGCTCGGTCGTATCGAAGAAGCTGATACAATTTTGAGAGAAGCTATAGGATTCCCTCAGCTGGAGCGTTCCCGTCGGAAAGTTTTTGAAATCATTTATCGAAAAAGAAGAGAAAAATAATTATGGAATTTTTTGAGTCTCTACGTTGGGCGGCAATTCAGTTTATCGTTTTAATTTTGTGCATTTCGTTGCATGAGTTCGGGCATGCGTGGACTGCGGACAAGCGCGGAGACCCGCTCCCGCGTGCGCAGGGGAGAGTGACGCTCAATCCGGCGGCACATATCGATCCGCTCGGCACATTACTGATTCCGGGAATTATGATTTTTGTTCCTGTCTTTTTCGGCGGACTTCCTTTCGGGCTTATCGGTTGGGGTAAACCCGTGCAGGTTTCGCTGAATCGTCCGAAGACCCGGCGCACGGACGATATTTTGATTACGCTTTCCGGACCGGGAATGAACTTTCTTCTCGCGTTCGTCGGTGCGCTTTCTCTGGGAGTACTCGGTGCGTTCCCGCAGGATGCCGTTCCCGAAACCGTGTTCGCGTTTTTCTTCATGTTTGTCTTCATGAATGCGGGCTTAGCTATTTTTAATCTAATCCCGTTGCCGCCGCTTGACGGTTCCCGCGTGTTGCGATACGCCGTCGGAATGACCGAAGAAACATTCAACAAAATCGCACGGAATGCGTGGTGGATTTTGCTTCTTGCTATCAATATTCCGCCGGAAAATCCTGTCTTGGGCATGATTTTCAGACCGGTGGTGAGTTTTGTCGCGTCGGCTTTTTTTGCTTTTAGTGAAATGGTTGCAAAGATTTTTTCTTTGCTCGTTGCTTAAACATTTCCGTAAGCGGGAATGTTTGCGGGAATCCGGGAACAGCGAATTCGTCTGCGCTTCCGTCAAGTAGGCGGGAACGTTTTTTTTTTCGTGCTTTTTAATTTCCGTTAAGAAAATGTTCGTAGGCGCGGGCGTTTGCGAGACGGCGGAAAAGTTCCGGATTCTCTCCGCCGGAAACGATTTTTGCGATGCGAGAAATTCGGGTTTGAGAGAAATTTTCCCGCCATGTTTTCTCAAAAAAGTCTGCTTGCGTTTTCGCGACGGCAATAAGCAGTTCGTAGTCTTCCCCGTCGCAAAACGCGCGTTGAATTAGGTTACCGCCGAGAGTTCTTGCGTCGTCGGAAATCGGAATTGCCCGGAAATCGAATTCGGCATGCGTTCCCGCGGGCAAAAGTGCAGAGTGGTCTTTGAGAAGCCCGTCGGTTACGTCGATGCAGGCGTGAACGGTTTCCGGCGCGAGCGCGGCGAGAAATCTTCCTTCGGCGATACGCGGGCGGAAGTCGAAATGCTTTTTCAAAATGCTTCCGCCGAGCGTTCCCGTAACGTAAAGAAAATCGCCTTCGCATGCGCCGGTGCGCAAGAGCGGATTTTCCGAAAACCCGGTAAGAGCGAGCGTGGACGAGAAAAAGTTCTTTCCGGGTGCGGAGGCGATATCTCCTCCGGAGAGTTCCACGCCGCACTCGATGCAGGCTCCGGCGATTCCGCTTAAGAAGCGTTTAAACCACGCGGCGGAAACATCTCCGCTCATAACGAACGCGAGCACGGCATCGGCGGAAACGCCGCCTGTTGCCGCGATGTCGCTTACGTTGCGGCGAATCAGCTTTGCTCCGGCGTTTTCCGGAGAGACGGTTTCGTCAAAATGCTTGGAGAAAATAACACTGTCCGTTGTAACGAGGCGTTGCGGCAGAGCCGCTGAAACTTCGGCGGAAAAACTTTCCGGAACGGCGGGAAGCACGGCGCAATCGTCGCCGATTCCGCGTGGAGCGGGCGGAGAAATTTCTCGAAAAGCCTCGCGAATCCGAGCGATGAGTTTGATTTCGCCGAGTGCCCCGACGGAATTTTCAGGTGTTTCGGTGAATGGAAAATGTTTCTCCATGGAAGAATGTTAAGGATTTTATATTTGTTAAAATCCTTAAGTTATTCCCGTTAAATTCCTGCGGGAACGCGACCGGAGAAATCGTGCGCGGTCTCGAATGCGTGAGCGGCGGCGAGTACGTTCCCGTCGTCGAGGGCTTTCCCGATGAGCTGAAGCCCGATCGGCATGCCGGCGGCATCGAAGCCGCAGGGAAGCGAAACGGCGGGAAGCCCGGTCAGATTCGCGGGAACGGTGCAAATATCGCCGAGATACATTTTGAGCGGATCGGAGGTTTTTCCGCCCTGCGGGAACGCGGTTTCCGGCGTTGTCGGCGCAAGAATCAGGTCGACATCGGCAAAGGCTTTTTCAAATTCGTTGCGGATGAGCGAGCGGATTTTTTGCGCACGCAGGTAATATGCGTCGTAGTAGCCGGCGGAAAGCACGTAGGTGCCGAGCAAGATGCGGCGTTTGACTTCTTCGCCGAAGCCTTCGCCGCGGCTTTTTGCAAAAATGTCGATCGCGTCGGTCGCGCGCGCACTGCGATGCGTGTAGCGAATGCCGTCGAAGCGCGCGAGGTTGGACGAGGCTTCCGCCGTTGCGATAATGTAATAAGCCGGAATCGCGAGATTAATCGACGGGAGTGAAATTTCGCGAATTTCGCAGCCTTGAGATTCATACCACGCCGCGGCTTTTTTTACGGCTTCGTCGATGGCGGAATCGCCGCCGAAAAATTCTTTCGGCAAACCGATTTTGCGCGGTTTCGCGGGAACGGAAAGTTGCGGGAACGTCGGCGTGCGCGCGCCCGGAAGCGCAGTGGAATCGTGTGCGCAAGGCGAGGCGAGCACGTCGTAAAGCGCAGCGGCGTCGGCAACGCTACGCGCCATCGGTCCGACTTGTTCGAGCGAGGACGCAAACGCCACCGCGCCGTAGCGGGAAACGGTTCCGTATGTCGGTTTGAAGCCGACAATGCCGCAAAAACTCGCCGGCTGGCGAATCGACCCGCCCGTATCCGAGCCGAGCGCGAGCGGCGTCATTCCCGCCGCTACCGCCGCCGCCGAGCCGCCGGACGAGCCGCCGGGAACGCAATCGGTGTTCCACGGATTGGCGGTTTTCGCGAAAGCGGAATTTTCCGTCGAGGAGCCCATCGCGAATTCGTCCATGTTGAGACGACCGAAAATGACTGCGCCGGATTTTTTCAAATTGGAAATGACGGTCGCATCGTAGGGCGAAACAAAATTTTCGAGCATTTTCGACGCGCAGGAACATTTTTGCCCGGCAACGGCGATATTGTCTTTGATGGCGACGGGAACGCCGTCGAGCGCGCCGAGTGTCGTTCCCGCAGCGCGGCGTGCGTCAGCGGCGTCGGCTTGCGCGAGCGCGTCGGCTTCGTCTACGGAAAGAAACGCGCGGATTTTTCCGTCCGTTGCGCGAATGCGGTCGAGTTGCGCCTGCATGAGTTCCCGCGCGGAGATTTTTTTCTCCGCAAGGAGCGTTGCAAGTTCGGTTGCCGTTTTAAAATTTAAAGAATCCATAAAAAAAAGATGATAGATGCGAGCTGAGGGCTTAGAGGTAAATGCGTTAAAAGGTTTTGGAATTTTCGTTTTGTTCGGTTTGGCGGCGATGCCGAGAAAGCCCGCTGAGGGATTTGGCGATGCTGAGAATGAGGTTTTTCGCCTCGCTTAATTCCATTTCGGAAATGTAGTCGAGTTCCCGCGCGATTTTTATTTGGCAAAAAACTTCCATCAACGAACCGTAGGCGATTTCGAAAAAGCGGAGTTGGTCTTTGGCGGAAAATCGCCCGTTCCCTTCTGCGATGTTTGAAGGAACGGAAACAACTGCGCGCCGAAGTTGAGCGGAAAGCGCAAATTGCTCGTGCTCCGGAAATTTTGTCAAAAGACCGTAAACGAGCTTTACGAGGCGCATGGAATCTTGCCACGCATAAAGTTTTTCGAATGAAAAAACCGCTTCTTCCATTTTACTAAAAGCAAATACCTCTCAGCTCTCAGCCATTGCCTCTCAGCGCGAAAACTTTTAGCTTTTGTCGTCGACGACGCGGGGGACGACGATTTGGTCTTCGCGTGCGGCGGGAGCGTTTTTCAGAAGAGCTTCGACGGGAAGCGTTTCCGCGGGAACGTCGTCGCGCAAAACATTGTAAACCGGGAACGCGTGCGCGCAGGGTTCAAGCGCGGAGACATCGACAGCGTTGAGTTTTTCGAAAAATCCGAGAATGGTTTGAAAGTCTCCGGCGAATTTTTGTTTTTCGGTATCGGAAAGTTCGATACGTGCGAGCGCGGAAACGTGTGCGAGATCGATTTGCGAGTGGTCAGGCATTTTTTGTTCTGAAAAAAATTATTTGAGTTTGAAAACCAGTTCGACGTAAACGGTGGTATCGAGATTTTTGTTCCCGATGGCGACAATGCTGTTGTAAGTGTTGGTGATGCCGGTTTTGACGGCGAGAAGGTCGTTATAGTAAATAGTTTGTAAATACGAATGGTGCGTAATGCGGTAATTTTCCTGCGGATTTTCCAGAGCGGGAGAATAAGTGAAATTGGTTACGACTTTGCCGAAAGGCAAACGAAATTCATTGTCGAAACCGATTTCGGAGGCGAGGGTGGAAATGTCGTCCACGCCGGCATCGCGCTCATAGGCTTCGTAGCGGAAGGCTCCGCCAAGGCGGATGTCGAAGGTTTGAAAATCGTTTTCGACGAAGCGGTAGCCGAGACCGAGCGATGTGGTGGAAAAAAAGTTTTGTTTGGCGATGCGGTCGTAGCCGTTGTCGGTTTTCGCATACCAAAGAATCGGTTTGTATTTGGCGTCGTCGTAGTCGGCTCCGATGTGAAAATTGTCTTCGGAGGCGGTGTCTTCAATTTCCGAGTAGCGCAGGAAAGAGAACATGCGGAGTTTGTCGACCTCTCCGACGTTGATGGCGTCGAATCCGAGGCGGCCGTTAAACGATTCTGTCGTTCCCGTTGTAACGTTGAGACCGGCGGTGCAGGTAAATTCCCAGTGCCGCTCTTTTTTTTGCACGCGCAAATCGGCGGGGCTCGGGTCGTCTTTTCTCCAAAGCCAGGAGATTTCCGGCGTTCCCGCCGAGGAGATGCCGTGGTGCGGAGAGCTGATGGAGACGGTGTCGCCGAAGCCGGGAAGGACGGTTCCGTAGAACGTGGCATCCGTGTTCATCATAAGGAATACGGGATCGTCCGTGGCGAAATTTTCGATTTCGCCCATTTTGATGACTAAGGGTTTTTCGGAGAAAGACGGTTGAATTGTCATAATTCCGTCGCGGATATGAGTGATTTTTCCGCGCACGAGCGAGCCGTCGAGCAAGCGCACCTCGTCTGCCGAACTCGGAAGTGCCGTTCCCGCGATTGTGGCGACGGCGGCGACAAATATCGAAACTGGAGAGCGCAGGCGCATAAAGATTTCCCCTCATTAAACGGATTCTTCCGCGTTCCCGCAAATTGAAATTTGCCGGAAGCGCGGCACTTCGTGTAAAAAAGCGTTCCCGCGAGAGAAAGAGCTGAAATTCCGAGTGTTTTTAGAAGGGAGCTGTTGTTTTTCATACGTAGTTGAGAAAGTATTGTTTAGGAGAGAGAGTCAATAAAAACTACCGGTCGTGTGGTTGTTTTTTCGTTGACGGAAAAAGGGCGGGAACGCAGACTGCGCGAAAATTATCTCGCTCGAAAAATCCGCTTCTCCGAAATGTCGAATACAGCAAAGGAACAAACTCCGTCGGAGGTTTCGCCTGCCGCTTCCGCTTCGCCGCAAGTGATTGTGGTTCAATCGGTGGTTACGCCGGTTGTCGTTCCCGTGGTTATTCCCGTTCCCGTGGCGGTTTCTGCGGGTGTGGAAAAGGAGCCTGCGGCGGAGTGCGAGGCGGATGTTTCGGAAAAAGAATCGGAGCGGAGCGGAATTTTTCAGATTGAAAAAGTGCGTTCCCGTCCGCCGGGAGTATTTTCGCAATTCTGGAAAAAAATCGGCGGAACGGGCTTTGCCGCTTCGATACTTTTCCATTTTGTGCTGATTGTGTTCGCGTTGTTTTACGTTTTTTCCGCTTTGGAAAATCCGAGGCCCGAAGCATCGGTTTTTGTTTCCGGAAGCGGAGGAAGCAGTGCTCGGCGCGGGGAAAGCTTGTCGAAAAAAGCATTTCGGAAGATACCGGAAACGCAATCTCCGAAGATTTTTGCCAAAAGTCAAAACGCGAAATTGGTTTTGCCGGAAATGCCGAAAATGCCCGCGATGAAGATGTCGGATTTTGCGAAAAAACTCGGCGGCGAAGGCGGATCCGCGGTGCACGGGAACGAGGCGGCGGGCTTGCGCGGTTTCGGCGGCGGAGTCGGCTTGGGGGCGGGAATCGGTATCGGAGACGGGAAAAATCATCTCGAAAAATTTAAAACTTTGCTCGGCGCACAAATCAAAGCACAAAAAATTGCCGTTTTCTTGGATTGTTCCGGTTCTATGAAAAGTTTTTTGCCTGCCGTGAAAGCGGAAATTTATGAAAAATTTCCCGATGCGGACATTTTTGCGTTTTCGGGAGCGCAAACGGAAATTCACGACGGAGAAGTGGTCGGCGGGCGCGCAATGAAGGCGAAAACGCTTGTTGCGCTTAAACGCAAGCGCGCGGAAGACGAAACGGAAACCGCAAAACTTTCGGGTCAAGGGCGCGTAATCTACGGAAAATATTCCGCGCATTTCGCGGCGGGCACACTCGGCGCGTGGCTTGACGTATTTTTGAGGGAACGCTACGACGCGCTCGTGGTTTTTTCGGATTTTCGCGACGGGATTCGCCAGCGTCGCGGCGGGAAAACCGTTTACGCGGATGCGTCCTATGCTCCGGAGAGCGACGGGCGGACGGAGCGGGAGCGCAGCTGGGAAAAAGGATGGCAGACCGCTTTTTCCCGGAAAAATGCGCCGAAGCTTTATTTGTTCTCTGTGCGTTCCCGCCCACAAGCGTTTTTTGAAAAATGTGTGGAGGCGTCCGGCGGGGAAATCACGATTTTGAATTTGAGAAAGCCGCGCCGGGAAAGATTAAAGTCCGGAGATTAAAGGCTAAAGAGAATTTCGTCGGTCGGATTCCCGGCTTCCGGTTCCCGGTTGCCCGTCTCCGGCTTCCGGTTCCCGCTTCCCGGGAACGCTCATCCGTTTTCTTCCTTGCGGGAACGCGGGAAATGGATAGTCTTTCTTGAATATAATTTTTTTAACTTTTCCAATGGCAGAAGACACAACGAATCTCGTAACCATCAATATTGACGGCAAGGATTATCAGGTTGCCGCCAAGCAGAATCTTGTCGATGCTGCGCAGTCCGTCGGTATTGAAATTCCGCATTATTGCTATCATCCGAAATTGCCGATGGCGGGAAGTTGCCGCATGTGCCTCGTTGAAATCGGGATGCCGATGCGTGACCGTGCGACCGGAGAACCCGTTATTGACGAGGCTACGGGAAAACAGAAAATCGGCTGGATGCCGAAGCCGGCAATCGCCTGCGGAACCAGTGTTTCCCCGGGGTTGCATGTGAAGCTGAACTCCAAAATGACGGTTTCAAGCCGGGAAGGCGTGACGGAATTTTTGCTCGCCAACCACCCGCTGGATTGCCCGATTTGCGACCAGGCGGGCGAATGCACGCTTCAGGAATTTTCTTCCCAATACGGAAAAGGCGTTTCGCGTTATCGCGATGCTAAAAACGTAAAGCCGAAGCATAAAAGCCTCGGTCCGCAGGTGATGTATGACGGCGAACGTTGCATTCGCTGCACGCGCTGTGTTCGCTTCTGCCGTGATATTTTGGGGCGGGCTGTGCTCGGCGTTACGCAACGCGGCTCGCATTCGGAAATTGACTGCTACCCGGGAACGCAACTCGACGGTAATTACACGCTCAACGTGGTGGATGTTTGCCCGGTCGGCGCGATGACGAGCAAGGATTTCCGCTTCAAAATGCGCGTTTGGTTCCTCAAAAAATCCAAGAGCATTTGCACGGAGTCCAGCGTCGGCGTGAACACGACGGTTTGGTCGCGCGAGGGGAAAATTTATCGTATCACGCCTCGCGAAAATGATGCGGTGAACGTCGCATGGATGAGCGACTCCGGTCGCATGCTCTACAAGACGGTTGAAGCGGAAACGCGCCTCACGGGGTTCCGTCGCGGCGAAAGCGAAGTTACGTTTGATGAAGCTGCCGATGCGGCACTTGCGCTTTTGAAGAACGGTGCGTCGGCATTTGTGGCGTCCGGCAAAATGTCCGTCGAGGAACAGTTTGTTCTGAAAAGCCTTGCGGCGGCTGTCGGCGGGAACGTTTATTTGGCGAAAACGCTTGGTGAAAACGACGGGATGCTGATTTCCGAAGACCGCACGCCGAATCGCCGCGGGGCGCTCGTTACCGGGTTGGTAAAAGATTTTGACGGAGCCGAAGTTTCCGCTTTGGCGGCAAAAATTGATGCGGACGAAGTAAAAACCGTTTTTGTTTGCGGCGAAGATTTGTCTTCGCTCGGTCTTACAGAAGAACAACTCAAAAAGGTGGAAATCGTTTATCTCGGAACGCAGAAAAACGCGACGAGCGAAGAGGCTTCCGTCGTGCTTCCGTCGAGCACCGTTTTCGAAAAAGCGGGAACGTTTATCAATCAGGAATTCCGTTTGCAGAAATTTGAGGCGGCGATTCCGGGTATCAAGGGAACGGAAAGTGATTTGACGATACTTTCGACCTTAGCTGCCCGCGCTTCTTCGAGTGTAGCGACGGATGTTTCCGTGGCTTCCGTTTGGGAAAAACTCCGCGCAGCCTGCCCGGTGCTCGCGAACATTGATTATGCGAAAATTCCGGACACGGGAACGTTGTTGGACGCGTCGCCGTGGGCAAATATCGCGTTTCCGGAAACGGGTTCTCTTAAATGGAAGCCGGCGAAATAAGAAAATCTCAATTTTAATTTTAAAATCATAAAATCCCATGGATGCATTTGCTCAAGGACTTCTTGATATTCTCAAAGATTGGGGCGTGAACGACGCGTGGCTTCCCGACGCGGGAACGACAGGGCTGATTTTGAAGGCGATTTTTGCCGTGGTAGTGGTGCTTGCCATTATGGGCTGTTGCCTTTACACGGTTTTGCTCGAACGCAAAACGGCCGCATGGGCGCAGGGGCGTGTCGGTCCCAGCATTACGACGATGCCGCTGATTGCCGCGATTCCCGTTCTCGGGAAGGTTTTGACGTATTGCGGATTTATCCAACCGCTTGCGGACGGCGGTAAGCTTTTTATGCGTCAGGAACCGCTTCCCGAGCATGTGAACAAGTTTTATTATTGCCTTGCTCCCTGCTTGGCTCTTGCTCCGGCGATTATCACGATGGTGATGATTCCGTGGACGAGCTACATTTCCCCAGAAACGGGCGAAGAAACCGCGCTGATGCTTTGCAACATGAATCCGGGCTTTGTGTTTATGTTCGCAATCAGTTCTCTCGGTGTTTACGGCGTGGTGCTCGGCGGCTGGGCGTCGAACTCCAAATACCCGTTCCTCGGATCGATTCGCGGGAGCGCGCAGTTGATTTCGTATGAGCTTTCGCTCGTGTTGGCTATTCTTCCGGTGGTGCTGATTACGGCGGGAACGTCGGATAATCCGCTTTCGCTTTTTGCCATTGTGCAAGGGCAGGGAACGTGGTGGAACGTGATGCTTGCTCCGCTATCTGCCGTGATTTATTTCGTCGCGCTTCTTGCGGAAATGAACCGCCAGCCTTTCGATATGCCGGAATCCGAAACGGATACGGTCGGCGGCTTCCATACGGAATACGGCACGTTTAAATTCGGCTTGTTCTTTACGGGTGAATACCTGCACATGATTCTCGGCTCGATTTTGTTCGTGATGTTCTTCCTTGGCGGATGGCATGCGTTGCCGTTTATGCCGACGCTCGGTTTGGACGGCATGCTCGGCACATTGCTCGGAATTGTGTGCCTTGTGGTCAAAGTCATTTTCATGCTTTTCGTCATTATTTGGATTCGCTGGACGGTGCCGCGTTTCCGGTTTGACCAGGTCATGCGCATCGGCTGGAAGCTTTTGCTTCCTTTTGCGATTGCCAATGCCGTGGCGTATTTCGTTTTCTTCGGAATTTACGAAACGCTTTTGAAGTAAAAATTTCCGATTTTAATTTCCAAATTTAAGGTTTTCAAAAAATGGCGACTCAAAACATCAAAGTCATTACGCGCAAGCCCTTGCGCTGGTGGGAAAAACTTTATCTTCCGCAGGTGCTTGCGGGAATGAAAATTACGCTCGGTATCATGCTTCGTAAGCCGGTTACGTTGAAATATCCGTTTGAGCGTCCGGTGATTCCGAAAGGCTATCGCGGCGTGCCGACTTTGGTAAAAGACCAAAACGGGCGCGAGAAGTGCGTGTCCTGCCAGCTTTGCGAGTTTGTTTGTCCGCCGAAGGCGATCCGCATCACCCCGGGCGAAATTGATCCGGAAAGCGGGAACGCGCATATCGAAAAGGCTCCGGCAAAATTTGAAATTAACATGCTCCGCTGTATTTATTGCGGCATGTGCCAGGAAGTTTGTCCGGAAGCGGCAATCGTTTTGCAGGGGGAATATTCTCTCAACGGATATTCGCGTGCGGGCATGATTAATGATAAGAAAAGGCTTTACGAGCTTGGAGGCACGATTCCGGATCCCGTTCGCAAATGGGATAAGAAAAAAAGAGCTTAGTTTTTTGCGAAAGAGTATTCCGATTTGCGTACGGAAACGTTTTGCGGAGAAAATCGTTTTCGAACTCATCGGTTTTTCGGGGAAGTGGAAATTGTGCCGCTTCCCGTTTTTTTTTTCGCAGACGGAGCAGAGATTCGCAGATGTTTTGGTTTCATCTTTGCGTTAAAAACATTTGTGAATATTTGTGTTTATTCGCGGTTTCTTCTTTTTTGTGGCGGGAACGCTTCGTTGTGAAATTTTCCGACGCTTTTTAACTTTCAACTTCCGGCTAAATCATTAGGATTTTCACTAAGTTAATTTTTATAAATCGTGCTTAGAAATCGCTCTCATTTTCTAAAAATAACCTCTCAATCCGTGCTCTTTTTTATCGGCGCGGCGTCATTGTTTGCCGGAGAAACTCCGTTTACGGAAACGGATACGATTATTGACGCCGGAGATATTCGGCTTTCGGCGGACGACGGAATGCAGTATTTGAGCGGCGGCGTGCGCGTTTCTGCGGGAGCGTTGCAATTGCGCACCGAAGAAATGGTTTACAATGCGGAAACGCAAACCGCGCAAATTCCCATGCCGGCGACTTTGGACTTTCAGGGGGTGCGATTTATTTTTGATTCGGCGGAATTTGACGGGACCAAGCAGCGTTTAGTGGCGAAGAACACGCGCGGCGGTCGGGAGATTGTATTTTTTGGCGGTGAGTCGATAACGGCTTCCCGGGAATTTGCCAAAATTGTGGACGCCGCGTTTTATTTGGGCGAGCCGCACTGGTCCTCGCTTTCGTTTACGGCGGATTATTTGTCCTACGAAGCGGATGCGGATTATTTCCATTTGGGGAAGTCCGTATTTCGCGTGGCGGGCGTTCCCGTGCTACCGTTACCGGCGCTGTCCGTGATGCGTTTCGACCGTCCGCCCGTACGCGTTTGGTTTAATCCGGGGGACAGCGGCTCGGCAGGCATGTTTTTCCGTTCGGAGACGTATCTGACGCTTTGGGATGAGTTTGAGCCCGGGGTGGCACTTGATTTTTACGAGCGCTCGGGCGTGCTCATCGGTCCCGCCGCCGCGTATGATACTTATGATTCGGCGTTCCCGCTGAAAATGCGCGGATATTTTCGCTCCGGCTACATCAATGATACGGCTTCGCGGGAAGACGATATTTACGGGAACGCAATCGGCGGGAATCGGGGATTTATTGATTGGTTCCACAAACAGAACTTGGAGCGTCTGGAAATTTCCGCCTCGCTTCATAAGTGGAGCGATTCTGAGGCAATGCGCGATTTCCGACCGACGATTTATGATGAAAATCAAAATCCGGACAGCTACGTCGAGTTCGTTTTGCCGGACGATTATTTTTATGTTTCCGCGTTCACGCGCCTGCATGTAAACGATTATCAAAACGTGCAACAACGCCTGCCGGAATTGCGTTTCGATTTGCAGCCGACGGAGCTCGGAAAAACCGGAATTTATCAGCACTTCAATGCATCGTATGCGTTCTTACGCGAGGAGTCTTCGGATCAGTTTGACTTTTTCCGCTACGGAGTCCTCGGGAACGAGCGAGCGGATTTGACGGAAAGCTCCCGCGCCAATGTTTATGTGGGCTGGACGGCTCCGATTAAATTCGGGAACTTTGCGTCGTTTACTCCCGTGCTCGGCGTAATGACAACCTGTTACGGAGAAACAACCGGTGCAAATCCGGACGAATCCTACACGCGCACGCTCGGGCAGGTCGGCTTCGACATGGATTTCATTTTCTCGGGAACGAATAATTACCGCAACGATACTTGGGGAATTAACGGATTGCGCCATGTTCTGCGCCCCGTTTTGCAGTATCGCTACATTCCGAACCCGACGGTCGGAGACCACCGTATTCCCGCAATTGATCGCGAGATTTATCTTTCCCGCCCAACGGTTATCGATTTGAACGACAATCGCGCAATCGACCAACTCTACGATGAACACACGTTCCGTATCGGCTTGGAAAATCTTTTTCAAACGCGCGCCGAAGGCTATGGCTCCCGCGATCTTGTAGAGCTCAATATTTATCAGGATTTTCGAAAAACATATCGTCCGGGCGATACGCGCACGTTGTCTGACAACTTTATTGATTTGGCGGTAACGCCTGCGGATTGGGTGCGCTTTACGGTAACACACCGCATGGATGTTTACGATTTTTCGACAAACGCGTTGACGACCGGAATGACGTTGACCGACGGCGATGTCTGGGAAATGACTTTCGGGACCATTCACCTTTACAAAAATCCCTATCCTTCCGCCTACGGGGATTCCCGCGCGCGCCAGATTTACGGCGGGATCGGTTACAAACTGAATTCCTTCTGGGCGGCATTTGCCGAGTGGCGCTTCGATGATTTGCGCAACGAAATGACGGACCAAATCTACGGCGTGCGCCAACGCCTCGGGAACACATGGGAAATCGAATATTCCATGCGCTACCGCCGCAACGCGGGAGATGACAGCGACTTCAGCTTTAATGTCGGCGCAAGCCTTATGATTTTTTAAATGACGGGAACGGAAAAAAGCACGGATGAATTTCCCTATTTTCGGGATTCGAAAATTCGGGACGGGCTTCTTGAAGACGAAGCTCCCGTTATCCGCCTTTCCCGGTTTGAAGGTCCGTTGGATTTGCTCCTTTTCCTTATTCGCAAAAACGAAATCGACATTTACGATATTCCGATAGAATCCGTCACCAAGCAGTATCTTGAGATTTTGCGCGGGAACGAGCGGCTGGATCTCGATATCGCCGGGGAATTTTTTGTGATGGCGGCAACGCTGATGTATATCAAAAGCCGTATGTTGCTTCCGAGCAGCGAGACGATTCCGGATAAAAATGCCGTCGAGACAGGCGGGGACGAAGATCCGGATCCGCGCTGGCAACTGGTGCGCCAGCTCATTCAATACAAGCGGCTCAAGGAATCTTCGGAATACATTTCGGAATTGATCGCGGAACGCCAAGGATTTATGGCTCGAAATATCGTTCCCGAAGAAGAACCGGAAAAACGCCCGCTCGCTCCTGTCGGGCGTATGGATTTGTGGAACGTTTTTAATCTCGTGCTGAAACGCCTTGCAGACCGTATTTTACCCGGAGAAATCCAAGGCGATTCCGTTACGATTGCGCAACGCATGGAAGATATTTTGGCAAAAATTCGCACGGAAAAAACTTTTTCGTTTACGTCGCTTTTGCCGGAAAAATTAACGGTTGCCGTGCTGGTTTCCACGTTCTTGGCGTGTTTGGAACTTGCCCGTCTCGGGCAAATTATCGTGCGTCAGGATGAGGTTTTTGCCGAAATTTACTGTGATGCTCGCGAGGAAGGTTCCGATCCGTTCCCGCCGCAGCAAGACGAAGAGCTTGAGCTGAATTTGGCGTAACGCGCACGTTTTTTTCGCGCGTTCCCGGGGACAATTTTCGAGCGAAAACGTTTTTGCGGAGTTTTAAAAACTTGGCATTTTCGGCGTTCCCGTTAATTTTTCCCCGGATTGGTTTTTATGAAAATTTTGCTTCATACCTGTTGCGGTGTTTGCGCGGCGCATTGTGTGGATTTGTTGCTCTCGGAAGGGCACGAAGTGGCACTTTTTTATTCAAATGCCAATATTTATCCGCACGAGGAATTTTTGCGCCGGCTGGAAGGCGTTGAAACACTTGCCGCACATTACAAGGTGCCGCTGATCGTCGACGCCCCGGATCACGCAGATTGGCGGGAACGCGCGGTGCGCGGATTTGAGACGGAGCCGGAGCGCGGCGCACGTTGTCCGCGTTGTTTCCGCTACTCGCTGTCTCGCACGGCGGATGCGGCACGGGAGCGCGGTTTCGACGGTTTTACGACATCGCTCACGGTCAGCCGTTACAAGCCTTCGAAAATAATTTTTGAGGTGGGAAAAAGTATTGATGCGGAACGCTTTCTTGAAATGGATTTTAAGAAAAAGGACGGCTTTAAGCGAACGATGGAGATTTCCGCCGCGCTCGGAATTTATCGGCAATGTTACTGCGGCTGTGAGTTTTCTCTCGCCGCCGCAAAAGAAAAGCTGAAAGGCAGAGAAGCTTAGCCCGCGTTTCGCAGTTTCCTTCAACTTTTCGTGCGGGAACTCGTTTACTGTGTCTTAAAAAACGGCGTTCCCGTTTTGCGGGGAAATTTCAATTTGCGGGTGTGCGTTAAAAGGAGTTTACTTCTGCGGAGTCCGGAAATTTTTATGCGAAAAATAAAAATAGCTCTGTTTTTGCTTGCGATGCTGGCGTCTGCTGCGGGCGGGGCGTTTGTCGCGCTGAAAGTTGCGGCGGGAACGGAGATCGGCGAAATGATTGTGCAACGCAAAATTCAGGATCGCGTGTCCGAAAAAATTTCGCGTATTCGCGCCACACAGGGCGATATTCTTGAGCTTGCCGTTTTGGAGTCGGTGTTGACTTTTGAGCAGGAAGACGATTGGAAAAATGTTCCCGCCGGACTGGGAAAATCCGTTTCGCGGGCGGAAATCCCTGCCGTTTTTCGTTTTTTTGTCAAAATTTCCGAGCCGATTTCCGTGAGCGCGGAAGAACGCAACGGCGAGATTCTTTGCACGGTGATTGCGCCGAAACTTCAGCCGGTATTGCCCGTCGCGTTTGATACGTCGCGAATCGCATGGATGCGCGACATCGGCGTTTTGCGTTTTAACCGTGAGGAAATGACGGACGAGCTTCAGAAAAAAATTTCGATGCGCTTGGTGCTTTCCGCGAAAAACCATGCGAAATCTACCGGTGTGCGTGAGGCGGCGCGGAAGGCGTTTGAAAAATTTGTCTCAGAGTGGCTGAGCGACGTCCGCGAGTTGCGGGAACGCCCGGATACGAGGCTTAAGGTTAGAATTTTCTTTGTTGATGAAGTCCCTCCGCCGGAAATTTCGGCTCCGGATTCCGTTTCGAACGTTCCCGTATCTATTTAACCGATGCAAATTCGTAAACTTGCCATACTTTGGAACGCCGAAAAAGACGGCGCGGAAATTTGTGCCCGCTCGGTTGCCGATGCTGCAAAAAAGTTGGGCGCGGAAGTTGTGCTCACCAGCGGGCATCCCGTTCCCGTTTCGTTTCTTGAAAACGCGGACGCGTGCTGTGTGATCGGTGGGGACGGAACGATACTCGGCGCGGTGGAAAGCGCGGCGGAAAACGGAGTGCCGATTTTCGGAATCAATCGCGGCAAGCTCGGCTACCTCGCCAATTACGCGGCGGAGGATTTGCCGCAGTGCGTGAAAGATGTTTTTGCCGGACGGTTTCGCCGCGTGCCGCATCGCCTTTTGGAATGCCGTTTGGCAAATGATACGGCGGGAACGCGCCGACTCGCGCTTAACGATGTCGTAATTAAAGCGTGGGAAAATTTCAAAATGACGGCATTGCGCGTGGATTCCCGCGACTACGGGCACGTCAATACGTATCACGGCGACGGGTTGATTTTAACGACAAGCACGGGCTCCACCGCTTACAGCCTCGGCGCGGGCGGTCCGCTGATTCATTCGGACGCGGAGGTTTTTGCGTTGAATCCGATTTGCCCGCACACGCTTTCGAACCGGACTCTGGTCTTGCCGAAAAGCATGGAAATTGAAATTCGCAACGAATCGCCGAGCGTTCCCGTCGGCATTTCCATCGACGGGCGCACGCCGCTTGCCGGAGAGTCCGCGTTCCCGCTACGTATCCGTCTTTCCGATACACGCTTGGATATCCTCCAGCCGGAAGGACTTTCGGAGTTCGATATTTTGAGAAAAAAATTGCGCTGGGTTTAAAAGTTTTTTTTTCGGAAAAATGGCGAAGCTTTTTCAGTTTGATAAAAACCGCTTGGCGGAAGGCGTTCCCGGCGTTGTCGGTGTGGACGAAGCCGGGCGCGGTTGCTTCGCCGGACCGGTGGTCGCCGGCGCGGTTTGGGTAAAGCGCGCATTTTACGAAAATTCGACGCCGATTAAGCGCGGGAAATTTATTAACGATTCCAAGCAACTCGCGCCGGAAACGCGTGAGGAAGTTTTTGCGTTGATTGAGCATTGGGAGCGTCGCGGCGAACTCGTTTTCTCGGCGGGAACGGCGAGCGTGCGCGAGATAGACGCGCTCAACATTCTCGGTGCGTCGCGGCTCGCGATGCAACGCGCCGTCGAAGGAATTTTGGCGAAACTTCCGGCGGGAACGCCGTGCCCGTTTGCAACGGCGGGAACGGACGACGCTCCCTTGTTTGACCGGGGAATCTCGTTCCCGCCGATGCTGGTGGACGGGCGTCCGCTTACGCCTTTTGTTTGGAGGCACGAGGCGATTGTTAAGGGCGACGCGACGAGCCTCGCGATTGCGCTCGCGTCCGTCGTGGCGAAAGTTTCGCGCGATCGCATGATGGTCGCTCTCGACGGCGAATTTCCCGGCTACGGGTTCCGCGAGCACAAAGGCTACGGCACGGCGGTGCACATCGCGGCGATACGTTCCCGCGGAATTACGCCGCAACACCGCGTGAAATTTTTGCGCAACCTCGCAGCACAGTCGCCGGACGGAATTCCGGGTTTGGAAGATTTACTCCCGCGTGAAGACGCCGAGCCCGCACAAAGCGAATTTGCGTTTTAAGCCTTACTTTGCCGCATTTCTTTCGCGTTCCCGCCGTGTTTCGGCTTCTCGGATGGCGTTGTAGCAATCAAGGTATTGCGGAGGAATGTTTTTGCTTTTTCTTGTATGTTCTCGCCGGTAACGTTCGGACATTTTTCCGAAGTCTGTTTTTTGAGGAATCAAACTCTTTTCGTAAAGCTCAACAGCTTTGTCCATGTCGTCCGGAAATGCACGGATGAGCAGATAGACGAAATCACAAGAACCGGACAGCAACGTTGTCATGTTGTTAATATCTCTTATTCGGCGTAGGCGACGAGCGTAAAAGTTTTTACGGTGTCGCAACTGATCCGTTATATACGCTTCGGTGAAGTTCTGAGAGCGAAGCTTAAATTCTTCGGCTTCCATGCGCGCTTGCCCCCATTCGTCTTCGCTTAGATAATCTGCGATGAGAGCAGATGCCATTTCCGCATTTTCCTGCATTGTCGCAACAGGTATTTTTTCTCGAAAGGAGTCGCAAAACAGCCGTATTAAGTGAAGTTTAGCGATAATCTCTTTTTCGATTTTGGGGTCAGGTCTGAGCGGATTGCCCTCATAATAGAGAGAACCGTATTTCGGTTTAGCGTATTTTGGGTCTGAGTATTCGTCGTAAGAAACACGACGTTTGTACAAAACGCGAAAACGCTCTTTTCGGGATAAATCCAAAAAGTCTTTGTCAGCCGGGAAAATAATGTCTCCCGGATGATAGTAGATTTTCCCTCGGTCATCAATACGGGGGGCTCGCCATTCTTCCCTTGGGGGGCGTCTCGTTTTTTTTTGTTCCTCTGCGTAGGAGCTTACGCAAAGGAACAAAAAAAGAAAGATTAGTAATTGCTTTAAAAACATTTTAGGACGCCCATCCGGTGTTAAATTGTTTCGAAACAAGAACGGAGAGGAGTGGTGGCGGAGACACCGGTTTACGAAGTCGTATCGTTTGAATACGATCCGATAATGTGCCGTCGGCAACCAAAGAGGTATTGGGTGCGTAAGGGGGGCTCATTTTCCATTTTACGGGACACACCCAAACTAAAATTCCGACGTTTCCATTTTCGTCTTCAGTAGCGTTGGTAATAACGTTTTCGGAAAATGTTAATGCGAAATATGCGCGATCTGTCCATTGATTTTGAGGATTCAGTTGAACAGGAGCGCTTGGCGTGTGAACTGTATTAATTCCTTCTTCCGCGAATAGACCGGTTTTCATTTCGGGATATTCGTTTTCCCAAAAATATAAATATGCGAAGGAAACATCTGTCGGATGAACGGTTGCCAAATAATAGTGTCCGTCGTGATACGGGTGTCCTTGGTAGTCAATCAATTGTTGAGAAATGTCCGCTTCTGCTGTGTTCCCGGCGCGTAATACATTTACGAACTCTTCCTCTGTTATCTCTATTGCTGCTTCATGCGTGGGATATTTAACGGTGAAATCTACGTCTATGATTTCTCCGTCAGAAAATTCGGCGGAGAGGTAACATTCTCGCATCGTTTCCCCGTTTTCAGGGAGGCAATCTGTGCCTGCACAAAATTTATTGTCTTTATCCGGTGCGGCATCATTCCAACATCTGATTGGAAGTTCCGAGAACTCTTTGTCTGCTTTTTTGCTTTTTACTTTTACATGAGCAATCTCGGCGCATCCGAAACAATAACGCTCTTTCTTCTTTTTCGTTAGGGTTTCTTGGTCATACGCAGGAACATGGTTTAGTTCATCCGGAGTGTTCAACTCGGTTTCAAAATACACTTCTCTCAGCGACCTTTTTACGGTAACGGTTACGGAAAGTCGGTAGGGACCTCCGGCATTGCGATAGGAGACGGAGAGCGGGAACGTGTCGGGGGCGTTCTTGAGCCAACCGGAATTAAATTCCACCGGACTGTGGAGCGTGGCTTTCTTCGAATACGTTCCCGCTGTAATCGTCGCTTCG
>JAFXKI010000010.1 GCA_017531845.1 Opitutales bacterium | reverse complement strand
ATCCCGAACACGCTCGTTAAGCCCTCAACCGCCGATGGTAGTGCAGCCACGCTGCTGTGTGAGAGTAGGTCGTCGCCAGTCTATACGGAGCCCGTTCTTCTAAAATGAGGAACGGGCTCCTTTCGTTTTCGGAAAAAAAAGGGTGCACGGGAACGTTCCGGGCTCTATGACAATCGAAATATTCACGAAAAACACCCTCCCAACCCCAACGGCAACACACAAAAAAACATTGGGAAGTGTTTAGTCGAATTATGTGAGTTTAATCTTTGATCTCGGAGCCATTCTTTTGTAAAATACACCCTCATATGAAATCCCTCAAAAAATTACTTCTTACTTTAACGCTTTTGTCCTCTGCGTTTTTGATGTTGAATGCAGAAGTTGCGTTCCCGTCCGAAAAAATTCCGAGTGCTGCAACGGTTAAAGGTTCTTCTACTCTGAAAAATAACTGGCTTTCCGCCTCCTTCAAAAAAGACGGCTTTTCGGTTCGGATTAACGGACAAAAAGTTCAAGGAAATGAGCTTTTTACGCTCGTTCTCGGCAACGGCGAAAGCGTGCCCGCGTCGGCAATGACGTGCTCCGGGATCAAAAAAGTTGAGCTGAAGGGCAATCCGGACGCAATGAAGCTCTCGGAGCGCATTCCCGGACAGGCTCTTGTCGCGAAATTCACCAAAGGAAATATCATGCTCGAGTGGCGCGCGGTTTTGCGCGACGGCTCGCATTACATCCGCCAAGAGCTGAAAATTAAGGCGAAGGCCGATACTCCGATGCAGGCAATTGTTCCGCTTGAAATCAAGCTTCCGGGAGCAAAAGTCCTCGGGAACACGCGCGGCTCGCCTGTCGTGACGGAAAAGGTTTTTGCCGCGCTCGAAACGCCGATGGCGCTCAACGAAGTTTCCGGCGATACGATGACGGGAAAATGGTCGCGTAAAACCACGCTGAAAAAGGGTGAAATCTGGGATGTTTCCTCCGTTATCGGAGCTCTCGTTCCCGGGCAGGAGCGCCGCTCCTTCCTCGCTTACAACGAGCGGGAACGCGCTGTGCCGTGGCGCTCGTTTGTCCACTACAATTCGTGGTATGAGCTCAACATCAACCGCAACAACGACCCGGATCCGAAGAACCGCATGTCGGAAAAACAATGCCTCGATGTCATTGAAGAGTGGAACAAAAACCTTTTCAAAAAACATAAAATCGGTGTTGACGCGTTCGTTTGGGACGACGGCTGGGACGATTTTAATTCGCTCTGGGGCTTCCACAGCGGGTTCCCGAACGGTTTTGAAAAACTCAATACCGCAGCGCTGAAGCAAGGCGCGGGAATGGGTGCTTGGCTTGGGCCCGTCGGCGGCTACGGCGCGTCCAAGACTCAGCGTCTCGGCTATTGGAATAAAAATCACCCGAACAACCAAATCGGCAATTTTGAGCTTTCGAACAAGGAATACTTCGACGCGTTTGTCGGGCGTTGTTCGCAAATGGTTGCCGATTACGACATGCGCTATTTCAAGTTCGACGGGATCAGCACGAAATTCCACGCGAAAGGTCCGGGAGGAGAGGAAGACGCAGAAGGCATTATCAAAGTTGAGAAAGCTCTTCGTAAAAAACGCCCGGATATTTTCCTCAATACGACCGTCGGCACATGGGCCTCGCCGTTTTGGTTCCACATTGCAGACTCCATTTGGCGACAGGAAAACGACCATGGCGGCATCGGAGACGGGAATAATCGAAATAAATGGATTACCTATCGAGATCGCCTTGTTTACGAAGTCTTTGTTCAAGGCTCGCCGCTGTGCCCGATTAATTCAATCATGACGCACGGACTCATGATAACCCGCCACGGACCGCCGAATTGCATGGCAAACAACGCCGACGGACGCGACGACATTCTCAAGGAAATGCGTTGTGCGTTCGCCAGCGGGAGCGCCTTGCAGGAGCTTTATGTCGATAACGACATCATGACGAAGCTCGATCTCTGGAAAGACCTTGCCGAGTGCATCAAGTGGTTCCGCGGGAACGCCGATGTGCTCGACGACGCTCACTGGGTCGGCGGCAATCCGTGGGACAACGAAAAAAAATGCGGAGACATCTACGGTTGGGCTTCCTGGAACGGAAAAAAGGCGACTCTCGCCTTGCGCAATTCTTCTAAAGACGAAAAAACGCTTACGGCGACGTTGCGTCAATTGCTCGACGTTCCCGCGCATGTCCAGGGCTCTATTACGCTGAAAGATTCCTTTAAGGGCGGGCAGCGAAAACTCCAGGGGATTTCCGGCGCGACGATCCCGCTCGACAAGGAGCTCTCCTTCACGTTGAAGCCTTTTGAAGTTTTCTTCTTTGACGGACGTCCTGCGAAATAAGCGGAAAAAGATTCGCGGTTAAAGACAGAAGAAGCGTTCCCGTGATTTATTTCACGGGAACGCTTTTTTTACGCTTTGAGGAAAACTTTAGCGCGATAACAAAGCCAAAGGATAAGAAAAAGAATCACCGCGTTTCCGCAGGCAAAAAAGATTTCCGGGCGAGCAACATCGAGCGCATGCAGTAAGCCTCCGAGTAAGGCGCGCGAAATTCCGCCGAAATCAATTAGCCCGACTTCCGGACTGAGCATGTAGGCAAGTATTGAATTCATCCCGATAATTTTCAGCCAACCCGCCCAACGCTTCCAAGCGAGCCAATCGACGATCCCGTAAAATATCGCCATGAGCAGCACGCAGTAGCCGGAAGAAACCAGAGTAAACGTTCCCGTCCAAATGCGTTTAATTACAGGAAGCCCGACGACATGTCCGAGCCAGCCAAGTGAGACCAATGCAATTCCCGCGAGCGTGAGCGCCCAAAATTTACGCGCGTGCGAAAGCGTTTTGTTTTTTAGCAAAATCCCCGTGAAAACCCCGCTCATTACGGTTACGACAAACGTCAGCGAGCACCAAAGCCACGCCGTGTCGTAATATGCGGGAAAAACGACGTTCCCGTCGGAGGAAACACTCGCACAATCGCGCCATCGTCCGAGTAGCATTTTATCGAGCGTCGCCGGAAAATTCACTTCCCGTGCCCATGGTCCCGTTCCTGCCGCTTGCCATTCCCCGAAAAACAAACACCCCGCCGTGAAAACCGCAAGTAAGCTGACGGCAAGAACCACCTGTTTTTTCCAATTCAAAAAAAGAAACGCTAATGCCGCCCCCGCGTAACCGATGGCTATCGCCTGAAGCGTATTGGTTAGTGGCTTGAACGCATTTAAATCGAAAGCGAGTAAATTTCCCTGTGCGATGCAACCGAGTATCCACAACGTAATTACGCGGCGAAAAATTCGCCATAGCGCTTGAGTGCGCGGGCGCGTTGCGTTCTCGCCGACGTATTTTGCCATCGCAAACGGAATCGAAACCCCTGCCATAAACATGAAGAGCGGCATCACCAAATCCCAGGCGAGAAGTCCGTCCCAGCTTGCGTGCGTCCAGTGCGCAATATGCCACGAACCGTTCGGATGGTGCCCGAGCCACGCGTGCATGACGGGGCCGAGCATCGTCAGGACAAACAAATCGAATCCGCGCAGAGCGTCGAGCGACTCAAGTCGGGGTGCGGGAACGGGAACGTTTCGGTCAGTCAAATTCATTCTGAACAACTGTGTTCCCGCGATATATTCGAAGCAAGTTTTTCTTTCGCTTTAGCATCGCCAGGGAAATTTCCTTTTCGGGGGAAAGGTTTCGTATTATTTTGATTCGACTATGATTTATTATCTTGAAGACGTTCGCAAAGTTTACGCCAATCCGCTTCCGACCCTGATTTATTTCGCGCAGGAAATCCACCAGCAGTCGCAGGTTGCCGATGCCGTGCAAGTTGCTGTGTGGGATCACCCGGAAACGCTCGAACGCGTGGTTGTCGAATCGAACGAAACAACGGAGAAATGCCTGGAACAACTCATTGCGCTCTCAAATTCCGAAAAGCATCCGGACGTGGTTGAGATTGACGCGGGAACGCCGTCAATCGGAGTTTTTGAATTTGTGCGCATTGTTGCCGTGGCGCGTATTTTGTTGCCGAAGACTCTGATTCGCTTGGCGGAAAATTGTGCGGCAATGTCGGCGGGAGCGTTGGCACTTTGCCTGTCCGCCGGTGCCAATTCCGCATTTTTTGCCGGAAATATGCTTGAGGCGATGAGCTTGCGTCCGCTCGACGTAACGGAACATCACAAAAAAGTCCACGGGTGTAAAGGCGACGGCTCTTGCGGGCATTGCACCTGCGGCAAACATTAATTTTAGCGAATGCTAATTGTGAATGCTGAACTGCGGCGTACGGAGGCGTTTGCCGTGAGGCGATTCCTCTCGCCTTTGTTCATTACTCACAAAAAGTTTCCGGTCCATCCCATTTCTTCCTCCGAAAAATATGTCTGACACGTCCCCCACAGCCCGAGAAGAAACGCCGTTCAGCGATTTCGTCCACCTGCACGTTCACTCTCAGTATTCTTTGCTGGACGGTGCGACGAATATTAAGAAATTGGCGGCGAAGGCGAAGGCGGACGGCATGGCGGCGGTCGCGCTCACCGACCACGGGAACATGTTCGGCATAAAACTTTTTTACGATACTTGTAGAAAAGCGAAGATTAAGCCGATTTTAGGTTGCGAAGCTTACGTTGCCCGGCGCACGCGCTTTGACAAAGGGAAAAATATTCCCGCAGGAACGGATGAAAAAATTGACCGTTCCGGGAATCACCTGATTTTGCTCGCGAAAAACCTTACGGGGTATCGCAATCTCGTGCGCCTGATTTCGCTCGGCTGGACCGAAGGGAATTATTACCGCCCGCGTATCGACAAAGAAATTCTCGAAAAATATCACGAAGGGCTGATTGTGTGCTCCGCCTGTATCGCAGGCGAAATCCCGTCAAAAATTCTCGCCGGGAACGAGGAGGGCGCGGAGGAAGCGGCGCGCTGGTTTCAACGCGTTTTCGGCGATGATTTTTATCTCGAAGTGATGCGCCATCCGAACAATGTTTCGGACGATACCCGCGACGTTTACCAGCGTCAGCTTCGTGCGGAGAAGGGCATCTTCAAGCTCGCCGAAAAGCTCGGAATCAAAGTCGTCGCGACAAATGACGTCCACTTTCTGAACGAAAAAGATGCCGAAGCACACGATATTTTGCTGTGCTTAAATTCCGGGAAAAAAGTTGCCGACGAAAACCGCCTTCGTTACACGCGACAGGAATGGTTTAAGACAACGGCGGAAATGAAAGCGTTGTTTCACGATCGCCCGGACATTCTTCTCAACACGCTGGAAGTCGCCAACAAAGTTGAAGAATACAATTTGGACTCGCCGCCGATTATGCCGGTTTTCCCGATTCCGGAAAGCTTCGGGACGGAAGCCGAATTGCGGGAACGCTTGAGCGAAGAGGAGCTTCGAGCGGAGTTTGGCGAGCGTTACGAAAAACTCGGCGGTGCGGAAAAAGTTTACCGCATTCGCTTCGAATACGATTATTTGCGCCACCTGACAATGGCGGGCGCACAAAAAAGATGGAACGGGAACATTCCCGAAGACGCGCAGGAACGTATCGATTTTGAGCTGACAACCATCAAAACGATGGGCTTCCCGGGCTACTTTCTCATTGTTCAGGATTTTATCGCCGCAGCACGCGAAATGGGCGTTCTCGTCGGCCCCGGGCGCGGGAGCGCCGCCGGAAGCGTTGTCGCCTATTGCCTCGGAATCACCGGGATAAACCCGATGAAATACGATTTGCTTTTCGAGCGCTTTTTGAATCCGGATCGTATTTCGATGCCCGATATCGATATTGACTTCGACGACGAAGGGCGCGGCAAAGTTCTCGAATGGGTTTCGCAAAAATACGGGCAGGATCATGTCGCGCACATTGTAACTTTCGGAAGTATGGCACCGCGCATGGCGATTAAGGACGTCGCGCGCGTGCTGGATTTGCCGCTTGCGGAAGCAAACCGCCTCGCGAAACTCGTTCCCGCGAAGCCGAAAATCACAATGGATGCGGCAATGGCGGAAAGCCCGCAACTCCGGGAAGAAAAAAACTCCAACGACGCGCTCATCGTCAGCACACTCAATTTTGCCGAAGCTCTCGACGGCTCCATTCGCCAAACCGGCGTTCACGCCTGCGGCACGCTCATTTCCCGCGACCCGCTCATCGAAACCATTCCGGTGATGCCGACGCCGGACGACAATTTGCTCACGACGCAATACGACGGACACTTTGTCGAGCCGATCGGGCTTCTCAAAATGGACTTCCTCGGGCTGAAAACGCTCACCATTTTGAAAAATTGCCTCGCCAACGTAAAAGCCGCCAAAGGGATTGAATTTGAAATCAACGAAATCCCGCTCGACGATCAGGAAACTTTCGGCGTATTCGCACGCGGGGAGACGACCGGGCTTTTTCAGTTTGAATCCGGCGGCATGAAAAAATATCTGCGCCTGCTCAAACCGAATCGTTTTGAAGACCTTGTCGCGATGAACGCACTCTATCGCCCGGGGCCGATGGAATACATTCCGCAGTTTATCCGGCGTAAGCACGGGGATGACCGCATCGTTTACGATCATCCGCTCATGGAGCGGTATCTGAAAGATACTTACGGAATTACCGTTTATCAGGAACAGGTTATGTTGCTTTCCCGCGAGCTCGGGCTGTTCACGCGCGGCGAGTCCGACGTGCTCCGCAAAGCGATGGGGAAAAAGCAACTCGACACGATGGCGAAACTGCAGGAAAAATTTCACCGCGGGTGCCTCGAAAATCCGCGCTTCATGGAGCCGCTCAAAGGCAACAAGGCAAAGGCGGAACAACTCATCGAAAAAATTTGGAAAGACTGGACGGCGTTTGCCGAATACGCGTTTAACAAATCCCACTCCGTTTGCTACGCCTATGTCGCTTATCAAACGGGCTATCTCAAGGCACATTTTCCGGTAGAATACATGGCGGCGGTGCTCGACTCCGAAATGAGTAATCCGGAAAAAATGCTCGGCGTCATTGCCGAGTGCGAAAGCATGGGTATTCGCGTACTCGGACCGAACGTCAATACCTCCAACGTCTTTTTCACTCCGGACCCCGCCAATAATGCGATTCACTTCGGCTTCCGCGCGCTCAAAGGATTGGGCGAAAAAGTCGCACAAGCCATTATTGAAGAGCGTTCCCGCAACGGAAAATACAAAGGTTTCGTCGACTTCATGGAGCGCCTTTGTTCCAAGCGCGTTACCGTAAAAAACGAAGAAACCGGAGAAACCCGCGAAGTGAATTTAAACATCGGTCGTAGCTTGGGAACGCTTATCGAAACCGGCGGCTTCGATAACTGCGACGTTTACGAAGACCGAAACCACATTCTCGACTCGTTCAACGCCGTGCGCGAATTTCTTCAGAAAAACAACGAGGCAGACGCGTTCACGATGGAACTCGGGATTCTCGACGAACGCCGCTCCGCCGCCGATTTTATCAAACGCACGGGAACGCCGATGTCTCCTTCGGAAAAACTCCGCAAAGAAAAGGAATTGCTCGGGCTTTATCTTTCCGGGCATCCGCTCAATGTTTACGCAGGACTGGAGCAGGCTCTTTCCACATTTTCCGGTGCGCTCGAAGATTGTAAATTTTCAAAAACGGAAAAAAATCATCAAGTGCGGCTGTGCGGAATTATCGAAGATATCGTTATCAAATATACCGCCGATAATCGCAAATTCGCCACGTTCTCGCTCGAAACCCGAAAAGATAAATACGGACTCGTTTGCTTCGCGTCCGATTTTCAGGAATACGGAGAATACATCAAAGACGGAGCACAGGTTATTCTCGACTGCGATTTGCGTTACCGTGACCGGCAGGAGGAATGGAGCTTGCAGGTTTCCCGGATTTCCCCGATGAAGGAACAGGTTTCGCGCCTGCTTAAAAAAGTCGTATTCGTCGTGAATCCTGAAGAAGACGTTCCCGCCTTTCTCGAAAATAAGCTCATGCGACACATCGGTGAAAATTCCGGCGGCACGCGCATCGCCGTCGCACAGCAGCAGCCGGACGGAAGCCTCATCGAAGCCGACTTGCCGGAACACGTGCAAACCTTTTTCCCCGTGGAAAAATTTGCGGAACTATTGCGCGATCCCGCCGTCATCGGTTATCGCATCGACGCTTCCGCGCCGTATCGCCGTCCGTCGCGCTTCCCCGATCGCCGATAGCATTCCTGCCGCGTTCCCGCTTCGTTTCGCGGGAAATGCTTATTTTACCAAGCCTTCAATCGCGTCGGCGATGGCGGGAACGGTGGCGCGGCTTGCGACGGCGGCAACGGGGATGCCCGATTTTTTCAGCACGGACGCGGTAGGCTCGCCGATGGCGACAACGCGCGGTTGCGTCGCGTTTTTTTCCAAGCGCAGATTCGGAGCCTGCGTGATAAAAGATTCCACGGCGCTTCCGCTGGCGAAAACAATGAAGTCTGCGCCGTTTTCACGAAAATCCGCAAGCGCATCCTGCACGTTTTCCACATTGGCGGAATCCGTGGAATAGCACGGGAACGTATCGACAATGGCGTGAGCTTCCTCCGAAAGGCGTTTTGCTAATGTATCCGGATTTCGATTACCGGTAACGACGCAGATTTTGAGGTTTTCCAAATCCTGTTCCGCAATCAGCTTTTCCGCAAGCGCCGTTCCCGTGTGTTCCTCGGGTACGATTTCCACTTCGAGGTGAAGTTCTTCCACGGCTTTTTGTGTTGCCGGACCGACGCAGGCGATGCGGCACGGACCGAGCCAGCGCAAATCCTTAAAGCGGGCAAAAAACTTTTTGAAAAATCCCCGCACGCCGTTCGCACTTGTAAACACAAGCCAATCGTATTCGCTGAGCATCGAGAAAATTTCGTTCGCGATTTCTTCGTTCCCGTCGAGCGAGATTTCGATGAGCGGCATTTCGATAACTTTTGCGCCGCGCGCTTCGAGTTCGGCGCGCAATTCGGCGTTTTGTTCTTCGGGGCGCGTGATAACGACGCGGCGATTTTTTAAAACCTGCATAGCAAAAAAATTAAAGCGAAAAAAAACGGTTCTATTCCGCCAAGCCCCAGCGGGACGAGAACGGATACAAAATAAAGAGTGCGGAGCCGACGACGTCTTCGGCGGGAACGCCGCCCCAGCCGCGTGAATCGTAGCTGTTGGAGGAATTGTCGCCGAGGGCGTAGAAAAATCCTTCGGGAACGCGGAAATCTCTCGTGAGTTGCCAGCTGTGAATCGAGGGCGCGCCGCTCGTCGGGAAGTAGCCGTAATAATTCTCGGCGGAAAGCGGCGTATTGTTTTTTACAAAGGCTTCTGCCGAGTCGGCGGGAACGCCGTTGAGGAGAAGTTTTCCGTTGTCGACGCGCAAAACGTCTCCGGGCACGCCCGCCAAGCGCTTGATGTAGTAAAGTTCCACGTTGTTCAGCCCGGGAATACGGTGCGTGCGGAAAACAAACGGATCGCCGCGCTCGGGCTCGAAGAAATGATATTTTGCGCGGTTGACGAGAACCATGTCGCCGCCGAGAACTTTAAAGTTGAGCAAATTTTCTCCTGCGCGAACGGTTTTTCCGGTGCGGAGCGCGGGCGTGCCGTCGGGCAAAATCGTAATTTGTCCGTTTTTAAAAACGTTTCTCCAGCGAAAAGTTTCGGGCGTATTTTCTTTTTCCGTTTCCGGGAAAAATGTTTTGAGCAAAACCGAATTGAGCGAAAAATCTCGCGGCACGGGAACAGGTACGGCGTTCCCGCCGACGTAGAGCCGATAAATATCTTTTCCGGGCGAGATGACCGATCCGGCAGTCATTTCTTTTTCCGGCGGCAGAAGCGTCAGCGCTCGCGTTCCCGCGTCGCGGCGCAGAGGGATTAGGACTTCTCCGCTTGCCGGAGATTTTATTTCGTAAAAAGAGGCACTGCGGAAAATCCGTTCCGCCCACCTTGAAAGCACGCTTTCTTCGCCATTGCAAATTTCCGTCGTCATTCCGTTGTACGTCGGGAACATGGAATTGGTCGGGATTTTAAACGGCTGGATAAAAAATGCGCGAATCCCTCCGGCAAGAATCGCCGCGACGACAATGAGCTCGACCCATTCGGGGATTTTTTTCTGCGGGAAAATCGTTCCGCCAAGTTCCTGCAAAACGGCATTGAGCACGTCGGCGCGGGCTTTGAGTGCTTCGGCATCAAGCGGCGTTTCTTTGGCGGCGGAGCGGAGATCGGCAACGGCGGCATCAAAGCGTTCCCGCTCCGCTTCGTCGAAAAGGTCGCCGCGGTATCGCAGGACTTTTTCTGCGGAGGCGAGCAGGTTTTCCGCCTGCTTGCGCAGGTCTTTGTCGGATTTTCCGGAAAAAAACATCTTGCGCAAAACAATAGCCGCCGCAGGAACGTTTTAGAAGAAAAATCAAAAAAGAACGGAGAGCGCGGCGCAGAAAAAAGTTCAGACAAAATTTTTCCGGGCGACGCTTCTTTTGTGTATTTGGTTAAGTTAGTTTAGAGGTTAATTGAGACAGAGAGAGAAGTTAAATAGTTAAGTCAGTTATAACGCTCCGGCGGGAACATAGTTCTCGTCGGAGTTTTTTTCGATAAACCCGACTCTCGTGCAAAGCCGCTAAGTTTTTAAAAAGGTAAAAAAGGAACCACGAATAAACACGAATATTCACGAATGATAACGCAAAGATGAAATCGGGACATCTGCGAATATCTGTTTTATCTGCGGGAAAAATAAACCGCAAAAAAACTTTGCGACTTCGCGTCTTTGCGCGAGATTCTTTTGTGTAATTGGTGAGATTTGCGGATTTTTTTCGCTTTCAAGGCGTTTTTTTCGAAGCTATCTTTTAGCTATGTCTAACTACTATTTCTTTTGCCGGGGCGGAGCCGCGCAGCTTCGCATTGAAACCCCGGAAGACCTCGCCGCCGTAGAAACTTTGGACCCGAAATGGTGGGTCGCGCTGAGCATGCCTGTCGCCGGGCAGGAATTTGATCCGCGCACGCTGAACTTGTTGGACACTGATGCGGACGGGCGCATTCGCGTTCCCGAAATTCTTTCCGCCGTGAGATTTGTCCGGGAAAACCTTGCGGACTTTTCCGCATTTTTTGCGGGAAAAGATTCCGTGCCGCTGAGCGCGATTGTTGCGACGAGCCCGCTTTTGCAAACGGTAAAAAATATTTTGGAACATCTCGGCAAAACGTCGGCGGGAAGGCTTTCTCTCGCCGATGTCGAGGCTTCGGAGAAAACATTTGACGCGCAGGCGTTCAACGGCGACGGCGTTCTCGTTCCCGCCTGTGCCGGAGAAGATGCCGCGCTTGCGGATTTTCTCCGCAACGCCGTCGCCGCCACAGGCGGGAGCGCGGACGCTTCCGGAGAAAAGGGCGTGACGGCGGCCCAAATTGCGGATTTTGTCAAAAACGCCGCAGACGTTCTTGCATGGCGGGCTGTCGCCGATGCGGATTCCGAAAAAATTCTTCCGCTCGGCGCGGGAACGGCGGACGCGTTTTCCGCGTTTGTGAAAATTCGCGGCAAGGCGGAGGATTTCTTCGCGCGCACGCGTTTGGCGGGATACGACGAGGCCGCGACGGCGAAATTGAATCCGTCTGATGCCGATTTTGCCGCCATTGCGGCGGGAACGGAAATATCGGTAGCGGCATCTGAAACGTTCCCGCTTGCACGCATCTCGGCGAGTGTCAAAGAGCCGGAACTTCCGCTTGCGAGCGGCGTAAATCCTGCGTGGGCGCCTGCGATTGCTTCGTTTACGGAAAAAACTTTGTTGCCCGCACTTTCAAAATTCGGCGTTCCCGCGACGGAAAAACCGACGGCGCTTTCCGAAACGCTTTGGCGAAAAATTTCCGCTTTGCTCGCGCCGTATGAAGCTTGGCTCACGGCGAAGCCGGCGGGCGGCGCAGATGCGTTCCCGTCGGAAAAGCTGGACGAAATCGTTTCCGGAAATTTTGTCGAAAAAACCGCTCCGCTTTTTGAAAAGGACTCGGCGGAAAAACCCTTGCGCGCCGCTTTGTCCGAGGCGGAAAAACTTTGCCGTTACTCGCGGGACTTGGCGGTGATTTTGCGGAACTTCGTTTCGTTTGCCGAATTTTACAAGCGCGATTCTTCGACAACGGCGTTTCTTGTCGGAAAGCTTTACATGGACCGCCGCACTTGCTCGCTGTGTATCCGTGTCGAAAATACGGGAACGCATTCCGCGCTCGCCTCAAAATCCAACTGTTGCCTCGCGTATTGCGAATGCACGCGCAAAAAAGGCGGCGAAAAAATGACGATTGTTGCAATGTTCGGTGATGGTGATGCGCGCTCGCTCTATGTAGGGCGCAACGGTGTTTTTTACGACAAAAAGGGCGACGACTGGGACGCGAAAATCGTCAAAATCATCGAAAACCCGATTTCCGTCCGCGAAGCGTTTTGGACGCCGTATCGCAAAGTTGCCAAATTCGTAGAAACGCAGATTGAAAATTTTGCGGCTTCACGCGAAAAGAAAGTGGACGCGGATCTGAGCGGCGGCGCGGGAACGGCTTTGTCAAAGGCGACAACGGCTCCTGCGGCGGGAACGCCGGGCGCGGCGAAACCTGCGTTTGACGTAGCGAAATTTGCCGGCATTTTTGCCGCCATCGGCTTGGCGCTCGGTGCTATCGGCGCTGCTCTTTCCGTCGCGCTCGGGAGCTTTCTCGCTCTCGCACCGTGGCAAATGGTTTTGGTGGTGCTGGCGGTGATTTTGGTGATTTCGGCACCGTCGATGTTACTTGCGGCGATGAAGCTTCGCCGTCGCTCGCTTGGTCCGATTCTCGAAGCCAACGGGTGGGCGGTAAACGGGAACGTTAAAATCAATATTCCGCTCGGAAAAGCGTTTACCGAAATGCCGCAAAAGCCGAAAGGCGCGAAAATTTCCCGCGCGGATCCGTTTCGCCGGAAGCCGTTTCCGTGGGGAAAAATCGCAATCGCGATTTTGTTGATCGCGGGGCTTGCATTCGGCGTGTGGCGGTGGACGCAGCCTTGTGAGCCGCCGGCGGAGCTTCCTGCCGACACGCAAAACGTTCCCGCCACTTGAGCGCGGGAACGTTTTTCTCCGATTTTTTTCTCGGGAACGCTTTATTAAGTGAGGTAAAACGCTTTACATTTTATTTTTGTAATGCTTACAATTTTAGTGGTTATTAAAAAATAAACACAGAATAAAAAATATGAAAAAACAAAATAAACTCACCAACGAGGTCGGAGCTCCGGTTTCCGACAACATTCACTCGCAGACTGCGGGCTCGCGCGGTCCGATTATGATGCAGGACGTGTGGCTGATGGAAAAGCTCGCGCATTTCGACCGCGAAGTTATTCCCGAGCGGCGCATGCACGCCAAGGGTAGCGGTGCCTTCGGCACGTTTACGACAACGCACGACGTTACGCAGTATACCTGCGCGAAACTTTTTTCCGAAATCGGCAAAAAGACGGACGTTTTCGTGCGTTTTTCGACGGTCGCCGGCGAACGCGGCGCGGCGGATGCGGAGCGCGATATTCGCGGCTTTGCGATCAAATTCTACACCGAAGAAGGCAACTGGGATTTGGTCGGCAACAACACGCCGGTCTTCTTTATTCGCGATCCGCTCCAGTTCCCGGATTTGAATCACGCCGTGAAGCGCGACCCGAAAACAAATTTGCGCTCGCCGCAAAACAACTGGGATTTTTGGACGATGCTTCCGGAAGCGCTTCACCAGATCACCGTTGTGATGTCCGACCGCGGCATTCCCGCGAGCTATCGCCACATGCACGGTTTCGGCAGCCACACCTACAGCCTCGTCAATGCGGCGGGAACGCGTTTTTGGGTGAAGTTCCACTTTAAAACACAACAGGGCATTAAAAACCTGACAAACGAGGAAGCTGCGAAAATCATCGCGTCCGACCGAGAAAGCCATCAGCGCGATTTGTTTGACGCAATTGAACGAGGCGACTTCCCGCGCTGGCGGCTCTTCTTCCAAATCATGACGGAAGAACAGGCGAAAAATTATAAGGAAAATCCGTTTGATATTACGAAAACGTGGAGCCAGAAAACGTTCCCGCTGATTGAAGTCGGCACGCTTGAGCTGAACCGTAATCCGGAAAATTATTTCGCCGATGTCGAGCAGGCGGCGTTCGCGCCCGCGCACGTCGTTCCCGGAATCGGCTTTTCGCCGGATAAATTGCTACAGGGTCGCCTGTTC
Organism: Opitutales bacterium; assembly: GCA_017531845.1. Lineage (GTDB taxonomy): Bacteria > Verrucomicrobiota > Verrucomicrobiia > Opitutales > UBA953 > Spyradosoma. The sequence continues at coordinate 181,854 of JAFXKI010000010.1, read as the reverse complement.
TCCTACGGCGACGCGCAACGCTACCGCCTCGGCGTCAATCACGACCAGATTCCGGTCAATCAGGCGCGTTGCCCGATGCATTCCTATCATCGCGACGGATTTATGCGAGTCGACGGGAACGCCGGCGCAACTAAAGGCTACGCGCCCAACGGCTTCGGCGAATGGGAAAGCGATGCAAGCGTTCGTCCGCCGAAAATGAAGGTTGACGGCGATATTGACCATCACAGCCCTTACGACGACAAGACGGACGATTGCTTCTACCAAGCCGGCGACTTGTTCCGCCTGATGACGGAAGATAAGAAACAGCTTCTGATTTCAAACACGGCGGCAGACATTGCGCCCGTTACCGAAAACGTCAAATACCGCCACGCCGCGCACTGCTATTTGGCGGACAAAGATTACGGGACGCGCATTGCGAACGCGCTCGGCCTCGACATTAAAAAAGTCGAAGAACTCGCCGCAATGAGCGAACCCGAACGCCTTCACGCCACGCGTTGCGCTTAAAACGTAGTGGAGTTTTCACAAAGAAAGAAGACGGCAAGCAATTGCCGTCTTCTTTTTTTTAACTTCTCATCTATGTCGCGCTCAATTTTTTTTCGTGAATTTTGTGGTCTTTTATTAAGGGAGAACAGCCGTCTCGGCTGTTTTTTCTTTCTTAAAAGGAAGAACTCTTCGTGGAAATTCGCGTGATTCGTGTTTCTTTTTTTTACAGAAAGAACAGGCAAGATGCCTGTTCTCCTGTAGATTTTCTGTGGATTCCGTGGTCAAAATTTATTTCACGTTGATTTTGAGCGTTTGCGTGCCGAGTTCGCCGCCGTCGACGGTGAGTTCGGCTTCGCCGGTCGTGCCGCGCTTGGAGCGCAGAATAACTTGAGCCAAGCCCGCGAATGCGCGCATTTCCGAGCCTTTCATCGAAAGGCGGTCGGTCGGGTCGCCGTTGCAAACGCCGACGATTTCGGCGTTCCCGCGCACGGAGAATTTGAAGAAATTTTTCGCCGTCGGGACAACGCGTCCCTGCGCGTCGGTCACGGAAATCGTGATGTAGGAAAGGTCGCGCCCGTCGCCGCGAATTGTTGCGCGGTCGGCTTCCGCCTTGAAGCCCGCGGGAGCGCCGGTGGTTTCGACTTTGTCGCGTGCCCATTCCTTGCCGTTTTTGTAGGCGACGACCTCGAGCGTTCCCGGCTCGTATTTTACGTCCATCCACGTAAGGCGGAAGCGTTCCCGCTGATCGCCGTTCAAATCCTTGTTCGTGATTTTCGCGCCTTTTTTCTTCGTGCGTTTGCCGAGGGATTTGCCGTTCAGGAAAAGCTCTGCGGAATCGCCGCTCGTGAAAACGAAGACGGGCGTCGTTTTGCCTTCGCGGGAACCTTCCCAGTTCCAGTGCGGAAGAATGTGCGCCATCGGCACGTTCGGCAGCCATTCGGATTGCCAGAGCCAAGCGACGTTTTTGCGGAAACCGCACAAATCGACGATGCCGAAATACGAGCTGCGGGAAGGTGTTCCGTGTTTGAGGATTTCTTCCATCTCCTTTTTCAGGCGAGCGATTTCTTCCGGGGACGCTCCTCGAAAATCCGTATCCGGACGACGGCCGAGGTTCCACGGAGTCGGTTCGCCGAGGTAGTCGAAGCCCGTCCAAACGAATTGCCCCGCAGTGCGCGGCTGATCTTCGATGGCGCCGAATTCGATGTCCGGCGTCGAGCCCCAGCCGGTTGCGTAAATTGCGTAGTCGCTGACTTGGCAGGCGGCGAGGCTGTCGCAGAAATTGCGTCGCCAGAAGGCGGTTTCAAAGTCTTTTTCGTTTACCGGGAACGAGTAAAATCCGCGGGAAGAAACGGTCGAGCAGGTTTCCGAACCGTAGAACGGCGTGTTCGGATTGTTGGTCGCAAATTCCGTGTAATTGTTCGGTTTGTAGTTGAAGCCGAAAACGTCGAACTGCTTGCCGAAATTGGTGCGGGAGGCGCGAATGTCGTTGCTGCCGATGGTCGTCGGGCGCGTCGGGTCGTAGCGGTGGAAGCGGTCGACGAGGTCTTTCGCGAGCGCGGGACCGTCGGCGGAGTGCTGTTCTTCGATTTCGTTCCCGACGGACCACATGATGACGGACGGGTGGTTGCGGTCGCGCATGACAAAGTTGCGCACGTCGCGTTCCCGCCAGTTTTCCCAGAAAAGATTGTAGCCGTTGGTTTTGCCTTCTTTGAGGTGTTTCCAGCAGTCGAGCAATTCGTCGTCAACGAGAATGCCCATGCGGTCGCAGAGGTCGAGCAATTCCGGCGCGGGCGGATTGTGCGAAGTGCGGATTGCGTTCACGCCGAAGCTTTTGAGAATTTCGATTTGGCGTTCCATGGCGCGTGTGTGGACGGCACCGCCGAGCGGTCCGAGGTCGTGGTGCTGGCAAACGCCCTGAATCGGCACGCGGCGTTCGTTCAGGTAATAGCCGTCGGCTTTCCATTCGGATTTGCGCACGCCGAATGCGGTTTCTTGGCGGTCGACGACTTTGCCGTATCTGACGAACGCATTTTCTTTTCCGGGGACTTCGGCATCTTTGAGAACCGTTGTTACGAGCGTGTAGAGCGCGGGATTTTCGATATCCCAAAGCTCGACGTCTTTGAGCGTGAGTTTGGCGGCGGTGCCTTCGGCGGCGGCAAGCAATTTGCCGTCTTTTAGGATTTCGACGACGACGTTAAAATCCTTAGGAATTTTTGCTCCGGGAACGCTAACATCGGTAACAACGCTCGTATCAACGGTAACGGTTGCCGTTTTCGCGTAGCGTTTGCCGTCGCGGAGCTCGATGCCGGAAATTTCGGGCGTTTTCACCCAAACGCCGTTGTAGTCGATGTAAGTCGGATTTTTTTCGACCAACCAAACGTGGCGATAAATGCCCGCGCCGGGATACCAGCGCGTGGAATTCGGCAGGTTTTCGGCACGAACGGCGACGGTATTTTTTTCGCCGAATTTGAGAAATGGCGTAATGTCGACGCGGAACGACGAGTAGCCGTATTTCCACTCGCCGGCGAGTTTCCCGTTCACGTAAACCTGCGGCATCATCATGACGCCGTCGAAATCGAGAAAGAGTTTTTTGCCGGATTTGTCTGCGGGAACGTCAAATTCTTTGCGATACCAGCCGACGGCGTTCCACGGGAGCGAGCCGGTCTGGTTCGGTTCGGAAGCGAGGAACGGGCTTTCCACGCCCCAATCGTGCGGGAGGTCGAGCTTGCGCCAACCGGAATCGTCAAACGCGACTTCGTAAGCTTTCAGCGCGGGACCGGTTTTCGGGTTTTCCGGCGTGATTTTTGCGCCGTTCCCGTCAAAAAATTCCCACTCGCGGATGCTTGCCCAAGCATTTTTTTGCGGAGGCTCGATTTCGATTTTGGCGTAGCGGATTTTTGTGTCCAAGCGCTCGGGCGTTTTTTTGTCGGCGGAGGGTTGCGCGCTTTTGTTGACAAGCGGTGTCCAATTTTTGCCGTCTGAAGAGCCGGAGATTTTATAGTGGTAGTTGGCGACTTTTTCCCAAAGGATGTTTATGGTGGCGACATCGCAAAGCCGCCCGAGATCTACCGTGAGGGATGCGCTCCCGTTCCCGTCTGCGCACCAGCGCGTTTCTGCGTTCCCGTCAAAGGCGTTTGCTGCGGGGTTGTGAGCCTGTTCGCTCGAAGCGGTCGCAATACCTGCGGGCGCGCCGGGTTCCTGCTTGGCGAGGCAATCGGAGTGTTTGCCGAATTTGGCAAAGCGCCAGCCGAAGTCAAAATTCTCACGTGCGACACCTGCGTCCGCGTAAGCGATTTTTTCCGCGAGAACGTAATTTTTTTCAGCGGAGGACACAGGCGCTTTCACCGCTGTTTTTTCATCGGAGCAACCGACAATAAATGCGGAGAGGGAGAGGGCAACGAGAACAGTCTTTGCAGGATTCATACTCAGAAATCTTACCGTTCCCGAGCGAGTCTTCGCAAATTTTTTTTACTCAATCGTCAGTCTCTCCGGTAGGGACGTGTTTGGCGGGAGCTCCCGGGAATCCGCGTTCGCTAAATTTCAATTTGCGGGAACGCGGCGGGCGGCGTAGAATTCGACGATTATGTCAGCTTTGTGCGATGAGTTGTTTGATGCGATTTTGATGGCTCGCCAGCGCGTGTATGCGGTTGCGGACGCGACGCCGCTTGAGGAAGTGGCGGCGGATTTGCCGTTTCGCCTGTTCGTAAAACGCGAGGATTTGGGACCGATTAAAGCGTATAAATGGCGCGGCGCGTATAATCGCATGGCGATGCTTTCGGCGGACGAGCGTTCCCGCGGTATCGTGGCGGCGTCGGCGGGAAATCACGCGCAAGGCGTGGCGCTTTCGGCAAAGCTCTTAAACATTCACGCCAAAATTTTTATGCCGCGCTCTACTCCGGACGTGAAGCAGAATGCGGTGCGCCGTTTCGGCGGCGAAAACGTGGAGATCGTGCTTTTCGGTGAATCGTATGACGAAGCGAGCCGCGCCGCACACGAGGCGGCGGACAAAGACGGGCTGACCTTTGTGCACCCCTACGACGATATTGCGACGATGGGCGGACAGGGCACTTTGGCGGACGAATGCGTGATGTCGGGCAAAGGTCCGTTTGACGTGGCGTTTCTTCAAATCGGCGGCGGCGGTATGGCTGCGGCGTGCGCGTGTTGGCTACGGCGGCAGTATCCGGAAATCAAAATTTACGGGGTGGAAGGCACCGAGCAGGCGTCGATGAAAGCGGCGTTTGACGCGGGAACGCCGACGGATATCGGGAAAACGGATATTTTTTGTGACGGGACCTCGGTGCGCAAGGCGGGGGATTTGACATTCCCGCTGTGTCGCGAATTAATGGACGGCATCGTAACCGTAACGAACGACGATGTTTGCTGGGCGATTCAAACGCTTTGGGAAACGCATCGCGTTTTGCCGGAAACTTCCGGCGCGATGGGCGTTGCCGCCGCGCTCAAGCTCGCGGGAACGCTCACCGGAAAAAAGGTGCTGACGGTGATTTCCGGGGCGAATATCGATTTCGGAATGCTCGGTGTGATTACGCGCAACAGTCAGGTTAACGGTGCGCATCGCCGCTATTTGCGCGTGCGGATTCCGGAGCGCCCGGGTGCATTGCTCGAGGTGCTCGGGAACGCGTTTTCCGACTGTAATTTACTTGAGTTTCAATACGGGAAAACTTCCGAAGAGGTCGCGTGGTTTACTATCGGGGTCGCAGTCAGCGACGCGCAATTTGCCGCTCTTTCCGAGAAGCTTTCCGAGAAAAAAATCGAATGGCAACATGTTACGGGCGAAGCGGACGTGCTTTTCCGCGTGATTCCCTATGAAGAAAAACTGATGCACCTGCCGGTGTTTTTGCGGCTCGATTTTTACGAGCGTCCGGGTGCGCTTTCCGCGTTCTTGGAAAAGAATCTCGGCGAAAATGAAAATATCTGCTACTTCAACTATCTTTATACGGGCGAGCGCGTGGGCCGAGCTCTCATCGGCATCGAATTTTCGGATGCGGCGGCACGGGAACGCTTCCTGGCAAAATTGCCGAAATCGGGAGACGGATTCCGCTCCTGTGTTGTCGTGAACGGTGCGGCGGCAAAGCGTTTGACGGGAGAGTAGCATCGAGGGCTTAAGGCGAAAAACGCTTTTCTGCGATTTACTTTTGTTTTGCTAATGCTTAATCTTGCCCAAAAATTGTAATCATTCCATTTTTTAGAAAAAGATGAGTCCTTTGTCCGAAAACAGCATTCTTTCCGAAAAAACATTCCTCGATGCGAAGAAGACTCGCGGGAAAGCGGATCTCTTTGCGGGTGTTCGTGATTGTTCTTGGGCGGATTTCAGCGTGTTGCCGATGCCGAACCGGCGTATGGAGGAATGGCGCTTCGCCTCGATTTCCGGCGTTTCGTTTGACGGATTTTCTCTTCCCGGGAAGCTTTCCGAGGAAGTAGCCCGGGAGATTGATGCACGTTCCCGGCGTTTTACGGGAGTGGCGGGAAAATTGGTTTTTGCGGACGATAGTCCGGTTTCCGCCGAGCTCTCTCCCGAGTTGGCGGCGCAGGGGGTGATTTTGGCTCCGCTAAAACAGCTTACGCCGGAGCAGCGTTTAGCGGTGCGCGAGTATTTTTTTGTTTCCTGCGGAGGGATTTGTTCGGAAAAAATTTCTACTTTGCATCGGGCTTACGCGGACGAAGGTGCGTATTTGTTTTACGTTCCCGCCGGCGTGAAAATAGACAAGCCGATCGCCGTTTTTCATTGGGCTTTTGCCGGAAAAACGGCAACTTTCCCGTATGGGATTGTGATTGCGGAGGAAAACGCGAATGCTGCAATCGTAAATTTTTTCCTGTCGGCGGAGAAAAAACCGGAAAAGGCGGACAAGAAAGTTGCGCCGGAGACGCTGACGATTTCTCGCCTGGAAATTTTTGCAAAACCGGGTGCGCAGATCGCGCGAAAACTCGTTCAGGATATGGCGAATACGGCGCATTTTTACCAACAGGAATGGACGCATGTGCACGGGAACGCGACCGTGCGTGGAATCGCACTCAACCTCGGAGCACAGCGATCCCGCACGACGACGGAGTTGCGCCTGGAAGGCGAGGCGGCGCGCGCGGATCTGTTTTCGCTGACGGTTACGGACGGAGAACAGGAAGCGGACCAGCGCACCGTGCAACGGCACGTCGCGCCGAATGCTTCGTCGAATTTGCTTTTCAAAAATGTTTTGCTCGACCGTTCCCGCACGATTTTCGGCGGATCAATTGTCGTGGATCCGGACGCGCAGCAGACTTCGGCGGTGCAATCGAACCGCAATCTGATTTTGTCTCCCGAAGCGGAATCGCACTCGCTTCCGGGATTGGAAATTGACGCGAACGATGTGTGGTGCTCGCACGGCGCGACGAACGGGACGCTTGATGCGGATCAGCTTTTTTACTTGCGGCAACGCGGAATTCCGGAGGCGGAAGCGCGCGCGTTGCTCATTCAGGGATTTTTTGAAGAAGTGCTTTCCGAAATCGAATCTGAGGAACTCGCGGAAATCTTACGCGAAGCACTTGCGGCGAAGGCGGCTTAAGGTTTAGAGTGGGAAAGTTGCCGCCACTCGGCGAGCTTTCAAAGAAACCTCTTTCGCAAAATTCGAAAAAATGGAACTTTCCCGAAGTTATAAAGTCATTCCGCTTAAAACATGGCGCCGGCGGGAGCTTTTTCAAAGTTTTCTCGCCTTTGATTCGCCGTGCTTTACGGCTTCCGTCGACGTGGAAATTTTGCCGCTGAAAAAATTTGCGGAGGCACGGGGAGAGTCGTTTTTTCTGCGTACGCTTTTTGAAATAGCCCGCGCTTATAACTCCGTTCCCGAAATGCGCCGGCGCTTTTTGAACGAAGATGCTATCGCCGAATATGATTTTGTGCATCCGAGCACGCCGCTGATGACGGCAGACGGGGAAAACTATTGCCAGACAACGCTCCCGTATCGGGAAACTTTTACGGAGTTCGCGGCAATTGCCGAGCCGATCATCGAAGCGGTTCGACGCGGGAACGCGAGCGGGCAGGTAATAGAAAATGATTTGCCGAATTGTTTTTGCGCGTCGTGTGTGCCGTGGTTTTGTGCGGCGGGTTATACCCCGGCGTCTTATTCGCGAAATCAGGATATTCATGTTTTAACGTGGTTTAAAATGACGGAGGCGGGAACGGTGCTGGTGAGCAATCGCTTTAATCATTGTTTTACGGACGGAATCCACGTCGGTCGCTTTTTCAATGCTATTATCCGGAATTTTCGCGAGCCGCTTGCCGGATAAGGGCGTGGCTTGGCGGCTCGGATTACCGGACGCTGCTCTGCGGAGCTTCCCGTTCCCGCTTCCTCAGATTGCTATTTTCTTGCGTTTTAAGGCGAAAGAGGGTTTGCTCTCCGTAAAAATACGGTAGACAAAAACGGTCCGCCGCGTGTGATAATCCCCTATTTCCCCTATTCTTTATGAAAGTTCGTTTGCCTCTTTCGCTCCTTTTTGCGTGTGCGGTTTCCGCCGTTGTTTCTCCGGCATTTGCTTCAACAGCAGCTACTTCGTCCGCTTCGATTGTGGGTCCGGCAAAGCCGACATCGGTTTTCGACGACAAATATTTGAGCAAGCAGTGGCAATGGTATTTGACCAAAAACGGGGTGAATATCGTTCCTGTATGGCAGGCGGGAATCACCGGAAGCGGTGTCGTTATCGGGATTATGGACACGTGGGTCGAACCGAATCACGAAGACTTGAATGTTTCGCCCTACAACCCGACGAACGACGCCTATAACGGGCAGGGGTTGAGTAAGGACTTTGTAGGAAGCGAAGTTATTCCGACGGATAATCCGGATACGGAAGAAGACGAATCGCAGACCCAAATATATACGAACGAGGGCGAAGAGCACGGGCAGTTCGTCGCCGGTATGGCTGCCGCCGTCGGCGGGAACGACAAAGGGGTTGTCGGCGCCGCGCCTGGAGCAACGATTGCCGGGCTTCACATTAACTTGAACAATATTCAAACGATTTTGAATGCGGCGTATTGGGGAAGCGGTGTTTCGGCGTCGGGCGCATATGAAAATGAGGCTTTGATTCAGGTGAAGAACTGTTCGTTCGGGAGCGTGTTTCAGCAGGGGAGTGAGGACGAAAAGAAGTTTTGGAAGGCGATTGCCGATACGTCCGCCAACAACGTGATTTATGTTTTTGCCGCCGGGAACAGCCGCGGGGAAGACGGAACTAATTGGCCGGGATCGACCGGATGGGATTCGACGGGAAGTAATCCGAACATTATCAATGTCGGCGCAACGAATGACAGCGGACGCTATACGTCATTTTCCTGCTTCGGTTCCAATTTATTTGTTACCGCTCCCGGCGAAGGAGTTGTTTCCACGGACCGCACCGGAGAACTCGGCTACAATAAAACGACGGATCTTTCTTCGGACTCTTCAACGTCATCGGACGCGGAGTCCGACGTCGTAAAAATCAAAGACAATAATTATGCGGAAAGCGACGGAACATCGTTTTCCTCGCCGCTTGTTGCCGGAGTGATCGCTCTCGGAAAACAGGTTTGCCCCGTAATGGATGTGCGTTGGGCGAAACATGCGTTGGCGTATTCTTCCGGCTACGGAGACGCTCCGAATATCGACTATGTCTATGATGATGAGAAGAAGACCTATGTTCAGGCGAGTGGCTATACGGAAACCGTAACGGATGAGGAAACCGGAGAAAAGACCGAAGTTACGGTTTCTCCGACAGGAAATTGGCAAAAGAATAACGGCGGATACTGGTTTAACAACAACTACGGATTCGGGATCGTGAATCCGGACGGCTTTGTTGAAAAAGTGCGTGATATCGCATATTCAACGGTGGAAACGAAATATTCGGCAAAAACGTCGGAGATTACACTCGTCTCGGGCGAAAATCTTTCCGGGAAAGCACCGAAAATGGAGTTTTCGGTGGGAACATCCCGTAAGGATGCGGACGGAAACAAGCTCTCGGTATTTGATCAAAAACTGGAAACCGTATCCGTAACGCTCCTCTTCAGCGAAGCGGCTCTCACAAGCAATTTGCTTGATATCGGCTCACTGAAAGTAACGCTTGTCGCTTCCGACGGGAAGGAAAGCGTGTTGGTGCAACAATCGGCGGGGGATGTCGCCGTTCCCGTGAACACAATCAGTAGTGGTTCGTATACTTTTCTCTCCAACGCATTTTGGGGTTCTTCGTATGCGGATACGAAGGATTGGACGGTGCGCATCGAATACGACGGAGCCAAAGATGCAACGGATACCTACGTAGACACTGCCGGCTGGGTTTCCGTCGGAAGCGTCGATTTTACGATGGGAACGATAGTGGACGAACGCGTCGGTGGGATTCACGCCGGACAGGTGGTAAACGCGCACGCACTCGCCCTGGATTCGGAAAAATTCACAGTTTCCGGAAAACTCAATGTTGAAGATTCGGTATATGTCAACGGCGGTTCGTTGGTAATTGCCGACAGCGCAACGGTGGGGTACTACTCCGGTGGCGCATTAGACAAGCACGGCGCGCTTTTGATGCAGTCGGGCGGAACTATGACGATTGCCGGGAACGCGATGTTCGCTCGCGGTGCCTACCTCTACGGCGGGAAAATGAATCTGGCGGGCGGAACTTTATCCGTAGGCGAAAAAGGCCTCGTCGTGGACGGCGGTTCGTTGGTGGTTTCCCCGAAAGAAAAATCCTCCTCGAAGAGTGTCTCGGCTGTCAATGTCGCATTGCGTTCGGGAAGTGTTACTCTTTCCGAAGGTGTAGAATTTCTCTCTGAAATTTCTCAGTCCGGGGGTACGTTCGCGGCTCTTGACGGGGCAAAAGCCGCGAAACTCTCTATTAAGGGCGGACAGGCAAATTTGGGACGCACCGAATTTTCCGAAACGGTTCAGGTCGGCACGACCGAAACAAGAAAGGTAAAAGACGAGGAAACCGGAGTGGAAATGACGGTTACGGACTACTACGGCGGCTCTTTGAATATTGATCGTTCCGTGAAAATTCGCAAAGGACTTGCCGTTGCCGGGGACGGCAAGGCAGTTGTTGCGGATAATGCCGTTTTGAATACGGCAGAAAAAGATTCCGATTTGAAGAAAACCACCGGTGTAAAAGTGTCGGACCGTGCGACTTTGCAACTCGGGAAAAACGCTTCTGTTGTAGGAAATCTTTTTGTCAGCGGCGGGAACGTCAACTTGCTTGGCGGGAACGAGATTTACGGAATCTCCATGACAGGCGGTGTGCTTTCCGCCACCGGAGAACTGAAAACTTCCGGATTACATCTTTCCGAACTCGGGACTCTCAGCGTGAACGGAGAACTTGTGATTCTGCCGCATACAAGCTACACTCCCGTTCCCGATCCTTCGGTCGCCGTTCCCGAGCCGAAAATCACGATAGACTCCGGGGCAACGCTTGCCTTCGCCGCGCAAGGGCACGGAGTCTCGGATCGGCTCGTGATTGGAGAAGGGCAAAAATTGGTGTTCGAAGACGATGCCGTCGTTACGATCGCGTATAATTACGGCGATACCTTGCCTTTTGAAGCTTCGATCATTGAGCTGACGAAGGAGGTTCCGGCGGATGAAAAGGTTTTCGGATATAAATCTGCCATTTTCAAGGTTTCTGTTCCGAATGCTCCGCAATATTGGGACACGGATTTGAAGTTGCAAAATTTAACCTTCGAAATCGCACAGGATTCCGTCGGAGATATTGTGCTTCAGTCCGGGTTGACCACGACCGGGGAAATTTCCGCGCATCGCCTTTACTACAACTACCAAACCCCGCTTCAAACCGCCGTTCAGAAAACGATTTTGAAGAATGAAGCGGTTTCAACGGATATTGTTCATGAGCTGAACAACATGAACCATGTCTCCGAATTGCTGACGACCTACGATAAGTTGGGTGCTCCCGCAAACGTGGTGGCGATCAACGAATTGCACGAAAAGCAGGCAAGCGCGATTACCGGCGCGGTTTCCCGCCGTTCCCGCGAGTTGCGCAGCGGGTTTATTCACTATGACGTTTGGAGTAATCCGCTTCTCGGGAACAGCGGCTTTTCGTTCTCTGCCCGCCCGAATCAGGTTGCCGCGAAAGGCTTTGTTCCTTATGCGGTCGAGGACGTGGATTATCCGCTGATGGTTTGGGCAAACGGCGGCTACTCGTTCTCGGAAGCGGACGACGGAGCAATGTCAGTTTCGTCTACGAAATCGAATATGCTCAATCTCCTTATGGGAGCGGATTACAGCGTTTCCGAAAATCTCGCACTCGGTGTGTTTATCGGCTACGCAGGCGGACGCACGAAGTTTGACGATGGCTCCCGCACGGGAATCCAGTCAAGAAATATCGGGGTTTATCTTACGGGAAGCAAAACCGACAAGCTCGGCGGCTCCTACTACGGGACGGCGATTGCGGCGTTCGGTTTTGAAGAGTATGATTTCACCCGAAAGTTTTCCCTCGGTGCCATAAATACTGAAGCGCAGGCGTCGCCGGAAGGCTGGCAGGGCATTCTCTTCTTCGAAGGCGGATACGAATGGAAACTCGACAAGTTTTCGATGGGACCGACTCTTTCCGCGCACTACGTTTCCAACAATATCGACGGCTACACGGAATCTTCCGAAGACGCGTGGCTGAGCCAGGAAGTTGACGATGTCAGCTACGATTCTCTTCAAACAAGCCTCGGCTGGAGAATCGCGTATCGTGCGGACTTCGAAACGGTCTCGATTTTGCCGGAAATCCGCGCGTCGTGGAATCACGAGTTCCTCGGAGCGGACGAAGATTTCGACGCGAAACTCGCGCTTCCGAACGCCGATTCTTATACTTGCACCATCGCCGACACCGGGGATGATTACATGACACTCGGCGCGGGGCTTACGATGATGCTCGGCGACGTCTCGACGATTTCCGTTGATTACGACGTGCAGATTATGCGCGACGATGCCGATCCGGTGCATTCCGTAAACGCGATGTTCCGCACGCGTTTCTGATAAAACTTCCGTCAGAAAAAAGAAAGCCTCGCTCTTTGCGGGGCTTTTTTATTGGTGTGAACAAAAAAAAATGGCGGGGCTTGGGCGGGAACGGTAATCTCGTTCCCCTTTATGCTTTATTATTTGAAATTTCTTGAAAATTTTTGGGGTCCTTTTCGTCTCTTTGAATACGCGACGGTGCGCGGAGTGTTGGCTGCGGCAATCGCTTGCGCCATCGGCGCGTTTATTGCTCCGAAAATTATTCGCCGGCTACAAAATGTAATACAGCCGGAGCGGGGACGGGAATTGCTCGGCGAAGCGGCTCAGGAAAAACGCAAAGTTCCGACGATGGGCGGGCTCATCATTTTTTTTTCCGCACTCGCGGGAACGTTTCTTTGTGCACGTCCCAACGTTTACGTTTTCTCCGCGCTGACGGTTTTTGTCGGGATGACTGTAGTCGGATTTTGGGACGATTATCAAAAAGTCGTGAAAAAAAATTCCGACGGCATGAGCTCCCGCCTCAAATGGATTTTGACTTCGCTGACGGCATTTGCCGCGTTTTGTATTTTGCTCTGCAAGGGCGGCTTCCGAATGGATCTTCTTGAAATCTGGCTTCCGTTTATGAAGCAGCCGCTCGTCGCATTCGACGGTGCCGTAATTTCCTCCAATAACCTTTCAACCGTCGGTGCGCTCATTTTCGCCGGTTGCGTGCTGGCGTTGTTTTGGCTGACGAGTGTCGGCGCAAGTCATGCCGTGAATTTAACGGACGGCGTGGACGGTCTCGCTGCAGGTTGCGCGGTTCCGAATGTTTGCGTCTTCGGAGCGGTCGCATACCTTGTCGGGAACGCGCGGTGGGCAGAGTATCTGAATATCGGATACGTTCCCGGAGTAGGTGAGCTTGCTGTTTTTTGTGCGGCGATTGTCGCCGGCATTTTAGTTTTTCTCTGGTTCAACGCAGCTCCGGCAAATGTTTACATGGGTGATACGGGCTCGCTTGCTCTCGGCGGCGCGTTGGGGGCTACGGCTTTGCTTACCGGACATCCGTTTTTGCTGATTATTTCCGGCGGAGTGTTCGTGGTCGAAACGGGAACGGCAATGCTTCAAATCGGATACTTTAAGTATACAAAAAAAAGATACGGAGAAGGGCGGCGTATTTTTTTAATGACGCCGATTCATCATACGTGGCAACTTCGCGGCACGCCGAATACGAAATTGGTGGTTCGTTGCTGGATTGTTTCTCTCGCGCTTGCCGCGCTTGCGCTGATTACGCTGAAGCTTCGCTAATAAAACGCACATGGATATTCCCGTTGTTTTAGAAAAAAAACTGCAAAAGCCGGTCGCGATTTTCGGTGCCGGCGTCAGCGGTCGAGCCGTTGCGGATTTTTTGCGCGAGAACGGTTTTTCTTCAAAAATTTACGATCGGAAGGCAGAGGGCGCGGGAACGCGTTTTGATATGGCGGAGGCGGGCGAGCATGATTTGGCGGTGTTCAGTCCGGGGTTTCCCCGAAATCATCCGTGGCGGGAAGTGGCTCAACGCGCGGGATTGCTTTGCCTTTGTGAGCCGGATTTCGCGGCACTTTTCTGGCAGGGAGTTTTGCCGCCGATTAAGCGCCTGCCGGGGGAAACGCAGGCGGCGTTTCTTGTACGGGCGGACGCTCGCTTGGGGTTGACGGCGGTTACGGGAACGAACGGGAAAACGACGCTGACGGAATTTCTCGCGTTCGCGCTTCGGCGCATCGGGAAAGATTCGCTCGCCGTCGGCAACAACGGCGTTCCAATGTCGAAAATGCTTTCCCGCACGACGGCGGCAAGTTTCCGCCCCGTTTGCGAAATCAGTTCGTTTCAGGCGGAGGACATGCGATATTTTTCTCCCCGCACGGTGCTTTGGACAAATGTTGACGAAGACCACATTGACCGGCACGGCTCGTTTGAAAATTATTTTCGTGCAAAATTCCGGCTGGTGGAGTGCCTTTTAAGGCTTCGCCTGGTGGTTGGAGATTTTCCGCGCGAGGATGATCCGGACACGCAGGCGGTGCTTGCGCGGCGCATGCTGATTATCGGAGAAAGCGTTGCTGAGGCGGCGCGACGTTTCGGCGTGGCATTGCCGTCGTGGACGCAGGTGGCAACGCGGGCTGAAGTTGCCGGATGCGTTCCCGCGAAGAGTATTTTCGCGACGTTCCCGCAGTCGGAAAATTATGCGATTGCGCGGAGATTTTGGCTGGCAAGCGGTTTTCGGGAAAAAGATTTGATTGCTGCGGCGGAGGCGTTCCCGTCGCGTGCGCACCGTTTGACGAGAGTGAAAACGTTCGGCGGGAAAGACGGTGGACCGAGCGTGGAATTTTGGGACGATTCTAAAGGAACCAATTTCCATGCGACGCTTGCCGCGCTCGAAACGTTTCGCGGGAAGAAAATTTTTTGGATCGGCGGTGGCTTGGGAAAGGGCGGCGATATTGCCGGCTTCGCAAAAAAAGTGGCGGCGCAGGTTTCCGGCGCATTTTTAATCGGAGCAACTGCCCACGAATTGAAAAAAGTTTTTGACGAACAAGGCGTTCCCGCCGGGAGTTTCCCGCTTCTGCAGGGTGCGGTCGCCGCGTCGGCAAAGGCGGCGGTCGCCGCGCGAGCGGATGCCGTGGTTCTGTTTTCCCCGGGCTTTGCGAGTTTTGATATGTTTTCCGGCTACGCAGAGCGCGGTGCGCGCTTTGAACAGTGTGTGGCGCAAGTGGAAATTTAGCGGAAACGGAGTTGCTATTTGGTTGCAAGAGAAGGAGGAAAAAGCGCATAATCGGCAACGCTATGGCAAACAAAGACGAAAAAACCAACGGAAACGTTCCCGGAAAATGGTATGTGGACACGCAGTGCATTGATTGCGATCTTTGCCGCGCTTCCGCTCCGGATTTCTTCGGGCGCAATGACGACGATGGTGTTTCCATCGTGATTAAACAGCCGGAAACGGACGACGAAGTCGCTCAGTGCGAAGAAGCGAAAGCCGGTTGCCCGGTTGACGCTATCGGCGATGACGGCGAAGAATAATCCGCTCTCCGCTCTCAAAAAAGACGCGTTCCCGTATCGGGGCGCGTCTTTTTTTTCTTCTGCGATACTCTCATTCGTTCCCCTGTGAGGGGGGCGTCTTTTTTTGATTTGAATTGCGCGTTCCCGCCGCGAGGCATAGGATTGCCGTTCATGAGCTCAACGAATTCTTCCGACAACGGACGCTACGCTGCGCGCGGCGTCTCCTCTTCCAAAACCGAAGTTCACGCCGTCGTGGACAAGTTGGATCCCGGGCTGTTTCCGGGAGCGTTTTGCAAAATTACGGAAGATTTTCTCACCGGGAATCCTGAGCTTTGTAACGTAACCCATTCTGACGGCTCCGGCACAAAATCTCTTCTCGCCTACATGTATTGGCGCGAAACGGGCGATGCGTCCGTCTTTCGCGGTATCGCGCAAGACAGCATCGTGATGAATATTGATGATTTGCTCTGTGTCGGCGTTACCGGGAACGTGATTCTCTCTTCCACGGTGAACCGCAACGCGAAAAACATCCCCGGCGAAGTCCTTGCGCATTTGATTCAGGGGACGGAGGATTTTCTCGAAATGTTGCGCAGCTACGGCGTGGACGTGCGCTCCGGTGGCGGAGAAACGGCAGATGTGGGAGATTTGACTCCGACTTGTACGGTGGATTCTTGTGCGACGGCGGTTTTGCCGCGCTCCCGCGTGGTGGACGCATCCCGCATCCGACCGGGGCTCTCGATTGTTGCGCTTGCTTCGTCGGGTACCTGTGCTTACGAAGAAAAGGAAAATTCCGGCATCGCCTCGAACGGTTTGACCAGTGCCCGCCACGAACTTCTTTCCAAATATTACGCGGAAACGTATCCGGAAACGTTTGACCGCAATACGCCTTACGAACTCGTTTACTGCGGTCCGCATAAAATGACGGATGCTCTCGACGGTTCGTCGTTGACCGTCGGGCAGGCCTTGCTTTCGCCGACGCGGACTTATGCCCCGTTTGTTTTGAGACTGCTCAAAAACGTTCCCGCCGAGCGCGTTTACGGTTTGATTCACTGCTCGGGCGGCGCAATGACGAAGTGCATCCGTTTCGGGAAAAACGTTCATTTCGTTAAAGACAATCTCTTGCCGGTTCCACCCGTTTTCCGCGAAATTCAAAAAGTCAGCGGAACGGACGATGCGGAAATGCACCGTGTTTACAATATGGGGCAACGCCTCGAAATTTACGTGGAAGATCGCGACGTGGCGTCCGTGCGCGATATTGCGGCTTCGCTCGGGCTCGTTTCGCAGGTCATCGGACACACGGAAAACTCGCAGAAACCGGACGAAAAAAACCACATCACGCTCACAACCGCCGGCGGGAACGTAATTTCCTACTGAGCACCCGTTTTTAAACGCGGAAACGAAGCTCTTCCCCTTTTGAAAGAGGAAGAGTTTTGTTTTCGGGGCGTTCCCGGAATTTCCGGCTTCCGAAATCGCTTAATCCGTCGCGTTTCCGCAGAAGTTAGAGCTTGCGTTTACGGGGCTTATGCGGTGTTTTATTAGGCTAATAAAACCTCGTAGCCCCTTTTTTACAGATGAATTTTGTTTTCCCCAACGTCTCCTTTTTGAAACGGACGTCGACGCTCACGTTTTCCCTGCTGGTGAGTTTTGCTTTTTTTGTCGGAAATCTCTTTGCCGCACCGTTGCTGATTGTTACGGAGCCTGCCGCTGCTGCCGTATTTCAAGCGGATTCCGCAGGGGCACAACCCATCGCGTTGGGTGTGGCGGACAAAGACGGAATCTTATTCGTCGCCGAAGCTCCGGAAGCGGCGGGAACGCTGACGCTCTCTCATCCGGACGCCGTTGCGCCGCAAAGCTATGCATTCACGCGAGGGCGAATTTCCGGAAAGCTGACGCTTAAAATGGACTTGAAACCCGCTTCGTTGCTGATCTCGGCGTTGCCGGCAGACGAGGTGGAAATTTTTGTTAACGGGCAACATCGCGGGCGGGGTGCCGTTACGATCGGCGGTGTCAAACCGCGGGAAAAAATGACAATTGAGGCGCGTTCGGCGCGTCGCGGCATGCAGTCTCGCGTGGTTGCCGCCGCTCCCGGAGAAGTGCTTCCGGTGAAATTTGACTTGCGCGGGAACGATGTTTCCGACCGACCGGACGGGCAAATTGTTTTGCCGGAATTGCCTTTAGTGCTCGCTTCGCAGGCGGGTGCCGTCGTAAAGGCGGACGGTGCCGTCGTCGCCTTGGACGAGGGCGCGTTGCGCGGACTTGAGCCCGGCGAGCGTGTGATTGAAATTTTCCTGCCGTGGCGCGGACGTGAAGTTTGCGTTTATCGTGCCGCAATGCCGGCACGCTCCGCGATTTTGCCGGGAGCGGACGTGGTCGCGATTCCCAATCCCGTGGCAGAAAAACCGGCGGAAGAAAAGTCGGACATTCCCGCCGTTGCCGATCCGAATCTCGGCGAAGTGCTTTTAGTTATCGGTCGCAACGTAACGGTTTCCCTGGGCACAAAGAACGGTTTGAAGGAAGGCGGAACGGTTTCGGTGTGCTTCGGAGATTCGACGACTCCGGTGAGCGTTGTCGCCACGGGGGTTACGCCGGATCAGGCAATGCTTCGCTTGCCCGATGACGTTCCCGCGCCGAAAGACGGCGAAAAATGCCGCTTGTCCGTTCCCGCGCCGCAGATTCCTGCTCTTTAATTTTTCATTTTTTTCTTAATCTTTTTCTAAATATTTCCGGATATGTTTACCGCATCTCGAATTTCCAAAAAAACATTTTTCGCCGCCGCCGCGCTCGGACTTGCCGCCGCACTTCCTGCTGTCGCTGATTTGACTCCGACGATAAAGCATGAAGGTGATTCCGTGAGCTGTGATTTTGACGGTTATGTTTATGAAGCGAACTTCGGTTTGCCGGCAAACGGAGGGATGCTCAATTTTACGAAAACGGGAACGGGGAACCTGATTACGGATCTTCTTAACGCCGGAGGAAGTCTTTACAACTTGCACTATGCGTGGTTCGACCCCGGATCTGATAAAAACTTCGGAGCCGCTTATTACGAGTTGGTGCGACTGAACAGCAACGGAAACGTTACTGATAACGAGGCAAACTATATTCCCGGGTGGTCCGGCGAGCCTTCCGCGCAGAATATGTTGGAGTGGACGAGCGGGGAAGTGCGTGTCGAGGGCGGGATTCTCAATCTGACCGGTTATGTAAACGCGTGGTTTGACTTCGGGCCTTTATTCAACGATTACTTTGATAAGCCCGTTACGACCGGACCTCAGGAGCAGCAACATCCGGGCTACGGGACCGCCGGCGGGAAAATGACCGGGGTTACGCGCATTACCGTTGATTCCGGCGCGGTGTTGGACGTTGCTCGTAATAATAATTACGCCAAAGACTCCGTCTTCGGTTACATGGTAACGAGAAATTACCAGACGATTTTCCAATACCTGCACAATTTGCAGGCGGGCGATTACGGGAACGCGCAGACGGCAACGTTGCGTCTCGGCGACTCTCCTTCGCTTCACCTCAACATTCACATTGACGGGTGGGATGAAAACACGCGTACCCGGAAGACAGACGGAACGTATTTGGACAATGCGTTGGCGTTCGGCGGCTCCGTCGGTGTGCTTGACGGCTCGGGAGCCGTTTACAAAACGGGCGGAGGCGATCTTGTTTTGCTGAATTCCTCTGCCGGATTTGTCGGAGAACTTTATGCGGCGGGCGGAGAGCTGACGTTTGCTTCAAATGATTCTGCCGGGCTCGGTGTTTATTCGTTCGAAGACGGGAAAGGAAACGTTGCCTGGAAAGCAAAAATTTCATCGGGTTATTCTTCTGCCGAATCCGTAAACATCGCGGGAACGTATCGGGATAAGGGAGACAACGGGGAATCCCGCTTGGGTTCCGCCGTGCGGTATAACGAACATACCGTCGTAACGAAAGCGGACAAGGACACGACGACTCACTACTACTCGGTGAAAGAGTCGTATTTTACGACTCCTGAAGCGGGAACGCTCGTTATCGCGGAAAATCAGCAGATTAGAAATTTCCAATCGTATTTTAATGCCGGATACAAGGTTAATCCCGGAACGACGGAATCGCTCGCTGTGTTGGCTGCGGGAAATGCGGAGATCACCTATAATCGAAACGGCATTGACGCAGAATCTCTTGTGGCAGCTACTCCGATTATCGCGGGAACGGGAACCGGCGGAAAACTCGTTATCCCGGGCGGGAATTATAAGCTCGACGCGGCGGGAAATTGGGAACTCCAGACAGATGCCTCCGGCGAAATGATCGGTGGCGTCCTGCTCATCAATCAGGAAGAAGGGATGGGCGGTATCTACGAAGGCTCAATCGTCGGTTGCCGCGTTACGATTTACGATCGCGCGAAATTTAACGAAAATACGGAAAGCAATAAAACAACGGAAAATCCGGGAACGTCCGAAAACCGCCTTTCTTCGGTAAAGGTCGATGAAAACGGAGAAAACGGATTAAAGAGCGCGTTGACCGAAATTTACGGGGATGATTCGAAATATGCGGATTTAAAGGTTGCGGCGGACGGATCGTTTGCGCTGGATAACGAAACGGCGTGGGCTGTTGTCAATTACTACAAGGAAAAGACGGTTAACAGCACGGAGACAAACGGGAAATTCTCGGAAGCTTTCTATGTGGATTACCAAGCGGACGCAACCGTGACGGGCGGGATTCTCGCTCTCGACGGGAAGGGCGATCTTGCCCTGTTGCTTGAGCAGGCGAATTTTAGCGGAATTAATATTGCCGCAACCCGGACCGGGAAAACGGTTTTGAATATTGCTGCGCTCAACGCGTTGCCTGGCTCGGTGGTTGCGCTCGGCGGGAGCGTTTCCGTTGTATCTTCTCAGGCGGATACATTGGAACCCAAGTTGTCCTTCAACGAAGGCACGCGCTTGATCTTTACGACAGGCGAAACAATCAGCACCGTCGTTCGCGAATCTAATGACTATAACGCGTGGGATAAAATTACTCCCGGCGGGAACACGATTTTGGTCGGAGATCTCCGTAAATCCGTTGTCGCATTCAAACACGTTCAAGATGAAGTTCGCGGCGATGTTTACGTTGAACGGGGAATGGACTTGGATTTGTCGGGAACGGAAAGCATTTTCCCGAATGCATCTTCTTTGGTCCTTTGGCAGGGTGCATCTCCGGAAGAAAGCCATGCTGCCTCGTCGCTTTCTTTGAAAGGTTCCTCTACCGATAAAACTTACGTTCAGGTGATTAATAATCTCACCGGCGATTCCACGGCGAGGATCGACCTGGGAAGCGGTGTGCTTATCGCAAATATTACCGACAACGAGGAAGACTCCCGTTCCGGCTTGATTCGAGGAACCTTTAACGGCGTTATTCGCGGCGAAGGAAGCGTTGTCAAGGGCGGAAGCGGCACACTGACGCTCGGCGGAGGAGATCGTAATATCTACACGGGAACGACGGAAGTGGGTTCCGGCACGCTCAACGTTTCGGGCGCGAACGGAATTTCGCACTCATCTGCGCTGATTCTCAATGCGGGAACGTCTGTCGTAATGGCGGACGGACAGAGCTTGCGCAATCTTTTCGGTGCCGAAAATTCCTCAATTTCGGTGGGAACAACGAGCGCGAACGGCGCGTTTACGGCGGGAGCACTGATTGTCGGCTCGAATGCGGCGATTGAGTCCGGAGACAATCGTCCCCTGCTGATGAACAATCTCGGCACGGCAAACTCCGGAGATTATTCCCGAGACAACTCATTTGCCCGCTTTGAAGGCAACTACGACAGGGAAGGAAATCTGACAACCGGTACCGGCTCTGCTTCCGGCATTTCCCAAAGCGAAGCGACGCAGGCTTATTTGACGGAAACGGCAAAACTCGCCTATTCCGGGTTCGACGCAAGCGTGCTCGAACAGTTTGTCGGAGTGAAAAACTACGACGGAAAGGAGCTCGTTTCTCAGTCGGACTACGAAAAAGCACTCGCTTACGGGAAAAACCAGACGGGAACGGTTTCCGTTTCCGGAACCGCGCTGACGGAAGGCGGCTTGCTCGGCGAGTTGGCGAAAATTTATCAGGAACTTAAGACGGACAAGTTCTATCTCGATAATATCAAAAAAACAAACGGCTACTACGATCCCGCCGGGCTTCTTCGCGGCTTCTTTGCTTCGGAAGCGGAATATCGAGATTATGTCGAACGCGAAGGTTTGACGACCCCGACCGGAGAAACTGAAATTCAGCAGGCGGCGACGAATAAAACGCGCTTCGAAAAAATTGTTTCCGAATACGAAAAATTGTCCGGAATCGCCCGTGAGGAATCCCTCGAAAAGGCGTTCACGTCGGAAGCGGCGGCGCGCGCGAAATTTGCATCCGATTTCGGGTCCGTGAAAAATCTCGGCGGCACGACGCTTGTTGATTCTTACACGAAGGCGGAGGCTCTCAATACGACGCTCGCCAATTTCGGAATCGCACTCGAAGCCTGTGCCGTGCTCGAGAAAAAGTTGCTCAATCCGGATTTGACGACGGTTGAAAAAGACGCGCTGATCAAAGAGCTCGAAGATCTGGAAAAGGAAATTTACGGAGATTCCGGATTGCTTGACGGCATTGTCGGTTACTACGAAGAACTTGCGACACTCAAGGCTACGATTGAGGCAAAGTCCCAATTCGCCGGAATTGCGATTGCTGGTGCTTTCGCCGGAGATGTCCGCGTCGGCGGAGAACTGGTTTCTACCGACTGGGTCGATGACCTTGCCTACGCGGGAGCGTTGACGGTATCGTCTCTGACTAAAGTCGGCGACAATACGCTGACGCTGACGGGAACGCTTAACGCACAGCAAATCGTCGCGGAGGCGGGAACGCTTGCCTTAAATCTCTCTGCTCTTCCGAGCACGCTTCCGGGCGGAATCACCGTCGGCTTGAATGCAAATCTTTCCGTCGATGTCGCTTCCGGCGAGCATACATTCAATTATGCGGTTTCCGGGGACGGCAATTTCGTGAAAACCGGCGCGGGAACGCTCGTTTTGCCGGATTCCGTAATTTACACGGGAACGACGACGATTGCGGACGGCGTTCTTCAGATGACTTTGCGCGAGCCTCTGATTCAGGACGACGGCTCTTTCCTTGCCGTTCAGAAAAATATCTCAATCACGGGAACGGGTGCAGGGCTTATTTTCGATCAGAAAGATGATGTCGACTGGGCTTACGGCATCAATTCTTCCGCCGACGATGTTTTTGTAAAGAAAATCGGCGAAGGTTCTCTGGCGATTAACGGGAACGTGGCTTTGACCGGAGAAAACTCCGCGCTGACGGTTTCCGGCGGGAAGTTGAAGCTCGCCGGAAAAACCGAAATCGGAGACAACGCATATTTCACCGTCGAAAAAGGTGCCACGCTTGCTGTCGCGGAGCTTTCCGGAACGGCGGCTTCGTCCGTTGCTCTTCGCGGCTCGGGCGCATTTGAAGTTGTCGCCGCCGCCGGAAAATCCGTTTCGATGACGGGTGCCGGAATTTCCTCGCAAACGCCCATTCCCGCGAACGGACAGGGGCTGACGTGGGACGCATTTTACGGAACGGTTTCCGTAAACAGCGGAACTTTGTCGCTCAGCGGAGAATCGCTGTTTGACTATGCGCGCGGCGTGATTGTTGCCTCGGGCGCGACGCTTTCCGTTGAAAACGGTTCCACGCAAAAGCTCAACATGGTTGCGGGCTCCGGGAATATTTCTCTCGCGGGAACGCTTGATATTGAAAACAACGGTGGAGCCCGTCTCGGCTGGGACTGGATTTCGACGGAGAGCTATATTTTCGATGAAGGAAAATTGTTGGACGCACCGACGTTTACCGGAGAAGTTTCCGGAACGGGAACGCTCAAGATTTCCGGTCGCGGGCTGACCGGCTTCACGGGAACGCTCAAATCCGCCGTCAGCATTGCAGAGGGCGGTCAAGTGGTGCTCGAAGCGAAGAACGCCAAATCCATCCAGGATGCGGGGAAGAAGATTACCGTCGACGGCTCGACGACCCGCTATGAAGACGCGAACGGCAAAACCATCGTCGGCGGATATACGCCGAATGCCGTTGCAACGAACTATTCTTCGGGCGTGGCAGCCTCGGTTCCCGCATTCTGCACGGGAAGCACTTATGTGCCGCGCACGTTTACGGCATCTTACAAAGACGCGGCAGGCAATGCCGTTGCGGTCTCTCCGGAAAATATTGAAAAAGACGCTGCTTCCGGCAAGCTGATTGACAAAGTCAGTCGTCGTGAAGTTTCCCTGTCCGTTACGGAATGGGATTATGTCGACGGCGGAAAACTTTCCGTAAACTGGATGGTTCTTGACGCGGCAGGCAAGGCGGTTGATTTGTCGAAAACGCCGGGCGCAATCGTTTGGAGCGCGACGGAAGGAAAATTCGTTTTGGGTTCCTATACGGATCAAAATGAGCAGAAACAGAGCTACAAGGGCGGATTCCGTTGGCTTGTCGAATCCGAAAACGAAGACGGGAGCGTCTCGCTTGTTTTCGCGGATATGACTGCCGTGAAGTCGGAAAAACTCACGAGCGAGCTGATTTTCTCGGCTGAGGCGGGAACGTCCGGCGCGGTGGCATTGAGTTCCGGATTGATTGAGTTCAAGAACGGAGGTTTGCTCGGAAAAGTCGGCGACGGCGTGCTTTCTCTCAACGGATCGGATTTGACTTCCGGTTGCAGTGGCGTGAACGTCTATGAAGGCGAGTTAAAATTGACCGGCGGCGCATGGGATTTAACTGAAACCAATGCGGCGCGAGTCGCCTTGGGCGCAACGCTTACAGTCGAACTTGACGGTTCGGAGCAGCCGAATTTTGAAACCGTTTACGGAAGTGGAACGCTCAAGCTGACAACGGCGGAAGGCAAAAGCGCGACTCTCTCTATTTCGAAAAGTAGTAACGGGTTGAGTATTTTGCCGACCTACAACAAAAACGGAAAATTCTTCAACGGGGTGATGAGCTTCGACGGAGATTTTGACGTTTCTATTTCCGAAGTTGAAATGTCTGCCGTTAACACGTCGGAAGACGTGAAGCTGACTCTCGACGACGGCTTAACGTTGGTTCAGACTCAAAATACGGAAATTCTCGGAGACTTGGTGGTTTCGGGTGCGGTAATGGTTAAGGGTGAATCTGCCGCCGCCGGATACGCGACCGGGGAAGCCGCTCGACGCCTGACAGTGCTCGGAACTTCCTTTGACATTCAGGAGCCGGACGGAACCCTGACGCTTCAAAATGTGGGCTTCGGCTACAAGGCTGGAGTAGACGTAAACGTCATTATCGATCATAAGTCCGTTGCGAATACGTTCTATTACACACAGGAAAGCGGCACCATCACCCCGACGACCAACGGTCTGATTGATTTAAGCAGCAATTCCAAACCGGGTTCCGGATCGGATGCTCCGGCTCTGAAAAGCCTTTCTATGGTGATGTCCGGCGGAGCAACAAGAACGATTTCCGGCGCGACGCTGAGCACGGAATTGGGCTCCGTCAGCGATACGGCGACCAAGGACAGCGTGTTCTCCGTCAGCGACGCGGTTTACAGCCAGCTCGCCTATCGCGACGGCACGTTCAATATCGGAGTTGAAGGCGGGATTTTGGAAATTTCCGACTGGCATAAATTTACGGGAACGACTGCGGAAACGGCAAACGGCAAGGCGGTGAACATCGAGTTCCTTTCCTTGCGTAGCAATGTTGCCGGTATGGCGGGAACGATTAAGATTACGGGTGAAAACGGAGCGAGCGCACGTGCGCTCGGTACAAATTACGGCACGCTCTTCAAAACAATTGTCGGCGGCGGGAACGTGGAGTTTGCCGATCCGGCAGGCACGTTGGTTACGGCAAAACAGGAATATTTGGGGCTGACAACCGTTTCCGGTAAAGCTCATTTCACGGGCGCCGGAGAAGAAAATCATTCTTCGGAATTTACGGTGCTCGGGAACGCCGAAATGATTGGCGGACTTAAGCTCGCCGGGCGCAATATTTCCGTTGTCGGTTCCGCAACCCGCAATATGAACGATGCCGGCGCGGCGGGAACGACGACGCTCAAGCTTGAACTTTCCGACCCGCGTCTGCCGAAGAGCATTACGGTGCAGGTTGAAATCGATGCCCTCGGAAATCTTTCCTCGAAGAGAGTTTACGCTGAAACGACCTTGGAAGCCTACGGAATTAAGGCAGAGCTGGGCGATGCCGTGAAGGACGGGAAACTCGAAGTTACAATTAAGGACAGTGCTTACGGCAGTGCCGGCGAGTATTCCGTTTCTTTGCCGGTGGACATTAACACGTTCCCGTCGAAGGTCGGCGCATCCATTCCTTATGCCGCACCGGCAATTCCGGTGGCGACAACGTTTGACCTTCAAAACGGAGCTGTTTGGATGGCAGACGTTACCGACGGCGACGGCGTTTCTGCGTCTAACGTGAAATTGGACGGCACGATTGAACTTCTCGGTCTGGACGATGCTGCCGCGCTCGGCAAAAACGTGATGCTCGTAAGCGCGGAAGAAATTTCCCGCGGCACTACGGTCGGCTCTGCAGCGGTTGCTGATGCCCTTCGAGCGGGAACGCCGGAGCGTAACGTGATGATTTATACGGATTCCTACGGGAACGTGAATCTGCGCGTTATCAATGACGATTTCGCCATTGAGGGCGTTGATTACAACAAGGGAATTTCCGAAAGCTTCCTCGAGGCACTTGCGGAACGCGCGGGAAGCGCGAAAGCGACCGGCGGCGTTTTGAATGCGGATAATGCTCCGGACGATCAAAATAAGGAATTGCTCTTTGCGTTGAACAGTATTTCTGCAGAAAACCTTGAACAGGAAGTGGAACGACTCTCGCCGAGCATTTTTGCTTCGATGTTGGCGATGCCGGTCGCAGCGTTTAATTCCGATGCCGCCCGCATTCACGAGCGTCTTAATCAGCGCCGCTACGACGGAGCGGATCCGCTTCGCGAAACCGGAGAATATGAATTCTTCGCACTGGCACAAAGCGATTTTGCCGAAAACGGGAACGACTCTGATGCCCCGACTTTTGATTACTCGCTTTACGGTGTAACTGCCGGATACGATTGGAAGCCGAATTACGAAACGACGCTCGGGTTCGCTCTCGGCTATACCTACGGAGACGCCAAGGGACACGGCAACGGCGGTAAAGTGAAGATGGACGATATGCGCATCACTGCTTTCGCAAGCCGCCTTATCGAAAACTTCTATATTGATGCCGGTGTACAGGCGGGCATGGCGATGTTTGACATGAAACGCCATACCATCGCGGGAACGTCTTCCGGTGACACCGATTCGATGTTCGCGGGAACGTTCATTACTGTCGGTTCCATCTTTACGCTTTCTCAAAACAAGAAAGAAGGAAGCGGGCTTTACTTCTCTCCGAGCATCGGATTGAGCTACTTCCGGACGGAAATCGACGGATTCTCCGAAACGGGAATCGCCGGATTGAAAATGGATGATGCCGAGGGCGACAGCTTGCGCGCGCGTATCGCGGCAAGCCTCCAATGGCAGTTTCCCCTGGAAACATGGAATGTTCGACTCGGCTTGGAAGCCGCTTACACGCATGATTTCCTCGGCGAAGAATTGGATACGGACGGACGGTTTGCCGTCGGAAGCTCGACATTCTCTACTTCTGCGGGTGCCTTGCCGACGGATATCTTCTCGTTCGGTCCGACGGTGGATATCATGATTTCCGAGAGAACGAGTCTGTATTTCGGCTACGGCATTGAAGTAGATACGGACTCCGGTGTTTCCCAAAATGTTAATGCCGGCTTCCGTCATCGTTTCTAATTTTAACTTTTACAAATATTAAATCAGCTTAACCCCAAAACAGGTTTTCTAATGATTTTTTCAAAAAAGACATTGTTTGCTGCCGCGATGCTTGCGGGAGCGGTCATTTCCGTTTCTGCCGCGACAAAAGATGCGAGCGATTTCGGGAACGGGTATTTGTGGACGAACGATGTTCAGGAAGATATCTCGATTAATGAGAATTTGAACATCACGGTTTCCGAGGGCGAAGCGATTACGCTGAGCGGCTCTTTCCTGTCACAGCAAGGGTCCATTTTGGATTTTTGGAATGACGAGAACAACAACCTCACTTACAAAGATGATACGGAGACGATAACGATTTCCGGTGGGGGAACCGTAGAATACGCTGGAGAAAAAGGTTCTGCGTATTACACTCAGACGTATAAGCTCAATCGCGGAGACAGGCATTCCGACCCGGAAGATTTGATTTTTAAAGCCTGGGAAGGCTTCGACAGTTTCATGTCCGCCGGAAACTTTACGGGAACGGTCGTTGTCGACGGTGAGGGCACAACACTCAATCTCAAGGGGCAACTGGTGCAGTTCGTTGGGCTGTATAAGCCGAACCAGACGGATAGCGACACTCCGGCGGCACTTGAAATTAGGGATTATGTCGGAGCTTCGGTTTCACTTAAAAACGGAGCAGTATTGTCTTTTGAGGAATCGAACAAGAATCTTGCGGCGCAACGCTTGCATACGAATCCGTTGGCAGAGCGCGTAAATGCTCTGAATTTCGTAAAAAATCTTCATTCCGACTCGAAATCCGTGTTGCGTCTCGGAACGGATAACGGGTCCCACAATCGTATCGTTCTCTACACCGAGGAAGCGGATCGCCAAGTTGACGTTTTGGATTATACCTATAACAAAGTCGATATTTCGACGGTCGGAAGGCTCGCCGGGAACGGTCGCCTTTATGTCGTCGGGGGAGGCGCTGTCGCGTTTATCGGAGAATCCGAATTGGATCCGGGAAAGAGCGCAACCGGAAATACTTGGGAGAAGGGAAATCACCTCGCAGATATTATTATCGACAACTACGTTACCTTTGTCGGCGCAAATATTTATGGAAAAACCGCCTCGGGCGCGGACGGTTCGGCAAAAGGTGAGATAGAAGACGATACGAGTCAGAAGCGTTCCATGCTGATGGACAGCGAAGCCCTTGCCGTCGCCGTAGACAATGTATTTGCCAACGCAACAGCAGTGCAACTCGGAACGACGGCAAATGCCACCGGCAATTATCAGACACTCGGACAGACGCAGGTGCTTGCCGGCGCTGCGAACGCGTCTGCGATTAGCGGAACGGAAGGTGTAGACCAAGATGTTTCCTTGGTAACGGTTTACGGCAATCAGGTTTTCAATAACTTTCAATCCCTTTGGCGGGAACGTTCGGCTCTCATGGAAGATGCTTCCGAAGATCAGGCATCGAACACCGAGGCGTTTTTGCAGTCGTGGAACGACGGATCGAAGCACTATCAACGAGGCTCTTCAAAAAAATTGCGTGTCGCCGGCGGTTCCGTGCTGACGATTAATCAGGACGCCTATCGCGACGGGTGGTTCCAAGGTGAAATTATTACCCGGTTGGGTACCGTCTCTCACGAACACACCGATCTTAAACTTGATGATAACGGCGACGGGCTTGTCGTGAAAACCGGCGCGGGAACGTTTCTTTACGACCGGTTGTCGACTACATCCGAGGGAGGGCTGTTTGCCGGGGTGCTTTCGCGTTTGAGGGTGGAAGAAGGTCGCTGGGTTTCTTCCTTGGCAGGGATTGAGAAGACGAATGTTGAAATCGGAGACGAGGGGAACCTCGAATTATTGGTAGATGATACGGGCTTTGTTTCGGGTTTAATCAAAGGTGCCGGAACGTTGGCATTGTCCCGCATTGTCATTTTGGAAAATGATTTGACGTCTACGTCTCTCTCCGAAGCTTCCGATCCGGCGGCGACGTTGCAATATCGTAAAAATGCCCTTACTTATTTGAACATTTCTGATGCGGCGGTTCAATTTACGACGGAGCAGTCCCAGTTTACGGGTTCGGTTATTGTTCGGGACGGACTTCCGCTTATTCTCGGAGAAGTCGGGGAAAAGAGTCCCAGTATTTTCTCTTCGGCGGAAAGTATCATTCTCCGTGGGCTTAACCCCGAAGATGAACGCTACGAGAATCTTTTGGGTAGCTATGACGGAACTTCGCTTCAATATTCATCGTTGCAAGTGCTTAGCGGCGTGCAAATGGTGAGAAATCTCATCGGGGACGCCAATTATTCCACCGTTACGGTCGAAGCCGATGCGACCTTGGTGCTGACAAAGACAGATGAAGACGCGATTTACGGCGGAACGATTTCCGGGAACGGGAATTTGATCAATCTCGGAGGAAGCCGCACCGTCAGAATGAAGAGCAACGATAATACGAACGGCGGTGATCTTTTCGGCGCATTGGTTTCGCTTTCCGGAGCTCTTTCCGTGTCGCAGATGAATGCGAATAACGGTTTTTCGGGCTTACTCCTTGCCAACGGCAGTTCTGCGACATTCTCCGGAAATGATTATGCGAAAGTCGGGGCTCTCATCGGGGAAGCTGAAACGTCTGTTTCTGCGAACGGAGACTTTACCGTCGGCAGAGCCGATCGGACTTTGTCCGGACGTGAAGGCGAATATTTCGCAACGGCTCAGTATGACAAGTATGAAAAGTATTTCACGGGAACGTCCCTGAAAGATAATTTTTACAAATCGCTTTCCGATGCCGCGACGGGTTCCCGTAGCGGAAAGTTTACCTACGATTCTACGGTCAAATACCTGAAAAATCCGGCGAAACTGATTTACACGACGGACGAAAATGTTTACGACGGCGCGTTCTCGCGCATCTTGGCTTCGACGCGTTACGACGCGACGTCCAAAACCGATAAGATTTTGGAAACGATGCAAAGCGGAGCCGGAGCGAAAAATAGTGCGCGCTACGATTTCTCTACGGGGGCAACGGTTTCGGCAGATACTCTTTTCTCCGGCGAAAAAACGGCGGCGGAATGGTTGCGCAAGGTTTTCTCCGTTGAAAATGTCAACGCGTTTTTGGGTTCCAAGGAAGCTCAGCTTTCCGCGATGATGAAAGATTCGCTCCGCACGCTCGTTAATCAGATCGCAAGCGGTGAAGAAGGCGTTTGCGCGTATTTGGACGGGGCCAATCCGAAAACGGCATCTCTGAATGTCGAAGGCTGGAATAAAATCGTTGCCGCCGGCGGTTTGGAATATCTCAAAGCCGCTTACAAGAGTGCCGGATTCGACAAAATGCCGGACGAAACGCTGTATTCGTTCATCACGAACTTCTATCCGACTTCCGAAAAGTATCAGTTCCAAATCACGTCGTGGAATGTCACACAAATCGGAAAAATTTATGGTGTAGAGCTGATTAATCCGGATTATGACGACTTGAAAGCCGCGTTCGGCTACGATAATACGGATTTCGCGGGATCGCTTTCCGGCGGGATGAATCTCATCAAGATCGGCTCGGAATCTTTGAAGCTTACGGGCGCAAACACCTATAGAGGGCAAACGAATGTGGAAGCCGGGGAGCTTTACGTCGATTATGACGCGATCGCTCAAACCTCCGGCGTTTTCGTAAAATCCGGCGCGTTGCTGACAATTAATGCCACGAAGGACATGATTGAGGACAGCTATCGCGATCCGGAAACCGGAAACATATCTACCGGCTACGATCCGGAAACGGCAACGGGCGCAATGTTCATTCCCGAAAGCCAAGCCCGACTGAGTGGCGGAGGCGTTATTCTTAAAATCGGCGACGGCGTTGTCGACCTCGGAAATGCCTTGCTCGATGTCCCGGTAGGCGGCGTTGATTTTACGGGAACTTTCCTTGTTGCAGAAGGCGGCTTGGTGGCTACGGTCGATGCCGAAGCGCGCAGTCCGAAATTCGGAATTTCGCTCAATGCGGTAAGCCAATATGCAAACGGGAACGCTATTCCCGCTTCGTTTAAACTTGTCTTTGATCGGGAAGACGCGAACAACGCGATTTTCCGCTCTCCGGAACTCGGGGCTGTTGAGCTGAATTTCGAAGGAAAGATTGAAGGCAAGGGAACGTTTATTCTCGATGCCGGAATTTCCGGATATGTCTCCGGAGAAAAATTTGTTTCACTCGGAAACAATACCTTGGCGGTCGCCGGGAAAAATTTCTCTCCGACGGACGTGGAAATCGCGAGCGGCGCACTGCGCATTGACGCTGACGGAACCGCACTCAGCACGAAGACGTTCGCGCTCGGAAGCGATGCGGAACTCGTGTTTGACCTTTCGGCGGATACGACGCTTTCCGGCTCCGTTATTTCCGGAACGCAGTCCGCGGGAACGGAAACCCTGCGTGTATCCGCTACCGGTCTCGATTTGACAAACGATCCCACCGGAGCGACCTACGAAAAACGTGAACTGGATTTGCAAAACGTTCGCTTTGCGAATGTGGACGCAATCGAGCTCGTCGGCGGCGCACAACTCAAAATCGGAGAATTGAACGGCACTCCGGCTCCGACGGATGCCGAAAAGAAAATCGTTCTCTCGTCGTTGGTAATGGGCTCGCAAACGTCTCTCGAATTGGGCTTCGGGCGCACGATTGAATTGTCCGGGGATTCGGTGCTTGCCGGCGCTCTCACCGGGCGCGGCACGCTTACTTTCAGCGGAGAAACGCTCTCGCTCGGAAGCACGGATTCCACCGGTCCGACGACAGGATTTTCCGGAACATTGAGCATCGTCGGCAACAAAGATCATACGATTAATTTGAACGCAGGCGAGGGGAGAACGGTTGAATTCAACGGGCTTTCCGTTACCGCTGCCGCTGATGAAAACGTAACCTTCGTTAAAAACGGCGAAGGCTCCGTGAAGATTTCGGAAAACGCAAGCGTTATTCCCAAAAACAAAATCAACGTCGCGAATTTGAACATCAATGTCCTGGCGGGAACGCTGGAAGTCGGTGCCGGGCTTTTCACCTATCAACCGGATTCCCTGGCAATCGCAGAGGGCGCGACGTTCCGCTTCTCGGATCCGTTGACGAATTTCGCACTCGACAACCTTGGTTCGCTTTCCGGCGCGGGAACGCTCTCTTTCTCGACGGCAACCACCGCGACGATTACGGCAAACGGGAATATCAAGCCCGAAGCGTTTACGGGAATCATCGATGTCGGTAGCAACGTAACGCTTAATTTGGCGGCAAACGTCGAAGAATTTGCCGCGTTCTCCGGCGCGGGAACGATTAACGTCGCATCCGGAAAATTGACGGTTACGGTGAATGCCAATGAAACCGGCGCACAGAAATTTGACGGCACGCTTACCGGACTGACGGATTTGACGGTTGTCGGCGACGGCGCAATGGTTCTGGAGTCTGTCCCGACGGGGCTTAATTCCGTCACGGTCGGTTCCGCAACGCAGTCCGGCGGTTTCGGCGTTGATGCGACGAAGAATTTGGCAATCAAAGCACTCGGCGCGGAATCCCGCATCCTCATTACGAACGCGGGAACGTCCGCATTTGCGGGAACGGTTTCCGTGGGCGGAAATGTTTCCTCTCTCGTGCTTTTGCGCGACGGCGAATTGGATCTTTCCGCTGAAAATGCAGTTTCGAAAGCCTTTAAACTCAAGACGGAAGGCGGAGAGGACCTGCTTCTGAACGGTTCCGAAAATTCTCCGTTTGTTACCCTCGGGAATGTCGCGGGTAAAACGTTTACGTTGACGGACCTCGTAAAGCTCAACGAAAATATCGAACTGAGTGCAAACGCGGATGCAAACGGGAACGGCGGGCTCGTATTCAAAACCTCTCCGAATGCGTTCCGTGCGGTGCGTCCGACCGAAGTTACGGTTTGGTCCAAAGATATTTCCGGAACCGGAGGAATCACGGTTAAAACGGGAACAAATTTGCAACTGGACGCTTCGGTTCTGTCGTATGAAGGTGAAACACTCGTCAACAGCGGGGCTACGCTGATTTACGGCGCAGAAAAAACCGTTTCGAAATCCTCCAAGCTCGAAATTGCGAGCGGCGGCACACTCATCGGCGGAGTCAGCCTCGTCGGTGAAAGTTCCGATGTCGTTTTCAACTCCGGAACGACCTTCGTTTTCACAGGGGACGGAATTGAGTTCACGGGAACGGCAAAAGTTGTTTCCGGAAAACTGACGGTAGAAATTGATTCCGAAGCGACAAGTGTTCGCGGGACTCCCGTTTCGCTGTTCAAATACATCGGGAGCGGCAATCCGACGGGAAAGAACGGGATTACTTTTGATAATCTCACCATCGTGTCTGCGGACGGGCTCAATTATTACGAGGACCCGGCGCAAACCGGATCGACATCGATTTATATCGTGGCGAAAGACCTTGCCAACGCCGGCGTGGATTTACACGAAGGCATCAGCTCGGCATTTGTCGGTTTGCTGAACGATATTACGCAGACTGATGCCGGCGAGTTGAAAAATACCGTCAATGGAATCGTTCTCAAAGAAGGGCGTTACAATACACTTACAGCGGCGGGGCAACTTGCCGAGGCGATTATCAAGACACCGAACAGCAGCCTTGCGGGAACGCTGAACAATCTTTCCCCGCTGAGCTACGGCGCGATGCTCGCGCTCCCGCAGAGCGGATTTGTCAGCGACATCGCTGCGATTTCCTCGCGCATTGAACAACGCCGCTATGACAGCTACACGCAATTTGCATGGGAAATTCACGACGACTGGGAATTTTTCGCGCAAGCGCAAGGCTCCCTCGCTCAGGCGGACGAAGGAAAGCCGGATACGCGCATTTTCGATATGAATTCCTACGGAGCAATCGCCGGTATGGATGTTAAGATGAACGCGACAACCGTCGCCGGATTCTCTTTCGCCTACGATTTCGGCGATGCCGATATTCACGACAATGGCGGCGAAATTCAATCTCACGACGTTCGCGCGACGGCGTTTATCGGAAAGCTCATCGAAAACCGCTTCTATGTGGACGCGGGAGTGCAGGCAGGTTTCGCCATGTTTGACGTGGATCGCAGAACCGTGCTCGGAGGAGTAAACGGTGACACGACCGCTTGGCATGCGGGCGCGTTCGCGAACGCGGGAATGCTCATTCCGCTCGGCATGAGCGAAGACGAAAAAACAAGCGTGAACCTCATGCCTTACGTCGGTTTGGCGTATTCTTACTATGGCGTGAACGCGTTTGACGAATCCGGCTCGGCAACGGCGCTCGACACCGATTCTTTCGGCGCGAGCAGCTTGCGTGCGACCGTCGGCGCATCGCTCGCGGTAACGTTCCCGTGGCTCGGAAAAACTTCCCGCTTCAATCTTGACGTTGCCTACACGCGTGAATTGATGGATTCCGAAGTTGATATCGACTACGCGATGCCGGAAATCAGCGATGCTTCCTACACCGCGTCCGCAAAAACATTTGCGGAAGACACGTTCTCTATCGGTCCGCGCCTGAGCTACGATTTGGATCGCAACAACAGCATTTACGGCGGCTATCGCTTTGAAATGTCAACGGATTCGGATACGGCTCACTCCGTAAATCTCGGTTTCCGTTCCCGTTTCTAAAAAACGCGATTTCCCGAAAATCGAAGAGGAGGCGACGTTCTCGTCGCTTCCTCTTTGTGTTGTGAATTAAGCCGTTTGAGAGGCAATTTTATTTTTTTTCTTGCCGCGTTCCCGCCGAATCATTTCCATTAACCCCTAAAATGTCAGAAACGACCCACACCAGAGAGCTTATTGTTCAAAACAAGATGGGCATCCACGCCCGTCCTGCGGCGATGATTGTGCGTATCGCCAATAAATTCCCTTCCGTCGGGCTTGATGTCGTTAAAGATGACGAACAGGTCAACGGAAAGAGCATCATGGGGCTTATGATGCTCGCTGCCGGGTGCGGGGCGAAATTAAGTTTTGTGGCGACGGGAAATGCCGTCGACGCCGGTTGTATGCTTGATAGCCTGCAAGCACTCTTTGAGAGAAAATTTGACGAAGAAAATTAAAAAAAAGACGCGGCTTGAGGCTGCGTCTTTTTTTTTGCGTTCCCGCGAAGAGTTTTTTTTGAAAACAACTTTGCGTTTTTGTCCGGCGCACTTGGCGGGATTCGTATTTTTATTTCCAAATATCGGGGCGTAGGAGAAGCGCTTTGGAAAGAGCCGTAAGCATGAGTGCGTGTTTCATTTCACCGTTGCGGGCGAGGGCAAGCACTTCCTGCGGAGTCGCGAGTTTCATTTCGATTTCTTCATTGGCGTCGAAATGCGTTTCTTCGACTTTTCGGCAATTTTCGATGAGCACGAAATGACAACGGTTGTTAAAAATCGCCGGATTGGCGGCGGCGTTCCCGAGCTCAATCGGCGCGTTTCCGCGGTAGCCGGTTTCTTCCGCCACTTCGCGCACGGCGGCTTCGAGAAAATTTTCTCCTTTGTCAATGACCCCGCCGGGGAATTCCCACGAAAGCTCGCGGATACCGAAGCGGAACTGGTTGACGAGAAGGATTTTTCCCTCGCTCGTTACCGGGATGACCGTTACCCAATCCGGTGCGTGTGCAACGTAAAAATCACCCTCGCGTCCATCTGTCGGATGCGCGAAATGTTCTTTGTAAACGTCGAAAACCACGCATTTTGCGTGAAGATTTTCTTGCGTCAAATTCCAATGAGCCGGGGATTTCATAGTTGTATTTATAAAAAAATTACGCCCGCGGGAACACGGGCGTATGGATTTTACGAAAACTGAATTATTGGTTCGCGGGAACGTTGAGTTCCTGCCCGATTTGAAGCTTGGTCGGATCCAATCCCGGATTCGCGTCCATCAGCGCCTTTGTGGAAACGCCGAGTTCTTTTGCGATTTTTCCCGGATAGTCGCCTTTTTTCACGACATATTTTCCGTCGGAGGAAACCGGAGCTGCCGCAGGCGCGGGATCGGCGGGTGCCGGAGTCGCGGCGGTTGTGGTTCCGCGGGAGGGACCGCTTGCGCGACCTTCGAGGCGATCGAGGCGCTTGTTGGTTTGCGTTCCGTGTTCAACAAGGTTTTTGATAACGCCGGAAAGTTTGCTGTATTCCGCTTTCACCATTGCTTCGAGTTCTTCGAAATCGGTTTGAAGCGTGGAAATCCCGTCGCTGCCGGCACCGGCGTTGCGTGCGTCTGCCGCCGCTTGTTTGGCGACTTCGACGGCATCGTTCACTTCCTTAATAATGCTGTCCTTGTGGCGGGTGAGATTGCTCTTCGTGTTCCACGCGAACACAAAAGAAAGTCCGCCGAGAACAAATGCAGCAATGGCAAGAATCATCGGAATTTTGGATTCCGTGTTTACCGGTTCGATAGTTCCGTCGATTGAAGAATTTTCCATAGTCTGTGTTAAATTTTTTTTGCTAAGTAAAAATCGGAAGCCACAATGGAATATTGTGTTGACAACAAGAGCAATAAAAAACGATGCTCAATGAAATTTTCGGGCGTTAGCGCAGTCTGGCTAGCGCATCTGCTTTGGGAGCAGAGGGTCGGGGGTTCGAATCCCTCACGCCCGACCAATTTTCTCCTTTATTGATATACCCCTATGAAAAAAATATCTCTTCTCGCGGCACTTGCCGTTTCCGTTTTGTCGCTCGCGGCTTCTACGCTTTCCGCCGCAACGAAAATTGCCTGTATCGGCGATTCCATTACATTCGGGTATCTGATCCCGACCCGAAATGCGGACAATTACCCGAAGCGTCTCGGCGAACTTCTCGGCGCGGAGTTCGAAGTGCGCAATTTCGGAAATCCGGGAAAAACCTGCGGCGATTATCCGAGTCAAAAAAATCGCCGCCGCTGGCTCGGCGACAATACGGAACACAAAAACGCCGTGGAATGGCAGGCGGATGCTTATATCTGCAACCTCGGAATTAATGATACCGGCGCGTGGTGGGACGAAAAACTTTTCGTTTCCGGCTACGAAAAACTTATCGACGAATGGCTCGGCGGTCGCAAAAACGTCGCGTTGATGATGTGGACGAAGCTCGCTCCGGATTTTCGCGGTCCCGACGGGAAGAAGACGTTCCCGGGCAATGTTTATCTGCCCGAATTTTCCTTCCCGAAGCAGGATAACGGCTCCGCAAAAAATCGACCTGCCGCCGAAAAACTTTTGGCAAAAATCGCAAAAAAATACAAAGCGCACGGTATTGACGCTTACTCCCCGCTTGCGGAACATCCGGAATTTTATTTACCCGACGGATTGCATCCGAACGCTCTCGGCGCAAAGCGACTTGCGGAAATGACTTTTGCCGAGCTGGTAAAAGCGAATTTCCCGCAAATCAAAATTCCTCAGGGCAAGCCGCAACTCGTTCCCGCCAAAGACGGAAAAAGCATTGCGCTCAAAAATAAGGGCACGGTTGCAATCTTGCTCGACGGCGCGGCTCTGCGCTACGGAAAGGCGACTTTTGTCTTTGAAAACGCGACGGTAATTCCGCCGAATGGCGAAATCGTGGTCGCGCTTGGCGGTGCGAAGGACCGGAAAGATCCGGCTGCGCCGCTGGTTTCCGCTCAATTGAAACGTGCCTCGGGCATCAAATACGTTCCCGCGAAATAGCGGGAACGCGGAATAGAAACACCGTGCTAAAGGAAACCTGTTATCGTGCTAAGCGTTTGACGGTCGGTAAAACCGCGTCCGCCCAGCGGCGATAGCCTTCCGCGTTCGGGTGAAGCAAATCCGGCATTATGCTCGGGGAAAGTTTGTGCATATCGTCTTTTTCGACAAAAACTTTGTTGATGTTGAGC
Organism: Opitutales bacterium; assembly: GCA_017531845.1. Classification (GTDB taxonomy): domain Bacteria; phylum Verrucomicrobiota; class Verrucomicrobiia; order Opitutales; family UBA953; genus Spyradosoma. The sequence goes on along the minus strand of JAFXKI010000010.1, from coordinate 143,903 downwards.
CAAAAAACACGACGATTATCTGCAAATTTTTGAATCATCCCGTTTAGTTTTTCGTTGGTTTGTCGCTTGGCATCCGCGTCGTCAGCCCCGCGCGGGAACACGGCAAGGAGCAGGATTTTCGTTTTCGGATGCTGCGCGGCGATTTTTTCCAAAATTGCTTTCACGCCCTGTGCCGTGTCTTCCGGCGCGTTGCGCCAATTGTTGGTGCCAATCATCAGAACGACGAGTTTAGGCGACATTTTTCCGCCGAGGTTTCCGCTGTCCAAGCGCCAGAGAATGTTTTGCGTTTTGTCGCCGGAAATTCCGAAATTGACGGCATCGAGCGGAGCGATTCTTTCATCCCAAATTTCTTTTCCCCCGTTTCGTTTCGCCGGACGCCGCCACAAGTCCGTAATGGAATCGCCGAGGAATACGATTTTTGCGTTACGTTCCTGCGCGATGGCATTGAAACTGTCGTTCATGTTTTTCCACCAGGCGAGATTTTCGCGACTTTCGGGAACGCAGGTCGCCGGAAGATTTTTTTGCTCCGATTTTTTTTCGGCGGCAAAGGCGGTTTGCGTTCCCGCCAGAGTCGCGAATGCGCAGATTGAAAAAACAGTGAAGAGGCGGAGTAGTCTAAGCGTTTTATTCATAACCGATCTTATAGCAAAGCGCGGCTTCCTGCGCAATTCCGGAACAGGAGGCAACTTTAATGGCTTCCGACGATAAGCTGATGTGTGAAAAGGCTTTTTCGCGCGAAGATGCAAAGCCGCCAAGTTTTTAAAATTTAATTAAAAAAGAAACCACGAAGAAACGCGAATTTTCACGAATGATAACGCAAAGATGAAATCGGGATATCTGCGAATATCTGTTTCATCTGCGGGGAAAATAAACTGCAAAAAAACTTTGCGTCTTAGCGTCTTCGCGCGAGATTTTTGAAGCTTGTATTAAGGACAATTTTGCTTTGCTCACCAAACGTTATGCGGCGAAAATTCGTGTTCCTTCGTGGTTTCTTTTCCCGATTTTTCAAAATCTTTGCGTTTTTGGCTCGAAAAATGTAAAGATTCCAAAACGCTTAAACACTATGAAAAATTTACCGGAAGCCATTCGGCTGCGCGGAGTGCGCCAAAATAATTTAAAAGGAATCGACGTGGACGTTCCCGTCGGAAAACTTGTTGTCGTTACGGGGCTTTCCGGAGCGGGGAAATCCTCGCTTGTCTTCGAGACGCTTCACGCGGAAGGACAGCGCCGCTACGTTGAAACGTTTTCGCCCTATACGCGCCAATTTCTCGAACTTTTGCCCGAGGCGAGTGTCGATGCGGTGGAAAATGTGCGCCCGTCGATTGCGATTAAGCAGGGAAATTCCGTGAAAACGTCGCGCTCGACGGTCGGGACGATGACGGAGCTGTGCGATTGGATGAAAATTTGGTTTGCGCATCACGCCGAACTCATTGATCCGGCGACGGGAACGCCGCTTCGGGCGTGGTCTCCCGCCTCGGTTTGGGCGCATGTGCGGGAACGCTTTGACGGGGAACGCCTTGTCGTCGCGTTTCTTTTGGAGCGACCGAAAAAAATACGCTGGGCGGAAATTTTACCGGAGTTTGTTTCGCGCGGGTTTACTAAAATTTTGGCAGAAAAAGAGCTTTTTGAAATCGACGACTTTCTGCAAAACCCGCAGGCGGGAAAAGCCGGAAAAATTTTTGTGGTTGCCGACCGTATCCGTATTTCGGATACGGATCGTTCCCGTTTCATCGAAGCGGCGGCATCGGCGATGAAACTCGGCGGCGGAATTTTATTTCTTTTTAAAAAATGCGGGAACGGAAATTACGAAGAATGCGGCGCGTTTGCGGACAAACTGGTTTCGCCGAAAACACGCCGGCGTTTTCGAGAAGCGACGCCGGCACTTTTTTCGTTCAATTCGCCCGTCGGCGCGTGCCCGCGTTGCCGCGGCTTCGGGCGCGTTATCGAAGTTGACTGGAAAAAAGTGATTCCCGACGAGACGAAAACGCTCGCGGAAGGCGTGTTCGCACCGTTTTCCGGGGAAGTTTACGGCGAATCCCAAGCGGACCTGATGCGTGCCTGCCGCCGCAAAAAAATTCCGACAAATGTGCCGTGGAGCAAGTTACCCGCCGAAACGCGGGAATACATTCTTGCCGGCGATGCGGATTGGACGGAGTCGGAATGGTCGCGCGGCTGGTATGGCGTGCGTCGATTTTTTTCGTGGCTTGAAAGCACGTCTTACAAAATGCACGTGCGCGTTTTTCTTTCTCGCTTTCGCGCTTACGTAAAATGTCCGGAATGCGCGGGAACGCGGTTTCGGGAAGAATCGCTTTGCTGGAAGTGGCGCGGGTTCACGCTCCCGGAATTGTATTCCAAAACTGTTGATGAATTATTGGAACTTACGGAGGATTTGCATTTCGCGACAAGCGAAACTTCCGCGCAGCGGGCGGAGGATGTCGCGTTTGTCGAAACGCGTAACCGGCTTTCGTATTTGCGGGAAGTGGGCTTGGGATATCTGACTCTTGACCGCCAGTCGCGCACGCTTTCCGGCGGGGAAACGCAGCGCGTGAACCTCACGGCGTGCTTGGGCGCGTCGCTTGCCAACACTTTGTTTATTCTCGACGAGCCGAGCGTCGGGCTCCACGCGCGCGACCTCGGGAAAATGGTTTCGATTTTGCGGAGGCTTGTCTCCGGCGGGAATACGGTAGTGGTGGTGGAACACGACGAATCCGTGATGCGGGCGGCGGATTGGCTGATTGAAATCGGTCCGAAGCCGGGAGCGGAGGGCGGCTTACTCGTTTATTCCGGCGAACCCGAAGGGATTTTGAAATGCAAAAATTCCGTAACGGGCGCGTGGTTGAGCGGTGCGCGCGTTCCCGTGCTCGCGAATTCCGGTGCGGTTGTTTGCGGGAAAAAAGCACCGAAAATCAAACTCGAAAAAGTTTTTGCCCACAATTTGAAGGATTTTTCCGTGGCGTTTCCGATGCACGCATTGGTCGGGCTTTGCGGCGTTTCCGGTTCGGGAAAATCGACTTTGCTGAATAATGTGCTCGCACATTTTGCGGAGGATAAATCGGGCGATCCCGTGGAAGATGATTTTGAATTGCCGCCGTTCAAATTTGAATCCGGAGAGCCGATTTCGGAAGTCGTTCTCGTTGACCAATCTCCTGTTTCAAAAACACCGCGTTCCAACACGGCACTTTATTCCGGCGTTTGGGATCACATACGTAATTTACTTTCGGATACGGAAGAAGCTCAACGGTTGGGGCTGACGGCGTCGCATTTTTCGTTTAACAGCGGAGACGGGCGTTGCCCGCATTGCGGCGGCGCCGGCTGGGAAGCGGTTGAGATGCAGTTTCTTTCCGACGTTCACGTCCCGTGTCCGGTTTGCGAAGGGCGGCGGTTTCGTCGCGAGGTGCTCGAATTTCGCTGTAACGGAAAAAACGTGGCGGAAATTCTTGATCTCACGGTTTCGGAGGCAAAATCGTTTTTTGCGGGAACGCGAAAAATTGTTGAAAAACTGGAGCTTCTCGAAAGTATAGGACTCGGGTATTTGTCGCTCGGGCAACCTTTAAATACACTTTCCGGAGGAGAGGCACAGCGGCTCAAGCTCGTTAAATTCCTTACATCGATTGCCTCTCCGGAAAAGGGGAAGAAAAAGGCGGAATGCGGAACCGCCGGACGCCTGATTTTGCTGGACGAACCCACAACGGGGCTTCACCGCGAAGACGTTTCTTTGCTCATTAAAATTTTGAAAAAACTCGTAGCGGCGGGAAATACGGTGGTCGTCGTCGAGCATCAGACGGATGTGTTGCTCGCCTGCGATTGGCTGCTTGAGCTTGGACCGGAGGCGGGTGAAAAAGGCGGGAAACTCGTGGCGGCGGGAACGCCTTCGCAACTCGCGACCGGAGACACGGCTACGGCTCCGTTTTTGCGGGAAGCGCAGAATGCTACGATGAATTTTGTGCCCGGTTTCGTTCGGGAAGAGCCGCCTGTGTTGCCGGAAAATACTGCAGGGATTTCGCTTCGCGGCGTGCGAGAGCACAATTTGAAAAATGTTTCTTTGGAAATTCCGCATCGCACGCTCACGGTGTTTACGGGCGTTTCCGGTTCGGGAAAATCTTCGCTGGCGTTTGATGTGATTTTTGCCGAAGGTCAGCGCCGCTTCATGGAGTGTATGAGCGCGTATGCGCGCCAGTTCGTGGAGCAAATGCCGCGCCCCGATGCGGATGTACTGACGGGGCTCCCGCCGACGGTTGCCATTGAGCAACGCATCACGCGCGGAAGCGCAAAATCCACGGTCGCGACGGTGACGGAAGTCGCACAGTATCTGCGCCTTCTATATGCAAGAATCGGCGTGATGCACAATCCGCGCACGGGAACGCCGCTGGTCGCGGGAACGCAGGAGCAGGTGCGCGCACGCGTTGCCGACGTTTTGACGTCTCGCAGTAAAAACGAAAAACTTTTGCTCGCGGCTCCGCTTATCCGCAACCGCAAAGGTCACCACCAACCGCTTGCAACTTGGGCGATTGAACACGGGTATGAAAAATTGCGTATCGACGGAATCATTACGGAATTGAAAAATTTTAAGCCGCTCGATCGTTACAAAGAACATGATATTGAGGTGGTTGTTGCGGAGATTTCGGCTGCGGATTCCGGTTTGTTGAAAAAGGCGGTTGGCGAAGCGTTGCGCCTCGGAAAAGGAATTGCGCTTCTTTTGGGCGCGCGCGGGAACGTCGTGGAGTGGCTTTCGCGGGAACGCATTGATCCGGAAACCGGCGAGGCTTTTCCGGAGCTTGATCCGAAAAATTTCTCGTGGAATTCTCCGCGCGGCTGGTGCCCGGAATGCCACGGGCACGGGCGCGTGGTGGAAGCTTGGGGCGCAGAAGAAGATGCGCTTAACGACGATGCACTTTCCGATAAGGTTTCCCGGAAAATTTGTCCGGTTTGCCGTGGCGAGCGTTTAAATGCGCTTGCGCGCGCCGTTCGTATTTTTGCCGACGAAAAAAAATGTGCGGTGGGCGCGTCGTTTTCGCTTCCCGAATTGCTCGCGCTTTCTCCGGCGCAATTGCTTGATGTTTTGGAGCATTTGAAACTAAACGCGAGAGACAAAGCCGTTGCCGCGCGCATTGTGCCGGAAGTGCGTTCCCGCCTGCGCTTCCTTGACGGAGTCGGGCTCGGCTATCTTACGTTGGATCGTGCGAGTAATACGCTTTCCGGCGGCGAAGCGCAGCGCATTCGGCTCGCGGCGCAACTCGGCTCGAATCTTTCCGGTGCGCTTTACGTGCTCGACGAGCCGAGCATCGGCTTGCATCCGCGCGACAACGTGCGCCTTATCCGGTCGCTGAAAGATTTGCGCGATCGCGGGAACACGGTGCTGGTTGTTGAGCATGACGAGGAAACGATGCGCGTGGCGGATTATATTGTGGATATGGGACCGGGTTCGGGAACGCAGGGCGGGGAAATTCTTTTTTCCGGTGCACCGAAGCTCTTGCTGAAAAATGCGAAGGCGAAAAATTCCCGCACGGCGAAATTTTTATCGGTGGGAATTCCGCATCCGATGCTTGGCGCATGGCGAAAAGTCGGGAAAAACGCGGCGTTTGTTTCGCTTCGCGGCGCACGCTTGCGCAATTTGAAGAATATCGATGTGAAATTTGCGGTCGGGCGGCTGAATGTCGTTTGCGGCGTTTCCGGTGCGGGAAAATCGACGCTGGTTTCGGATTTGCTCGCGCCGGCTCTTGCTTTTTCCGTATCTAAAAAAATAGATACGCTTACGGGAGATCGCGCTTTGCGGGAACGCCTCATTGACGATGATTCCGGGAAAGCCGCGTTTCGCGAGCTACGCGGCGGGAACGTATTTCGGAAGCTGATAGTCGTCGACCAGGAGCCGATAGGAAAAACGTCGCGCTCTACTCCGGCGACTTACATCGGCGCGTTTGACATTATCCGGCAGGTTTTTGCGACGCTTCCCGAGGCGCGTATGCGCGGGCTTTCCGCGGGCTTTTTTTCGTTTAATACAAAAGGCGGACGTTGTGAAACCTGCGCCGGCGCAGGGCGCGTGAAGCTCGAAATGAATTTTATGCCGGATACGAGTGTTGTGTGCGAGGATTGCGCGGGAACGCGTTATTCGCCGGCAGTCGAAGATATTCGCTGGAACGGAAAAAATATCGCGGACGTGCTTGCGATGACGTTTGCGGAGGCGGCAGAGTTTTTCTCTTTTCATAAAAAGCTGCAGGAAATTTGTGCGTTGATGACGGAATGCGGTTTGGGTTATTTGACGCTTGGGCAAAGTTCTCCGACGCTTTCGGGCGGAGAGTCGCAGCGTTTGAAACTCGTCAGCGAATTGGTAACGGCGCTTCCGTCGTGGAAGGAACGCATGGGAAAGGTGAGAGCGGGAACGCCGCAGAAAAATTGTTATATTCTTGAAGAACCGACCATCGGCTTGCATCAGGCGGACTGCGAAAAGCTTCTGCACTTGCTTCACCGTTTGGTTGACGAAGGGCACACGGTTATCGTGGTTGAGCATCACGCGGACGTGCTGGCGGAAGCGGATCATATCATTGAAATCGGACCGGAGGGCGGGAACGCCGGCGGACGCCTGCTTTATCAGGGCGATGTGATCGGGTTGGCAAAATTAACAGAGGACGTTTCGCCCACGGCATCGTTTTTGCCGATACGAACCCGGAAAACTCTTTCCGGTTGCGCAAATGCCGACAGGGCGGTTTAATTCTCCGCATAACTTTTTTTTTTTCGTAAAACCTATGAACGGCAAAAACGAAGATAACGAAAAATTTTCCGGCGAGCTTGATTTGAGCGCGCTTTCATCGCTTAGCCTTGAGCCTTCTTGGGCTTCGGGAAATAAAACCGACAAGATTTCCGTCGGTCGGATTTCGCGTGACGATCGGCGCGGCTCGGCTCCGAAGCGGGAACGCGGCTCCGGGGCTGGCTTTCGGGATCGCCGTCCGCCGCGCAATCGGGAGCGCGGAGTTGTCTCTGAGGCGGAATCCGGCACACATCCGGAAGGAGAGGCGCCGCGCAAAGAGCGCCGCGGGAAACCGCCGCACCGTCGAGACGGCAAGCGTTCCGGGTTTGTTCCCGCTCCGCGCGTGGTTGAAGTTTCGTTTTTCCCGGAGGAAAAGCCGTTCGGGATTCTTTCCAAGGCGATTAAAAATTCGGCGCGCACTTACGCGTTGTTTGAGATCGCGAATTTGATTTTGGAAAAACCGGAACGCTTTACGATTGCGATCAAACCGTTGGCACGCAAAGGCAATGGAAGCGTTCCCGCCGAGCCTGCGCCGCAGCTCGTTGTCAGTGTTCCCGACGGTATGCCTTTCCTGAACGAAGCGGATGCGTTTGCGTATGTCTTTGCTCAACACAAAGATAAATTCTTTACGGTGGAGACCGTTGAGATTGAAGCCCCTAAGGGGAACTTTTCCATGATTGCGAAATGCGGATTTACGGGAGAATTGCTTGCTCCGCCGAATTATCATGCATATCAGCAGATTTTGCGCGATCACCATGCGGCGAATTTCCCGAAAATGCCGTTTGAAAAATTCATGTCGCGTCTCGAAACCGTCAAGGATCAGGAAGCGATTAATGCGTGGGTCGAAAAAATGAAGACGGTTGAGCGTTACACGATTAAGGATCGCCGTGAAGGCGAGCCGGAAACGCTCGATGGTGTCGGCGCGGCAAAAGCCTTTTTGCTTTCCAACCGGAAAAACAAGGTGCTCCGCACGGTTGGTGCGGCGCGCATTCCCGGGAAAATGCTGGAGCAGATGCCGATGGGTGTCGTGAAAGCCGGGATTGAGCACGAGTTGGAATTTCAACGGAAGTTTCCGTTGAATACGGCGAACCTCTTGCGCGGGCGTCTGCGCCGCTCCGGATTTTCTTTGTTCAAGCGCGGTGCGAAGGGAATTACGCTTGTTTGCGCGATTCGCCGTAAGTTCCGCACGCCGGACTCGGTGTTCTCCGATACGATTCAGCGTGTTTTTGATTTTCTCGAAAAACATCCGAACACGAAAGTGCAGGATTTGCCGAAACTCATGCTCGGAATCGGAGATGAAGCGTCAAAGCCGGAAGAAGGGAAAACGGACGTTGTTTCCGAAAGCGTTCCCGCGCCGGCGGAAAATGCGGAACCGACTTCGGTACCTGCGCCGACGGAACCGACGGATGCCGGTTCCGAAGCGGAGTCTCAACTTTCAGAGCTTCTCGTGAACGTGCGCTGGCTTGTTCTCGAAGGCTACGTTTCCGAGCTCTCCGACGGTTCTCTTTTCACTTATCCGAAAATGACGGTCGCCCAGGCGAAAGCAGCCGCGAAGGAAGAAGAAACCGAGGCGAAAACCGAGGAATCCGCCGTTTCTGCGGAGGAGCCTGCCGCTCCTGTCGAGGAAACCGTCGCTCCCGCAGAAGAAGCTACCGCTTCCTCCGGGGTAACGCCGGGAGAAGTCGCGGCGGATTAAGGAAATCTTCGTTTGTCGAAATTCCCTAAACGCGCTGGTTTAGCGCAAAAACGCAAAGGCTTTTTTCGTCTTTGCGTTTTTTGTGTTTGGGATTGCGTGAAAATTTCCGAGTTAGTAGTTTTTTATTCTCAAATATGAAAAACACTAAATTCGTTGCGATTTTATTGGCGGGTGCTTCCTTGCTTCCGTTCTCCGGCGTTCCCGCGTTTGCGGCGCCGAAAAATGCGGGAACGCAACCCGTGAAATTTGAATTTGCGAAAAATCCGCAAAACCCGAACGACGGGATTTTCGTGCTCGACGGAAAGCCGTTTCAGATTCGCGGCGGGGAAATTCACCCGCAGCGTATTCCGCGCGAATACTGGGATCACCGCATTAAGATGTGCAAGGCGATGGGGCTGAACACAATCGCTTTTTACACGATGTGGAACGATTTCGAGCAAGCGGACGGCTCGTTCGATTTTAAAACCGGCAATCGCGACATTGCGGCGTTTCTTCAGCTTTGCCAAGACAACGGCATGTGGGTGCTTTTCCGCCCGGGCCCGTATGTTTGCGGCGAATGGGATTTCGGCGGGCTTCCCGCGTATTTGCTCAAGGAAAAAGACGCAAAAATCCGCACGATTAAGGACAAAAATTTTATGGAGGCGCAAACGCGCTACCTGAAAGCGATTGCAAAGGTCGCAGAACCGTTCCGCGCGCAAAACGGCGGGCCGATTCTGATGACGCAAATCGAAAACGAGCACGGCAGTTGGCCGCGCAAGGATCCGGAATATCTGCGTTGGCTGAAGGATTTTTGGACGAAGCGCGGTTTTACGCCGATTTATATGTCCGACGGCGCGGGCGACCACTTTTTGCGCGGCATGATTTACCCGGACAAAGATGTTTGCATCGGACTGGATCCGGGACAAAACGACGGCGCGTGGCGCGTGGCGAACAAATACAATCCGGGCGTTCCCGTGTTTTCCTCGGAAACGTATCCGGGCTGGCTGCGCCGCTGGGGAGAAGGCAATTGGACGCCGACGAATCTTTCCGGAAGCATTAAATGGTACATGGAAACGGGACGCTCTTTCAGCGTGTTCCCGGTGCACGGCGGCACGAATTTCGGCTTCACAGCAGGTGCGAACAACGACCCGCGCACGGGCGGCGATTATCACACGGATTTGACGAGCTACGATTACGGTTCGCCGATTAACGAGCAGGGAAATCCGACCAAGGAGTATCACCAATACCGCGAAATCATCGGGAACGCGCTTAAGGGAAAAGAAAAACTGCCGCCGATTCCGAAACCGATTCCGTCCATTGAAATCAAGGATTTTACGCCGAGGTTTTTCGCAAACCTGCGTGATAATACGGAAACGTTCCCGTTCAGAAACGGCGGGAAATTCAAAGACGCTCCGTATTTCGAAGCTTTCGGGCAAAATCAGGGGCTCGCATTTTACCGCACGCGCGTGCCTGCGGGCGCGGCGGGAACGCTCGATTTCGACGGCATTCACGATTACGCGCACATTTATCTCGACGGAAAACTCATCGCAACGGTCGATCGTCGTATGAAAAAGCAACCTGTAGCCGTTCCCGCGCGTGAAAAAGCCGCCGAGCTCGAAATCATGGTTGAAGGCATGGGGCACATTAATTACGGCGGAAAAATGGAAAGCGACCGAAAAGGAATTGTCGGCGAAGTGCGTTTGGACGGCAAGGCGTTGAAAAACTGGACCGTCGTTCCGAAAACGCTTTCGGCGGATTCCGTGGCGGACGCGAAAAAGGCGGAGTCTCAGGACAAAAGCGTTCCCGGCGGGCATTTTCGTGGCACGTTTAACTTGTCGAAAGTCGGCGACACGTTTCTCGACATGTCAAAATGGGGCAAGGGCGTGCTTTACGTGAACGGGCACAATCTCGGGCGTTATTGGAGCCAAACGATGGACGGCAAGCCGGTCGGCCCGCAGTTGCGCCTGTATTGCCCGGCACCGTTTTTGAAGCGCGGGAAAAACGTCGTCGACGTTGTTGAATTCGAGCTTTCCGAGCCGCGTCCGATTCGCGGTTGCAAGGAGCGCAACTACGACATGAACGACATCAAAACCCAAAATATGAACAATCAGTGGTAGGAGAAATGACATCGCGGGAACGTTTTTTGGCGGCATGCCGTTGTGAGCGTGTTGATCGCGTTCCCGCGTGGGTGATGCGGCAGGCAGGGCGTTATTTGCCGGAATATCGCGCACTCAAGGCGAAGTATGATTTTCTCACACTTGTGCGTACGCCGGAGCTTGCGGCGGAAGTTACGCTTCAGCCCGCGCTTCGCTTTGCAAAGCTGGATGCGGCAATCTTGTTCAGCGATATTCTCACGATTCCGGAAGCACTCGGACAGGGCTATTCTTTTCGTGAAAGCGGCGGAATAGCAATGGATTTTACGCTGGATTCGGAAGAGAAACTTGCGGCGCTCGGTTCGGCGGCGGACGTTCCCGCTCGGCTGGATTACATGGCACAGGCAATGCGGCTGGTACGCGCCGAACTCGGAGAAGAGCGTGCGTTGCTCGGTTTTGCGGGTTCGCCCTGGACGCTCGCCGTTTACATGGTGGAAGGCGGAAGCGCGAAGCAATTTTATAAAATTAAATGTTTGGCGGCGGAACATCCGGCATTGTTTGATGCCCTGATGGAAAAACTCGCGGACGCTGTCGCCGCATCGCTTCGGATGCAAATTGAGGCGGGAGCGGATGCCGTGCAGATTTTTGATTCGTGGGCGTCGCTCTGTTCCGCCGGCGAATACGAAAAACTTTCTCTACGGTGGATTCGGAAAATTATTTCGGCTTTGCCCGGGAACGTTCCCGTCATCGTTTTCGCGAAAGGAATGTCTCATTTTGCTTTGCAAATTGCGGGAGCGGGAGCGCGTGTGCTCGGCGTGGATTGGACGCACAAACTTTCCGGTATCCGTGAGCTCGCGGGAACGCGGCTTGCGCTCCAAGGAAACTTGGATCCGACGGTGTTGAACCTTTCCGATGAAAAAATCGTGCGGGAACGCACGCGGGAAATTTTGGACGATATGCGCGGAGAAAACGGATTTATTTTTAATCTCGGACACGGAATTTTACCCGAAGCGAAGCCGGAAAGCGTCGCTGTTATGCTCGACGAAATCTGTTCTGAGGCGCGGTAGGAAAAAAGTTGCGTCCGAATTTCTTTTTTTTCAAAAACAAAAAACTTCGTTTTATGAAAAAAATCTTTTTTGCTGTTTGCCTTGCTGTGTTTTGCCTTTCTGCTGCTGTTCATGCGGAAATCATCGAGATTTGGAAGCCGAGCGTTTCCGCAGAAAATACGCCCGGGGAAAAGCACGTTACCGACACGAAAACGGAAAAGGGCGTAATTCGCCTGACGCGGGTTTCGAACCCGACCTTGGAAGTTGCTCTTCCCGAAAAGGAGCCGAACGGCGTTGCCGTCATCGTTTGTCCCGGCGGTGCGTATCAGGTGCTTTCTTACGACAAGGAAGGAACCGAGGTTGCGCAGTGGCTGGCGCGCCGGGGTTTTACGGCGTTTACGCTGGCATATCGCGTTCCCGCAAATCCGAACGGCGCGTTGCAGGATCTTCAGCGTGCGATTCGTGTCGTGCGGGAAAAATACGCGCCGGAGAAAGTCGGAGTCATCGGTTTTTCTGCGGGAGCGAGCCTTTCTGCACGCGCGGCAACGCGATTTGAGGAAACGCTTTATCCGCCGCGGGACGCTGCCGACAAGCTCAGTTGCCGTCCCGATTTTGCGATGCTGATTTATCCGGCGTATCTCGACGGCGGACCCGGGAACAGCCTGACGCCGGAGCTCAAGGTTTCGGCGAACACGCCGCCGATGTTCATTTTCGGAACGCTCGACGATTATTACTACAGTAGCCGAAGCGCGTTGGTGATGGCGGAGGCGATGCGTGCGAATCGCCGTCCCGTGGATTTGCATTATTTGTCGAAAGGCGGGCACGGCTACGGCATGCGGTCCGGCGTCGGGCTTGTTTGGCCGCAACTCGCGGAAGCTTGGCTGAAGGGGTTTTCCTGTGAAAAATAATGTGTGTCCGAAAACCGCGCAGAATGCCTTTTGCGTTGACTTGCTATGCGGGAACGCTTTTCATTAGCGTTCCTTTTTGCCACGGAGAGATGACAGAGTGGCCGATTGTGCCTGACTCGAAATCAGGTGTGCCGCAAGGCACCGGGGGTTCGAATCCCTCTCTCTCCGCCATTTTTCTTCCGTTCCCGCCGTGTTTGCGGGATTTTTTTTGTTTAACCGATGTTTGCTGTTCTTGCCTTGACGCCGATTTTGGCGGCGATGATTTTAATGGGAGCGTTTCGTGTTTCGCCCCCGATTTCGATGTCGGTTGCGCTTGCCGGGGCGGCGGCAGTCGGATTCTTTGTGTGGGAAATGCCTCCGGAGTTGCTTGCGGGGGCGTCGGTTTTAGGTGCACTTAAGGCGTTGGATATTGTGCTGATTATTTTCGGTGCGATCCTCTTGCTGAATGTTTTGGAAAAAAGCGGGGCATTGGAGGTAATCAATGGCTCGTTTTCCAAAATATCGGAAGATCGACGCGTGCAGACTGTGATTCTGGCGTGGCTTTTCAGCGGATTTATTGAGGGGGCGGCGGGTTTCGGTGCGGCGGCGGCGTTGACGGCTCCGCTTTTGGTCGGGCTCGGTTTTCCGGCGGTGGCGGCGGTGGCGGTAGCGTTGATTTGCAATTCGATGCCGGTGCCGTTCGGCGCGGCGGGAACTCCGGCGTTGACGGTGGGGAAAACGCTTTCTGAGGCGTTGTCGGCGGCGGGAACGGAGCCGGGAGTGTTCATGGCGGCGGTGGTGGAGCAGACCGCCGGGATTTTTGCTTCGGCGGGAACGTTTTTGCCGCTGATTGCGGTTGCGTTTTTGGTGGTAACGACTTCGCGGGAACGCCGTTTGCGGTCGATTTTGGAGGCGGTGCCGTTTTGTTTGTTCGCGGGGCTTGCGTATACGGTTCCGTGGTATTTGACGGCGAAATATTTGGGCCCGGAGTTGCCGTCGATGCTGGGCGTGGTTGTCGGGTTGCCGATGGTTATCGGGTGTGTGCGAGCGGGGTTTTTGGTGCCGAAACACGTTTGGCGTTTTGAAGCGGATTCGGCTTTAGCGCGGGGCTCGGAGAAATCTGTGGCGGCGGGAACGCGGGAATCGGGCGGAGAAAGTGTTTCCGTGGTGAAAGCGTGGCTGCCGTATGCGGCGATTGCGGCGATTTTGGTGATAACGCGGCTTGAGTTTTTGCCGTTTCGGGAAATGTTGTCGTCGGCGGGGCGCATTTTTATCGAAAAAGGTTTTTTGCCGGGAAATTTTGATTGGAGTCTTTTGAACAATCCCGGCGTGATTCCGTTTTTGCCTGTGGCGGTGATTTCGGGATTGTGTTTCGGTTTGAGGTTTCGCGATATTTTCGGTGTTTTCCGTGCGTCGGAAAAACAGGTGCGTGCGGCGGCGATTGCGATTATCGCGAGTGTGGCGATGGTGCAGATTATGGTTTTCTCCGGTCGCGGGAGCGGCGATATGCCGGAAATGCTGACGGCGATTGCGCAGGCGGCGGCGGGCTTGGCGGGAAGTGCGTTCCCGGTGATTTCTCCGTTTATCGGGGTGCTCGGAACGTTTTTCTCCGGGTCGTGCACGGTTTCGAGTATTTTGTTTGTTTCGATTCAATATGATACGGCGAAGTTGCTTGCGTTGCCGCAGGAAACGCTGGTGGCGTTGCAGTTGGTCGGCGGGGGAATCGGGAGTATTGTGCGCATTAGCGGCGTGATTGCGGCGTGTGCGACGGTGAACATCACCGGCAAGGAAGGGCGGCTGATGGCGCTCGGGTGCGTTCCCGTCGTGATTTTGTCGTTTTTGGCTTGGTGCGCGGCGGAGATTTTTTATTTGTGAGGTGTTGAGGCGGGAACGCAGGTGTTTCCCGCTTTCTGCGTTGAAAATACGCGGGAGAAGTTCTACGATAAAATAAAGTAGAATTACCTCTTGCAAAACGTGAATTGTGCCGCCTCATACGACCGTTCCCGCCTCGCCTCTTTTTTTGAAGCGGGGTGGAGTTTTTTGTGTCGCGCGGACAAGGTGTCGCCGCTGATTATTTTAGTGTTGTCGGCGTTGGGTGTGGCTGGAATCTATGCTTCGGGAAGTTTCGGGGAAAGCGATGAATGGTGTAAACAGATTGTTTACATCGGTATCGGATGTGTTGCGTATGTGTGCGTGTCGGCGATAGATTTTCGTTTTTACAAACGATATGCGAACTGGATTTATTTGCTCGGGTGCGCGTTGCTTTTCCCGATTGCGGTGTTCGGTTTTTTTAAAATCGGCGGGGTGGATTTTATCCACGCGGTGAACGGGGCGTATCGCTGGTATTTTATCGGGTCGACGAGTTTGCAACCGTCGGAGTTTGCGAAAGTTTCGACGCTGATTTTTCTGGCGGCGATGCTTTCCGTAAAGCCGATGGGAGCGTTTAAGGTTTCGTTTTCGCAATTGTGGCGCGTGGTGCTGGCGGCGGGAATTCCTTTTGTGATGGTTTTCGTGGAGCCGGACTTGGGTTCGAGCCTCGTTTACGTTCCCGTGGTGTTTGCGTTGCTGTTTTTGGCAAATTTGACCCCGAAGTTCTTTTTGACGATCGGAGCCGCGGGAGCGTTGCTGTTTTCGGTGGTCGCGGTGGACTTGTATTTTTACCGGGCTCGCGTCGAGGATTACATTGAAGCGAAGGTGGAGGCGACGGGGCGCGTGCCGCAAAATCCGGCGGCGGAAATCCGTTCCCGCGAAAATCGTGCGACTTGGGGCTATGAAAAAGATTCGTATTTCTTTCTGCTGAAAGATTATCAGCGGGAACGCCTTTTGTCGTTTGTGGATCCGGAAACGATTGATCCGAACGGAATCGGTTCGAGCTGGAATGTGCGTCAGGCATTGATTTCCGTCGGGAAGGGCGGATTGACCGGTGAGGGCTTTAATAAGGGAACGCAGGCGAAGCTCGGGTATTTACCCGAACTTGCTGCGCATAATGACTTTCTTTTCTCCGTAATAGCGGAGGAATATGGGTTCGCGGGATGCTTAATGCTGGTGTTGACCTATGGGGCACTTTTGTTCCGGACGGTGGACATCGGACTACGTTCCCGCGATACATTCGGTATACTTTTGACGACCGGAATCGCGGTGATGATGGCGGTTCATCTCCTGATTAATATCGGGATGAATATCGGAATCATGCCCGTTACCGGATTGTCTCTCCCATTTTTAAGCTATGGGGGCTCTTTTGTGTTGAGCTGTTTTATCGTGTTCGGATTGGTGCAAAGTGTGCATTGCCATTCGAAGGTTCCCGAAAACGAAGAGGTTTTTGAGGAAACAAAAACAGGTGCTCATGTGCAGGAGTTCCCGGCATAACCCCTAAAACATCATTAAAATGCCAGATATTCCCGAAAAAGACAATTTGCCGCAGGACGAAAACGAAGCTTTGCGTCATCCGCCGAAACCGCACGAGGTCGTGCCGATTCCGACTGCGGAACTCAAAGACGGCGCACGCCAGCGCGCTAAAAAACTTCCACTTCTTCAACGTATCGTGAAACATTTTTCAAAAGACCGCGATCGCTTTCGCGAACTTATCATAAACTCGGAGCCGCTTGAAAAACGCGCCGCTCTGCTTACGGACGGCGTTCTCGAAAAATACGAGTTGGAGCGCGTCGGCGAACAACGCATGGTCGGTGCCATTTTCAAAGGGCGAATTCAGAACCTCGAAAAAGGACTGAAGGCGGCATTTGTCGATATCGGGCAGGCAAAAAACGCGTTTTTGCATTATTGGGATATGCTCCCGGCGGCGAACGATTCGTCTGTCGAGTTTATTCGTGATAACGAAAGTGCCGAACAAAAATCGAAGCGCGAAAAATACAAAATCACGGATATTCCCGAGCTCTTCCCGATCGGGAGCGAAATCGTCATTCAGGTAACCAAAGACCAAATCGGGACGAAAGGTCCGCGCACGACGACAAATATTGCCATCCCCGGGCGCTTTATCGTGCTGATGCCGTTCTCCGGGCAATGCGGCGTTTCCAGAAAAATCGAAAACAGCGCAGAGCGGGATCGACTGAAAAAACTTTTGCGGAAGCTGACGATCCCGCAGGGAATGGGCGTGATCATCCGCACGGCAGGCGAAGGGAAAAAACTCCGCTACTTCGTGCGCGACTTGCATATGTTACTCCGTCGTTGGGCGGAAATCTGCAATACGATTAATTCCACGGAGAAACCTTGCATGCTCTATCAGGAACCGGATTTGATCGAGCGTACCGTGCGGGACTTTTTGACCGAAGATATTGACCGTATTCTCGTCGACTCCGAAGAGGATTATCAGACGATTCTGAAGGCCGTCGGTGAAATTTCTCCGCGTTCCCGCAGCAAGGTCGTGCGGTATAAAGACAATATTCCGATTTTCGAACGGTTTAATATCGAGCGACAAATTGAGCAAACCTACATGCGTCGTGTGCCGCTCCCGTCCGGGGGAGAAATCGTTATCGACGAAACGGAGGCCCTTACTGCGATTGACGTCAATACCAGCGGACACAAAGGCAAGGGCGACGCGAAGGATTTTGTCGTTCAGGCAAATATCGAAGCGGTTAAAGAATCCGCACGCCAAATTCGCCTGCGCAATTTGGGCGGATTGATCATCATTGACACCGTTGACATGAAAAACCCGAAAGATCGTAAAGCGGTGTT
Source organism: Opitutales bacterium (assembly GCA_017531845.1). Lineage (GTDB taxonomy): Bacteria > Verrucomicrobiota > Verrucomicrobiia > Opitutales > UBA953 > Spyradosoma. Next base: position 126,771 of record JAFXKI010000010.1, on the reverse strand, counting down.
TAACGCACTTCGCGATGCGATGAGCATGGATCGGGCGAAACATCAGATTTTGCCGATTTCGCAACTCGGGATTTTGCAAATGACGCGTCAACGCCAGCAGGAAAGCAATACGACCTCGCTCTACATGGGCTGTCCGTATTGCCAGGGACGCGGGATCGTGAAAAACCCGCGTACGATGAGTGTTGAAGTTCAGCGTCGCCTCGTCAGCGTGATTCGCCGCTTGCGCGGAATTGAAGCCAATGTCGGACGGGAACTTTCTTTCCGGATTTTCCTTCATCCGATGAACTTGGAGCGTTTACGATCGGACGACCGGGATTCAATTGCCGATATCGAAAAGGCCTATAACGTCAGCTTGTCGTTCCGTGCGGATCCGTCGTTTCACGTTGAAAACTTCAAAATCATCAACATGGAAACCGGGGAGGAGGTGCGATAACATGTCGCATTTCCTCTCGATTTTTGTAAATAAGACTTGCCATTGCATTTTTCACCGCGTAGCCTTGGCGCAAATCATTTTTCAAAACATAACAAAGAAAAACAATGAAACAGATCCTAAATAAACTTGCTGTCTCCTTTATTTTTGCGGGCGTCGCCGGCTCCGCCTCCGCTGCCGGTACTGCGCTTATTCCGCTTCCTGCTTTTGGAGAAGACGCGGGAATTCACGGCTTGCTGAACGCCTCCGTCGCCTACAACGACAATATTTACCTGTCGGAAACGAACGAAGATGCGGACACGATCTTCACGATTTCTCCGGGCTTGGAATTCACTAACGGAGACGAAGCTCGCAGTAAATTTAATCTTCGTTTTGTCGAAAACATCCTTTTCTATATGGATGAAACCGACAACAATCGCGCGCTCGAAAATATCGACTTTACGTTCACGCACGGCGGCGAAGGGCAAAAGCTCAAACTTACGGTTGCCGGAGGTTTCCACCACAATCAAAGTGCTTCTGCCCGTGATTCCTACACGAAGGGCACGATGACGCGTTCTTACAACTACTACGCGAAGGGCATTCTTTCCTACAAAGTCGGCGAAAAAACTTCACTTCGTTCCGGGCTCAACTGGAGCGGCACGACTTATCAGAACAGCGAAGCGAAATACTATTACAACGATCGTCAGCAATACTCCATTCCGCTGTATCTTTACTACGCGGTAACGGAAAAGCTCAACGCCGGTCTTTCCGCCGAATACCGCTACGTCGACCTCGCGACAAGCGAACGCAATCGTGCGGCGGGGGAAACGGCGGGAACGGAACAGGTTTGGTTCTTCGGCCTTTCCGCGGAAGGTAATGCTTGGGAAAAGCTTTCCCTCAACGGGCGTATCGGTGTTACGACTTCCGATTACTCTGACCGCACGATTGATAATCTTGATGGTCGCGACACGCTCGGTATGTCCATCACGGCGGATTATCAGGCTACGGAAAAACTTTCCACCGCATTGACGCTCAATCGTGACTTTGAACTCGGTTCCGCCGGTGAAGGCATCATCGCGACGGGAGCGACGCTTTCCGCCAACTATCGTATCGACGATTTCTGGTCCGCGAACGCGAGCCTCGGCTATCGTCTCGACGATTATCAGTCATCCGCTCGTGAAGACGACATTTACAAAATGACGGTCGGTGCTTCTTACGCCATCAACGAATGGGCGAGTGCTTACGCGAATTACTCGCTCGCGATTGACGAATCCAATCAGGAAGGCTCGGACTATACGAACAACATCGTTACGGTCGGTATCTCCCTCCGCTACTAAGCGGAAGGGAGTTACGACATTCGATTTTTTCGTGTGTTGAAGCTATTAAGCAACCTCAATCTGAAATGAAATCAAATGTTTTGATTCGAGCCGCGATGTTTCTTGCGGCTCTTTTCTTTTGCCTCGGTTTTTCCGCTTGCCGGACCGCTCAGCCGCACGCCGGTTATCCGGCATCGAATTTGAGCGAAGACGGTCCGGGAACGCAGGATTACCGTATCCGTCCGTTGGATACATTGCGTTTCGAAATGTATGCCGAGCCGGATAATCGCGGAGAATATCGCGTTTCGAAGGAAGGCAATATTACGCTGAACTTCATCGGGCAGGTAACGGTCGCCGGGAAGACGCTTAGCGAGCTCAAGGATTCTATTGAAAAACGCTATCGCGACGAAGGGTTTTACACGAATCCTCAGGTTACGTTGACCGTTATTGCGTATGCCGAGCGGCGTATTTACGTCAGCGGATTCGTTGCAAGTCCCGGTCCGGTCCTGATTCCTATTGAAGAAGAGCTGACACTGGGAAAAGCGATTGACGCCGCGCGCGGTGTGCTTCCCCGCGGATCCCGCACGAGTGTGAAAGTAACCCGTTCCCGAGATGGTGTTATCCAAACTTGGGAAGTGGATTTGAAGGCGATTCAGGAAGGTTACGAGCCGGATTTCCCGCTTGAAGAGGGCGATCGCGTATATGTCCCGGATAGCGCGATTTAATCGCAGATTCGGAATAACTGACTAAATTTTTTTCTCCAATGTCGAATTTAAATGAAGACGAAGTCGTAACTGAAAATGCGCCTCGCACATCGTCGGGTTATGGCTACGGTTATAATAACTACGGAGGCTACGGAGCCGGTTATGGTGAATCGGCGAGCTTTTCTGATGTGATGCAAACGCGGACGCTTTCCGATTGGATTGCGATGTTCCGGGAACGCATTTGGTATTTGATTTTATCCGTTTTCGTCGTCGTCACGGGAACGCTCATTTACACGTATAACGTTGTTCCGGAATATACGGCTTCCGCACGTCTCCGTGTTTTGAAAAATGCGGTTCAGGCTGCTCCGGGAAGCGGAGCGAATACGACTTCTCTGGATGCGATCTCCGGGCAGGAAGACTTTCAGACACAGCTCGAAATCATGCGTTCGGGCACGATCGTTAAGCGCGTTCAATCGCGTCTGACTTCGCCGGAACTGACGGAAGTCGTCCGTCCGTATCAGGGCGGGAACGTTTTTTCCGGACCGCTGACGCCGACGGAAGTTATTGCAAAGCACCGCAATGTCGTTCCCCAGAAAGCGACGTTTATTGCGTTTGTTGAATATACGCACCGCCGTCCGGAAGTTGCCGAAAAGTTGGCAAATTATTTTGCGGAAGAAATCCAGAAATATAATTCCGAAGACCGTGCAAATCTGACCAGTCCGGTTATTGAGACGACGCGTGTGCAGATTGAGCAAATGGAGCATACGCTTGCTCAGCAGCGTGAGGAACGCAATATGCTCATCAAGAATGAGCGCTTGCTTACGACGGAAATGGGGACGGCGAATGCGGAACTTGCCAGCGTTATTTCCGTGCGGGACACGGAGCGCAAGAATTACGAAGATTTGCTTGCGATTCGTAATGAAATTCAAAAGACCAAAGACGCCGGACTTTCATTGTTGTCCCAGCCTTCGATTACGAGTAATCAATTGGTTGCGACGTTGCTTCCCCGCGTGGCAGACTTGCGCATCTCGATTACCGGATTGCTTGAAAAATACGGGAAGAGTCACCCGACTCTCATTGCGGAAACGCAAAAGTTGGAGCAGGCGGAGGCGGAGCTTGCTGAAGCCGTGAAAAAAGCCGAGGCGGAATTTGATTCGAACTTTGTCGCGGCAAAGCGCCGTTACGAATCGGCACAAAAACGTGCGGAGGAAAAAGAAGTTGAGTTGGTGCGCCTGCGTGACGCTATTTCACAGCTTACGGCTTTGGACAAGAAAATTCTCTTAAACGAAGAATTGCTCCAGCGCCTGAAGTTTAATTTGGAAGATTTGAAGATGCGGGTCATCGGCTCCGTTTCATCGATTGTCAGTATTCTTGATCCGGCGGTAGTTCCGACGCGCGCTTCCAACAAAAACTTTGTTCTCAATGCTATTTTCGGCGTCGTTGCCGGGCTTGCAATCGGTGCCGGTGTCATTGTTCTGCTGTCGTTCTTTGACGATCGCATCAAATCGACCCGTGATATTGAAAGCTTCCTCGGAATTCCGCTTTTGGGAACTATTACGCGCCTGAATCACGTTAAATCTGCCGTGGACAAAGCCTGTGTCGTTTCCAACGGAAAGGATCGCGGGGCGACGGAAGCGTTTCGCGCGATTTATTCGGCTTTAAAAATCGGGGAACAATCCGGGAACGCAAAGGTTTTCTTAGTTACTTCGACGATGCCCTCCGAAGGGAAAACTTTCGTTTCGACAAATCTTGCTCAAACTTATGCTGCGCACGGGGAACGCGTATTGGTGCTTGATGCCGACTTGCGCTTGCCGAACGTCGGGAACTCTTTGGGCTTGTCTAAAGATGAGCGCGGATTGACGCGCTATATGGAAGGAACCATGTCCTTGGACGAGGCGATTATTCGCGACGTTCGTCCTAATTTTGACGTGTTGCAGGTGGGAGCATTCTGCAAAAATCCGACGCAGGTTATCAATAGCCAAAAGTTCCGCGAAATGCTTGAAGAACTCAAGAAAAGCTATACGCGCATCTTTATTGATACTCCGCCGATCGGTGCTGTTTCCGACGTGCTGAACTTGCTTCCTTTGTGCGACGGCGTTGTTTACACCGTGCGCTTCAATACGGTTCAACGCACGATGATTAAGAACAATCTCCATCGTATTCAGGAATCCAAACTTCCGGTTTTCGGAGCCGTGATGAATCAAATGGTTCGTGAAACGGCTCGTTACTACGTCAGCTCCGGGCAGTACGGTATGTATTCCAAGTACTACCATTCCGCCCAAGCGAAAGAAGTTGAAGTGAAAATCAGCAAAGACGCTTAGTTCGCGAATAAGAAAAACACGGCGGGAACGGACGAAAGCTCCGTTCCCGCCGTGTTTTTTGTAGGATAAGGCTTTCTCCGGTGTTCCCGTTTGAATATATTGATAACCATGAATCGGTTTTATTTTTTTGTAAGCATCGTTTTGTCGGTGATTTTTTCCGAAGCATATGCGTATGCTGCTACGTCTGCTCCGGAGGACGCTTCGTCCGCTCATTTTGCAAGAGCATCGGCTCCGTGGAAGATGCCGGACTCAATTTTTCGAAATTACGTTCTTCCCGACACTTCCGTCGGAGAGCCGCGGGATAACTGGCGCCCGCTATTTCGGGAAAAATTTTTACCTTTGGTTAAAAATTGCAAAACACCTACCGAAGCGGCGGAGGTTTTGAATCGGGAAATATGGGATATTTTGGGCGTTCGCTACAGCCCGTTAAGAGACAGGCCAGACCAATCTCCGTTTCATTCCATGAGAATCGGGAAGGCTTCGTGTACGGGATTGTCGATATTGCTCATCGACGCATGCCGTGCAGTCGGCGTTCCCGCGCGCTTCGTCGGTTGCCGATGGAAAAATAAGCCCGGCAATCACTCTTGGGTGGAAATTTGGGACGACGGTGAATGGAAGCATTTGGGAGCGGGAGATGGCGGAGCGGCAAATAAAACCTGGTTCGACGTTGATGCGGCGCAGGCCGATCCGAATGATCCCCGTTTCTCTATTTACGCTGCTTGCGCAGAGCCGACAGGGTTGACGTTTTGGGCCTCATGGAAACTAAACGGTGCAACGAATATCCCGGCGCTCAATGTAACGGAGCGTTATTTGCGCCTCGCTGAAATTTTGCCGCCCGGAACGGTTCGCGTTTCGTTTGATTTGCGTTCCCGAGCCGGCGCGCGCCTCGCTCGAAAAATAATAGTTTTCGACGCTGAATGCGGCAAAGAGCTTGCTCGCGGAAATACGCACGATAATCGCTTTGATTTAAATGATCATCTGAGCTTCACATTCCCGGAAAAGACGAAACTCCGCATCGCCGAGGCGGATTCTCCGCAAAAAACGATTGCCGAATTTGTTGTTTCGAAAAAAGACGAGGTTTTTGTTCTTCGTTTGCCGTAAAAAATCCGGCAGGAAAGAATGAATTTTGGGTGAAACTTTCCCCCGCTTTTCTCGCCGAGTCCGTTTTTTGTAGAATTTTTTCTTGCGGGAACGCATTAAAAACGGTTTTATTTTCCACTCTTTTACGCGAAATGCGCCATGCCGGAACGCATTTCGTATTTAAAACATAAAAAACAAACCTACATTATCCAATGTCTCACGCGAACCGGCGGCGAAGAGATACGGAGCCTAAATATTATGAACATCACTGTTAAAGATCTCCTCGACGCAGGCGTCCACTTCGGTCACCAAACCCGCCGCTGGAACCCGAAATCCCGCGAATACGTTTTCAAACACCAGAACGGGATCTCTATCATCGACCTTGAAAAAACCTTCGAATGCCTCGAAAAGGCGACGCAGTTTATCGAAGATACGGTCGCTTCCGGTAAGGATGTGCTTTTTGTCGCAACCAAGCGCCAGGCGCAGGAGCTGATGCGTGATGCCGCCAAGGCGTGCAACATGCCGTATGCAGTCAATCGCTGGATGGGCGGTTGCCTTACGAACTTCGAAACCGTCAAAGGTTCTCTCGAAAAGTATCGCAAATATCTCCGCATGGAAGCGGACGGCTCGCTCGATAAAATGCACAAAAAAGAAGCTGCCGTTATCAAGCGTCAAATGACGCGCATGTCCCGCGGCTTTGAAGGTTTGCTCGATTTTTATAAACTTCCGGGCGCAGTTTTCGTGGTCGATATTCTCAACGAAGAAATCGCCGTCAACGAAGCAAAACGCCTCAATATTCCGTGTGTCGGTCTTGTTGACACGAACTCGGACCCGACGCAGGTCGCGTTCCCGATTCCGGGCAATGACGACGCCGTGAAGTCTGTTCGCCTCATCGTTTCCGTCATTTCCGACGCTATTCAGGCTGGGCTCGCCCGCCGCGAAGCGGAAGCTTCCGCTCGCCGTGCCGCAGCTCCGGTCGCGAAGCAGGAAATCGCTTCTTCCTCGGTTGAGCCGGAAGTAACGATTTCTCCGGACTTGCTCAAGGACAGCCAGCTCGCGGACGCGAAGAAGCCGGCTCGCCGCACGGGAACGCGCAAACCGCGTGCTCCGAAAGCGAAAGCTGAATAAGTTTTTCGTCGATCATTAAAATCCAACAGGAAAGAACTTAAAAAACATGGCAGCTATTACTGCACAAATCGTTAACGAACTCCGTTCCCGCACGGGAGCCGGTCTCATGGACTGCAAAAAGGCTCTCGTTGAAACCGACGGTGATATGGACGCCGCCGCCGAAATTCTTCGCAAGAAGGGTGCCGCTACGCGTGATAAAAAAGCCGGGCGCTCCGCTTCGCAGGGTACGGTCGCTTCCTACATCCACATGGGTGGACGCATCGGCGTTCTCGTTGAAGTGAACTGTGAATCCGACTTCGTTGCCAAGAACGAGCTTTTCCAGAACTTTGCCCGCGACATCGCGATGCATATCGCCGCCGCCGCTCCGCGCTTCATTACGCGTGAAGAAGTTCCGGCGGAAGAAATCGCCAAGGAAACGGAAATTGTCAAAGCTCAGTGTGAAGGCAAACCCGCAATGGCAATTGAAAAGATTGTCGCCGGGAAGCTTGACAAATATTACAGCGAAATCTGCTTGCTCGACCAACCTTATGTTAAGGACTCGACGGGCAAAACGACGGTCAACGATCTCATCACCGAGCAGATCACGAAGACCGGCGAAAACATCAAGATTTCCCGCTTCTCCCGCTTCCAAATCGGAGGCTAAAAACAGTTCGGAGTTTAAAGCTCCTAACGCTCAAAAAACGTTCCCGTGAATTCATTTCCCGGGAACGTTTTTTTTTAAGAGTATCTTCTCGACCGTGTTTTTTCTTTTTTTAACCGAAAAACTTTGCGGCTTTGCGCATGTTTTTTACGTTCCCGTGCCGCAGATTACTCTTCTTGTTTTTATTTTGAAAAGCTTCTGAGCGGAGCATCGCTTTCGGAAATAATTCTACATTCCGGCGGGAGCTCTCGGCGAGGATTTGAAAAAACGCCGCCGAGCTTTGCAAAAACCTTTGCCTGTTCCGCCGAGCCGCCGTAGGCATGAAGCAGGAATGGAGGGAGCTTTTTTGCGACAAAAAATCCGCGTAAAATTTCTTCGAGTTTCCCGAAGGCGCGCACGCAGTGAAGGCTCACGGGAACGCTAAATTCACCGGCGATTTCAAGTTGTTCGCAAAAGGCGGTTTCTTGAAATACGGCGTTCCCGCGGCAGCGGTCGAGCCCGACTTCTCCGATTGTTGCGTTGGGTGTATCCGAAATATATTTACGCAAAAGAAGTTTCACGTTCCCGCTCCATTCTTCGGCGAACCATGGATGAATGCCGAAGGCGGGAACGATATTCTCCGGAAATTTTTCGGCGAGCGCGGCAATGCGCGGAAAATCTTCGGCACGAGTGGCGTTCAGCAGAATTTTCGCCTCTGCGGGAACGGAAAGTGCATCATCTTCTGCCGGGTTTTTCGGCAGGTGTGCGTGCGCATCCGTGAATCCGTGGAAAAAAGCTTCTCTCAATTTTAACGGGCGTTAAAAGCTTTCCGACGAGTCGATTTCCGAAACGCCGCTCCATGCTTCTTCGTCGGTCCATTCAAGCGCCGGCGGGAACCAGCGGAGCTCTTGGCAGTGTTTCCCGATTGCGGTTTGAGGACAACGAATGACGACGGACTTGTAAAAGGAATCTGCGGTTTTCGGATCCCGGTAGCGAAGCCAAACCCCGGCGGTGCAAAGCAAGCGGGCTGTGCGGTCATCGTTGTTCGGCAGGAGGCTTGCGGCGTTTTGTACGAGCATCGCGGCGCGAAAACGGCGATCGTTGACGAAGCGGGAAATGTCTCGGGATTCTGCACGGGAACGCTCTTCTTCGGAGGCAATGTTTTCCGAAAAGCGTAGTTTAAGAATGGGGTTTTCTTCCCATTCTCCGCCGGAAATATATGTGGGACCGGCGGCGGCGAGGAAGAGGGCGTCCCCGTCGGTGCGCACGATTAGCGCAGCGTCCCAAAAGCCCCGGGCGCGCTCGGTGTCGGAAAGTTTGGCGTTGTAGCCGCGCTGGATGGCAGAAACGTAAGCATTAAAAGTCGGGAGAAGATCCTCCGGAAAGTATTGCCGCGCTTTTGCCCACCTGCCTTCGCGCAAAAGTCTACGCGCGAGCGTGTAGCGAATTTCCCGTGCGGTTTCCGTTGCGGAGTCGATGGTGTTAGGATCGCCGGGAAGCCAAGTTTTTTCCGAGTAATATTTTTCTACGAACTCGAGAAGTTCTTCTACGGAAAGCACGTATTCGGCAAAATAGGAGGCGAGGGCGGAATCGCCGTCGGAAAGAGCTTCCTTCAGTTTGGATTCAAACACCTCCGCGTTTTCGATGTGCTCCCGGATTTCGGTGTTTTTCGGCGTGACGGCGGGTAAATTTTCTTCCGTTTCTTTTTCCGGAGACATACATGCGCTTAATCCGAGCAGAAGCGGAGCAAGGAAAACCGTTTTTTTGTAAAAGGAGTCAAACATGAATAGAATCAAAAATCAAAACGGCGTTCCCGCGGAGTTTTTTTTCGCGGGAACGCACAAAATTAGCGAATGTCGGCTACGGTGCTTTACTCTTTGTCGATGTAATTGGAAAACAGGTAATGGAGTTGCTGTTGAATGGCTCCCACGCGTCTTGCCGCATGCGTGTTTCCGGCAAACATACTTTGTGCTTTGTCGGCGCGTTGGCGAAGCTTGCGTAACGTGTCGGCATTTTTTCGAAGAACCTCCGTCGCGATCTTCATGCACGTCGCTTTGTCCGAGGGAGATCCTTGTGCCTTGAGTGCTTCGTCCGTGAGTTGTGAAAGCCGGACGACTTCCGCCTGTAATTCTTGTTTTAAGGGACGAACGATTGTGAAATACGGATATTTGGCTCGCAAACCCAAGGAGCCGTCGGCATCCGCCGCGAGAATTTCGTCGACGTAATTTTCGTTGGCAATTTGAAGCGGGAGCGGGAGCGGCACAAGAAGTTCGTCAAGTTTCCGGACGCGATCGGGCCCGTTCGGGACGGCGTTCAGGGCTTTTTGCGTTTTATATTCCGGCGAGTTTTTTCCGTCATCGCGCAGTTTTTTCAGCATTTCGAGATATTTTTCCGGACCTCCCGCCGCGTAACCGGTTTGCGCAAAGATGCATCCGGAAGCGTCCATCAGTAGAACCGTGGGAAAGCCCTCGATGCGGTAGTGATCCGTGAGCGCCCGGTTTTGCTTTCGAGCGTGCTCGGAGAGAAGCGATAAATCGTTAGGATTATCGATATAAACGGGAACGAAAAACTTCGAAACTTTTTCAGCAAAATTACCTTCAGAAAAAACTTCTTTTTCGAGGCGCACGCACCAGCCGCACCAATCTGAGCCGGAGAAGGCGACAAGTATGTCTTTGCCTTCTGCCGCCGCCTGCTTTTTGGCGGCTTCAAAATTATCCGTCCAGCCTTGCGGCGTGGAAGTTTTCTTCGGCGTGATTTTTGTGCGTGTGTTTCCGGCGGGAACGTCGGTTTTTTCTTGTGCGAGCGCAGCAAACGGAACAAGCGCGAGTAAGGAGATGACTGTGATGATTTTCATGTTTTTGTCTGTTTTTTTATAAAAATGGAGTTCGCTTTAGCGGGAGAAACGCCTCGGGCTTAAACCGCGCGAGCACGTTTCTCCCGTAATTTTCTTATTCGCCGAGATGTTTGTCGGGAATGAGGTAGTTTTTGACGTAGTCGGTAACGGATTCTTCGAGCGGGACGAGATATTGTGCGCCGCCCAAGCGCGTCAGTTTATCGATTTTCGCTTGCGTAAAATACTGATATTGCGCGCGAAGCGATTCCGGCATGTCGATAAATTCGATTTTTTCGGGAACGCCCATCGCCGCGAAAATCGGGCGCACGAGTTCGAGCCAAGTGCGTGCCTTGCCCGCGCCGACATTGACCAAGCCCGTTGCTTCCTCGTTTTGCGCAAGGTGCACGGTAATCGCCGCCGCTTCCTTCGCACCGAGAAAATCGCGCATCTGGCAGCCGTCCGCGTATTCCGGCTTGTAGCTTTTGAAAAGCTTCACGCCGCCGGTTTCCCTGATTTGGTTAAACGCGCGGAAAACCATGCTGACCATGTGCGCCTTGTGGTTTTCGTTCGGACCGAAAACGTTGAAATATTTGATGCCCGTGATTTTGTTTAAGTAGCCGTTGCGCAACGCGTGCAGGTCGAAAAGGTGTTTCGAGTAGCCGTACATGTTGAGCGGCTTGAGCGGGAGGATGTCGCCTTCGTCGTCCATGCCGTTTTCGCCGTTCCCGTAAGTCGCGGCGGAGGAGGCGTAAACGAAGCGTGCGCCGTTTCCGAGCGCGAACGCGGCGAGCTTTTTCGTGTATTCGTAGTTGTTGTGAATGAGGTAAGTGCAGTCTTTTTCCGTCGTCGCGGAGCAGGCTCCGAGGTGGAAAATCGTTTTAATGTCGGCAAACTGCGCGGGATCGCTTTCGAGCGCGCGGTCGAAATCCTCGTATTCCATGTATTCGGCGAATTTAAGCGGAACAAGATTCTTGTAGCGCAAATCCGTGCCGAGCTTGTCGGTTACGAGAATGTTTGTGTGCCCGAGGGCGTTGAGGCGGGCGATGATGGCACTTCCGATAAGCCCGGAACCGCCGGTAACGAGGATTTTTCCTTGCGAGATATCGTGCATAACGCCGCGTAGTATAACGCGTTCCCGCGCAGGGTTGAAAGATGAAATTTTGAAAGATTTCGGAGAAAATGCGCTCCTGTGACAAAAGTCGCGGGAACGTTTTTTTTTTCGAGCAAAGCCGCGAAGCTTTTAAAAAGGTAATAACCCACGAATTTTCACGAATGCTTTTTAACGCAAACAAAAAAACTTTGCGTCTTCGCGTCTCTGCGCGAGAATCTCATCCATTGTGTTAGGGACGATTTTGTTTCGCGCGGGAACACCTTGTGGCGGAAATTCCTTTCGAGGGAGTGCCGCCTGCGCTCTGCAAGCGGCAGGAATCCGTTTCCCCTGTTTTTTTATTTGCTGAAGTTTTCTTTCACCCAGGCGTAGCCTTTTTGCTCGAGCTCCAGCGCGAGTTCCTTGCCGCCGGAGTGAACGATGCGCCCGCCGTCCATAATGTGAACTTTGTCGGGAACGATGTATTCGAGTAAGCGTTGATAGTGTGTAATGACGAGTGCTCCGAACGCGTTCCCGCGCATTTTATTAACGCCCTCGGCAACGATGCGAAGCGCGTCGATATCCAAGCCGGAATCGGTTTCGTCCAAAATTGCGTAAGACGGCTGCGCCATCATCATTTGGAGGATGTCGCAACGTTTTTTCTCGCCTCCGGAAAAACCTTCGTTGACCGCGCGCGAAGTAAATTTGCGGTCCATTGCGAGCGCGTCCATTTTTTCGTAAAGCTTTGCGTAAAAATCCTTTGCGTTAAAGGGCGTTCCCGCCGGCTGGCGCGCGACCATCATTGCGCGGATAAAGTTGGCGATGGTAACGCCGGGGATTTCAACGGGATACTGAAAGGCGACGAAAAGCCCGAGCCGTGCGATTTCGTCCGGTTCTTTCCCGAGGATTTGCACTCCGTCCAAATACGCTTCGCCGCTTGTTACCGTATAATCCGGATGCCCGGCAAGTGCTTTGGCGAGCGTTGATTTCCCTGTTCCGTTCGGTCCCATGATGGCGTGAACTTCGCCTTTCGGCAAAGTCAGGGAAAAATTTTTCAGAATTTCGCGATCTCCGATGGAAACGCAAAGGTTTTTAATTTCTAAAATATTATTAGTCATGTTTTATTTTTTCCGGACATTCTATGCGTTTTCTGTGCGTTCCCGCAAATTGAAATTTAGCGAACGCAACGCGCGCGTTCGCTAAATGTTTAAAAGCTTAAGAGCTTAGAAGTTTAGTTGTTTCGCAAGCGAAACAAGGAAAAGAATCCTTTTTATTTTATAAAAGTAAAACCCTCGGCGTAGCCGATTAACCTTTTCAGCTTCTCCGCTTTTAAACGTCTCAACTTTCTTTTTAACATTTGCCGAAGCATGCACTTCGGCAAATTTCAATTTGCGGGAAGAGCGGGAACGCTGTTTATTAGGACGATTATGGAAATTTGGTTTAATCCGGCAAAAGAACTGGACACGATTTTGCGCCGCGTCGCGGGAACGACTGACGGCTTCTCCTCCGCGTTTTCTCCTGAAATGCGTCCCGCAGATCCGCGTTTCGGAGATTATCAGGCAAACGGCGTCCTCGCCGAGGCGAAACGTGCGAAAACCAATCCTCGCGCACTTGCAACCGCGCTTGTTGATGCCCTGAAAAACTCCGGCGAAATCGATTCTTCGCTTGTCGAAATTTCCGTCGCCGGACCCGGATTTATCAATTTTAAGCTTTCCGCAGAATTTCTCTCACAATGGCTTGTGCGCTATCGCGGAGCGGAAGATTTGCACAAATCCGCAGAGTCTGCCTATCGCGGCAAAAAAGTCGTCATCGATTACCCGTCCACCAACACGGCAAAGCAAATGCACGTCGGGCATTTGCGCATTATGGATATCGGTGAAGCTATTGCTCGCCTGCTCGCGTTTTGCGGCGCGGACCTCGTGCGCGACAATCATATCGGCGACTGGGGCACCAACTTCGGCGTGCTCATGTTTGAAATCAAACGCCAAAATTTCGCGTTTCCGGACGACGACGAACTCGCGCTCGAACAACTCGAAGAACTTTACAAATCCGGCACCGCGTTTTGCAAAGACACGGAAAAAAATCCGGGAGCGATGGATACCGCTCGCGCCGAACTCGTTAAACTCCAGCAGGGCGACGCGGAAAACCTCGCGCTTTGGGAACGCATTGTCCGCGTCTCCAATGCCGCCTGCGAAAAAATGTATGACGTTTTCGGAGTCAAGCCCGACGTTACTCTCGGAGAAAGCTTCTATCGCGACAAAGTCGGACGCGTTTATTCTGAACTCACCGAATGCGGCATCGCCGAAGAAGACGATGGCGCTCTCATCGTTTGGAATGATGACGACCCGCGTTATTCCCGCCACAACGAGAACGCTGCTCCGTTTATTGTGAGAAAAAAAGACGGAGGTTCCAATTATGCTTCGACGGACCTTGCGACACTGCTTTACCGCGTTGAACATTTTAAGGCGGACGAAATCGTTTATGTTACCGACGACCGCCAATGCGACCACTTCCGCATGCTTTTCCTCACGGCGGCACGCTGGTTTAAATGCAAAAACTACACGCTTCCTTCTCTGCGTCACGTTTCTTTCGGAAAAATTCTCGGCGCGAACGGCAAGCCGCTGAAAACCAAGGAGGGCGGAACGATTCGCCTCAAAGCACTCGTTGCCGAAGCCGTTGAGCGCGCCTTTGCCATCGTTTCCGAAAAGAATCCGGATTTGTCCGAGCCCGAACGCCGCAAAATCGCCGAAACCATCGGGGTCGCCGCCATTCGCTACGTTGACCTGATGTCCAATCGCACGGGCGATTACATGTTTGCGTGGGAACGTCTTCTCGCCTTCGAAGGCAACACCGCGCCCTACCTGCTCTACGCAGTAGCACGTATCCGCAGCGTTTTCCGGAAGGCGGGAACGTCCCTCGAGACCGTTTCCGGAGATGTTGAAAAACACGTTCCCGCGACCGAGGCGGAAATCGCTCTTGCGAAAAAACTTCTCGGCTTTTCCGCCGCTGTCCAAAGCGCGTGCGACGAGCTCAAGCCGCACCACATCTGCGGCTATCTCTTCGACCTTGCCGGCGCGTTCTCGTCGTTCTACAACGCAGACAAAGTGATGGTCGACGATCCCGCCGTGCGAGCCTTGCGTTTACGCCTCTGCGCACGTACCTGCACCATTCTTGAGACCGGGCTTCGCCTTCTTGGTATCGAGCCGCTCGAGCGTATGTAAATTATTTATACAAAAAAACACGTTTAACTTTATGCGGAAATTTATTTTTGCCATCGTCGCATTCGTTGTTCTCGCCTCTGTCGGGATGATTTTTTACGTGCGGATTTTTTCCGTCGTGAAACCTCAACTGACAACGACGCTTAGAGAAATCGTTCCCGAAAAAATTGACGGATGGACGATAACCGAACAGCCTCTTGCGGAAACGGAAGGCATGCGCCAATACGTTGGGGATTTCCTTAAATTTGACCAATACATCTCCCGCATTTTCCGCAAGGGAGATCTCGAAGTCGTGTTCTACACCGCTTATTGGGAGCCGGGCGGGAAAACGCCGTTTGATGCCGGCGGGCATAACCCGGATTCCTGCTGGGTAAACTTCGGTTGGACGCGCGAAGCCCGCAATTTTGCCGTTTCCGGGCACAAAATCGAAGGGCGGGAACTGCTTCCCTACGAATTCGGTATTTACACCAAAGATGATACCACTCAGCCCGTCATTTTTTGGCACCTTATCAACGGCGTTCCTTTTCGTTACGAAGACCAAAAATTGGGCTGGAGCGAAGGGCTTGCCGGTGCGGTGGATCGCGTGGGCGTTCGCGTAGAGGATTTTAAACGTTTCGGGCTGAATCAGCGCCGCGAGCAAATGTTCATTCGCATTTCGTTTCCGAATCAGGATATGGAGAAAGTTTGGGCAAATCCGGACTTCCGCGACCTTCTTCTCTCCGTCGACCGCCTCGGGATTTTTAAAGACACGCCCTGGAAATAATTATCTTTTCAAAAAAACGCATCCGAAATTTAAATACAAAAAAACAATGGAACTTATCGACGGAAATCTCATCGCCAAACAAATTCTCACGGAACTGAAAGCGACGGTCGAAAAAATTTCGCCGCGAGCGACCCCGCACATTGTCGTTATTCGCGTGGGGGACGATCCCGCCTCTGTCTCTTACGTGAGCAAAAAACAAAAAACCGCTGCCGAAATCGGCATGAAGAGCACGCTCAAGCTTTTCCCGGAAACCGTTTCCCAAAAGGAGCTTGAAGCAACCATCGACGAGTTGAACGCGGACGATTCCGTGCACGGAATCCTCATTCAGGCTCCGCTCCCGAAACACATCTGCGAAACCGAAATCTTCAATCGTGTCTCTCCGGATAAAGACGTGGACGGCTTTTCTACCGTTAATATCGGGCGCCTCGTTCAGGAACTTCCGGACGCTTTTGCCGCTTGCACGCCGGCGGGAATTATTGAACTTTTGGAACGCTCCGGCGTAAAAACCTCCGGAAAGCACGCCGTCATTGTCGGGCGGTCTCTCATTGTCGGAAAGCCTGCCGCGCTTCTCCTTGTTTCCAAGAAATGCGATGCTACCGTTACCGTTTGCCATTCCCGCACGCAAAATTTGGCGGAAATTACGCGCCAAGCGGACATTCTTGTCGCCGCAATCGGGAAGGCCCATTTTATCACGGAAGAAATGGTTAAGTCCGGAGCTGTCGTCATCGACGTCGGAATTAACCGCGTTCCCGACGCCTCCAAGAAAAGCGGCTTCCGCCTCGTCGGCGACGTTGATTTTGAGAAAGTCGCTCCGAAATGTGAAAAAATCACGCCCGTTCCCGGCGGGGTCGGACCGATGACTGTTGCGATGTTGATGAAAAACACGCTTGATGCTTGCCGTCGGGCAATTGGTGACGAACGGTAAAATGAATCCGCAGCAGATTCCCGAAAAACTCGTCTTCGTCGTCGCAGAAAAAGATCTGCCGCCGGCGGCTCCGTTGCGTTTTCGGGTTCTCGCATTTTTGGCGGACGGCGTTCTCTCGCTTATTGTTGCCGCGCTCGCCGTAAAAATCCTCGTTCCCGTTTTTTATCCGGATGGTTTTTCGCTTTTTGCCGGATATTACCGCGATTTTCAGACAGCCTACGACGCCGCGTTAAACGCTGCCGTCAACGGGAACGTCGACCGCACCGCGATCGACGCCGTTTCCGCGCGTGCGTTGCAGGACGAGAAGCTTTATTCGTTTTTTGAAACGGTTTACTCGATTTCTTTTATTGCCGTTGCACTTTATTTTGTGCTGACGGAATTTTTCCTGCACGGGCAAACCCTCGGAAAAAAAATCTTCGGTCTGCGCACCGTCGTTTTCGGCACGCCGTTTCCGCCGCTTTTCCTGCAAATCCTTTCCCGCTCTTTCTGGAAAGCGATAACGCTTGTTCCTGTCGGGCTCTTGCTTGCGCTTCTCGGGATTGCCAATGCCGCCGTCGTTCTTTTCGCTCGCCGGCATCGCGGGTGGCACGACAAGCTCGCGAAAACAGAAGTTATAGATCTTCGCGAACTCGAAAAACGATCTTCAAAAAAATAGTTTTCCATGCAAAACATCACGGTTGAACTCGGCGAACGCGCCTATACAATCCATATCGGAAACAACCTCGCGGGAACGCTCCTTGCGCTCGCTGATCGTTTCTTTGCAGAAAATCGCCCCATTGCCGTCATCACTTGTCCGACGCTGCCCCGCCTGCATCCGGCACTTTTTGAAGCATTAAAAAAACGCGCCCGCCTGATAATCGAAACTTCCGTGGACGGCGAAGCGGCAAAAAGTACGCGCGAGCTCGCCGATATTTGGGAGAAACTTGCGCAGGCACGCATCGACCGTAGCGGCATTATTTTTGCTGTCGGCGGCGGTGTCGTCGGCGATCTTTCCGGCTTTTGTGCGGCAACGTTTTTGCGCGGGATCGCGTTTGTTCAGGTTCCGACTACGCTGCTTTCGATGGTGGACAGCTCCGTTGGCGGAAAAACCGGAATTAATCTGCCTTCCGGGAAAAATCTCGTCGGCGCGTTTCACCAGCCCGAAGCCGTTATCGCTGATATGAATCTGCTCGCCACGCTCCCGCCGCGAGAATTTGCCGCCGGCATGGCGGAAGTTATCAAATACGGACTTCTTGGAGACGAAGCGTTTTTTGCCCAACTCGAAGCCGCGGGAACGCTCGCGTGGAATTCGCCGGAACTTCCCGCCGTTGTGCGTCGCTGTTGCGAAATCAAGGCTCAAGTCGTCGCCGCAGATGAACGCGAAACCGCCAAGGAAAACGGACGCGCACTGCTCAATCTCGGACACACGTTCGGGCACGCCGTTGAAAAAGTCGCCGGCTACGGAGAATACTTGCACGGAGAAGCTGTTTCTATCGGCTGCGTCGCCGCCGCCATGCTTTCAGAGCGGCTCGGTATCGCACCGGAAAATTCAATCGTTCCTCGCACCGTTTCTCTTTTGGAAAAAAATAATTTGCCCGTAAAACTGCGTGTGCCATTGGGTCTCGAAGCTCTCATCGCCGCCGGCGGGAACGATAAGAAAGCCATCGCCGGAAAGCTCCGCTACGTGCTTATGAAAAAAATCGGGAACGCATTTACGACGTCTGACGTTCCCGCCGATGCCGTCCGTGAAATCTGGCTCGCTCTCGGTGCAGACGAGAGAAAAGACTTCGTTTCGCACTAAAACGTGAAGTCGCAAAGTTTCAAAAAAAAAGCGTTCCCGTGACGAAAACTCGCGGGAACGCTTTTTGAAGAATTAAAGGAAAATTAATTTTTCTTCGGTGCCGGAAAATCCTTGTTGAGGAGATCAATGAGTTCCTTCGTGATGTCTGCGGATTCTTCCACATAGAAGACGTTCGCGCGGTTCAGAACGATTTCGGCATTGTGTTTCTTGGCGAGTTCTTTAATGCGCGGGAGAATGTCTTCCTTAAGGACGACATTCGTTTTTTCCGTGAATTTCTTTTGGAGGAATTCGCGGGCTTCCTGCTGGGATTTGCGGAGTCCTTGCTCGGCTTTGGCGACTTCCGTGTAGAGTTTTTCGACTTCGGCTTCCGCTTTGGTGACGGCGGATTTCGAGAGCGTCGGGTTGCTGCGGGTCGTTTTCAGTTCTTCGACTGCGGCGTTGAGTTTTTCACGAAGTTTCGTGAACTCTTCAATTTTGATTTTTTGTGTTTCTTCCGCGAATTTTCCGTCGGCTTCGACTTCTTCCTTGATCGCGACGGTTTTCGAGAACGAGGCGATAACTTGGTTCATGTCGAGAACGACGGCGTTTTTCGCTTCCGCGAAGAGCGTTCCCGCCGCAACGGCGAGCATTCCGAGAACGAGTGCTAACTTTTTCATCATGATATTTGTATGGGTTGTAGTGATTGTTGTTTGTTTTGGTTTTTAGAAATTAGTGCCGAAGGAGAACTGGAGGCGCATGCCGTCGTCGTTGTCGTCGTTGGCATGAATCGGGAATCCGAAGTCGATATTCATGAGGGCTCCGAGCATGAGGATGCGGAACCCGAACCCGATGTCGTCATTCCAATCGTTCGGGGAAAAATCAAAAGAGCCGGAGTTGACGAAGCCGCCGTCGTAGAAGATGGCGAAGCGTAATTCGTCGAGCAGTCGAATTGTGTATTCGGCAGTAATGTAAGCGCGGGATTGCCCGCCTGTCGGTTCGTCGCCGTCGAAGGGACCGACGTAGCCGTAGCGGAAGCCGCGCAAGTTGTAGGGACCGCCGAGGTAGAGGCGTTCAAAGAAGGGAACGTAGCTTCCGCCGTAGGAGTGAAGCGTTCCGATGCGTCCGCCGATTTTCAGCGAGTGATCGTAGTCGATAATCGGAAACCATTGTGCCGCTTGGAGATCGAGCCCGTAGTAGTCGCAATCACCCATGAACGGACCGCCGACGACTTCCGCGTTGAATCGGATTCTGTTTCCGCTGGTCGGGAACAGAACATCGTCTCGCGTATCGCGGGAAAGTGTAACGCCGCCGCGCGAGAGTAAAGTGTAGCCTTCTTCGTCGCGGATAAATTGCGGGACGTCGTATTCAATGTCCTTAATTTCGTAGTTGTCGATTTTATAATAAACTTCGGCGCGGATTTTTTCGACGACGCGACGACCGACGTAAAGTTTGAGCCCGGTATCGACCGTGTTGTAGTCGCTGGAAATGTAGCGATTGGACTTGTGGTAGGCGTCGTAGCCGAGAGCGAGTTCGCGCCCGAAAAGCATTGGCTCTTCGAGAGATTGGATAATCGAGGTGGAACGAGTTCCGATTTGGACGCGGAATCGGAATTTTTGTCCGCCGCCGCGGAACTTGTTGCGGGCGTTGAATAAATCGAAATTGCTCTGCTGAAATTCCGCGAAGCCGGAAACGCTTTCGACCGTTGAAAAACCGGCGCCGAAGGAGAGCGATCCCGTGCGACCTTCGCGCACGGTGATGCGCATATCTTTTTGCGAAGGAATTCCGGTGTCGACGGGCTGAATCGAAACGTAATCGAAGTAGCGCGTTGCTTTCAGGCGACGCTCGGAGGTTTTCATGCGCACCATGTCGAAAACTTCGCCGGGAGCGATAACGAGGTCTCGCAGGAGAATTTCCGCTTTGGAAATATTGTTTCCGTCAATTGTGATTGAGCGCAGGTAAGATTTTTCTCCTTCGGAGACGGTGAAAACCAGGTCGACTTTCCCCGTTTCGATGTCGGGTTCTTTGGTAACGGAAACGCGTGTGTTCAGGTAGCCGACTTCGCCGTAATACTCACGGATTTTTTGTGTGGCGACGTCGACGGCACTCGGCGAATACCACGAGCCGGAGAAAATCCGGTCGAAGGGAATTTCGTCGCGGCGGCGCACGCCACGCGGCGAAATATTTGCGAGCATTGCGATGATGGCTTTTTCCGTAAAGCGTGTGTGTTGTTCGCCGAGTTTGTTCCCGCGAATTTTGATGTCGCCGAGCCGATAGCGTTGTCCTTCGACAATTGCGATTTCAATCGGCAAATATCCGAGCGTTTCTTCGTTGTTGACGGAGGAGTAGCCTTCGGCGAGTTCACTTTCTGTCGGAGGAACGATTTTAACATCGAGAAAACCGCTGTTCAGGTAAAACGAACGGAGCGTTTCCATATCGGTTTCAAATTTTGCCCGATTGAAATAGCCGTTGCTTGTAATCCACGAAAATTTGAAAAGGCGGTTGGGGAAATCCGTAAAATCCAAGCCCCACGCCCAAGAAGTGGTTTCGATCAAGCCGCGAAGTTCTTCGTCCGTAAATGTTTCGTTTCCGATAAAATCAACGGACGCGATGCGTGTTTCGAGATTTTCCTTAATGTCAAAGACAACGTAAGCCGTTCCCGTTTCCTCGTTACGCTTAATCTCGTAGGAAACTTCCACAAAAGGATAATCTTTACTGCGGTATTTTTCGCGGATTTTGCGGGCGGCGCGTTTGATGGCGGCTTCGTCAAGCGGCGCGCCGGCGACGACGCCTGCCGCCGTGCATTCTTCGGAAAGCCCGGTCAGAAACCAGCCGGCGGAGTCGTGTTCAAGCGTTTCGTCTTCTTCTCGCGGGTCGTGAACCGTTGCAATATTTTTGCGCACGACACCACGAACATCCTCGCTTTCCTGGTTGCGAATGTTCCCGCCGGCGATGGCGGTGTTTCCCCGGAAAAAAACGTCCGTCAGGACAGGGCGCGGGAACAGCACGACGTTGATGTTTACGAGTTTGGTTTCCGGATCCAAAATCGGTTCGATGCCGACATAATCGAAAAGTTCCGTGTCGTAAAGCGAGCGGATGGATTCTGCAACATCGAGCGGCAAAAACGGTTCTCCCTCGGTCAGCGAAAGATGCGCGGCAACGATGTCGGTGCTGATTTTTCGTGCGCCTTCTATTTGATACGAGATTTTTCCGACGGTCGGTTGATCATAAATTTTTTTCTCGGCGGGAACATCGTCGGCGGGCGGCGTTTTTTGTTGCGCGAAAAGAGGCGTTCCCGCGCCCAAGAAGGCAGAAACTCCCAATGCAAACCAAAGCAATTTTTTGGAAAAAAACTCGGAATTCGAAATTTTCATAGGACGGATTTTTATTCGTTCGGATCTTGGACGTTGAATTCCGGTTCGGAAAAGAGTGTGAGGTCTCCGTGGAAAATCAGCGGGATTTCTCCGACGGGTCCGTTACGTTGCTTGGCGATGATAAGCGTGCGTTGATAAAGGCCGGCAATGCGCGCTTCCTCTTCGGTTTCTTTTTTGCCGCGGGCTTTATCGATGAGCATGACAACGTCCGCGTCCTGCTCAATGGAGCCGGATTCGCGAAGGTCGCTCACGCGCGGGGCGCGATTTTCATCTTCGGACTTACGATTGAGCTGCGCAAGCGCGATAATCGGGATGCCGAATTCTTTCGCCATGGCTTTAATGGAGCGCGAAGCCTCAGCGATTTGCTGTTCGCGGGAGACGGAATTATCCGTCCCGTTGATGAGTTGTAAATAGTCGATAACGATGAGGTCGAGCTTCACGCGTGCGTGAAGACGGCGAGCCTTGGCGCGCATTTCCATGATGGTTTGCCCGCCGACATCGTCGATGTAAAGCTTCCTTGATTTGAAATCGCGTGCCGCTTGAGCGAGTTTTTTGTGTTCATCTGCCTTGGCGAAACCGCGCTGAACTTCTCGCAGCTTGACGCGGGAATGCGAGGCAAGCAAGCGCAACTGCAGGTCTTGCGCCGTCATTTCCAATGAGAACATCAGCACGTTGAGCCCGACGTTCCCGCGCTTTGTTTGGTCAAAAAGAGCCGCTTCAATAAAATTAAGCGCGATGGAGGTTTTTCCCATCCCCGGGCGAGCGGCGATGACAATCATTTGCCCGGGATGAAGCCCGAATGTCATTTGGTCGAGCCGCTTAAATCCGGTCGGAATCCCCGTGATTGCGCCTTTGCTTTGCGCCATGCGCGAAATCATCGCGAGCGCGTTGTCGAGTGGTCCGTTCGGGTCACCGATGAGTTGGGCACTTTCCTGTACGCGGTCATTTGCTATTTCAAGAAAGTTTTTTTCAACTTTGTTTAAGAGACTTTCGATCGTATCGGAATATGTATATGCATCTTCTACTGTTTGCCTTCCCGTGGAAATGAGCTTCCTGCGAAAGTACTTCTCACGAACGATTTCAATCCAGTGAATAGCATGGGCTGTTGTTTCGATTCTTGCTGTGAGTTCGTTAAGATAAATGAAGCCTCCAGCGGCAGAGAGATTGTTTGTCTCCGTCAAAAAGGTCGTAAGAGTTACTTCGTCAATGGCGGTATTCTTAGTACCCAACTTTAAGCACGCATCGTAGATTATTTGGTGCTCTGTTTTGTAGAAGTAGTCAGGCGTAACCTTCTTTTCAATACATGTATTCAGGATGTCCCCTCCTCCGTCAATTATAATCGCGGCAAGCGTTGCCTGCTCTGCCTCGACGTTATGAGGCGGGACTCTATCTGTTGGGGTGGGCGGCGGATTAGAGTTGCGCGGACGCGCGCCGACGTTCCCGCGCGGCTTGGCGGCGGGTGCAACGTAAGGTTCTGCGTTCTCAAAGGATTCCGACATGGGAAAGGAGTTTAGTCTGACTTTTTTTTTGTGCGGAGACAAAGAAAATCTCGGCGGAGTTTCCGTTATTTCTCTTCCCTTACTTCGGGAACGATTTCCGCTTCGCACCAAACGCAATGCGTTACCGCGTAAACGACTTCAATTTTGTCGGGATCGCTCCGGTGCGGCAAAAAGCGATATTGCTTTACGCCGGGTTTGACGTTGACGGTGCTCTCGGGGAAAAGCTCTTCACCGATGTCGGTTTTGACACGGTCCGGGATCCACGAAATGCCGTCGGCGAGGGCGCGTGTCTGGTCGATTTCGAGCACGACGGCGGGGATTTTTTTCCCGCGCACGCGGAAGTACTCAAAATCGCGAAATGCCCGCACCGTAACGGTAGAATCTTTGGCGGAGACGGGTTCGCCCAGTACCGAGCTGTTTTTGCCTACGCGCATTGGCGGGAACGCGTGAAGATCTTCCGGGAAAAACCGGTTGCGGACGAGGCGCATCTGAAGCAACCACGGTTGCGGCTCGCCGTTTTTTTTGACTGCCGGAAAAAGGGTTTTGGCAACGGGAACGTTGAGCACGCCGTTTTCGCTGTTTTCAAAAATTTCGCTTTCAAGGAAGCGCACGTTTTGGTGGAACGCGTCTGCGCGCGTTATCGGGAATTCCTGAACCGGAGCGTTCCCGGGCGCGAAAATCCCAAAATTTTCAAGGCTCCACGCAGCGGCGGGAACTTTTCCTTCGGCATCGCCGACAATGCGGATTTTCAGCTCGCCGAAAGCTTCGCGATTCCACAATTCGGCGGAAAAGAAGCGACAGATGTGCGGAAGCGTGAACGCTTCAGGAAGAACGGATTGCGGCGCGAACGTGTCTGCGGCAATCAGCGTGTTCTCGATCGGCGCGTCCGATTCGTCCGGCTCGCTGACGCGGTGCCCGAACGCCGCAATTTTAATCTCGCCGCAAGTTTTCCATGAACCGTCCGCGAGGCGTTCTTCTATGCGGAACGCAAAACCTCGCGTTCCCGTGTTTTCCGGCAGGGAAAGGAGCGGGAGGGCACAAACGGCGGCACCGTCTTTTGCCCAAAGCACACGAAAAGTTTCCGGATCAAGCTGTATCGCAAATCCGCTTGCATCGACGACGGAGAAGCAGAATTTTGTTTTTTCGAAAAAAACTTTTCCGTAGGTTTGGACACAGCGGTCGCGGTTTTCCTTGGTCAAACCCTCCGCATAAATCCAAAGGATGGGCGGGGCGGAAAGTGCGACGCAGGTGCCTGTTTCCTCCAGTTTTTCAAAAAGAGCCTTGAGCTCGGTTTTTCGCGTTCCCGCCGGCAATCCGAGCTTGTTCATTTTTTTGAAAAAACCGCGTGCGCCCGTGAAGTCGACGGCTTCCTTGCCATTGGCTTCGACTCCGAAAACGCTGATGCGCGAGATGCTCGTATCGGCACTTTCCCGAAAGCGGTCGCTCCACATTAGGAATGCGGTAACGGCGAGAATGATAAACGCCGCGATGATCCACATGCGCAGAATAATGTCGTTGCTCGCGTAAATGCGCCGATTGAGAATGTACATTTGAAAAAGCTTTGTCGGATTCGCGGGAACGCTCGCCGCCTCGGGGTGCCTGCTGTTCCGCTGCTGCCGGCGAAGTAGCGTTTAAGCTATCTGTTTTTTTTCTGAGCGGAATCGGTCGCCGGCGAATTGCGTCTATTGTGCCATGTCGAGATTGACAAGGTTGTCGGCGCGCGTGTCTTCATAATAATAATTTTCGCTGGAAGCGTCGGTTTCGAACAGACCGGTGCGCTCCATGTCGCCCTTGAAATAATCGTCGTTCGTGGGCGGTTCGTTGTAATCGGATGCGGCGGAAATGAGGAGGAAAGTCGGTGCGTCCCAATGCGTTCCCGCTTTACCTCCGGTGATTTTGTTGTAGCGGTATTGGAACGGATTTTCCCATGGGTCGAGAATCATTTTGGCGGAGTTGACGTCGTCGTTATCGTCGAGCTCGTATTCTCCGAGGGCGAGGAACGGGATCGGTTCTGCGCCGGCTCGACCTTCGTCGTATTTTGCCATTTTAAGTTTCCCGCCCCGGCGGACGAGAATTTTGTCTCCGCGCATAGCGTCGATGAGAAGTTCCGCCCATTCATCTTCGCTTTCGCCTCCGTCTGCCATCGGATATTCGCCGTATTTGTTTTTAAATTCGTTGAGGGCGAGGGAAATTTTTTGAATTTGGGATTTGGCCTTCGTGGTCATAATCGTATTTTTCACGGGACCTGCGAGCGCGAAAGTGAGCGACGCGAGCACGATAATCAGCGAAATAACGACGAGGATTTCTACCAGCGTGAACGCACGGCGACGTTTAAAGAGATTTTTTTGCATGGGAGGTTTGCGGTTTTTGGGGGTGAAGGGTTCTTTTTTTGAAAGAAAATAATTCTAAGGACGGACAAACGGATTGGAAGATTTTTCTTCGGCAACGCTTGTCGCCGGACCGTGTCCGGGAAAAAGCTTTACGCTGTCCGGAAGTGTATAAATTTTGTCCCGAATGGCTTTTTCGAGCGTCGGGAAATTCCCGCCCGGCAAATCCGTGCGCCCGATGCTTCCGGCGAAAACGGCATCCCCCGTCCACGCTTTTTGCTCGTCGGCGCAGTAGTAAGCGAGGCTTCCGGGGCAGTGCCCGGGAACATGCAATGCGGTCCACGTTTTCCCGAGAAGCGGGAACGTTTCTCCGTCGGAGAGCCAGCGGGAAACTTTAAATGCGGGAAAATCGTCGTCTCCCAAATCCGGAATTGCCGCCTGATACCACGCCATGAATTTTTCCGGATGTTCGTGGCAGTCGCGATCTGCGGGGTGCGCGCAGATTTCCGGCGGTGTCGTCTGAGGCTCCTGTGTGGCGGCGAGGATGCCGGCGACTCCGCCGTTGTGGTCCCAGTGCCCGTGTGTGAGAAGGATTGCCGCGAGTGAAAGTCCGCGTTTTTTCAAAATCGGCAAAAGCAACGTTCCCGCGCCCGGCGGTGCATCGACGAGGACGCAGTCCGTGCGTCCGTCTTCCGTAAGTAAATAACAATTTGTGCCGAAAGGTCCAATCTCCGTGCGTTCAATTTTCATACAATCGAAAGCCTACGTTCCCGTTCGCGTTCCCGCAAATTGAAATTTGCCGAAGCAACCTTCGGCAAGAGTGGAGAAGTGGAAAAGCGGATTTAATGTTTAGTGAACGCGTCTCGGCGTGTTTGCTAAATTTCGCTTTGCGGGAACGCGTCGCACGAATTAGATTTTCCCGCATTATGGGTAAAACACTTTTTCGAAAAGTTTGGGACGCGCACACCGTCGCCACGCTCCCGAACGGGCAAACACAGCTTTTCATCGCCACACATTACATTCACGAAGTAACTTCGCCGCAGGCGTTCGGAATGTTGCGCGACATGAAACTGCCCGTCATGCACCCGGAACGCACCTTTGCGACGGTTGACCACATCGTGCCGACAACGAGCGTTGCCGAGCCTTTTCCCGACACCGTTGCGCAATCCATGATTTCCGAACTCCGCAAAAACTGCGCGGAAAACGGTATTCAATTTTTCGATACACATACCGGACACCAGGGTATCGTTCACATCGTCGGTCCCGAACAGGGCATCACGCAACCGGGGAAAACAATTGCCTGCGGAGACTCGCACACGGCGACACACGGCGCGTTCGGCGCGGTCGCGTTCGGCATCGGCACGTCGCAGGTTCGCAATGTACTCGCGACGCAGACGCTCGCGTTTTCGCCGCTGAAGGTGCGCCGCATCAATGTCAACGGCGCGCTCAAACCCGGCGTTACCGCCAAAGACGTTGCCTTGCATTTGATTAACCTGCTCGGTGTGGACGGCGGAATCGGCTACGCGCACGAATACGGCGGGAGCGTGTTTGATAATTTCTCCATGGACGAACGCATGACGGTTTGCAACATGGCGATTGAAGGCGGCGCGCGTGTCGGCTACGTCAATCCCGACGAAACGACGTTCGCCTATCTCAAAGGACGCAAGTTTGCCCCGAAAGATGCGGAGTGGGAAGCCGCAGTCGCACGCTGGAAATCCTTTGCAAGCGATCCGGATTGCGTTTACGACGATGTCGTCAACGTCGACGCGGCAGACATTGCGCCGACGGTAACTTGGGGAATTACGCCCGCGCAGAGCGTTCCCGTGACGGCGGCGTTCCCGCGTCCGGAGGAGCTTTCTGCGACGGATGCCGCGACGGCGGAAGAAGCTTATCGCTACACGCGTTTTTCGCCGGGCGCTCCGGTTGCGGGAACGAAAGTCGATGTCGCGTTTATCGGTTCGTGCACGAACGGTCGGCTTTCGGATTTTCAGTTGGTGGCAAAATATTTGGCAGGGAAAAAAGTGGCACCGGGCGTGAAAGCGCTTGCCGTTCCCGGCTCTCAAATTGTTGCAGCGCAGTGCGAAAAACTCGGTATCGCGCAGATTTTCCGCGATGCGGGCTTTGAATGGCGCATGGCGGGTTGCTCGATGTGCTTGGCGATGAATCCGGACAAGCTTATAGGCGACCAGGTTTGCGCGAGCGCGTCGAACCGCAATTTCAAAGGGCGCCAAGGCTCCCCGACGGGGCGCACGCTGCTGATGTCGCCGCTGATGGTTGCCGCCGCTGCCGTGAAGGGCGAAGTTGCCGACTGCCGCGAAGTTTTCGGGCTGTAGCGGATATTTCTCCGGTAGCGCCATGGAAATTGAAAAACGCATAAGAATTGCCCGGGAAGCCGTTTCGGGAGTTGTGCCGTTTTTTGATGGACATTTTTCCAAGGTGGAAAGCCATTGGAAACGGGACGATACGCGGGTGACGGAAGCGGATTTTGAGATTTCAAAACGTATCACAAGTTTCATTACGTCAGCGTTCCCGCAGGACGATTTTTGTTCTGAGGAAGATTTGCCGTTGCCGGGCGAACCGTCACGGGAATTGCGTTCCCGCTTCGCATGGGTGCTTGATCCGATAGACGGAACGAATAATTTCGCGCGAGGAATCCCGCTTTGTGCAATTTCGTTGGCGTTGCTCGAAAACGGGTTTCCCGTTTACGGAATCATTTACGACTATGCCCAAAAGGCTTTTTTGGAAGGCGGAAAGAGCGTGCCGCTTGCCAAAAACGGTGTTCCCGTCGAAGCGGAGGAGTCTCCGTTTAATCACCATAGCCTTGTCAGTTTCCATTTCCCGATGAAGCCGGCGGAGTTGGCGGCACTGGCGCCGCTGATGACGGTAAACGCTTTGCGTTGCCAAGGGTCGGCGGCTTTGAATTTGGCGTATAATGCGTTGGGCGCGATTGACGGAAGTGTTGATTACAACACGAAAATTTGGGACATCGCGGCGGCGGCGGCGATGCTTGAGTCTGCCGGGCGCGAAATCGTTTTTTGCGGAGAAAACCGTGCGTTCCCGTTGCGGGAAGTAGCTTCCCGAATGCCGAATTTACGTTGGGTCGCGGGAACGCGGGGGTTTATGGAAAAAGCCCGTAGCTTCGGATTAATTTAGAAATTAAAAAGCGCGTTCCGTTGCGGGAACGCGCTTTTTGCTTTTTCCCGACAGGGAATTAGAACGTCGGGGTGGAGATATGAACGTCTCCCGCGTTGATCGTGACATTTTCTCCGGCAGCCCAGATTTCGTCGTTCACGAGGAATTTGAAAGAAATCGGTTCCGCGTCGGTTTCTGCTGTCCAATGCCATTCCGTGCCGTTTTCACAAAGCATGGGAACGCCTTGTTCCCAGCTCAATCCGGCGCCTTCACCGCGAATGTAAAGCATGTTGCCCCAGCCGACATCTACGTTTGCGACGATGCGCGTTACTTTTTTTGCAGACTTTTTGGCGGCGGTTGCTTTTTTCGCGGGCGCTTTTTTAGTTGCAGCCGCTTTGGGTGCTACCTTTGTGGCGGTTTTTTTAGTTGCCGCCGGCGTCGCTTTCTTTTCTGTGTTTGTTGTTTTCTTTTTCGCGCAACCTTTGGCGGTCGCGGGCTTTGTTGTCTTCTTCATATAATTAAATAACCTAACAATCCGATTAAGGAGCGAAGATTATAGAACTTCTGTTCATTAGGTCAACAGTAATTAGTCAAGCATTTTTTGTTCTTTGGGGGGGCGGGCGGAAAGGGAAATGTCTCCGGCGGAAAATGCGTGTGTTGTGCCGTTGTCGAGCAGAATTTTGATTCTGCCTTGCCCGTCGATTCCGTCGGCGATGCCACGGATTTTTTCGTTCGAGAAAGTTGCGATGACGCGCTGTCCGAAAAGGCAGTCGTATTCTTTCCAAATTTCGGAGAGGGTTTTTCGGTGCGTTCCCGAGAGGAATTCCGCGTAAGCGGTTTCGAGCGCGAGTAAAAGCTCCGCACAAACGGCGTTCACATTGAGCGCGTTCCCGCCGAGCTCTCGTGAAAGCGAGGTGGTGCTGTTTCTCAGCTCGTGCGGAAGTTCGTTTTCGCGGAGGTTTACATTGAGTCCGATTCCGAAAATGATGCCGAGCACGCGCTCTGGCGTCATATGCGCTTCGGTGAGCATTCCCGCCATTTTTTTCCCTCTGCAAAAAATGTCGTTAGGCCATTTTACCTGCGCGGGAACGCCGAAGTTAGTTTTCAGCATTCGGGCAACGGCGACGCCGAGCCAAAGCGTAAAATTGGCGAGTTTTTCCGGCGAAAGTTTTTCCGGGCGGAAGGCGAGCGAGAGTAGAATGTTTCCGGCGCGGCTTTCCCACCGGCGTCCGGGAATGCGCCCGCGCCCGGCAGTTTGTGAGTTGGCGCAAATTGCAAAGTCGTGCGGCGGCGTTCCCGAAGCGAGCATTTTCGCGGCGTCTGAGTTCGTGCTTTGCGTTTCTTCGATGCAGAAAACGCGAAGCTTTGAGCCGACTTTTTTCTGAAAGGCGGCGAGTGTTCCCGCGTCGATTTTTTCGGGAAAACTCATAGACAAAGACGATGCGGCGGGCTTTTAATTTTTTAAATAAGCCCGAGTTCCATTTTTCCTTCTTCGGAGATCATGTCTTGCGTCCACGGCGGTTCCCAGACGATTTCGACTCGGGCTTCGTGGACGCCGGGAACGGCAAGAGCGCGGTTGCGCACATCTTCGGCAATGACGGGTCCCATGCCGCAGCCGGGCGCCGTCAGCGACATGGCGATTTGCGCGCACCAGCGGTCGTCTCCGAGCGGAAGCACTTCAAGCTTGTAAATAAGTCCGAGATTGACGACGTCGACAGGGATTTCCGGATCGTAAACATTGTGGAGCTGAGTCCAAATTTCTTCAGAATCGGGTTTGCCGACATGCCCCGGATGCTCCGCCGTGCCGAAAGATCCGTAAGCGTTTGTTTCGCCTTTGGCGAGCGCGGCGGTTTCGGGCGCGGGCTCGTCGAGCGCATCGTGGTCTTTTCCTAAAATACGAAACATGCCGACATCGCAGACGACTGTAAAATTCCCGCCTAAACGGTGCGTAATATTGACCTGCGTTCCCGCGGGCAGAAGCGCAGGATCTCCGGAAGGAATAACGGTCGCATCGACGTCGCGCTTCAAAATTCTATCATTAGACTGACTAATCATAAGACGTTCCCGCAAGTGTGAGGGGCGAATCCAAAAGAGTGAAGCGAAATTTTCTCCGGAAAACGGTCTTAAATGCGCGAGGAAAACCAAATGATGAGTGCGGCGTTTGCAAGAATCATCGAACCGAAGCCGAGTCCGACGTATTTTCGGAACGAGCCGCGCCCGATGAAGAGCGCAATGCCGAGTTTTACAAGCGTGTTGGAAAGCACTCCGACGAGCACGCCGAGCGTTGCAAGCGGGAACGCAAGCCCCACCCCCGCAGCCTGATTGGAAAGCGACATAACGACTGCCGCCGTGTCCGGAATCCCGGAAATGAAGCTTACGGCAAAAAATCCTGTTCCTGCTACGTCTCCGGTTCTTTCAATAAGAAAAACGATTACGGCGTAAAGTAGCCCGAATTTTAACGCGGACGCAAGGTCAAGCGGATTTTTGATGACGGGAACGCGTCCCTCCGCTTTTGCGCTGTGTCTGAATGCGACTACGGCGCAGGCTCCGAGCCCTGCGATCATCAGCACGCACCACGGAATCAGCATAAAATAGCCGAGCGCGACATTCAGCACAAACATCAGTACGACTAAGCGCACCACCATGGAGAGTTGCGCCAGCATAATTGCCACCGCAAAGGAGCCTCCGTCTTCCGGCTCTTTAACGCTCCGTCGGCTAAAGGAAAGTGTAACTGCCGTGCTCGAAGCAAGCCCGCCGATGAGCCCCGTAACGGCGGCTCCGGCGTTTGCGCCAAGCCAGCGCATCGCAATGTAGCCGACAAAATTGACTCCCGTTATCAGCACAACCATCAGCCAGGTGGAATACGGATTGATGACGCCCCAAAGTGTTTGGTCGGGCACGAGCGGAAGCAAAATTCCCGTGAGGCAGGCAAACTGAAGCCCGGCGCGAATATCCGTTCCCGTGATGGACGCGCTCCATTTGTCCGTCCAGTTCCGCGATCCGATGGTTACGGCGATGACAATTGCGAGCATGACGGCGTATTGCGCCTGTTTTAGCCCCATCAGGATCCCGACGGAAAACATCGCGAGAGACGCCGCTGCCGTTGTCAGCCCGAAGCTTGCTTCGTAGGACGACTGGTCCGATTCCCGAATGCGCTTTTTTCCGCGGACCAAAAATGCGGTGGAAAAAATTCCCAGGAGGCAAAGCGTGGCGACGACAAAATTTTTGATGCCGAGTCTTTCAAATTGAATGGCGACAAAACCAAGCACTGCCCAAAGGGCGAATGTGCGCATTCCCGCCGTCGTTGTTCCGCGGCGTTGGCGAACGATTCCGACTAAGCCCCCGAGGCACGCTGTCGCGAGCAACATCCAGCCGAGTTCCGTAATGGGCAGTTCTTCGAGTAAGAAAGGGTTGGGCATGCCGGGATTCTCCGAAAAAAAATGCGTTCCCGCAAATAGAAATTTGCCGAAGCGCGTGCCGCGGTAAATCTTTAAAAGCAGCGAAGCAGAAAAGTTTAATCGGATTCGCCGGGAATGTTTCCTTTTATTGAATGAAAAAAAAAGGAAGCTTTCCCCGTTTTGCTCGCTAAGCGACGAAACTTCCGCGCCCTTAAGCTTTTCAGCTTTTAGCGAGGCGCGGCTTCGTTTATGCTTAAAGCACATGGCACGTGCAAATTCTCATTACAATCCCGACGTCGCGATTTTGAAACATCAGGAAGCGGATATTCCGGAGCTGATAGAGTCTCTCGATCATGATGCACTGGTTTTGGTGCTCGACGGGATTCAGGATCCGCACAATCTCGGCGCGATTTTGCGCACGGCGGATTGCGCGGGAGTAGATTTCGTTGTTTTGACGAAACGTCGTTCCGCCTCGGTTACGGAGACGGTGCGGCGCATTGCTTGCGGTGGTGCGGAGAGCGTGCCGATCGTTCTCGCAAACAATTTGCGCAACGCGCTCGAGAAATTGAAAACCTGCGGAGTGTGGGTGGCGGGAACGTCCGACCATAAAACGAGTAGCTCAATTTACAACGCAAATCTGAAAGGTCCGCTCGCTATTGTGATGGGAGCGGAGGGCGACGGAATTCGCCACTTGACCGGGGAGACTTGCGATTTTCTCGTGCGGATTCCGATGCTTGGCTCCGTGCCGTGTCTGAATGTTTCCGTTGCAACGGGGGTTTGCCTCTTCGAGGCTTTGCGTCAACGCGGGGTGCGGTAGAAAAATTCAGGGTATCGTTTCCGCAATTTAAAAATAGAGGGATTTTGCGCTTGGAGGAGGAAGAAAAAGGAGAGGCGGTTTCGTTGACGGGCGAAAGCGGGAACGTGTCCGGGGAAATGTCGTTTTGGGAGCATCTTGAAGAGTTGCGCTCAACGTTAGCGATTTGCCTTGTGTCGTTCGCCGGGGCGGGAACGCTGGCGTTGGTTTTTTCGAAGCCGATTTTTGAATTCCTGCGCTTGCCGTTGGAGCAGGCGTCGGGGATTCCCGAAAAAGAAACGCAGGTGCTGACGGTAATGCGCTTCATGGATACGTTTTCGATTTTGTTTTATATCGCGGTGTTGGGTGGGATTTTTTTTGCGGGACCGTTTGTGCTTTATCGTCTCGGAAAGTTTGTGGCTCCGGCGTTTTCTGCAAAGGAGCGTTCCCGTCTGGTTTCGTTTTGTGCGGTTTCGAGCGGGCTTTTTCTTGCAGGGGCGGCAGTTGCGTTTTTTTGGTTGGCACCGGTTTCGGTGGCGCTTCCGTATTGGATTGCGGAACACTTGGGTTTGCAGATGAATTGGCTCGCGGAAGATTATTACTTCTTTGTGGTCGCGTTGGTGCTTTTTTCCGGGCTGATGTTTGAGCTTCCGCTGGCGGTAGGATTTTTGTTGTATGCGGAATTGGTCTCGAAGGAGACGCTTTTGGAAAAATGGCGTTGGGTGTTGTCGGGGATTCTTGTTTGCGTTCTTGTCGTTTCGCCGATCGGCGATCCCGTGGCACTGGTGGCGTTTTCCGGATTGCTCTTCGGATTGTATTTGGCGGCGGTTTTCGTCGGGGATTTCTTTTTGAAACGGAAAACCGTCGAGCGAAGCGTTGATTACAATTAGCAACAGCAACGCGACGTGGTGTGGGTTTGACGAAAGGCGAATGGCTGTTTGGGATCAAGGATCCGGAAACAATTATCTGGGGCGGGTAAATAAAGTTATTTCTGCCGTCAACTCCATTCCTGAGCCGTCTGCGTTCGGGTTGTTGGCTGGTGTCGGCGCGCTGGCGTTGGTGGCATCTCGTCGCCGGCACCGATGAGGTCGGGTGTTCCGGACATAAAAAAAAACTCCGCAGGGATTCCTGCGGAGTTTTTTGCGTTCCCGTGAGGGAACATGATTCGCCGAAGCGGATTAGACTTTTTCGACGAGGCCTGCCTTGAGGGCTTTCACGGAAATCCAAAGGCGTTTGATGCTGCCGTTCGGAAGTTTCACGCGGATGCGTTGAAGATTCGGACGGAACGTGCGCTTCGTCTGCTTAACGAGCTGAAGACCGATACCTCCGCTTTTCTTGCTTTGACCTTTGTGGACGATGCGGCGACCCTTAACCGGGCGCTTGCCTGTAACTGCGCAAACTCGTGACATGATTCTTATCTCTCTTGCGTTTTATGTTAAATTTTGAAAATGAAGCACAAGCATCTACAAAAAGAAGATTCAAGGCAAGAACTTTTTTGTATTTTATCTAAAAAAAAAAGATTTGACGCGTTCCCGTGAAAAATCCATATTCACGTTTCCTTTTTAACCAATTTTCAAACAAACAGAAATCCAATGCCCGTAGAAATCAAGATTCGCAAAGGTGAAAGCATGGACAAGGCGATTCGCCGCATGAAGAAAAAACTCGATCGCGAAAACATTATTCGCGACGTTCGTGCGAAGCGCTACTTCGAAAAACCGTGTGAAGAACGCCGTCGCAAGAAAAAAGTTCAGGCGTTCAATAATATGCTCCGCCAGCGCTACGAAAATATGTAATTCGCTTATTCGGCGATAAACCTCGTTAAATACAAAGGAATTATCATGTCTCAGCACAACAGTTTTAAAAGCGCGGCGGCAGGTTCTACGAATCGCACCGTTCTCAAACGTTTTGAACGCATTGATTTGCTCAAAAAACGCGGACAGTGGGACGAAAAGCGCACACGCTTGACCAATCTCCCGAAAACGCGTCCGGAAGCCTAATCGCTTCTTTCAGAAAAAGCCTCTGTCGATTTTTTTTTTCGCGGAGGCTTTTTTTTATGCTAATTGCGGAAGATAGTTCTTTTTTTTTACGCGGGAACGCTTTGCGGGTGGGGGACTTCTCCTTAGCCTCATTTCTGCGACACTTAGGCGGTAGGAGTCTGTCTTTCCCGTAAAAACAGCAGAGGCAATTTCTCTCGTATTTTTTTTTCTTTTCGCTTTGTGTTCCCGGAGATAGATTCGGGAACGCTTTTTTTTTTGCTATGCCTCCGAAGAAAAATAATACAGTTTCCGTTGTTGTTTTTGCTGTTCTCGCCGTTCTTTGGGGAGTGGAGATTATATTTTTTTATGAAAGTTTAGATCGTGCGCAGGAGGAGCGTGATCGCCTGGTGGAGCAGGAGCGCGCGAAGGCGGAGGAGCGTGCGCAGTTTGAGCGTCGGGCGGAAGAGTTGCGCGAATATACGGATAGAATGATTAAGGACCCGGATTTTGTCGGGGCGGAGGCTCGGGAGATTACGGGGGGGGCGGTTGATGGGGAAGTGGTGATTCGTCCGGACGGAGTTTGACTTTTATGGCGGACGATTTTTTTCTGTTGCGTGTGAGGGCGGTTCCGAATGCAAAAAAAACGCAATTTGCGGGAACGCTCGGGGACGCTGTAAAAATCAAGGTTCAGGCGGTGCCGGAGGGCGGACGGGCGAATGCGGAGCTTGCGGCTTTTTTGGCGGGAACGCTTTCCCTGCCCAAAAGGGCGGTTTCGGTTGTTTCCGGAGAAACTTCCCGCGATAAAATTTTGAAGGTGGAGGGTTGTTCCCGGGGGCGCGCGGAATCGATGTTTGGTTTTGTCTTGCCGGAAAGCGGACGCAAGTGAGTGTTTTCTTTATGATAAATAAATTTAAAAAGATTGTTTGTGTTCTTGTGTTTGCCGCCGGGTTGGGAGGCGGAGGATTTCAACCTATGTGGGCGCAGGAAAAGCCTGGTTCCGGTGAGATTGGGACGGCGAAGGCGGTAAGTGTAATTTCGGTGGAGGAGTTCGCGGATTCTGTCGGCGATTTGTGGGGTGCGCCTGTGAGCAAATTGCTTTCCGTGTGGCAGGCGCGTTGGGAGCTTGCTGAGGCGGCGGCTTCCGGCGGGCGGACGGTCGCGGCGGCTTATTGGTCGGGACGAAAAATTTTCGGTGTCGGCGCGGAGCAGGTTAAGATAGAGTCCGAAAAAGGCGTTCCCGTGCGTGTCGAAATCATGTTTTTCAATAAAGGGGATTCCACTTCTCGGGCGGGAATGGGATACGGGAGTGAGGCGCGGGCGTCGCAAAAAGAAGAATTTTCCGAAGGAGCGTGGCGGGATTGTTTGAGTCGGGTAATGGTTGCGCTTGAGTCTTTAGGGGAAAAGCGGAAATGCTCGATCGGTGCGGGAAAATTGCGCCGCCGTGCGGAGGCATGGAAGCGTGGCGAAACGGTTTTTGTTTTAGATGCGCAGAAGAACGAGTTCGTCCGTGTGTTCGTTGTGCCTGTATCGCGATTCGGCGAATTGACTTCTTCGGTTGCGGAGCGTGTAAAGTCCGGCGGGAAGCTTTCTCTGAATTTGGAAAAACGGGAAAACGGAGATGTGCTCATTTCCAATATTCCTATGGTGAATCAAGGGCAGAAGGGCTATTGCGTTCCCGCGACTGTTGAGCGTGTGTTGCGTTATTACGGCATCGACGATCTGGACATGCATAAAATCGCAGAGCTTGCGGGAACGGGCGTCGGCGGGGGAACTTCGCTTTCTGCTACGGTAAGAGGTTTGGCTCCTGTTGTAAAAAAGAATAAATTGGCGTTTTCTTCTCAGAAATTGAGCTTGTCAAAAGTACGTCAATCCGTGGATCGCGGAGTGCCGTTGATTTGGGCAATGTATAGCACGCCGGAATACGAAGATCGAATGACGGGGCAGACGTCGGAAAGAACGGCTGCCGTCGGCGCTCCCGCCTGGGCAAAACGGCTAAGCGCAATGGAGGATTTGGAATTTTCTCCGGAGGAGGCTCGCAAATCGGCTCATGTGTGCTTGATAATCGGGTATAACATGAAAACAAAAGAATTGTGCGTGTCTAACTCATGGGGCGATTTTGCGAAGGAGCACTGGGTGCGTTTCAGGGATGCCGAGCTTGTTTCGCAAAGCAATCAGATCTGGCTCTTGAAATAAAAAAAGAGAATTAGAAAAAAAAAAGCTTGCCAATGGCGCGTAAAAGTAAGATACTTACTCTTACTTCTTTTACGGGGGTATAGCTCAGTTGGTTAGAGCGTTTGCATGACACGCAAAAGGTCGCAGATTCGACTTCTGCTACTCCCACCATTTCCTTTTTTTGTGCGGCTATCGTTCAGTGGTAGGACCCCACTCTTCCAAAGTGGTGACACCAGTTCGAATCTGGTTAGCCGCACCAGTTTTTATAGGAGAGATGGCTGAGTGGCTGAAGGCAGCGGTTTGCTAAATCGTCGTAGGTGTCATAACCTACCGGGGGTTCGAATCCCCCTCTCTCCGCCACTATAAAGTTGCCTGCGGACCTGATAAATAAAGGGTTTGCGGGCTTTTTTTTTTGTATTTGCTGTAAATTGTGCGGAACGGGGCAAAAACAGGTGAAAAGGGCGTTTTTAGGGAAGAGGTTTTAGACTTTCGTTACACCTGTATAAATAGCCGTGTTTTTCCCTTGTTGGAGGTGCGGATTTTTTATTCCGTTTGCGCAGTGTTTTTCTCTTTTTATTTTTCTTTCTTTTCGTTTCGTGATTAAAAAGAGCCTATGAAAATTTTATTAAACGGATACAAGGGACGCATGGGGCAAGCGATAATCGTTGCTGCGCAGAGCGCGGGCGCGGAAATTGTCTCGAAGTGTGATATCGGTGAAACGTTCACGCCGGAAGCCGTCGCGGCGTGTGATGTTGCCGTTGATTTTTCTTTTCATGAAGTAACGCCGGCACTGGCGGAAGCTTGTGCGGATGCCGGAAAACCCCTCGTTATCGGGACTACCGGGCATACGGCGGAAGAACGTTCCCGCATTGAAGCGGCGGCGAAAAAAATCCCGATTGTCTGGGCGGGGAACTATTCCGTCGGCGTAAATGTGCTCAACTGGCTTGTCGGCAAAGCTGCGAAGCTCCTCGATTCGTCTTTTGAAATTGAAGTTGTCGAAATGCATCATCGGCACAAAAAAGATGCGCCTTCGGGAACGGCGGAAAAATTGCTCGCGGTTGTTGAGGCGGCACGCGGTGCGGACAAATCAGCGGAGCGGCACGGGCGTTCCGGCTTGGTAGGGGAACGTTCCCGCGGAGAAATCGGCGTGCATGCATTGCGCGGCGGGAGCGTTGTCGGCGACCACACGGTAATTTTTGCAGGCGAAGGTGAGCGCGTGGAGCTCACGCACAAGGCGGAATCGCGTGCTATTTTTGCCAATGGAGCCGTTCACGCGGCGAGTTGGGTTGTGGGTAAAGCTCCGGCGATTTACGGTATGGATGCCGTGCTTGGCTTGGAATAGACGGTGACGTTTAGAGTCAGGGACAAAAAACGTAACCGGCGGGCGCCGTACCGCGAAGATGCGCTGCGCCTCCGGTTTCCTGTCCCTAATTGTAAATTTCAGATTCTTCCTTTTTGACAATATGCCGAGTTTTTCGGAGAATCTCCGGAAAAGCGATGATTTTTAAGACAAAATTTTTCTTTCTTGCGGCGTTAATTTTTGCTGTTTTTTCCGGACCTGCGTATTCCCAACAGATTTCTCAGGCAAAACTTGCCGGATTGCTCGAAGATGTTGCGGCACTCCGAAGCGAGGTCGCGCGCCTGCGGACGGAGCTGGAGGAATTGCGTGCGGAAAATGCGAGGCTTCTGCAAATTGCGGAAAAAAAAGTGAATCCGGCAGATGATATTTCGGCAAAAGTCGCTTCGTTGCGCGCGGAAATGCGGGAGGCGAGTGCGGTTCAGCGACGTGAAATTACGGCGGAAACGGACGAAAAAATTAAGACGCTCGGCAAGGAAGTGAATCGCGCGTTGGCGGATTTATCGCGTAGCGTAAACGCCGTCTCGGCGGGAACGTCGAATGCGGAACCTGTTTCCAAGCCGAAGGATTTTCCCGAAAGCGGAATCGAATACACGGTAAAGTCCGGAGACACTCTCGGAAAAATTATTTCCAAAAACAAGTCGAAACAGAGCTGGATTCTCTACGCGAATCCGGGCTTGGACCCGAACAAAATTTTCCCCGGGCAGGTTCTTTTTGTTCCGCAAAAAAATTGATTTCCTTTAATTTAAAAAGATGGCACAGCAGAAAAAAAACAGCGGACTGGGTCGCGGACTCGGTTCTTTGATTTCTAATTCGATGGTGGCGCAGGCAAAAACAGCCTCGTTTAATCGCAAGGGGAAAAACGTTCCCGTTTCGGCGAAAAAGCCGACTCTTCCGATTGAGAAAAAAGCGACCGCCGTGCCGATTAAAGCGCCGACGAAGCCGACAGTAAAAACTTCGAATCAGCAATCCGAGCCGGAGAAGAAAACGCCGGAAAGCGTTCCCGCGCCGGCTCCGCAGAAAGCACCGGCTTCCGTTCCCGCGCCGAGCCCGCTTCCGTTTCGCGAGATTTCCGTTACGGCGATTGTTCCTGCCCCGCATCAGTCACGCAAAACTTTTGATGATGCGGCATTGCGCGAACTCGCAGATTCCATTCGCGCGGAGGGGCTTTTGCAACCTATCGTCGTGCGTGAAATTGCCGACGGGCAATTTGAGCTGATCGCCGGCGAACGCCGTTGGCGTGCGTTCCAAATTTTGAAGTTGAAAATGATTCCGGCGCGCGTCGTCAAAGCGAGCGATGCTTCGAGCGCAGCGATGACTCTTATCGAAAATTTGCAACGCGCCGATTTAAATCCTATTGAAGAAGCTCTCGGACTCGGAAGCCTGATGCGGGATTTCAATCTTACGCAGGAAGCGGTTTCCGAGCGCGTCGGCAAAGCCCGTTCGTCCATCGCCAATATGCTGCGCCTGCTTTCGCTGGAGCCGGAAATCCAGGGCTTTATCGCGACGGGAATGCTTTCTGTCGGGCACGCGAAAGTTTTGCTCGGGATTGAAGACAAGGCACAGCAACTTGTACTCGCTCGCCGTTTTGTAGAAACGCAGTGCAGTGTGCGCGTGGCGGAAGATTTGGCAAAACGTATGAAGGAAGGCAAATTCACGGGAACGCCGACGAATAACGAACCGGTGATTCGCCAGATCTCCGAGGAAATTTTCCGTATCGAAAAAACGTTGTGCTCATTTTTCCATACGAAAGTTTTGGTCAAACACGGAAAAAAATCCGGGAAAATTCTGATTGAATATCGCGGGAACGACGAGCTTGCGCGCCTGCTCGAATGCTTCGGTGTGAAGGGAAATTGAAAAGATTCTCCGGACACCAATAGTTGAAAACGCGCTGCCCGGATTTCTTCGCTTTTCCGCTTCCGGTTTTTCAGACTTAAATTTTTACATAAAAAACGAAAATGTCTCAGCGAACGACACGCATCAATGAATTGCTTCGCCACGAAATCAGCGACCAACTTCACAATCGCTGGCGTAGCGAAAGCGTGCGCATCACGATTACCGCCGTGGATATTTCTCCGGATTTGCGCGATGCTCGCATTTATTACGCCGTGCTTGGCGGACACGAGGAAAAAGCCGCCGCGCGCCGTTTGCTGGAACGCGTAACCAAAACTCTGCGCATGGAGGTTGCCAAGCGGGTAATTTTAAAATACACGCCGGCGTACCGTTTTATCGAAGATCTTGGCGCGGAGCAGGGCGTTTCGTTGCTCAATCGCCTCGACGAAATTGCAGCTGAAGACGCGGCTCGCGATGCCCGCTACGGGACGCATTCCGACGAGTAAGCGAGCATTCTTCCGGGAGGGTCGCGGAATTTTATCCGCGATTTTTTGTTGACGCGGAAATTAAATCTACTAATTTGGGGCAAATTAACTTTTTTATGAACAACAAAGCCGTTTTACTCGCTGCTGCGAAAATGATGATGCCGATGCGTGAAGCAAAGACTCTCGCCTCGGCAACGCTTTGTCGCGTATGACAAATAAAAACGATTCGATTTTTTAGAGGCACGAGATACGCGTGCCTCTTTTTTTTGCCCTAAAATTTTTTTCTTCTTCACGAAATTCGAAAACACAATCAACAAAAACAAATGAAATCATCTGTAAAAATATTCTCCGGCGGCGGTTGGGGTTTTCCGGTTACGTATTGCGTTCCCGCCGTAAACAATAACGGAATCTGCGGTTTGGAGCCGCGTTCCCGCCGCTTCGCACAACAATGTTTTTCCCGTGCGTTTTTATTTTTGTTCGCTAAAATAAAAGGCACTCGATTTTAACACTTTACTTACTTTTTTATGATTATTTCGAAAAATACATTTCTCTCTCTCAGCGCGCTTGCCCTGGCTCCGCTTGGCGCGTTTGCACAGGAAAACGTTCCCGCTGCGCCCGCGGCTTCCGGCGGAAAAAAAATCGTTATTGAGCTTCCGGAAATTCCGACGGCGGAGGACGTGAAAATCAAAATTACCGGGCTCGTCCAGGCGCAATTTGTCGCCTCGCAGGCGAGCGGGAGCGCGTCCGACCAAAACGGATTTTCGATTCGCCGCTCCAATATCGGCGTTACGGCGGATGTCGGCGAAAACTGGAGCGCAAGGCTTGTTTACGAAATCGACAGCGGCGCAAACGGCGGCGACGGTTATTCCGACTACATCGATACGGCGACGATTTCCCGAAAATTTGATGCGGGAACGCTACTCGTCGGACACAAGAAAACGCATTTTCTGCTCGAAGAGTATTCGCCTTCTTCAAAGTTTCTTTGCATTGAGCGTTCCCTGAACTCTAATTTTGTAACCGGAAACAACTACGTGCGCGGGCTTTCCAGCTACCACATCGGCGTATTTTGGGAAGGGAAAGCCGGTAAAAATTTTGATTACGGAGCGTCTTTGACCAATGCCGTGGCGAAAGACTACGACGCAAAATCCAACGACCTTGCCGTAACCGGCTACGCGGGCTACAACCTGAAACTCGCGAAGGATTCCGCGCTGTATTTCGGCGTGAACGGCGTCGTGAATTTCGGCGATGACGGGGCTCTTCCCGGTGTTTCCAAAGACGAATTGACCAACGCGGGAACGGTTTACGGAATAGAGCCCTATATTCAATACACCTGCGGCGGCTTTACGGGAATTGCGGACTTTTTCTATCTCAATGGCGACAGCGGGTCAAAAGTTCATTCCGTTTACGGCATCAACCTTACGGCGGCGTATCGCTTTGAATGCGGTTTGGAGCCCGCCGTTCGCTTCACTTACCTGAACACGGATTCCGGAATCGTGAGTGCGAATACGCAGAATCGCGTTCCCGCCACGGACGGGCACAACAACGCGACAACGTATTTTCTCGGTGCTAATTATTATTTCAACAAGCACGTTAAACTTGCCGCCGGCTACGAATACGGGCATTACTTCGGTAAAGGTGCGCACGCGGACGACTCCGGCGCATTTCGCTCCATGCTCCAAATTTCGTTCTAAAAGGCTGAGTCCGGGGCGACCGGCTTTTTAGGTCTTCGCTCTTCTTTCTCTCGGAAGCTCTATTTTTCAATAGAGCTTTCTTTAATTTTGTTTTGCCTCGAGGCGCGGGAACGCACATCTTTCTTCCCGCTGTTTTTTTTGAAACATTTGCACTCCGAAGGCGTTTCTTTTTCCGAAATAACCCCACCTGTTTACATCTTATGAAAAACAAATTTTTTCGAAATCTCGTTTTGCCTGCGATGGGCGCATTTTTCCTTGGCGCGATCGCTTCGCAGGGCGCGTCCGTAGAGGTCGGGTTGGACGGGAATGCGTATATTACCGACGGTTTTGCCGGGGCAAAAATCGGGAAAACCGGGGTTCACGAATGGAAAAATGCGGACGCTGTTGTCAGTGTGTTTTTCTCGCTGAAAAAACCGAAAGAGGGAGTAAAGCTCTTTTTGAAAGCGCGCGGGAACGCCAAATATGAAGTCTCCGTCGGTGAAAAAAAGTTTAACGTTTCGGTCAATTCCGAGGATTTTGAACGCGTTCCCGTCGGGACGGTGAATTTTGATAAAGCCGGCTATCAGCGCGCGGATATTCGTGCCGTTTCGGAAGAGGGAGAAAATTTCGGTGAAATTTCTACACTCGAACTCGAAGGCGTGGAAGTAAGCGAGATGAACTTTGTGCACGATTTTTCTCCGTATTGGGGCCGCCGCGGTCCGTCCGTCCACCTCAGCTACTGGCAGCCGAAAGGCATTACTGCGGAGTATTTTTACAACGAAATGTATGTGCCGGAAGGAATGGACCCTGTCGGTTCGTTTTACATGGTTTGCGGATTCGGAGAAGGATATTTCGGCGCACAGGTAAATTCTGAAAAAGAGCGGCGGGTGCTTTTTTCCGTGTGGAGCCCGCATGATTCTGACCACCCGGGCGACGTTCCGGAGGAAGACCGCGTGCTTCTGAAGAAAAAGGGCGAAAATGTGCGTGCGGGATCTTTCGGTGCGGAAGGAAACGGCGGGCAAAGCTTTCTCCGGTTTCCGTGGCGTGCGGGAACGCCCTATAAGTTTCTCGTGCGCGTGCGCCCCTGCGACGACGGCACGTCCGAATACTCGGGATTTTTCTTTGCTCCTGAAGAACAAAAATGGACATTGATCGCCACGTTCCGTCGCCCCAAAACACAAACCTGGCTCAAAACACCGAACTCGTTTTTGGAAAATTTCAACCCTGAAAAGGGCTGGCTGATACGCTGTTGCGGATATTCAAACCAATGGCTTCGCGATACGAGCGGAAACTGGCACGAACTCAATCGCGCCGTGTTTTCCTGCGATGCGACCGGGAGTGCCGGCGTGCGCGTTGACTACGCGGGCGGAGTTGCCGACGAAAACCGCATTTTCGTGTTGGCAAAT
The DNA here is from genome assembly GCA_017531845.1 of Opitutales bacterium. GTDB lineage: Bacteria > Verrucomicrobiota > Verrucomicrobiia > Opitutales > UBA953 > Spyradosoma. The sequence goes on along the minus strand of JAFXKI010000010.1, from coordinate 83,190 downwards.
TGCGGATTCTTTAACGGGAACGCGTCTACGCGAACGTCGCTGGAACGTGTTCCGCTGAAAAAACCGCCGGAAATCGATTTCGACGAATTGGAAAAACTTGCAACGGCGAAAGGCTGATTTTTTTAATCTCCCGGCTTTTTCTTGCAGAGGCAGGCGGCTCTCGCGAAGTTCGAATTTTTTTTCGAATTTGAATTTCGCTGAAGAAAGCATAAAGATTTTTGCGATGGGTCCGATTTTGGAAATCAGAGATTTATGCGTTGATTTTTGCTCGCGCGGGAACGTGTTGCGGGCGGTCAAAGACGTTTCTTTTGATTTAAAACGCGGTGAAATTCTCGCTGTTGTCGGTGAGAGCGGGAGCGGAAAATCCGTGACTTCGCAGTCCTTAGTCGGTTTGCTGCCGGGTGAACCTCTTTGCCGGGTGCGCGGTAGCGTGAAACTCGGAGGGCGCGAAATTCTCGGGTTGCCGGAGCGGGAATTGAGAAAAATTCGCGGACGGGAAATCGCTTACATTTTTCAGGATCCGATGAGCTCTCTCAATCCGGTTTATCCTATCGGGTGGCAAATAGAAGAGGCGTTGCGCTTCCACGTTCCCGCGCTGAAAACGACACGTGCGCGGCGGGAACGCGTGCGGGAAGTTTTGTCGGCAGTCGGCATTAAGCCGGATTTGGCGGATGCGTTCCCGCACCAGTTTTCCGGCGGAATGCAACAGCGCGCGATGATTGCGATGGCTCTCGCTTGCGAACCGAAAATTTTGGTGGCGGACGAACCCACAACCGCGCTCGATGTTACAATCCAGAAACAGATTACGGACTTGTTAGTTTCTTTGCGGGAACGCTTCAAAATGAGCGTTTTGCTGATTACGCACAACTTCGGTATTGTCGCACAAATTGCCGATCGCGCGGTCGTGCTTTTTCGCGGAGAAAAGGTGGAGGAAGGCGGCGCGGCAGAGCTTATAAAAAATCCGCAGCATTCTTACACGAAAGCACTTCTTGCCTGCGTGCCACGGCTTAGGGACCGCTCCGGAAAATCGGCGGAGTGATCGCGATTTCGTTTTTTTTTCTAAAAAGTTCCCCCTTGCCAAAGAGGAGCGGTTTTTAGAGAATCCCTGTCCTTTTTTTAGATTTTTCGATCTATGGAAACGTTCACATTTTCTTCGGAATCCGTCGGAGCGGGGCATCCCGACAAAGTTGCGGACTTCATTTCGGATTGCATCCTCGATGCCTGTTTGGCTCAGGATCCGCAATCGCGTGTCGCGTGTGAAACGCTTGTGAAGGACGGGAACGTTGTGCTCGCCGGAGAAATTACGACATCCGCGAATTTTGATGCGGAAAAAATCGTGCGCGACGCCATCCGCCGGATCGGCTATGTGGATGAACGCGACGATGCAGTTTTCCACGCAGGAACGGTTCGTATTCTGAATTTGCTCGGACAACAGTCGCCGGATATTGCGCAGGGCGTGGATGCTGCCGCCGCCGCCGGGAAAAGCACGGCGGAGCAGGGCGCAGGCGACCAGGGAATTATGTTTGGCTATGCGACGGACGAAACCCCGGAATTCATGCCGGCACCTGTAATGTTTGCGCACCGTATTTTGAAAAAGCTGGAAGAAATCCGCAAAAATCCCGCAGAGCCTGCTGCGCGTTGGTTGCGCCCGGATTGCAAATCACAAGTCGCCGTGCGCTACGAAAACGGCGTTCCCGCCGCGATCGAAAACGTGGTGCTCTCGACTCAACACACGGAAGATGTTGAACACGCGAAAATCGTAAAATTCGGAGAAGCGTTGATTCGCTCGGTTTTGCCGCCGGAATTTATTTCATCCGAAACAAAATTTTTCATCAATCCGACGGGAAAATTCGTTATCGGCGGTCCGAATGGCGATGCCGGGCTGACGGGGCGCAAAATTATCGTGGATACTTACGGCGGAGTCGGTCGCCATGGCGGTGGCGCATTTTCCGGAAAGGATCCGTCGAAGGTGGATCGATCCGGAGCTTACATGTGCCGCTGGGTCGCAAAAAATATTGTGGCGGCGGGCTTGGCGAAACGTTGCGAGCTTCAGGTCGCTTACGCTATCGGCGAACCGGAGCCGACGAGTATTCACGTTGATACTTTCGGGACGGGAACGGTGTCGGATGAAAAAATTATCTCCGCTGTCAAAAAGGTATTTTCGTTCAAGCCGGCGGAGATTGTGAGTCGGCTCGGGTTGTTGCGTCCGATTTATGCACGCACCGTGCAATACGGGCATTTTACCAAGGCGGATTTGCCTTGGGAGCAGCTAAACAAAGTCGCCGAACTTAAGGCGGCGATCCGCTGATTTTTTACGTTGCGTTCCCGCAAAAAAATTAAGGACTTTAAGTTCGTCAAAGAGCTTAAAGTCCTTAATTTTTTTGTTAGAAGCCGAAATCTTTAGAGCGGCAGATACTTTGTGCCGGGGACTCCGCAATACGGGCATTTTGCCGGAAGATTGGCTTCCGCGACGGTGTCGCCGCAAACCGGGCAAACGAGATATTTTTTCGGAAGCGAAGAAACCGTTCCCGCATTGACGGCGTCAATTGCCGCCTGATAGAGCTCGGCGTGAACTTTTTCCACTTCGAGGGCTTGCGTGAACGTAACAATCGCCGCCTTCACGTCTTCTTCTTTCGCGTCTTTCAAGAATGCCGGATACATTTCTGAAAACTCGTAAACTTCGCCGGCTTTCGCGTGTGCGAGATTTTCGAGAGTCGTGCCGACTTCGATTTCGATTTTGAATTTCGGAAGCTCTCCGCCGAGTTTTTTGAGCACGCGTGCGTGATTGGCGGCGTGGATGCTTTCCGCCTTCGAGGTGGCTTCAAACATTTTTTGAATTTCCGGATAGCCTTCGCGTGCAGCTTGCGCGGCAAATGCGGCGTAGGTGGCTCCGGCGGTGGATTCGCCGATAATGCCGGCGATAAGGTTTTGTTTGGTTTTTTCCATAGCGATATTTTTATGAATAGTTAGAAAAAAAAGTGTAACTGCAGGAAAAATCTACTCCCAAATACCGTCTTCAACAAGCTTGGAAGTTGCTTTGCCTGCCCAATCTTTGTTCGCGGCGGGACTCGCGGGCGACGGGTGAATGATGCGCGTAAATTTGACGGACGTTCCCGCGAGCGCACGCTTCGCCGCCGTTTCCGCAAAATTGCCGACACCGACGAGCCATTCCGGCTCCAGAATTTCTGCCAGTCTCCTCAGGAAAAGATCGCAGGGCGCGTTTACGGCATCGCGCTCGGCGGGAACGAGATCTTCCGGTGTCAGATTTTTTCCGCGCTCGTTTCCGGCAACAAAAAGAAGCGGACAAAAATTGGTTACAAAATGGTTTTCAAAAAAGTTTTCCGGCGCGCCGAAGCGTTCCCGGAAAAGCCCCCAGAGCCGGCGTCCGCTGACTTCCGAACGCGGGCAGCCGAAGCCGTCCACGGGCTTGGCGGGATGTTCTTTCGGCGGCTTCCCGACAAGACCGAAAATTTTCAGCCAATTTTGCACGGCGTCGATTTCTCCGAAGGGAATTCCGGTCTGTGCCATTCCGAACGGTCCCGGATTCATTCCGAGAAAAACAACGCGCTTGAGTCCGTTCCCGTAACGGCTCAGAAAAAGCTCGTGCATTTCGCGTGCGTAATCCAACGGATTGTAAACGTAGGCGACGGGATCGGAAAATTTTAGCGAACCGACGGCGGCGGAAAGTTCCCGCGTTGCGGCAATCAGTTGTTGGGCGCGATTCATTTTTCCTGATTTTCAGCTCTTAGGGTTTTACTTTGCCTCGACATCGAAAGGCATTCTTGCGTAAAGCCCGTTGGGATCGTTAAATGCGCGCAGGCGTTGCGCGACGCGTTCCAGATTTCTCAAAACGGAACGAAGTGCCGGATGGTTGCCTGCGAGCGCGTGTTGCGTTCCCGCGTTTGCGACGGGAATCGGCGCGTCGCTGAAACGGTCAAGCAATTCCTGAAAGCGGTGAACTTCGCCGGGAACGGAAATGATTTCGATATCGTCATCAAGCCCGGCATCTTTTTTCGCAAACGCGATTGCTGCGGCAAGCCCGCCGAGTTCATCGACCAGCTTTGTTTCTGCTGCGGAAATGCCGCTCCAAACTTGCCCCTGCCCGAGTGCGTCCGCTTCCTGCACGGAAATTCCGCGAGCTTTTGCGACGAGATTGAGAAAATCGGCATAAATCCGATCCGTCGATTTTTGGAAAACCGCCATTTCTTCCGGTGTTTTCGGACGTCGCGCGGAATTTAATTCCGCGAAAGGAGCCGTCAGCACCGCCTCGGACGTAATGCCGATTTTTTTCCCGAGATTTTCAAAATTAAAAAGCACACCGAAAACGCCGATGGAGCCGGTAATCGTCGCGGGATCGGCAAAAACTCTTTTCGCCGGAGTGGAAATCCAGTAGCCGCCGCTTGCCGCAACATCGCCCATCGAAACGACGAGCGTTTTTTCTTTCGCCAGCAGCTCTGCTTCCCGGCGTATTTGCTCGCTCGCAAAAACCGACCCGCCCGGGCTGTTGATGCGCAAAACAACGGCTTTTACGGAATCATCATTGCGCAGTTCGCGCAACGCTCGCGAGAACCATGCGCCGCCGACTTCGTTGACCGCACCGTAGCCGTCCACAATTTCTCCTTCCGCGCAAACGACGGCAATGCTCTGCGGAACCGCTACGGTGGCATCGGGCTCCGGCAACGGGAATGCGGCGGATACCAGCGGCGGCTCCACGGAGATTCCGCTTGCGCGCAGGTAATCATCAAGCGCGATTTGGTGAAATGAATGCGTTTGCTCGTTCGTGCCGGTGTGCGTTTTCAAGCGTTCCAGCATTTCGTCTTCATAGTAAACGGCATCGACAAATTTTTTCTCCAGAGCGGCTTGCGCGGGAACGTAGCCTTCGGCTTCAACAGCTACGGAGAAGTGTTGCGCGAGCAGGTTTTTCGCTTCGTCGGATTCCGCTTTCCCGCTACGCGCGGAGAAAATGTTCAGCAAAGTCAGCTTCCAAAGATCACCCGTGATGCGGGAACGCTGTTCGCGGTCTTCCGGGCTCATTTTGTCCGAAATCAGCGGTTCAACGGCGGATTTATGAGTCCCGACGCGCGTGATTTGAACGCCGACGCCGAGATTTTCGAGCGCATTTTTGAAATAAAGTCCGGTGGAGCTCAATCCGGTAAGCGGAAGCTCGGCGAGCGGGTGAATCCAAATTTCGTCTGCCGCCGTTGCGAGCAAGTAATCCTTGTAGCCGGGCGTCGGCAAATAGGCGAAAACGGGTTTTTGGCTTTCGCTACGAAAATGTATGAGTGCATCGCGAAGTTCCATCACCGAGGCGAAGCCATGCGCGCCGGAAACGTTCCCGCCGAGTAGCAGAATCCCGCTGACGGATTCGTCGAAACGCGCCGCTTCCAAGGCGCGAAGCGTGTCGAGAAGCCCGTAAGCACCTTTTACGTTTGAGAAAACACCGAAATTATTGGCAGGGGAAAATGTGGGCGCATCGGAAAATCCGCGCGAGAGATCAATGACGAGAACGGAGCCCTCGCTCGGGAAATCAACGGGCTTTTCCCCGGTCGTCGTCGCCTGAAACGACATTATTACTGTGCCGACGGCACCGAAAAAACCGATAACGACAAAAATTCCGAGTGCGAGAACCGAGAAGCAGGAACCGAAAAAACTCGCAACGATTTGTTTAAAAAAAGCTTTCATTTTCGTGTTAAGGAAAATTCGAGATGATACGCGAGTCGCGGCAAAAAACAAGAAAAACGGCTTATAGGTGTAATTCGCGTTTCCGGGTGAAAACAGACGGGAACACCATTTTTTTTGCTACTTTCTTGAGCGTTTTTTCTTTTCTGTGTGCGCTTTTTTTGTATAATTCAGAGTTGTAGAACGAACAACACCCCACCCCTAAATCCCAAAACGAAAGGTTTCCCCTAATGAGAAGAATTCTAGCTTGTGTCGACGGTTCCAGCTACGGACAAATCTGCTCGAAATATGCCGTTTGGCTATCCAAGGAGCTCGACGTTCCCGTTACCGTTCTCTACGTTTCCGAGCTTTGGCAATATGAAACGCCGCTAATTGCGGATTTCGGGGGCACGCTCGGAGCACAGCCGTATCTCGGTTTGACGGCGCAGTTAAAGGAAATCGAAAACAGCAAGGCAAAAGCGATTTGCGATTACGTGAAAAAACTTTTCGCCGAAGCCGGAATTCCCGATAACGTGGAATTTGAACACCGCTCCGGCTTGCTCGTGGATTGTATCGATGAATTTGAAAATCAAAAGAAAAACATCGATTTCATCATTTTGGGCAAACGCGGCGAGAACGCGAATTTGGCAAAAGGACATCTCGGCTCGAACATGGAACGCGTAATTCGCGCTTCGCGCCGTCCCTGCTTTGTCGCTAATCGCAAATTTATCGAACAGAAAAAAATTCTGCTCGCTTACGACGGAAGCCCCTCGGCGACGCGCGCGCTCAATTGGTTGGCGAATACGAAAGCGTTCCCGAAGTGCGAAATCCACGTGGTAACCGTCGGGAAACCCGGCGCGGAAGCGGAAGCCTCCCAATTGCTTATCGAGGCGGAATCCATTTTCCAAGGCACGGACAAGAAACCGATTTGCCAAGTGCTTTCCGGTGCACCGGGCGAATCTATCGAAAAATATGTCATCGAAAATGCCGTAACCGCCTTGCTCATGGGTGCTTACGGGCATTCGCGCATCCGCCAATTCATTATCGGAAGCACCACTTCGGAACTTGTTCGCCGCTGCCTCGTTCCCGTCGTTATGTTCCGTTAGGAATTTTCCCAAGCTTGCGGGAGATGCGACTTTTGTCGTTTCTCCCGCTTTTTTTTGTGCGAAATTTCTTATGAAACGCGCGTTCCCGTAGCTTCGGTCGCGGGAACGGTTTTTTTTCGCGCGAAGCCGCAAAGCGTCTAAAAAAACTTTGCGCCTTAGCGTCTTCGCGCGAAATTTTTTGTGTAATTGGTGAAATTGGCAGATTTTTTTTTTTCAAAACGTGATTGACAGGCTCTTTTTTTTTTTGCGAGAATCGGCGTCAGAAATTGGGCAAGTATGGACGCATTTGTCCGCTCCGATTTTTTTCTTAACACTATAACCAAATCTAAATCATGAAAAAATACATAACGCTCGCGGCGTTACTCGCCGCTGGAACCGCCTGCGCTAACGCGGAGGCACCGAACGACCTTAATATTTCGCCCGGAGGCAACTTCTGGGGCGGGGATTTTTCGTTCGGATTTACGATTAACCCGGGAACGCTATCCCCCAGTGATACAACAGATGTGCTCGCTCTTTACTGGGGTACATATTCTGCCGCGAATTTTAATTCTAACGGCTTTACTTTGACTTACCACGCGGACGACGACATCCGGTTATATGTCGGAGACGGGGCGATGGCGAACGTTGGTGAAAGCGCAGATGTCGCGAAGATCACAGAAGCCACGACATTCATAGGGGGGCGCGGAGCGACGTTTACTACGTCTTTGTCTCTTGGTAAATCTTATGTAATTGAAAACGTCGGAGGAGATAGCAATCAAACAGTCTCGCTCTATGCAGCGACATGGGATAGCACTCAAGAGAAGTATCTCATCGTCGGAACCGAAGCACTTGAAACGGTAAACTATAACGGGAACATGAATGGCGGAAATGCCGACACCGTGATGGGCTCCGTCTTAAATTCCGCCTACGTGGTTCCTGAGCCTTCGGCGTTCGGTTTGTTGGCGGGAGTCGGTGCGCTCGCACTCGTGGCATCGCGTCGCCGCCGTCGCTAAAGAACACCCTCACCATGCTTCGCATGGTCCCCTCCCTCTTAGCAAGAGGGAGAGCTTTTTAAAAATCTAAAAAAAAAGGAAATCAGAAGCTCCTCCCCTTGGTAAGGGGAGGGGGACCGCGCCGAAGGCGTGGTGGAGGAGTCAAGACTTTCCCTGCCTTAGGCGGGGGAATTAGTAATTATGGTTTATCGCGTTCCCGCGGCTTCGGTTGCGGGAACGTTTTTTTCGAGTAAGCCGCGAAGTTTTATATAAAAAAAACTTTTAAAAACTTAGCGTCTTAGCGCAGGATTTTTTTTGAGTTGAAAGCATTTGTGAAAATTCGTGTTGATTTGCGGTTTCTTCTTTTTGCACGGGAACGCTCTGCGGTGAGAAGTTTTCCCGTTAACATCATGTATGTGTTGCGAGCGGACGAAATCCGCGTCTCCGATAAAAACAGGCGGGATGCCTGTTTTTCCGTCGTTTTTTTAAACGCTTTTTTGCTTTCTCTTGTCTTGTGAAAGGTTTACAGTTGAGGAACTTATGGTTGATACTTTGTTCTACCTTTTTGCTACACTGACTTTGGTAAGTGCGTTGTTGGTTGTGTTAAACCGCAAGCCCGTGAACAGCGTCGTTGCGATGATTGTTACGATTGTCGGCGTGGCGGCTAACTTGTTTCTGCTGGATGCTCCCTTTTTGGCGACGTTGCTGATAATGGTTTATGCGGGAGCGGTGATTGTGCTTTTCCTTTTCGTCATTATGCTGATGGATCCGGATGTTCCCGCGTTGAAGCGCGGGTGGTTCGGCTCGGCACTCGGCGGAGTGGTTTTCTTTGCTCTTTGTGCGGCGGGAACGGTTTGGCTGTTCGGTTTTTCCGGAGCGGTGTCTGCGATTGACGCGGGAACGGTTTCGGATATTTCACCTGCATTGGCGTATTCCAATGAGGCGACGGCGTTCGGCTGGCCGCTGTTTACAAAATATGTCGTGCTCGTGGAAGCTTCGGCATTGCTGCTTCTTGCGGCGATGGTTGCCGTGTTTATGTTGCATTCGCGGCGCCGCGGGAACGCCGAATCTTGCGGGTGCGCGTGCAAAAACAAATAATTTTTTTTCGGGAGACAAACAATGACGTTATCTCATTTTCTCATTCTTGCCGGCTTGCTCTTCGGCATCGGGTTGACCGGGGCGGTGGTGCGCCGCAATATTCTCGTCGTTTATATGTCGCTGGAAATGATGCTGACGGCGGCGATGCTTGCGTTGGTCGCGTTTTCCAAGTTCTGTAATTTGATGGACGGGGCGGTATTCTGCTTCTTTATTATCACGATTGCTGCGGCGGAAGTGGCGGTCGGGCTCGCGCTCATCGTTTCTCTTTTCCGCAAGCGTAAAACGGTGGCACTTGACGATTTGCGCTCCCTGAAAAACTAAATTTTCTCTCAACATGGATAACGAAACCTTACTTCGCGTGATTTTGTTGACACCGCTGGTGGCGGCTGTTGTTTCCGCGTTTTTCTTTCGGCGTTCCCGCGTGGTCGCTCCGGCGATTTCGGTGACGGCGGCGGGCGTGATTTTGTTTGCGTCGTTGGCACTTTTGCTTGGGTTGGACCCGGCGAATCCGACGGCGAGCGCGACGCTTCCGGGTTTTGCGCTCGGCGGCTTTACCGAGCTTGAAACCATCGGGCTTTCGATTGACAAAAACGGCGCGGCGATGCTTTTCGTCGTAACGTTTGTCGCGTTTTGGATTCATGTTTTTTCCGTCGGTTATATGGATGACGACAAGGCTCGCGGGCGTTTTTTCGCGGGCTTGAGCGTGTTCATGTTTTCGATTTTGGGCATTATTCTCGCGAACAATCTTTTCATGACGTTTATTTTCTGGGAACTTGTCGGTTTCAGTTCCTATATGCTGATCGCGCATTATTACGATACGGATTATGCGGCGATGGCGTCGAAAAAAGCTTTTATCGCAAATCGCGTCGGCGACCTCGGGTTTCTTGTCGGGATTATTCTTTGCTACAAACAATACGGAACGACCAACTTTGCCGAGCTTGGCGAGCTGATTAAAAGCGGCGAAATGACGTTCACGTCGATCGGCTTGCTTCTGATGTGCGGTTTTCTCGGAAAATCCGCTCAGTTCCCCTTACATGTTTGGCTGACGGACGCGATGGCGGGTCCGACTCCGGTTTCCGCGCTCATTCACGCGGCGACGATGGTTGCGGCGGGCGTATTTTTCATGGTGCGTATTTTCTTCCTGCTTACGCCGGAGGTGCTGACGACGATGCTTTGGCTTTGTGCGGGCATGGCGGCACTTGGCGGTCTCTGCGCACTCGGGCAAACGGATATTAAAAAATCGCTTGCGTATTCGACGCTTTCCCACCTCGGTTTCATGGGGGCGGCTATCGGATTGGGGCTTCCCGAAATCGCGTTGTTGCACATGGCGATGCACGCGTTTTTCAAGGCGACTTTATTCCTTTGCTCCGGTTCGGTTATTCATGCCTGCCACCATGAGCAGGATATGACGAAAATGGGCGGTTTGCTGAAAAAAATGCCGATTACGGCAGCGGCGTTTGTTGTCGCCGGGCTTTCGATTTGCGCGTTCCCGTGGTTTGCGGGTTGGTATTCGAAGGACATGATTTTGTCCGGCGCGTATTTGGCGGGAAATATTCCGGCGTTTGTGGCGCTGGTGATTGCCGCGATCGGAACGACGCTTTACACGGGGCGCATGTTTGCGATGGTTTTCCTCGGGAACGCTCACGGGCACGGCGCAGAGCATGCGAAGGAATCTTCGCCGTGGATGACGCTTCCGCTCGTTGTTTTGGGTGTTATCTTTTCTCTCGGCGCCGGTTGGTTCCTTGCGGGAACGCAGGGACTTCCGTGGCTTGACGGAAAAATGAACGCTCTTTTCCCGGCGTCGGCGACGGGCGTTTTTGCGCACGGGTATCACGATTTGCACGAAAAGCTAGCGAGTGCGGGCTTGGTGGCTCCGATGTTTATTCTCGGCGTGGTTATTTTGGTTGTCGGGCTTGGGCTTGCAGTGGTGTTCTACCGCACTTCGACGGGAGAAGACAAGTTGCGGGAGCACTCGCCTGTTTTGTATAAGGCGTTGGAATATCGCTATATGGATGCATTTTACGGTTGGTATATTGAAAAAGTTCAGCAACGGGTGGCGATGTTTGTCGCCATGCTTGACACGGCGTTGATCAATATGCTGGCGATGCGCGGCGTAATCGGCGGCGTTCCCGCGATTCTCGGCTCGGTTGCCCGCCGTTATATTCAAAACGGCAACGGCGGCATTCCCGTTTTTTGGATCGCTTTCGGTGCGCTTGTGATTGCGGCGGCACTTGTCTGCGGTGTTCTTTAATTTTTAGAGGAAGGTTTTCAAAATGAGCTGTGCTTCCACTCTCTTGCAAGTTGCTGTAGCGACGCCGTTGGTTGCGGCGCTGGCGTTGGCATTTTCAAAATGGCTTCCGTGCGGTGCTAAGAAGGCGATTGCGGGCGTCGGATTTGTCGTTCCCGCGCTGATTGCCATCGCGTTGCTTTGCGCGTTCCCGTGTGCGGAAAAGATTAGCGGTTACGCGTTTTATTCTTCCTGCGAAATGCTGGGCGTTCCCTCTCTCGGAATTTGGTTACAATTCGGATTGAACGGCATCTCGCTTCCGTTGTTTTTGATGGCGGCGGTCGTCGGCGTTGCCGCCGGCTTGCGTGCACTTTCAACGAAAAATGTTGAGCTTCGCGGTCTCTACTATGCGGTAACGCTGGTGATGTTCGGCGGCGTTCTCGGCGTGTTTTCGGCGATTGATGTTTTCTCATTTTACATTTTCCACGAATTTGCGCTGATCCCGACCTTTGTCGCGATCCTGCTTTGGGGCGGGTACGGTCGTAAAACAACGGCAATCACGATGGCGATTTATCTCACGCTCGGCGCGATGATTTCTCTTGCCGGGTTGTTTGCGCTTTATTTTGCGGGCGCGGGTGCCGGGGAATACGGATTCAGCTTCCTGGGAATTGCTCAGGCGGTTGCAAACGGCATGGTGCTTAACGGTGATGTTTCCGTGATTTTTGCGCTTCTGCTTTTCGGCTTCGGAATTTTGGTTTCGTTGTTCCCGTTCCATTCGTGGGCTCCGGATACATATGCGGTGGCTCCGACTCCGATTTCGATGCTTCATGCGGGAGTTTTGAAAAAATTCGGTCTCTACGGGTTGATTCAGCTTGGCGCGCTTGCGCTCCCGCTCGGCTTGGCGGATTGGCAAAATTGGATTATTTGGCTTGCCCTCGGAAATATCGTGCTCATCGGCTTGATTACGATGACGCAGAAGGACTTGAAGCAAATGGTGGCATACAGCTCCGTGATGCACATGGGACCGATATTTCTCGGAATTGCAGCGTTTGCCATTTCCGGCGGCGATGTCGCCGGGCTTGGAGGCGCGGTTGTGCTGATGTTTGCGCACGGACTTTCGGTCGCGCTTTTGTTCCACCTCGGGCAATCCGTTTATGACCGTACGGGAACGTATGATATGACGAAAATGGGTGGACTTACGGCGAAGGCGCCGGTGTTGGCGGCGTTCTTCGTTGCGGCGACGATGGCGAGCATCGGTTTGCCGGGCTTTGCGAACTTTTGGGGAGAGCTCACGATTTTCACGTCGCTCGCGGATATTCAGCCGGCTTGGCTTCTCGGAGCGATTGTGCTTTCCATTGTCATTTCTGCAATTTACGGATTGCGTGCCGTGGCGAAAATTTTCTACGGAAAAAATACCGGAGTCGCTCTTTCGGACGAAGCCTTTGAAAATGTGCGCGACATCACGGTCTCCGAACGCCTTCCCGCGCTGATTCTTTTCGCGGCGCTGGTGGTTGTCGGATTTGTTCCGTCGCTGATTACGAAAAATATCGATGCGACGCTGAAAGCGGATTTTGCTCCGGCGGCAAAAGTATTTTGCGCGGAAAATTGTGGAGCGGAAGCGGCAGATGAGGACGTTATCATTCTTGACGGACCGCTCCCGGTTTTGCCTGCCGTTCCCGCCGATAATTGCGAAAGCTGCGGGGAAGGGAAAGAGCTGATTCTTGCAAAAAACATCACGGTTACGGTTTCCGGAGCCGTGGAGGAAGAGGGCGATTTTGTTTTGTCCGCGGAGGACGCGACGCTGCTGAAGGCGTTGGAATTGGCTAAGGCAGATTCCGAGGCGACTTTTGCTGTGGTGCTTCGCGTAACGGCTCGCATTCCCGTGGACTTGGATGAGCTGAGAAACGGAGACGTCGAGGACGTTCCGCTTGAGGACGGCGATAAAATTTCTGTCGAATAACGAGAATTTTTTTCTGGAGATTTTTTTAATGAATTCCGTAATTGAATTTTATAAAGCTTGGCAGCCCGGCATGGATACGCTCTACATGAGCTTGCCGGAAATCGTGCTTGGCGTGTTGGCACTTCTTGCGCTGGTTTTTGACGTGGCGTGCAAATGTTGCGGGGCGAAGCGTGCGGCGCGCGGATTTATCAATGCCGCGTTGATCGCGCTGGTGATTTGTCTCGTCGGCGGGGCGTTCCCGCAGTCGTGGGGTGCGGAACCGAAGACGATTTTCGGCTATTCGCTTTTCGGGCAGATTTCGACGCCGCTGTTTGTTGCGTGCGCATTTTTGGCGATTAATCTTTCCGGAATTGTGCGTTCCCGCGAGAGCAATTCCGAAATTTCGGCTCCGGCGACGACGCACTTGATTTTGATTGCGACGGCGGCGGCTTCGCTCTTGCTGAAGACGACAAATTTCGTCGCGTTTTTCGTTTTGCTCGAAACGCTGACGGTTTCGCTTTATGCGCTTGTCGGCTCAAATCGTAACAGTCCGTATTCGCTTGAAGCCGGCGTGAAATATCTGATTGCCGGCGGCGTTTCCGGCGGCTTGATGCTTTTCGGGATTGTTTTGCTCTACGGCGGAGCGGCGATGGCGGGAACGGCGGCTACGACTCTTGCCGATCCGCTCGGCTACGGCACGGTAGCATCTTTTCTTTTGCAAAATCCGGATAATTTGATCGGTATTGTCGGCGCCGGTTTGGTGCTTGCCGGTGTGATGTTTAAGCTTGGGGTGTTCCCGATGCAATTTTGGATTCCGGATGTTTATCAGGGGGCACCGACACACGTTACGTTTTTCCTGTCAACCGTATCGAAGGCGACGGGCTTTTTCCTGATGGCGATTTTACTGTCGGTTTTCGGCGGAATTTGGGACACGATTTTGCCTGTGCTTTTGGTGTGCACGCTGATTTCCGTCGTTTACGCGAATGTAACGGCTCTCGGGCAACGCAATGTGAAGCGCTTGCTGGGGCTTTCCGGGGTTTCGCACGCCGGTTACCTGATGCTCGGCTTGTTGGGCGCGATCGCTGTCGCGCGAGACGTGTCCGATCCGCATTGGATTGTTCTAATGCTCGTGCTCGTTGTCGCGTATTTGCTTGTTTACATTTTGACTGTGTATCCGATTTTCTCGGTGATGACGCGCATGCCGCAGTCGGATGATGCTTTGCAAAGTCTCGACGATTACGAAGGCTTGTCGAAGAATAATCCGCTCTTGGCGGGAACGCTGGCTTTCGGGCTTGCTTCGCTCGCGGGGATTCCGCCGGCGGTCGGGTTTATTGCGAAGCTCGGCATTTTGTTTGTGCTCTTCCAAGCCGGATTCTATGGCTCGATTGCCGTGATGCTGGCATGTGTGGTGATTAGTATCTACTACTATTTCGGCTGGGTCCGAGCAGCGTTTTCCGCTGACGAATCCGGCAAGGAGAAAACGTATTTGCCGACGGGAACGTGTGCGCGCATAGTGCTGATCGGCTTTTCCGCGCTGATGATTTTGGCTTCTCTGGCATATTGGGGAGTCATTTCTTAACGACTTCTGTTCTCATTTCTTTTGAGAAGCCTATCTATAGAGGTTCTTTAAAGCGAATTTAGTAAAAATTAGAGGGGCGAAATGCTTCTCTAATTTTTTTTTTCAAAAATAGAATTGTCCAGAGGGCAATTTTATTGTTTCATTTGCGTCAATCAGCAGAAAAACTCGTTTCTGTCGCCTCATTAATTTCCCCCAACGATTTCCAAAATGCTTAAAAAATCCCGTTCGTACGCATTGGCAACGGCAGCACTTGCAGCTGTGTTTATCGCTCTTACGCCGGTGGCGGCTCCGTCCGTATTCGCTCAGGCGGCACCGGCTCAACAAAAGAAATCTCCGCTCGAAATTGAAGCGGAAAATGCCTACAAGCTTGCCAATGAAAAGAAATATCCGGAAGCAATTGCGGCGTTTAAAGCTCTCAAAAACGGAAAATACAAGGAATGGCTTGAAACCAACGAGATGGTTTCGGCACTTGATTATCAGATAGCCGCCTGTCTTATTGCTCAAAAAAAGTGGGCGGAAGCGGAAGCGGAGCTAAAGGCATTTGTTGAGAAATACCCGAAAGATGCGCAGTTGACGGATGTTCGCCTTGCGCTTGTCAATTGCTATGTTCAGCAGGAGCGCTGGGAAGACGCGCGCGTAATGGTGGACGTGATTTTGAAATGGCTTGAGCGCAATCCCAATCCGGGGCTTGCGATTAAGGCGATGCTGGCGCGCGTAGACCTTCTTCAACGCGAAGGCGCGGCGAAAGATAAGGCGGGAACGAAACCGCCGGAAGGTGTGGCATCTTGGGAAAAACTGGCATTGGCGACGAGTGCACAGGCGCTTTACAGCGTAACGAACAACAACATCAATTCTTCGGAAATGATTGAAGCTCGCCAAAAGCTGATCAATATTTATCGCAAGCTTGGGCGCGTCGGTGAAGCAAATGCGTTGAAGGAAAAAGTCGATGCTTATATTTCCGGGAAAGGCGGCGAACTCGATCCCGCCAGCCTGATTCGCTCCAATATGCAGAATTTGGAGGTCGGGGACGATTATTTTAGCCAAGCGCAGGAAATCGATCCCGAGGCAGCAGACGATGCGGAATTTGCCCGTCGGAAAGAGCTTTTCCGCCAGGCACTTCAGATTTATCAGGGCGTGATGCGTAAATCCGCTTTGGTTAAATGCTTCGGTCCGGCACTTGAATCTGCGAAAGCTGCAGTTGCGCAGGCAAAAAAGGCCGGCGGCGAAACTCCGGACGAGAAAGCTCAGGAGCGCATTGACAAGGCGGAAGGAGAACTTGCCGAACTCGAAGAATACAAAACTGCATTTGATGCGAATAAAGATTTTGATGCCCTCATTTCTTTCCGTATTGGAGCAGGCTTGATTTCTCTGGATCGTTTTTGGGAAGCCTATGTCGCGTTTGGCGACATTCTCCAAAACCATAAGGATTTCGAGCTGCTTAGCACGGCAACGTATTATTACATTCTTACTTTGCGTGCAATGGGGCGCGATGACGAAGCTCAGGCAGAATGTAAAAAATTCATCGAAGCTTACAAAAATACAAAAGAAAAGGGCGACGAACTCGGTCGCGTAGCTCTTTTGCTCGGGCAAATTTCTTATGATAAAGGAGATTACAAGGACGCTATTGAGCAGCTCCAATGGGTGAAGCAAAACGTTGAAAAGCTTCCGCTCGACGTTAATTGCCAAATTGATTGGTTCATCATTGCCGCAAACTTCTCCCGTTGCCCGTGGGGAATTCTTAACGACGAGGAAAAAGAATACATCAAGGGAATGGGGAAGCCCGGTTACAAGCCGAAACTTTCTCAGGAGTCCCAAAAAACGCTCTCGCTGATTGATACATTCTTGGAAAAGTATCAGTCAAATATGGACTTCTCTCCGGTCGTGGAAGAAATGCTTTATCGCCGTGCGCTTCTGTTCTTCTACTCGACGATGTTGCCGGAAACGAAGGCGGCGTTTGAAGTGTATGTCGACAAATATCCGGAAGGGCAGTTTATTCCCGACGCGCGTTACCGCCTTGCCGTGGTTCAAAACGGGATTCGTCCGCCGCAAACGCAGGACGTCGTCAGCCGTTGCACGAACTGGATTAAGGATTATTTCGACGTAGACGATAAAACCGTTCTCAATTCCTTGGCTGTTCCGAAAGTGCGGGAAGACGTTTCCGTTAATATTGCGGATTCCGTCGCCTATCAGCTTCCGGAAGTTTATACGTTGCTCGGGGATGCGAACAAGAGTCTTGCCGAAGCCGTGAAAGGTTCGGATATTCGCCAAGGGCTCGGGAACAAGAAGATCGCGAAGTTCACACAGAGCGATTTGCGCAAGAAGCAAAAATACATGGATGCGAGTATGGACGCTTACATCCTCGCCGCAAAAACGGCCCGCTACAATCCGGACGCTTTGTATTTCTCTCTGAACGAGCTTGATAAGCAACTTCCTCAGATCGAAGGCGGCTACGCGCGTTTGCTCGATCTTTACGATACGCTTTACAACTGGGATCCGTCCTCGCCGGAGGCATTGAACTATCTTTTCAAGAAAGTTGATTACACGGTGCGTAAAGCGCGTTCCGAAGCTCAAGGTATGCAACAGGCGGAAAAACTTGCGCATATCGCCAAGGCACAGGACGAAACCCGTAAGATCATGGCGGATGCGATTTTGAAAAATATCAACGACCCGCGCCAGGATGGTGTGGAAACGTTGATTGACGACCTCGCGTCCCGCTTCGCGGATAAGGTGAAAAAACATCCTGCTCCGAAAGAAGGGCAGGTGCTTCCGCCTCGCGATCCGAATGAATATACGGTGGAAAAGGCTGTGGCGGATATGAAGACCTTGCTGAACCTCACCGGGGATTCGCAGGCATCCTTGGTCGCCCGCGCCCGCGGACTCTATGCGGAATCGGTTATTTACGACAACCTCGCATTCCTTAACGCCCGCCGGAATCCGCCGGAAAGCAACCGCCTCGCCTCCAAGCGCGACGATCTTTACCGGAGCCTCGCGGCACAACACAAACCGGACGAACTCAGCCCGATGATTCTTTCCAAGGTCGGTTCCTACCTGCTTGATCGCGGGGACGTTGCGAAGGCGGAAGAATTCTTCAAGTATGTTTTGGATTTCTACAAAGGCTCCGAGTCCGCAGAGTTTTCTTTCGAAGGTGAAGGAAGAATCCTCCTCGATCGCAAGGAATACAAAAAAGCGTATGAGATTTTCAACGAGGCAATCGAAGGAAATGTTGCCTATATGTTGGAACCGGATCTCCGCCTCGGTCGTGCACAGGCACTCATTTTGATGTCGGATGCCGACGCTTCCTCTCTCAACATCGCAGACCGTTTTGAAAATGCGACAGCTGAGTTAAATTACATCAAGAGCATCAAGGAATGGCGCGGACGCCCGACGGCGGCATCGCTCTATTACTTAGGTCAGATTAAAGAAATGAAGGCGGAAAAGGAAAAAGACCGTACCAAGCGGGAAGATCTTTATAAATCCGCAATCGGCGATTACCGGATCTGTTATCTGACATGGAAAAAATATCCGGAATTTGCTGCGAAAGCCATGCTTCGTTCCGGAATCGTGTTCAAAGATAAGCTTGGGCGTCCGAGCGACGGCGTGAATCCTTCCGATGCCGAAGCCGCAAAACTGATTTTCCTCCAGATGACGGAAGAATCCAGCCGCTACAAAAATACGCCGGAAGGCAAAAAGGCAGCCGAGTTCCTCCAAACGATGTAAACAACCTCTGTTTTTCACGATTATGAAAAAGAAATTTTTACAGTTTCTAGCACTTGTTGCCCTTATTTCCGTTCCCGCGACAGGCGCGTTCGCACAAGCCGCTCCCGCCGGAAATAGCGTGAGCGACGTGATTAAGGCTACGGATACGAAAAAGAAAAAACGCGTAGTCATTAAATTCGGTTTCGAAAAACCGGTGCGCCAAACTTGGGAGATCAACTATCCCGAGAAACTCTTGCCGCCGGGTGCGAAGAAACCGAAGGCGCGTTTGACGTTTGCAAATTTAAAGGATTCTCCGCGCGGCGTAATGGTCGTTAAGGAAAACGTGGACTTGCAGACCGGAATGCGCTTTACCGACGAAGTGCCGCTGAAAAATGTTGTCGGAATTATTTGGGAAAACGAAACGCAACTGAAAGACGCCCGCAATGATTTGGTACAAGGGAACCCTGCTGCGGCACTTGCAACGGCGGAACGCTTCCTGGCATTTTTCAAAGACTTAAAGGCCGTTCCGGGCTCGCTTTGGCTCGAAGCCGCCGTCATCAAGCTCGACGCTCTCGACCTTCAGGAAAATGATGCCATCATGGATTCGTTTATCCGCGAGCTTCAAGATACTCCGGGGTGGGAAAAAATTGAAGGCTTGCCGGAACGCATCAAGCTCGTTCGTCTCCGCCAGCAATTGCGTAAGGGCGACTTCCAACGCGTTCTTCGTGACGCAGGCGAAATGATGAAAGCCACCGATGATCAGGCGACGCTTGCTCAGCTGACGATGCTGAAAGGGCAGGCGGAATTCAATCTCGGAAAGTATGAAGACGCTCTCTACACCTTCCTGCGCATTCCCGTCTTCTACGGGAATCAAACCGAATACGTTCCCGCGTCGAAACTCGGCGTTGCCCGTTGCTTCCTGAAGTTGGACAGCCCGGATCGCAAGGCACAGAATCTTCCGGCCCTCGCCGAATCCTACGTCATGGAAGTCGTTACCGAATACTCCATGACTCCGGAAGCAAAAGAAGCTCTTGCTCTTTTACCGAAAGACAAACAGGCGGCACTCGCATCGCGAAATTCGCTTGAAGAGGATCAGAAACGCGCAATGATCTCCGCTTCTATCTCCTCTGAAGGAAGCGATGCCACTTCTGCCGGAGTCAGCGACGGGAGCGAAGACCTTATCGTCGAAGACGAAGAAATCGAAATTGACGATTCGGAAACAGAATAAATTCGCATTCCACACTATTTTTCTTTTTAATACAGACAATTCATTAACCCCCTTAACCCCTCTATTTTAATCGCTATGAATATGAAATTGCGCAAACTCCTCCCGCTGTTCGTTCTCGGAGCAGCTCTTGTCCCGACTTTCCTGTTTGCCCAGGAAGCCGTTGAACCCGCCGCCGAAGCGGCTACCGAAGCCGTTTCCGAAGACAGCTTTCTCGACACGCTCGCTCAGGGCGGTTGGGTTATGTGGCCGCTGCTGTTCTGCTCCATTGCCCTTGTTTGGCTGACGGTTGACGGTTATATGCGCTCGATGATCAAACGCATGTTCCCGCCGGCTCATATTGAGCAAATCCGCACGCTTTTCCAAAGCGGCGACTATCGCGGAGCATATGAATTTTGCAAAGCAAATCCGTCCACGCTTTCCGACGTCGTTCGCATGGGCGTCGTCTTCTTGCCCGACGGAAAAACGATGACGGAAGAAGCTATCTTCTCCGAAATCTCCCGTATTAAAGCCGGCTTTGATGCCCGTATTTCCTACCTCTCCGTTATCGGGGTTTGCGCGCCTATGGTCGGTCTGCTCGGAACGGTTACGGGGATGAAGGGCGCGTTCGGTGCTCTCGGTAAGGAAGGCGTCGGCGGCGGCGGTGCCGGTGAACTCGCAGGGCACATCGGGGAAGTTCTCGTGGCTACGGCTTCCGGTCTCGCGGTTTCCATTCCGGCGTTCTTCTTCTTCTACCTGCTCCGCAACCGTATCACCACCGTTCTCCATGACTTGCAGGAAGTGGTTACCGGGTTGTTCCGTAAGATGCCTTACGAAAAGTTTGAAGGCTATCAGATCGGTGACGAAGAAATCTACGCGGCAATGCCGAACTGGGTCGAAGCGGAAGAAGCCGCGGCCCCCGCAGAAGAAGCTCCGCAAGCCTAATAGCGCGTTCCCGCGCTTCGTGTTAACTTTTATCTGAAAGGGATTGACCTATGGCCAGTAGCGGTGGCGGAAATGGCGAGCCGGAATTTCAGATCGCGCCGATGCTCGACGTGCTTTTCGTTTTGCTCATTTTCTTTATGAGCATTTCAACGTCGCAGATGTTGAAGATCGACACCAGCATTACGCTGCCTGTCGCCTCCAACGGCGCAGAGCCCGATCCTAAAACAAAAGCAAAAGCCGTGCTCATCAACGTCAGTTGGGATAAAACGCTGGGGCAACCCATCGTCAAACTCGACGATACGCTGATTGATATTACGGAACAGGGTCGCGATAAAGCCGTGGAAAATATTATTTCTCGTGCGACCAATCCGTATACGAAAGAAATCGACCCCGAAGTTCGCTTCCTCATTCGCGCCGACAGGCAGATTCCGGCTAAATACATTAGCCAGGTTCTGATGCTCGCCGCCGATGCGGGAATGGATAACATCGCCTTCACAGGCATGAGTAAGGAGGACTAATCCATGAAACGAGTTCCGCCGGAAGAACCGGCAAATCTTGGCTTCCAAATCGCGCCGATGCTTGACGTCGTCTTCGTTATTCTCCTTTACTTTATGGTTTTGGCAGGAACGGCAAAAGTCGAATACGAAATCAAAACGACGCTTCCGGGCTCCGCCGAAGTTTCGACTGCCGTCTCGGACGAATTGCCGCCGGACGAAGTCGTTATCGGAATTTCCGCCGAAGGCGAGGTTTCCCTAAACGACGATCCTATCGGGCAACCCGGAGATGTGAAAATGAACGAACTCTACGTGGAAATGCGAAATCTCGCCGATGCCGCATTGCAATCGCAGACAAAGATTATCGTTACCGTCGCCGCCGAGGAAACCGTCGTTTACGATCGCATTATGAACGTGCTCGACGTGCTCGCAAAAGCGAAAATCTCCAACGTGACGTTTAGCACCACCGAAGGCGAATAATTTTTCGCCGAACAAAAAAAGCGTTCCCGTGATCCATTTCGCGGGAACGCTTTTTTTTTCGGGCTGAAAAGAAGGGAACCGCGAATAAACACAAATATTCACGAATGGTTTTCGCGCAAAGCTGCTAAGCCGCGAAGTATTTTTAAGAGGAAATCTGCGTGCAGCTGTTTCATTTGCGGCAAAAAGAATTACCCGCAAATATAAAACTCCGTGTCTCCGTGAGAGATACTTAAGAAACTTTGCGTCTTAGCGTCTTTGCGCGAAGAAATAAAAATTACCAAATCGGTAAAAATTATTTGACAGTTTGCTTTTTTTTTTGCGAAAATTCGCTCGGTATTTGAGTCAAATTTCTCCGGGAACGGTTCTCGGAAGGCTCAAATTCAAAAAACACAAATTAGAAACACACACACATGAAAAACACATTATTAATTACAACTCTCCTCGCCGCGAGTAGCATCGGCGCAATGGCGGAGTTACCTGCAACAGCGCAACTTAATTTGTTTGCTGGCGGGAGCCATGAAAAATTGAATACGAATCCTTACAACAAAGGGTGGACGTATTCGTCTCCTCTGGAAAGTAATTACGGGTCGCGAGGTGATGGGGGATGGGGAGGAAATTTCCCTCTCGATGGTGTTCACAATGCTAGTGCGAATCCGCTTAATCTGACTCATCATCGGCAAAACACGAGTTTTGATTTAACGAAAGATGCACGCTATGAGTTCGGATTTACGTTCAGCTTAAATCAAGCAGGAGCAAGTGTTGGGGATCAGGCTATGGCTGGCATGTATTTGGCGGGAAATAAAGGTTCAATATTTTTTGGAAATGCCCAGCTGAATTCTTATAGTGATCGCCGCGAAGCTGTCCTTGTTAAATATAATGTGGATATCGCAGAGTATAATGATAATGCGGGGCAAGATGTTTATTTTCCTAATGAAGAATTTAGCTACAAAATTCAAAGTCCTTATGATTACACGAGCCCTGTAAATGGAAAGTGGTTTACCGTTTTCGATGGCGCGAATAATGCTTTTGATTCTGGTGAATATCGGCTTGAGATTGTTGTTGAATCTTTTTCTGATTCAGCTCAAAAGGACATGCTCTACCTTTATGCAAAAACTCCGGAAGGAACACGCTATGGTTGGTACGACCTCACAGAGTTGGGATTCGACAATAATGCGTACTTTGATGCATATGGTTTCGTTCTTCATAATGACGGTGCGTCTATTGCTACGGCGGAAAAAATTAGCGGCTACGAATATTCTCGTACATTAAAGCAGGTGCAACCGGAAGTTCCGCCGACACCGCCTGTTGTTCCTGATATTCCTGAGCCGTCGGCGTTCGGGTTGTTAGCGGGTGTGGGTGCGTTGGCGCTTGTGGCGTCGCGTCGTCGGCGTTCCCGTTCGTAGAATGTTTGATTCTATATTTATTTTAATGTGAATTGTTTTGCGTTCCCGCGGCTTCGGTCGCGGGAACGTTTTTTTTTCGCGCAAAGCCGCCAAGCCGCGAAGTTAAAAAAAACCACGAATAAACACGAATATTCACGAATGATTTTTTTATAAAAAACTTCGCGTCTTAGCGTCTTTGCGCGAAATTTTTACGTTTCTGCGAAAGAAGATTTTTTGCGCGAAGTTGCAACGGAAAAGGCTTTGACGGGAGCACGGATTCTCGGCATACTTACCGAAACTTTTCAACGAACATGAAGATCAGTATCGGAAGTGATCATGCGGGATTCGAATTGAAAGAGATTCTCGCCGAATATCTCCGCCGGAGCGGAGCGGAAGTCGTTGATTGCGGAACGTGTTCGAAGGATTCTGTGGATTATCCGGATTTTGCGCAGGCGGTGGCGCGTGATGTGGCGTCGGGAACGTCGGATTTCGGCGTGCTCGTATGTTGGACCGGTGTCGGGATTTCGATTGCGGCGAACAAAGTTCCGGGCGTTCGAGCCGTGAACTGTTACAATGCGGAAATGGCAGAACTTTCCCGCCGACACAACAACGCGAACGTGATTGCGTTCGGTCAAAAATTTATTACGCCGGAAGATGCGAAGGCGTGGCTTGATATTTTTCTCAAGACGGAATTTGAGGGCGGGCGCCACGCGCGTCGCGTCGGCAAACTTGAGCAGGGTTGTTCCTGCGGGAACGCGTAACGGGCAGATTTTATTTTTTCATTAAACACAAAGCAGAAAAATCCAATGGCAATTAATCCGACACCTCTTGCGCAACTCGATCCGGAAGTTGCGGCGTTTATCGAAGGCGAATACAAACGCCAGCAGTCGCACATTGAGCTGATTGCGTCCGAAAACTTTACGCTTCCTGCCGTAATGGCGGCGCAGGGTAGCGTTTTGACTAACAAATATGCGGAAGGCTACCCGCGCAAACGCTGGTATGGAGGTTGCGAGTGGGTGGACCAAGTTGAGCAGCTTGCGATTGACCGCGCGAAAAAGCTTTTCGGTGCGGCGCACGCGAACGTTCAGCCGCACGCGGGATCGCAGGCGAATATGGCAGTTTACTTTGCCGCGCTTCAGCCGGGTGACAAGATTTTGACGATGAATCTTGCCCACGGCGGGCACCTCACTCATGGCGCCCCGGTGAATTTTTCAGGAAAGCTTTACGAGGTCGTCCACTACGGCGTAGGAGAGGACGGGCTTATCAATTACGACGAAATCGCCGAGATGGCGGAGCGCGAAAAGCCGAAGCTGATTACGGTCGGTGCCTCTGCGTATGCGCGTATCATTGACTTTAAGCGCATGGCGGAAATCGCTCACGCGAACGGTGCGCTACTTCTTGCCGATATTGCGCATATTGCGGGCTTGGTTGCCGGCGGGGTGCATCCGTCGCCGGTCGGGCACGCGGACTTTGTTACGACAACGACGCATAAGACGCTTCGCGGTCCTCGCGGCGGCTTGATTCTTTGCAACGAAGAATGGGCGAAGGCGATTGATTCCGCCGTGTTCCCGGGTGCGCAGGGCGGACCGCTCGAACATGTGATTGCTGCGAAGGCGGTTTGTTTCGGAGAAGCTCTCAAACCTGAGTTCAGGGATTACGCGAAGCAGATTGTTTCCAACTCGAAAACGTTGGCGGCGGATTTGATGAATGCCGGATTCAAACTCGTTTCCGGCGGAACGGACAATCACCTTTCTTTGATTGATTTGCGCGGAAGTCATCCCGACGTTACCGGAAAAGACGCGCAGCTTGCGCTCGATGCGGCAAACATCACGACGAACAAAAACACCGTTCCCGGAGAAACGCGTTCCCCGTTTCAGGCGAGCGGCATTCGCCTCGGCACGCCTGCCGTAACTTCCCGCGGTATGAAAGAGCCGGAAATGAAGCTTATTGCTAAGGCGATTACGACGGTTATCGACAATATTCGCGACGAAGCCAAAATCGCAGAAGCCCGCGAAATCGCGCGCACGCTTTGCCAAAAATTCCCGCTTCCGTATTAATCCGGCGGCGGGAACGCCGAAAATCCACTTTACCAGTAAAAAGTTATGAGCGAAAAATTCGACGCAACAGACGAAAACAATCCTGAGGCAATTGCTTTGTTCGAAGCTATTTGGACGCGCCTTGAAGAAAAGCTTGGCAAGGACGCGCTGACGTTCCCGAAGGAGATTTTTTGGCTGAACGGTGCACCGGGGGCGGGCAAAGGGACGCAAACGGACGCAATTCTCGGCGCACTCGGCTACAAGTCCGCACCGATTGTGATGAGCGACCTTTTGAAGACTCCGGAAATGGAGGCGATCAAGGCCACCGGCGCGCTGGTCGGCGACAAGGAAGTCATCACGTTGCTTTTCCGTAAACTGGTTCAGCCGGAATTCCGCGACGGCGTTCTCGTGGACGGTTTCCCGCGCACCGCCGGGCAAGTGGCTTGCCTGAAGCTTTTGGAGAAAAAACTTGAAGCTCTCCATAAGGAAAATCCGGAAAAATTTGCCAAGCCCTCGTTCAATATCCTGATGCTTTTTGTGACAGAGCAGGAAAGTGTGGATCGCCAGCTCAAGCGCGGACGCGAAATGCAGGAAAAAGGTTTGCCGGTGCGTGAAACCGACATTGATCCGGAAAAGACACGCACGCGTTATCGCGTTTTTGATGAAATGACCTTGCGTCCTTTGGAATCGCTCAAGGGCAGATTTCCGTATTTTCACATCGACAGCCTCGGCACGATTGAGGAAATTTCGGAAAATATCCGGAAAATGCTTACAAACCGCTGATTTTCGTAAATCTGTAAAAAAGCGTTCCCGTGAAGCCGTGTGCGATTTTGCGGGAACGTTTTTTTGTTTTCTACGTAAAAAAGAGAAAGGCAATCGGGCGGAAAATGCTGTCGGGCAAAAAAAGTCTTTTCCCTTTACGAGAAGTATTTTTCGAGCGATAATTAACGCGGTTTTCCCCATTCTTCCTTTTTTTTTCAAGTAACCCGAAAAAACAAATTCTGCTATGAAGATTTTGATGATTTCTCCCGAAATCGCACCGTATTCCAAAACGGGCGGACTTGGCGATGCCGTTGCTGCGCTGACAAAAGCCGTTGCCGAACGCGGACACGAAGTGCGCGTGTTTACGCCGCTTTACGGCTCCGTGAAACGGGTCGGAGAATGGACCGCATATCCGGACCCGGTGCGCGTGGAGCTCGGCTTCGGCATGTATGGCGATTGTCGCGTGTGGGAAGTGCCGTTTCACAAGGCGCAAATTGAATTTTGTGAATACAATCATTTCTTCGGAGCGCCGGAGGTTTATTCGCAACGCAAGGACGACGCGTATCGTTTCGCGTTTTTCTGTCGCGCGGCAATTGATTTTTGCGAACAGTCAAACTGGATTCCCGATATCGTGCATTGCCACGATTGGACGACGGGGCTTGTTCCCGCGATGCTCAACACCCGCGACAACTGGCGGCGCATTGCCCGCGCGGGAACGGTATTTACCATTCACAATCTCCAGCACCAGGGGCTTTGCGAAAAAGGCATTATCGATTATCTCGGCTTGCCGTGGGGGCTTTTCACGAACGATAATTATGAGTGTCTCGGCGGCTTAAACATGATGAAGGGTGCGCTTTATCATTCCACGAAAATTACAACGGTTTCGCCGACTTACGCTTACGAAATTCAGACACCGCAATACGGTTTTGGTATCGACCACGTTTTGCGGCATCGCGCACGTGATTTGACGGGAATCATCAACGGAATTGATTATCAGGAATGGTCTCCGCTCGTGGATAAATACATTCCCGCTCATTATCACGCGGAAGATTTTACGGGGAAACGCATTTGCAAGGCGGAACTTCAAAGAGTTTGCGGCTTGCCGGAAAAGGAAAACGTTCCCGTTTTCGGCGTTGTTTCTCGTCTTTACGACCAAAAAGGGTTGGATCTGTTTGCCGGAATTTTGCCGGAGCTGCTTTCGCGTGCGGAAATGCAGGTCGTCTTGCTCGGAAGCGGCGATCCCGCGCTGGAAAGTGCATTCGGGCGCATCGCGGCGTCGTTCCCGTCAAAAATGTATGCGCGGATAGGATACGACAATAAGCTTTCCCACATGATTGAAGCCGGGTCGGACTTCTTTGTCATGCCGTCGCGCTTTGAGCCCTGCGGTTTGAATCAGATGTATTCCATGGCTTACGGCACTCCGCCGATCGTGCGTACGACGGGCGGGCTTGTGGATACCGTTGCCGCGTGGTCGCCGAAAGCTCCGGGGCAAGGCACCGGTATCAACTTCCAGGACGCGGATCAGCACGCATTACTTTGGGCGATTGAGCGCGCGCTCCAGCTCTATTACGATCATGCGTCGGATTACTATGCGGTGCGCCGCAACGGTATGTGTAAGGATTTTTCCTGGGATCGCTCTGTTGATAAATACGAAGAAGTTTACCAAAGTGCGATTGAAATGCGTAAGGGCGCGTTCCCGCCGCCGCCGAAATTGGTAAAACCGGAACCGAAAAAGCCTGTTCCGACCGAGAAGCCTGCCGCTACGCCCGAAAAAATAGTCGCCGCTCCCGTGAGAACGGAAAGCGCGGAAAAAGTCGATGCAGAGAAGGCTCCCGTTCCCGCAGCGAAGCCTGTGGCAAAAGCTCCCGTTCCCGCGGCGAAGCCGACAGGTTCTAAAAAGACTGCGGCAAAAAAATCTTCGAAACGCAGAAAATAAAAATTTTCATAAAAAAGAAGAAAAACGAAAATTTTTAAATACGAGGCACCCGGAGCCGAAAACGACTTCGGGTGCTTTTTTTTTGCGGGAACGCGGCGGCTTCTCTTGTTTCGAAACGCTTGTTAAAACTATTCGCTTTACGTTCGGGAAAGGAGAGAGTAATTTTGACCCTCGCATTTATTATCGAAAATGAGCAACACCTGTTCTCCTCTTTCAGTTTGGGCACGAAATATTGCGCCGTCGCCGACGTTGGCAGTTGATGCTAAGGCGAAGGCTCTTAAAGCCGAAGGCAAGGACGTTTGCGGCTTCGGTGCCGGCGAGCCGGACTTTGATACGCCGCAGTTTATTAAAGATGCGTGCGCAAAAGCACTTTCCGAAGGGAAAACAAAATATGTGCCGACGCCGGGAATTTTGCCTTTGCGTAAGGCGATTGCGGCGGATTGCACGGCACGCGGTTTCCGCAATATCACGGAAGCCAACGTCGTCCTCAGCCCGGGCGGGAAAATGTCCTGCTATCTTGCGGTGGTGGCGACGGTGAGCCCCGGGGACGAAGTGATTATTCCGGCTCCGTATTGGGTGAGCTATCCGGAAATGGTGAAGCTTGCGGGCGGTGAGCCGAAGTTTGTTCTCGCGGAAGATACAAACGGTTTCAAAATCACGCCGGAGCAGCTTCGCGCCGCGATTACGCCAAAGACGAAAATGCTCATTCTTACCTCTCCGTCCAACCCGACAGGAGCGGTTTATTCCCGCGAGGAACTCGAAGCGCTGGTCTCCGTTGCCGTTGAGCACAATATTTATATCCTTTCGGACGAAATTTACTCGTTTTTGACCTATGACGGCGTATCCTCCAGTCATCCGGCGACATTTTCGGAGCGCGCTTCGGAACTCGTGATTACGGCTTCCGGGTTCGCGAAAACGTATGCGATGACGGGATGGCGCCTCGGCACGATTGTCGCTCCGGCGACGATTGCGAAAGCGATTGCGAATCTGCAAAGCCAGATGTCCTCGAACTGCACGAGCTTTGCGCAGTTCGGTGCGCTTGCCGTTTATGAACAACCGGAAAAGGCGCGTGCGGCTGTGGCGGAAATGCTGGAAAGCTTCGATCGCCGTCGCCAAATGCTTTGGGAAGGGCTGAATGCAATTCCGGGAATTTCCTGCTACCGTTCGCAGGGCGCGTTTTATCTGTTCCCGAACATTAAATCCTTCGGAATGAGTTCCTCGGAATTTGCGGCAAAGCTTTTGGAAGAAGAGCTTGTCGCTGTCGTTCCCGGCATCGCTTTCGGCGCGGAAGGCTACATTCGCCTGAGTTACGCGACGGCGGACGAAACGATCCGCAAGGGGCTCGAACGCATTGCCCGTTTCTGCAAAAAATTGCGCGGCGAATAATTTCGGCTTGTTTCCGTTCCCGAAATGCGGGAAAAAAGTGCGTTCCCGGCGAACGCACTTTTTTTGTATTTTTTTTTCGCAAACCGTAAATGAATTTCGAAAAATTCGAATCCTGCTCCGTTCTCGCTCTTCACGGATTTACAGGGGAGGGCGACGATTTTGAATATCTGAAAACGCATTGCGTAGCCGGGGTGTGTTGGGATACGCCGAATCTTCCCGCGCTTCCGGCGGCGGAGCTCTGCGCGTTTTTGCGTTCCCGTTGGGAGCAGCTTGCGGGAACGTCGCGCGTCCTGCTCGGATATTCCATGGGCGGGCGCGTCGCACTTCATTTGGCGCGTGAAATTTCGTGGAATGCGGGCGATAAACTTGTTCTTGTTTCTTCGTCTCCCGGGCTCGCAACAGAGCGGGAACGCAAAGAACGTCGCGCTGCAGATGAAATATTGGCAAAAAAAATTGAATCCGCAGTCTCTGCAAAATTATTTTACGATGAGTGGAAAAAGCATCCGCTGATTGCGACGCAGAGCCGCTTGCCGTCGCCGTGGCGGGAACGCTTGCTTGAGCGGCGCGCGCGCGCCGATAAGGGCGTTTGGGCGGCGCATTTGCGCTTGCTCGGCACGGGGACGCTTCCTTCGCTTTGGGGAGATCTTGCCGAAATCTCCGCGCCGGAAATCCTGCTTGTCGTCGGAGAAGAAGACATGAAATTCCGCGGCATCGCTGAAAAAATGGTGCAGGAAATACCGTACGCGAGAGTGCTTATCGTTCCCGGAAGCGGGCATTCTCCGCATCTGGAAAATCCGGCAGGAATGGTGGCGGTAATCAGAGACCGGAAATACTAGGAAAGAAAATAATCTTCGCGTCTTTCTGCGAAAAAAATAATAAGCGTTCGGGAAAGAATTTTTTGCCGCAGGGTGTTCCCGTCGGAAGCTAAATCCGGGCTTAACGGCTCGTATTTTTCAAGCGCAGGTTCGTTTTTCGTAAAATTTTTTCAGCGTGAGCCGATGGATTTTTGCATTATGGCGAACGTCGACGGGAAATTTTTTCGGATGAATGAAAAAGCGGGAAATGCCGCGCGTGTGTTCAAATTTTTGAGCGAGGGCGTTGAGCTCTTCAAGAATTTCCTTTCGGCGGGATTTAGGCGTTCCCGGGCAGAGCTCGACGACGATGGCGGGAAGGGCGTTCCCGCGTTCTCCGAGCCCGATGAGCGCGGAGCGAAACACATCCGGATGCGTGTTGAAAACCGGTTCGCAGGCTTCGGTAAAAAGCGTTCCCGTGGCTGTTTCAACACGTTCCGCTTTTCGCCCGAGAAACCAAAGTTTTCCTTCCTCGTCGAGGTAGCCGATGTCTCCCATACGATGCCAGACGGAGCCGTCGGCGGAATCTTTGATTTTGGCAGCGGCGGTTGCAGTCGCGTTGTTGAAATACCGGTGTGTGGTTGTAGGTCCGCAAACGCAGATTTCCCCGGGGGTTCCGGCGGGAAGGGCGGGAACGCTGTCGAAGGAGGCGACGGGGGCATCGGAAACAGGAATGATACGGACGCGGTTTTGCGGGAGAATTTTTCCGGTGCAGGTGCCTTCCCCCTGCTCGGTTTGCGTTCCCGTGGCAGAGAGTACCTCGTTTGCCGAAATATCGGAAACGGGAAGGTTTTCCGTCGCGCCGTAAGGAGAATGAATTTCGGCGTTCGGCAAAATTTTTCGCAAAAGTTTCATCAGCGAAGGCGGAACCGCGGTGCCGGCACAAAGAATGCGACGTACGGACGGAAGCGTTTCGCCGCGAGCATCGCAATATTCGGCGATTTTGCGCCAAAGAATCGGCGATCCGAAAGAGTTGGTGACGTTGTTTTGACGAATTGCACGCACGATTTTTTCCGGATTGAGCGTTGCCGGTTTGGACGGATTCATCTCGGGCGTAACGGTTGTCATGCCAAGTGCCGGATTGAAAAGCGCAAAAATGGACAGTAGCGGCAAATCCACTTCGCCCGGGCAAATTCCGTAAAAATCCCGCACAATTTCACGTTGCGCGTCGAACATTCCGTGCGTGTAGCAAACGCCTTTGGGCGCGCCCGTGGAGCCGCTGGTGAAAAGAATGGCTGCAAGGCAATCCGCTTCGGCGCGGACGATTTCTCGCTCGCAATCCGTGCGGCGGGAACGCGCTTCAACTTCCCGGCGAAATTTGCGTGTGCCGACCGTTGCCGTAATTTTCACGGAGGCGAATTTTTTGAAAAAAACTCGGCGCACGCACTGCGCGAGAGGAATTCCCACGAGCGCTTCCGGAGCCGTATTTTCCACACAACGCAGAAAACTTTTTAATCCCATTCCGGGGTCGATCGCGACGGGAACGGCGGCGAGCCGAAATAGCGCAAAGGCGCACAAAATCAGGTCGAGCCCCGGTCGCGCCATCAAGAGCGTTCGCGTTCCCGCGCAAATACCGAGGGATTTAAAATAGTCTGCCGTGCCCGCCGTAACGGCATCAAGCTCGGCAAAGGAAAGTTCCTCGTAGGCGATGGAGCCGTCCGCAAGGTGCCCCCTCGGATAGCGTATGGCGCAATGTCCGGGAATGCGTTCGGCGGACTCCCGTAAGAAGCGGGCAACGTTGAAGGAGGGCAAATTCATAGTTTTCGGGAATAAAAAGAAGGCTTCGGAACATCAATCCCGAAGCCGAAAAACAAGTTAAAAAAGGCGTATTAATAGTCGTTAATGTTGACCAAGCCCCAAAGAAGCGAAACATTGTCGCCGGAAAAATCGCGGCGGCACCACAGGTCTTCCGTGCGGATAACGATGGAGCCGGCGTTATCCACATAACGATACGAACCCGGATTCGTTTTCACAATCCCGAGGAAATTGTGAGAGGCTTCGGCGGTAACGCCGGGACCTTTGTGGTTTGTGTCGTGACCGGCGCAACCGGAGAGGAATGCTGCGGCGGCAACGAATGAGGAAATAACTGCGAGCTTCAAATATTTCATAGCAAAACAGGTTTTTGGGAGGGGTTGTGAAAAGTTACTTCAAAGCTTAAAGAAACGTTTTTCATTGTAAAGACGAAAATTGATACACGCCCGCGCTTCGTGGCGAAATGCGTTAAGAAGCGTTGCCGGTTTTCGGGTGGCAATTCGCAAAAAGGGAATAGTTTATTGTATATTTTATCGGTATTGTAGCAATTGTCTTGACAAATATTACCGCGATACTCAGCTTTCCCCGAAGGAAAATTCAAGACATGAAAAAGCTCGCCTTTATTTTTGCTCTCTCGATGAATTTTTCGGCGCTTTCAGCCGCTGAAATTACGCTCTTCGCAACCGGAGTAAATCCGGACGACCCGACAACTTATTACAACAATAAGCAGGGCTGGACGCCGACTTGCTGGGCGGCCTCCGGAAGCAACGTTATCGCACACTGGCAGGATCATAACGCGCCGGGTGCTCCCGCAATCGCAACTTCGCCGGAAGGCATTTCCGCCCCGCAAGGAACGGAAGTTTACGCTACATATCGCTCGTTTTACAACACATACAAAGGAGGTTACGCGTCGGAGCTTTACCGCTATTGGCTCGGTCATCACCATGCGGCCGGGCTGTACGGAAATGATCCGACAAAGAACGAGGAAGGAACGTATATAATTGACACGGACATCGGGAACGGCGGTTTTTACGAGAGCACTTACACAACAAAAGAATCGGTAGAAGAAATCGCATGGAAATATTCCGACGAGAAAAAATATGTAAACGGTGATGACTATACCGTCGGGCTTTCAAAAGCGATTTATACTGCGCTTTCTGCCGGGAACGCATTGGTACTCGATATAAAAGGTAGCACGCATGCAATTACGCTTTGGGGCGCGACTTTTGACACCGAAACCAATTTGATGACTACGGCTTGGGTGACGGATTCCAGCGGCTCTTCCTTTGCAAATGAAACCGGAATGAACAAAGCACTTGTTACCGTTCAAGGCGATAAGCTTTTGATGGATTCCGATTATTATTATGGTGTAATTGTTGACCCGAACTACAAGAATCGTCTGACGATCGACAATGCCCACTTTTTGGGAATCAGCTCCACGGACACGCTGAATTTTATTTCCAGCGGGATTGCGATTCCCGAGCCGTCGGCATTCGGCTTGCTCGCGGGGCTTGGAGCCCTCGCTCTCGGCGTCTCACGTCGCAAGCGCAGGCATCTCCGCCGAGTGTAAAACGACGGGAAATTAAGTAGAATTGGTTGGCTAAAGGAGAACAGGCGTCCCGCCTGTTCTTTTGTTTAATTCGTACCGATCAAACACAAGTTTTATTATCGGGGATTATCCAAAATATATTTAAACACACGGTCGAAATGTGCGCGGGAACGTATTATACGATCCCATGATTCTGCCTGCCAAACACGTCCACAGGTTCGTAAGACCCGATTTATCGCATGAGCTGAAAAGCTTTTCCACGAAAACAGAATTTCCGATAAATTGAACTGCTGCCGAGTTCTAAGGAGTACGTGAACGTGATTAGGCATAATCACGAAACAAAATAAGTCGTAGCGTTGCCCGTCAAAATGGCAAAGCGAATCGTGAACAATACGGCAGATACGTGCTTCCCGTAAAATACAAGAGCCGAATCCTTCATCTAAAAATTTTTCAAGAGGGAAGTGGAATTTTTTATAATATTCCGCTTCGGCTATGCAGTCCCAAGGTTTCGGATGTAATGTAAGCCAAATATCACGCTTTTCTCTCAGGCGTCTTGAAATTTCCTGGGGAATAGAGTCCGCAAGGCGAAAGGTGACAAAAAAGAATTTTTTCTCCTGGTTCCAATGCGGAAGATTTCTTTGCGTTTTTAGAATTTTTGTTCTCGGATTGTAAAATCCGCAACTTGCTATTTCCATATCAGCATTGGGAGAAACGTAAATGGCATATTGCGAAAGCTTCATACACAAAAATCTACCAATCCGATATAGATTATCAATAAAATCAAAGGAGAACAGGCGTCTCGAATGCTTTTCGAACAAACAGCCGAGACGGCTGTTCTCCTTTGCGCTACGCTTTTTTCAGGCTTTCGAGGAGCTTGGCGACTTCGTCGCGCTTGGCTTGGGTTTCGGCGAGTTGCTTTTTTGCGCCTTCGAGAATGTGCGCGGGCGCTTTGGACGCAAACGCCGGATTGTTGATTTTTGCCGTTCCCGCGGCGACAGCCTTGTCGAGTTTTTCCAACTCCTTGGAGAGGCGTTTCGTTTCGGCGGCAACGTCAATCAAGCCCGTTGTGTCGAGCGAAAGCGTGCCGAGCGGCGTAACTGCGGACGCGCCGATTCCCTCGGAATTTTCGGACAGAATTTCGATTTCCTTTGCACCAATAAGTGTTTTGAGCTTGGCGGCATTGCGTTCGAGCAAAGCTCCTGCGGCAACGTCTTTGAGCACGAGACGGAAGAGACAATCTTTCTTCGTTCCCGCGTTGTTGTGCGATTTAAGAGCGCGCGCCTGCGTTACAAACTCGCGGATTTGCGCGATGTCATTTACTGCCGTCGCGTCGATTTTCAAACCGCGCTTTTCGAGCGTTCCCGCGAGTTCGTCGGCGGAAACAAGTTTTTGCGATTGTAAAAATTCTCCTTCAGGAATGTATCCGAGCAGGTGATACAATTCTTCCGCGATAAACGGCGTGAGCGGCGCGAGGCAAAGCAGGAATTGGCGCAGGCACAAATCCTGAATCGCGAGCACGTTCCCGCGCAATTTTTCGTCGGCAAGGCGCGTTTTCGCCACTTCGACATACCAATCGCAGAAATCGTTCCAGAAAAACGCGTAAAGCGCCTGCGTGTAGGCGTTAAATTCGTAGTTCGCAAGCGCATCGGAGCAGCCGCGCACGAGGCGCACAAGCCCGTCTAAAATCGCGTGGTCGTCGGCATCGCAAAGCGCGGGATCGATACGCGCCGCAATCGCTTCGAGCGAGGAATTGTCCGCCATCGGTCCGCTCATTTGGCGGAAACGGGAAGCATTCCAAAGCTTGTTGCAGAAATTGCGTCCGAGCTCGACGTTCTTTTCGTCAAACAAAACGTCCTGACCGAGCGGCGCGGAACGCATTGTGCCGAAGCGGAGCGCGTCGGCACCGTAGCGCGCGATGAGGTCGAGCGGGTCGGGCGAATTGCCGAGCGTTTTCGACATTTTACGACCGAGTTTGTCGCGCACGATTCCCGTGAAATATACGTTGCGGAAGGGCATTTTACCGCGCCATTCAAAGCCCGCCATGATCATGCGTGCGACCCAGAAGAAAATGATATCCGGGCCGGTAACGAGGTCGCTCGTCGGATAGAATTTTTTCAAAAGTTCCGGCATTTCGGCATCGGGCGTATCCATGTCCCAGCCCATTGTTGCAAACGGCCAGAGCCACGAGGAGAACCAGGTGTCGAGCACGTCCGGATCCTGTTCCCAGTTTTCGGCGTCAGCGGGCGGTGTAACGTCGCAGTAAATTTTCGCGGGATCGCTCTTGGAATACCACACGGGAATGCGGTGTCCCCACCAAAGTTGGCGGGAAATGCACCAGTCCTGCAGGTTGCCCATCCAGTGTTCGTAAACTTTGCTCCAGCGTTCCGGGTGAAATTTCATAGCGCCGGAAGCCACGCATTCGCGGGCGGCGGGAACGCTCGGATATTTCAAAAACCACTGCTCGGAAAGGCGCGGCTCAATCGGTACTTTCGCGCGTTCGCTGATCCCGACTTTGTTTTCGTAAGGTTCTTCCTTGACGAGCAAACCGAGTTCGCGGAGAAGTTCGACGGATTTATCGCGCGCCTTGAAGCGTTCCATTCCCGCGAGATCTTTCCCCGCGAGTGCGTTCATCGTGCCGTCGGGATTCATAATGTCCGTCACTTTGAGATTGTGGCGGCGACCGATTTCAAAGTCCGTTTTGTCGTGCGCGGGCGTAACTTTAAGCACGCCGGTTCCGAATTCAAACTCGACGGATTCGTCGCCGACGATCGGGATCGGTTCCTGATTTTCGCACGGGAGCGGACGAATCGCGTGCTTGCCGATGTATTTCGCGTAGCGTTCATCCTTAGGATTAACGGCGATTGCGGAGTCGCCCGGAATCGTTTCGGGGCGCGTCGTCGCAATCGTCAAAAACGTTCCCGGTTCTTCGGCGATTTCGATTTTGAAATAATAAAGGAAACCTTTGTGCGGCTCCATGATGACTTCTTCGTCCGAGAGCGCCGTAAGCGATGCCGGGCACCAGTTCACCATGCGTTTGCCGCGGTAAATGTAGCCTTTTTTGTAAAGGTCGACAAAGATTTTCTGAATGCAACGCGAGTAGCGTTCGTCCATCGTGAAGCGTTCCCGCGACCAGTCGCAGGAGCAACCGAGCTTTTTGAGCTGGTTGATGATGATCCCGCCTTTTTCTTTTTTCCAATCCCAAACGCGCTCAAGAAACGCTTCGCGCCCGAGGTCGTGGCGCGTTTTGCCTTCCGCCTTTTTGAGCTGTTTTTCAACCATGACCTGCGTGGCGATGCCCGCGTGGTCCGTGCCCGGGAGCCAAAGGACTTCTTTGCCGTCGAGACGCGCTTTGCGCGCGAGAATGTCCTGAATCGTATTGTTGAGCACATGCCCCATGTGAAGCACGCCCGTAACGTTCGGCGGCGGGATGACGATGGAATACGCCGGGCGGCTTTCGCTTACGCGCGCGGGATCGGCGGTAAAGCAGCCTTTATCGACCCAGTTTTCATACCAACGGGATTCGACCTGTGCGGATTCGTAATTTTTCGGAATGTCGTGCGTCATCGTTTTAAAAAAAATGTAAACACGCAATGGTACGCTTTTCTCCGCGTTCCCGCAAATTGAAATTTAGAAAAAGAACCAACATTGTTTCCCCAGAAAAGAAATTTATAGAGGTCTCCTTATTGTCGGCTTTTCGCTTTTTTGAGGGCTCTTTGCAAATTGGGCTTGCAAAGTTCCCGTCCAAAACAGATAATCCCGATACTTTTTTAATACTACTACCAAGGAAAACACTATGAAATTGATTAAGCTTATTTCGGTTTTCGCGTTCGTGCTTGTCTCGAGCGCTGCTTTTGCTGCAGCTCCCGGAAACATCGCCGTTGATTCCGTTGCGGGAACGGTTGCTTTCGTTTCTGCTGACGGAGCCCAAAAGCAAGTTAATGCCGGTGATTATTTCCGTGCGAATACGCGCCTTGTTACGGACGAAAATTCCACGGCAAAAGTCGCCCTCGGAAACGGAACCGTCATCGTGCTGAAGCCGGGAACGACGATTGATTTTGTTCAATTCGACCAAAACGATCCGACCGCTGTTGACGGGCAGGATTTTACTTCGTTCGCGAAAGAACCTGAAGCCACCGCCGGTTCTCTCACCACGGTGAATCTGGTTCAGGGGATGGCGTATTTTAAAGTTGCGAAACTGCTCCCGGGTTCCAGCCTCACGGTCAAAACTCACGCAGGGAATATTTCCGTTAAGGGAACGACGTTCTACGTTTCCGTTTCCGGAAATTCCGTAGCTGCCGGTTGCGTGGACGGTGCCATTGCCGTAACGCCGACGGGACGCGCTTCGATTCGCCTGACGAGCGGAAAATCCGCCAAGATTTCCGCCAGCGGTCGCACGAGCTTCGGTCCGGTTCCGGGCAATATCAAGAACGAAATTGAAGAAGTCGTTGTCGACACGACGAAGGATTCGTCTCCGGCGGCTTCGAGCACGACGGTCGTTTCCGCTACGGCAGATCCGCTCTACTACGGATCGGATTCCGTTGCCGGAGACGCTCCGAGCGCAGACCGTTCCCCGGTCAACTCCGCTGCTTCTGCGGGAAATGAAGGGAAATACTGACGAGTTCTTCGAAGAGAAATTATTCTCGGAAACGAAATTCGTTAAAAAAAGCGAAATGCCAAAAAGGCGTTTCGCTTTTTTTTTAGGCACCGTGCAAGTGTTCTGACACTGCAAAGTAATGTATTCGGCAAATTTCAATTTGCGTTCCCGTAAATGAGAATTTAAAAATGAACCCTTAGTATTTTTTTTTTAGCATGAACATCGCAGAAATCCGCAACAGCCTGCCGACCGAGGCGCTTATGAATGTCGAAGGTCTTCCCTTCAAAAAAATCGCCTCCGGAAAAGTGCGCGAAATTTTTGATCTCGGCGACAAGATTCTGATTGTCGCGACCGACCGCATTTCCGCGTTTGACGCAATTATGCCGAACGGCGTTCCCGGCAAAGGCGTTTTACTCACGCAAATCAGCCTTTGGTGGTTTGAGCAGGCGGCGAAAATTATGCCGACGCACCTCGTTCCCGAGCACGATAAAGCGATTGCGGAATTGCTGAAGGATTTCCCGCATCTCATCGCGCGCTCGATGCTTGTGCGCAAGCTGAAACCGCTTCCGATCGAAGCCGTCGTTCGCGGCTATCTCGCGGGTTCCGGCTGGAAGGAATACAAGAAAACGCAGGCGATTCTCGACCACGCGCTCCCGGCGGGAATGCTCGAAAGCCAAAAGCTTCCCGAAGCGATTTTCACGCCTTCGACTAAAGCCGCCGAAGGGCACGACGAGCCGATTACCGAAGCGCAGTGCGCGGAAATTCTCGGGAACGCGGTTTTTGAAAAGGTTAAAAATGCTACGCTTGAGCTCTTCGCGCTCGGAACTAAGGTCGCCGACCACGCGGGCTTGATTCTCGCCGACACGAAATTCGAATTCGGGCTCGACGATGAAAATAATTTGTTCCTCATTGACGAAGTTTTGACGCCGGATTCTTCCCGCTACTGGCCGCAAGCCGGCTACGCGCCGGGCAAATCGCAGCCGTCGTTTGACAAACAATTCGTACGCGACTATCTGGAAAGCCTCGACTGGAACAAGCAGCCGCCCGCTCCCGCGCTTCCGGCGGACATCGTGGAAAAATCCCGCGAGCTTTATCTCGGCGCGCTCGAAAAACTGATGAGTATTTAAACCCGTTTGCTTTTTTTTTTCGGAAAATAAAACCGGAGCCGGCGATTTTTACGTTCCCGCGCTCCGGTTTTTATTTTTCCAAATGATTTATACACTTGCGCGGACGCGAAAATCTCGGCATATTCAAAGAATATACGTTTTTGGACGCTTAGCTCAGTTGGTTAGAGCATCTCGTTTACACCGAGAGGGTCGGGGGTTCGAGTCCCTCAGCGTCCACCATCTTTTTGCAGTATGAACAAGCACACCCTTTCTGCTCTGGTTGAAAATAAATTTGGCGTTCTTGCCCGCGTTTCCGGTTTGCTTAGCGGACGCGGTTTTAATATCGAAACGCTCAATGTCGGTCCGACAAATGATCCTCGTTTTTCGCGTATTACGGCGACGGTGGTTGCGGACGATGCCGGTTTTGACCGTTGCGTTCGTCAGCTTGAAAAACTGATAAATGTTGTTACCGTGCAGAATTTTGACGGTGTGGATTTTGTTTCCCGGGAACTCGTCATGGTGAAAGTGAAGGCGAATCAGGAAACGCGCTCTCAAATTCTCGAAATCGCCGGAATTTTCCGTGCACAGGTGATTGATGTCTCTCTCGAGAGCCTGATTCTTGAAGTTACCGGGAACGCGAATAAGGTGAAAACGCTCATGAAGTTGCTCGAAAACTACGAAATCATCGAAATGGCACGCACGGGAACGCTTTCGCTTGAACGCGGACTCAACGCCGTGCGCGGATAATTTTTTTTCTTATATTAAAACTTAATTTTTATTCAAATTATTATGGCTACGAAAAAAGCTCCCACGAAAAAGGTTGCGACTGTTAAGAAATCTGCACCCGAGAAAAAGGCTTGCGCTAAAAAAGCTTGCGCCGTCAAGAAACCCGTTCCCGCGAAAAAAGCAGTAAGCGGTAAAAAGGTTCCCGTCGGTAGCGTAAAAGTTTACCATGAAAAGGATGCGTCGCTTGACGTCCTTAAAGGGAAAACCGTTGCTGTGCTCGGCTACGGCGCACAGGGACGAGCACAGGCTCTTTGCATGCGTGACTCCGGCGTGAACGTCATCATCGGTGTGCGTGCGGGCAAGTCTTTCAAAGCGGCGAAAGCGGACGGTTTTGAAGTGATGTCCGTCGATAAAGCTGCGAAAAAGGCAGACATTATCCACATTCTTCTTCCGGACGAAAAGCACAACGAAGTTTACGAAAAACAAATTAAGAAATTCGTTGCGCCGGGCAAAACACTCTGCTGCTCACACGGGTTCGCCTACGTATTCAAAACCATTGTGCCGCCGGCGGACGTCGACGTCATCATGGTCGCGCCGAAGGGACCGGGAACGGAAGTTCGCCGCGTGTTTGAAGAAGGTTTCGGTTGTCCGGGGCTTGTCGCTGTGTTCCAAGACGCGACGGGAACGGCTTTGCAAACGGCACTCGCCATTGCCAAGGCGGAAGGTCTTACCCGTGGCGGCGTGCTCGAATGCACGATGGAGCAGGAAACTTACGAAGATCTTTTCGGCGAACAAAATGTACTTTGCGGCGGGCTCGTCGACCTCATGAAATATGGTTTCGAAACGCTTACGGAAGCGGGCTATCCGCCGGAAATGGCGTATTTCGAATGCGTTCACGAAGCCAAACTCATCGTCGATATTATTTATAACAAGGGGATTGCGGCGATGAACGGCGTGATTTCCAACACGGCGGAATTCGGCGAATACTACAACGGACCGAAAATTATCACTCCGGACGTGAAAAAGCGCATGAAAGAATCCCTCGAACGCATCCAGACCGGCAAATTTGCTAAGGATTGGCTCCGCGAAGCCGGAAAGGGTGCTCCGACGCTCGCTAAGAAGCGCGAACAGCTCGGCAAGCACACCGTCGAAATCGTCGGTGCCGAAATTCGCAAGCTTTTCGAACGCAAATAAGCAAAAGCGAAAAGCCTTTAGGCAAAAAGAGCGTTCCCGCGCGGCGAAAGCCGTTTTCTGCGGGAACGCTTTTTTTTTGTATTTATTCGGCTATTTCAACGGATCTAACCCGAGCGCGCGTTCGTGTTTGCGGTGAAGCGTGTCGGCAACCACCTGTGCCGTTTCGGTGGCAATCCAATAGTAAACTTCTCGGGCTTCGCGCCGCGAAATAACGAGTCCGCTACGACGCATTTTATTGAGGTGAAGCGAAACCGTCGCTTGCGAGAGCTTTGTTCTGCGGACGATTTCTCCGACGCGGGATTCGCCGTTTTCCCGCAGAAAATCGAGAATGCGTAAGCGCTGAGGATGCCCGAGCACTTTTAAATGCTCGGCAGTTTCTTCCAAGAGCTCCTCAAAGGCAAACTCATTCGGGATCGTTTTTTTCATACGCAGGCGCTTTTAGGAGAAAGCGGTTGTAAGCCGTGTGTTTTGTTTAAGAAAAGCTTTAAAAATCGGTATCATTACGTTGTTAGGATTTTATATAATATTTAATTATTTATATATTTAATATTATTAATATGAGTCTCTTTTTCGGGGCGTTCCCGTCAAGCTCAAAATTAAAATTCGGAGGAAACCCGCATGAATAAACGAGCACAAATTTGTGAATAAGTTTTTGTTGCACGTCGGGAACGCGAACGCAGTTTTTCTTCTCGTTCGCCTCGTTTTTCCATTGCGGGAACGTCGGCGAGATCCTCGTTTTTTAATTTATAACCCATAGAAAACTCATGATTCTTACAGTAGTTAAACGCGACGGCCGCAAGGTCGGATTCCACACGGATAAAATTGTCGGTGCCATTCAAAAGGCGATGCTTGCAACGGAGCAGGGCGAAGATATCGCGCTTGCGATGCAGATTGCACAACGTATCGCATATCACGGTGATGAATCGATGTCGGTTGAAGCGATTCAGGACCTCGTTGAAAACGAACTGATGAAATCCGAGCGCAAGGACGTTGCTCGCAAATACATTGCATATCGCGAACAGCGCAACGTAGCGCGCAAGGCGAAGACGCGCGATATTTTCCTGGAAATCATCGAAGCGAAGGCAAACGACGTTACCCGCGAGAACGCGAATATGAACGCGGACACACCGGCGGGAATGATGATGAAGTTTGCCAGCGAAACAACGAAACCCTTTGTGGACGATTATTTGCTTACTCCGGAAGTGAAGGACGCGGTGCGCAAAGGCTACATTCATATTCACGACAAGGATTACTACCCGACGAAATCGCTCACTTGTGTGCAGCACCCGCTCGATAAAATTTTGAATGGCGGCTTTTTTGCGGGGCACGGCGAATCCCGCCCGGCGAAACGTATCGAAACGGCGAGCATTCTCGCGTGTATTTCGATGGAAACGGCGCAAAACGAAATGCACGGCGGACAGGCGATCCCGGCGTTTGATTTTTACCTCGCTCCCTTTGTTCGCAAGAGCTACATCGAGGAAGTAAAACAGCTCGAATCTTACACAGGTGAAGATCTTTCCCGCCTCTACAATGCGGAAATCAAGGATTATTTGCCGCGCCCGCTGAGTGCCTGCGAAGGCGACGAGCGGCTGATGCAACACGCTATCAATCGTACGGTTGAGCGCGTTCACCAAGCAATGGAAGCGTTCGTTCACAATATGAACACGATTCATTCCCGCGGAGGGAATCAGGTCGTTTTCAGCTCAATTAACTACGGAACGGATACCTCGGCGGAAGGACGTTGCATCATTCGCGAAATTCTTCTGACGACGGATCGCGGAGTCGGGAATGGCGCGACGGCAATTTTCCCGATTCAGATTTGGAAAAAGAAACGTGGCGTGAGCTATTTGCCGACGGATCGCAATTACGACCTTTACATGCTTGCCTGTAAAGTTTCCGCGCATCGCTTTTTCCCGAATTTCCTCAATCTTGACGCAACGTTTAACCAGCACGAAAAGTGGAAAGAAGACGATCCTCAACGCTACATTTATGAAACGGCGACGATGGGTTGCCGCACGCGCGTTTTCGAAAACCGTTTCGGCGAAAAAACTTCCGTCGGGCGCGGGAACCTTTCGTTTACGACGATTAATCTTGTTCGTCTGGCACTCGAAAGTCGCGCCGCCGAAGACCAAAATCGCCGCATTACGATTTTCTTTGAAAAACTCAACTCCGTGCTGGATACCACGGCAAAACAGCTGCACGAACGCTTTGAATTTCAGAAAACGGCGTTGGCGAAGCAGTTCCCGTTGCTCATGTCCGCGCTCTGGGTCGGCTCTTCCGCGCTTTCCCCGAACGACACGATCGAATCCGTCATCAATCAGGGCACACTCGGGATCGGATTTATCGGTTTGGCGGAAGCTCTTGTTGCGCTCATCGGTAAGCATCACGGAGAAGATCAGGAAGCGCAGGATCTCGGCTTGCGCATCGTGACGCACATGCGCGACCGCGTGAACGGATACTGCGAGTTTTACAAACACAACTACTCCGTGCTCGCGACTCCGGCGGAAGGGCTTTCCGGACGCTTTACGCGTATCGACCAAAAAGTTTACGGAAAAATCCCCGGCATCACCGATCGCGAATATTACACAAACTCCAACCACGTTCCCGTGTATTACAAGTGCTCGGCAACGCACAAGG
Source organism: Opitutales bacterium (assembly GCA_017531845.1). Classification (GTDB taxonomy): domain Bacteria; phylum Verrucomicrobiota; class Verrucomicrobiia; order Opitutales; family UBA953; genus Spyradosoma. Next base: position 39,882 of record JAFXKI010000010.1, on the reverse strand, counting down.
CGAAAATCGAAGCTCCGTATCACGAGCTCGCCCGCGGCGGACACATTTTCTATGTCGAAATCGACGGCGACGCGACGAAGAATCCCGAATCCATTTCCTCCATCGTCGATTTGATGGATAAATACAATATCGGCTACGCGTCCGTGAACCACACGCGCAACCGTTGCATGGATTGCGGCGATGAAAATGTCGAAGAAAACTATTCGCAGTGCAAACTTTGCGGAAGTAAAAATATCGACACGATCCAACGCATCACGGGCTATCTTGTCGGTACGACTTCCCGCTGGAACAACGCCAAGCTTGCCGAACTCCGCGACCGCGTTCAACACGACTAACAAAAAAAAACGGGAGAAGCGGCAAAAGTGTCGTTTCTCCCGTTTTTTAGAGATAAAACAATGAAAATTCGTGTTCTTCGTATAGTTCCCGACACAATTGTGGACGGTCCCGGGCTTCGCACCAGCATTTATTGTGCCGGGTGCGCACACCATTGCCCGGGTTGCCACAATCCGCAAACATGGGATTTTGCCGCGGGAACGCCGATGACGCCGCAGGAAATTTCGGATGCCGTTATGGCGGAATCTCCGGATTCGGGAATCACGTTTACGGGCGGCGACCCGCTTTATCAGGCGGAAGCCTTTGCGGAATTGGCAAAACTTATCAAAACTGCGTTCCCGCAAAAAACGATTTGGTGCTATACCGGATTTCTCTTCGAGGAAATTCTCTCCGACGAAAAAATGAAAAAACTGCTTCCGTGGCTTGACGTGCTTGTCGACGGTCCCTTTGTCATGGCGTTGCGCGACACGAAAAATCTGCGCTTTCGCGGCTCGTCCAATCAGCGGCTCGTCGACGTTCCCGCGTCGCTTCGCGCCGGGCATGTTGTCGAATGGGAGTCCGGGAACGAGGCGGCACCGTTCGCCAAATAGTCTTTAAAGCTTTTTTTTTCAAAAAAAGCTTGTCGAGTCCCCGGAAAAAGTTCATCTTCTCCGAACATTCTTTTTGGCCGGTTAGCTCAATGGTAGAGCAGTTGACTCTTAATCAATTGGTTACAGGTTCGAGTCCTGCACCGGCTACCACTTTCAAGACCCGCAGAAATGCGGGTCTTTTCTTTTTTTTTTGAATTGTTTTAGTGAAGAAACGTTAAATTTACCTATGAAGCGAAAAACATTCCTGAAACGTCTCGTTCTCATTGCCTGCGCGGAAAGCCCCAATTCTTCCAGCACCTTTCCGGCTTCGCCGCTTCCCGCTGTCGCTTAGGAAATGCGCTTATTCATTTCCGTAAGATAGTCGGCGACAGCTTTCTTGGCTTTGCTGAAAGCAGTAAACGTTTTATCTGCTAAAGACGAACTGTCTTTAGTCGCTTTTGAAAATGCGTTCACCCATCCGGCACCCAAAATGGCACCGATGGAAAAAGTAAGAGCTGTTCCTGTCGTGGACATCGTTATTGCGTTTTTTTACGTGTTTTTCTATCTTGAGACTCGAATGAATGCTTGCTCGGTAGAGATCGCTGATTCAAAGACGTTGCGCTCAAAGTCGCTGCGCGCCGCCTCATGGTGCGCCGGCTCGTTTCTTTCGATTATCGGGTCCCTTGGCGTTTGTGCTGTTTTTGACACGGTGTTTTCCTCTCGCGACGGAATCGCCGTTGCGATGATGTTTGCTTGTGCTTTCCTAATCGCCTCTGTTTGCTTCGGAATAAGAACACTGTACTTCTTTTGCCGGTACAGATGTTCTTTGCAAGAGCCTCGAAATCCTGCTCCTGACAAGGTGAAAACGGATTCGGTTTTGCGCAAAAAAATCGAAGCCTTATCCCGGTTCGTCGAACGGCACGAATCTGCCGTTGCCAAGGTTATTGTTTTTGCGGTCTCTTGCGGAATGTTCGGGTATTGGATGCATCCCGGATCGGAAGATTTGTCCGCAGGTATAGGTGTTTGGTGCATGTTTCTTCCGGTTCTGCTTGTCTGCGTATGCGCGACTAAATTTCGTCTTTCGAGTTTCCCGTTTATGAAAACGCAGTGGCTAACACAACGCCCGTTGGCTCGTTGCATCGTGCTCTTTTTAGAGCTTTCGGTCGTGGCTCTTGTTTTTACCCTCATTACCGTATTCTCTTTGCTGTTCACCACGATTTTATTGGTAAGTGTTGCTGCGCTGGTAGGCTTCCTAACAAAAGCCCTTGCTTAAGATTCCTCAGTTCGCTTTGTCCCGTGCCTCTTTGATTAAGAGCAGGTAGTTGACGAAGTCGGAAACGTCCAAGTCCGAAATCTCGCTCGGTTGCCATCCGGTAGCGTCCGCGAGAATTAAGTAGCCTCTGCGGAGCTCCGTTGCGGAAAACCCGGCGCACCGGCATTCACCTTTCCGGCAATTTCGAGAAAGTCCGGCAAGGCGATTTCTTCGACTTCGCGCGGGGACAGATCCGTGATGCAACGGCGAACGAGCTCAAGCGAGCGTTCCTCCTGCGAGGCATCGCGTATTTTCGTGACGGCGAACAGGTCGCCCGCTTTCGGGTCCCGCAGGGAAAGCTGCGTAATTTGTGCGCCCGTGTCCGGGCTTTTCCCTTTTGTGAATAGAATTTCGGAATAAAACCTTGAAAGCGGGAGCGCAAAATCATTTCCTCTTCCTAAAGGTTTTTTTTCTGAATGTTAAATAGTGCGTTTGTTTTTTTTGCGAGTTCCCGCCCTCTGATGTGGTATTGGGAGCAGTGCGATACGGCGGCAAAAATTGTCGTCGGGATTCTTGGTATTTGCTCGATTTGGTCGTTTTCGACGATTTTGCAAAAATTTGTCGATTTGCGTGCGTTGCGCAAAGAAAATTTGGCATTTGAAGCCCAGCTTCACCGCGAGGAAAAGTTGACGGAAATCGGCACGCTTCCTTCTGCGGGAACGGTTTCTCCGTATGCGCAAGTTTTGGATTCGGCGTTGCGTGCATTGCGTCAGCACCGGGGAAAAATAACGGGCGAGAGCGATGTGCGCGTTTGTATGGGGCACGTGGAAAACTCCGTTCAGCGTGCAATCGGGCGCGTGACGGCACGCTACGAAAAAGGCATGATCCCGCTGAGCACGTTTATTTCCGGTGGTCCGTTTCTCGGTCTTCTCGGAACGGTTTGGGGCGTGATGGTTACTTTCGGCGCGCTGACGGAAAAAGCGTCCATCGCGGAGCTCGCTCCCGGCGTTTCCGGAGCCTTGGTGGCGACGACTGCCGGCTTGCTTTTGGCGATTCCGGCATCCTTTGCTTACAATTGGGTTTTGGGGCAAACGCGCCAGCTCGGCACGGAATTGGACAATTTCGCCTCTGCCGTTGCAGACCAGATTGAAATCGAGCTTTTGGAGGAACTTCGCGAACAACAGAAAATTTCGGAAAGCGTTCCCGTCTCTGCCGGTGCATCAGGAAGCAATCCGTTTTTGCGGGAAGATACGGAAAATGACTTTGCACCCGAAAAGGGAACTCTTCCGCGTTCCCGCCCTTCGTGGGAATAATTTTGAGAAAAAGGAGCTTTTCTGATGGCGCGCAATTTCTCAAGACGGCATAAAATGACGCCGATGTCGGAGATCAACGTAACTCCGCTCCTCGACCTATGCTTCTGTTTGCTGATTATTTTCATGATTGCGACGCCCGTTTTGGAGCAAACGACAAAGATTGAATTGCCCGTTGCCTCCGAGAAAACCGGTGCTCCCGCTTCGACGGAGACAAAATACCGCTTCGTCGCTATCGATCGTCACGGTGCATATCATCTCGATGATTCCGCCGTTTCACCGGAAATCTTGCTCGGAGCCTTTGCCGACATTGCCGCGCTCCCGTCGGACGAACAGCCCATCGTGCGCATTCGCGCGGATGGGCAGCTCGAATATCAGAAAGTGGTCGCCGTCTTTGATATGGCGAAAAAACAAGGATTGACGAAGGTCGCCATCGATACGGAGGTGAACCAAGGGGGCGCGGGAAAATGACGGGGCACTTTAAAAGCACGCTCCTTTCCTGTGTGGCGCACGGTGCAGCGTTTGCGACGGTGTTTTTCTTTTCGACTTATTCTCAAGGGGACGATGTCGTTTCCGCTTCCGATCCGCTTTTGGCAATGTTTGCCGATGCTGATGCCGACCCGAATAAAGCCGCCGGATTGATTGGCGAATTGCCCGGGCTCGCGGAAGGTTCGCCCGACGGTGACACGTTGGAAGCTCCGGATTTTTCGGACGCATCGGAATCCCTGAACGCCGACGCCGAAAAAGCTTTGGAAAAATCTTTGCCTGAACCGGAGCCGGAACCTGCGCCCGTTCCCGCCAAGCCGGAGGTCGCTGACCCCGCACCGGCAAATCCCGTTGCCGCCGTTCCCGCGCCCGCCAAGCCGGAGAAACCTAAAACGCCGTCAAAACCGAAGCCGAAACCTGATAAAGCAAACTCTACAGGCGGGAAGAAAATATCTTTTGAAGAATTTCAAAAACGAAACCGTAGCCAAAAACCGAAGCCTTCCGGCGGGAAAAAGCCCGGAAGCGGAAGGAAAACAACGGCGAAAATCGATCTTTCCAAAATTGGAACAGGCGGAGGCGGTAAGCGGTTCGGCGTTCCCGGCGGCGTCGGCGGGAACGGGGGAGAGGGAGGTCGCGCTGTTGCTTCCGCGCAACAGATGTATGCCGCAGAAATCGCACAAAAGCTGGGTACGCATCTTGATAATGTGTTGATGCAGGAGCCGCTGACGCTCGGTGTTTCCGTATCGGTGGAGGTTCGGCTTGAGGCGGATTCTTCGGGGCGTATTCGCTTACTCGAGGTTATCGGAAGCCGCGACGCGCAAGTGCGGGATCGTGTGGCGAAGGCCGTTGCCCGAATCGGGCAATTTCGAAAGCCGCCGGAAGGGCGCTCATTTTCGATTTTGCTTCCGAATATCGTGCTGAGCCCGATGTAAAAAGCGCGAGAAGCTTTTTCCCGGCGTTATTCCCGCATAAACTTTTCAGCTTTTAAGCTTCTTAAAATTCCGTATAGGCGTTAGACTTGCGGAAAATATGTCGTTTGATGTCGAAAAAATTCGTTCCGCGTTCCCGCTTTTGCGGGAGAATCCGACGTTGGTCTATCTCGACAGCGCGGCAACGGCTCAAAAACCGCAGTGTGTAATTGATGCTGTCTGTAATTTCTACGCAAAACACAACGCTAATATTCACCGCGGACTTTATCGGCTGAGCCAGCAAGCGACGGCAGATTTTGAGCGGGCTCGGGAACGCGTTGCTGCATTTCTGAATGCGCGCGAATCGCGGGAGTGCGTTTTTACCCGTGGAGCAACGGAGGCAATAAACCTCGTGGCGGCAAGTTGGGGCGGTGCAAATCTTTGCGCCGGCGATGAAATTTTGCTGACCGAAATGGAGCATCACGCCAACATCGTGCCGTGGCAGCTCGTTGCCGGGCGTACGGGCGCAAAAATTGTCGTTGCGCCGATGCGTGATGACGGCTCGCTCGACGTTCCCGCTCTGAAAAATCTGATTTCGGAAAAAACAAAAATCGTCGGCGTTACGCAGACGTCAAATGCGCTCGGAACCGTTAATCCCGTAAAGGAAATTTGTGCTGCCGCGCATGCCGCCGGTGCGCTTACTCTTGTTGATGCCGCGCAGTCTGCGGCGCATTTCGTGTTGGATGTGCAAGATATCGCTTGCGATTTTCTTGTCTTTTCCGGGCACAAAGTTTGCGGCCCCACGGGAATCGGCGCGCTTTATGCACGTGCCGAAATTTTGGAGAAAATGCCTCCTTATCAGGGTGGCGGCGATATGATAGAGACGGTTGATTTTGCGGGAACGACGTTTCGCGGAATTCCCGGACGTTTTGAGGCGGGAACGCCCAATATCGCCGGTGCAATCGGGCTCGGAGCGGCACTGGATTATGTTTCCGCCCTGCGCCCGCAAGCGCAGGCGCACGAAGAAGCCCTTTTGGCGTATGCGACGAAAAAAATTCGTGCCGAGCTTCCCGAACTTCGCATTTTCGGCACTGCAGAGAAAAAAGCTTCGGTGATTTCGTTTCATCTTGGCGAAATTCATCCGAGCGATGTCGGAATGTTGCTCGATACGTTCGGCGTTGCCGTGCGCGTCGGGCATCATTGCGCGATGCCGCTGATGAAGCGGCTCGGAATCACGGGAACGGTGCGCGCTTCGTTTGCGTTTTACAACACTTTTGAAGAAGCGGATCGTTTCGTTGGCGCGCTGAAAAAAGTTCGCGAGATGTTTTGAGGCTCCGGGGTTTCATATCACTTTTTACGAAAAGCCGGATTTTTTTCCCGTTGCGGAGACGGACAGCCGGAGTATCATTGGCGAGTTATGGATTATCTTTATGAAAGCCTCCTGCGTCCGCTTCTTTTCCGTAAAGGATTCCCGTTTTACGGAGATGTGGAAAAAGCTCACGATGCCTCGTATCAGGCGTTGCGCCTGTTTGCGAAAATGCGTCCGCTGACCTCTCTGATGCAGAAATGGAATCTGACGGCTCCGACCGTTCCCGCGCAAAAACCGCTTGAGCTTTTCGGGCTGAAATTCCCGAATCGCGTCGGACTCGCTGCCGGCTTTGACAAACAGGCTCGGATTTGGCAGGCAGCGGGTGCGCTCGGCTTCGGGCACGTTGAAATCGGAACCGTCACGCGCCACTCGCAGGGCGGGAATGAAAAACCGCGCATTTTCCGTTTTCCTGAGCAGGAAGCTGCCGTCAATAGTATGGGCTTTCCGAATGACGGCTCGGAGGAAATCGCCCGCCGCCTTGCGCTCGGACCGAAAAAAGGGACGCGCGTTTGCCCGCTCGGCGTCAATATCGGAAAATCCAAGCTGACGCTGATGGAAAATGCGGTGGAAGATTATCTCGGCACCTTCCGTTTGGTGGCACCGCATGCGGATTATGTTTCCGTTAATATCAGCTGTCCGAATATTCCGAATTTGCGCGAACTTCACGAGCGTTCCCGCCTCATCGAATTACTCGGCGCAATCCAAAGCGAAAATCGTTCTCTTGCGGAAAAAACGTCGACGAAACCTTTGCCGTTGCTCTTGAAAATTTCTCCGGATTTGACGTTCCCGCAAATAGACGACGTGCTTTCCGTTCTCGAAGAAACGGATTTTTCCGGAATTATTGCGACAAATACAACTACGACGCGTCCGGGAATGCCGGCGGACGTCCCCGAGAAGGGCGGGCTTTCCGGTGCTCCGCTCATGCGCCGCGCAATCGATATTGTGCGCTACATCGTTCGTGCTACCGACGGCAAGCTCCCCGTCATCGGTTGCGGCGGAATCTGCTCCGGTGAGGCGGCGGACCGCTTCATGGCGGAAGGGGCGGCACTTATCCAAATTTATACGGGAATGGTTTATCGCGGACCGCTTTTCGGACGCGATCTCGCCCGCGCATACGCGTGGAGCCAAACCGAATGGCCCGGAAAAATCTGGTAAAAATATCTGTGCGTCCGATCCGCCTGCGGCAAAAAATATTTGCCGCAGGCGGAACAGTGCCTAACGGGCACTTCGAGTAAATCTTCGCGCCTTAGCGTCTTTGCGCGAAGATTTTTTCACTTCCCATGTGAGAAGATTTTGCACCGGGCGGGAACGTCCTGCGGCGAATTTTTTTCACAGTCGCACCGTCTTCGAATCGGGAGGATCTGGTATCCGTGAGTTTCCTTTTGGTGATTTGGGTCTATAACTTTCCTGTTGCGCCGTTTTTTTCTGCGCGATAGGATACGACGGCAACAAGGTTACTTATGGCAATGCACATCGACGATCAATTCTATAAACACTCTGACGACTTTTTCGCCGCGAACGCGGGAACGGGACTGACTTACGACGACGTCTCGCTCGCGACATGCTTCTCTGACGTGCTTCCGCGCATGACGCGCCTCGACACGACAATTTCCGACAAAATTTCGCTCTCGCTTCCGATTATGTCCGCCGACATGGACACCGTCACGGAATCGACGATGGCAATCGCCATGGCTCTTCACGGCGGGATCGGCATGATTCACTACAACATGTCGAACGCCGACCAAATTGAAAAAGTCCGCCGCGTCAAAAGCTACATTCACGGCATGATTGATCGCCCGGCGACCGTTCCCGCAGACATCACCGTCGGTGACGTGCTCGCGATGATTGAAGCGAACGATTACAATTTTTCCACGTTCCCGGTGGTCGATAAAAACGGCGTTTTGCTCGGCTTGCTCCGCGGTGGCGTCGTCAAAAGCCGCCACGCCGCGCACAAAGTTGCCGACGTGATGATCCCGCGCGAACAGGTTTTGACGATTCAGGAAAAAGATCTCGGCGGCGACCCGATTGCGACTGCCGACCGCATTTTCCTTGAACACATCGGCACGAACAAACTTCTCGTCGTCAACGAAAAAGGTCAGCTTCGCGGTTTGTTCACGCTTTCGGACATTGAGCGCATTCGCGACGAAGCGGGAACGGATGCGATTCGCCCGTCGCGCGACGAAAATTTCCGCCTGCGTTGCGGAGCCTCCGTTGCCGTGCCGCGCTTCCCGGACGGACGCGTGAATTACGACGCGCTCAACGAACACGTTTCCAATCTCGTCGCCGTCGGCGTTGACGCGGTTATCATTTCCACGGCGCACGGCCATTCGGCGGGCGTCGGCGAATGCGTGCGTTTTGTGCGTGACCATTTCCCGGAACTGACGATTATTGCCGGGAACGTAACGAGCGGCGAAGGCGTGGAGTTTTTGGCGGACGCGGGAGCGGATTCCGTTAAAATCGGGCAGGGTCCGGGTTCGATTTGCTCAACGCGCATCGTTGCCGGCGTCGGGATCCCGCAGCTTACGGCACTTTACGTTTCCGCGCAGGCGGCAAAGAAAAAAGGCGTGCGCATTATCGCGGACGGCGGAATCACGAAGTCCGGAGACATTGTGAAAGCTTTGACGCAGGCGGATTGCGTGATGCTCGGCGGCATGCTTGCGGGGTGCAAGGAAGCGCCGGGGAAGATCATGGAAATCAACGGCAAACTTTACAAAGAATACCGCGGCATGGGCTCGCTTGAAGCGATGCGCCACGGCTCGGCGGCGCGCTACGGGCACGACCTGCGCAACAGCAAAATCACGAAGGTTGCGGCAGAAGGCGTGGAAGCGCTCAAGGAAGTTTCCGGAAGCGTGGATCAGATTCTGATTACGCTCGCGGGCGGCGTCCAAAGCGGTTTGGGCTATCTCGGCGCTCCGGATTTGAAAACCCTGCGGGAACGCGCGCGTTTCATTCGCGTTACGCCGGCGGGACAACGTGAATCTGCGCCGCACGACATCGTCGAAATCAAAACCGCACCGGGAACACCGCGCCGGTAAGCATTTTGAATTTCTTCCTGAAGAAAATTTTCTTTACACGTGCGCAGGTTTACGAGATAATCGACTCTCATATTTCAAATAACATCCATTCACGATCATGGGCAATCTCAAGAAAAAACGTCGTCTTAAGATGAACAAACATAAACGCCGGAAACGCTCCAAGGCGAACCGCCACAAGAAGCGTATCTGGGGCTAAACCGAAATTCGGTTTGCACCTTTTTTCCGGCGTTCCCGCGTGTTTTCGCGGCGCCGGAAGAAAAGGCTTCCCTTTTTTACACCCCACGTTTGTTCGTGGGATTTTTATTTTATGAGTATCCTCAGCAGAGTTGTCGGAATGGTTTCGCGAAATGCGGAAGCCTCGGGCTCTGCGTGTATTTCCGTGATGTCGCCTATGCAGGAACGGCACGGGGAGCAAAAAATTCTTTTCCGCCTTTTTGAAAACGGGCTTTCTTGTTTTCACTTGCGGCGTCCGCATTGGACGGTGGCTCGTTGTTCTTCGTGGATAGAGTCCGTGCCTGCGAAATGGCGTTCCCGCATTGTTCTTCATCAGCATCCCCAGCTGGTCCGCAAGTATAATTTAGCGGGTTTTCATGGCGTACCCGGCGGGTCCGGCGGGAACGGGCTTTCGGGAAAAATGTTTGTGCAGTGCGAAAATTATCAGGATTTGCTCAAGGTGGGAACGTCCTGCCGTCGCATTGCCTTGGGGCCTGTGTTTCCTCCGGAAAAATATGATGTAACGGTGCCTCGCCGCACGCTTTCCGAGTATGCGGCGATTGCGGCGTATTGGAAGAAGCAGGGCGGTAAGGCAGAAATTTTCGCTTTCGGCGGAGTTCGGGCAGAGGGACTCCGCAAATGCCGGGAAGCCGGCTTTTCCGGCGTCGTTGTCGTCGGCGCGGTTTGGGATGCCCGCGATCCCGTAAAAGCTTTTAAAAATTTGGTGCGCAAATGGTAACGGCGGATGATTCGACATTTGCGGAGAATATTTCTCCGAACGTGCTTGTGCTTTCGCGCCCGGACGGGTTTGCGGATGTCGTGTTGGCATCTGTCGTGCTTGCGCCGGTACGTAAGGCGTTGCCGGATACAAAAATTTTTCTCCTCATCCGGGAAAAATATGCCGGGCTTTTTTGCAATCATCCGGCGATAGACGGCTTGATTTTTTTTGATGAAGAAAAGGGACTGAGGGCACTTGTCCGGCAGTTTAAAGACGTGAACGCGGACGCTCTTGCGCATCTGTGTTATTCCGAATTTGTGGCGGATGCGGCGAAACTTGCCAAACTTCGCTACGTTGCCGCGTTTGAGAGCGACGCGGAATCGGATCGCGACGGTGGCGTAACCCTGGAGGTGATTCCGTCCGCCCGGCACAGTGAAAGCCACGAGGCGTTTTTGAATTTCGAAGTGCTTTCTCCCTTTGGCGTTTCCGAGCAGGAAAAGCCGCATCTGAACCTGACGCCGAATCCTGCAGCGAAGACCGGCGCAACAGGCTGTTTGGCTCAGTATGGTTTCGCGGGAACGGACTACGCCGTCTTCAATCTCGACAGCAATGCGCAGGGACATTTTGTGGACGCTGCCGTTTTCTCTAAGGCGGCGGCTTGGCTTCGCGAGAACGCGGAAATGCCGATTGTCGTGCTCGGAGAAAAAAGTGAAGGTTCGACGGAGCGGTTTTTGCGCTTTTGCCGCATGACGCACGGAATGCCGATTTTGGATTTGCGCGGGCAAACTTCTCCGGAGGAAATGGCCTGGTTGCTTGCTTCCGCTCGCGTATGCCTCTCGGGTGAAAATGCGTGCGCATACCTTGCGGCGGCGATGAAGTGTCCGTTGGTGGCACTTTTTGTTGATTTTTCGAGCGGGCGCTGGTTCCCGCTCGGGCATTTGACGACGAATGTTTTTACGGGAGCGCATCGCTTTTGCATAGAGCCGATAGCGTTCTATAACCGGCGGGCTTCGCGTGCGTTCAGCGATGCCAAAATGGCATCGGCTCTTCAGTTTGCTTTGGCACTGAGAGAAGTTTGAGTTTTCCGCAAAATTAAAGGAACTTTTGGTTTGCTCCTTTTTGCGGGAACGTTGTTAATTATCGGACATTTTTTTGATTTTTAGACCTATGGAAGAAATGACTAACACATTCTCGGGAAATTTGCTCGTCGCTCAAAGCGGAGGTCCGACGCCTGTCATCAACGCCAGCCTTGCCGGAGTGATTTCTGCCGCTCTTCAGTTTGAAGACGATATCGGCGAAATTTACGGCGCCGTCAATGGTGTGGAGGGAATCCTCAACGAAAACTTTATCGATCTCGCTGCGGAATCTCAGCAAACGGTGCGTTTGCTGAACACGACGCCGGGAGCCGCGCTCGGAAGTTGCCGCTACAAGCTTCGCAAGGAAGAGGATTTTGCCCGTATCCTTGAAGTCTTTAAGGCACACAATATTCGCTATTTTCATTACATCGGCGGGAACGATTCTCAGGACTCGTCAAAGAAAATTGCCGATTATTGCGCGGCGCAGGGCTACGAAATCCGCGTGATCGGCGTGCCCAAAACGATCGACAACGATTTGCCCGTAACCGACCATTGCCCGGGCTACGGAAGCACAATTAAATACATCGCGACGACTGTGCGCGAATTGACTTTTGATAGCGCGTCTCTCGGTCGCCACAACCTCGTTACCATCGTTGAAGTAATGGGGCGCGGCGCGGGCTGGATTGCTGCAGGCTCAGTGCTCGCCAAACGCAAGGGCGTGGAAACGGACGCACCTCATATCGTGCTTTTGCCGGAAGTGGCATTTAATGCCGAAACTTTTGCGGAACGCGTGCGGGAAGTGCTCTCGGAGCAAACGCATTGCGTAGTCGTCGCGGCGGAAGGTTTGAAAGATGCCGAGGGAAATTATCTCGGAGTCGGCGGTGCCGGCGTGGACGCATTCGGACATCCGACTCTCGGCGGGGTCTGCGAATATTTGAAAAATGTGGTGGAAGGTGCTTTTGACGGAGTTAAAACGCGCTGTTGCCGCCTCGGACATGTCCAGCGTACGGCATCGCATTGCGGTTCGCTCACGGACATCAACGAGGCGTTTGAAGCCGGATCCGCCGCCGTGAAAGCAGCCGTTGCCGGAGAAACCGGAAAAATGATCGTTATTGTCCGCGACGAACGGGATTATTACTCTGTGCGCATGGAGCTTTCGGAGCTCGACGGAATCGCGAATTGTGAAAAGGTCGTTCCCGCTTCGTGGATCGGGGAAGACGGAATGTCTGTCGGTACGCAATTCTCGAAATACGCTCTTCCGCTAATCCTCGGTGAACCCAAGCTTGTTTACGAAAACGGTTTGCCGAAATACGCGGAACTTGCGCGCCATTTTATCGAAAAAAAATGCGAGCCCTACAATCTCTAAGAGGGGCTCGCTAAATTGAAATTTGACAAGGCAGGAATGCGGCGGCAGAATACCCGCTTCGCATTTCAAGGCTTTCGATTGAAAGCGGGGGATTGTTCCCCGCTTTTTTTAGTTTTTCTGAAGTGCGATATTAACATTCAACACCTTATTCCGAAGCATGAACAACGAAATTATCAGCGTATTCGAGTATTTAGAAAAAGAGAAGGGCGTTTCGCGTGAACGCCTGATTCCCGTTATTGCCGAAGCGATTAAGAACGCTTCGGAAAAGGGTGTAAACGCCGGGCAAAAACTGAAAATCGATATTGATCCGCGCTCCGGCGACATTAAGGCGCACCTGATTTTGACAGTCGTCGATTCCGTTGCTGATCCGAAAACGGAAATTCACGTCAAGCAGGCGGCACTTTATGCGAAAAATCCGCAACTCGGCGACATTATCGAGAAGGAAATTCAGCTTGCAAACCTCGGTCGCATCGTTGCTCAAACCGTCCAGCAAACAATTGTTCAGTGGATTCGTCAGGACGAAAAAGATCGGCTTTACAACACGTTTAAAGATCAGGTCGGATTGCTCGTTTCGGGAACGATTCGCCGGCGGGAACGCGGCGATCTCATCGTCGAGCTCGGTAAGGCGGAAGCGACGCTCCCGCGCAAGGAAACCTGCTACAACGAAGATTTTCAAATCGGTGATCACATCACGTGTCTTTTGAAGACGATAGAATCGACGCCGCGCGGACCGGAAATCATTCTTTCCCGCTCGGATCCGCTTCTTGTCCGCCGCATGCTTGAACGTGAAGTTACGGAAATTTCCGACGGTTCGGTTACGATTGTCGGAATCGCCCGCGATGCCGGAAACCGTACGAAAATTGCGGTGGATGCCGCAGATCCGAAGATTGATCCGGTCGGAGCATGCGTCGGCGCGAAAGGTTCCCGTGTGCGCAATCTTGTCAAGGAGCTCAATAATGAAAAAATTGACATTATCCGCTACATGGACGATCCTGCGGAAATGCTTCGGGAAGCGATTAAGCCTGCCGTTCCGCGCAATGTTCAGGTGAACGAAGAAGCACACCGCATTTATTTTGAAGTTACAGCCGGTGATATGTCCGTTGCGCTCGGTCGCCACGGGCAAAATGCTAAACTCACGTCTAAGTTGATCGGCTGGCGCCTTGATATCGGCAAGGTTGAAGAAGCTCCGAAACACATTGATCACCGCATCGGACAGGCAGTCTCCGTCTTCGCGAACATTCCGGGCATTCCGGAGGATGTTGCCAAAGCACTCGTAGACCTCGGCTTCACCGATCTTCAAGTTTTTGAAGACCCGCATATCGTTGAAGATTTGGTGGAAGCCGGATTTGAGCAGGAAGACGCTGAAATTATTGTCGAAGCTGTCAAATCCGCGAAATAATTCAATTTTTTTAGAGAACTAATGAGCATACGCGTCAGCGCACTAAGCAAAGAACTCGGCACGACCAACAAAGTGCTGATCGGCTTCCTCGCGGAAGAGTATCCGACTTGGGGAATTTCGGATTACAAAACGCATCACTCGAAAACGATTACCGACCTTTACAAGGACGAAATCGCGGAAAAGTTTGAGCGCTATTTGGATGCGCATCCCGAGTTGGCGGGTGAAGAACGCGCAAAGAAGAAGGCGGACGTTCCCGCCGAAGAAATGCCTGCGCCTGTTGCTTCGGTTCCTGAAAATAAGCCGGCTCCCGTAGTTCCTCCGCCTGTGCCTTCGATGCCGAAACCGGCACCGGTTCCGCCGCCCCCGCCTGTCGTGAAGGCGGCTCCTCTCCCTCCGCCGGTAATTCCGCGTCCGGTTGCGGTTGCTCCAAAAGCGCCGACTCCGCCGCCCGTTCCCGTGGCAAAGCCGGCTCCCGTGGTTTTGCCTCCGGTGGCGAAAGCTCCCGTCCCGCCGATTCCTGCGGTCGGTGTCCCGCGCCCCGCGCCGACGGTTCCCCCGCCCATGCCGAAGGCGGCTCCCGTGCCTCCTCCTCCGGCGGTGGTGATTGCTCCGAAAGCACCTGCGGTTCCGCCGCCTGTGCCCGCGATGCCGAAAGCTCCCGTAGCATCACCGGTTCCACCGGCAAAAACGGCTCCTGTCGCGCCGGTTCCTCCGTCTATTCCGGGCGTTCCCGTAGCGGCGGCTGTGTCTTCGGACGCTCCTCGTAAAAAACTTTCTCTGCGCGCGCCGGTTGTTGTTCGCGACCTTGCGACCGCGCTTGATATTCGTCCGTTCCGTATTATTTCCGAATTGATGAGTATGGGGATTTTTGCCTCGCTCAATCAGGATATTAAGGACGAGGTTGCTGTTAAAATTGCCGATAATCACGGAATCGAGCTCGAAGTTAAGCATCGTGAAAAAGGCGGTGCACAGCAGGCTCCGAAACCGGAACCGGTAGTGAAAAAACCGGTGGACGACGAAAAGGACAAGGAACCGCGCTGCCCGGTGGTTTGTGTGCTCGGTCACGTTGACCACGGCAAAACAACCTTGCTCGACTATTACCGCAAGTCTAATGTGACGGCGGGCGAAGCAGGCGGAATTACGCAACACGTCGGTGCGTACACGGTCGTTCACAATCAGCAGCGTATTACATTTTTGGATACGCCGGGGCACGCCGCATTTTCGAAAATGCGGGAACGCGGCGCGGCACTCACGGATATCGCCGTGCTCGTTGTTGCGGCGGACGACGGCTTTATGCCGCAAACGGATGAAGCCCTTAAATTTGCTCAGAAAAACAATGTTCAGCTCGTCGTCGCCATCAACAAGTGCGACGCGAAGGGTGCGAATATCGATCGCGTGAAACAGCAGATGCAGCAGCGCGGGATCACCTCGGAAGACTGGGGCGGGACCGTGCAATGCGAAGCCGTTTCCGCGCTCAAGGGCACAAATATGGACGCTCTGCTTGACGCGATTTTGCTTCAGGCGGAAATTATGGAACTTAAGGCAAATCCGAAATGCCCGGCGGAAGGCGTCGTCGTTGAAGCCCAGATGGAGCAGGGACGCGGACCTACGGCAACGGTAATTGTCCAACGCGGCACCCTCAAGACGGGCGACGCCTTCGTTTGTGCGCAGCATTTTTGCCGCGTTCGCGCAATTCTCGACGAATACGGCAAACCGATGAAGTCCATTGCTCCGGGAAATCCGGGGCGCGTTCTCGGATGGTCCGGCGTTCCCTCTGCCGGCTCTGTTTTCTCCGTTGTGAAAAATGCCCGCGAGGCGGAAAAAATTGCCGAAGAAAACAAATACAAGCTCCGCAAGGCGGAAGAAGCCGAGGAAGAAGAGGCAAAGGCTGCGGCAGAAGCGTCGAAAAAAGGCATGTCGGATATGGATTTGCTCAATTCCTTGCTTAAGCAATCCAGCGAGAAAGTTTTCAAATGCGTGCTCAAGGCGGACGTGGACGGCACGCTCGAAGCACTCGAAAGCACCTTGCTCGGCATCAAATCCAAGTTGGTGAAAATCGAAGTCGTAGGTGGCTCCGTCGGACCGATTACTCCGGGCGATGTCAACACGGCGTCGGCGGCGGGCGCGACAATTGTTGCTTTCGACGTGAAGCAGGAAAATTCCGTTCCCGCGATGCTCAAGCGCGTCGGCGTGAAAGTGATTTCGCACGATATTATTTACATGCTTCTCGATATGGTGAAGGAAGCCATGTCGGAACTGCTTGATCCGGAATACAAGGAAAACGAAGTCGGAGAAGCCGAGGTGCGTGCTATTTTCTCTCTCGGGAAAAACAACAATGTCGCAGGTTCTATGGTGCTCGACGGCAGCATCCGCCGCGATTTCAATGCGCGCGTTATTCGTAAGGGAGAAGTTCTTCATACGGGCAAAATCGATACGCTTAAGCGCTTCAAAGATGACGTTACCGAAGTTAAATCCGGCTACGAGTGCGGTATTCGCGTTACCGGATTTGACGACTACAGAGAAGGAGACCGCATCGAATGCTTCGAAATTCTCGAAGTGCGACCGGCTCTCTAATCCGCATAAAAATGCGTTCTTGATCGGGAACGCATTTTTTTGTGTTGCAGGGGGCTTAAGAAATCTGCATTCTGCCACTTCAAATTTTTAACATTTTAAGAAAGTAAAACATCATGCCGCGAGAAACCGTTATTATCGAATGCACCGAAGCGCGTAAAGAAGGCAAAAATCCTTCCCGTTATATGACGACGCGTAATAAAAAGACGATGCAGGCAAAGGTCGAAAAGATGAAATACAATCCGAGCCTTCGCCGCCGCACGCTTCACAAGGAAATCAAGGGCTAATCCCTCTTTTCTGCAAAACTCCCGCAATTTTCTGCGGGAGTTTTTTTTGAAATAAAACCGGGGTCTAACTACACGAGCACGGGAACGCGTCTTGCCGGGCTTTTTCGCGACGCGTCTTGAAAAAGAAAAACGTTCCCGCGACGAGCCCGCCGAGTGTGTCGCAGAGAATATCTTTCTGCGCATCCCAAATATCGCCCTGCGAGCCGAGAAACGCGGCTCCGGCTTCCCCTCCGTCGTAGGCGGCGTAAAGCCATTCGACGAGTTCCCAGAGCCCGGCGATAGCGACGATGACGAAAAAACCTCCGGCGGCTGTTGCGAAAATCCCGTTGGTGATTTTTTTGCGAAACAGAAATTCCGCAATCAAAAGGGCGTTCAGCCCGACAACAAAATGGGCGATGCGGTCGAAATGGTTGCGTTCGAAGCCGAAACAATCTTGCGTCAGCGGAACTGCCTCGAAGGTGTAGTGAGCACCGATCGCCTGTAAAATGCACCAAAATGTGGCGATCGCGTAGGCGGTATTTGAAAATCGAAAACGCGGGAACGTCGCCGCCAAAAATCCCCAGTAGCCGAGACACCAGAAAATTTCCAAAAACCAAACACTTCCTGCGGGCGGATTAATCGCTGAAAGGGCGACGGCGACGGGAACGCTTAGAGCAAGGAGTAGTGTGATGCGGTTGGGGATCGTCATACTTTCTGACGTTATGCGTTTTCCGGATTTTCGCAAGAGCGTTCCCGTTTTTGAGTGCGCTTCTCAATATTTCTCGCAAAGGTCTGATGCCTTCCTTGACAAAAGTCGGACTCGTTTGATTTAATTGCCACTTTATTTTAGAGAATTATGAACAAGCTTCCTCGCATCGTTATTACGGGTGTCGGTTTGACCGCACCGAACGGAAACTCTCTTGCCGAGTTCCGTGCCAACCTCCTTGCAGGGAAGGCGAACATTCGGGAAATTGATGTGCGCTATATGGGGAAGCACCCGGCGGGGATTTGCGATTTTGATGCAAAAAAATATCAGTCCCGACGGGAATTGCGCACGAGTACCCGTGCCGGAAGTATCGCTATCTACTGTGCGCACGAAGCGGTGGCGGATTCAAAAATCGATTGGGAAACCGTCAATAAGGCTCGCGTAGGTGTTTACGTCGGAATTACCGAGCACGGGAACGTCGAAACCGAAAACGAAGTTTATAATATTTCCCAGTTCGGCTACGACACGAAGTTTTGGACGCACCACCACAATCCGCGAACGGTCGCCAATAATCCGGCGGGGGAAGTAACCATCAATATGCATATCACGGGACCGCACTATACCATCGGTGCGGCTTGTGCTGCCGGAAACGCGGGCGTGATTCAGGCGGCACAGATGCTTCAACTCGGAGAGGTGGATTTTGCAATTGCCGGCGGCGTTTCCGAATCTCCGGGAACCTTCGGGATTTTTGCCGGATTTAAAAATCAAACCGCTCTCGCGGCAAATGAAGATCCGAACAAGGCATCCCGCCCCTTTGACAAGGCTCGCAACGGGATCGTTATTTCCGAAGGAGGCTGTCTTTACACGTTGGAACGGCTCGACGATGCGCTCGCCCGCGGAGCGCACATCATCGCTGAAATCGCCGGCTGGTACATCAATTCCGACGCGGGCGATACCGTGCTTCCCGATCCCGTTCGTCAGGCGGAATGTATGCGCGGCGCACTTGCGCGTGCAGGCATGACCGCTCAGGATATCGACATCGTCAGCACGCACGCGACGGGAACGGGCAAGGGAGACGTGCAGGAAATTATTGCCATGCGCGATGTTTTCGGTGACAGCCCGAACACCAAAATCAACAATACCAAAGGTTTTATAGGGCACTGCATGGGTGCGGCGGGAACGCTTGAACTTGCCGGCAATCTTGGTTCTTTTGAAGATTCGACCGTTCATCCGTGTATTAACATTGACGAATTGGATCCGGAATGTGCGATGCCGGGACTCGTTATCGGCACACCGGAAAAAGTCGCTAAAGTTGACACTATTCTGAACAATTCTTTCGGGATGCTCGGAATCAATTCGACTCTGATTGTAAAACGCTTTAACGCTTAAACTTTTCTTACAAGAAAATCTCAACCTACACAAAAAATGACCGCAGAAGAAATCAAACAAATCGTTCTCGATATTGTTGCCGACATCGCTCCGGACGAAGATCTCAGCAACGTGAAACCTGACGTAAAATTGCGTGAACAGCTCAGCCTCGATTCGATGGACTTTCTCGACATCGTTATGGAGCTCCGCAAAAAACACGGAATCGAAGTTCCGGAAGCGGATTATCCGCGTCTTGCTTCGCTTGACAGCTGCGCGGAATACCTCGCGCCGAAATTTGCCGAAAAGGGAAAATAAGCCTTAGAGGATGATTCTGAAGAGACGCGGCGTTCGCGTCTCTTTTTTGTGTTCCCGTAATAAGGGGAACGCGCTAAACTCCACTTTTCAATGGACTTAAAGCAGCAGCGAAAATTTTTTATTCTGGAATTCTCTTCTTGGGCGGAGCGTTTTTTGAGAGGCATGACAATTGCGATTGTCGTGTTGCTGGGCGTGGTTACGGCTCAAACTTTTTTTTCAATCGGCGGTGTCGATGCGCAATATCTTGTTTATACGTTCGGTTTGCTGGTCTTGGCGGTGGGTGCTCAATTTCTCGTTTTTTGGGCGCGGATTAAACGCGGTTTTCGCATTAGCGGGATTACGTTACTGTTTTTTCCCTGGTTGCTTCTTTTAGGTGCGGATGCAGTGTGGCTTTCCGAAACGCCTTGGCGCGCACAGTATGTTTTTTGTTTGAATTTGCTGCCGTTGATGGCGTTTTTTGTTGCGTTGCATGGTTCCCGAAGAAAAAAGTCCCGCTGGTGGTTGGTCGCGTTGACGTCGATGCTGGCGTTAATTTCGGGGTTGGTTGATTTTTTGCAGGTGGGAGCGGATAGTTCCGGCAGCGAGAGTTTCGGCCAATTCGTGCGATCAATTTTTTCGACATTCGGAAATCAAGCCGGAATCGGCGCGGTGTTGTTGCTCGCTTTTTTTGCGGTATCGCTGATGGTGGCGAGTGCTCAATTTAAGGCATGGGCGCGGCTTTTCGGGTTTTACATGGCGGTGCTGTTTTTCCTCGGGATTGTGTTTACTCGGCACGTGGGGGTTTATTTCGGCGTGCTTGCCGGAGGCGCATTGGCGGTGTGGCTTTTGGTGCGTCGACGCTCGATTCGCGTTGTGCTTTGGGGCGTAATTGCGCTTGGAGCCTTTATTGCGGTTTTTAATTCCAATACGAACGTCGGATGCTTAAGGCACGTTCCCGTTTCTCCGGAAATTCGTGCGCACTTTTCCGGGAAAGAAATTAATGCGGGAACGCAATATTTGCTTTCTTATGCGGCGATTGAAATTTTTAAGGAAAATCCTATTTTCGGAGCCGGGGCAGGAAGTTTTCCGGAAAAATTTGAAAAATACCGGACGCCTCAATGGCAAACGAATCCTCAAACGCCGGGAAGCCTTTATCTTCACTTGTTGGCGGAGCACGGCATTGTCGGGCTTGTTTTGTTCTGCTTCCCGCTCGTTGCATTGTTTGTTTTAGGGATTCGCGCTTGCCGAAAAATGTCTTGGCATGCGGACACGGAACGGGCTGCTCTGAGGCGCAAAATGGGTATTTTGGATCTGGGAAGCTTGCCGGAAGAGCGCATTGCACTCGCGGGAACGCTGTGCGGGCTGCTTGCGGTCGCGGTGCTTTTTGCGATTGATTACCCCAAAAATATCCCGGGGGTTGCCGTTTCTTGCGGAATTTTCGGCGGGATCGCCGGATATTTGCTGAGCGTGGAGCGTTCCCGAATGGTGGTTTACAGCGGGGCTCGCCGGCATTGGCTTCTGGCTGCGGCGTTCGCGGTGCCGATTGTCTTGCTGTCATTGTTTTTGCCGATATTTCGAGCAGAAGCGGAATTTCAGAAAGGCGTGCTTGCGTTGAAACCGTTTTATGCAAGTGCCCAAACCGGGGAAGTGAAAATTGAAGAAGATTCCACCGGCTTGGATTTTACAAAATTGGATTTGGCGGACGCACATTTGCGGTCGGCACTTCGAAAGGTGCCTGCGCACGGAGATGCGTGGGCGGCACTTTCGGCAAAATTTGTTTTCGATTGCCACCGCGAGCCGATGAAGGCCGGAATCTTTCGTGATTTTATCCGTGAGACGGCGAATCGGGCGTTAAGTTGCTCGGAAGCCGTTCCCGTGTTTTATCAGATGCGGGCGACGGCAGAAATGATGTCGGGCGATTTCGGCGAGGCAAAGAAGAGCGTCGAAAAAGTCGTGGAGCTTGCTCCCTTTAATGCTCCGTTGTTGCTGGTTTGTGCGGAAATCTATCGAGCGTTCCCGCAGGGCACGGTGGATTCTTTCTCTATTTTGGAAAATCTTCGTTATTTGCTCCCGGACTCGCGTTATGTGGAAAGCATGTGTGCCTTGGCATCCTTCGGAGATGATTTTGGAGGCGCAGATGAAGGTGGGGAGGAAGAAGGCTCTTATTCCGTTCCTGAGTTTTAATTTTTTTTTTCGGAGAACATAATTGTTATGAGAAACCCTCGGGCTGAGTTGTTATTAAAGATAAAAGTTTGGTTTTTGTCTTGGGTTTTACAAATCGTGTTCGCTCTTTGGATTTTGGGGCTGTTTGTGTTTTTCGCGTGGGTCGATTACGGACACGAAGAATTGTCTCAGGCAACGGAAGTCCATGAGGATTCGTCGTCGTTTGTCCTGCCGGAGCGGCTAATTGAACCCAACCCCCCGACAGAATAATTTTTCAAAATTAAAATGAAAACCTTGCTTTTTACCGTCCTCTCTTTGGCTTCCGCAAACGCATGTGCGCTTGCGGGAACCCTGAATCCGCTCGAGAATTTTGAACCCGTTCCCGTTTCGAGAAACGAGTCTTCAACGGAACCTGTCGTAGCATGGCTCGCGCCGTATGCTCGGCTTGCACGTGATTTTGGGGCAAAGCCCGCGCAGCAGGGGACGGCTCCGTCCGCTTGCGCTTGGCGCGGTGAAACCGTAAATTTCCGCGTAGCGGTCTCCGCCGGAGAAAAAGATTTGGAAAATCTCGACTACGACAAAACGGTAACGCTAACGTTGGGATCGGTGATGAAGCGGGAAAAGACGTCCGAAAAATCGGGCAAAATGAAAGCGACGGTTTCTCCCGTGCGTTGGACCGTCGGGCAGGGCGGAGTGCAGTTCGCGGATGTTGTCGATCCGGCGGGAGCCCAAACCTCCGTTCCCGCGGGAACGGTTCGAGAATTTCTCATTTCCGTTTCCGTTCCCGCCGATGCTATGCCCGGATTTTACCGGGGGCGGTTTTTTGTCGATGCGGAGGGGAAAAAATTTGTTCGTTTCGCCGTTCGCGTGCTCGATGCAACGCTACCGCCGCCGCAGGATTGGGCGATTCATCTCGATCTTTGGCAGCACCCTCAGGCGGTTGCACGTTGGGCGGGTGTGAAACCATGGAGCAAAGAACATTTTGACGCGTTGGTTGCGCCGATGACTCGTTTGCGTGATCTCGGACAAAAAGCGGTTACATGCTCTATCATCGAAGAGCCGTGGAATCATCAGACGTTTGATGATTGGGAGTCCATGGTGAAGTGGACGCGCAAAGCGAACGGGAAATGGAAATTCGATTATTCCGCGTTTGATGCTTGGGTGGATTTCATGATGAATAAAATCGGGATCGACGAGCAGATTTCCTGTTACTCGATGCTCCCGTGGATGATGAAAATCCGGTATTTTGACGAAGCGGAAAAAATGCAAAAAGAACTTGTTCTTAACGTCAATACGTCGGAGTTTTTCGAAGTTTGGGGCGCGTTTCTTACCGATTTCAGAACGCATTTGAAGAAAAAAGGCTGGCTTGAGAAAACTTGTATCGCGCTCGACGAGCGTCCGGATGCACAATTGAATGCAGCTCGGAAAGCAATCGAGCAATTTGCGCCTGAACTCAGAATCGTTTCGGCAAATGACCATCCGACAAAAATGAGTGAGTTCGTTTACGACATTTCGCCGACCTTCACCCAATCCGGCGGCGACGTTCCCGCGCTCGCGGTAAAGCGGCGCGCAGAAGGGAAGAAAACGACATTTTACACCTGCGTTTTTCCGGCAAGACCGAATTCGTTTACACACAGCGCACCGGCAGAAGCGCAATGGCTCGGCTTCTACGCGGCGGCAAACGGTTTCGACGGAATCCTGCGCTGGGCGTATAATTCATGGAATAAAAATCCGTTTGAAACAACTGCCTTCGGAAATTGGCCCGCCGGAGATTGCTTCCTGCTCTACCCGGGAAATCGTGCATCCATGCGGCTGATACATTTTCGAAACGGAATTGAAGATTTTGAGAAAATCCGGATTTTGCGGGAACGCGCCGCCGCGCCCGACGCATCGGAAAAGCTGATAAACGCCGTGAAAAATTTGGATACATACTTAAAGGAAAACTTCACGGTGGCGCACGGAGGCGGGAACGCACACGAGGCTCAGGTTTTGCAGGCAACGAAATTGCTTAACGCGGCAACGAGGGAACTGCATTGAATTTTTGAAGTACAAAACAAATTTCCGAGTATATAAACATGGAGATCGTGCTTGTTGTCGCGGCGTTTGTCCTGATCTTACTCGGGTGCGTTTTCGTGTTCGTGCCGGGGGTGCCGGGACCGCTTGTCGCATGGTGCGGTCCGCTGATTTACGTGCTTTTCACAAAATCTTCTCCGGAGGAAATGCTTCCTGCAATGAGTGCGGGAACGCTGATGGTAAGCGGTCTTTTGGCAGCTTTCACTCTTGCGTTTGACTTTGTCTCTAGCTGGTGGGGAGCGAAAAAATACGGAGCCACGTGGCGCGGCGGCGTCGGCGCACTTATCGGTGCTCTTATCGGTCCGGTTGTGTTTTCCCCGCTTGGCGGCGTTCCCGGAATGTTGCTCGGGCTTCTTATCGGTCCGCTCGTTGGTGCCGTTCTCGGAGAACTGATCGGCGGGCGCGATTGGAAAAATAGTTCGCGGGCAGGTTGGGGGACGCTTGTCGGGGCACTCTTGGCGACCGTGGTAAAGCTTTTTTACTGCCTCGGCGTCTTTGTATGGTTGCTCGGATCCGTTCTTGTCCGAGTCCTCTGAAAACGGGAACGCCTTCCTTTTTCAGTTGTAGTCGTCGGGCACAGGAGTTCTTTTTTTCTAAGAAAAAAGAGGGTTCTCAGTCGTTCATATAATGCGGTGAGTGCGCAGGGAGAGCAATTTTTGAACAACGGCTTTGTCGTCGAAGGGGAGCGTAATGTCCGCAAATTCCTGATACGTTTCGTGTCCTTTTCCTGCTATGAGTATGCAATCGCCTTCGTTCGCGGCGTCCAACGCGAGTCCGATAGCGCGGCGACGATCCGGCTCGAATGCGATTTTCCCGGGAAAAATTACGCCGTGTTTCATGTCGTCAAAAATTTGCTCGATGGGCTCTTTTCGGGGATTATCGGAAGTCGCCCAAGAGAAATCCGCAAAATTTTGAACGGCGCGCACCATCTTCGGGCGTTTTTCACGATCCCGGTTTCCGCCGCATCCGAAAACGGCGAGCACGCGTCCGCGTGTGATTTTTTTCAGCATTCCGAGAGCGTTTGAGAGAGCGTCATCCGTATGCGCGTAGTCTACAAAAACATCAAACGGGAACGGGTTTTCGGGAACGCGCTCCATGCGTCCGGGGACGCCGGGGAATGCGGCAATATCCGTCGCCGCCTGCCGTACATCTCCGCCGACGGCGCCGACTAACGCAAGCGCGCATAGCACGTTGCTGACGTTGTAGTCTCCGGGAAGTTGTGTTTTTACGGCGAGCTTTCCTGCCGGGCAATTTAGCGTAAATTCGCTCCCGTTAGAAGAGAGTGAAATTCTTTCCGCCCAAAAGCCATCGCTTGCCATTGTGTTTTTTTCATTTAAGCCAAACGGGATCGCGCGCGTTTGCGGAGGCAGTTTTTTCAAAAGCCGTCGACCGCGGGCATCGTCGGCATTGATGACGGCGGCTCGCGGGAACGCGCCTTGTGAGCCGTCGAAGAGGCGGCTTTTTACGGCGAAATAATTTTCCATGTCACCGTGGTAATCGATGTGATCCTGAGTGAGGTTCGTGAAAGCGACGACGGAAAAGGGCAGAGCGAAAACCCGTTTTTGGTCAATTGCATGGGAGCTGACTTCCATTGCCGCTCCGGCGCAATTCGCATCTCGCATTTCCGCAAAAAGTGCCATCAGGTCGAGCGATTCCGGCGTGGTTTTGTAGGAAGGAATACTTCTTCTCCCAAGTTCGTAGCGCACGGTGCCGATGAGTCCCCATGGTGCGCGCGTTTGTTTTGCCATCAAAAAGCGCACAATCGAAGTGACGCTCGTTTTCCCGTTGGTACCCGTTACGCCGATTAGCGGGAACGCATTGACGGGATCGCCGAAAAATTCTCTTGCGGCAACGGCGACGGCTTCGGAAACACTCGGCACAATAATTTGTGCAACGTTTTCCGGGAGATCCAAGCGTTCCCGCGCCGCCACGGCGATTGCCCCGCGCCGAACGGCGTCTGCGGCGAAGTCCCGACCGCTTGTCCGCAAGCCGTCCATCGCAAAAAACAGTGCACCCGGAACAACGCGCCGCGAATCCGTAATCAACGTTTTCGGGCGGCAGGTTTCCGGAGCCGTTCCCGCAAACTGCAAGTTCGGGATTTTTGCAAAAAGTTCTTTGAGCGTTTTCATTTTTCTCTGACGAAATTGCGGACACGAAGCAGGCGTGCGCGCGGCGGCTTCTTTTTTTGGGAAGACTACGGATATCTTTCTACGATTCCGGTTATTTTTGCTCCGGCGCGAAAGCGGAATCCGGGTCGAACGCAATTTCGGAAATCTCGGCGTTGACAGCGTAAGCGTTCCCGATATCGCCGATGAGGAAACTGTTTTTATACGCATCGACAACGGCGGGATTAGTCGTTCCCGACAAAGCTTCTCCGATGAGCTGGTCTCCGAGCCAAACGTAAAACCCGCCGGCAGTTTCGCTTTTCGGCTTCCACACGATGCGGATTTCCGCCGGGTTTTTTGCGAAAATTTTATTTTCCCGTAAGCCCGGTTTTGAGCCGTAGAGAAGCGTATTGGTATCTTTCCAGTAAATACCGCTTTCGCTGACGAAGAGTTGCCCGACTTCGCTTGCTCCGTTCCCGCAGAAGACGCCAAGCACATTGTCCGGGCGTCCGGTTTCCTTCATTTTAAATTTGAATGAAAGCGTAAACGGATGAGTTTGTCCGTTCTTTGTATCGGACCAAGCTTGGCGAAAATCGCTTCCGCCCGAAAGCTTTGTAGCGAGAACGAGGCGTTTCCGAGTGTCGAGTTTCCATCCGGAGGCTTTTTTTACGGAGGCTAAATCCTGCTGCGCCTCAAGTTTTTCGGCGTCGACGCGCTTTAATCCGGCGTTGCGTTGCCCGACACCGAGCACGCGCGCGATATTGCCGCCGACGATGAGCTCTCCCTGCGCGTTCGGGTGCGCCCCGCGAGCCGTGTCGACCATCGAGCCGTCTTCCGCGAAAAATCCCTGCGCAATATTGTCGCAGGAAACAACGGACTTGCCCTTGCTCCATTGGGCGGCGACTTTTCGCAAATGCGCATTGTACGCATCGTAATTGTTTTTTCCGTGCGTTCCCGTGCCGTTGTGTCCCGCTGTCGGGAGAAGTTCAAAAACATGAACGCGTACTGCCGGATTGTGTTTTTGGTAGGCGAGAACGATGTTTTTGACATGTCCGGCGATTTTTTCGTCGGATTCCCACGCATCGTAAAGGTCGTTGATTCCGATGAGAATGCAAAGCGTGTCGACTTTTTTGTTGCCGTAGAGCGATTTGTAGGTGTCGCCGGTGTATTTTTTTAATTTGGTTCCGTCAAAAAAAGAATCGCGAGCGGCTTTTTTGTCTTTGATAAACGGGTTCGGTTGTCCGAGCTTAAGGGTGACGGGACCGCGGTTTCGGGGCGGATGTGCGGTGCCGGGATCCGCTTTGTAATCGCGTCCGCTTTCCATTTTTTCGTTGCCGTGTCCGGCGTATTGATAGGCGCGTCCACTGGCGGCGGCCTCGGAGACGTTTTCGAATTTTTTTCCGCGATAATCCGGCGTGAGTGCGGAAACGTTGGTTTTCCATGCTGCGCCGAGCGTCATTCCCATGGGGGAAAATTTGACGTCGTTGTCAACAAAGGCTTTGAAAAGCTGATAGCGGTAGCTTGGCACGGGACCGGCGAGATATTTTCCGCCGTTTGTGATGGAATCTCCAATGAAAACGATGTTCCCGGGATCGGAATTTGCAGGCGCGGCAAAAATCGGCGCGGCACACGTGCAAAGACAGCTGAGGAGGAGGGGAAATTTTTTCTGCAAGCGTTTCATGGCGCAGATTTTTTTATAAAAATACGAAGAACGCAACGCGGGAACGCCTTGCGCCGAAAATTTCTTCCCGATACACGTCGCAAGCGATAGAACACCTTTTTCGAGGCGACGGGATTTTGAGAATTTTTAGAAGCTTTACGTCGAGGCGTTCCCGCGAGATAATCGGAGCATGGATTTGTCCGCATTTCGAGAAGAATACACGCACGGCGGCTTGGAGCGCGAAGAGCTTGATGAAAATCCGTTTGCGCAATTCCGACTCTGGTTTGAACAGGCTTGCGCCGCAAAAATTAATGAGCCGAACGCGATGACGGTTTGCACGGTCGGCGCGGACGGAAAACCTTCCGCGAGAACGGTTCTGCTTAAAGCCTATGATGAGCGCGGATTTGTATTTTTTACCAATTACACGGGGCGAAAAGCGAAACAGATTGAAGAAAATCCCCGCGCGGCGTTGTTGTTTCCGTGGATTACCTTGGAGCGGCAAGTGGAGATAGAAGGGCGAGTCGAAAAAATTTCGGCGGCGGAGTCTCTGAAATATTTTTTGAGCCGACCGTTCGGAAGTCAGCTCGGAGCGTGGGTGTCGCACCAAAGCACGGTGATTTCTTCGCGTTCGATCTTGTTGAAAAAACTCGACGAAATGAAACGTAAATTCACCGAAGGCAAGGTGCCGTTGCCGGATTTTTGGGGCGGATACCGCGTCGTTCCCGTGCGCGTTGAGTTTTGGCAGGGGCGTCCGAACCGCCTACACGATCGCTTTTGCTATATGCGAGCGGACGAAAAATCTTCGGAGTGGACAATTGAGCGCCTTGCGCCTTAGGCTTTCCTCGCCTTTTCTGATTCGGCTCTCT
Organism: Opitutales bacterium; assembly: GCA_017531845.1. Classification (GTDB taxonomy): domain Bacteria; phylum Verrucomicrobiota; class Verrucomicrobiia; order Opitutales; family UBA953; genus Spyradosoma. The sequence goes on along the minus strand of JAFXKI010000010.1, from coordinate 11,776 downwards.
TGAAAAAAATGAAAAAAATCCGCCTTGCCTTCATCGCGCTTTTCCCTGTCGTGTTTTTTGTCGGGTGCGCGAGCTATGAGCAGGAGGCGCGAACTTTACGTGCTCATTGGGTTCAGGGACAATTTAACGAGGCGAACCGCGTTGCCGGGAACGCTCTTGAAAGCACGGACACCGATGATTTGCTTTTGTGGCAATTGGAGCAGGGCGCGACTTTGAGAGCCTGCGGGAACGCGGAGGAAACGGTCGATGCTTTTGAAAAAGCGAATCGCACGCTTCGGCACTGGGAGGAAACACCGGAGGTTTTGCTTTCGAGTGAAGCACTAGCGACGCTGACGAATCTTTCCGCGCTCCCGTATCGCGGGCGCAGTAGCGATATTATTATGTTGCACACATATCGCGCGCTGGGATTTCTTGAAGCGGGGCAGGGCGACGCGGCTCGCGTTGCCTTAAACGCGGCATATCAGGCGCAGCGCGATGCCGTTGATCGCAATGCGAAAGAAATAGAAAACGCGCAGCGGGAAGCGGAGGAGAGCGCGGTGAATATTCCGTCCCTGCTTACGGAAAGCGGCTTGGACGAAAAGTTGGAGCAACAAAAACAGACTTTGGCAGACGTGCGCGTTCTCGCGGATTATGTTAATCCGTTCACCACGTGGTTGCACGGGATATATTTCCTTCACGCGGGAACGGACGGTGCGGACGCGGAGCGTGCGCGTGTTTCGCTTAAGCGCGTCTCCGAAATGTATCCTGAGAATAATTACATTCGCTCGGATTTGGATTTGGCGGAAGCGGGTAAGTCCACGTCCGAGCCGCTGACCTATGTTGTTTTTGAAAGCGGCTGTGCGCCGACAATCGGGACCGTGCGGGTTGATACCATGTTGTTTGTGCCGACTGGGCGCGGATATTCCGTATGGATTCCCGTAAGCATCGCATTGCCGAAGCTCGTGCTTTCCGATGAGCGAAAATATTGGAATATTCCCTTTTTTGCTTACGGTGAGTATGTTCCGGGTGACGTAATGCCTGAGCTCATTCCTCCTCTTTCCGCGAACTGCGTTCCCGCGAGCGAAATTTGCGATATGAATAGCATTGTCCGCACGGATTTTGACAATGCGTATCCGGCAATTCTGACGCGCACTCTCATCTCTGCGTTTTTGAAATCGGCGGCAGCGGCGGCGATTAATGCCGCGAGTTTGGAATACGCGAATCAGGACGACAGCGGCTACGGTGCTTTGGTTTCGTTTGCCGCACACCTCGGAAGCAGTATTTATACTTACGCGTCGAGCGATGCGGACGTGCGTTGCTGGCAAACGTTACCGCAGAATTTTTCGATAGTTCGGCTGAAAACGCCGGGTTCCCGCCGTGTTACGGTGAATGTCGGAGAACGTTCCCGCGAAGTGGAGCTCTTGCCGGGGGAAGTAAATCTCGTTGTCGTAAAAACAACGGGAAAAACCGGCGCGATAGCGGTTTCACAGTCCGTTTTGAAATAAATTTTAATTCTTACAGAAAGTTATTCGTCATGAAAAAATCGATACAAAAAATGTTTGTTCCCGCGACGTTTGTCGTCGCTGTTCTTTGTGGCTGTGCGACGCCTGCGCATTATATTGATCCGGACGGCAACGAAACCGTGGTATCGCTAAACGCCGTGGATATTCAGGATTTTACGACGGCGGCGGACGCGCTTGTCGGACAAATGCTCATGCGTGATGCTTTTGCCGGCGTAAAAAAGCCGCGTATCGCGCTCAGCCTCATTAAAAACGATACGACGCAAAATTTTGATGTTTCTTTGCTGACGGATAAAGTTCAGCAACGCATTTTGGAGTCAGGAAAGGCGACGGTTTCGATGTCGATGAGTATTGACCGCAAGCGCGATGTCGTTCGTCAGGAAATGGCGGGAATGGGTGCGACGGAAACGATTTTGCCGGATTTGACTTTGATCGGGAAAATTGCGGAAGTGCAGGCGCGCGCCAGCTCGACAAAGCAGGTGAGCTATGTCTTTTCGATGCAGCTTGCCGATGCGAAAACGGGAGATCTTGTTTGGATGGGAGAGAAAACCGTTACCAAGCAGGGCGAAAAGAACGCCGTAGGCTGGTAATTTTTCCTCTATCAGAAAGTTGCATATTCGGGGCTGATTCGGCGGCGTTTCCGCTTGCCGTTTCGCCTGCGGCTTTTCAGATAATTTTTATAACATGAAATTGAAAAATACGTTCCCGTCGGGAATTTCGACGATTGTTTTTGATTTTGGCGGCGTGATTCTTGACGTGGATTTATCAAAAACCGTGCGTGCGTTTGAGGCACTGGGCGTGAAAAATTTAAGCGCGGCGGAAACGCAAGTGGGTTCGGGAACGTTTTTTGAAGCGAACGAGCGCGGAGATTTTACGCGTGCGGAATTTTGGCAGAAGTTGCGGGAACGCGCCCCGGAGCTTGCTTGCCGGAGCGATGCCGAGCTTCATGCGGCGTGGGACGAGTTGCTCGGAGATTTCGTTCCTGCCCGTATCGGGCTTTTGCGCAGTTTGCGGGAAAGTTATCGCACGTTTTTGTTGAGTAACACTAATGAGGCTCACCGCGAAACATTCTTGCGGCGTTTCTCTGAGCAAATCGGCGGAGACATGAATGCGCTTTTCGAGCAGGCTTTTTATTCGGATTTGTTGCGCGCGGTGAAACCGTCGCACGAAATTTTCGAAAAGGTGGCACAGCTTGCCGGAATCGTTCCTTCGGAAACGCTTTTTATCGACGACAATGCGAAAAATGTCGCGGCGGCGCGGGAGTGCGGATGGCGGGCGTATCAACTCGTTCCCGGAAAAGAATCGATACTCGATTTATTTGAATGAAAAAAGCGTTCCCGCGTCCTCAAAACGAATCGGCGGTCCGAGCCGTAACGTTGAGCGGCTATTCTCTTCCTTGAGCGTCATAATCCTTTAATTCTTTTTCAAATCTTTCTTCAAAACTTCGAATAGTGAAGTTTCGGTTTTTCCTGTAAGAAAGAACTTTCTCTCGGTCAATACTGCACCCGTTTCTTGTTAATTCCCGAAGGACATAACGTTCTATTTCTGTCTTATATTTGAACGGAATATCCAAAGAAAGAAGATATGCTCCGTATGCCTTTGCCTCTTCAAACATTTTTGCACCAAGTAATTCGTTCAAAAACGTTTTCATTCGCATAACTTTCGAAGAGTCGGCGCCTCCGTATCGGAGAAAGAATAATTCCATTTCCGGAATATTCATTGGGTTTCGCTGAGACAGATAATGGAAGTAAGCCGCCTCCTTATACTTAAATTTTCGCAGAAGAATTCTTTCGGCAAAGGGATATGACGGGACAAAAAAATCACCGGCCAAATTCAAAATTTCACGTTCCGAAACTTCAGGAGAATCTTCCAAGCCCCGCAACGCTTTTAACAGCCTGACCCCCGAATGCTTCTCTCCGAGAGCATCAACATACTCATCGATTTCCTCTTGCTCGTCTCTTAAAAATTCAAATACATCAAATTCATAGGATAGTATTTGTCGAAAGATCTCAAATTCGATCCGCCATTGCACCTGTTCATCGGCAAGGAAAGGAAACAACCAAAATGATTTTTCGATATGTTTGAATTTTTCTTCCATTCCGAAAGAACATGCACCAAACCAATATCGGAGACTTATTCCTTGAGAAAATCCTATTTCTCCCCATCCCTCTCCGTCGGGAGAACCGGGAATAATTCCTATTTTATCTGCAAGCATTAAGGTCAAATAGGCGGACAGGCGAGAATCGAGCGGTGAAATGGCTCCCCATGAAGATTTCAATATATCATTTGGGGTGTTTAATTCCTCAATATTAAGCCCCGTCGTTTTTTTTATAAGTTTCGATCTTAAAAGCTCCTTGTCACCTGTATTCGCTACGTTTGCCCATATGGCACATAAAACAATAAGGTCTTCCGTGTTGTCTGTTGGCGAATCTATCGCGGCTTTCATCTTTAATTCAAAATCAGGAGAAGTATATTCCTCAATCAGACGAACGTTCGGATTACCTGGAAGCTCCTCGCCATTTTCGCTTCCGATAAGCGTTGGTTTTCCCCAAATATTACAATCAGAAACACAAAAATCAAAAACTCGTGCATATCCCTGCACGCAAAAAAAGACGGAAAAGATAAGTATCAATTTTTTCATAATTTAAAGGTAGTTGTAGTAAACGAGGTCGTAAACTTCCGAGGCCCACCGGAAAGGCCAGGAGATGTTGTCGGAAGCGGAAACGTTCCCGAAAGGCGCGTAGGCATACGTCGTGCGGATGGTTGCCGGCGGGTTCGAAAACTTCACAAACCGAAATATTATTAGGGAATAAAACATCTCCCGTTTCTGTTCTTATTTTTTTAGATTTCTGTTTTTTAAAATGTAAGAAATTTTCATGAGAATAATAACGAATGCAATACCCCATGTAAGCCATGCGAGATTTAAAAATTTCTCTAATACAAATAGTCCGCCCAAAGCACAAACGACAACAACATCTCCCTCGGATATTTTAATTTGCGTTTTATGTGCGCCCCGTTCCTTTCCTATTTTTAAAATCCACAAAAAAATAGAACCGACGGAAATAAGAAGCATAATTATTCCAAATCCGAGATATCCTTCTCTTAGTGCAAATAATGCGACAGTAAGGGTTCCCGCCCAAAAGACTAATCTTTTCCACATTATCGTTATTTACTCAGTGTTTTATCAGGGCAAGACCAGTATTCAAAGCCGAATCTTCCACGTGGTCGTTGAACCCAGCGGATATTACGAATAGGCGGCTTCATCCGCGTACGTCGTTCCCGCGACCGTTACTTTCTTTTCAAACCGCCGCCCCTGCGAATCGTAGGCGCATTCCACGACGGTTTGCGTTCCCGCGTTTTCAAAGCGAATCGGACGGTTTTCCGCGTTGTAGGCGATTGTCCACGTTCCCGTGGAAGTTTGAATCAAAGTCGCATTTCCGTCGGCGTCATACGCCAACGCCTCCACCACGCCTTCGGCGCGGTCCCCCTCCTCTTGCAAAGAGGAGGAGCTTGGGGCAATACTCGTGTATTGGTTCAGATTGTTGGTCGCGTAAGCGAGTGCCGTTCCCGCTTCGGAAGAAGTTGCGCGGTTACCGATGGCGTCGAAGCCGTAGGAATAATTATCGTTCCCGAGCGTCGCAGAAACGAGTTCGCTCCGCGAGTTGTAGCCGAATGTATCGTTTTGCGTCGTGCCGTTGCGCGAAGTCGAGCGCGTCAGTGGGCGAGCGAGCGTATCGTAAGTATAATTACGCAAAACAACATTCGTTCCCGCGCCGCGCCGAATCGTAATGCCCGCGACCAAATCGCGCCCGGCTTCGTACGCATGCTCGATCGTCAGATTGCTCGGACACGCGAGCGATGCCAAAAGAGGCGTTCCCGCGAGGTAGTTATAAGAAAAGGTCTTCGTCGCTCCGCCGTGAAGGAAACTCGCCGTCGCAATCCGCCCGGAAGCCGCATCGTAGCTTGTTCCGACCGTCTGCTGAACGCTTCCGTCCTTCGCGTAAGTATAACCGAGCGAACGCCCGAACGCGTCGTAAAGCTCCGTGAGCAAATGCGTTTTGCCGCCGCCGAGCAAAGTTTCCGAGGCGAGGTTGCCGGCCACGTCGTAAATATTCGTGCGCGTTCCCGAGGCGTCGGAGACGGAAACGACGCGCCCGAGAGCGTCGTAAGTCTGCGCGACGCCGGGCGTTGTGTCCGAATAGGCTACTTGAATCATTAACGATAAAAAGAAAGGAATTATTGTATTTTCTCCACTCTCGGATAAATTTTCTCTCGAAAATGGAAAGGAATAAAAAGTGCTTGGGATGTCTTATCTACTCCTCCACCATTTTTGTGACACGTTATTTTTATCAAGTTTTCCTTCAAAAATAAAAGTTGAGTATCGTCAAGACAGAAGGAAATCTTCTGTGTTCCATACTCTCCCTTACGCGATCTTCTAATGTAATAAAATATTAAATCACGTCGGTGCCCCTCTTCCTTTGTCATAGAGATGCATCCTATTTCGCTTCCGTTTAAATAGAATTTTATGGGATCCTTTAAGTTGCCTCTTATCGGAACTTCCGCTAGGGGATCAGACTTCGGATCAGACCTCACATCCACTTCAATGAAATCGTCCCACTGGGAAAGCGTAAACTCATAGGTTAGACACGTCTTTCCGGAAATTCTTTCTGGTAGTTCTAAAAAGTAGTGTTTCATGTGGATATTGACACATCCAGCGACGGCCCAAACCCATGCACACAAAAACACACGTATTAATAACCTTTTCATCCTTTTTACCCCTTTTTAAAAAGCCAGCCAAGGGGATCGAAAACACACTTGTAGCGCTTACATCCGTTTTCCTTAAGCTCTGCAACCATTCTCGAAACATCTTCTGGAATCTGAATCTCTGCCCTTTTTGCTAAAATATCCCAAGATGTATAGCATGGATCACATTTCGGCTTGCTCTGAACGAGTGTTTCTCTCAGAACACTCATAACCATGTCCACACAATTGCTGTCATTGAAATCCCAATGAGACGTGGCCTTAAGCAATCTATCAATCACAGGAGATGCTTTGTCCGCATCGATACAATCCGGTAAACATTGTCTTGTTACTTTCCCTGTGTATCCTGGAATTGTTATTGTGTTTCCTGTCCCAAAATCGCCAAATGAAATTCCATAATAGGTTTCGTCATCTTCCTTGCTATGATTATTTCCAGGCCAACGACCGATTCCTTTTTTTCCCTCTTCTTCGTTAGGGAAATAACTGACATATCCATTAGCTCCACAGTCTAATATTGCATGCCCAACATCACTCTCTTTTTTGGGGTAAGAGCCGGGATGAATAATTATCACACAACACTGCCTTCCTGTAACATCGTAGTTATTTATATTATTCTTTACGCAAGCATACAAATTCAAGCCGCCTTGTTCTTCGATGGGGTCGCGGGAGAGGAAGCGGCCGAGCGAGGGTGAGTAGTGGCGGTAGTTGTAGTAGACGAGGTCGAGTTCAGAATCGTAGTATTCGGAACTGAACCGGAACGGGTTGAGGGAAACGATGTCGAAGGAGGCGGACGAATCGCTGTGCGTGCGCGTTACCGCGCCGAAGGGGGCGTAGTCGTAGTGCGCTCCGATTCCGTTCGAGTTCATCCGGTAAAACACGTCCGAAACGTTTTTGTTCCCGTCGAAGGCGTAGAACAGGTTCAGGCTGTTCGGCGCGTAGCGGAAGACGAGCGGACGCGTCGCGACCGGCTCCGTCGGATCCCAGACGAACTCCTCAAACACGTTGTAAGGTGCATTTGAATACAAAACTTGGATACACAGATAGCCGTCGTAGAGGAAGCGTAGCCACGTGTTTTGCACGCCGTTTGTTACGGATTTGTATTCCGTGCGGCGACCTTGCGAATCGAAAGTCATCGTGATTACCGTTCCCGTCTCGGCGTTTGTCCAGCGCACCGGGCGGTTTTCCGCGTTGTGATGGATGGAAGTCATTCCATTAATTTTTTATATTCAGGATCTCCGGATTCTTTCGATAATATCATCCTATTTTTAATGCCGTCAAAAGGTAGAGCGTTTTTTCCTTTTTCGCAGGGGATATGACTTTAATTCGAACTTTATACGCATCTCCGTGATACAGTTCAACTGAACGCCACAACCACCATTGATGATACCCCGGAGGCTCTTGATCCGCTGGAATTTTTAAAAGGCTATTAACGATTGATGTTTTATAACCTGTGCTCGGATACTCATCTGCGAAGTTTGATGCCAATTGCCCTCGCTCCGGATTTTTTTCGTTAAAGAAATTCGAATCAAGCCGATATTCCTGAACTCGGCAATTATATTCGTCAAAAATCTCGACGCACAGTACGAGATTTTCAAACCATCGCCCATCTTTCGGAACCCCACATTTTTCCGGGTTCGGATCCATATAAACCGCAGGGCGATAAGGATACAAGAAGGCGAGCATATGGCGTCCGTTAATCTCTGTTTCAAAAACATTGCCTTTTCGTGAGATGTCCACGGGAAACACATCGTCTATCGCCCATCCGACACGAAACGAGAAGATGCTACAGCCACATAGGATTACGCCGAGAATAATGCCAATAAAAATGGTTCTTACAGTTTTCATCACTACGATCTTTTTGCTTCTTTCTTACAATCACTTATTACGTCGTTTGCCCAAATTTCACAATCTCGGTAAAGTAGGACAATGTAATTTAAGCCTTTTTTCGAATCTTCATTTATTCTTCTCGGAACACATGATTTGAATTTCTTTAAATCGTATATACACCTGCTAAGCTTTATTTCTATTTTACTCTTCGTCCGGTTTTCTCCTTCCCATTTGGGGTATTCTTTTCTTTTATCGTCTTCTCCAAAATTTATCTGTCCCGGAAGAGAAATCGGTTGTCCGTCGGCTGATGGGTAAAATCCTGCGGCTCCTCCTTGAATATAGTCTGCTTCTAACCATGCGTGTTGTAGCAATCCCGGAATACCCCATCGACCGCGCATTTCCACATAAAACAATCCACTCCCATCCTCTGTCCCAACGCTTATAAGGGTTGGGTTTCCGTTCTCTTCGAGGCAACAGTGAGAACTTTTCCTGTATGGTTGATTCCCGCAGCAATACATGGGCTCCCATGGACTCCTATCTGGGAACCATTCGTTCCCAAGAGAGTCGGTCTGGATTATCGGTGAATTCCCGACGAAGGCGTAGAGGTTGAGACCGCCTTGTTCGGCGATGGGGTCGCGGGAGAGGAAGCGGCCGAGCGAGGGCGAATAGTGGCGGTAGTTGTAGTAAACAAGGTCGAGTTCGGAGTCGTAAACTTCGGACGACCATTGGAAGTTTTGGACAACGCCGTTTTCGGAAGCGGTAACGGAACCGAAAGGAGTGTAGGAATACGCCGTGCGGATGTAGCCGTTCGGGCCGAAAAGTTCGCAGACGTTTTTCGTGATGTCGTAACCGTAGGTAAACCAAGTGCCGTCTTTTTGGAGCGCGAGCGGACGCGTCGCCGTCGTCTGAGTCGGATCCCAGGTAACCAGCCACAACGCCGGATGCGCCGCGCGCGTTAAATCCAACGCCGCAATTTGCAGGTATCCGCGGTAAATGTAGCGGTGGTGTAGCGTCGTCGTTCCCGCGACCGTTACTTTCTTTTCAAACCGCCGCCCCTGCGAATCGTATCTGCACTCCACGACGGTTTGCGTTCCCGCGTTTTCAAAACGCACCGGGCGGTTTTCCGCGTTGTAGGCGATTGTCCACGTTCCCGTGGAAGTGCGGATGAGCGTTGCATTCCCGTCCGCGTCGTAAGTCGGATTAAACGCAAAGGACGCAGAGGATTCGGAGGACGCAATTTCCGTGTATTGATTGAGGTTGTTTGCCGTGTAAGTTAATGCCGTTCCCGCTTCGGAAGAAGTTGCGCGGTTGCCGATTGCGTCGAAAGCATAGGAATAATTATCGTTCCCGAGCGTCGCGGAAACGAGTTCGCTCCACGAGTCGTAGCCGAATGTATCGTTTTGCGTCGTGCCAGTTTGAAAAGGATTCATCTGTGCATTTAACATGTTAGAATCATTTACAGGTTCAGATATTTACAAACAAACTCGTCGTATAAAAGTTGCTCTGATTTCGTAATAGACCTGCGGATTTGAAGAGACTCCGACGATGTTACGCCCAAAATGGTTGTAACTAAGCCCTCTCTATAAAAATAAATAGCGACATGTTCATTCCTAAATACAAAAACCGGAGGGGCATAGGTTGCAAAGTCGTATACACCTGTGCAATCTTTCAAATATTCATGCGTGAATCTACTGTTAGTATCGGCTCGTACACGAACTGATTATCAATGTAAAAATTAAGCCCCGCTATTTTCTCCGGAGATACTCTCCCTGTACAAGCAGATAGGAAGAGGAGTGAAACTAAGAGGTTAATAACTTTCATGAGTGGTCCTTCGAAATTCTTCAGAGCTAAGATAATCAAACAAATTTGCCGAAAAATCACGGCAGTTATTCCACAAAGCAGTATAATTCCCCTCCATTCCAATAAGTGAAATCATATACTTCATCGATTTCGTTTTTCATGGTAACAGAAATTTATATTCCACATGCTTGTAACAACATAGTTTCTTGCCAATTTATCTACACAAAAGAACAGAATATGTTTTATCTTAATTTTAAGGGCAAAATTATCCATGGAATAGGAATTCTTGGATTTTAACATTTATCGTTGTTTAGTACATACAGGAGAGATTCGTTAAGTTTTTTCAGAGCCGTATTAATACTACTCCTTACTGTTTCTCCATAGAGAGGTGTCGCAACAAAATGTATCCATTGTATTAGTAGAGAAAGTTGCCTCGACGTCAATAGGCACAGCTCGGAACGTGAATCCAATCCTTCTAACCAATAAATGATCCCGTCTCCGTATGACCCCTCAAGCCCTTTTAAAACAAGCTCGGTCTCTTTCAATAATACTGTCGGTAATATCTTGAGCGCATCCGAAAACCTGAGGCGAGACATGGCGTAACATAAGTCTAAATAATCACGAGAGAGTAGAGGTTTTTCAACGAAACCGCCTGTGGGAAACGCCTCTATAATCTCTAGTTTCAGCCTGAGCATTGCTTTTTTCATAAAAACCTACCACAGATAATTTATCGCACCAACAACACCGCCTATTACGGCTCCCACTGGAACTGTAACAATCTCTTCAGGAAGTAACACTTGTGGACCAGCCTGTCCTCCTGCGAGTGCTGTTGCGGCTCCAAGCCCTGCCCCGATAACAATCATATCCCAAATTGATAACGGCGGTGATTGCGGATAAACCGGCTCCGGAATATATTTATTCGAGAGCTCATCTGCCCACGATGGATAAGGAGGAGAACACGGAGGATTATTATCATCCTTGCAAACATCAGACCATTTGGAGAGCTTATTCTTAACCCCTTTTTGTAAATTTTTTATTTCTGTATAGTGTCCTCCGGGTTTAGTCACGCCATGTGCGTAGGGGAACCCACCTCGTCCGTCTAAAACAGGATTATATTTTTTTAACTCATGTCTTAATTTATCTGTTAATTCTTGGAGCTTTTCAAGTAGCTCTCGACACAAGGTCGAATTGAATTTCAAACCGATGTTGTCTACACCCAAAAGGACTTTGTTTTCTCCCAAAGCGTAGAGGTTGAGGCCGCCTTGTTCTTCGATGGGGTCGCGGGAGAGGAATCGGCCGAGCGAGGGTGAGTAGTGGCGGTAGTTGTAGTAAACGAGGTCGAGTTCGGAGTCGTAAAACTCGGACGACCATTGGAAGTTTTGGACGACGCCGTTTTCGGAGGCAGAGACGGAGCCGAACGGAGTGTAGGAATACGCTGTGCGGATGTAGCCGTTCGGGCCGAAAAGTTCGCAAACGTTTTTCGTGATGTCGTAGCCGTAAGTGAACCAAGTGCCGTCTTTTTGGAGCGCGAGCGGACGCGTCGCCGTCGTCTGAGTCGGATCCCAGGTAACCAGCCACAACGCCGGATGCGCCGCGCGCGTTAAATCCAACGCCGCAATTTGCAAATATCCGCGATAAATGTAGCGGTAGTGCAGCGTCGTCGTTCCCGCGACCGTTACTTTCTTCTCAAACCGTCGCCCCTGCGAATCGTAGCCGCATTCCACAACGGTTTGCGTTCCCGCGTTTTCAAAGCGAATCGGACGGTTTTCCGCGTTGTAGGCGATTGTCCACGTTCCCGTGGAAGTGCGGATGAGCGTTGCATTCCCGTCCGCGTCGTAAGTCGGATTAAACGCAAAGGACGCAGAGGATTCGGAGGACGCAATTTCCGT
>JAFXKI010000009.1 GCA_017531845.1 Opitutales bacterium | reverse complement strand
GGACGGCTTGACCATGGTGGTTTTACCGATAGAGATTGACATTTCGGTAAAAGATTCACGCGGGAACGTGAACGATCGCATCCTTGTCAAAAAAGGCGAAACGATAGAAGTCGCCCTACATCCGATGTTCTGGGAACACGATCTCCCCGGGAACGATAAAATCGAGTGGGAAATTGGGAGAATGAACCAATACGGAGATTTTATTTGGAAAAAATTAAATAAGAAATCGGGACCAAAAATTTCTGTTCAAATGGAGGAGGCTGGAATTTTTAGAATTAGGGCTGTTATTAATAATAAGCACTACGATTATCTTCGACATGAAGATGTTCCCCACCATTCAGGCTTATTTGGATTAAATCGAGGAGATGTCGATTTTGTAGGAGTGTGCGAGTCGGAATTTCAAAAACAGGTAGTAGCCTCTGCGTATTCGTATTGTGCCGGAAAATCTACAAAATTCGCACTTGATGATACTATTGATTTGACTTCTTATGGAGGAAAGCAACCGAACTCCAATTACAAGGACGCATGGAAATGTAATATCCTTGTTTTTGTTTGTTCATATGAAGCTAATGCAACGATAAAAATGCAACCGAGGGGATTTCTCTTTCGCTGGTATTCGTCTCCCCCTACGGTCTCAGAATGGGAGGATCCATCATTTGTTATTGATACGACTCCCAAACCGGACTGGAAACATAGTCTCACTAGGACACCGTGCCCGGGAATGGTGATGACATCGCAAGGGCATATGGGGATACTTGATTATGACGGCTTTTGGATAACGGCTGGAGAGTTCTTTGTATCTAAGTGGGTGCGATTAGGTACCTCCTTCTATCCCCCTAAAACATTTTGTGAACGAAAATAATAAGACGAAAATGAGAATTATTTTATTAAGTGTGATGCTGTCTGTCTTTTGCACCATCGGGTGGGGACAAATATCGGAAGGAGCAGCGGCTTGTTCCGCCTCTGAAATTTTGCACAATATAATCTTATCCATTGAGGGAAATAAACCACTGACGCGAGAGCAGAAGGCTTTTCTCGCGCCAGATTTAATCCACAACGAAAACACGTTTTTTATCGAACTGAACAGGAATACGGATGCCGTTCAAAAACTCGCCCGATTGATTGCAAAATCAAATTTACCGCAAAAGAGAAAGGAGGCATTTTTCGGGAGATTAACTTGCGCAGCGAAAAGCGAGGCATGGGAATATATCATTTTCAACAAGATGACGTTGCCGGAGTTACTCCCTGCCCGATATTCGGAACTTCCGTTTGTAGATCCTGACGAGCTTTCTAAATTGGCAAAAGAGGTTGAGCATCATAGTAATGCTTTCCTTGCGGAAATACAGGGAATGCGTCGCCCGAAGATTCTTGTCTCCTTACAAAAGGCATTTTATCTTCCGATGATAAAGTGTCTCCGCCTAAGACTGAATGTTCCGACGGGAACGGAAAAAGAATACTATTCTGCTTTTTTCGATAGAACCATAGAGAATGATTTTGAGATAAATACTTTGGTAAAAAAATTACCGGAAGAGGTTTTCGCTTTGCTTTGTGATTCAGGAAACACATTCTTCAGTCAAATTTACGACATAGATTCTCCTCTGAAAGATTACATTTATCTCCGGCTTTATGAGAAAATGCGCGCGGGAACGCATTAAAAAACGGGACGAGAAGGGAAAATAGGAATAGAGGACCGGCTTTCGCGGGAACGTTTCTTTGAGCAAACCGTTATTAAGGCGGGAACGCCGTGACGGATAAGCGGAAGACGATTATCTTCGGGGAGGGTTTGTCTCTGCGAACTCTTCTTTGAATTTTGGAAATACAGGCGTATAATCCTCCGTGCTATGAAATACTGCGTAATCGGATTGGGCATTTTCGGTCGACATCTTTGTTCGCACTTGGCGAGCTTGGGGGCGGAAGTTTTAGCCGTTGATCCTCGGGAGGAAAACGTCGCCGCCGTCAAAGATATCGTCGATGCTTCCGTGGAACTTGATTTTACCGATCCCGTTCCGTTTGCCCAGTTCCCGATTCGGGAAATGGATGCCGTCGTTATCGCCATCGGTGATAATTTTGAAGCTTCGATGATGCTGACGCTTCGCATGCAGGAACTTGGCGCGAAGAAAATTATTTGCCGCGTGCTTTCGCCCATGCACGAGCGGTTGCTGAAATTGCTGAAGGTGGATCGCCTCGTCGTTCCCGAGGAGTTCGCCGCGCGCGGGCTTGCGCACTCGATGATGATCAGCGGCGTCGTGGACGGCTACGACCTTGGAGACGGTCACGTAATTATCGAGGCGAAAGTTCCGTCCGGGCTCGCCGGGAAAACGCTGGAGCAGGTCGCTCTCATTTTCCGCAAATACAGTATTTTGCTCGTAACGGTGAAACGGAAAATTTCTCATCCGTTGCTCAGTCGCGTTTTGCCGATGGACGAAGTGGAACTTGACGATGATGACGACCGCGCGACGCTCGGCGTGCCGAAACTCGATGTCGAATTTAAGTCCGACGACGTGCTTGTGCTTTTCGGCGCGGAAAAAAATCTGCCGAAATTCCTGGATGCGGTCGCCGCTCTTGACCCGGACGCTCCGCCGGCGAAGGAATAGCCGCGTTCAGAGAATCGGTGCCGCCGCTTCCCGTTTCCGGCTCTTAACGCCCGGATTCCGGCTTTCCCCTTCGCGTTCCCGCGCGAGTGCGAAACGGCACTCGCTCGCACTTTTTACGAGATAAAATACAATTTACCCCGCGCATATTTTGTGCTTTTATTGTCCCATTTAGGATATTTCATGGACAAGAAAAGCACGTTTATCGGAATTTTGCTGATCGGATTGGCGGTCGGGCTGATGTTTTTTAACGCGAAAAACGCTCCGCAACCTGCGCCTGCTGTTGCTCCCGCTGCTTCGACGGCGATTGCGCCTGCTCAGCCTGCCGCCGTTCCCGCAAAACCGGCTCCGGTATTTTCCGGAGAAAAGAAAATTTTTACGCTCGAAAACGGAAAAATCGCATTGCGCCTGAGCTCGTTCGGCGGCGCGATTGAGAGCGTTGAGCTCAAAGATTTCCCGCAATCTCAGGAAGATCGCAATCCGGTTGTTTTTAATGACAAATCGAGCGTTCCCGCGCTGACGCTTGCCGGAGCTCCGGCAACTCTCGGTGCGGCTCCCGCACCGTGGAATATCGTTTTTTCCGTGGAAAGCGATGTGACGGACGATGCGGCAAAAACCCGCACGGTAACGCTTGTCGGCTCTGATGCACAAAAAACCGTGCGCCGCGTTTACACGGTTTCGCTTGATGACGAAGGGCGCGGCGCGGCAGATCCGTATTTGGTTCGCCACAATATCAAGCTGGCTCCGGTTGCCGGTGCGGATTCCGTTCCCGCGACGGATCTTTACCTTTCCACGGGAATGCTTCCGCCGACCAACGGCGATACGGCAAATCTTTTTCTGAATGCTTCGTGGTTTAACGGCGACAGCTACGACAAAATCGACACCGGGCATTTCAAAGCCAGCGGCGGCTTTCTCGGGCTCGGCGCGCATCCGGCGTATGCTTCGTATGTTGCTCCCGCCGAAGCGGGCGAGCCGTTCCAATGGGTGGCGACGACGAATCAGTATTTTGCAAACATTCTCGCGTTCCCGCAGGCGGATGTGCGCCCGCTGATTTCCGAGCTCGCCGTTTTCCCGGAAAAGCTCGTTCCCGCGGAAGATGCGGACAACAAAACGGACTTGTCCGTCGTCGGATTCGCGCGGGTGAAGCTTCCCGCGCTTCGTTCCCTGAATTTGGAAACGCTTTACTACGTCGGACCGAAGGAATACACGCGTTTCGCGGATTTGCAGAGCGCGGATTTGATTGAAGATGCAGACCTCGTGGTGCAGTTTACGAGCCTTTTCGGCTTCATCAGCATTGACTGGCTCTGCAAAATTCTCGTCGCCGTG
This sequence comes from Opitutales bacterium, assembly GCA_017531845.1. Taxonomy (GTDB): domain Bacteria; phylum Verrucomicrobiota; class Verrucomicrobiia; order Opitutales; family UBA953; genus Spyradosoma. Next base: position 34,425 of record JAFXKI010000009.1, on the reverse strand, counting down.
ATGAATTGGATTCACGAGCTGATTCCCGCCAACGCGTGGTCATGGGGCTGGGTGATTGTCGTGATGACGCTCATCGTCAAAGGCATTACGTGGCCGCTCACGATGGCGCAGCAGCGTTCCGCAAAAAAAATGCAGAAGTTTTCCAAGCCGATGCAGGACATTCGGGAACGCTACAAAGACAACCCGCAGAAAATGCAGCAGGAAATGATGAAGTTATATCGGGACAACAAAATCAACCCGCTCGCGGGTTGCTTCCCGGTGCTGATTCAGATTCCGATTTTCTTCGCGATGTATTGCACGTTCCAAACCTGCGCGGAACTGCGCCTGCAGCCGTTCCTGTGGATTCCCGACCTCTCGATGCCGGACGTCATTCCCGGACTTGAAGACTGGCGTATTCCGCTGATCGGCGCGCAGCTTCACATCCTCCCGATTCTCATGGGAGCAACCATGTTCCTGAACATGAAAATGACGCCGATGCCGAACGCGCAGCCCGGGCAGAAAAACATGTTCTACGCAATGATGGCGATTTTCCCCATCATTTGTTATACGATGCCTTCCGCTCTCACGCTTTACTGGACACTTCAGAACATCTTCACCATGTTCCAAACCTGGCTCGTGCGCCGCGCACGTGACGACGAAAAAGGCGGGAACGCAAAATCCGGGAACGTGGAAATCATTCCGCCGACCAAGAAAAAAGGTCGCGGCAAAGGACGCGTTGCAGGTATTAACTCTTAACTTTAAACGGTTACGTAAAATCCGGCTTAATCGTTAAAAGTTAAAATTTAATCGTTAAAAAAAAGTGTTTATCGACGAAACCAAAGTTTACTTGCGCGCCGGGAACGGCGGACACGGTTGCCTCAGCTTCCGCCGCGAAAAGTATTTGCCGAAAGGCGGTCCCGACGGCGGCGACGGCGGAACCGGCGGCGACGTCATTCTCGTTTGCGACGAAAACGAAGGCGATCTTCGCCGCTACGCTTTTCAGCCGCATTGGAACGCGAAAAACGGGCAACCCGGCGCCGGGCGCAATAAACACGGGGCAGACGGCGCGGACGTGATTTTGCCCGTTCCTCCGGGAACGCAGGTTTTTGAAACCGAAAGCGGACTGCTCGTCGCCGAGCTTCTCGAACACAACGAACGCGTCGTTCTTCTCAAAGGCGGTCGCGGCGGGCTCGGCAACAATCAGTTCAAAACGTCGACAAATCAGGCTCCGCGTAAAACCACGCCGGGCAAGGAAGGCGGTCGCGGCGATTTCACTTTCGTTCTGAAAACGATTGCAGACGTCGGGCTTGTCGGTTTCCCGAACGCGGGAAAATCTTCGCTTACGAATGCGTTCACGAATGCGCGCCCGAAGTGTGCGCCGTATCCGTTTACGACAAAAAATCCGAGCGTCGGCATCATCGAATTTGACGATTTCAAGCGTATTTCCCTTGCCGATATTCCCGGGCTGATTGAGGGCGCGAGCGAAAATCGCGGACTCGGGCACCGTTTCCTCAAACACGTTGAGCGTTGCCGCCTGCTTCTTTTCATCATCGACATGGCGGGAACGGACAATCGCAAGCCCTCCGACGATTACGCGGCTCTGCTCTCCGAGCTCGAAAACTTCGATCCCGCGCTCTTGGAAAAACCGCGCCTCATCGCCGCCAACAAAATGGATTGCGAAGAATCCGCGAAAAACCTGACTGCGTTCCGCCGCAAACACAAGGGCTTGGATATTTGCAAAATCTCCTGCACGGCGGGAACGGGGCTCGACAAACTCAAAGCACGCATTCGGGAACTTGTCGAAAAAGAATAATCGGAAAAAAATTTATGGCTAAGAAAATTTCCACCGACGGAAAAACCTCCGGCGTCTCTTCCATCAACGACGCGTTCGGCTCACTTCACATCGAAAATCTTCCGCAGGCGGAACCGCCGCAAAAACGTCGCTCCGCAAACTCCAAGCCGAGCGTTCCCGCAAAACTCGGAAAAGTTCATCTGCGCATCGAAAAATCCGGGCGTAGCGGAAAAACCGTAACGATACTCGAAGGTCCGGGAATTGCGGCACTTCCCGCCGAGCAACGCTCGGACTTGCTCAAATCTCTCAAACAAAAATTCGCCTGCGGCGGAGCTGAAGTTGACGGCAAGCTCGAACTTCAGGGAGACGACCGCGAGCGCGTCCGCTTCTTCCTTCAGCTCCTCGGCTACACCGCGTAACGACAGATTTATGAAAACTCCGCGTCGTGAAAATTTTCCCTTCGCAGCTTCGCGTTCCCGTGCGCCGATGCCGCCTCGCGAGGCGGAGCTCCGCGTTCCCGCGAACACGGCAAACTTTGTCGCGCCGTGGGTTCAGCTGAAGTATTTCACTTACAATCCGAACGTGTATCCGCGCTTTGTCGGAGCCACTTCGGGAAATATCGAGCCCGGCGCCCAGGTGCGCGTTTACGGAAAAGACGGCTCGCTTTTCGGACACGGATTTTACAACGCGGGAGCGAACATTCCTCTGCGCATTTTCGCGCACGGCACAGAAGAAATTCCTGAAGATTATTTTGAAAAACTGCTCTTGAAAGCCGTCTCCCTGCGGACGGAAATTTTGAAACTTCCGGAAAAAACCGATGCATTCCGCGTCGTTCACGGCGACGCGGACGGGCTCAACGGCTTGGTTGTAGACAAATACGGGGACGTGCTCAGCGTAGAGGTTTTTTCGCTCGCCGTTTATCGCCGTATCAAAAAATGGATACAAATCCTTCATGCGGCATTGGGAACAACGCGCGAAACCGTTCAGCTCGTTAAGGGCTTCGGATCTATGGAAAATGCACGCGGGTGCGAAGATTTTCACACACCGGGCTTACGCGAAATCAAAATCCGCGAAAACGGCATCCGCTACTCCGTGGATTTCGAAAACGGACACAAAACCGGGTTCTTCTGCGACCAGCGGGACAATCGCGCCAAGCTCGCTTCGCTTTGCGCCGGAAAAAAAGTGCTCGACCTCTGTTGCTACACGGGCGGCTTTTCTCTTTCAGCAAAAGTGAACGGGAACGCGGCGGAAGTTACCGGTGTAGACCTCGACGAAAAAGCAATCGCTCAAGCAAAGCACAACGCGAATTTAAACCAAACACGCATCAATTTCGTTCACGCCGATACGTTCACGTTCGCGCGTCAAATGCAGGCAAACGGCAATCTTTACGATGTTGTAGTGCTCGACCCGCCGAAACTCATCAACGGTCGCGAAGACTACGAAGACGGAATCGCCAAATATCACGACATGAACAAAGTCGCGCTCCCGCTTGTGAAACGCGGAGGGCTTTTTGTGACGTATTCCTGCTCGGGTTTGCTCAAAGTCGAAGATTTCGAAGCGACGGTCATCCGCGTCGCGCACCGCCTCGGACGCCGTCTCCAGATTCTTGATCGCACGGGACCCGGCGCGGATCATCCGGTCATGTCCAATTACCCGGAGGGGCGCTACCTCAAAGCACTTTGGGCGATTGTTTGGTAAATTTCCCCGTTATCGCAGGGGCGGGAACGCTCCTTGGCGAAAATACTTCTCCCGGATCCCGGCTTTTCTTTTTTCGCGCTAAGACGCGAAGCCGCAAAGTTTTTATTTAACGATTTTTTATACTTCGAGCCTTGCGTCTTGGCTCAGGTTTAGCGTTCCCGTAACGAAGTGACGGGAACGCTTTTTTATAAAAACTACTAAAAAGATAGCAAATATTGTTGACAGTTTCTTTTTTTTTTCGTGAAAATGGACACAGGAAATTGGGCAATTTGTCAAAGATAGTCTTTGCTCCCGATTTTCATAACCCCAAAACACAAAAAAAACATGAAAAAACACTTATTTGTAATCGGTATGCTTTCGTGCTCGTACCTAATTGCATCGGCATACACAACGGAAACTGCTGCGGGATATTTTTCTTCAAACGGAAATAGCTCCGGCGTAGAAAAGTCCGATAATGGGCAGGGAGGCTATACGCTTACTTCAACAGGAACGAAATTTACTTCACCAACAGCGACGCGTGATGAAGTTTCGTTCTCCTTTACGATTGATACCTCTAAAATTAAGTTAGATACATCTGTCGATCTTCTACTGTTTCATTTTGACGGAGATTCGGCTAACGATTTCGGAATCGGGTATGATGCAGAGACGGACCAACTTTCTTTCACATGGGGAAATAACTATGGGTACGGCAAGTTTGGTGAAAAGTTGACGCAAAGTTCAGGGATTAAAACTTTTACGGTTTCTTTTGGCGACCAGGGGACACGCGCATGGGATGAAAATGGTGCATTTTGGTCGTTGTTCAACCTAAAGGGCAACATCGATAGCTCAGAAATCGACTCTATCGTTGTTTCCTCCTCTGGTGCTTCCGCGCTCACCAGTTTGATTGTTTGGGACAAAGATATCGACTGGGCAAACGGCGGTGCTACAGGAAAAGAGACTGCGATCGCGGCGGCTAAGGTTGCGCAATCTATTGTCCCTGAGCCGTCGGCGTTTGGGTTGTTGGCGGGGATTGGTGCGCTTGCGCTTGTTGCATCGCGCCGTCGGCGTAAATAGTTTTTTTGTATGTATTAATTCATACGTCATGGTTCGCGTTCCCGCGGCTTCGGTCGCGGGAACGTTTTTTTTATTTCGCGCCAAGCCGCGAAGCCGCAAAGTTTTTGAAAAAACTCTGGAGAATTTATTTTTCCAAGCCCCAGCGTTCCCGCAACCAGCGTTCGACGGGCGCGAAGCAGAGCCTGTCCATGACCAGCCCGACGACGATGATGACGAGCATGATACCGTAGACTTTTTCCACGTTCATTTCTTCGCGTCCGGCGTTGAGCATCCAGCCCAAGCCGATACCGCTCAGAATATAGACGTAAATTTCAGCGGACATGAGCGAGCGCCACGCGAATGCCCAGCCTTGTTTCATGCCGCTGAAGATCGACGGGAGCGCTGCCGGGAACATCACTTTTGTCCAAAGGTGGAAATGTTTTGATCCCATCGTTCGGGCTGCACGAATGTAAAGCGGGGGCACGCTACGGATTCCGTTTTCCGTTGCCAGCATCAGCGACCAAACCGAGCCCATGACGACGACGGAAAGAATTGTCCGTTCGTCTTGTCCGAAAATAACGAGAGAAATCGGCACCCAGCATACGCTCGGAAGCGATTGAAACCCGAGGGCGAGCACGCCGAGCGTGTCACGCATGAAGCGGCTTTGGGCGAGCAAAAGTCCGAGCGGGATTGCGATGACGAAGCCGATTGCGTAGCCGAGCACGAGGCGGCGCAGGGTAACCCAAAGCGCGCTCAGAATAGAGCCGTCGAAAAGACCTTCCCAAAGGAAAACCAAAATTTTGGAAGGCAGGGGAAATACGCCGGAGTCGGAATCCGTTTCCGGGTTTTCAAGGGAAACGAGGTCTTTTACGGAAATTTTTTCGGGAATGAGGGCTGCCGTGTATCCGTCTTCAACGTAAGCTTGTAGGGATTCCTGATTGAGTTTTGCGACAAATTTGATGCGCGGGAACGCGTTGTTGACGATGCGTTGCGGGAACTCGGAATGTGTTTCGCGTGTGAGTGCCCGGCGGAGCAGGATTTTTGCTTCTTCCGGGTGCGCGTTAATCCATGCGGTCAACTCCGCGTGGGCGTGCAGAAATTCCGTAAGCAGTGCCTTGCGGTTGGCGATGGTTTCGATTGAGGAGGCGAGCACGGTGGTTACGGTTTCGAAATCTTCGCGAACGATTTTTCCGTGTGCTTCGAGTTCGAGGCGGGATACCCAAGGTTCAACGGTCCATGCGGCTTCAAGCGTTCCCGCCTTGAAGAGTGCGAGTTGGTCGGGATTTTTTGTCGGAACAATTTGAACAAGCCCGCCGGTGCTTGTTACGGGGATGCTGTTTTTGATGAGCCATGCGCGGCAGGCAACATCTTGTGTGTTGCCCAGTTGCGGAGTCGCAATAGCTTTTCCGACAAAATCTTTGGCGTTGCGGGCGGGAACGTCCTGGCGCACGACGAGCGCGGCGCCGCCTTCTGCGCTTCCGCTGACAACGCGCACGCTTCCGCCGCGCTGTATATAAGCCATGATTGCGGGAGAGGGCCCGACGTAGCTCAGGTCGATAGTGCCGAGCGTGAGTCCTTCCATGGCTGCGGGACCGGCGTTGTAGGGTTGCCAAAAAAGCTTGGTGCCTTCGGGAAGGCGGGGGGCGAACCATGAGCGACCTTCCAATTCCATTTGCTGTGCGATGAGTGCTTGCGCGTGCGTGATATTCGGGAAGTAGCCGATGCGGAGTTCCTTGGAATCTGCGGAGGCGCGTTTCCGGAGTTGGAATGAAGTCAGCCAATCGCTACGCCCGATGAATTCGAGCACACCGAGCAGAACGACGAAAAACAAAATATAGAAAACGGATTTTTTCATACGATTTTCAAGCGTTGAGTGTCTGATTCCTGCTTCTGATTCGGGTTCAAAATCAGTCCGCTTCTGCGACGGGAACGTTCTTTTTGAGATAATTTTTCAGTGCCGCCGTAATCGGAATCGAAGTTTGTGAGAGCGCGGGATCGTTGATGTCTCGCGGGCGCGGCAGAGAAACGCGGAAGTCGTTCTGAATGCGCCCCGGATTCGGAGAAAGCAAGATGATGCGGTCTCCAAGGCAGGCGGCTTCGCGAATATTATGCGTGACGAAGACGATGGTTTTTTGGCGTTGGACAAAGATGCGTTGTAAGTCTCCGTAAAGTTGCTCGCGCGTCATTGCATCGAGCGCGGAAAAGGGTTCGTCCATCAGCAAAATACGCGGATTCGGAGCGAGCGATCGGGCGAGCGCAACGCGTTGTTTCATGCCGCCGGAAAGCTCGTGAATGTGCGCGCGGTAAAATTTTTCCAAGCCGACAAGATTCAGGTAGAACATGGCGACTTCCTCGCGCTCGGCATTGTTCAAATTCGGTTTCAGGCGCAAGCCGAACATGACGTTTTGCAGGACATCCAGCCACGGGAAAAGTGCCGCTTCCTGAAACATCACCATGCGTTCCCGCCCGGGACCGGTGATCGGCTCGCCTTCCATGAGAACGTCGCCTTCCGTCGCCGTATCCAAGCCGGCGATCAGGTTCAGAATCGTGGATTTTCCGCAACCGCTCGGCCCGACGAGGCAAACAAATTCGCCTTCGGCAATATCGAGCGAAACATTGTCGAGCGCGAGTACGCTTCCTTGGCGTGATTTAAAGGTTTTGCTGACGTTGCGCAGGCTGATTTTTGCGGCGGAAACATTTTCCGCCTTGATGCTGTCGGGAGCTTGAGAAAGGGAGGGAGGAGTATTCGACATGGGAAAATCCTTTCCGGAAATGATCGGGGTTTTCCGAAAGTTTGGAGAAAAATCTTTGTCGAATCAAGCTTCGGCAAAAGGAGAAAATTTGAAAAACACGGGCGCGGTGAAGCCGGATTAAGCTTTTTTCACGATTCCCGCCCACCAGGGTTCGACGGGATTGTGTGTCCCGAGGGAAAAAATTTCGGCGCGGGAACGCAGGTGTTCGAGCCATTCGGACACGCGGGCGGATTCGTCAAAACCGCCTTCATGGCGCGTGTAAACTGCCAAAGAAATAAAGCCGCCCGGCGCAAGCAGATTCCACGCGCAATTCAGCGCGGGCAAGGTGGTTTCCGCGTGCGTTTTTATTTGCCGGGTGCTTCGGGGCAAATAACCGAGATTAAAAAAAACGGCAGACACGTTCCCGCGCCAATTTTCCGGTAGGTGCTTTGCCATGTCTTCGTGCCCGCACAGAAACAAATCGACGTTCGCGAGCGCGTTGTTTTTTTTCAGGCGTTCCCGCGTGGCTTCGATGGCGTCCGGCTGAATGTCAAATGCTGCCACGCGCCCGTTTTCACCGGCGAGTTGAGCGAGGAAAAGCGTGTCGTGCCCGTTGCCTGCCGTGGCGTCTACGGCGAAAAAACCGTTGCGTGTTTTTAGGCGTTCCCGTGCAAAGTCATGCGCGAAGCGAACCAGATTCGTTTTCATTACTTTTGCGGCGCGGAATTGATGCGAAAAAATCACTCTTTTACGATGCCGACGTAGGGCAAAGTGCGCCACGCATCGTCCAAATCCAATCCGTAGCCGACAACGAAAACATCATCGATGGAAAAACCGACATAATCCGCCTGTCCGGGAACGACGCGGCGCGAAGGCTTATCGAGCAAAACGCAAATGCGCACGTCTTCTGCGCCGGCGGCGCAAAGGTGTTCGCGCACTTTTGCAAGCGTGTGTCCGGTGTCCAGCACATCGTCAATGACGAGAACGTTCCGTCCGCGAAATTTTTCGGGCGAAATTCCGCCGACAATTTCCGGGGCGCCGTTGGATTGCGTTCCCGCGTAGGACGCGACCCGCACGACTTGGATTTCCGTCTCGAAGCGGAGTTTTCTCAGCAAGTCGGCGGCAAAAAAGATTGCGCCGTTGGCGAGAATTAACGCGACGGGCGGTTTCCCTGCTTTGTTCGTTTGCGGGAAATCGCGGGAAATTTCCTGCGCCATTTCTTCAACGCGTGCCTGGATTTGCGCTTCGGTTAAAAGTTTTTCAATTTTCATCGAAAAAAGAAATTAATGGGTGAAAATATCGAGCAGATTTTTTACGGGAACGCGTGTGTCTTCTTCCGAGCGAATATTTTTGCCGGAGGCGGCATCTATAAGATTTTCAAAAAAATCTTCGGAACTTTTTTTGAGCGTTCCCGAAAATTCAAATTCGCGGGCAGTGAAAAAGCCTTCGGTGTTCGGTGTTTCGGAGAGCGGGAGAACGCCCAAGGTGCGAAGCGAATCCGCGAGCTTGCCGCGAACTTCCGCTTTGGCGGAAAATCTCAGCGGCCAAAGCTCCGGCGGTTCTTCCGAGAGCGGGCGCGCCGCTGCCGAACCTAAGATTTTTAAGTCGTTCCCGCAGAGCTTGAAGTGTTCGCAAAGCAAATCTCCGCCGGAGCGATAGTTCCCGGAAATACGCATTTCGGAATAAGAAAAATCGGTCAGGAAATTTTTTACAAATTCAGCAGATTGCGCCAGAGCGTTGGCCTTCGGCTCGATATTGCGCGTCAGCCCGCCGAGCATGCCTGCGAGGCTTCCGCCGATTTGGAGAATGTCTCCGGCAAGGCGCATTTTTTTACTGTCGGCGTGAAAAATGCGTACGCGCCCGGGACCGACATTTTCCAGTGTGAAATTTGCCGCTAAATTGCGTTCGAGTTGCTCCGGTAGCTCTGCGGCGGCGGAAACCCGAACCGATGCATTGAAGCGACCTTCCAGCGGAGACGGGTCGCGGGAACGCAAGGCGGGAAGTGCCCGGTGGAGCTCAACTGCGGCGGCGGAGATTTTTCCCGAAAGGAGGTAAAACGGGGCGTTGCGGGAAAAAGTCAATTTTGCTTCGCTCGTTACCGTGCCGTCGAAAAAATCCGGCGCGGAGCAAGTTGCGCTCAGCGCGTTGTCGGAAACGGAAAAACGTCCGCGGTGCTCTCCGAACTCGTTTTCGGGGAAAACAACGCGCTTGGCGCGAAAATCCATCGTTCCGGAAACGCCGTTCCAGAACGCGTTTTGCGGAGTTGCCGGAGCTGTTTTCGCGGGCGGCGTTCCCGTTTTTGCGGCGACGGTTTTTCCCGGCTCGTCGGCGGTTTTTTTTGCGATTGTCGGCGGGGGCGGCAGTTTGGCGGGAACGCGTTCTTGATGTGGCGGCGTTTTTTTTGCCTGTTTGTCCGGCACGTTGTTCCAGCCGCGAAAAAGGAGAGCGGCGCGAAGAATGTCGGAAACAACGAGTGTTTCGGCGTTGGCGTTTCCCGAAAAAATCAATTGTCCGTTCCCGAACGCCAAGCGGGAAAAGTGCACGGAGGCTTCGGATTTTTCTTCTCCGTGAATTTCGATATTGAGCGTTCCCGCCGCGTTGCGTTCTCGTGCCGCCGAAAAACGGATTTCGGGAATTTCGATTTCACCGTGGCGGGATTTTAATTTTTCCAAGAAAAGCTGAGCGCGGTTTCCTTGCCCGTGCAGGGTAAACGTTCCCGCCGCAATATTGTTAATTTTCGAAAAAAACGGTTGAGCGAGAAGTGCAGCGAAATCTCCGCGAACATTGCCGAAGAGCGAAAGCGGTTCTGCACCGACAAAATTTCCGGAAACGGCACCTTCCGCAATTTTTTTTCCTTGGGCGGAAATGTGAAATTCGCGTGCCTGAAAAGTCCACGAAAGCGGCGAGCCCAGCGTAAATTTTTCGATCGGAGCCCAGGGCAAAAATGAAGCTTCCAGGGATTTTGCCTGTGCGGAAAAGTTCAAAATGCGCCGCCCGCGCTCATCGTCCGCAGAAAAGCCTTCGCACGAAAAATCACGAAACGCCGGCGTTCCCGAAAAGAGCCCGCGTGTGCCGCTGTGCCGCGCCGAAAATTTTTCTACGCGGAAGCGTTTCCCGTCGGGGAAAATAAGGTTTGCTCCACGTAGGGAAATTTTATCGGAAATCAAAAAATCGAAATGAATTTCGTCAAAATGCGCTTCGATGCCTTGTTTTTGCAGGAGGCGTTCCACCCAAAATTTTTGCACGTTCGCGTTGTTGAGCAAAGCGAGTGTTCCGGAGCAGAGTGCCAAGACTCCGGGAACGCCCCATGTGAGTGCGCGGAAAATTCGCCGCCGCCATGTCGTTTTTGCGCTCATTTAAATCACGGAACGGGAACGTTTGCGCTTAAAGCTCGTTCGGAATTTCCGTATAGACTTTTCCGGTTTTTACGCTTTTGAGCACGCGGCGAATATACGGGACGATTTCCGGCTGGTTTTCGTAAACTTCCGGATTGACCGAGAGCAAGACCGGCTTGCCTTCCACTTTTTCCCCGCGTGTGCGGATTAAATGCGCGAACTCGCCCGGCTTTACCACGGCTCCGCAGTAGCGGACGTAGCCGAGATGGTCGACTTCGACAACTTCCATCTTCGCCAGATTTTGGCGAATGCGTTCCCGCCGTGTCGTGCAGGCGGGAAAAATAGCTGTGCAACTTACGGCAACAAACGTGAGAAGAAAGATTTTTTTCAGCATGTTTTTCATCGGGATTATGAGTGAAATAAAGAATTAAAAAGAAAGCGGCATCGTTTTTTTAGTTTTATTCTCCGCTCGGACGCGACAAGAGGCGAATTTCCAGGTTGTGCTTTCTCGCTTCGTCCACGGCAAAAATCGCGTATTTCATTGCCGCATTTTCGTCGGCGATAATGACGGCATCGGGGATGTTTTGTCCGCCGGCAATCCGCGACAGCCTGTCGGAGAGTTCTTCCGCGGGAACGCGTTCGGAATTTACGAAAAAATCTCCGTTTTTGTTGACGGCGATAACGAGGCGCGGTGCTTGCCCATCCGTTTCCGTCGCCGAATCCGAATGCGGCGGTGTGATTCCGAGTTGCCGTAAATCATCAAATTTCATGCTCATCAGAAAAAAGAAAATGAGCACCGTCATCACGTCGATGAGCGGCACGATGTTTATTCCCGTAATACGCTTTCTGCGAGCCGGAAGCAGCGGATTCATGTGCGCAAGCGTAGCACACAAAAGCGGGAACGGTCAACAGAGGCAAAAAACGTGTGCGGATTTTCGCCGGGGAGACCTCCGCTTAATTGATATCGCCGAGATAGCCGGGCGGAATATCGAGCGTATTGTCTTCCCGCAAAAAGGTTTTGAACACGGACGGGAACAGGCGAGCGTCGCGCAGCTCGGAAAGCGGAATCCAGGTGAAGCCGACTTGGCGCTTGTCTTCCTCGGAGCCGTGACCGAGATTGTCTTCGTTTTCGATTTCGCATTCAAAAACGACTTCCACCTGATGAAACGCCCGGTGTCGGGCTTTGAATGCGTGATTTCTCCCGATGTATTCGCGGATGTAGAGCATTTTCCCGGGACGCACGGCAATCCCGAGCTCTTCCGAACATTCCCGGCGCACCGCTTCCGCAAGCGTTTCTCCGTGCTTTTGTCCGCCGCCGGGAAGGATGTAAAACGGACCGGAATCGTCTTTCAGAATAACGACCAGCAATTTGCCGTCGCGCACAATAACCGCGCGCGCCGCGACCCGGATAGGGTTAAACGGCGGGAACATCGATTTTCTTTTGGCAAACGGCTTGGACATTTTTTTACAAAAAAATAGAAGTTAAAAATCAGGAATCGGAAAAAGGGCGCCGATTGCTGATTTTTAACTTCTAATCTTATTTTTAATCGAGAAGTCCGTCGGCGATGTCGTCGTTCGAGTGAACGGCTTTCACGTCGTCGAGATCTTCAAGTGCGTCGATGAGTTTTTGGATTTTCTTTGCCGTTTCGGCATCGGAAATCGGCACTTCAACGTTCGGCAGGTAAACAAGGTCGGAGGATTCGGACTTGATTTGCTTGTCTTCAAGAGCCTTGGCGACGGAATCATAGTCGCTGACGGCGGTAATGACCTCGTAAAAATCGCCGTTGTTTTTAATGTCTTCCGCTCCCGCTTCGAGGGCGATTTCCATCAATTCGTCTTCGCCGATTACTTCTGCGGAAATGATGATTTGCCCCTTGCGCTGGAAGAAGCTCGTGAGCGCGCCGGAGTTGGCAAGGTTGCCGCCGTTTTTCGTGAACGTGCTGCGGATTTCGCCGATAGCGCGGTTTTTGTTGTCTGTCGTTACTTCGACGATGAGCCCGACTCCGCCCACGGCGTAGCCTTCGTAAAGCATTTCTTCATAAACGAGCCCCGGAAGTTCGCCCGTGCCTTTTTTGATGGCGCGGTCAATATTGTCCGACGGCATGTTTGCGGCGCGGGCGCGCAAAAGCACGGAGCGCAGGCGCACATTCGCGTTCGGATCTCCTCCGCCGGCGCGTGCGGCGAGGGTGATTTCCTTGGCGAGATTGCTGAAAATCTTGCCGCGTTTAGCGTCGATTGCGCCTTTGTGGCGCTTTGTCGTTGCCCATTTACTGTGACCAGACATAGGTAATTATTTAACAGGTTAAAAATTGAGTGGCACATTTATAACGCGTTCCCGTCTCTCTCGCGAGAAATTTCTACAGCGAGCCTATAATAAGACAACGCGTTCCCGCAGAAAATACCGCGGGAACGCTCCGAAAGTCCGCCGCAGAAAAGAAGACGTTTCGCGGGTGTGGAGGCTTTTTCATAGCGCGGACGGGTGATTTCGTTATCGCGGTCGTTTTCCCGAAGCTTGAGCTGTGTTTGACCTGTGTTTTTTTCTCGGATAGAATGCCTGCTATGAATTTTTGGACACAGCGGAGCATCGATTTTGCGAATCAGAGCAACTACTTGGATGAACTTTTTCGCGTTTATCCGATGAATCCTGAAATCTCCAGAGAATTGGACGAAAATATTTGGAAAAATATAGAAGCCAACTTTGTTGCGAAGAAAAACAAGGAGTTGATTGAGGCGTTGCTTCGACTTGAATTATTTCCGATTAAAGACTCCTATGTTGCGTATTTGCGGCGCGATCATAGTGCGATTGAACGTAATCCGAAAACGATAAACCGTCTTTGCGGGCGGCTTTATGAGTTGGGCTTGGCAGAAGTCAGAAAACGATGTGAAACGCCCAAGGAAACCAATCGGCAGATAGGTCCGATGTTTCGTCATTGGGTTCAGTCGGGCGCGTGCGGACTCCCTCTTGTCTCGGCAGAGAAATTTAGCTCTGCATCCGAAGATGCGATTCTTGATGCCGGCGACGGCGAAATGAAAGAGTGGTGTCGTGCAACACTCGGATATAATCGGGAAAAAGGGCTTGATTTTGTCGCACGGGTAAAAGGTGTTTACGTTATCGGGGAGGCAAAGTTTCTGACGGATTTCGGAGGACACCAAAATGCGCAGCTGAACGATGCGTTTTCGACTTTGAATACAAAGATTCGCGGGAACGTCCGGAAAATTGTTATCGCGGACGGCGTTTGCTACATTCCTGGAAAAAACAAAATGTATTCTCAAATTATAGACGCGGAGGCGGATGTCATGAGTGCTCTGTGCTTGCGTGATTTTCTTTACAGCCTATAGCTATGATGGAGCTTTTTTACGAAGGAAAAAAGACGGAGCGGGCGATTCGGGCGGGAACGCCTATTGCGGATTTATACGGATTTGATGCGTCAAAAAACACGCTTATTTTCGGCGATAATCTGCCTGTTTTGCGTGCACTCTCCGAAAATCCCGATGCGCGGGGAAAGATTGATTTGATTTATATTGACCCTCCGTTTTCCACAAACACCGATTTTACTTTCGGTAAAACGCGAGTCAGCACGATAAGCTCCAAAAAGTCAGACGCTCTTGCGTATTCGGATCGTCGAACAGGGGCGGATTTTATCGAATTTTTGCGGGAACGCCTGATTTTTGCCAAGGACTTGCTTTCTCCTCGCGGTTCGATTTATCTGCATATTGATTACAAAATCGGGCATTACGTGAAACTGATCATGGATGAAATTTTCGGAGCGGAAAATTTTCGAAATGATATTACGAGAATAAAATGTAATCCGAAAAATTTTTCACGGAAAGCTTACGGGAACATAAAGGATTTGATACTTTTTTATTCAAAATCAAGCGACCCGATTTGGAATGAACCCCGAACGGAATATTCGGCGGCGGAGCGTTCCCGCCTTTTTCCGAAAAGAGATGCGGACGGGCGCGCGTATACGACGATTCCGCTTCATGCCCCGGGCGAAACTCAAAGCGGTCCCACCGGCGGAATGTTTCGCGGGATGTTGCCGCCGCCGGGACGCCATTGGCGCTCGGCACCCGAAGAGTTGCAAAAACTCGATGATGCGGGAGAAATTGAGTGGTCAAAAAACGGAGTGCCTCGCCGAAAAATTTTTGCAGATCGGCAACAAGGAAAAAAAATGCAGGATATTTGGGATTTTAAAGATCCCCAGTATCCGCGCTATCCGACGGAAAAGAACAAAGATTTGTTGGAGGCTATCATTCGGGCTTCGTCCGAGGAAGGAAGTATCGTTCTCGATTTCTTTTGCGGCTCGGGAACAACGCTTGAGGTCGCGCAGGAATTGAGACGGCAATGGATAGGAATTGATTCTTCGGAAATCGCAATTTCTGTTGCGCGGGAACGCTTGGAAGCGAATGCATCGTTTCATTTTATAAAATCACAGATGAATGATTTTGTTCCCGAGTTGGTTCTTTGTGAGGATGTTTTGAAGAAGGAGAAAATTCCCAGTCCCCGCCGGATGAAGAAAAAGTAAATGCCTTCGCGTTTGACCTGAGCGTTCCCGCCGATTACGTTTTCCCGCTATGTACATTTCTCCTGAAAGCCGCGCAAAAATTGACGAAATCGTGCGTCGCAGCGGGCATCTTTATAAGTTTCTTGACGTTCCCGCGAAGCAAAGTCGCATCGCCGAGCTGGAAGCCAAAATGGCGGAGGCGGATTTTTGGAATGACCAGCAGGCGGCGCAGAGCGTGATTTCCGAAAACACTTCACTCAAAGCCGCCGTTACGCCGCTCGTTGCGTTTTTGCGTCGCGTGGAAGATTTGCAGACGCTCGCCGAACTTGTCGGCGAAATGGACGAAGCCGACGCGGGAGCGGGCGACGAACTTGCCGCGCTCGATGCCGAGGCGGGAACGATGCTCGAAGAAATCGACACGCTCGAAATTTCCTCCTTTCTCTCCGGTCCGCACGACAAGTCTTCCGCCATTGTGATGATTAAAGCGGGAGCGGGCGGCACCGAAGCCTGCGATTGGGCGGGAATGCTTATGCGTATGTATATGCGCTGGGGCGAGCGGCGCGGGTTCAAAGTCAGCATCGAAGATTTGCAGGACGGAGAAGGCGCGGGAGTTTCCACGGTGGTTTTGCGTTTCGACGGAGAAAATGCCTACGGCTACGTCAAAGCGGAGCGCGGCGTCCACCGTCTCGTGCGCATTTCGCCGTTTGACGCGAACAAACGTCGCCACACGTCGTTCGCGAGCGTCGACATCGTTGCCGATATTAAAGACGATATCAACGTCGAGATTAAGGACGAAGATTTGCGCATCGACGTCTATCGCGCGTCGGGCGCGGGCGGGCAACACGTCAACCGCACGGAATCTGCCGTGCGCCTCACGCACTTGCCGACGGGAATTGTCGTTGCCTGCCAGCGGGAACGCTCGCAGCACCAGAACAAAGAACTCGCGATGCGCATTTTAAAAGCGCGCATTTACGAAAAGATGGAAGACGACAAGCGCGCCGAGATGGAAAAATTTTATGGCGAAAAGGGCGAAATCGGCTGGGGAAACCAGATTCGCTCCTACGTTTTTCAGCCGTATCAAATGGTCAAGGATTTGCGCACCGGCTACGAAACGGGCAATATTCAAGCGGTGATGGACGGCGACTTGGACGGTTTTATCAACGCGTGGCTTCGTGCCGGCGGTCCGCGTTCCCGCAACAAAGATATTAAGGTCGAGGATTAATCATCTGCCGGGTATCGGGGGCGGCTCCCGAGTTTGTTTCCCGAAATGGAAATGAGAAACGCGCGTGAAACTAAGTCTCACGCGCGCCCTTTTTTCTCTCTCTCAACTGACTTGACTCTCTAACTTCTCTATTAACCTCAAAAACATAAACAGAGCGGAACGAAATCTGTTTTTTGTCTGTGTCAAAAAAATAAAAAAAGCTTTTTGTATCCTAGCGTTTTTGCGGAGATGGTTTTGCGTAAGAAACATTCGTGTTTATTCGTGATTCCGTTTCATTTTGGGGCGAAGTTAAAGTGCGGTCCCGGCTTGACGCGGCGCGGGGAAAGGATTCTAATGAGCGCGTTCGGAGCAATATGCTTCTTCTTCCCGTTTAACTTGGAGATTTTTTCGCAATGACCCTTGGCCTTACGGGCGGAATCGGGTGCGGGAAATCTTCGGTACTTCCCGCTTTTGAAAAGCTTGGTTTCGCCGTTATCGATACAGACAAAATCGCTTCAGCTCTTCATACGGAGCCGATGACCCGCCGGTTTGTGCGGGAACGCTTCGGCGAATCCGCGTTGGCGGCGGACGGTTCTATAAACAGGGCGGAACTCGCAAAGATTGTTTTTTCCGATAAGGTTGCACTTGCGGATCTGGAGGCGTTTATGCATCCGAAAATTCGAGAAACGTGGAAAAATCTGACAAAAAACACGGCGCAGGGAAAAAATTTTGTCGTAGAAGTTCCGCTTTTGTTTGAAAAAAACTATGAGGGCGATTTTGACGCTACGGTTTGCGTTGCGGCATCGGAGCAAGTTCAGCTCGCGCGGCTGGAAAAGCGAGGTTTGCCGCCGGAGCAGGCGCGGGAACGCATGGCGGCTCAGCTACCGATTTCCGACAAAATTCGCCGGGCGGACTTTGTTGTTTTTAACGACGGTTCCCGCAAATTTCTCGAAGCGCAGGTCTCGGAATGCGTAAAATTTTTTACACATTAATTTTTATCAAAAAAAAACTTTAACGAAAATTAAAAGAAAAGGAATCAGGCTATGGAAAACGAAACTCCCGAGCTCATTAACGAAAATCTGGCAGAAATGATTTTAGGCGTTCCCGCCGAAGATGTGCCGGCTCCGACGCCGAAGCGTCGCGGGCGTCCGCCGAAAAATCCCGATGCGGCGGCGACTCCGAAACGCCGCGGGCGTCCTCGGAAAGCGGCGGATGCGGATGAATCTGCGGGAACGCCGGCGACTTCTGCCGAGCCCGCCCGACCGGAAAAAGCTCCGGAGATTTTCAGCTTTGACCCGGAGGATTCGGCGGACGCGTCTGCGTCGGAGGCTGTCGCCTCAGAAGTTTCCGCACCTGAGAAGCCTGTACTTCCGAAAATGCCGTCGCCGCCGAAATCCGTGATTTCTTTTGATCCGGAAGAAGCAGCTGCGGTTTCTTCGGCAGGAGTGAAAACCGGAACGCCGCCGTTGTTGGCAACGTCTTCGGACGCGGCTCCGGCGGCACAAATTTCGCCTGCCGAAAATCCGTCCGCCGAAGGCGTTCCCGTAGCACAGCCCGTTGTTGGCGAAGGGAAGACGTGGGAGAAGAAAGATCGCCCGTGGAAAAAGCCGTGGGAGCGCAATAACGGGAACGTACCGCAGGGCGGAGCCGAGTCCGGCGCGAACGGAAATCCGCAGGGCGGTTCCGCACCGGCGGGAAAACCCTGGGAAAAGAAAAACTTTCCGCCGAAGCCGGCAAAATTCGGCGGAGGAAAATTTAATCCGCAGGGGAAATTTGAAAAGTTTCGTCCGAACGAAGGGAAGGGCGCGGCGAAGCGCAATTGGGGTGAGCTTGCCAACGCGGATTCCGCGGAAGAAGCGTCGCTCTCGCTCGGAGCGGTTTTTGATTACAATTTGCTGAGCAACGAAGCGTATTTGGAAGAGCTTTCGAAATTGGCTCGTCATGTCGCAAAGCGCACGGATAAGGCTTCGCCGTTTGTCGCGCCGGAGCTCGTCGCGGCGACGGAAGGCGAGGCTCCGAGCGTTCCCGCGAAGGCGGAATTGGAAGAAGATTTACCTGCGGCTCCGATCGATTTTAACGAGGTTTACGAATCATCGATGTCTCTGCTGATTTCGGCGGCAAAATCGTTCGGAATCCCCGTTTTCCGCAATCCGGTACGGCGTCCGCTTGTGAAAAAAATTCTCCGCGCGGCGTTTGCCGAAAGCCGACCGATTAAAATTTGTGGAACTCTGGAGTTGCTTGCCGACGGGAACGGACTTTTGCTTTACGGGTGCGACAGCTACCGCGTGAAGGAGCTGAGCGCGTTTGTGCCGAAAAGCCTGATTGAAAAATACGGGCTGCAGCGCGGGCATGACGTTGAGGCGATTGCGTTCCCGCCGATGAAGGGCGAAACGTCCCCGATCGTCGTTCACATAGAATCCATTATGGGTGCGGAGCCGGACAGCGTGAAGGATTTGACTCCGTTTACCGAGCTCACACCGTATTATCCGACGGAGCGGATCATGCTCGAAACGGATAACACGGTAGAGTGGAACAATCTGTCGATGCGCTGCGTGGATTTGCTTTGTCCGATCGGGCTCGGGCAGCGCGGGCTCATCGTCGCGCCGCCGCGCACGGGGAAAACGGTGCTTTTGCAGGCAGTTGCCAATTCCATTGCGAAAAACAAACCGAACGCGCATCTGATTGTGCTCCTTGTTGACGAACGTCCGGAAGAAGTAACGGATTTTAAGCGCAAGACCAAGCACGGCGAAGTGATTTCCTCCACGTTTGATGAAAATGCGGAAAATCACGTTCACGTCGCGGAAATGGTGATTGAGCGTGCGCGCCGTATGGTGGAGCTTGGGAAAGATGTGATCATTCTGCTCGACTCAATCACACGCCTTGCGCGTGCCTACAACACTCTGATGCCGAATGGCGGGAAGATCCTCTCCGGCGGGGTCGAAGCAGGAGCGCTTTCGAAGCCGAAACGTTTCTTCGGATCCGCGCGTAATATTGAAGACGGCGGTTCGCTTACGATTCTCGGAACGGCACTTATCGACACCGGTTCGAAGATGGACGAAGTGATTTTCGAAGAGTTTAAAGGCACGGGAAATATGGAGCTCGACCTCGACCGAGATCTCGCCAACAAACGTATTTACCCGGCAATCAACTTCGAGCGCTCGGGAACACGCAAGGAAGAACTTCTTTACCACCCGCAGGAAATGCAGTGCGTTTACTCCATGCGCCGTGCCATGAAAGGCGTGCCTTCTATCGAGGCGATGGAAATGCTCATTTCCCGGATGAAGAAAACCAAAACGAACGCGGAGTTCTTGATGACGCTTGCCGGCAGGTAGCCCGGCGTTCCCGCCGACAAAAACGCGTTCCCGCGAAGGCTCTTTGCTTCTTCACGGGAACGCGTTCTTTCAGGAACACGAGAGCGTCTCCGTGGAGAGTTTTTTCAAAAAATCAAACATTTTTTGATGCTTTTTTAGAAAAAGGTATTGACGAATTTTTTTTACAAGGCAGAATATCCGTTCCTTTTATTTCGTTTTCACGGGGTAAGGGAGATTTTGGTGCCCTTGTAGCTCAGTCGGTAGAGCGCGTCCTTGGTAAGGACGAGGTCGGCAGTTCAAGTCTGCTCGGGGGCTCCATTTCCAATTTCAATCAACAATAACAACAAAACAATATAAACTATGGCTAAAGAAACCTTCGTTCGTACGAAACCGCACGTCAATGTCGGCACCATCGGTCACATCGACCACGGTAAAACGACCACGACTGCCGCTATCCTCGCTGTTCAGGCTTGCAAGAATCTTGCTGTCGTCAAGGCTTATGCAGATATCGCTAAGGGCGGAACGGTTCGTGACGCGACCAAGACTGTTACGATCGCTGCTGCGCACGTCGAATATGAATCCGACAAGCGTCACTATGCTCACGTTGACTGCCCGGGTCACGCGGACTTCGTTAAGAACATGATCACCGGTGCCGCCCAGATGGACGGTGCTATCCTCGTCGTCTCCGCTGCTGACGGACCTATGCCGCAGACGCGCGAACACATCCTTCTCGCTCGCCAGGTCGGCGTTCCGAAAATCGTCGTTTGGTTGAATAAGTGCGACCTTCTCGACGATCCGGATCTGCTCGAACTCGTCGAAATGGAAATCCGCGACCTCCTCAACAAGTATGAATTTGACGGAGACAATGCCAAGATCGTTCGCGGTTCCGCTACGCAGGCTCTCGAAGACGCCGCCGCTAACAACGCTGAAGGACCGGGCTACAAGGCTGTTTCCGAACTCATGGACGTTCTCGATACGGAAATTCCGGAACCGGAACGTGCTGTCGATCTTCCGTTCATGATGTCTGTCGAAGACGTGTTCTCCATCACGGGTCGCGGAACGGTTGCTACGGGTCGTATCGAACGCGGTAAAGTTAAAGTCGGCGAAGAAATCGAAATCGTCGGTCTTGCTGAAACGCAGAAATCCACGGTTACGGGTGTTGAAATGTTCCGTAAGAACCTCGAAGAAGGTCTCGCGGGCGACAACGTCGGCGTCCTCCTTCGCGGTATCGAAAAAGACCAGGTTCAACGCGGACAAGTTCTCGCAAAACCGGGCTCCATCCACCCGCACACGCAGGCTAAGGCTCAAATTTACGTCCTCACGAAGGATGAAGGCGGTCGTCACACTCCGTTCTTCACCAACTATCGTCCGCAGTTCTTCTTCGGCACGGCTGACGTTACCGGTATCGTCCGTCTCCCCGCGGGAACGGAAATGGTTATGCCGGGCGACAACGTTGAAATCGAAATCGAACTTGGCAAACCGGTCGCTATGGAAAAAGGGCAGCGCTTCGCTATTCGCGAAGGCGGTCGCACGATCGGTTCCGGTAAGATCGTTGAAGTCATCAAGTAATGTCGGGTTCATGCCTAACGCGCGGGAACGCGCGTTAGGCATGTGCTGAACATTTTTTACAACAGGGCAATAGTTCAATGGTAGAACAGCGGTCTCCAAAACCGCATATGAGGGTTCGATTCCTTCTTGCCCTGCCACTAAAATAAATGTTTTCAAAAATTATCAGGTTTTTCGACACGTTGCGTCGATTCTGGAATGAAACGTATTCCGAGGTTGTAAAAAAGGCGATTTGGCCGAAGCCGCGGGAGCTGTTTCAGTATACGCTCGTCGTTTGTGTGGCGGTAATCATTCTGACAAGTATTATCTTTCTTTTTGATTTTTCGCTGATGAATCTGATTCAATTTTTAACCGAACTTGTGGGCGCTTAATTTGAGCGCTCTTTAACGTATAAACTTTCAAGAGACACGACGCAATGAACCCAGGTGAGGCAGTCGACGGCTTTCGTTGGTATGCAATCCAGACGCTCTCGAACATGGAGCAGAAGGTGAAAAAATACCTTGATAAATTCGTGCAGATTGAGCCCGGAATGGCGGATTATGTTGCAGAAGTTCTGATGCCGACGGAAACGGTGTCGGAGGTTCGCGGCGGGAAGCGTTCCACTCGGGTGCGCAAGCTTTATCCGGGGTATATTTTTCTCCGGATGCGTCTTTTTGACGAAGACGGAAAGCTGATAAACCAGCCCTGGTTCTTTGTTCGCAATGTCCAAGGTGTGATTGACTTTATCGGCGGGGAACGTCCTGTCGCTCTTAAACCTTCGGAGATTGAGCTGATTCTTGAGCAGGTCCGTGCCGCAGAAGGCAAAACGGTTCCCAAGGTTCAGTTTAATGTCGGCGAAGAAGTCAAAATCAACGACGGGCCCTTCATGAATCTCACGGGAACGATTGATACCATTGACGTTGAGCGCGGGAAAATGCAAGTTTCCGTTTCGATTTTTGGTCGCCTGACCCCTGTTGAACTCGAATTTTGGCAGGTGGAACGTGTCACGGAAAGTTAATACACGACATTAACACGACAATTTAAAGACACATACAATGGCAAAAAAAGTAGTAGGTGAAATCAGACTTCAGCTTCCGGCTGGCGCGGCGAATCCGGCACCTCCGGTCGGTCCGGCTCTCGGTGCGAAGGGCGTCAATATTATGGCGTTCTGCAAAGAGTATAACGCTCGCACCAAGGATCAGGCTGGTCTTATTCTCCCGGTTGTTATCACGGTTTACCAAGACAAATCCTTTACGTTTGTTCTCAAGACTCCGCCGGCTTCCGTCCTTTTGAAAAAAGCGGCGAAGATTCAAAGCGGTTCGGGAGCTCCGAACAAGGATAAAGTCGGAAAAGTAACCCGAAAGCAGATTCTCGAAATCGTCGAGATGAAGAAGAAAGACCTGAACGCGGTCGATGCGGAACAGGCAGCCAAGATGATCGAAGGCACGGCTCGCTCGATGGGCATCGAGGTCGTCGGTTAATTCTGATTTTGCTCACGGGAACGGATTCGAGGAATTTCCTTGTGTCGTGTTCCCGTGAGTGTTATTCTCAAAAAATTTCATTTATTTACTGCAATTAAGCAGGAGACAAGAAAGTCGATATGTCCAAAAAACAATCCAAACGATACAAAGCAGCTTTGGCTGCAGGCGATCTGAAGGCGAGCTACACGGTGGCGGAAGCGATCGAAGTACTCAAGAAAATGCCGGTCGCCAAATTCGATGAAACGGTGGAAGTCAGCGCCCGTCTTGGCGTTGATCCCAAGCAGTCCGACCAGATGGTGCGCGGAACGGTCTCTCTTCCGAACGGAAGCGGCAAAAAGGTTTCCGTGATCGTCTTCACGGAAAAACCTGAAGAAGCTCTCGCGGCAGGAGCCGACGAAGCAGGTCTCGCCGATCTCATTGCAAAGGTGAGTGGCGGTTGGACCGGATTTGACGTTGCCGTCTCTACGGTTTCCGCGATGAAGGAAGTCCGTAAGGTCGCTCGTGTTCTCGGTCCCCGCGGGCTTATGCCGAATCCGAAATCCGGAACGGTTTCCGATGATATTCCGGCGACGATTAAGGCTGTCAAGGGTGGTCGCGTTGAGTTCAAGATGGATAAAACGGCGAACATTTCTATTGTTGTCGGCAAGCGCTCTTTTGAGACGAATGCTCTCGCCGAAAACGCCGAAGAAGCAATCCGTGCTCTTGCCAAGGCGCAGCCGGAAGCTCTCAAGGGCGGAAAATTTATTAAGTCTTTGACGATCAGCTCCACGATGAGCCCGGGCGTCAAGATTGACATTAAACCCTATGTTGCATAAGGGAGATTCTGCACAATGAGATCTGAAAAGAAATTTTTGGTGGAAGAAGTTGCCGCGCATCTCGCGAAGTCTAACTATCTTTTTCTGACGGATTTTACACACGTCACGGTAGTAGATTCTGCGAAAATCCGTAGCGCGATTCGCGAATTCGGAGGCGAATATCACGTCGTTAAAAACAGCATCCTCAACATTGCGATGAAGGACGCCGGTATGCCGGATGTTTCCGAACATCTGACGGGACACACGGCTATTGTCGTCGGCGGAGAAAATCCGAGTGCTGTCGCGAAAGCTCTTATTAAGTTTTTCAAGGATACGACGCGTCTTGAAATCAAGACCGGTGTCGTCGAAGGTCAATTGCTCGACAAGGCGGCGATCGAAGAGCTCTCCAAGCTCCCGACACTTCCGGAAGCGCGTGCTCTCTTCCTCTCGCTCCTCTCTGCTCCGGCATCGCAGTTTGTGCGCTTGCTCGTTGCGAAGAGCGAAAAAGAAGAAGGAGCTTCGGCTGCCGAATAATGTTCGCGGGAACGCCGGATTTTTCATTTCTTCGAAATATTCGGCGTGTCGCCTAAATGAAATCTATTTTTCGCAACCGTTTAAATTCAGACGGGAACGGGAAAATCCAAGGAACCAGGTTAGGGGTATCCCCTTAAATGTCCGAGCTTTCGGACGCTAATCATTCAAGGAAAAATAATACAATGTCAGACATCACAAAAGAACAAGTTATCGAATGGCTCAGCGCTCAGCCGATTAAAGAATTGGTTGCGTTGGTCAAAGAACTCGAAGAACTCTGGGGCGTTTCCGCCGCAGCTACGGTTGTTGCCGCTCCGGGCGCAGCTGCTCCTGCCGCTGAAGAAAAAACCGAGTTCGACGTTATCCTGAAAGCGAAGGGTGCAAGCCCGATTAACGTTATTAAGGAAGTTCGTGCAATCACCGGTCTCGGACTCAAAGAAGCGAAAGACCTCGTTGAAAGTGCGCCGAAACCCGTTAAGGAAGGTTGCACCAAGGAAGAAGCAAAGGAAATCGCCGACAAGCTTAAAGCAGCCGGTGCGGACGTTGAGGTCAAGTAATTTGCCTCACTTCTTTGTCTTCCAATTTGCGATTTGCGGACAGCGGACAACGCTGTCCGCATTCGCGGCTTAACGCAAAACGGGGTTTTGACCCGATTTGCGCTTAAAGAAAGCGGGACAAACACGCGGAACTCGCGCGGCTTTCAGTAAGAAAATTTGTCCGACAAGGGCGACGGGACGCCCTGATTTCCCGAACTTATCAATAGCACACTCAATCACTTTCAAAAAACGATATGTCTGAGCGTCAGAATTTTGGAACATTGCGCGAGGTAATTCCCCCGCCCAATCTCATTGAAAACCAGATTAATTCCTATGTGGAATTTCTTCAGCGCGATCTTGATCCTGCCAAGCGCAAGGATGCGGGGCTTGAAGCTGTATTTAAAGAAGTTTTCCCGATTGAGAGCTATGACAGCCGTTGCCGTCTGGAGTATGTCAGCTATGACTTGAAGGGACCGAAATACACGGAGCTTGAGTGCATCCGTGAAGGGATTACATATTCCGTATCGCTGTTCCTTAAGCTCCGTCTTGTCGAAGGCGACAACGTTAAGGAAGAAGAAATTTTCATGGGTGAAATGCCCTTAATTACGGAACGTGGCTCTTTCATCATCAATGGTGCGGAGCGAGTTATCGTGAGCCAGCTTCACCGTTCTCCGGGAATTTGCTTTGAGCAGAGCGACCACTCCAGCGGCAAAACGCTTTACGCGTTCCGTATCATTCCGGATCGAGGAACGTGGCTCGAGGTGCAGTTTGACCAGAACGATCTCCTCTATGTCTATCTCGACCGCCGCCGCCGCCGCCGTAAATTCCTCATCACGACGCTTCTCCGCGCGTGGGGGTTCAGCACGGATGCCCAAATTATGGAGCTGTTCTATAAATTCGAGACGCTTAAAATCAAGAAAGCGATCGAAATGGACGGCGTGTCCAAATACGTTCTCGTTGAAGACATTATCGATTCCGAGAAAGGTAAAGTTTTGGCTCGTGCGTTTGAGCCGATTACAAAAACCATTCTTCGCGAGATCGAAAAAATCGGGATCGGTACCGTTCGTGTTATTGATACCTCCGTGGACGATGGCGCGATTATTCGTGCGCTCAAAAAGGATCCGACTCGTAACGAAGAGGAAGCTCTCAAAGATATTTACAAAGTGCTTCGTCCGGGTGAGCCGCCGACAATTCCGAATGCCCGTTCCCTGCTCAAGCGTCTTTTCCTTGATGCTAAGCGTTACGATCTCGGAGGGGTTGGTCGCTACAAAATCAATCAGAAGCTCAAGCTTAACACGCCGATTTCCACGCGCACAATTCAGACGGAAGATCTCGTTCAGGCAACGAAGTATCTCTGCAACCTGAAGCGCGGGGACGGAGTTGTTGACGATATTGACCACCTCGGCGCACGCCGTGTCCGTAATGTCGGCGAACTTCTCGCAAATCAATGCCGCGTCGGTCTTGCCCGCACGGAACGCCACGTCCGAGACCGCATGTCCATGTACGATCAAAGCGTTGATTCCGTAACGCCCGGGAAACTTATCAATCCGAAAGCTCTTTCGACGGTCGTTCGCGACTTCTTTGCAAGAAGCCAGCTTTCGCAGTTTATGGATCAGATCAATCCGCTCTCCGAGCTTACGCACAAGCGTCGCTTATCCGCTCTCGGACCGGGTGGGTTGAACCGCGATCGTGCGGGCTTTGAAGTTCGAGACGTTCATCCGTCTCACTATGGTCGCATTTGTCCGATTGAAACGCCGGAAGGACCGAATATCGGTCTTATCAATTCTCTTTCGACTTATGCTCGCGTGAACGAGTTCGGCTTTATTGAAGCTCCGTATCGTATTGTCAAAAAGGGCAAGGTAACGGATGAAGTTAAATATTTTACTGCCGACGAAGAAGAAAATTATAAAGTCGCTCAGGCGAACTCCGAAGTGGACGACAAGGGCAATCTTGTCGGCAAGGTAACGGTGCGTTTCCGCGATGACGTTCTTGTCATCGAACCGGAAGAAGTGGATTTGATGGACGTCTCTCCGAAGCAGGTTGTTTCTGTTGCTGCGGGGTTGATTCCGTTCCTTGAGCATGACGACGCGAATCGTGCGCTCATGGGCTCGAACATGCAACGTCAAGGTGTTCCGCTGTTGCAGCCGCAGGCTCCGTTTGTCGGTACAGGTTTGGAAAAACGCATTGCGGAAGACTCCAAAACCGTCATTCTTGCGAAGCAGGACGGGATCGTCGCCTCGGTTGATGCACGCAAGATTGTTGTAACCAAGGACGGTAAAAATCCGGAAGCGTCGGATGCTCAAGTTTACGAGCTTCGTAAATTCCTTCGCTCAAATGCAACCACCTGCTTTAATCAGCGTCCGTCCGTTAAAAAGGGCGACAAGGTTAAAAAAGGGCAGTGCATTGCCGACGGTGCGTCCACGGAAGGCGGAGAACTTGCGCTCGGTCGTAACGTTCTCGTCGCGTTTATGCCGTGGAACGGCTACAACTTCGAAGACGCTATTCTTCTCAGTGAACGGGTGATTAAGGATGACGTGTTTACGTCCATTCACATCGAAGAGTTTGAAGTTACGGCTCGCGATACCAAGCTCGGACCGGAAGAAATTACGCGAGATATCCCGAATGTCGGGGAAGAAGCCTTGAAAAACCTTGGTCGAGACGGTGTTATTCGCATCGGTGCCGAAGTTCATCCGGGCGATATTCTCGTCGGCAAAATCACGCCGAAATCCGAAACGGAACTTGCTCCGGAAGAAAAACTTCTCCGCGCAATCTTCGGTGAAAAAGCGGCGGATGTTAAGGATTCTTCGCTCAAGGTTCCGTCGGGAACGTATGGTATTATCATGGACGTGAAGGTTTCCACCCGCACGGATAAGGAAAACGAAAAACTTTCGCATTCCGACCAGCGCCGCATGATGAAGAGCGTAAACGAAAACTTCCGCACGCAGACGGACAAGCTTCGCGATGAGCTCACGGAATCGCTTTCCAATATTCTTCTAGGGGAAAAAATTCCGCTTGATGTTATCAACAGTGACACGAAAGAAGTCATCATTCCGGCAGGTCGCAAAATCACGAAGACTTTGCTTCGCAAGCTCGCTTCCGTCCCGAAATATAT
Organism: Opitutales bacterium; assembly: GCA_017531845.1. GTDB lineage: Bacteria > Verrucomicrobiota > Verrucomicrobiia > Opitutales > UBA953 > Spyradosoma. Next base: position 6,841 of record JAFXKI010000009.1, on the reverse strand, counting down.
CGATATGCCGCAATCTCCGGTGCGCATCAAAATTATGCGCATTGTTGAAGATTTCCTCCGTAAATTCACGGATCTCGAAGAAGAACGCGACCGCAAGGCAGCGTCCATTGCCGCAGGCGAAGATGATTCGGGAACGATCAAGAACGTTAAGGTTTACATTGCCGTTAAACGTAAAATTCAAGTCGGGGACAAAATGGCGGGGCGTCACGGGAACAAGGGTGTTGTCGCCCGTATCGTTCCCGTCGAAGACATGCCGTATCTCCCGGACGGAACGCCGGTTGATATTTGCTTGAATCCGTTGGGCGTTCCTTCCCGAATGAACGTCGGGCAGGTTCTTGAAACCCACTTGGGCTGGGCGTGCAAAAAGCTCGGTCTCCAAATTCAAACCGGCGGATTTGATGAAATGGCACTTGCTCCGGCGGCGGACCACGACCTCCCGGCGGGAATCAAGGTTTCAACTCCGATTTTTGACGGCGTTCCCGAAGCCACTATCCGTAGCTATCTTGACAAAGCGGAATTGCCGCACAGCGGAAAAACGCTTCTTTACAACGGTCTCACGGGCGAAGCTTTCGACCAGGACGTTGTCGTCGGCGTCATTTACATGATGAAGCTGAACCACCTTGTCGCGGACAAGATTCACGCCCGTGCGGTCGGTCCCTACTCTCTGATTACGCAACAGCCGTTGGGCGGTAAGGCGCAATACGGCGGACAGCGTCTCGGGGAAATGGAAGTTTGGGCTCTTGAAGCTTACGGCGCGGCTCACGTTCTGCAGGAAATGCTGACGGTGAAGTCCGACGACACGGTCGGGCGCACGAAGATTTACGAGCAGATTGTCAAGGGCGACAACTCGCTTGCTGCGGGAACGCCGCAATCGTTCAATGTTTTGATGAAGGAACTCCAGTCGCTTGCTTTGAATGTTCAGCTTGGCGACTCCACGAAGCAGCTCTGAATCGTTGCGGGAACGCGTATTTCTTAGGTTTTCTCTGAAAAATGCGTTCCCGCGAACAAAGAAAACATCAATCAAATTTTACCGAACAATGATCAATAACGCAGAATCTGAAGTTAATTCCGCAGAGCAGAATTTTGACTATGTGTCGATTTCTCTCGCTTCGCCTGATGTGATCCGCCAGTGGTCGCACGGGGAAGTCAAAAATCCGGAAACCATTAATTACCGCACGTTCAAACCGGAACCGGGCGGACTCTTCTGCCAACGTATTTTCGGTCCGGTGCGCGACTATGAATGCGCCTGCGGGAAGTATAAGCGTATCAAATTTAAGGGCGTTGTTTGCGACCGTTGCGGTGTTGAAGTCACTGTCGCGCGTGAACGCCGTCGCCGAATGGGGCACATTGAGCTTGCCGTTCCCGTTTCGCATATCTGGTTCCTGAAGTCGATGCCTTCACGCCTCGGGCTTTTGCTCGACATGACGGCACGTCAGCTTGAATCCGTTATTTACTACGAAAAATATCTTATCGTCGATCCGGGCAAAACTCCGTTTGAAACGAAACAGCTTCTGACGGAAGAAGAGTATGCACAAGCCCAGCTTGAATACGGAGATGATGCTTTTGTTGCGAAAATGGGCGCGGAAGCACTTCGCGACGTTCTCGCTGCTCTTGATCTTCCGCAAGTTGTGCAGGAGTTGCAGGAACAGATGGCGAATACACGCTCCAAGCAGGCGAAAATTAAATTTGCGCGCCGCTTGAAAGTGATTCAGGGCTTTATCGAATCCGGAAATCGCCCGGAATGGATGATTCTTGAAGTGCTTCCGGTAATCCCGCCGGATTTGCGCCCGCTTGTTCCGCTGGACGGCGGTCGCTTCGCGACTTCGGATCTCAACGACCTTTATCGTCGAGTTATCAACCGTAATAATCGTCTCCGTAGCCTTCTCCAGCTGAAAACGCCGGACGTTATCATCAATAACGAAAAGCGTATGCTTCAGGAAGCGGTAGATGCGTTGTTCGACAATGGTCGCCACGGGCGCGCCGTTACCGGAGCCGGAAATCGTCCGCTTAAATCCCTCAGCGATATGCTCAAAGGGAAACAGGGACGCTTCCGTCAAAATCTCCTCGGAAAGCGTGTCGACTACTCCGGGCGTTCCGTTATCGTTATCGGTCCGGATTTGAAGCTCAACCAGTGCGGTTTGCCGAAGAAAATGGCACTCGTGCTGTTCGAGCCGTTCATTATCCGTCGTTTGAAAGAACTCGGATTTGTTCATACGGTTCGCGGAGCACGCAAGATGATTGAAAAACGTCCGCCGGAAGTTTGGGACATCCTCGAAGAAGTTACCAAAGGGCACCCGGTTATGCTCAACCGCGCTCCGACGCTCCACCGCCTCTCGATTCAGGCGTTTGACCCGGTTCTCATCGAAGGTGATGCAATCCGTCTTCACCCGTTGACCTGTACCGCGTTCAATGCGGACTTCGACGGAGACCAAATGGCGGTTCACGTTCCGCTTTCTACGGAAGCCATTATGGAGTGCAAACTCCTCATGCTTTCCACGAATAATATTTTCTCTCCGTCCAGCGGAAAGCCGATCATTACGCCGTCTCAGGACATCGTGCTCGGCTCTTACTACCTGACATTCCAGCCGCCGAAAACGCCGGAAGAACTCGGGCAGAAACACGTTCCCGTTATCGGGTCTGTTGAAGAAGCTCAAATGGCAGAGCTCGATGGTGCTCTTCACTTCCACGACTGGGTCGATTTCGTAAACCCCGATTATGGGCGTAAGACAATTTACGGCAATCCGGATAAAAAGATTATCCGCACCACCATCGGGCGCATCGTTTATAATCAGATTTGGCCGAAAACCCGCACGGATGCCGGAGAAGATAAAGTGCATGAAGGCATGGGATTCATTAACTTCCCTGTCAAAAAAGGTCAAATCGGCGATCTTATTCTTTCCTCCTACCGCCTTGTCGGTAAGGAAGGCGTCGGACCGGTTGTTGACGCACTCAAAGCGATGGGCTTCCGCATGGCAACTCGTGCAGGGATTTCCATCGGTATCGGCGACATGATTTTCCCGAAGGAAAAGAAATCTATCGTCGAAAAATCTCAAGGCGAGTGCGACGAAGTCGAAGCGCAGTACAAGAAAGGTATTATCACCGCCGGGGAACGCTACAATAAGACCGTTAATATTTGGACAAAGGCAACTAACGAGATCGCATCCTCTGTCTTTAAAACCCTTGAAGCGTCTGCCGTTCCCGCGCGCACGATTAAGCAATCCGCCGCTGACCCGCGCAACAAGGGGCGTTGGATTCTCAATCCGGTTTACGTTATGATGGATTCCGGAGCTCGTGGTAACAAGCAACAGGTGCGTCAGCTTTGCGGAGCCCGCGGACTTATGGCGAAGCCGAACGGTGAAATTATCGAACGCCCGATTCTTTCGTCCTTCCGCGACGGTCTGACCATCGGTGAATACTTTATTTCCACGCACGGCGCGCGTAAAGGGCTCGCCGATACCGCGCTTAAAACCGCAGACGCCGGGTACATGACCCGTAAGCTTTGTGATGTTGCGATGGACGTGATTGTCTCTGAAGTCGATGACGGAAACCGTGACGGTATTTGGAAAAAGGCGATTCGCGACGGCGAAGACGAAATCATCCGTCTCTATGAGCGAATCGAAGGACGTTGCTCCAGCGAGGATATTCATAATCCGCAAGATCCGGACGAAATTTTTGTCCGCTCCGGCGAAATGATCTCAACGGAAGTCGCGAAGAAAATCGAAGATTCCGGAATCGAGCGCGTCAAGGTTATGTCGCCGCTTACACACATGAAGGTGAACAGCATTCCGGCAAAAGCATACGGGCTTGACCCGTCCACCGGTCGTCTCGTCGAACGCGGAACTTCTGTCGGAATTATCGCCGCGCAGTCCATCGGTGAACCGGGAACGCAGCTCACGATGCGGACCTTCCACATCGGCGGGATCGCGAATCAGATTCTCAAAAACCCGGAAATCCGTGTGCCGATTGGCGGGATTGTTCGCTACAAAAATCTTCGCTACGTTGAAGTCGGAGAATCCGTTGCGGTCGTGCTTAACAAAACCGGATCTGTCGAAATTCTCGACGAAAAAGATCCCTCCAAGGTGCTTGACGAACACGAAGTCGTTATCGGAACTTTCCTCTCCACGCTCGATGGCGGAGTTATTAAGACGGGCGATCTTCTCGCGAAGTGGGATCCGCATAATATTCCGATTCTCGCAGAAAAAGCGGGAACGGTGAAGTTCCGTGATATGATTCCGGGTGTTACCGTCTCCGCAGAAATGAATGAAGCAACCGGGCAGGTTCAAACGGTCGTCATCGAACACAGCGACGATCTTAATCCGTCTGTTCTTGTTTATTCCAAGGGAAAATGCGTTGCCGAACACGCAATTCCGACCGGCGCACAAGTCGTCGTTTCAGAAGGCGACGAAATTCTTCCGGGAGCACTTCTCGCGAAGACACCGCGTTCCGCTTCCAAGACGCAAGACATTACCGGCGGTCTTCCGCGTGTTGCCGAGCTCTTCGAAGCCCGCCGTCCGAAAGATACGGCAGAAATGGCAAAAACCGAAGGAACGGTTTCTTACGGGAACACGCTCCGAGGGAAAAAACGCCTCGTTATTACGGCTCCTGACGGAACGACTTTCGAGCATTTGATTCCGCACGGAAAGCACATCGTTGTTCAGGAAGGCGACTACGTCCGAAAAGGACAGTTGCTCACAGAAGGATCGCCCGACCCGCACGAAATCCTCGAAATCCTCGGTCTTTCCGAAATTCAGGATCACCTTATTGAAGAAATTCAGAAGGTCTATCGTGTTCAAGGTGTTACGATCAACGATAAGCACATCGAAATCATCGTCGCGCGCATGCTCCGCAAGGTCAAGATTACCGACCCGGGCGACGGCACGCACCTCTGGGACGAAAAGGTTGACCGCTCCGTCATCGTGCGCGAAAACGCCTACATCGAAGAGAAAGGGGGGATGCCGGCAACTTACGTTCCCGTGCTCCTCGGTATTACAAAGGCTTCGCTCGAAACGGAATCCTTCATCTCTGCTGCGTCCTTCCAAGAAACGCCGCGCGTTCTTACCGACGCTGCTACGCTTTCTAAGAAAGACCGACTCGACGGCTTCAAGGAAAACGTCATTATGGGACACCTTATCCCGTCCGGAACGGGGCTCCCGGCTTACCGCCACATGCGCCTTACGACGCTCGGCGGTGCTATCGACAACGCAATTCCGACAGAAGACGTTTCCGTCCCCGCTACGGAATAAATTCGGATTTATTCTGAAAAAACAAAAAGCGTTCCCGTGAATACTTTCGGGAACGCTTTTTATTTTACTTAAGAAGATAGCGAACAGGTTTTTTGTGACGGGTTCTTGCTCAAAGGCTCCCTTCGTTTCCTTCAGAAAATATATTCTACTTTTCGATTTCGTGGAGGAAAAGTCCGCTGCGAAGCTTCGGCTCAAACCACGTTGATTTCGGCGGCATGATTTCGCCCGCGTCGGCGACGCTGAACAAATCTGCCATCGTTACCGGATAAAGCGCAAACGCAACGGCGTTCCCGTCTTCCTTGCAACGGCGTTCCAATTCCGCGATCCCGCGAATCCCTCCGACGAAATCAATGCGCGAATCCGTACGCGGGTCGGCAATGCCGAGAACCGGCGCGAGCAAATTCGCCTGCAAAATTGCACAATCGAGCGATTCAATCGGGTGGGCTTCGTCAAACGTTCCCGCCTTTGCCGTCACGGAATACCAATTTCCGCCAAGGAACATTCCAAATTCATGCTTCTTTTTCGGAGCGTATCCGTTTTCTGAATACGCCACGGGAACGACGTCGAATTTTTCGGAAATTTTCGCAAGAAAATCCGCTTCGCTCAATCCGTTCAAATCACGAACGACACGATTGTAATCCATGATGAACAAATCTTCGTCGCAGAAAATCACCGCCATGAGAAAGTTAAATTCCTCTTCCCCCGTGAAATCCGGATGCGCGGCGCGGCGGCGCGCGGAAACGGCCGCGGAAGAAGCGGTGCGGTGGTGCCCGTCGGCAATGTAAAGCGCGGGAACTTCAGCAAAACCTTGTCGGATAGCGGCAATCGCCGTGTCGTCGTCAACCTTCCAAAGAATATGGGAAACGCCGTCGTCGGTTTTGAAATCGTAATCCGGCTTGTGGAATTTAATCCATTCGCGCATCACGGTCGCAATGCCTTCGTGCTTGCGGTATGCGAGGAACACGGGCTCGGTTTGCGTGGAGCATGTATCGAAATGACGGATACGATCGAGCTCTTTTTCCTTACGCGTCAATTCGTGTTTCTTGATCGTGTTGTCGAGATATTCGTCGACACTTGCACAGGCGACGATTCCGGTTTGCACGCGCCCCCACATCATTTGACGATAAATGTAGTAACAGGGTTTGTCGTCACGGACGAGCGTGCCTTCCGCGATGAATTTTTCCAGATTTTCCCGCGATTTTTCGTAAGTGATGTCGTCGTGGATTTGCGCTTCGGACGTATCAATGTCCGCGCGGCAAATGTGGAGAAACGACTGCGCGTTCCCGCGAGCCATTGTAGCGGCTTCGGTGTGATTCATCACGTCGTACGGGAGCGACGAAACTTTTTCGACGAGATTTTTCGGGGGCCGCAATGCGGCGAAAGGACGAATGTTTGCCATAGCACCTTCATTCTCTTTGCGGGAATGCAAAATTTCAACACAACAAAGATTAAAAGTTTTTGAGTTGTTGTAGGAATTACTTGGAAAACTTCGAGTCTTGGAGTCTTTGTGCGAGATTTTTAGTTTTTTTGGAGGGGTGGGTGTATTTTTTTTTGAGATGTTGGGCGAGGGGGCGGGTGTATTTTGCAGACTGATTTCT
>JAFXKI010000008.1 GCA_017531845.1 Opitutales bacterium | reverse complement strand
CGATCGAGCGTTTCGCGCACCACGCGAGCGTGTGTATCGTATTCGTAATTACGTTTCGCGCCCGCGCGGTCCGTCTCCGAAGCAATTTTCCCGAGACCGTTCCCGCTCGCAACGCGCGTCGCCGAATACTCCGAAACCCCGCCAACCACGCGCCCGACGTATTGATTTCCGTTTTCTACGGAAACTTCCTCCGTTGTCGTTTCCCCGCCCGAGGTTTCCGAAAGCGCATAGTTCCCGCCGGGCAATTTCTCCCAGGTGCGCACGTTCAAATACGCGTTCCCGCGATGAAAACTCCACGATTTCGCGTCCAAATCATAAACCCAGCGATTCGAAAATGAAAATGCCGAACCACGCTTTTCGACAAGCTCAAACGCGCACGTAACGGGCGTTTCCGAGAGGTTTTCCGCCGCTTCTTCGTTCGCTTTGCCGCAGGAAAAAACCTTCACTGGATCGCCCGTCGCCGCATAAAGCCCGCTTGTTTTTCCCGAAATCGAATCCGGCTTAAACCAGCGGATTTCGTAATGCTCGGCATCAAGCGAGACGATGTCGAGCAAGCCGTCCGCCAAGGACCAAATCTGACGAAGCGCGCCGTTCCCGTCGCGAATCACCTCCACGCCCAGTTGCGAAGCGGAAAGCACGACGCCGTCGGGCGATTTTACCGAGGCGAAATTTCCGCTCGGGTCGTAGGAAATTTCCGCGCCGTCGGCGAGTTTTTCGACCACGCTCCCGTCATTGTTTACGCGCACTTGCGAGCTTTTCCACGCATCGGAATCTGCGGGAACGCGGTCCTCGTAAACGTTTTCCCAAACCCCGTCCGCAGAAATCGTTGCCGAGTGCGTTGCCGCGTTTTTCGACAAAACTCGCCGCGTCAGATAATGCTCGTAGCGCAAGCCCGCAGGCGTGAACAAATCCGGCGTCGGAAGTTGCTTTTTTAAAACCAGCTTACCCGAGGAAAAACCGACCGCAAACGGCGTGCGCCCGAACGGCTGCGTAAAGTCCACACTCCCGTTTTTCGGCGTCGCGCCCATGTCGCAATCCTGCGTGCACACGCAATCTTCGTCGCCCGGCTTCACCGCCGGCGGAACCGCCATCGAGCGTATTGAAATTACGGATACATTTAAAACATACGGACCGCCCGCGTTCCCGTAGGAAATCGAAAACGTTTCCGTCGCGGACAAATCGGAAATCTCCGCGTAGGACGAACGCGCCGCCCCGGGAACGATACGCTTTGCGCTTGCATCCCAATGCGAACTCGCCGAAATCCCGCCGCCGGAAACCGTCGCCGTATCGTCCGCAGAAACCGAGATTTCGTAAACATTCCCGGCGGGAACGCTCAGCGTGTAATCCGCAGAAAAGCCCGGTCCGGTCGCCGTCCCGCCCGAAAAACTAAGGCTCGTCGTCACGCGACCCGACTTGCCGTCGTCGCTGAACGCGCCGCTTGTTTGCGGCTCCGGTTGTGGCGGAAGAATTTCGCTCGTGCTCATAAACACAATCCTTTCGTTTTCGGGGTTAAATTATTGAAAAGCAAGAATGAAAAAGGAATCCCACCGTCCTTTCTCGCGTTCCGAATTAATCTCAAAAAATCCTACCGAGCAAGAGTTTTAATATTAAAATTTTGAAATATTCAGCTCCCAAATATTGCAATTTTGTAATATTTGTAATAACTACAGACAATGCCACCCGCGCTCCGCCGCACAAAAAAGCGTTCCCGCAACTTTCGCCGCGGGAACGCTTTTTGTTTTAGGTTGAAACTTAAAGAAGAGGGTAAAGGAGCTTTCGGTTTTTGGTTCCTAATTCCCGATTGCCGGCTCTTCTTGTCTTTATTAATAAACGACTTTGTTGAGCGGGTATTCGATGATGCCTTCCGCCTTGCAGGCTTTGAGCGCGGGAATGATGTCGCGCGTGAGCTTGCTGTCGATAATGGTTTCAACGGCGATCCAAGCTTCGTTCGAGAGCGGCGAAATGGTCGGGTTGCGCATTGCGGGAAGTTTTTCGACGACTTCGTCGAGCTTTTCGCGCGGGAGGTTGAATTTCAACCCGACGAGGTGTTTTGCCGTGAGCGCGGACTGAAGCATCATGGCGATGGATTCAATTTTGGCGCGTTTTTCCGGATTTTCCCACGCCTGCTTGTTGGCAATGAGCTTGGTGTTGGTTTTTAAAATCGTATCGACGATGCGAAGCTTGTTCGCCTTGATGGAGCTTCCGGTTTCGGTCAAGTCGACAATCGCGTCCGCCAAATCCGGAACCTTGACTTCCGTCGCGCCCCAGGAAAATTCGACCTGCGCGGTAACGCCGTGGCTTTCGAGGAAGCGGCGCGTCGTGCCGACGAGTTCCGTTGCAATGCGTTTCCCTTGCAAATCCTTGACTGTTTTGATCTCGGAGGCTTCGGGAACGCAGATAACCCAGCGGCTTTGAACATTCGAGGCGCGGGAGTAGACGAGGTCGCAAACTTCGACGACATCGGCGTTGTTTTCCACAACCCAATCGTAGCCCGTCAAGCCGCAGTCAAAAAATCCGTGCTCGACGTAGCGGGCGATTTCCTGCGCGCGGACAAAGCGACCGTCAAGCGCGGGATCGTCAAACGACGGACGATACGAGCGGGAGCTTTTCACGACGGGATAGCCTGCCTTTGCGAAAAGGGCGAGCGTGGATTCTTCGAGGCTGCCTTTGGGCATGCCGAGCATCAGAAGCGGTGTGGAGTTTGCCATGTTGGTCAAATATAAAAAAATGAAAGAGATGAGCATCTATGGCTTGCTGGTGCTTGTCAAGAAACAAGCTCGGTTTCTGAATTTTGATTGACAAGGCAAACCCAAGATGAAAATCTTTCCGTTAGAGGTTGCACAACGCGACCTCGTTGTTATTCTCCATCCACAAATTATCCCACTCTTTTACAGGTTTTTAGCTATGAAAAAAGCTCTCCTTGTCCTTGCCTCCCTTGCTGCGGTCGCTTTTGCCGGTTGCGCATCTTCGTCCAACAATCCTTGGGCGACGCCGGATTCCAAGCCGCTTCCGAAAGCCCAGCCGACCGCTCCTGCTGCTGCGACAACGGAAACGCCGAGTGATGTTCTCTTCACGGAAGAGGCGGCGGTCGAGGAAGCACCTGCTGTCGCCGATGTTGCGGCTTCGACACAGAACGAAGATTTGTTGGCGGATTTCCCGGCTATTCGCCGCGCGAATCTTGAGAAGGCGTTGAAAGCTCTCAAAGCCGCTTCCGCCGTGGAAGAACTCCCGATGCCGGAGAAGGGAAATGCACGCATTACGCGTTATAACGATTTGGTCGGTGTTATCGAATTTATCACGCCGAACACCTACGCGGTGGGCGATCACGTTGTTTTGACGAAGGAAAACAAGGCGGCGCTTGTTACCGTTGTTGAAGTTGACGGAAATCGAGTGGTTGCGGACGTTGCCGCCGGCGTAAAAGGGGCTCCCGTGTTGAAGCCTGCCGATCACGTTCTTTGCGATATTTACCGCACCTTGGAAGAGCTCGAAAAAATCGCTGCGGAACAGCGTAAGGCTCAGCGCGAAGCTCTTGCTGCCGCGCGCGCAGCTGCGCAGGCGGACGCAGATGAAGATGCAGCAGAAGAAGAAAGCGAAGAAACTACGGACGAAGAATCCGAAGACGAAGAGGTTTCTGATGAAGAGTCCGAGTCTGAGGACGAAGAAGAATACTCCGAAGACGAAGAGTGGTAATTTACTTGCGCGAAAGCGCAAAAAAAGCGTTCCCGCCGTGATTTGGGCGGGAACGCTTTTTTTATTTCATAAGGAAAATTCCTTGCGTTCTCACAAAAATAAATTTGTTGCGGTCGTTACAAGGAGACCTTCATAACTTCTCGGCTTTTTATCTGTTTGTCGACGTTTCTGCAATGTTTCGAATTTTAGGCATTGACAGCGTTGCCGTTTTTTTGTTCCATCTTTGGCTTTCAACTTTATTTAGAGAAGACCGAAATGGCCAACATCAAGTCAGCACAGAAGAACATTCGTAAATCCGCGACAAACGCGAAGCGCAATCGCTCCGTGAAGAGCCGCTTGAAAACTATCGCTAAATCCGCGAAAGCCGCTTGCGCGTCCGGAGATGCGGCTGCGATTGCATCCGTGACCCCGACCTGCGCGTCCGTTTTTGATAAGGCGACGAAGTCCGGAGTCATTCACCCCAACAAGGCGGCTCGCATGAAGTCCCGCCTTGCGAAGGCTGCCAACAAGGCTAAGGCGGCGGCGTAAGTCTCCCTTTCCTGTTTTTTTGAAAACGTTCCCGTCGCATTTTTTCTGCACGGGGACGTTTTTATTTTTTTCAAATGCTAACGTTTCCGCCCCAAACTTTTGAACCGGGTTCGACATCCGTTTCCGTGATTTTTTGCGGGAACGGCATTGCGGCTCTCGACAAACCGTCCGGAATACCAATCGACGAACATCCGTGGCACAACGGGCGGGAAACGCTTTGCGGCGAAATACGAAAGCGCCTTTTGCTCGAACAACCGTCTTTTTTAAAATTGGGATTGTTGCGACCGGCTCCGGTAATTTTGACGGATGCCGAAGCTTCCGGATGCGTTTTGCTTGCAGATCGGGATTCCGGAGCCTTGGAGCTTTGGAGAAATGCGGTCGGATCCGAACAGTTGAAATTTGTTTTCTTTTTTTTGGCACGCCCGGTCTCGGAGAAAAAAAAGCATGAGCCGTTCGTTTGCACGTTGCCGGTGGCTTCCCATTTTTCGGAAGCGCGGGCGTTGATTTCTCACAAAACGGGAAAAAAATCCGAAACGCGGTTTTTCCCGGAGGAAAATTTCGGCGAATATGAGCTTTGGAGAGCGGAAACGACGTTCCCGCGTTTGCATCAAATTCGGCTTCATGCGCAGGAGTCCGGCTTGCCGATTGTCGGCGATGCGGTTTATGGCGGTGTTCCCGCGATTTCCAACGCCTATTTCGGAAGGCGAGGGCGTTTGAATAAGGGAGAGGTGCGCCTGATTTACCCCAGCCTTTGCGTTCACTTGGCAAGTGTCAGGTTGCCGGCGATGTTCGAGGCTCGAGCCCCGGCGGAATTATCGTCGGCGTTCCCGCCCGGCTTTGAGGCTCTTTTGAAAAAATTACGTTCCCGCCGCGCTTTTTGATTTTCAGAGAAACAGGTTTTTTCCGATATCGATAAGCGGGTCGGAGAGGTTTCGTAATTGTTGCAAAAATTCGATTCGATGCCGGTTCGGTTCTTCGGAAAGACTTTCTTTAAGGGTCGCGGCGGCATGGCGGATTTCTGCAAGAGACAAATTCAGATTCCTCAGGCGTTCCCGTAGGGTACGGGTTTCTTCTTCGCTGAGTGCTGTTTTTTGTTCGAGCGAATCGCAAAGCACGGGCAGTATTTCGTTGAGCTCCCGAAGTTTTTGCCGGAAGGCACTTGCTTCGAGAAGCGTATTGGCGGATCCGAGCGCTTCGAGGATTCTCCGGTTGAGGGCTTCGGCGTCAATATTTTCTGCGGCAGCGCAGAGCTTGTCCGTCCTGGCACGGAAGATGCGTATTTTTTCTGCTAACTCGTAAAGATTTTTGGTTTCGATAAAATGATTTGTGCGGTCCACGAGCTCGGAAGTGGACTTGAAGTTGGTGGGAATTTCGGGATACTCGGCACCCGGCGGATTGAGCACGTTTACTGTTTGCCCTGGCGCAAAATAGAGGCTGACACACAGACCGTTTGCGAGAAGGGAAGGCATGCGGAGTTGTCCGCAGAGACCCTGTCGAATGAGCGTGTGCAACTTGTCGCGGAGGGATTCCGCTTCGCTTCCGTAGTTTTTAAACACGGACGGTTCGACCGAAATCGTTACTGCTGCATAAAAGCTTTTCCGGATATCGTTGGCGGGAACGTGAATAATCCGGATTTCGCTGACTTGCCCGACGGTTTGCCCGAAAAACCGGACCGGTGCTCCGACGGAAAGCCCGTGTATATTGGATGAAAAATACAGGGTGAAATGATCCTGCGCGGGAACGATAAAGGCGAACCATGCCCAAATTCCCGAAAAAATCAGCACCAACGAAAGCACGGCGAGTCGAAGCCCGCGGCGTCGGATTTTCAGGTAGCGGTTTTGAAAAAAATCGGGCATGAGGCGGGAGCGAGGATTTATCCTTTCGTAAATTCTGTCAAGCGGGAAGGCGGGTTTGGGCACGCGGTAAAATTTTGTCCTGCAGGGCGGAATCCGTTGCCGTTCCCGAAAGTGCGGCGAGCACTTCTCCGGCAAGATAGCATGAGCCTGCGACAACAATGGTTTCGCCGTTAGGCGTGGCAACTGCACATTCGTTCGGGTGCGGGAACAGGGCAGCGACGGAAGTTCTGAAAACCGGAGCTTTAAAATCCGGCGGGAGGCATTGTTCCATTTCCTCAAATGTGCAGGCGCGTTCCTGTTCCGGGCGCACGAAATGGATTGCTGCCGCGTATTTTGCAAAAACGGAGATAAGTGGCTTCGCTCGCTCCGTGCCGAGAACCCCGGTGATGATTTGCGGATGATTTCCCGTTTTTTCAAAAAGCGTTGCCAGGGAGCGGTCGATGGCGGCGGCGCCTTCCGCGTTGTGGGCAACATCAAGAATAAGCGTGCGTCCGTCCGCGAGCGTGATTTTTTCCCAGCGAGCTCTCCAGTCTATTTTTAGAAGCGCGTTTTTTGCTTTTTGTTCGTCAAAGTTTTGCCCGGTTCTTTCAAAAAATATTTTTGCGGCGAGAAGTGCCGTTGCTGCGTTCCCGCGCTGATGTTCGCCGAAGAGATTGGTTTCCGGAAAGCAATTCGTATCCGATTTCCCTTTACAAAAAATTTCCCGGACGGAAAAAACCGGGGCGTGCCGGGCTTGGGCGACCGCCCGGATTGCCGTTTCTGCTTCTTCCGGAAGCAATCCGATTACGACGGGAACGCCGTCTTTGATGATTCCGGCTTTTTCCCGGGCAATTTCTGTGAGGGTGCTCCCCAAAAATTCTGTGTGATCCGTGCCGATGGACGTAATGACACTTACTTCGGGAACGACGATGTTGGTCGCGTCCAAGCGCCCGCCCAAGCCCGTCTCGATAACGGCGGAGCCGCAACGTTCCCGCTCGAACCGGCGAAACGCCATCGCCGTCATCAATTCAAAGAAAGACGGGAAATCTTCGTCGCCGGGTTTGCCGAAGTCTACTGCCGCGTTGTAAAGTTTTTCCGCTTCTTCGCAAATGGCTTGATCCGGGAGCGGAACGCCGTTCACGCGAATGCGCTCGCCGAGCTTAAGCAGGTGCGGCGAAGTGTAAAGCCCGTTTCGAAGACCGTGCGCGCGCAGAATGCCGTCTAGCATCGCCGCCGTGGACCCTTTTCCGTTGGTGCCGGCGACGTGGATGAGCGGGAACGCGGTTTGCGGCGAGCCGATCGCCTTCGCGAGCAGGCGCATCCGGTCAATTCCGAATTTGCTGCCGTGATTTCGGAGCGCGCATAAGCGTGAAATTTTTTCCGCAGAGGTCATCGTGTAGTGGAGCGTAGACTAAACGGACTGTTTCTCCGGGGCAAAGCTCAAATGTTTTTCTTTTGTTTCCGGGGAGCGGAAGCGGGGCTACGGGAACGTGAGGACCTGCCGCTTTCTTGCTCCCGCGTTATGTTTGGCGTTCCGCCGCGGCGAGTGCTTTTTGTGTCTTGGTGCTTGCGGTTTGGTGGCGGTCGCTGTTTAATGACTCCCTCTGTTTAGCAAAACAAAATGCTGATTGTTCAAAAATATGGCGGAACTTCCGTGGGGAATGTCGACCGCATTAAAAACGTTGCCGCAAAGATCAAGAGCTATTGGTCAGAGGGGCATCAGGTTGTGGTTGTGGTTTCTGCACGCAGCGGCGTAACGAATGAGCTGATCGCGCGGGCAAAATCGATTTCGGCGGCTCCGAGCGAGCGCGAAATGGATATGCTGCTCGCGACGGGTGAGCAGGAAACCATCGCGCTGACGGCACTCGCGCTCCATTCTATCGGCGTTCCCGCCGTTTCCCGCACGGGCGCACAAGCGGGCATTATTACGGATACTTTCCATTCGCGCGCGCGCATTTCCCATCTGACGGGCGGCGATATTAAAGAGCGCCTCAACGAAGGCAAAGTCGTTATCGTTGCCGGGTTTCAGGGAATTTCGTCGGAAAGCGAAATTACGACTCTCGGACGCGGCGGCAGTGATTTGACGGCGATTGCGTTGGCGGGGGTGCTCAAGGCGGATATTTGTCAGATTTTTACGGATGTGGACGGTGTTTATACGGCGGATCCCCGTATCGTACTCAACGCGCGAAAGCTGAATCATATTTGCTACGAAGAAATGCTGGAGCTCGCAGCGAGCGGCTCGAAGGTGATGCAGTCCCGTTCTGTCGAATTTGCGCAAAAATACGGCGTTCCTTTTGAAGTGCGCTCCTCCTTTAACGATCAACCCGGAACTATTGTGAAAGCTTTTGAAAAAACGATGGAAGACGCCCTTGTTTCCGGCGTCGCTCTCGACCGCACGCAAACGCGCGTAACGGTGGGGGATTTGCCCGATTCTCCGGCTGCGTTTGCGGCAATTTTTGATGCGCTCGGCGAAGCGTCGGTCAGCGTTGATATGATTGTCAAAAACGTGGCGCCGATTCCCGGTAAGGCGAATTTGACATTCTCGGTCAATACCGACCAGGTGGGCTACGCGGAAAAAGTGATTACCTCCGCGCTGAAAAAACTCGGTGCGGGAACGTTCCGCTCTTCGGGCGAAATTGCGAAAGTATCCATCGTCGGCGTCGGCATGACTTCGCATCCGGGTGTGGCGGGAACGCTTTTCCGTGCGCTTTCGGAAGCGGGAATTAATAGCGAACTGATTACGACTTCGGAAATTAAAATTTCCGTCGGGATCGCTCCCGATAAGGCGGATCTTGCCGTGCGTTCCATTCATAGCGCATTCGGCTTGGATAAGTAATGTTCCTTTTGCCCCGGAGAAGCGGCAGGCTTGGCTCTTCTCCGGGGAGGCGGGAACACCGCCGGTGAAAATTTTCCGCATCGTGCTTGGTGGAAAACAATACTTCTTTGCTTGCCCGTTTTTTTTTTGTCGGCGGCAGTAGCCCGGTTGCTTCCTTTTCCGAATAAAAAACTTTAACTTCTTCCTCGGAGTTCGAAAATGCGCCAACTCATTTTTACTTCCGCGCTTTCGGGTCTTGCGTCCGGACGTTCCGGTTTTTGCACGGTGGCACGGCATGCGTCGTTACGGGAACGCACGGTTGCGGAGCTTGAACGCATGAGCGAGTATAAGCCGCCGGCAGGAGAGCGACCGACGGTTTTTCTCTTTCGCGTTTATTCCGGCGGGAACGAGCCTCTTTACATTTTGACGCGGGCGGGCGATGCGGGAACGGACGATTTTGGGCGCGCGAATTATGTTGTGCATCATCTGATATTTCGACGAAACGAACTGGAGAAATTGTTGCCGCCGGCGGAAATTGCCTTGCGGTTTCAGGGATGGTGCAAAAAATTTGAAGGCGAGCCGCGCTATCTGCCGGAAGATGAGCCTTTGCCGCCGGAAATTTTGCGGGCGGAGGGCGAATCTCTTTTGCCGGCAAAGCGCTGGGAAGAATTAACAGGAGACGCCGGGAACGCGGCTTTGCTTTGTCCGCACGGCGACGCGCGCGCAACCATTTTTCTTGGAGACGAAACGTGCACGGAAACCGTCCTGGGGCTTTTTGCCGAATCTTCGGAGGCGTTGGGCGGAATCGGTGCTTGGGGCGTGGCTTTTTCGACAGGGATTTGTTCGGAGAACGGAGCGGGGCGCTTCCTGTGGCGGCGCTTGAATGAATCCGAAATTTCCGTGCGCCGACCCGGGGATTTGATCCTTGATTTTTTGGCTCCGCTCGAATTTTTGCATGCGCCTCAAACCCGCTTTGCCGCATTCGCCCGGACAGGCATTTTCCCGAAGGCGGCGGACGCCAAAAAAGAACGGAAAAGTCCGGAGGCAAGTGAAAAAAATGCCTCTTCCGGTGCCGGGAACGGTGCCGATGTCGCCGATCAGCCGTATAAACGCTTTGCTGATATTGCGGGAACGGCAAAGTTTCTCGGAATTTCGGCAATCGTGGTTGCAATCGTCATCGCATGCGTTGTTTTTTGGGGAACGGGCGATACGAAGCAGGCGGGAAGCGCGGTGCCCGGCGAAGTGACTGTCGCCGGCAAGGCGGAGGCTTTTCGCAGAATTTTGGATCAAAAAATCAATTCGGAAGATTTTATAAGTGCGGCAGAAGTTTGGCTCGAATTTGCCCGGGCATTTCCGCAGGATGCAACACGTCTGGCGGGTGTTTACTTGCCCCGATTTAAATTAAAAGTCGCTGATGCGTATGCGAAGTATTTCTCGGAGCGAATAGCGGTGGCGGAACTTGCCGGCGGACTTTCGGCGGAAAGCCGCCGGGAATTGGACGCGAAACTTGCGAGGTTTCGCCGCGTTTGTGAAAAGCTGGATCTGACACCTCAGCGCTTGCAAAAAAAGAATGTTGCCGTCTTTGAAAAGGCAGAGGCTCTTTTGAGTTCAAATTGAAAAATTTTAAGAAAATAACATTCTCCCTTTTGGGCTTTACAGCGTTCCCGCAAAAAGATTTAATCGCCTTTCTTTCTTATGCAAAAGACTAAGAAATCCATCGCTAAACGGTTCAAGAAGACCGGCACGGGTAAACTCATGCGCCGCTCTCCGAACACGCGCCACCTCCTCCGCAACAAGAGCAACAAAGCTCGTCGTCGTCGCGGAAACGATAAGCGCGTGGACGAAGGCTTTGAAGCGACGTTCAAGTCCGCGATGCCGTTCGCTTAATTCCCCGGAGGAAACGAACCACAGATTAACTGCACTTGCCGGGTGAAATTTTCTGACGACCCGGCGGTCTTAAACCAATAGAAGTAAAACATGTCACGAGTTACTAATGCTCCCGCAACCCGCGCGCGTCGCAAACGCGTTCTGAAACAGGCTAAAGGCTATTTCGGGCTCAAGTCCCGTTGCTTCCGCCATGCAGAAGACGCAGTCAACCGCGCTAACCGCTACGCTTACGAACACCGCCGGAATCGCAAATCCGAATTCCGCCAACTTTGGATTGTTCGTATTAACGCTGCGTGCCGTCCGCTCGGCATCACTTACAGCCGCCTTGTTGCGGGTCTGAAGAAGGCGAACATCATCATCGACCGCAAGAATCTCAGCGAGCTCGCGATTAACGATGCCGTTGCGTTCAACGCGATTGTTGAAAAAGCAAAAGCGGCTATCGCCTAAGTTTTTTCTAAAAAAAAATAAAACGTTCCCGTGATGAATTTCGCGGGAGCGTTTTTTTTTCGAGGGTGTTTCCTCTCCGAATTCTCACAAAGGCATTACGCTTTGGGTGCGGAAAAGATAAAATTTTCAAAGCCCAATCAGTAGCCGGGCGCAGGGCGTTCCCGCGGAGGCGTCGGGCAGGGCGTCGAAAAGAGCGATGATGTCGGCGTTTCCGAGCAGAAGGCAGCCGTGCGAGTTCGGCATGCCGAGTTTGTGTTCCTGGTTTGTGCCGTGAATGTAAACAAAACGTGAATACGTATCGCGGTTCCCGCCGCGGTTGTAACCTTCTTCCTCGCCCTGAATGCGGAGAATGCGGGAGGTGATGAGATTTTCGTCGGGCGCGTTTTTCAAAAATTCGGAAAAATGCATTCCCGTGGAAACGCGGGCTTTGAAAACGGTTCCCGCGGGAACGCCGTCGCCGATTTTTTCTATAACGGAAAAAAGTCCGTCGGGCGTACCGAGCGAATTTTCGATGCAGGACGGTGCGGCGCGGGACGTGGAAATTTTGTATTCGGCGAGGAGTTTTTCATCGCGAAAATGCCACAGGCGTTGCGCGGGAACGGAGGCGACGAGCGCGTCCGGCAACGCGGGAACGCCGAGTATTTCGCATTTGCGTTTCAGCTCGGCGAGGAGCAAACTTGCCGTCTCTTTTTTTTCAAAACTTTTTTCAGAAAACATATGGCATACAAAGTTGGTATCGTAGGCGTGACGGGAGCGGTCGGGCAAGAAATTCTTGCGTTGCTTGCGTCGAGAAATTTCCCGGTGGAAGAACTGCGCCCCTTGGCATCCGCGCGCAGTGCAGGCAAAACAATTGAATTCGGCGGCAAGACGTGGACGATTCGTGAGGCGACGCCGGAATCTTTCGAAGGCTTGGATTTTGCGATTTTCTCCGCCGGCGGCAGCATTTCCAAAGCACTTGCGCCGGAAGCGGCGAAGCGCGGTTGTATTGTTATCGATAATAGCTCGGCGTTCCGCATGGATCCGAACGTTCCGCTCGTCGTTCCCGAAATCAACGCGCATGCGCTGAAAAACCACAAGGGCATTATCGCGAACCCGAATTGCTCGACGGCGATTACGCTCATGGGGCTTTATCCGCTTCACAAGGCGTTTGGGCTGAAGCG
The DNA here is from genome assembly GCA_017531845.1 of Opitutales bacterium. Lineage (GTDB taxonomy): Bacteria > Verrucomicrobiota > Verrucomicrobiia > Opitutales > UBA953 > Spyradosoma. The sequence goes on along the minus strand of JAFXKI010000008.1, from coordinate 2,420 downwards.
CTTTTTCGCGTCGACGTATCAGGCAGTCTCGGGAACGGGAGCGGCGGCGATGGAAGAGCTGAAAAAGCAGGTCGTCGCGTGGGCAAGCGGCGAAGAGCTCGAAACCGGTGTTTATCCGTATCAAATTGCGTTTAATTTGATTCCGCACGTCGATTCTTTCCTCGAAGACGGTTACACGAAAGAGGAAATGAAAATGCTCAACGAAGGGCGCAAAATTTTGGAGCTTCCGGAGCTTGTTTGCACGTGCACCTGCGTGCGCGTTCCCGTGTTCCGTGCGCATTCGATTTCGGTTGATGCGGAATTTGAAAAACCGGTCAGCGTCGAAGCCGCGCGTAAGGCGATTGCGGAATTCGTCGGCGCGGAAGTGCAGGACGATCCCGCGAACAAAGTTTACCCGATGCCGCTGTTTTACCAAAACAAGGTGAAATGCGGCGTGGGGCGCATTCGCAAAAACACGGCGTTCGACAACGGACTTGCGCTCTGGGTTTGCGGCGACCAGCTCTGGAAGGGCGCAGCGCTCAACGCGATTCAAATCGCCGAAGAAATGGATCGCCAAGGCTTGCTGAAAAAGTAGGCGGATTCTTTGGGGGAAGCGACAGAAATGTCACTTCTCCCGTTTTGTTTGATGCCGGATTTTCGAAAATGAAAGTTGCGGATTTTCCGAAAAACGTTTCGTCCGCCTGCGTTCCCGTGCGCGGGTTCATGCTCGACGTTTCCCGGGGGCGCGTGCCGACAATGGAGGCGCTCGCCGGACTGATTGATTTACTCGCGCGCTTACAATACAACCAGTTCCAGTTGTATATAGAACATACTTACGCGTTTGAAAATCACGAGGAAGTTTGGCGCGACGCATCACCGCTGACGGCTGACGAGTTACGCAAGTTGGACAAATTGTGCCGGGAACGCGGGATTGAATTTGTCCCGAATCTGAATTCTTTCGGGCACGTTGAACGCTGGCTCAAGCACGAAAAATACAAACCGCTGGCGGAATGCCCGGACGGGTTTTATCACGCGATTTTCAAAATGCAGCGCGTTGCGGGAACCTTCGCCGCCTGCGAAGAAACTGCCGATTTCATGGACGGGCTTTACGATGAATTTCTCCCGAATTTCTCGTCGGAAAAATTTAATATCGGCGGCGATGAGCCTTGGGAACTCGGGCAAGGGCGTTCCCGCGAGCTTTGTGAAAAGCGCGGCAAGCGCAGTGTCTATCTCGAACACATGGCTCGCCTGAAAAAACGCGTCGAAAAACACGGCAAGAAAATGATGTTTTGGGGCGACGTCCTGCTCGGCGAATCCGGCGAAATTCCGTCGGCATTTTTGAAAAATACAATTCCCGTGATTTGGGGCTACGATGCCGGACATCCGTTTGACGAGCAGTGTTCTCGCGTGCTCACCGCGCTCGAAAACGTCGACGGGAACGGCGAATTTTACCTCGCACCGGGAACCTCGTCGTGGCTGAGCTTCGGCACGCGCCAAACAAACGCGCTTAAAAACATTCGCGAAGCTTGCCTCGCCGCAAAAAAATACGGCGCGAGCGGCATTTTGCTTACGACTTGGGGCGATTTCGGCTACCACAATCCGTTTTGCGCGAATTTGATTCCGCTCGTTGTCGCGTCCGCAGAAATGCTGGGAGGGAAAGTTCCCGAAACCGCAAAAGAATTTGCCGAAATTTTTGAGAAAATCGGACTTTTGAATGATGCGGAATCTTTCGCCGAAGCTCTTTTGAATTTCGGAAAGCTCGATGATTGTATTTCAAAAAAAATTACAAATCGAAGCATTACGCGCGAAATGTTTTTTGCCAAAGGTGAAGCATTTGAAAGTGTGATGAGCGGCGTTCCCGCCGACGAAATCGCCGCCGCGCAAGCCGGGATTTCGAAAATTGAGAAAATTTTACTGAGCGTTCCCGCCGAAACACGGAATGCGTTGATATTTAAAGAACTGGTGCTCGCCGTAAAAATGGCACACACGGCGTTACGCCGGGCGGAAGCATTTTTGAAAAACGATGCGGATGCACGTGCCGCCGTCGAAACTGAGATGACGGGAACGCTTAAAGCCGAATTCGCCGCAGTCTGGAGGCTTTCCAACCGCGAAGGCGGCTTAGCCGAATCGCTGGCTTGGTTTTAGTTTTCATCCTCCGCCTTTTCTCGATTTTCTCTCACGGAGCCGCAACGACACAGGGTTTTCTTTCACGCGAAGCCGCAACGCCGCGAAGGAGAAAATCTGCGTATATCTGTTTTTTCTGCGGCAAAAAGTGCCCGAAAATAAAAAAACACTGTGGGTTTGAGTTGTTGTAGGAATTACTTGGAAAACTTCGAGTCTTGGAGTCTTTGTGCGAGATTTTTAGTTTTTTTGGAGGGGTGGGTGTATTTTTTTTTGAGATGTTGGGCGAGGGGGCGGGTGTATTTTGCAGACTGATTTCT
>JAFXKI010000007.1 GCA_017531845.1 Opitutales bacterium | reverse complement strand
TCCGGAGTAATACAAAATGAGCTCGGCGTTTTCGAGCTTTCCCCGTGCTTCCAGCCAGGAAAGCGCTTCGTTCATTTCGCCGGAAGTCGCATTTTTGAAAAATTTTATCTGCGATTCGGGAACGCCGAAGGTTTTACGGCAGTATTCGTGAAAAACTTTTCCGTCGTTGAGCGCGAAGGAAACGGGCGGTACAAAGCGATAGTTTTCATTCGCAATAACGGCAATAAAACGATTGCGCGAGGCGTTTTGCGGATTGACGGGAATGTTTTTAGTTCAATCGCTTCGCGCTCGTCGCTCTGAGCTTTCATAACGAGGCTAAATTCAACAAAGAATCCCGAAAACATAGTCCTTATGCATTCGAGTTTCTTCCTTCCGTAGTCTGAATGACATTTATAGAAGGATATATGCCAACGAACCTGCACTTATCACCAGCCAAAGCAAAACACCCTGTAACAACGGTTTCAATCCTACAGCCTTCAACACATCGGACGAAAGGGAAGCACCGATAAAGAACATGGTAATGATTAATCCTTTTCGAGCCAAACCGGAAATGGCTTTTCCCACTTCGGGTACGCTGTCTAATATATAAGTATTGAGCAGGATGGCAACAATAAACCAAAGGATAAACCATGGGATACTGATTTTCTTTCCTCCATTCTTGAAGATAACTGAAGTAACCAGCGCTAATGGGATAATCCACAACGCACGAGTCAACTTGATGGTCGTAGCCACTTGAAGTGCCTCCTCACCGTATGCAGCACCGGCACCTACTACCGAACTTGTATCATGAATGGCAATGGCAGCCCAAGTGCCGAATTCATGTTGGCTCAATCCCAACCAACCTCCCAGCACCGGAAAAACGAACAGTGCGATAGCATTCAACACAAATATGGTAGCCAATGCCACCGACATATCGCTATCCTTCGCCTTGATAACCGGGCCAACCGCTGCAATGGCACTTCCTCCGCAAATCGCCGTACCCGAACTGATGAGATATGAGGTGTCGCGATTCACTTTCAGCAACTTCTGCCCGATAAGCATACCGATAACGATTGTGCCTACCACAGAAATAATAGTGAACAACATTCCCTCCTTGCCCGATGCCAACGAAGTATGGAGATTCATACCAAAGCCCAACCCGACCACCGAATATTGCAGTAGTTTCTTTGACACCTTCTTGTTGAACTTCGGATATGCCTGCCCACACAACAGGGCGAACGCCAATCCTAAAAACAGAGCTACAGGAGGTGTAACCCACGAAGAAAGAAAAGCCATGTCGGGTACATAATCCAACAAGAGGCATACGGTAAGTATTGCCAGAACACAGGAATAAATAGTTTTGTTATTCGTTTTCAGAAACTCCATCATATTTCTATTGCTTAATTTATCCATACACAAGCAATTACGCCCTTCAAAACCTGACAAGCATAATGTTCTTCTCAGATGCTTTGGAAAAATGGCATATCAAATCAACGGCAAAATTAGTAAAAAAATGGTCTCCAGTCACCTATTTAGACTGAAAATCTTCGTGATAGTGAAAATTTAAGTTGCCACCTTCAGGCTCATCAATAGGAATTTCACTTGCTCTTGGGCTTACCTTAAAGTTCTTTGTCGTATCAATATCCGTATCTACAAACTCTTTAGGGAACGTGACGCTTATTGTGTGCCAATTCCCCGATAAATTGTGCTGTGAAAAACAATCGATTCCCGACACAGGAAAACGTTCCCGCGAAATTTCCGGGAACGTTTTCTTAAGATTTTTGGAGCCGACGGTAACACATCCGTCGAACGTAAGAGCTCCTAACGTTAATCCGGAATTGTGCGTTCCCGGGTTTCCTGTAGGCGGCGGATGGCGGCGTAGGGGTCGGAGGCGCGGCAGATGGCGCGGACGACGGCGAAGTTTCGCGCTCCCGCGCGCAGGACGTCCGGCAGGCGAGATGCGTCGATACCGCCGATGGCGACGGCGGGAACGTGCGCGGCGGCAATCATTTTTTGCATGGTTTCAAGCCCGAGCGTTGCGTCGGGGATTTCCTTGGTCGGCGTTGCGTAAACGGGGCCTACGCCGATGTAATCCGGCGCGAGTTTGCACGCGGCTTCGACCTGTGCGAGCGAATGCGTGGAGAGCCCGAAAATTTTCAGCGAGGGGAAGCGTTCCCGCGCGACGGGAAGCGGCAAGTCGCTTTGCCCGAGATGCACGCCGTCGGCTCCGGTTTCGGCGGCGATTTCGGGATCGTCGTTGACGATGAAAAGCGTCGGCGTTCCCGCCGTGATTGCGCGGAGATTTTTCGCGGTTGCGACGATGCGTTCCCGCGGCGTGTGTTTCATGCGCAGCTGGACGAAGCGCACTCCGGCGCGCACGGCGGCTTCCGCGCAGGTTTCGTAGCTTGTCGCGGGATCGGTGATAACGAGATAAAGTCCGAAATTTTTCATAAAAAGGAAAAAGAAGTTAAAGTGCTTAAAAGCTGAAAAGCTTAGCCGCTTTCGGCGAGAAATATTTCTTGCGAAGCTGCCAAACTTTTCAGCTTCTAAGCTCCTAAGCTTTTATTTTAAATCTTCGGCGATGATGCCCGCGAGTTTGCGTCCGCTTTTAAGCATGCCGCCGAAAATCGGGCCCATGCGGAAGCCGCCCTGCACGTTGTTTGCCGCCATGCCGGAAGCGTAAAGCCCGGGGAAAAGCCGCTTCGTGTTTTCAACGGTCGTGCGTTCGCCGTCTTCCATCCACATGGGTTTTTCGCCGAGAATGCCGCCCGTCGGCGAATCGATTTGAACGCCGGCTTTGTTGACGGCTTTGCGGACGATTTCGCTCGGATGCCCGGTGCCGTCTACCACGGCGCGCGCGGTAACAACAATCGGATCGACGTGCATGTCGAGCCGACGCACGGGATTCCAGTTGATGACAACGCCCGCGATGACGCCGTTGTGAACGACGATGTCTTCGACGCAGACCGTGTTAAAAATCACCGCTCCCGCTTTGCGCGCGCCGAAAATCAGCCCCGCCGCCATTTCAACGGAATCGACCGTGTGAAACCCGTTCCCGCACGGAATGGTCGTAATTTCGAAATCGCGGAGAATTTCAGCCGCGTCGTCTTGAACGACGACTTCGTTCATCAGCATTCCGCCGCCCCAAACGCCGCCGCCGGGCGCGAGTTTGCTTTCGTAAATTGCGACTTTGTAGCCGGCTTTTGCGAGGTCGCGCGCGGCGACGAGTCCGCTCGGTCCTGCGCCGACGATGGCGACGTCCACCGCGAGGCGGCTTTCGAGTTTTTTGAAAAACGAACGCACGATTGCGCCCGAGATCTGTTCTTCCATAACCATGTTTTTTTGCTCTTTCTGTTATTTTTTCGTTTTCAAAAGAGCGCACGGTGCGGGAACACCCGTTCGCGCAACACGGTCGAAACTTCCTCAGCATTTCCTACGCCGGCATTATCCGGATCAGGTTCGCGGGTATAATCTCAGCCGACGGGAAACGTTCCCGCGGGCACCCCTTACTGAAAACTTGCGGGAAAGTTATGAGCGTTCCCGCGCCGACGCAAACAAAATTTCCGTAAAAAGAGAAGGCGGGGAGGGCTGTTTTTACCTTGCGGGAACGCACGGAAGTTTTAGACTCTTCGCATAACTTTTTTCTGATTTTCCAATGAGTGCCGCAAATACCGAAGTCGCTTATAACAGCAAAATCGAGGGCGGGGTCGTCGTAACCAAGCTCGACGCCGCGATTGACTGGATTCGTTCCCATTCCGTTTGGCCCATGCCGATGGGCTTGGCTTGCTGTGCGATTGAATTTATGTCGGCGAGCTGTTCGCGCTTTGATATTTCCCGTTTCGGAATGGAAGTAACGCGCTTTTCTCCGCGCCAGGCGGACTGTATGATTGTCGCGGGAACGGTAACTTACAAAATGTCGCAGGCGGTGCGCCGTATCTATGATCAGATGGCGGAGCCGAAATGGGTGATTGCGATGGGTGCTTGTGCTTCGTCCGGCGGAATGTATCGCAGCTATTCGACCTTGCAGGGCGTGGACCGTATCTTGCCGGTTGACGTTTATATTTCGGGTTGCCCGACGCGTCCGGAAGCGCTTTTCGATGGACTTATGGCTTTGCAAAAGATGATCGCAAAGGAACCGGGACTGAAATTGCTCAAGCGCGACCGTCCGGTAAAGCCGCTTTATTTCGGCTAAAAAAAACGCAAGCGGCGTTCCCGTAAATTTTTGAAAATCTCTCAAGGATTCCTGTTTATGACCGAAAAAGATTTGGCTCTGCAGAACGAACTTTTGGAAAAATATCCCTACGTCTCGGTACGACCGGGTTCCGCCGACCATGCGTCGTTTGACGTTCCCGCGGACAAGGTCGTCGAGTTCGCGCTCGCGCTCCGAGACAAGGAAGGTTTTTCGTCGATTAACGACGTTACCGGCTGTGACTGGGGTGTCGATGCGTCTCCGCGCTTTTCTGCGATTTGGCACGTTTACAGCCACGAATGCCACCAATACGTGCGCATTAATGTTTATGCGGCGGATAATGAAAAGCCTGCCGTGCCGTCGCTTTGCTCCGTTTGGGCTGGTTGCAACTGGCACGAACGCGAAGCTTACGACTTGGTCGGGATCACGTTCACGAATCACCCTGATATGCGCCGCATTTTGATGTGGGACGAATATCCGTATCACCCCTTGCGCAAGGATTTTCCGCTTGCGGGAATCGAAGTACCGCATCCGGATCCGGACACCGTCGCGCAAACAGGCGTCAGGGTGCTTCCCGCTCCGATGAACGGCGGACCGTTTGTTTCCTGCCGGGGTAACACGATGCGCGAAACCGAACCGCGCGCGCTTGACCAGGAATGGAGCGAAGGCAACCGCAAACCTTCCGCCGAATAGTTCACGGGAACGCAAATCCAAATTACGGAGATTTTTACAATGTCCAAAACCATCGATTTTGAATATTCCGAAGCCGCCGCCCGCGAAGAAGACCTCGTTCCGTGCGAAAAAATGCACCTGACGATGGGGCCGTCTCACCCGGCAACGCACGGCGTGCTCCGCCTCCAGCTCGAAGTGGACGGCGAAATCGTCACCAAGTGTACGCCGGTTGTCGGCTACCTGCATCGCGGCGACGATAAGCTGGCGGAAAACATGACGTATAATCAGTTTGTGCCGTTTACGGATCGCCTTGATTATCTTGCGCCGATTTGCAACAACGTCGCTTATGCGCTCACGGTCGAAAAACTCGCCGGGCTCGAAGTTCCCGCTCGTTGTGCCGCGCTTCGCGTGCTCACCTGCGAGCTTTCCCGCATTTCCTCGCACCTGCTCGGACTCGGTGTTTACGCGATGGACACGGGCGCGCTGACCGTCTTTCTTACAACTTACACCGAGCGTGAACGCATCTACACACTTTTTGAAGAACTTACCGGGCAACGCCTTACGAACAGCTACACGCGTATCGGCGGCGTTACGCGTGACGTTCCCGAAGGCTGGCTCGAAAAAGTCGAAAAAGCCTGCGATTGCATTCTCAAGGGCGTCGATGAAATGGAAGGTTTGCTTTCGCGCAACAAAATCTTCCTTGACCGCACGAAGGACATTGCAGTCATCACTAAGGAAATGGCGTTGCAATACGGGCTTACCGGCGTGAATCTGCGTTGCGCGGGCATCGGCTCGGATATTCGCAAGGATCGTCCTTACAGCGGCTACGAACAATACGATTTTGACGTTCCCGTCGGCACTGTCGGCGACTGCTACGACCGCTATTTGCTCAAAACGGAAGAAATCCGTCAATCCGTGCGCATCGTGCGTCAGGTTTGCAAAACGCTTCCGGACGGACCGATTTTTGCCGAGGACGCAAAGAAAATTTGCCTTCCGCCGAAACAGCGCGTGCTCACCGGCATGGAAGAGCTTATTCAGAATTTTATGCTCACGACGCACGGTCCGCAGATTCCCGCCGGCGAAGCTTATTTTGAAGCGGAAAATCCGAAAGGAGCACTCGGATTCTTTATTCACTCGAAGGGGGAAGGGCATCCGTATCGCCTGCATGTGCGCGGACCCTCGTTCGTTTCGCTTTCGACGCTTCCGGTAATTGTTCCGGGCAACTTCGTTACGGACATTCCCGCGATTCTCGGTTCGCTCGACTTTGTTCAGGGCGAATGCGACCGCTAAGAAATTAAATTTTCAGGCGAAAAAGCGTTCCCGCGCGGCAGAATTGCGGGAACGCTTTTTTTGTAAAAAAGAAACAGATATTTGATAATTCGACGCTCTTATGAGTAATATCTTCCGAAATGGAAAATCGATTTGATTTGAATCTTTATTTAGTGACGGACGCGCCGGAAAAATGCCGTTTGGGCTTGCTTGAAACCGTCGAAGCCGCCATTGACGGCGGGGTAACGATTGTGCAATACCGCTCTGAAAACCCTAACGCGGGAACGTGTTACTCCGAAGCCTTGCAACTTGCGGATTTTTTGCGTTCCCGGAAAATCCCTTTCATCGTCAACAACCGGGCGGATCTTGCCCTGGCGGTAAACGCGGACGGCGTTCACGTCGGACAAAAGGACTTACCTGTTGAAGCGGTTCGCAGGCTTATCGGGAAGGAAAAAATCCTCGGGCTTTCCGTCTCCGATTTGAATGAAATGGAGGCGGCGAAAACGGCTCCGGTAGACTATCTCGGCATCGGTCCGGTTTTTCCCACCGCGACGAAAGCGGACGCGGCACCGGCGTTGGGGGCAGAGAATTTCGCAAAACTTTCGGCGCAATCGCCGTTCCCGGTGGTCGCCATCGGCGGAATTAACGTTGAGCGCGCGAGGGTGCTGAGGCAGGGCGTTCCCGGTGTCGGCATTGCTGTTGTTTCTGCGATTTGCGGAGCGGAAAATCCGAGGCTTGCCGCCGCGAACTTTCTTTGTGAGTAAAAAAACTTTGCGGCTTTCCACAGGAGGAGTAGTATTTCGCACATCATGAGTATTGAAGCAAAAATTCAGGAATTGGGGCTGACGCTCCCGCCGCCGCCGGCTCCCGCCGGAGCTTACGTTCCCGCCGTGCGCACGGGGAATTTGCTTTTTCTTTCCGGAACATTGCCGATGGCGGACGGCAAACTCACGCACACCGGCATGATCGGTTCGTCGCCGGAAAAAGACATCGCCTACGGTTACGCTGCTGCCCGCCAGTGCGCCCTTGCGGCACTTGCCAACGCAAAAGCCTTTCTCGGATCACTGGATAAAGTGAAACGCGTCGTTAATGTGAACGGATTCGTTTACGCTCCCGAAGGTTTTGCCGATGCCCCGAAGGTCATCAACGGTGCTTCGGAGCTTTTTATGGCGGTTTTCGGCGAAAACGGCAAACACGCGCGCGCGGCTGTCGCTCTCGGCGGCGTTCCGCTTCATGCGACCGCAGAAGTGCAGGTTATTCTCGAAGTGGAATAGTCTCCTTGTATCCGGTTTTCGGATATAATACGAAGCGCGAGCCGCTTCCTTTCCTTTGAATGAGCGACACAGAAGCCAGTTTCCATCCCGGAGAAAAAATCGGAGATTACGAAGTTATTTCGATTCTCGGATTCGGCGCGACCGGCACGGTGTATTTGACGCAACACGCCGTGCTGAAAAAGCTTTTTGCCGTAAAAGTTCTTAGCGGTGATTTGGCGTTTATGCCGGAATTTGTTCGCGTTTTTCAACACGAGGCTCAAATCGTCGCGGCGCTCAATCATGAAAACATCGTTCCCGTGCATAATTTCGGGGAATGCAACGGGTTTTATTATTACGTGATGGATTTCGTCAACGGCGGCACGCTTGAAGACGTGCGCCGGCGTAACGGCGGACGCCTGCGTCCCGATGCCGCCATCGCTCTTATTTCTTCCGTGGCAAAGGGGCTTGCCTACGCGCATGCTTACGGTGTGGTTCACCGGGATTTAAAACCGGAAAACATTTTGCTGACACGGACGGGAACGCCGCAAATTACGGATTTCGGCATGGCGTATGTAGATCGTAAATACATCGCCGGGCGGAGGCGTATGGAAGAACGCCGCCGGGCAAATCCGGCAGCAAAATTTCGCTCTGTCGTCGGAATTCGCGGGAACGTTTCTGCCGGTCCGTCCCAAACGCAAATCGCTATCGAAGAAAATGCCGGAGATAACCCGGAAGTCGAAGGCGGAACGGAAGGCTACATCGCTCCGGAGCTCAATCGCGGCGTTGCGGCAACCCCGCGTGCGGACGTGTATGCGCTTGGGGCGCTTCTGCATTTTCTGCTTGTCGGCGAAACTCCGCCGGAGCCGGGGCGGCTTTCTCCGGAGATTTTCAAACTCGGTTCCCGAGCTTTAATAGAGCTGTTGGAGCGTTCCCTGAATATTATTCCGATGCGGCGTTATCCGACGGCGAAAGAATTTCTTGACGCCTTGGAACGTGTCGGAAAAGCTCCGGCGCGCCGCCGTCGTGCCGTTTTTTACGTGCTGGGAGCGGCAATGATTTGTGCGGCATTCGGTTTTGCGTTTACGGTCGGAGAACGCTCGCAGTTGAAAAAAACGGAAACACGCGTTGCCGCCGCCGCGCAGAAGTTTTTTGAAAAGGACGCAAATTCTGAAAACGGGAAGGCGGGTGCAGATTCCGCCAAAGCGGAGGTATCGCCGACGGTGAAGGTTTCGGTTGCCGTTCCGGGAGTGGAAGCGGATTTTTCCCCTTCCGATGAGCAGGTTTCCGTCTCGCCGGTTTCCTCGTCTTCGGCTTCCGTTCCTGCGGAGAGCAAGACGCGTCCCCGGGAAAAATCAAATTCGGAGTACTCCGAAGTGGCGGAGCGCGAATACTGGGAGCGCCTTTGCACGGAGCGCACCGGACGAAAAGGCGTTTCGGTGAATTTTCTTACCAGCGGGGAGCCGGTTTTGCGCATTGCTCCCGGGCAAACGCTTGAATTTCCGCATTCCGTGAAAGCGGGAACGTATAATATTTATTTGAGAACAACCGGTGATATTCCCGGCGAATCCGTCCCCGTGCGATTGAGTATCGGAGGCGATCAGGTTTCTCGCGAATTGAAATTTGACGGGAGCGCGGCGGATATCGGGTTGCGTTACTTTTCGATGATTGATGTCGCTTCAAACGCGGATCGAATTTGTATCGAAATTCTCAATACGCAGGGACTTGCGCCTTCCCTCGGAATTATTGAAATTGAAATTCGCCCGACTTTCAGTAATGCGGACTTTTCGCGCATGTTCGGCGAATTCCTTTCCGTGCTTTCCGAAAAATAAATTTCCGATTTTTTATTTCGCCGGATTTTTGCCCTCTTGTTGCCGGAAAAATTTTTCTCTGACAAAACGTATTCCGTCTTCCGTGTTGAAGATTTTTCCGTCGAGCTGGGCTTCGTAACAGGTATCGAGAATCGGCTTAAATGCTTTTCCGGGCGAAATTCCGAGTGCGATAAGATGTCGCCCGAGGATTATCGGTTTGGGTGCGGCGTTTTTGACCTGAAGCACTTCTGCTCGCTCCAAAAGCCAGGACGAAGCGTCGCGAAGCTCTGCATTTTTTTTCGTGGAAATGCCCATCGTATCCGCAGAGCAAACACGTAGTAACCGATCGATGCGTCCGACGCGGTTTGCGAGCCTTCTCACGGCGGAGTCTCCGGCGTTCCCGCGCCAAATCGCAATCGGTTGCATGTGACAAAGAACGAGAGGCAGAACGCTGTCGATCAATTCCCGAAAGTTAGTCATGCGCTCTAAAAATTTTCTTGCGGGAGCGCATCCGGCGCGGTCGTGACCGTAGGCGTGCCAGCGTCCGTCTTTTTCAAAAAAGCGTGTCGTGGCGGGCTTCCCGAAATCGTGGCAGAGCACGGCGAACCCGACGACGAGGTCTTCAAAATCATCACCTATGCGTTCCCGCGCAAACGTATCGAGCGTGGCGAGCGTGTGATTCCAAACATCTCCTTCGGGGTGCCAGAGCGGATCCTGCTGCACGCCGATGAGAGCTTCAAGCTCGGGAAAATAACGAACCCAGCCGCAGTCGCGCAGAAAATTCAATCCGCGGGAAATTTCCTCACCGCGTAAAATTAATTTACTCCATTCTTCAAAGATGCGTTCTGAGGAAAGTCCCTCCGGTTCGATATGCCGGCAAAGCCTGACTGTTTCCGGTGCGACGTCAAAGCGGAAGCGCGCGGCAAATTGCATCGCTCTCAAGACGCGAAGAGGATCTTCGGAAAACGATTCGGAGGTGTGCCGTAAAATTCTGTTTTCCAAGTCTTTCCGCCCGCTAAACGGATCGAGAATTTCTCCCGTAAGCGGATCAAAATAGATGGAGTTTACGGTAAAATCCCGCCGGGAGGCAGCCTCTTTGAGGCTCATGTGCGGGTCGCCTTCAACGATGAATCCGCGATGTCCTAAGCCGCGCTTGGATTCCCGCCGGGGAAGGGCAATGTCGACGGGAACGTCGTGCAATTTGAATACGCCGAATGATTTTCCCGCCGCATTAAATCGAAAATCCAGGGAGCGGAGAAGTTTTTCCGCCCGGTCGGCTTCGAGCCCGTAGACTTCGACGTCAAAATCTTTGCTTTTGCGCCCTAAAAGTGCGTCTCGAACGCATCCGCCTACGAAGAGCGCACGTCCGCCGCGTTCCCGCACGGCTTCAAACAGCCGGCGCACGGGCTCAAGCTCCTCCCGGAAAAAAATCATAGCGGGGATTTTTTATTCTTCCAAAAAGCGTTGCGCTTCAATACCGGCTCGCGCGCCCGTTCCCGCCGCAACAATTGCCTGACGGAAAATACGGTCGGCGCAATCTCCGGCAACAAAAACGCCCGGGATTTGGGTGCGCACGCCGGAGGCGTCGCGCTCGGCAATGAGTGTTCCGTCTTCTTCCATCGGAAGCGCGCCTCTGAGAAATGCCGTGTTGGGAGTGTGCCCGATGGCGACAAAAATGCCGGCAACGTCAATATCCCGCATTTCTCCGGAATTTACGTTGCGGACACGAAGCGCGCGCACCTTGCCGTTTTCATCGCCTAAAATCTCTTCGGGAACGCTTGAAAGTACGAGTTCGATTTTCGGGTTTTCCGTCACGCGGCGCACCATAATTTCCGTGGCGCGGAATTTTTCACGCCGGTGGATTTGGTAAACTTTCGATGCGAAGCGAGTAAGAAAATTTGCTTCTTCGCAGGCGGTGTCTCCGCCGCCGATAACGGCAATTTCCTTCCCTCGGAAAAAGGCTCCGTCGCAGGTTGCGCAGGTGCTGACGCCGTTCCCGCCGTAAAATTCCATTTCTCCTTTCACTCCCGTCATTTTCGGTGAGGCTCCGGTTGCGACAATCAGCGCGCGGGTTTCAAAAACATTTCCTGCCGCCGTGAACAGTTTTTTAGATTCGGCGGAGAGTTCAACACGTTCAATGGTTTCCGCCTCAAAGCGGGCACCGAATTTTTCCGCCTGTTGGCGCATGTTCATCACGAGAGAGAAGCCGTCGATACCCTCCGGAAAACCGGGAAAATTTTCAACTTCAGAGGTGGTCGTAATTTGTCCGCCGGGCAAATTACCTTCGATAATCAGCGGGGAAAACCCTGCGCGGGCAACGTAAATTGCGGCAGCCAATCCGGCGCAACCGCTTCCGAGAATGATTACATTTTCCATGAGGCGAATCCTTTCAGAAAGCGAGCGTTTCGGCGAGGAATTTTTATCTGAAATTTCCGTTTTCGCGGGAACGTTTTTTTTCGAATAAATTTTCGGACAACACCTCTATGTATAAAAAGCAAACGGGAGCACACCCGTTGACGGATGTGCTCCCGTTTTGCGCGACAGCTTTGGCGTTATTTTTTCTTCTGTTGGAAGATGACGCAGGCGAGCGGCGGGAGGTTGATTTCGATGGAATAGGGGCGTCCATTCCATTCTTTCTTTTCGGCTTTGACACCGCCGAAATTGCCTTCTCCTGTGCCGCCGTAGCATTCCGCATCGGAGTTGAAAACTTCTGCCCAGAAGCCTTCGGCGGGAACGCCGATACGGTAGGTGCGTTGAACCGGCGTAAAGTTGCAGGCGACAACCCACGTCGTTTTCCCGTCCGTACTTTTGCGCAGGTAAGTGAGTACGGAATTTTCGCCGTCGTTGGCGTTAATCCATTCGAATCCGCGGTAATCCTGATCAAGCGCGGCAATGGTCGGCTCGGAGGCGTAGAGCTTGTTCAGATCTCGAACGGCACGGCGCACGCCTTCGTGGTCGATGTATTTGAGCAAATGCCAGTCAAGTGATGCGTCGTATTTCCATTCGTGGGATTGTCCGAACTCGCCGCCCATGAAAAGCGTTTTCTTTCCGGGCCAAGTCCACATGTAGCCGAAGAGCGCGCGCAGGTTGGCGGCTTTTGCCGTCATATCGGACTGCGGCATTTTGTTGATGAGAGAAGCTTTTCCGTGAACGACTTCGTCGTGCGAGAGTGCGAGCATGAACTTTTCGGAATACTGGTAGAGCATCGCGAAAGTCAGCTTATTGTGGTTGTATTTGCGGTTGATCGGGTCTTCCTTCATGTAGGCGAGCGTGTCGTGCATCCAGCCCATTGCCCATTTGAAGTCGAAGCCGAGTCCGTAATCCTTGGTCGGGCGTGTAACGCCGGCAAAGGAGGTGGATTCTTCCGCGATGGTGATCGCACCCGGGTGGTAGGCGTGAACGAGGTCGTTTGTCGTACGGAGAAAATCGATGGCTTCAAGATTTTCTTTTCCGCCGAAACGGTTCGGAATCCATTCGCCGTCCTTGCGGGAGTAGTCGAGATAAAGCATCGCTGCGACGGCGTCAACACGTAGCCCGTCCACGTGGAAGCGGTCGAGCCATGAAAGAGCGCTACCGATGAGGAAGCCGCGGACTTCGCAACGCCCGTAGTTGAAGACGAGTGTTCCCCAGTCGGGCTGTGCGCCTTGCCGCGGGTCGGCGTGTTCGTAAAGGTGGGTGCCGTCGTAGCCGGCGAGCGCGAACGCGTCGCGCGGGAAGTGCGCGGGAACCCAGTCGATGATGACGCCGATACCGTTTTGGTGAAGTTTGTCCACCATTGCCATGAAATCTTCCGGTGAGCCGTAGCGATGAGTCGGCGCGTAGAATCCGGTAACCTGATAGCCCCAAGAGGGCGGGAACGGGTATTCCGTCGGCGGGAGCATTTCCACGTGTGTAAAGCCCATTTCCTTGCAGTATGCGGAAAGCTGTTCGCCGAGTTCGCGATAGTTCAGCGGGCGGTTTCCGTCTTCGGGAACGCTACGCCATGAGCCGAGATGGACTTCGTAAACGGAAATCGGTTTTTCCTGCCAATTGGAGGCGTTTCGCATTTTGAGCCACTTTGCGTCTTTCCACTTATAGCCGGAAATATCGGCGACGATGGAGGCGTTGTTCGGCGGCGGCTCGAATGAAATCGCGTAGGGGTCGATTTTGCAGTAGGGCGTGGGATCCTGCTGGTTGAGAATTTCGAACTTATACTTCGTTCCCGCGCGAACACCCGGAATAAAAATTTCCCAAATTCCGGAAGCTCCGAGCATGCGCATCGGGTGGTAGCGTCCGTCCCAGCCGTTGAAATCGCCGACGACGGAAACGCGGCGTGCGGACGGAGCCCAAACGGCAAAAGAGGTGCCTTTCACTCCGCCGAGTTCACGCACGTGTGAACCGAGCTTCATGTAAACGCGATGGTCGTTCCCTTGGTTAATCAAATAAAGATCGTCTTCGGAAATTGTCGGCCAAAATGAATACGGGTCATAGATTTCGCGAATTTCTCCGGAGTAGCTTTCGATGGCGAGGCGGTAGGCAAAAATTTCCTTGGAGCGCGGAAGCCAAAGTTCAAAAAAACCGTCCTCCGTCAGGCTCGGCATTTCCGTGCGTTTTTTGGTTTTGATGTTGACGAGTTCTACGCTCTTGGCGTCGCGCAAATACGCGCGAACGACAACGCCTGTTTTGTCCCCGATCATCGCTTGGTGCATGCCGAGAAAATCATGCGGATGGGATTGGACAACGTTCGTGAACGACTGCAGTTCGGCTTCGGAGATAATCATAATCTTAGGGTATGAAATCTGAATAGAATTTAAGTTTGGTCTTTGGAAGTCGACGCACAATGGCGTGGTCAACGCCGAAATTCTGACGTTCCGTGCGTTCCCGTGCAAGTAAATAAACGGGTTTGACTGTGCCTGAAAAAATAAATTCGCGTTCCCGCAGGCGTGTAAATATTTTCCCGAAATCATGAAAATTTCGCTGAAAGATTTTCGCCACATCGTGTGGGATTGGAACGGCACTTTGCTCGACGATTTATGGCTGTGTATGGCGTCTTTGGATCGGCTTTTGGCGCGTGTCGGCAAACCCAACATCGATATTGCAACGTATCAGCGCATTTTCAGTTTTCCCGTAATCGACGTTTATCGCGACTTGGGGTTTGATACTTCGCAAACGGCGTTTGAAGCGATGAGTCGGGAATTCATGGATTATTACGAGGAAAACCGCCTTGAGTGCACTCTGCAGAAAGGTGCGAGAAAATTTATTCACAGCGTTCACGCGCTCGGCATTACACAGTCGGTGCTTTCCGCCTACCGCCACGATTATCTCACATCCATTATCGCTGACCACGATTTGGAGAAGTATTTTGTTCACCTGAGCGGGAACGACGATATTTACGCGAGCGACAAATCTTACCGTGCGCCCGGGCATTTGAAAAAACTCGGAATTCCCGCCGAGTTTGTGCTCTATATCGGAGATACGCTCCACGATGTGGAAACGGCACGTGCGATGGGCGTGCAGTGCGTGCTTATTGACCAGGGCGATCGCGCCCATCAGTCGCGGGAGCGTTTGCTCGCCGCCGGCGTTCCCGTCATTCGCGATTACGCGGAATTGTTGTAATTTAGAGCCCGGGAATGTGCGCTAAATTTCAATTTGCGGAAAAAAGCGGGAACGCGTTTAATTTCAGAGCATGAGTTTTCAACGTTTTGAGGGCGGTTTACGCATGCGCCGTTTGCGGGCGAGCGAGGGAATTCGTCGCATGGTTTGCGAAAATGATCTGCGCCCGGAACAATTAATTTTGCCGGTTTTTTTGACCGACGGGAACGAAAACGAACCTGTGGCTTCGATGCCCGGTGTGGAGCGTTTGAGCGTTCCCGCGCTCGTTGAAAAATGCCGCGAACTCGTTGCTCTCGGAGTACGCGGAATCGCGCCGTTTCCGAAAACACCCGCCGAAAAAAAATCTCCCACCGGCGAAGAATCTTCTAACCCGGATTGCCTCGTTTGTCGCGCCGTTCGCGCCGTGAAAGCCGCGGTTCCCGAAATGCTCGTTTTCGCCGATATCGCGCTCGACCCCTATACGACGCACGGGCACGACGGCATTTTAAACGCAACGGAAACCGACGTGGATAATGATGCCACGCTCGACGCCCTCGCACAAATGGCTCTCAACAACGCTCGCGCCGGAGCGGATTTCGTCGCTCCGTCCGACATGATGGACGGGCGCATCGGGCGCATTCGCAAAGTTCTGGATGAGAACGGATTTTCCCGCGTGGGAATTTTGGCGTATTCCGCAAAATACGCGTCGGCTTTTTACGGACCGTTTCGCGAAGCGGTAGGAAGCCGGAAAAAAGATGCAGGCAAGGTTACGGGACTGACAAAGAAAACGTATCAGCTCTCGCCCGCGAACCGTCGAGAGGCGATTCGCGAGGCACTGCTCGATGAGGCGGAATGCGCGGATATGCTTATGGTGAAGCCCGCGTTGCCGTATTTGGATATTTTGCGCGACTTGCGGGAACGCTCGCTTTTGCCGCTCGCCGCGTATCAGGTTTCCGGCGAATATTCGCAAATCAAAGCGGCGGCGCAGCTCGGTTTTCTTGATTATAAGGCGGTTCGCGATGAATCCTTACTTGCCATCCGGCGCGCCGGAGCGGACATTATTTTGACTTATTTTGCAGAAGAATATGCCCGAGACTTCCACAACCGCTGATTTTTCTTCCGGTATTGCGGCGGACCGCGTTCCCGCTCATGTCGCGTTCATTATGGACGGGAACGGGCGTTGGGCAAAAGCGCGAGGGCTCAACCGCTTCGAAGGTCATTTGCGCGGCGTAAAGACCGTGATGCAAGTGGTGGAAAATTCGTTTCGTTTCGGCATAAAAACCGTCACGCTCTACGCATTTTCCACGGAAAACCAAACGCGCCCGGCGGAAGAAGTTTCCGCGCTGATGAAGCTTTTGAAAACATTTATCGGTGAATATTTGCCGGAATTGTTGAAAAATCAGATTCGCCTGCGCGTCATAGGGGATTTGTCGTGGCTTCCCGAAGATGCGGCAAATTCCGTTCGTGAAGCCGTGTCGAAAACGGAAAACTTTTCGGGGCATACACTCGTCGTTGCGCTCAATTATTCGGCGCGAGATGAAGTTTTGCGTGCGGTTTCCTCGTATGCAGAGGCGGTGGCGGCGGGAACGCTTCCGAGCGGAAAGCCTGATTGGGCGACGTTTTCCCGCTACTTGGACACGGACGGAATTTCGGATCCGGATCTCATCGTGCGCACTTCCGGCGAGCTGCGCCTGAGCAATTTTCTGCTTTTGCAGGCGGCGTATTCCGAATTTTATTTTTGCGATACGCTTTGGCCGGATTTTTCCGAAAACGATCTCAGAAAAGCACTTGCCGATTATGCTTCGCGGGAACGCCGTTTCGGAAAAACCGGAGAACAGATCGGCAATAAAAAATCCGTTTAAAAATCTTTTTTTACGTATGTGTAATGATGATTCAATGCCGCCGATGCGCATCGGAATCGGGTATGATATTCATTGCGTCGCGGGCGGGCTTCGTTGCGTGCTCGGCGGCGTGGAAATCCCTTCGGAAGTCGGCTCCGTCGCTCATTCCGACGGCGATGTGCTTGCTCACGCGGTGGCGGACGCGATTCTCGGCGCAGCAGGCTTGCCCGATATCGGTTTTTACTTTCCTGCGGGAGATCCCGCTTGCGCCGGTATAGACTCCATGAAAATAATTGAGCGTGCCGTGGCAGAAGCAAAAAAAACGGGATATCGTATCGGAAATGTGGATACGTCGGTTATCGCGGAGCGTCCGAAAATCGGAAAATACGTTCCCGCTATGCGCGAGCGTTTGGGGGCGGCTCTCGGAATTTCTCCCGCGCTTGTCGGCGTGAAAGCAACGACCAATGAAAAACTCGGCTCTCTCGGAGCCGGAGAAGGTATTGCCGTGCATGCGGTTTGCCTGCTTTTGAAAATTTAAAACTGAATATTTTTGCGAATGAAAATTTTTAATCGCGGCGGAAAGGTTTTGTTACACTGCTTTTTTGCTGTCGTTTTGGCGGTGTGTGCCAACGTTCCCGCCTTCGGCAAAGGGGAAAGAAATCCGGCGTTGGCACCGGAGCACGAACGCGTTGTCGTCATCGCCAATGCGGACGATGCCGGCTCGCTTGAAATTGCGGAGCATTACATGAAAGCGCGCGGCGTTCCCGCCGAAAACCTGGTCGCGTTACCGTTTCCGAAAGAAGAAACGGTTTCGTGGGCGGATTTTTCCGCGAAAGTTTTTTCGCCCTTGCGACGGGAATTTTCCAAGCGCGGCTGGATAGACGGGCGGGTGCGTGACGATTTGTCTCCGGATGAATTCGGGCGAGTTCGCCTCGAGCTTTCCGCCGCAGATATGTTCGGAAAAAAAATGCCGTCGGCGGCGGAAAAAATTTCTTACGTCGTGCTCTGCCGCGGCGTGCCGTTACGCATCTCCAACGACGTTTCGAAACTGCCGCCGCTGCCTCCGAAAGCTACACCGGAAGCGCCGGCTCCGAAGCATGGTCCGCTCGATGTGAATTGCGCCTCCGCTGATAGTGAAATCGCACTTTTGGGCGTTCCCGAATCGCCGGTCAACGGCGCAATGAATAACCCGTTTTTTAAAGAAAATTTTGAAAAATCCGGGAGCGCAAAGTATTTGTTTCTGCGTGTCGCCCGTTTAGACGGAATTTCCGTGGCGGACGCCAAGGCGCTGGTGGATCGCGCGCTTGCCGCAGAGAAAAACGGATTGCTCGGTCGTGCTTACGTTGATGTCGGCGGTCCGCATGCGCAAGGCGACGTTTGGCTAAAAAAATGTGCGGAAAAAACGCGGGAGCTCGGTTTCGATACATCGGAGGAGCGTTCCCGTTCCCTCATGGACGCGACGGCGC
Organism: Opitutales bacterium; assembly: GCA_017531845.1. Lineage (GTDB taxonomy): Bacteria > Verrucomicrobiota > Verrucomicrobiia > Opitutales > UBA953 > Spyradosoma. Next base: position 314,032 of record JAFXKI010000007.1, on the reverse strand, counting down.
GATATGACGCTCCGGCACTGTATTTTGGCTGGTATTCCCAAAATGTAGGAGGATTCTTCCGCGATGCGAATTTTCGTTTTCCGGCGGGAGCAGTGGCGATTCATATCCATAGTTTTTCCGCGACGTCGATGCGTTCGAAAACGGCATGGACCCCGGGACTTGTCGCGCGCGGAGCGGCGGCAACCGTCGGGAACGTCTACGAACCGTATTTGGGTATGACGCATTATCCGCATCTTTTTCTTGAAGCGCTGGCAAGCGGAAAGACCGCCGGAGAAGCTGCAGCGTATTCGATTCCCGTGTTGAGCTGGCAGGGGATTTTTGTGGGCGATCCGCTTTATCGCCCGTTTCTGAAAGCTCCGGAAGTTCAAATGAATGCGGCGATTTCGGGGCTTCCGACGAAGCTTTCCCAATATGCGTTCCTTCGGGCGGCAAATCTTGCGGAGCGCAGCGGGAACGCGGAAAAGGCGGGATTGATTTTGAAAAACGGTGCGATGTTCGCTCCGGGATTGGCGATAAATTTTTATCTCGCGAAAAAAGAAATTGCCGAAAAAGGAGCCTGCACCCGTCCCATTCCGGTTCGTATGGCAATGCTTGAAAATCCGGGGTTGCTTCTCGAAACGGCACGCGAGCTTTCAAAAGCTTCGCGGGCTTCGGACGCACTGAAAATTTATTCGGAATTGCTGGATCGCAAGCTCGTTCCCGGGTTTATCCGTGAAAAAGTCTTGAGCGAAGCTTGTGATTTGGCGCGTTCCCGCGGCGATTCCTCAAAGCTTGCCGTTTGGTATCCGGAGTTGCGCCGCATGAAGGACTCTCACGGGAAAAAGGGCAAAAAATGAGAGCCGTCGTGCAACGCGTGTCGAGTGCTTCCGTTTCCGTGAGCGGAGAAGTTGTCGGCGAGATCGAATCCGGAATATTAGTATTGCTCGGCGTGGAATCCGGCGATACGGACGTGGATCTTGAGTGGCTTGTTTCGCGTTTGGCGAGAGTCAGAATCTTTGAAGATGAAGCCGGAAAAATGAATTTGTCCGTATGCGATATCGGCGGGAACGCTCTCGTCGTGAGCCAGTTCACGCTGTTCGGTTCAATGAAAAAAGGATCCCGACCGTCGTTTAATCGAGCCGCCGTTCCCGCCGAAGCGATTCCGCTTTACGAAAAATTTGTGACGAAACTTTCCTGCGCGATAGGAAAGAGCGTGCAGACCGGTCGTTTCGGCGCCATGATGGACGTTTCGTTGGTCAACGACGGTCCGGTTACCTTGGTTTTGGATTCGCGCGTTCCCGCATTTTGATGCGGTTTTTCTCTCTTGCTTCAATATTTCCCCCGTCGCAAAATAACGGAACGAGTTATTGCTTTTTACTTATCCCAGATTTTCCCCTCGCTTGTTATCATGAAAGAATTAGTGCTTTTTGTTGACGGAAAGACCGTCGGTCCGTTCCCGTTGGAAGATGTGAAAAAACGTTTTTCCGCCGGAGAATTTCCTGCCGAGACGCCTTGCGCGGAACCGGGAGATACGGATTGGAAGCCGCTCGGAGAGGTGATTCCGCCGGAACGACCTGCTGTGAGAATCGCGAGAAAAACGCGGGAAGAGGAGCAGGAAATGAAAACGGCGACGTCCGAAAAACTCGATCCCGACGTCCGAAAAAAGCTCCTTCTCTATAATTTGGCAGACGCGATTTCCGTGGATAAATTTACGCCGGTACAGGCGGACACCGCGATCCGGCTTCACGAGGAGGCGATGAAAAAAGGGAAAAAACTTAAAATCGCAGCAGGCGTGGGCGGCTTTCTGATTTCATTCGCATTGGCGTCGCTTTTGTTTACCGGTGTCAATTTCGGAACGGCTCCGGGCGGAAAGGGACAAAAACTGTTTGAAAAAATTTTTGAAAATCCGGGAAATCCGGAATATCAAAAAACGGCGAAACGTATTCGCGGCGAGGCCGAAAATTTGAGCAAGCTGCGCGACGAAGTTGCCTCAATCAAGTTTGTTGCACCGCGTAATCAGGGCGACCCGCGCCAAACTTTTCTCGGAAACGTCGAAATTAAAAATCCCGATGTTTCTACGGTTTCGGGAACGCTGGATACTTCCTCGATTCCGGAAAATCTGAAAGGAAACACGCTGATTGAAGTGATCCAGCTGAAACGCCTGGACGGTTCCGTCGAAGAAAATATCAAAAAACAGGAAGAACTTTTTGCGGTTCTTACGTCTCCGCTGTGGACGGATGCGGATTTGCGCAACGCCATCGCCGATGAGTTGGCGGAGGATTTCCCGAAGTGCGACGCTCCCGAGGCAACGGAATTTACAAAGCGCCTTGCGCTAATGAAAATTGAAGGGCTGGACGCGCAATTGCAGTGGATGACGAAGAGAATCGGAGAAATTTCTCAGAACAAGGAAATTCAGACTCGCGTTCAATCCCGCGTAAAAGAAAAACTTTCCGCCCGGAAAAAAACATCTGCTAAAAAAGAAGCTGAAGCGGCAAATTCTCAGCGTGTTGCCGAGCGAGCGGCTGCAAACCGCCGCGTGCAGGACTGGGCTTCGCGTGATATGCCGAAGTTCCTCGAAAAACTCGCAGATTTTCTCGCAGAAAACGAAATCCGCTATTCGGCGGAAGCGAGAGCAACGGCGTGGCGAGAATTTTCCGAAAAAACGCTTCCGGAAATTTCGACGAAAATTTCGGAAAACGAAACTCAGCGCGTTCCCGTCGGCACAAGCGGTGCATTTATTTTGGACGGGCGCAATGATCGCAACATCATCGCCGTCGCTCACTTTGAAAATGCCGGAGATGTCTATTTCGTTCCCGCAAAAGAAGAATCCGCTACCGGCATCCTGCGCATGCAAAACCTTTCCGTAAACCGTAGGACGCTCAAGCCGGAAGACGTGCTCATGGACGAAATCTATCTCGTCTCGGAAAAAGTGAAAACGGGCGGAGTGCCTTTGGTAACGAGCGGAAAAATCCTCTCACACGAAATCTTTATCGTGCGCACGACGCCGGAATGGTGCTACATCACGGTTGAGAAAAAACTTGCTGAAGGCGAGGACTCCTCCCGCCGCCGTAACGGAATTACATTGGGCGTTCCCGCCGAATTTTACGAATCCGTCGCCGTAGGCGATACTGTTCCGATGGAAAAGCTCTTGGCGTTCCCGCGCTTCGGAAAACCGGCGGAATCCCCTGCGACCGGACGGTTGATTCCGATTCCGGAAGATAAGCTTGAAGCCGTGAAAGAACAGCAAACTGCTGCCGGAATTGCGTTTCCGCCGCCGCCGGAAAAGTATGTGCCGCCGGCACCGGAAACGCCGGTTGCTCCCGCAGACGGGGAAATTTCGGACGTCCCGACTGCTCCCGCAAGCGAGATCGCGGCGGAAGAGCCGCCTCCTTCGGAAGAAAGCTCTGATACGGCAGAGGAACAGCCCGAAGACACTTCCTCTGAAGAAAGCTGAGCGAACCTCCTGTGTTCCCGGCTCCCGGTTTCCCGGTAGTCGGCGGATTTAATCCTGCGCCTTTTCTTCGGGAACGGTGCTTTTTTCCGGTTCGGCGCAGCACGCGCATTTTGCATTGCAGCAGGAACGGAAAAACGCGAATCTTCCTCCGCCGATAAAGAGCAGGGCGAGAGCGGCTCCGATGTAGAGAAGGTGATATTCAACGCCTTCTCCGATTTGATTTCCGGTCCAATTTATAAAATAGCCGTTGTCGAGGTGATACTGCATGGCGACGGTCATAAGAACGACCAGTGTCAGTGCCCAGAAGCGGGTGAAAATTCCCAAAATGAGGAAAAGCGGAGCGAAAAATTCCGTCGCGATTGCCGCCGCCGTCCACGAAGGCGAAATGCCGAGAACTTCCGTGAAATATTGCCAAGTTGCCTGCAAGCCGTTCCCGTTAAAAACGCCGAAAACTTTTTGCATGCCGTGCGGAAGCATCGCAAATGCCAACACTAAGCGCAGAAGAAGTTTTCCGAAATCCTCGGAAAACGCGGAAACGGAGCATAGAATTGATTTTTTCATCATACTTTGTAAAGCGGCTTCGGCGGTGAAAATTTTTTAAGAGAAATTTCCGAAAATTAAAATTTTCGTCCCCCTCTTTTTTTCGAGGCTTTTGCGTTATTCGATGTTTTGCACCTGTTCGCGCAGGCGCTCCTGCTCATTTTTGGCTTCGACGACGCAACGCGTAATTGCCGCGTTGTTGGCTTTGCTCCCGATGGTGTTGAGCTCCCTCAGAATTTCCTGACAAATAAAATCAAGCTTTCTGCCGCTGTCGTTTTCATTTAGGCAATTTTCGAATTGCGAAAAATGGCTCGCGAGGCGGGTTTGTTCTTCCGAAATATCGCAACGATCCGCGAAAATCGCGATTTCCTTCAGGAAGCGCGGGTCGTCCAAATCGATTTCAATTCCGAGAGCGGCGAGACGTGCGCGAAGGGCGTCGCGCTGATATTCGACCGTTCCCGCGGCGGCGGAGCGGATTTCCCCAACCCAGTGGCGTAGGCGTGCGAGGCGTTCCCGCAGGTCTTTTTCTAAATTTTCCCCTTCACACTCGCGCATACAAACAAAGCTCTTCAGGGCGGCTTCGGTCGCTTGGCGGACGGTGGTGGCAACCGCTTCGTCTTCAATCGAGGGTAGCGCACCTTGGCGGGAACGGTGGAGCTCGGCGAGGCGCAGATAAATTTCCGGTGTCGGGACGAAATGAATGCCGGCAAGGCTTGCCGCATTTTTCATTTTTTCGAGAGCAACCGCCGCGGAAGCTTCGTCCCAGGAGAGAGCTTCGCAGGAAGGAGTATTCCCGCCGGGCGTTCCCGTGCGAACGGCAATCGTAATTTTCCCCCGTGAGGCTTTCTCGCGAACGAGTGGTGATAGCAGGCGTTCCGCCGCAGGCATCCATTCCGAAGGCGCGAACACTGAAATGGCAAGCCCGCGCTGATTTACGGCGGAAATTTCCAGCGTGAAATCCGTTCCCGCCAAAGAAAAGTTTTCGCGAGCGTAGCCCGTCATAGATCGAATACTCATGACGTCACATCTTAAATCTAAATTCCGGATCGGTAAATTGCTATTTGATGAATAATGAATAAAGATGCGCAAAGCCGTCATTTTTTAAGCTTTTTTTACGCTTCTCGGAGTTTTCCCGATGAAAAATTCTGTTTTCTTGCTCTCTTGCAAGCGGAGCGTTAGTTTTTCCTCAGAAAAAATAAATATCTTCGCGCTATGAGTTCTGAAATTTCTCCGAGTTCCGCTCCTTCCGAAAAAAAATCCGCCCCGGGAACGCCCACCGGAATCATTTCCACGCAGGGGCTTGCCAAAGTTTACGGCAAACGCGAAGTGGTACACGACGTGAGCTTGGAAGTGCGTGCGGGCGAAGTTGTCGGGTTGCTCGGGCCGAACGGTGCCGGAAAAACGACGACGTTTTACATGGTTGTCGGGCTCGTTCCCGCGACACGCGGTCGCGTTTTGCTCGACGGGAACGATATTACGAGCTTTCCGATGTGGAAACGTGCGCGTTGCGGCTTGGGATATTTGCCGCAGGACGCATCGATTTTCCGCAAACTCACAGTGTGGGAAAACGTCATGTCCGTCGTCGAAACAATGCAAATGCCCGCCTCCGAGCGCAAAGCGTATTGCGAAGCACAGCTAAACGACCTCGGCTTGATGCGCCTGGCAACGCAGCCCGCTTACACGCTTTCCGGCGGGGAACGCCGCCGCCTCGAAATCGCGCGTGCTCTGGCGACAAAGCCCCGTTTCATGCTCTTGGACGAACCGTTCAGCGGCGTTGACCCGATTTCCGTTGCCGATGTTCAAAAAATTGTCATCGCGCTGAAACAAAAAGGTATCGGCGTTTTAATTACGGACCACAATGTCCGTGAAACACTTTCCATCGTCGACCGCGCCTATCTCATCCACCAGGGAACTGTTCTCGTCGAAGGTTCATCCGATGTTATTTTGACCGACGAGAAAGCGCGAAAATTCTATCTCGGATCCGGATTTCAAATGTAGGCGAAATCTTCGAATTCGAAGACGCGAACGCCGAAAAGTATTTTCCTTTTGATGCAAAAATTTATCTTGGCATCCGCGTCCCCGCGACGGCGTGAACTGCTTTCCAAGGCAGGATTTTCTTTTGAAATTCAAACTTCCGATGCGGAAGAAAACGAAAATCCCCACGGGAATCCGCAGGAAATGGTGCTTGAAAATGCACTGGCAAAAGCGCGTGCCGTTGCGGAGAAAAACCCGGATGCACTCGTGCTTGGAGCAGACACGACTGTCGCTCTCGGAAATCATGTTTTAAATAAACCGGCGGATTTGTGCGAAGCACGGAAAATGTTGCACGCTCTCGGCGGGAACGCGCACACTGTTTTTACGGGGGTTGCCTTGGTTTGCGCGGGAACGGGATTTTGCGAAACGAGGATCGTCGCCTGTCGCGTGAAGTTCAAACCGCTTTCCGATGAGGTGATTTCGCGTTATTTCGAGATTTGTAATCCGCTCGACAAAGCCGGCGCTTACGGCATTCAGGAGGGCGGAGAACTCATCGTCGAATCCTACGAAGAACCGCTCAGCAACATCATCGGGCTTCCCGTCGAGCTTATCGCGCCGCGCTTGCGCGAGCTCCTCGCCGCCGGCGGGAACGTCTTTTTTTAGGCGGAAGACTGCACTGATGACGCTTTTTTACGCAAGCTATTTGTGTAAAAAGGAGAAATTCATGTGCACCGCAGTTTCATTTAAAACTAAAGATCATTATTTCGGACGAAATCTTGATCTCGATTATTCTTATGACGAAACCGTAACGATTACGCCGCGCAAATATCCGTTCAAATTCCGTCATGTGAAAAATTTGGACGAGCATTACGCGATTATCGGTGTCGCTTACGTTGCAGACGGATTTCCGTTGTATTATGACGCCGTCAACGAAAAGGGTCTGGGCATGGCGGGTTTAAATTTCCCCGGGAACGCGGTTTGGTCGCCGATGTCGAGAACGAAGGATAATGTTGCGCCGTTTGAGCTGATGCCGTGGATTCTCGGGCAGTGCGGGAACGTGGACGAGGCGCGCGCTTTGTTGGAGCGGACAAATGCGCTGAACGAAAATTTCTCCGGGAAGCTTCCGCTTTCGCCGCTTCACTGGCTGGTTGCCGATGAGGAAAAATCGCTCACCGTGGAGTTTTTGGCGAGCGGATTAAAACTGTCGGAAAATCCCGTCGGCGTTTTAACCAACAATCCGCCGTTTGAATTTCATATGCTGAATCTTGCCGGGTATATGCAAGTTTCCGCGAATGCGCCGCAAAATCGAATTTGTCCGGACATTCCGTTGCAGGCTTACAGTCGCGGCATGGGCGCGATGGGCTTGCCCGGCGATTTGTCTTCTGCGTCGCGCTTTGTTAAAGCCGCGTTTACGAAACTGAACTCCGTGTGCGGAGACTCGGAGGCGGAAAGCGTCGGTCAGTTTTTCCATATCCTCGGGGCGGTGGCTCAGCAGCGCGGCTGCGTACGTGTAGGCGCAAACGGATACGAAATCACGATTTACTCGTCGTGCTGTAATACGAAAACGGGTGTGTATTATTACCGCACTTACGGGAATAGCCGAATTTGCGCCGTAGACATGCACAGAGAAAATTTAAACGGGAACGTGCTGATTTCTTATCCTTTGCTGAAAGAGGAGAATTTCCTTGTGCAAAACGGAGATGATTTTCCCGAATCCGAGATGCCGTTTTGCTGTAAAATTTAGAGGAAATTCTTGCCGAGGCACTTTAATCCGAAAAATGCGCGAGTTCCCGTCGGCGTGAATTTTACTCGCTGAGCGCGATGAGTGATTCGAGAGAAGGGTAGTGGCTTGCCCAATCCGACATATCGGGAAGCGCACCGACGAGCGTGTCAAACATCGCACGCTTACTTTGCTTTAGTTTTTCGATACGTTCCTCAATCGTTCCCGCCGCCACCATACGGTAAACAAATACGCGGCGCGTTTGCCCGATGCGGTGAACCCGATCAATCGCCTGTTCTTCGACGGCGGGATTCCACCACGGATCGAGCAGGAAAACGTATTCCGCGCTGTGAAGCGTGAGCCCTGTGCCGCCGGCGCGCAGGCTGACGAGGAAAATCGCCGATCCTTCGCGGGTTTGAAAATCGTTGACGGGCGTGGCACGATCGAGCGTTTTTCCCGTGAGCGTAAAGACGGGAGTTCCCGCGAAGCGTTGTTCAATGGCATTCCGCGCACGATCGAGCAGGGAAACAAACTGGGAAAAGACAACGACTTTTCCGCCATTATCGATAATTTCCTCAAGCCGTTCGAGAAGCACGGAAATTTTCCCCGAAAATTCTGTAGGCAAGGCACTTTGCCCCGGCAAAAGCGCGGGATCGCAGGCAGCCTGGCGCAAACGCATAAGCAATGTAAGCAGGTTCGTCGGGTTGTCGGAAAGAAGCCGGCTTACGGATTCTTGAGCTTCGTTCCCGGAAAGCCCGTTGCGGACGATTTGCTCGTAATGCTCTTTTTGTTGAGGCGTGAGCGGGCAATGCAACACCGTTTGCACTTTTTCCGGCAGTTCCCGCGCAACTTCCTGCTTCGTTCTTCGCAAAATAAACGGCGCAATTTGCGTTTTGAGTTTTTCGACGGCGATTTCGTCGGCTTCGGAAAGCTCGGTTTCGAGCGTGGCCCGGCGGCCGAGAAGCCCCGGCATGAGGAAGCGGAAAACCGTCCAAAGATCAAGATGCCGGTTTTCAATCGGCGTTCCCGTGAGCGCGAGCCGCCTGTCTGCGGCTATTTTCAAGCACGCGTGCGTCATTTTCGCCTGCGGGTTTTTAATGTATTGAGCTTCATCGAGAACGGCGCAGGAAAAACGTTTTTTCGGTAAAAGCTCGGCGTGAATGCGTAGCATGCCGTAGCTTGAGAGCCAAATATGCGGCGGCGTTCCCTCGCCGTTTGCCGTTTTTCTCCTCTTGAATGTACCGTCTGTCCCGAGAACGCAAACTCCGAGTTGCGGGAAAAATTTTTGTATCTCATTTTTCCATACGGGAATAACGCTTGCCGGGCAAACGATGAGCGCAGGGCGGCGCGGCGTGGTGTCGAGCGAAAGAAGAGCGAGGGTTTGGAGTGTTTTCCCGAGCCCCATTTCGTCGGCAAGTAACGGATGCGCGCCGCGCAAAAACATTTGGCGAATCCATGCAACTCCGCGCATTTGATACGGACGGAGAAATTCCGGAAGGTCTTTCGGAGGGACGGGCTCTTTCAGGAAATTTTTTCTCCAACTGCGAAGCTTTGCGTCGGGAACGAGTGTATCATTTTCTCCATTACGAAAGAGGGAGAGAAGCGTGTAAACGGGAACGCCGTGCGTTTCGGTATCGGGCCAATCGTTTGCTACGGCGCGCGTTCCCGAACGCAGGCGAACGATACCGCGTCCCGGCAGGAAAACGGACTCGCCGCGATGTTTGAGCAACGTGCGAATTTCGGATTGCGTGAACGCGTTCCCGTCGAGCGAAAAATTCCACTCGAGACCGAAGGCATTTCCCGATTCGGCTCGAAGAAAAAGCCGCGCGTCGATTTCGCGCACGGATTTTGAAAATGCGGCGAGCTCTTTTCCGCTTTCGATTGTGAAACGTTTTTGCCACGCGGGGAAAAATTCGTTGACGAAGCGCGTCGCCTGTAGCGTTCCCGCCAAAACATAGGCATCCCGTCCGGCATTGAAAGCGAATCCGGATTTTCTCGCGGCGGCAACGAGGCGGATGAGTTGTTCGCGTTCACCCGCCGTCAGCGTTTTTTGTTCGGCGGAGAGAGCGGATGTTTTTCGTTCGCTTTTTTCTTCGACCCAATTGGCGGAAAAGGAAAGTTCGTTTTCCGCGGATGAGAATTTCAGCGACAACTTGCGGTCCGGGCGCACAGGCAGTGCCGGCGGCGGAACGGACACTTCTTTGGGTTTCGCGGTTTTGTTTATTTCGCTTTTTTCACCGTCGGCGGAAAGCGGAAGATTCGGATATTCAGAGGCTACAAATTCTTCGATGACGTAAAGCCCGGCAACGGCATAGGGCGCGGATTCCTTGCGCGGTGCGGAAGAGCTACTACGCCAAAGGATATTCCCGTCGGCATCAAAATCAAAAAGAATTTGAAGAAACGGCGTTCCCGCGCTTGCTACGCGGAAAATGACGGCGGCATCATCGAGCCCGATGATAATTTCCGCAATTTTGGATTCGCGGTAAAGTCGACGCCCGGCGTAAATCGCATCATCCGTGAAACGGTTTTCCCAGTCCGAAACCGGCGGCGAGGCAAGGCGTTCCCCCCAAAGCGCAAGAGCTTTGAGCGAAAACGATTTTTTCGTCGGCGGAATGTAAGGCTCGGACATTGTTTTAACTGTTGGCTATCAACTGCTAGGTTTTAACTCTTCCACTTTTCCGCTTTTTCACTCTTTAAGCTTTCTTCCCTGATTCGTAGCGGGCAATCCATTCGCGCGACCACGGCGTGAAGTCTCCCGCTTCGATGTGTTCCCGCGCTTGGCTCATCAGGTCTTGGAAGAAATGAATGTTGTGAATGCTCAAAAGCACGGACGAGAGCATTTCGCCGGAAACGTATAGATGGCGCAGATACGCGCGCGAAAACCGGCGGCAGGTATAATTGTCCAAACCGTCAACGAGCGGTGATTCGTCGAGTTTGAATTTTTCGTTTTTAATGTTGATTGTGCCGTCCGGCGTGAACGCGGTGCCGTGGCGGGCGAGGCGCGTGGGCATCACGCAGTCAAACATGTCCGCACCGAGAGCAATCATTTTCAGAAGTTGCGGCGGTGTGCCCACGCCCATGACGTAGCGCGGCTTAAAATGCGGGAGAAACGGTGTGCTCGCGGCAACCTGCTGGAGCATTTCCGGCTCGGGTTCGCCGACGGAAACGCCGCCGATGGCGTAGCCGGGAAAATCCATTTGCGAAAGGGCTTCGGCGCATTCGCGGCGCAAGTCGTCGTAGATCCCGCCTTGGACGATGCCGAAAACGTGATGCCCGGCAGCGATGAAGCCATCGTCAATCGCGTGGCAGAGGAATTCGTTTGCCCAGCGCAAAGTTGTGCGATTGGCGTCGGCAACGTCGCGTTTTTTCGCCGGGAACGGCGGGCAAATATCCAAAACCATCGCGATATCGCTGCCGAGTGCGCTTTGAATGTCGAGGCAGCTACGCGGCGTGAGCGTGATGCGCGCCCCGTCCAAGTGCGATGCGAACGTGATACCCGCTTCGGTGATTTTTCTCAGTTTGGAAAGGGAAAAAACCTGGAAGCCGCCGGAATCCGTCAGAATCGGTCCGTCCCAATCCATGAATTTGTGTAAGCCGCCGAGTGCGCGCACGGTTTGCGGTCCCGGGCGTAAATTCAGGTGATAAGTGTTGCCGAGAATGATTTGCGCGCCCGTTTCTCTGACTTGCGCGGGCGTGAGCGATTTGACCGTGCCTTGCGTCCCTACAGGCATGAAAACCGGCGTTTGCACGTTCCCGTGGCGTGTGCGCAGTTCGCAACGGCGCGCCGCGCTTGCGGGATCGGTTTTCAAAACGGTGAAATGCGTGTTGGACTCGGCAGACATCATAAGAACCGCCAAATCTACCAAAAAAGTCTCTTCCGGATAAACACAAATTTCACGTTCCCGCACGGAAGCGCGTGAGGCGGGAACGTGAGCTGAGGGCGAGGGCGGGGCGCGGGGACGCTCAGGTCTCGGCGTTCGCGCGCCTAAAATTCTTCGCCGTTGACGAAAAGGCGTTTGATGACGGGCGTGCCGTCGCTGCGGAGGAAAAGCTCGGCGGAAACGTCCGTCATGCTCCCGCGGTATTTTTTGTCAAATTCCTTGGCTTTTTCTTCTGCGAGGTAAAACCGGTGGTTCGGGAAAAAAATACGGGGATTTTCAAACGAGAAAAGCAAGGCGCTTTCCGCCAAGGCGGGAACGTTTTCGGGAAGCGTTTTGTCGCCTTGCGGGAGCGGCTTGCTGATGCGAATGTTCCAATATTTCGTTTGCTTGAGCGACAAGGCGATTTTTCCCGCCTGCGGGTTTGCGTTGAAATCAATTTTCGGGTCGGAAGTCGTTACGCGCTCCACTTCCCAAAGTCCGGTTTCGGGAACGGGCGCGAGCACGAGCCAAAGCTCCGGAACCGGATTGTCGTAACTGTAAGCGTAGGCAAATTCGTAGGACGTTTTCCCTTTGAGGACATATTCCATTTTAAGCGAGAACTTTCCGCGAATTTGCTTTTGCGCGGCTTCGTCGAATTTTGAAAACGGAATGTTGTCCAAAATTTTAAAATCGAGCGGCAAATAATGTCCGCGCAAAAAATCGCGCGGGTCGTAAGACGTGCATTGGAGGCGGAAGGTCGGATTGTTGCGCCATTCGCGTTCCCGCAGAACCGACATGAACGCGATGCCCGCGACTTGCGCGGCGAGAAGAAGGACGACGAGAAAAATTCTGAACTTCATAAAAAGAAAGGCTGACGGTTAAAATTTTTTAAAGACCGGATTCCGCTTGCTGTTGTTCGCTGTCTTTGATTTTTGCCGTGATTTTGCGGCGACCGCGCTCGAGAAAATACCCGAAAACGAGCAGGAACGTTCCCGCCAGAATCAGCGCGAACCCGCTACTCGTGAGCGAGCCGACAACTTCGACGGCAAGCGCGAGCGCGGCGAGCAAAATCATCAGCGCGCCGAGATTGACGTAGAATTTTCGCGCAACTTGTGCGCCGATCACCATCGCGGCACTCCCGCAAACAAAAAGCGTGCCCATCATCACGGCGTGGAGAAAATCGTCCCCGAGATTATTTTTGCACGAATCCGCATAACTTAAAGCGAGCGGAACGAGCGGGACCGCGCCGAGTAAAATCGCGGCGGCGACGCCGGGCTTATTCAGCTTTTTCCAAAAAGAAACGAGGAGCGCGGCGAGCAAAATTGCGGTCGCGGGAACGAGCGCAAAAAGCGAGTTCGGGTAAAAATTGACTTCGTCGTAACAAAAAATCTGCGCCATGAAGACGAGTATCGGAAACGCTGTCCACGCCGCGAGCGGACCATAGCCGCGAAAGCGTTCCCGCGTTTCTTCCTTCAGGTTGCCGACAAAAATCCCGAGCGCGGAAACGCCCGTGAAAAACGCTAAAAAGTAAAAGTAGGAAACAGCGTCTCTTCCGCCGTCGATTTCATCGAGTTTGAGTCCGAGCCAAATGCCTGCCGCGACGAGCGAGAGCACGAAAACGCCGCGCAGGCGCACGAGCCAAGGAATCAGAAAAATCCCGAGAAGCCACGCGCCGATCGCTTTCGACGGTTCCGAGGAAATTTGGTAAATCTGCCCGTAAAGCGCGATGTTTGCGAGCCACGTTCCCGCGCCGACGAGGCAAAGCCCTTCGCCGAGAATCGGGCGCGGATTTTCTTTCCGGCAAATAAACCGCAGCCCGAAAATCCAAAACGCGAGCATGATTGCGGCGGCGGAAATTTGTTTCGCCAAAGGCGGAATCGCTTCCCAGTTCGCGGAAATCAGCAAAATAATTCCCGTCAGCACGAGAAGCCCTCCGACGCTCGAAAGCGAAATCAGCAGATAGTTGCGGGATGCGGAAGGCGTGAGCTTTAATTGTGCGACAATCGCGTCTTTCTGTTCCCGTGAAATTAAACCCAGTTCGAGGAGCTTTTCGGCATCGGAATACTTCATGAGGAAAAGATAGACGGGTTTTATTCCGGAAGAAATATAAAATTAAATTTTCTCCCCGCTTTAATTGATTGCGGGAGAGGGCGCGGGAACGTAGATTCTCGCTTTATGCTTACACAACCGGAAGATTTAAAAGGGCTTTCCATCGGTGCAACCAAAAATGTGCCGACACGCAAACTTGAAGCGTTCCCGAATCACAATCGCCAACGCCGTTACGTCGTTGAACTTCGCACGGAAGAATTTACCTGCGTTTGCCCGGCTACGGGACAACCGGATTTTGCGACAATTACGATACGCTACATTCCGGCGGAAAAAATCGTGGAATCCAAATCGCTCAAACTCTACCTTTGGTCCTACCGTAACGAAGGCACGTTTCATGAACACGTAACGAATCAGATTTTGGATGATCTCGTTGCGGCGCTCGACCCCGTATGGTGCCAAGTTGTCGGCGAGTTCGGCGCGCGCGGCGGCATTACGATTACGGTAACGGCAGAACACGGTTCGAAAGATTAATCTTTTTTTGAGGGACACTTGAAAAAAGCGTTCCCGTCCGGGCGTGGGATTTAGAACGATAAGTTCCGAGTTTGCAGACGCGGCGCAGCCGGAGTATCCGGGCGCGGTGACCGTTATGCTTTTTTGCGAACATCTGAAAAACGAACGCCGGCTTTCCCGGTATACGATTCGCAATTACGAAGAAGCGTTGAGAGATTTTTCGCTTTGGGCAAAAAGCATGTTCGGGTTCGGAGGAGATTTTGCAAGGCTGACTCGCCGCCAGTTGCGGGATTTCATCATTGAGCGCCAGCGCGGGAACGCCGCACTGTCACGACGCACTTTGCACAATCGCGTTTCCGCGCTACGCACGTTTTTTCGCTGGCTGCGGCGGCGGAAAGAGCTGGAAAATTCTCCGTTGACGGGAATCGTTTTGCCGAAGCTTTCGAAATCGCTCCCCAAGTTTCTGACCGAAAAGCAAACGGGCGAATTGCTGGCGATGCCCCGCCAAGCGTTTGAAGACGGGTTGATCTCCGAAGCTCAGTATTTGCGCGACAGCGCGGCACTGGAAGTGCTTTACGGCGGCGGATTGCGTATCAGCGAACTTTGCGGGCTGACGCTCGGCGCAGTGGATTTTGCCGCGGGAACGCTTCGCGTGCTGGGAAAAGGCGGAAAAACTCGCGTCGTTCCCGTCGGCGAAGTCGCGCTGGAAGCATTGGAGAAACTGAGAGTTTTTCTCGGCGAAACTTCGCGGAACGCGCCGCTTTTTCACGGGAACGCCGGCAAGCCGCTTTCTCCGGGAACGCTTCAGAAATGGCTCAAAAAATACCTCGCTCTTGCCGGATTGCCGATGGATATTACGCCGCACAAGCTTCGCCATTCCTGCGCAACACACATGCTCGACCACGAGGCGGACTTGCGCACCGTGCAGGAACAACTCGGGCACGCGAACCTTTCCACCACGCAGATTTATACGCACGTTACGCTTGCGCGGCTGAAATCTGCTTACAAAAAAGCGCATCCGCGTGCCTAACGCCGTTAATCGCCTAATATTAATCGCCAACATGAATACAGATTGGATAAAACCTACCGGATACCATTTCTTTGATATGGCGGATAGTTCCGCAATCTTCGTCGAGTGCCCGCAGAAAACTTTCGTCATGCAGACGGAGCGCGGGATCGGCGAACGTTTGCAGCAGGCTCAGGAGGGCAAGCGAAATCCTCGTCCGATGACGCACGAATTGCTTTTTGACATGTGCGTTGCCGTCGGCGCAAAAATTGCCGGCGTTGCGCTCACGGACGTGAAGGACGGCGTGTATTTTTCCGTCATTTCTTTGGAAATGAAAAACGAACTCGGGGAAAAGTTCATCGAGCTTGACGCTCGCCCGTCCGATGCGCTGGCACTTGCATTTGCCGTGCGCGCGCCCGTTTTGGTTTCGAAAAAACTTATTGAGCTCTGTGAAGACGCAGGCTCGATTTTGGAAAAACTCCGCCGCGGAGATCCGCATCTTCGCGCTTGATTTGAAATGAGCACCACACGTTCCGATAGCGTTCCCGCATTCCCCGCCGGCGGCTTTACAATGCTTGCACCGATGCAGGACATGACAACGCTCCCGTTCATGCGGATGTTGGCACGGCGCGGCGCACCGGATTTTTTCGTTACCGAATTCCTTCGCGTGAACGCGACTTCGCAAATTGACGACTCCGTTGCGGAGTGTGCGGAAAAAACATTGCCCGAAACGGGAACGCCGCTTTTGGTGCAACTTATCGGCGAAGACGTTCCCGCCTTAGTGCGCGTGGCAGATGCCGTGCTTTCACGCTACGAGAAAACCGTTGCCGGAATCGACATCAATCTCGGATGCCCGATGCCGAAAATTTTCCGAAAAAATGTCGGCGGCGGGCTTTTGCGGGATTTGCCGAAAGTCTCGGAAATTTTGGCGGCTTTGCGTCGCGTTTGTGACGAACACGGAAAACTTTTCACGATAAAATGTCGCCTCGGCTTCGATGACGCGTCACCGTTCCCGCGCCTTTTGGAGATTGCGCGGGAAAACCGGGCGGATTTGATCGCCGTGCACGGGCGCACCGTTCGCGGACTTTATCGCGCGCCGGTTGATTATGCCGCGATTGCCGATTCCGTGAAAAAATCCCCTTGTCCTGTGGTTGCCAACGGAGAAATTTCCTCCGTTGGAAAAGCCCGGTCGGTGCTTGCGCAAACGTGTTGCGCCGGGCTGATGTGCGGGCGCCACGCCGTGCGCAATCCGTGGATTTTCCGCTGCTTGCGCGAAATGTTTGCAGGAACGCCCGATGAGGAAATTTTTAAACCCAAACTCGGAGACGTATTCGAATACATCCGCGAATTGGAAACCTGCGTTGCCGATCCGACGGTTTCTGCGGCGCGCATAGCCGCGAGAATGAAAAAGTTTTTGAATTTTATCGGAACCGGAATTGATCCCGAAGGTGCGTTCTTGCACGCCGTGCGCCGCGCGGGAACACCAACGGAAATTTTCCGTATTTCGGAAAAATTTTTACTCGCGGGAACGCTGGCGGAAAAAGAATTTCCGCCGGAACCGTTTTCCGGTCTTTGTGCCCGTCCGAACTGCGAGTAAAGACTTTTACCGTAATTCCTGCTGTATCATGCGCGTGGCGGCGACGGGATCGTCCGCCTTTAAAATCGGGCGTCCGACAACGATGTAGCTCGCGCCGGATTTGGCGGCGTCCGCCGGGGTCATCACGCGGCTTTGGTCATCAAGTGCTGCCGTGCGCGGGCGTATTCCCGGCGTTACCAACGCGATTTCTTCTCCGAGGAAGCTTCTTAGGCAGGGCAATTCGAGCGGAGAGCAAACCAAGCCCCGCATTCCGGACTCGGCGGCAAGCTTCGCCAAAACTTCCACCTGCTGCATCGGCGCGCGTGAAACTCCGATGCCGGAAAGCTGTGCTTCGTCCATCGACGTGAGCACCGTAACGCCGAGCAGGCGCGTTTGCGGGAGCGCATCTGCCGCCGCCTCCATTGCTCTGCGCATCATTTCCGCGCCGCCGAGCGTATGAATCGTGAGCATGCCGCAAGGTCTCCCACGGAGACTTTTTATTGCGGAGGCGACAGTATTCGGAATGTCGTGAAGTTTTAAATCGAGGAAAACGTTAAAGCCGGCATCGGCAAATTCGTCAACGATGCCGGGCCCGTATTTTAAAAACATTTGCAGGCCGATTTTTACCCATGATAATTCGCCGCAAAGCGGAGCAAGGAATTTTTTTGCAACGTCTTTGTCGTCAAGGTCAACCGCAAGAATAAGTTCCGTAGCCATGGTTCGGATTTTCAGAAAAAAAACGCGTTCCCGCAAATAGAAAGTTGCGGCGGAAGAGGGCGGATGGGTGCTGAACCGGATCCGATGTGTTCCCGTATTCGGTGAAAACCGGACGGAATTTTCGCCCGACGGCAAGGTTACTCCGTAAACGTTGCCTTGATCTGATAACATGGAAGGACGCCGCTGCGACCCGAATGAGCAAAAAAACGAAGTCGGCTCGCCGGGAGCAGGGGCTCATTAATTTTGCCACGAAAACCCTACGTTTTGAAAAAAAAGCGTTGACAGTAAAAAATATAGAGGGTACCCCTATTTTTCATAAAGCGTATGAATACCTCTGATCGTTCCTCGAAAGCGCACTGCCATACGGATGATGTTAAACGAAAACTCATCTCGCGATTGCGTCGTATTGAGGGACAAACGCGAGCGCTTCAACAGATGATCGCTGACGACCGCGACTGCATTGACGTCCTACGCCTCACAAGCTCTGTTACAGGTGCCTTGCGCGGTGTGTGGACGGAAGTTTTGAACGACCATCTCAAAGGTTGCATTCGGGAATCCCTCGAAAAACAGGATACGCGCCTGCTCGACGAGCTTACCGAATTTCTGAAAAAATCCCGCTAATATCGCCGCTTTCATGTCTTTCCTCCGAAACATAGCTCTTATCCTCGCCTTTGTGCTGATGCTTGTCGGCAACACGGCTGCGTTGGATATTTGCGTTGCGGGAGGAAAACTTTCTCTCGCGGGAACGCACCCCTGCGAGTTCACGAACATACTGCACGACGACACGCATCGGGAATGCGGCAAAACCCACCCTCCGGAAACTCCGCACGAGCATATGACGGTTGAATTGGACGACGACCTCTCGTCCGGAAAGACCTCCACAAGCATTCCCGTTCCGACATTTGTTTTTCTCTGCACATTTTTTGAAAGCTTCTCCGAAATCCGCCTCCTTTCAACAACGGAAGAAGCTCCGCCCCCGCCGCCTGACTCGCGGCAAATTCTTTTGCAATCTCCCGTCGCGACGGGAACGCGCCCTCTCTTGGCATAGTGCGCATCAGCGCAAGCTAAAATCGAAAACGGAAGCGAGAATGCCTTCTCATTTTCGCTTTCCGTTCTGTTCCCGTTTCTAATTCTTCACTTTTTATTCTTAGAAAAATGCCAACAAAAAAACTTTTAATTCTACTCGGAGCAACGCTTCCTCTTGCGTCGTGCGTGAGCTACGAGGCGAATCCGATAAGGCTCGAAAAAGAAACGCTCGCGTGGGTGGAGGCTTCCGAAAAGGCACTGGAAGCGTTCCCGCAGCTCAGTTTCGCCGATGCGCAAACGCTCGGGCTCGCGTTCAATCCCGAGCTGAACCGCGCGCGCCTGCAACTCGCCAAAAGCCGCGACGTAGAAAAACAATCCGGCTGGTGGGAAGACCCGTCCGTTTCGTTCGACCTCAAACGCGTGCTCAACACGGGCGCGCAACCTTGGGCTTACACGCCGGGCGTCGGGCTGAGCGTTCCCGTAACCGGGCTTCCGGGCTTGGCGGAAGAAGCCGCCGCGCACTACGCCGAAGCCGATTACTGGACGCTCGTTCAGGCGGAGTTCGACTTCCGAAGCGCGCTCGCCGAGCTTTGGATTGATTACGCCGTCGTTGCCGCAAAAAGCAAATTGACCGAAAATTATCTCGCGAAAGTCGCTGAAGAAAAATCCCGCTTGGAAAAACTTTTTGCCATCGGGGAAATTTCCGCCGGAGAAATGCAAAAGGAAAGCGATCGCTACAATTCCGTTATTTTGGAAAAACGCGCGCTCGATTCCGCCGCGCTCGAACTGCATTCCCGCATCGTTCAAAAACTCGGGCTCGCGCCGCGCATCGCGCTCGAACTCAAGCTCGACGCGAAACTCTCGCCGGAAATTCCCGCGCCCGTAGCCTCGCCCGCACCGGAAAAACTTGCCGAGCTCCCGAAAATCCGCGCCGCGCTCGCAAACTACGACGCAAGCGAAACCGCGCTCAAAACGGAAATCCGCCGCCAGTATCCGGAGCTCTCGCTCGGCACGAGCTACGAGCTCGACGGGAACGACAGCTTCGAAGATTCGCTCACGCTCGGCATCGGCTTCAATCTTCCCGTGTGGAATCGCAACCGCGTCGGAATCGCCGCCGCTAAAGGCGACCGCGCCCTTGCCCGACTCGACGCGATGACGCTTTGGCAGGAACAGGTTCACACCTTGCGCCATCTCGAACGCGAACAAAAAATCGCCGAAACGCATTGCCGCGAACAAATCGTTCGCACGGAAAAATTCCGGGAACGCACCCAAAAAATTTACGCCGAAATCGAAATCGGAGAAGCGCTCCCGACCGTGCTTTCCGAAGCCGCGCAACAGCATTTTGCCGCCGAGCTCGCCGCCTGCGACGCCTACGGCGATTACCTCAAAACCCGCATTCGGATTTTGGCTCTGAAGATTAACAAAAATGAGGGCTGAAGGCTGAGAGCTTAGAGGGCTTACTTAATTATTCACCAAAAAATATAATTCTCATGAAACAAAAAAATCTTTTCAAAATTTCCGCACTTCTCTTCGCCGCCGTCGCTTGGAGCGTTCCCGCAATCGCCGAAGAACATCATCACAATGAGCACGGCGAAAATTGCTCACACGCGCATGAAGAAGAACACGCTCATCTGCACGGCGAAAATTGTGAGCACAGCCACGACGAAAAAACTTCACACGAAACGCATGAACACGTTCACGGGGAAAACTGCTCGCACGCGCATGCTGCACATTCCCGTGAAGAGCACAATCACGCGCACGCAACCCACGCCGCTTGCGACAGGAACACACACAGCGACCACACACACGTTCATTCCCACGAAGCCCACGCGCACGATTCTCACGCGCATTCGCACCACGAAACCGTTATCACGATTTCCGAGCGCGCGCGCCAATCCGTCGCGATGGAAACGGAAAAAGTTTCCGCCGCGCCCGTCGTTTCCTCCAAATCTTATTACGGGCAAATGCTGATTCCGCCCGCCGCCGTCGAAACCTCCGCGCTTACCGCCAACGGAAGCGTCCGCTTTTTCGTGCGTCCCGGACAAAAAGTCGACGCGGGAACGCCGCTCTACGCCGTTTCCTCGCCGGAACTCGTCGAAATGTCCGCCAACATGAAAGATGCCGACGCCGCCCTTTCCCGTTCCCGCGCCGAACTCGAATCGCTCAAACTCCGCCTTTCCCGCCTTGCCGAAATCGGTGTGAAAAACAGCGAACTCGAAAACGAAGCGCGTTTCAAGGAAGCCGAAATCGTTTCCCTCGAAATCGCCGCCGAACGTTCCCGCGCCCTTTGGAAACAAGCAACGGCGGGCGCGAATTTCTCCGACGGCACACTCACCGTTTTTGCGAAAAATCCCGCCACCGTCCAAAGCCTCGATCTCAACGAAGGCGCTTGGGGCGAACGCGGGCAAAGCGCACTTTCGCTCATCAAATCCGCTCCGCTCGAATTTAAGGGCGTCGCGTTCGGGAACGACGATTTTTCAAACGCTGCCGCCGAGCTCGTCATTTCTCTCGCTAAACAGACATTGCGCCTCGCGGGAACGCTGCGCATCGCCTCGCAAATCGACGAAACCACGCAGGCGCGCACGATTTATTTCGTTCCCGAAAATCTGCCGGAGAAAATTTTCCCCGGGCAAGTTGCCCGCCTCGACGTTTTCATTCCCGAAACCACGCAGGGGAAATTCGTTCTCGTGCCGAACAGTGCCGTCATCAAAGTCGGCGTCGACGACGTCGTCTTCGTCTGCGATCCGAACGATCCGAACAAATTCACCGCGCGCAAAGTCAAAACGCTCCCGTCGCGCCGCGGCATGACACCCGTTTCAGACATTCACGCCGGAGAAAATGTTGTATCCAAAGGCGGATACGAATTGAAATACGTCCTTCCCGCAGACGGGAACGCGCCCAAACGCAAAACCGCCGGACACTTTCACGCCGACGGCAAATTCCACGAAGGAGAACACTAAGGAAAGCTAAGAGCTGAGAGGCATTACCGGATAAAAATGAGAAGTCAGAAATTTCCCGTTCCCGGGTTTTTAATTCTTTAAAAACATTTGCCTCTCAGCCCTCAGCTCTCCTCTCTCAACCATTTTTCGATAAAAAAATAAATTTTTTCCCATGATGGATTCACTGATTGCATTTTGTTTACGGAAGCGCTGGACCGTGGTCCTGCTGACGCTTCTGCTCGTCGCCGCATCGCTTTTTGTTTTGAAAAATACACCGGTCGACGTGTTTCCGGAATTGCGCGTGCCGCGCGTAACGATTCAAACCGAAGCCGGCGGGCTGACGGCGGAAGAAGTCGAACGCTACATCACGATTCCCGTCGAATCCGCGATGAACGGCACGGCGGGCGTAAAGGAAGTGCGCTCTTCGTCCGGCGGCGGACTCTCATTTGTCTGGGTGGATTTCGATTGGGACACAGATATTTACCTTGCTCGCCAAATCGTCACGGAACGCCTCGCGAGCGTGCGCTCATCGCTCCCGGAAAATGTTGACGTCGAACTTGCACCGATTGTTTCCGTCACGGGCGAAATCATGCTTATCGCGCTCACACCGGATGCCTCGTTTGAAAAACTTTCCGCCGAAGAGAAAAATCAGCGTCTGCTCGACATGCGCCAGCTTGCGGAATATCGCTTGCGAAATCGCCTGCTCGCGATTCCCGGCGTCGGGCAGGTTACCGTGCTCGGCGGGCGTTTGCCGGAATATCAAATCGTTTACGATCCCGCGCGCTTGCGTCAGGCAAATGTTTCGATTGACGATTTGAAAGCCGCCGTTGCCGCCGCCGGTTCAGCCGAGCCTGCCGGCTACCTCGAAGATGTCGCCGGGCTGGAACTTCCGCTCCAACAGGATTCCCGCGTTGAAACGCTTGAGCAAATCCGCCGCTCGCTCGTTCCCGCGCACGCCTCGGGAACGGTAAAAATCGAAGACCTTGCCGAAGTCAAAATCGACGGCGCTCCGCGGCGCGGGAACGCCGGCTTTATGGGAACCGATGCGATTGTGCTTTCCGTGCAAAAAGTGCCCGGCGCCAACACGCAGAAGCTGACACAAGCCGTCGACCGCGCCGTCAAAGAATTTTCCGCGAGCCAGCTTCCCGCCGGCATGGAGCTCCACGTCGACGCCTACCGCCAATCCGACTTCATCGAGCTTTCGCTTGCCAACGGTGCCGAAACACTGCTTACGGCGGGCATTGTCGTCATGCTCGTCATTTTCCTGACTTTGCTGAACGTGCGCACAGCGCTCATCACGCTTGCCGCGATGCCGCTTTCGATACTTTTCGCGTTTCTGTTTTTCCCGATGTTCGATTTAGCGATCAACATCATGACGCTCGGCGGCTTGGCGGTTGCCGTCGGTGACGTCGTCGACAACGCGATTATTTTTGTCGAAATTGCGTGGCGAAAACTTTCCGAAAACGCCGCGCTTCCGCCGGAAAAACGTCGCTCGAAATTCGACGTGCTCATGGGCGCGAAAAACGAAATTCTCGGCTCCATCGGCTACTCATCGGTGATTATTCTGCTCGTATTCACGCCGGTGCTTTTCCTTTCGGGCTTGGAAGGTCAATTTTTCCGTCCGCTCGGCATTTCGTTCATGCTCGCGTTTGCGATGTCGCTCGTCGTTGCGGTAACGGTTGTTCCCGTGCTTTGCTCGCTCGCGTTCCGCGAAAAGAAAAGCGCACAAGCCGTTCCCGCCGCAAACGAAACAAGCCCTGCCGCGCAGGAAAGTTTTTCCGTGCGCCAAATCCGTCGCCTCTACATGCCGATTCTGAATTTCTGCCTGCGCCGCGCAAAAAGCGTGGTCGTGGGAACGCTCGTGCTCACGGCGGGCGCGCTGTGGCTGGCGAGCACCTTCGGCGCGAGTTTTCTCCCGCCGTTTAACGAAGATTGCTACACGGTCTTCGTCAACGCCGTACCGGGAACTTCGCTCGACGAAACCGAGCGCATCGCCCGCCAATGCGCAAAAAAAGTGGAAAAAATCGACGGTGTCATCAGCGTTGCCCAGCGTACCGGTCGCGCCGAAAATGACGAACACGCCGAACCCGTTTCCGCCTCGGAAATTCTCGTGCGCGTGGATTTGAAAAAAGACCAACGCGAGTTGCGCGCGAAAATTCAGGACGCCATCGAAGGGATTCCGGGAACGTCCACGATGATCGGCTATCCGCTTGCGCATCGCATTTCCGCCGCTCTTTCCGGCTCCAACTCCGAAATGGCAATCAATATTTACGGAAGCGAACTGCCGCAACTGCGCCAAGCTGCGCTCAAAGCCAAGGAAATTTTGGAAAAACTTCCCGAAGTTGCCGATGCACGCGCCAACCGCGAAGTCATGGTCGATACGATTCGCATTCGCTACAACCAGGAAATTCTCGGCGTTTACGGGCTCACGATTGCCGAAGCCGCCGAGCAGGTTTCCACCGCAATCAACGGCGCAAAGCTCGGCGAAGTCATCAAAAATCAGGATCGCTGGAACATCGTTATGCGCCTCGCTCCCGAGTTGCGCATGTCCGTCGACGACGTGCGCAATCTCGAACTCATCGGCACGAACGGACGAGCCGTCCGCCTCGGAGAAGCTGCCGACGTTTCCCGCGAGGAAATCACCAATCTGATTTTGCGCGATAACACACTCCGCAAAGCCATGATTTCCTGCAATCCCGCGCCGGATTCCAACCTCGGCGACCTCGTCAAAGCCTGTCGCGAAAAGCTCGATCCCGCGATGCACGAACTCGGTTGCACCGTCGAGTACGCGGGAACGATTCAGGCACGGGAATCCGCCGCTCAACGCCTTTACCTGCTCGGCGCGGCGATTCTCATCGCAATTATTTTTCTGCTTACCGCCGCACTCGGAAGCCTACGCAGCGCGCTCGTAACGCTCGTGAACATTCCGCTTTGCATCATCGGCGGGATCGCGGCAGTGTTCATCGCGACGCCGGGAACGCTTGCATCCGTCTTCGGCGGCGGGCACTACATTGCGCCGATTCTGTCCGTCGCATCGATTGTCGGCTTCGTTACCGTTATCGGTTTCGGCGTGCGCTCCGGCTTGATTCTGATGAACCGTTATCGCGATTTGCGTAATGAAGGAATGGATACGGAAAACGCAATTCGCATCGGCTCGCTCGAACGCGTCGTGCCGATTATTATGACTTCTTTGACGACGGAACTGGGCTTGCTGCCGCTGATTTTCGCGATAGACCAACCCGGCGGCGAACTGCTCGGCCCGCTTGCGCTCGTCCAATTCGGCGGGCTTATCTCCGCAACCGTGCTTTCCCTCCTCGTCGTTCCCGCCGCCTCCAAACTCCTGGCAACGAAAAAACCAAATTGTTGAAAAATTGCGGCACGGATTCCGGCAGGCGTTTTTGTTTAGAAATCTTCCAAGAACCCGGTCCTGCTTTGCGCGGGAACGCGTTCTTCGGGGAGGATTTCTTTTTTAACGTATCGTTATATATCGCAAGCGACCGGAGTTAGAAAAAGAACAGGCGGAATGCCTGT
Organism: Opitutales bacterium; assembly: GCA_017531845.1. Lineage (GTDB taxonomy): Bacteria > Verrucomicrobiota > Verrucomicrobiia > Opitutales > UBA953 > Spyradosoma. The sequence goes on along the minus strand of JAFXKI010000007.1, from coordinate 289,151 downwards.
TCTTTTGCAAAAATACACGTTTTGATTATCTTTGCGGCTCCGTGAGAGATTTTTACAACTCTACTTTGCTTCGCTTTCGGCTTCCGGATCGGCAGTGGTCGTTTTTTTGCGATCGGCATCATCATCGTCGTTGAAAACAATCGGCACGTCGTTTTCAAGGTCGGTAACGGAGGCGATATCGGTCGCGGCATTCGCGCGGCGGCGGCGTGCGGCGGCGGCGCGTTGTTTTTCTGCTTCGATTTTTCCTTCGATGGAGTAGCGTGTGAAGGGCACGTCGCGGAGTCTCTCCGCCGGAATCGGTTTTCCGGTGATTTCACAAACGCCGTAAGTGCCTTTTTTCATGCGCTCGATGGCGATGTTGATTTCGGCGAGTTCCTGCTGTTTCCCGGCGAGCAGGCTCAGCGCGCAATCACGCGTGAACGCTTCGTTGTCGATGTCCGCCGTGTGTTGGCTGTAAGAGGCGGAAAGGTCGCCGGTGTCTTCTTTTCCTTGGCGGCTGAACGCGTTTTGCGAATGTTCGTCGATCTCCTTTTGAATCGCGACTTTGAGCGTGGTGAGTTTTTTGTAATACCTCATCCATTTCGCCGGAATCATTTTTTCCTCGGCGGAAACGCTGTCTTTGGCAAAGGGATTGTAGCCGAAAAGTTCATCAAGAGAAACGGCTCCGACTTTCCGCGGTTTTGCCTTCGGAAGTTCCTTCAAAATTTGGCGCGTTGCGGGAACGGGTTTTGTTTGCACTTTTTCCGCAGTCGCAGGATTGAAAAGATTGATGTTTTCGGCTCCGCGGCGCAGGAACATCAGCTCTAATTCTTTCGGCGTATAGGCGATAAGTCCGCGGCGGCGCGTAATGACTTTTGTTTGCACGGTTTCTGCGTCGCGGCGGACAACAATGTCGGCGAGAGAATTTTTCGGCGCTTCGATTTTAGCTTTTTTTGACTTCGTAGCGGGTGTTTTTTTCTCTTTCTTTGCGGCAGATTTAAGCGAAGCCGAAAGTTTCTTTTCTTCGGCAGATTTTTTTGCCGGAGTTGCTTTTACGACGGTAACCGGTTTTTTCGCGGCAGACTTTTTCTGCACAGAATCCGTTTTTTTTGCCGTAGCTTTTTTCTTGGCAGTTTTTGGGTTAGATTGGGTTGCCATCTGAAAAAAAATTAAAACGTTATCGGATAAATTCGGATTAAACTTCGTTCGGGAATTTCTCCTTAAGAGCGTCGCGGCAGCGCGCGGAAACTTTGCCGAACGTTCCCGCGTCGACGAGTTCCGGAAGCCAGCGCCACGAGCGCGGGCAACGGACGTAGCCGAGCGTTTCCGCTTTGACGGCTTCGACAGAGAGCGGCGTTCCCGCAGGTGCGTCGGAGAGGCGCACTTCCGAGACGATAAAGGTTTCCGCGAGCAAGGCGGCGTGCTTTTTCAAAAGCGCGAAGGTTGCATCGGCGGGATCGCCGGAAATCGTGAGCACGGCTTCGAGCGATTGCCCGATGACTTTCGCAGAGCGAAGCGCGTCGAGCTTCAGATTCACGTTGTCGAGCACTTTGAGCAACGCGTCGAATTCCGCCGCTTCTTCCTCGAAAACGCATTCCGGATTTACCTGCGGCCAATCCTGCAAAAGAACGGAATCCTTCGCGTATTCGTTTTTCGCCGTGAAAAATCCCCACGCTTCGTCCGTCGTAAACGGAAGCATCGGCGCGAGCATTTTGACGTAAGCCGTGAAAATCGTGTAAATCGCGGTTTGCGACGAACGGCGTTCCCGCGAGTTCGCGGCGTAGGTGTAAAGGCGGTCTTTGAGAATGTTGTGATAGGTTGCCGAAAGCGTTTCCACGGTAAACGCGGCGATGGCGGCGTAGGCTTTGTGGAATTCGCAGTTTTCGTAATTCGCGGTAACGTCGGCGAGAAGGCGGAAGAATTTCGTGAGCGCCCACTTATCGATCAGCGTCAGCTCCGCAAACGGAACGGCGTCTTTCGCGGGATCGAAATCGTAAAGATTCGAAAGTTGGTAACGGAGCGTGTTGCGAATGTTGCGATACTGCGTTGCCGTCGCGTCGAGAATGCCGTCGGAAAGCGGAATATCGTTCTGATAATTTTCCGAAGCGATCCAAAGGCGAACGATGTCGGCTCCGTATTTGGAAACGTAGCCGTCGGCGGTTTGCGGCTTGCCGTCGGACTTGGAAATTTTCTGGCGCGTGCCTTCGTTGACGACAAATCCGTGCGTGATGACTTTTTTATACGGTGCGCAGCCGAAATTAATAACGCTCGTCCACAGCGAAGATTGGAACCAGCCGCGGTGCTGGTCGGAACCTTCGAGATACAAGTCCGCCGGGAACGCGAGGTCCGCGTTGCGCTTCAAGACAGCGGCGGAAGACGAACCGGAATCGATCCAAACGTCGAGCGTGTCCGTTCCCGCGACGAGTTTTTCCGGCGCCGGCCAGTTGGCGGGAACATCAATTCCTGCGAGCAGTTCCGCCGGGGATTTTTCAAACCAAATATCGGTTCCCGCGACGGCGATTTTGTCTGCGATACCGTTGATAACGTTTGCATCGAGAAACGCTTCGCGCGTGTCCGCGTCGTAGAAAACCGGAATCGGCACGCCCCAGGAGCGTTGGCGGGAAATACACCAGTCCGGGCGACCTTCAACGGCGGCGCGAATGCGATTTTCGCCGCTGGCGGGAATCCAGGAAACGTCGCCGATTTGGGCAAGCGCCTTGGCGCGCATACCGTTTTTGTCGAGCGCGACGAACCATTGGTCCATGGCGCGGAAAATCACCGGCGTTTTCGAGCGCCAGCAGTGCGGGTATTGGTGGTCGATTTTCGCGACTTTTAAAAGCTTGCCCGAAGCTTCGAGCAGTTTCAAAACTTCGATGTTTGCCGGGCATTTCCCATTTGTATCCAAAACGGAGATACCGACGAGCGACGCGGGAACGCGACCGTCATTGGCGTAAACGCCTTCGTCGTTGACCGGACAATAAATTTCGATGCCGTAGCGCAGGCAGGTTTGGTAGTCTTCAAGCCCGTGCCCGCCGGCGGTGTGAACGCAGCCCGTTCCCGCGTCGGTCGTGATGTAATCGGCGCAAACGACGGGCGAAGTGCGCGCGCAAATCGGATGTTGCGTTTGAATGCCTTCGAGGGTTTTTCCGAGGACTTTCGCGCCGCGCACCGCGCCTTCCAAGCCGCAATCGGCGATGAATTTTTCCGCGAGAGCGTCGGCAACGATGTAAATTTTTCCGGCGTGGGAAATTTCGACGTATTCAAGTTCCGGATGCACGGCGACAGCCATGTTTGCGGGAATCGTCCACGGAGTCGTTGTCCAGATGACAAAATTCTTTTCCGGCGCGTCGATTTGCTGGAACGCGACCCAGATAGACGGCGAGGAGTGGTTTTTGTATTCGATTTCGGCTTCGGCGAGCGCGGTTTTGCAGGGAATTGACCAGTAAACCGGCTTTTTGCTGCGGTAAATCAAATCGTTCGCGACCATGTTTGCGAAGGTGCGGACGATGTCGGCTTCGTAGGCGGGATTTTTCGTTTTGTATTCCGCTGCCCAGTCGGCGAGGATGCCGAGGCGCTTAAATTGTTTGCGCTGTTTTTCGATAAAGCTTTCGGAAAATTCGGCGCAGGCTTTGCGGATTTCGAGCGGCGTGAGCGTTTTTTCCTTGGCGTGGAGTTCTTTCATCACCTTGTGCTCGATCGGCAAGCCGTGGCAGTCCCAGCCGGGAACGTAGGGGACGCGGAAGCCGCGCATCGTTTTGTAGCGCATGATGATGTCCTTGAGGAGCTTGTTGAGCGCGGTGCCGATGTGCACGTCGCCGTTGGTGAACGGCGGTCCGTCGTGGAGAATGTAAGATTTTCCCGTTCCCGCGTTCTTTTGCTGAAGGCGGCTGTAAAGGTCTGTTTCCTCCCAAAACGCGATGCGCTTGGGTTCGCGGGAGGTGAGATTTGCCCGCATCGGGAAATCCGTTACGGGGAGATTCAAGGTGTCTTTAAGTTCCACTGCCATAGCCTAAAAAAATGAGATGCAGAAAGAATGTAGATTTTCTGCATTTAGTCAACTGCGGGAACGTTTTGGAGAGGCGGAGGGAAGGGAGGCTTTACCCGTGCGCTTTGATTTTTAATTTTTTCGCGTAGCGAGAGTGCGGACGAGTTCTGTCAGGAATCCGTTGTTGCCTCCGATTTCCTCGCAAAGCGTGAGTGCGCGTGCCGTGAGCTCGTCGGCGCGTTTACGGGAATTCTCCAAACCGTGGAGTCCCGGATAGGTGAGTTTCCGGTTGGCTTTATCGGCTTGAACGGGTTTGCCCATGGTTTCCGCATCGCTTGTTTGGTCGAGAATGTCATCGACGATTTGAAAGGCGATTCCCGTGCAGTATCCGATCTCTTTAGCTTTTTCCAAAATTTGGGCGTTCCCGCCTTGGGCTCCGAGCCGGAATCCCATCGTGAGTGCTGCTTCGAGGAGCGCGGCAGTTTTGTTTTTATGGATAAAATCGAGGCGTTCGGGTGTGATTTCTCCTCGTTCGCCGATGGTGTCTTCCACTTGTCCGCCGATAAGGCGTCGGGATCCGGCGGCATCGGCGAGGTCTCGAACAAGGGAGAGGGCGATTTCCGGCGTTCCCGCGTAAGCGCGCGAGAGAAGTTCGAAAGCGTGCGTGAGGAGGGCGTCTCCGGCGAGGAGGGCGAGGTCTTCGCTGAACTGTTTGTGGCAACTGGGGCGCCCGCGCCGCAAATCCGAGTTATCCATGCAGGGTAAATCGTCATGAATGAGCGTATATGTGTGGAGGCACTCGAGGGCGACTCCGGCGGGAAGCAAATCTGCGCCGGAGGGAAAAACTTCTCCGGCGGCGATGAGCAGTGCCGGGCGAATGCGTTTCCCGCCGGCACAAAGACTGTAGCGCATGGCACGATGAAGCTCACTCGGGCGTTCATTTTCGTCGGGCGTCCACTTCAAAATCGCGTTTTCGATGCGTGCGGAGCATTCGAGCATTTTTTCGGAGAAATTCATGAAGGAGCAGAGTATTCTCTAAATCGCGGCTTGGCAATTAACGATTGCGGCATAGCGACGTGCGTTGTCGTGAGCTTTGAGCCGCTACATTTTTTTGAGAGGAACGCTTATTTTCTTGTGAGAAAAATCTGTAGAATAGCCTGAAAGTATCCGTTACAAAGCGGGCGTTCCCGTGAGATAAGATTTGCGGAGCGGAGTATGGGCAAAACTTTTGCCGGAGCATCTCCGATAAACCAGTGAAACCACAAGGTGAAAAAATCTTTTCCGCTTCGGGCTGCGATTAAGGGCAAAACGGCGTCGCACATGAGCGTTTCAAAACGCGTGCCGCCGATTGTTCCGGCAAAAATTTCTTCCGACAAAAAACGGTGCAGGGCGGAGAGTTTTTCGCGGGAACGGAGTTTTCTCCCGTCCGGCGAAAACGGAAGTTCCGCCGGAAGTTTTCGCGAAAACTCGAGCAGACTGCTCATCCACGACGGTTTTTTTTCAAGAAGTTTCAAATATTGCGCGAGGCGGGAACGCGGGTGGTTTGCCGGGCGCACGCCGGAAAGTTGCCACGTGCCCTCCGCGATCTTGAAAAGGCTTTCCGCTCCGGCGAGCAACATTGCCGAGGGAGAAAATTTCAACGCAAGCCGCGACATCGCCGTCCGGTTGCGCCGCAGCCCCAGTGTTTCGAGAAAGATTTCGTGCAAAGCCTGTTCCCACGAAGATTTTTCCAAGCGCATTTTCATGAAACGCACTTTTTGTAGGTAGCGTTCCCGCGCGCATTTTTCGAGTAGCGCGTCTCGCTCGGCAGGCGTTTGAGAAAGTAAAACTTCGAGCGCGGCGTCGGCTTCGGCGCGTCCTTCAAGGGCGGCGAGTGCGTCGGCGGAGGCGTATTCTTCGAGATCAACGGTCAGATGCGGGAGCAGCAGAAACGTTTCCATTGCGTTCCCGCGGGCATTTTCCTGTGGGAAGTTTTTTTTCGGAGGAAATAAAAGAACGTGAAGAACGACGTTTCCGAAATCCGGATTTTTGTCGTGCGCGTGCGCAAGCCAGTCTTCCGCGTAAAAGTGAAATTCGATGTCACCGAAAACGCTTTTCCCGTCGATGCGGAGTTCTGCGTCGAGGAAATCCGGTCCGGCGAGCTTGTTCCACCTGCCGCGGGAAATGATTTCGAGTGGCTTTCCGGAGCAGGTTCGGAGCGCATGCGTGCGGAAATCCCCGCGATGCCAGATTTTTTGGAAAACGCGCTCGGAAAGCGAAACGGGCCCGAAGAGCCCCTGGATTTCCGCAACGCAGGGCGGATGCGAGAAGGAAGAGACGGACATGGAAGGCAGTGAAGCGTTTTATTTTAAAAACGTCGAGCGTTTTTCTGTTCGCGGGAACGCGGGAAATGTTCTACACTCTCGCCCCATGAATCCGAAAACGCTTATCCTCAAAATTTCCGAATATTTTAAAAGCCACAGTTTTGCGCGCCGTTGTGTGAGCACATTGGCTCTTTTTGTTTTGCTTTTTTGTGTTGTTTATTTCGGAAAAATTTACGGGGCAATTGCGTTGATGACGCTTGTTTCCACGCTCGCTCTTTATGAATTTTACAAGCTTGCCGAGCATTTCGGCGGATCTCCGCGCATTGTGCTCGGGCTGATTCTCGGCACCGCTCTCGTTCCGTTTTTTTACTACGCGTCGGAAAAGGACCCGGCGGGAACGGAACTGCGCGTTCCCGTGCTGATCTGGGTTGCGGCACTCGTTTTCTTCTTCGGAATTTACCTAATGGCGAAACAGAAAATACCGGGATGGCTGAAGGGGCTTTCTACGCTTTTCGGTGTGCTTTATATTCCGCTCATGGTTAGCTTCTACGCCTTGCTTGCCGGACTCAAAGGCATGGACGGCGTGTTGCTTTGCGTGTGGATTGTGCTCGCGGCAAAATTTACGGACATCGGCGGCTTGCTCTTCGGATGCAAATTCGGGAAGCACAAACTCGCTCCTTCCGTCAGTCCGAACAAAAGTTGGGAAGGCGTTTTCGGCGGACTGGCTCTCTCGATGCTCGGAAGTGCCGGCTTGGTTTATGCGTTCAACAGTTTCGGTGTTTGGACGATTACATTTTCTCCGCTTGAGGCGGCTCTTTGCGCACTGCCTATTTCGGCAACGAGCGTGGTTTCAGACCTCGTCGAAAGCGCGTTTAAACGTCAGGCAGGCGACAAGGATTCCGGCGCGACAATTCCCGGCATCGGCGGCGCGTTGGATTTGCTCGACTCGCTGATTTTCGTCGCGCCCGTCGGCTACGCCATCGTCATGTATTACGTTCTTTAAACGTGGACGTTAACACAGCCGTTTTTTCTGTGTTAAAAAACAAAATTTTCATTATTACGGGAACGACGGCAGTCGGGAAAACCGAACTTTCCCTCGCGTTCGCCGAAGAAAATAATGCGGAAATTCTCTGTTGCGACTCAACAACGGTTTATCGCGGAATGGACATCGGGACGGCAAAGCCGACACCGGCAGAGCGTTCCCGCGTGCCTCACCACGGTTTGGATTTGGTTTCTCCCGGCGAAAATTTTTCCGTCGGAGATTACGTTGAATACGCGCAAAAAACCGTTGCCGATATTTTTTCCCGAGGAAAAAATGTGCTCGTCAGCGGCGGAAGCGGTTTTTATCTGAAATCATTTTTTTCGCCCGTTACGGATGATTTGGAAATTCCGAATTCCGTGCGGGAACGCGTGGCAGAAATCCTTGCCTGCGGGAATGCTTTCGCCGAAAAAAAACTGCGGGAAATAAACGACGACGGACGCGCCGCTCCGGAAAATTTTGATTGGGAAAATCCGCGTCGCATCGCCAAGGGCTTGGAGCGCTGCCTCGCTTCCGGAAAAACACTGTCTGATCTGAAGGCGGAATTTGACGCGCGGGAATGCGTTTTCGCCGCGCACTCAAAACACACGATTTTGCTTTCCCGCGAAAAAGAAGACTTAAACCGGCGTATCGAGTTGCGGACAAAAAAAATGTTTGCCGAAGGGTTGCTCGACGAAGTGCGCGCCCTTGTCGCCGTAGGAGCGCTTCGCGCGGGAACGCCCGCCGGAAACGCCATCGGCTACCGCGAAACGCTCGCGTGGCTCTCCGGCGGAGAGCCGGGCGGTGTTTCCGCACTTGCCGAATCCGTGGCACTTTCTACCCGTCAACTTGCCGCTAAGCAACGCAAATGGTTCCGCACGCAAATTCCGATTGATGAAGTTCGCGAGCTTTCCTGATTTTTTGTATAGAATAAATGAATACACGAACTGACGAAATCTTTGTCCGCAAAATTAAAGCTTACGGCTACCACGGCGTTTTTGAAAAAGAAAACCGGGAAGGGCAGTGGTTCTTTGTCGATTTAAAAATGAGCATTCCGCTTACCGAAGCCGCCGAAACGGACGATCTCTCAAAAACCGCGGATTACGCTCGCGCCGCCGCCCTCGCTAAAGAATGCGTGGAAGCGCGCCCGCCGTTTCAATTGATTGAGCGTCTTGCAAAGGCAATCGGAGAAAAAATACTCGCGGCGTTCCCGCGCGTTTGTGCCGTTGAAGTCGCTGTCCGTAAGCCGCAAGCTCCTGTCGGCTTAGAATTTGAAGATCTCGGCGTGCGTATGGCGTTTACGCGAGACTAAATTTTGAAAAAGATTTTTCGGCGGAAAAGCCAAAGCAGGAAAAACCATTTTAGCGTGATTGTTCCGACTGCGAGGACGATTCCTGCGGCGTTCCCCGAAAGTTCCGCAGTCCCGCCGAAAAGCAGCACGGAAAGGTTGCGGAACGGAAAAATCCACTGCAAAACGTAAATCGCAATTGCGTTCACGCCGATGACTTTGAAGAAAAACGAGAGTTTTTCCAATTTCAGCACATCAAAAAGCACGTAAAAGACGGAAAACACAAGCAGGCTCCACCCAATGGCGACGAAGACGAAAGTTTGCGTCCAAATGTTTTTGATTATCGGATAAAACGTTCCCGCCGAGTATCCGAAAACGAGAATTCCCGTGCCGATTGCGGCGAGCGTTCCCGCCGTTTTCCATGAAGTGCGATCCTCTTTGCGGGAAACCAGAAATTGCCCGGCGAGGAAGCCGGCGAGCACTGCCACGCTCGCGCTCACAACGCACAAAATGCCTTCCGGATCGTAGTTCCCGTAATGAAATTTTCCCGGAAGCAACCACGCGTCGAGCTTTGCATTGACGGAGCCTTGCGGCGTAAAATCTCCGCCGAGGAATTGCGCCGCACTCAGCGTTCCCGCGAGCAAAAACAGCGCAAATGCAATGCGTTTCGGCTTTTTTAGAAAAAGCGCGAGAAGCCCGCCGAGAGCATTGGCGATACCGATTAATCCGAGAACGGAAGCCCAGCGCGTTTCCGAAAAATGAAACGAAAGTGCGCCTTGGAGGATGGCTCCGAGTGCCACCAAAATGGCGGCACGCCGCAAAAGCGAAAGCGCGATGCGGGCGTTCCCGGCGCCGCGTTCGTGCTTTTTTTCAAACGAAAATGCCATTGCCATTCCGGAAATAAAAACAAACGCCGGGAAAATGCAGTCGTAAAGCGTAAGTCCTTGCCAAGCCTTGTGCCCGAATTGTAATGCCGCTTCCCGAAAAATTCCGTTTTGCGGGAATGCGTTTGTCAAGGCATACGCGAGCGTATCCAAACCGAGTATACAGAGCATGTCCGCTCCGCGAAACGCGTCGAGCGAAAGCAGGCGTTCTGCACGTTGAGGGGATTTTTCGGGGGCTTGGTCAGTTTCCATTGTCAGAAAGAAAATGTAAAAAATGCGTTCCCGCGAAGTTTCTCACGGGAACGCATCTCTTTAAACTCTAATCTTTAATCTTCTTTATTAGTAAACGTCCTTTTGGTAACGTCCTTGCGTTTTTAGCTCTTTGAGCTTGGCAGCAGCGCCGGCATCGTCAAGCCCGCCCTGAGTTTTGAAGATTTCAATCAACGCGGCTTCAACATCCTTTGCCATGCGTTTAGCGTCGCCGCAAATGTAGAAGTAGGCACCTTCGTCGTTAATCCATTTCCAGAGCTCGGCACCGGCTTCGCGGATTTTGTCCTGAACGTAGATCTTGTAATCCTGGTCGCGGGACCATGCGCAGTCGAGGCGCGTGAGCAAGCCGTCGGCGAGTGCTTTTTCCCATTCCTCCTGATAGAGGAAGTCCGTCTTAACGCGTTGGTCGCCGAAGAAAAGCCAATTTTTGCCTTTGGCACCGCGAGCGGCACGGTCTTGAACAAAGCTGCGGAAAGGAGCGATACCCGTTCCCGGTCCGACCATGATAACGGGGGCGTCGAGATCCGCCGGCGGTCCGAAGTGAGAGTTTGAAACGAAGACCGGAAGCGTTGTTTCGCCGACTTGCGCGTATTCGCCGAGGAAAGTTGAGCACACGCCGTCGCGCTTGCGTCCGTTGGTTTCGTAGCGCACAACCGCGACGGTGAGGTGTACGCTGTCTTTGCCGACGTATTCCGGGCTGGACGAGATGGAGTAAAGGCGCGGCATCAGCTTGCGGAGTTGCTCAATGAAGGCTTGCGCTTCGCATTTTACGGACGGAAATTCTTCGCCGAAGTCGACGACGTGGCGCGCATCGATCCATGCTTTTTGTGCGACCGGATCGGCGTTCCCGAGCACTTCGGCGAGTTTTGCCTTGTCGCATTCGCAAGCGGCGTTGTCGTGGACGAATTGAACAAATTTTTTTGTGACGGCACCGAGTGCGAACTGTGTCGTGAGGGCTTCCCGAAGGCTCAGTTGCGTTTCCGTTTTCGGAAGCGTTACCGTTTCGTTGCCGGAAAATTTATAAGCCTTGAGCACGGCATCAACGAGTTGCGCGGTGTTGCGCGGGAATACGCCGAGAGAGTCGCCGGATTTATAAACGAGTCCGCTTCCCGTGAGATCGATTTCTAAGTGAACCGTTTCTTTTTGCGATTCGGGAGCGTTCGCGCGGCAACGTACTTTGAGTTTTGCCGGGAACGGATTATTTTTGTCGTAAGCGCAGGGAGTAGGATCTGACATGACTGTGTTATTTTGGAGTGAATAAAAAAATTAGACTTTCGAGAATTTATGCCAAAAAAAACTCTACGAGAAAACGAAAAAACATATTTTGTGATATTGATATTTTACCGCGCCAGAAGGCGTTCCCGTTTTTTCTAATTTTCAGCGGCAAGGTTAGGTGTTAGTTTTTTCCGTAAAGTTATGAAAGTTGAATTTTTTAATCGGGAAACAGGAAAAACGGAGGAAGAAGCTATTTACGGCGAAGGAGCGTTGCGCTGGGTTTATGAAACTTTGCTTGGTAAGGCGGCACTTGCCGTGCTGATTCGCCGTGCGGTGTTTTCAAAAATATACGGGTGGCTGATGTCGCGCCCGCGTTCCCGCGCGAAGGTCGCCCCGTTTATTGCTCAATACGGATTGGATGCGGCGGAGTTCGCCGATGCACCGGAAAGCTTTTCTTCGTTTAACGATTTCTTTTCCCGGAAACTGAAGCCCGGGGCGCGCCCGCTTGCGACTTCCGCTGCGGTGCTTCCGGCGGACGGGCGACATTTGGCGTATCCTTGTGCTGATGGGGCAGAGATGACGATTTATGCAAAAGGGCAGGCGTTTGATTTGGAAAAACTTTTAGGTTCTGCCGAACTTGCGAAGCGGTATCGTGGCGGCGCAATTCTTTGCTCCCGCCTTTGCCCGACGGATTATCACCGCTTTCATTTTCCGGTGGCGGGAACGCCTTCTGCGCCGCGCCTTGTCAATGGCGCGCTGTTTTCCGTCAACCCGATTGCGCTCTCGCAACGTATCGCCTATCTTTGGGAAAATAAGCGAGAAGTGATTGAAATTGATTCGCCGCAGTTCGGGAAAGTTGTCCAGGTTCTTATCGGCGCGACAAATGTCGGAACGATTCGCACGACGTTCACACCCGGGAAATTTTACGAAAAGGGCGACGAACTGGGCTACTTCCGTTTCGGCGGTTCGTTTGTCGCGACCTTGTTTGAGCCCGGGAAAATCAAGCTTGCGGAAGATTTGGTGAAAAATTCTTCCGAAGGTCGTGAAACCTACGCCAAAATGGGTACGATTTTAGGCGAAAATATCAGTTAGTATAAAAACTGCGACGCGGCGGGAACGTATTTTCCCAAAAAGCGAAAGCGTTCCCGCAAAGTTCATCACGGGAACGCTTTTTTAGCATTAAGCTCTAATCTTTTAATCTCTTTATGCTTCCTTCTTCTGCGGACCGGAAACGTAGTCCGGCTTAAGCGTCGGGAAAAGAATCGTTTCGCGGATGTTTGCGCAACCCGTAAGCAACATGCAGAGGCGGTCGATGCCGACGCCCATTCCGCCCGCCGGCGGCATGCCGTGTTCCATCGCGACGAGGAAGTCTTGGTCGATTTTTTGTTGCTCTTCGCCGGCTTGGAGTTCGAACATCGTGCGCTGTGTAATCGGGTCGTTTTGCTCGGAATACGCGGGAGCGATTTCCTGCCCGTTGATGCAGAGCTCGAAAACGTCGATGACACTCGGGTCTTTTTCGTTGATTTTCGCAAGCGGGCAAAGCTCCTTCATGATGTGCGTGACGAAGGTCGGCTGGATAAGATTCGGCTCGATGAGCTTGCCGTAAACTTCGTTCGTAACTTCGTAATCTTCCCAGTCTTCGCGCGGATCCGGCACCATGAGGTCTTTGTTCTTGAGCTCTTCGCCGCGGGCTTCGGCTTCCGCCTTGGCTTGGGCGCGAATTTCGTCTGCCATGCGGCGGCATTCGGCGATTTTTTCCGCCTTGGAAAGTTCGAACCAGTCGGCGCGACCGGTGCGTTCCCGCACGAGGTCTTTGTAATCGGCAACGCGCCATTCGCCGCCGAGTTCAATGACTTGCCCGTCGTAGCGCGTGATCGTTGTCGTGCCGATAACGGTTTTGCAAAGGTGCTGAATGAGTTCGCGGATGAGCGTCATCATGCCTTCGTAATCGGAATACGCCTGATAGATTTCCATCATCGTAAATTCCGGATTGTGACGGCGGTCGATGCCTTCGTTGCGGAAGACGCGACCGATTTCGAAAACGCGTTCGATCCCGCCGACGAGGCAGCGTTTCAGGTGAAGTTCGAGCGCGATACGCAGGAAAAATTCACAGTCGAGCGCATTAAAATGCGTGATGAACGGGCGAGCCGCCGCGCCGCCGGCAATCGGGTGCAAGGACGGTGTTTCGACTTCCACGAAATCGCGTTGCCAGAGAAATTTGCGGATTTCGGCGATGATTTGCGAGCGTTGCAGGAGGCGTTTTTTCGAATCCGCGTTCGCGATGAGGTCGAGATAACGCTGGCGGGAAACCTGTTCTTCGTCCGTGATGCCGTGCCATTTTTCCGGAAGCGGGCGAAGTGCTTTCGCGACGAGTTCGTAGGCGCGGGCACGCACGGTAACTTCGCCGGTTTTCGTGACGAAAAGCTCGCCGCGCACGCCGACAAAGTCGCCGATGTCGACCATTTTTTTGAAATGCTTGTTGTAGCGGTCTTCACCGAGAATGTCGCGCGTGAGATAAATCTGCTGCACGCCGTCGCGGTCGAGAAGTTTCATGAAGCTCGCTTTGCCCATGATGCGAATGGCGATAACGCGCCCGGCGACGGAAACTTCCTCGGTCGAGGACGGGATTTCGTGAATGTCCGTTCCCGTGGCTTTTGCGGCGTCGATGGCGGGTTGCATGAGGGCAACGCAGTCTTTGGAAGTGTGCGTCTGGTTCCAGTTGGCGCGGAACGGGTCTTCGCCGGCGGCGCGCAGTTGGTTGAGCTTTTCCATGCGCACGGCAAAAAGGTCGTGCGAAATGTCTGCGAGAGAGTTGGCTGATTTTTTCTGTTCGTCGCTCATGATAACTAAAAATGAAAGCAGGAGAGCTTAGAGATTAAAGAGCAAAGCTTAAAGATTAAAGAGAGCGTATTTTCAAAAAAAAACGGCGTTCCCTTAAGAAGCGGGAACGCCGTTTTTGCGAAAGCCGAAACTTATTTCGAAGCGACGATGAAGGAGAATTCCTTCGTTTCGTTCGTAGCAACTTCGGTTACTTCGATCGTGTTTTCGTTCGTTTGAGCAACGCGGAATTCAGCGCCGTTTTCGTCAACATAGGTGTTGGAAGCGAACGGATTGTCTCCGGTCCAGAAGCCCATCGTATTGAAGATGAGGACGTCACCCCACGTGCAGAGGCCGTAAACGATACCGCACGGGATCGTGCCGAGGATTGCGTTGATCCATTTGTTGGCTTCAGCGGAGTCCGCCATCTGCCAGGAGTTGTTGAACTTATTCCAACGCTTGAGCGCGGCGAAGTTCTGATCCGGATTGTTCGGATTTCCGGAGAAGCAGCCGGAGAGCATAAGAGCCGTAGCGACCGCCATGGATGCGAGTGCGAGTTTCGATTTTTTGAACATAATCTTTATTGGGTTTAGGATGAAAAACAACGGAGATTCTGTGCGCTTTGCCGGATTAGACAATCTTTTTTTTTAGACGGAGAAAATTTGTGCGGTACGGGAACGTTTCTTTTTTTTGAAATATTTTTTTTGAAAAAAGAAATTGAAGAAATGAGTCTCGCGAGGTATGGTCGTGCTCCGTATGTTCCCCTTTCCCAAGCACACCCTGTTTGCCGTTGCCGCGTCGCTGTTTGCGTTCCCGTGTCTTTACGCGGGATCCCCGGAAACAGATGTTTACCCGAAGCCTCAAGCCGTAAAAGTTTCGGGCAGTTCAACGATTGATGCGCGTAAGCTCTCCGGACGTTCTTTTGCGAAAAATCCGGATTTAAAAAAGGCTCTTTCCGGTGTATTAAAGGCGAGGAAAATAAAGGCGGCGGGAAAAATTCCCGTTATCGTCGAAAAAAATAAGAACAAGATCGCACGGGAGTTTTCCAAACGGAAAGTGAAAGACGTTCCCGAAGCCTACGTTTTGAAAGTAACGCCTGCTAAAATCGAAATTTTTGCGAAGGACGCCTCCGGTGTTTTTTATGCTGCGCAGACGCTCGCTCGCATGATTGAAGCGGACGGGAAAATCGCTGTTTGCGAAGTGGCGGATTGGCCGGACGTGCAGCATCGCGGGAGCGTCGAAGGCTACTACGGGCGTCCGTGGACTTCGGACGCGCGCCTCAGCCAATTTGATTTTTACGGGAAGTATAAAATTAACACCTACATTTACGGTCCGAAAGATGATCCGTATCACCATGCCCGCTGGTGGGAACCGTATCCGAAAGAAACGGCGGAACTTTTGAAAAAGCAAATTCAGTCCGCGCACGAAAATCATGTGGATTTTGTTTGGGCGGCGCACGTCGGAAGCATTATCACCAATTCGTCTGACCCTCAGGAGGATATGCAAAAGCTGGTGAAAAAATTCGAAATCATGTATGGACTCGGCGTGCGTTCATTCGGTGTGTTTTTCGACGATATTTTCAAGCACAATGCGGAATTGCAGGCTGAAGTCTGTAACTACGTCGTGGAGAATTTTCTCTCGAAAAAAGACGACGTAACGCCGCTTGTGATGTGCCCGAGCCAATACAACAAATCGTGGTCGGGCGGGGACTATCTTGATATTCTCGGAGACAAGCTTCACCCGAGCATTCGCGTGATGTGGACGGGCGATTCCGTTTGCACGGACATCACGGAAGGCACCGTAGACTGGGTTTCCAAACGGCTGAAGCGTCCGCCGTATATCTGGTGGAACTGGCCGGTGGTGGATTATTGCGCGAGCGCACTTTTGCTCGGGCGCACTTACGGCTTGGCAAAAGAGAATCGCGATAAGTATTCAGGCTTTGTTTCCAATCCGATGGATAAACCGGAAGCGTCGAAAATCGCCCTCTTCGGCGTCGGCGACTACTGTTGGAACGTCGATGCGTTTGATTCCGAAGCATCGTGGAAACACAGTATTAAAGCGTTGTTTCCGAAATATGCATCGGCGATGCAAACGCTCGCGAACCACAGTTCCGACCAAGGACAGAACGGACACGGTTACCGCCGCGAAGAATCCGTTGAGTTTAAGCCCGTGCTTGATAAGGCGACAAAAGAACTGGAGCACGGAAAACTTTCCACGGGAACGGCAAAAAAATTACTTTCCGAGTTTAGGAAAATGCGTGTTGCGAGCTCTCAGCTCTCGAAGACTGTTCCGACCGATAATCCCGATTTGTGGCTCGAAACGGAGTTTTGGGTGCGCACACTCGGCGAAACCGGAAAATGGGGAACGATGACCGTTAATTTCGCAATGGCAAAGGACGTGAAAAAACGTTTGGAATACGCGGCGAAAGCAGCGAAATACTACGTTTCGCGGGATCGCACCATGGCGGAACAGGCGCACCATGCCGACAAAATCGGCGCGCCGCACCGCAATCCGAGCAAAGTCGCAGCGCGGGAAGTGGCTCCGTTTTTGACAAAAACCTATCAGCGCGAATGGACGAAACTTTGCAAACAGCTCGGCGTGAATACTAACACGCTTGAGCCGAGCGAAGTCGCCTACAAAGTGCTTTCGGACGTTGATCAAATGAAAAAAGATATTGCCGTGCGCGAGGGAAAATACGTTCGCATTCGCAAATTCGAACCGATTACTCTCAAGCCCAAGCAATTCGTCGGGATCGAACTCCCCGAAGGTGTTTACGGCGATTACATTCATTTGATTTTGGAAAATGAAGATGCCGCAAAGCACGGAACACTCGAGCTTTCAACGGACGGAAAAACCTGGAAAGCCGCCGATGCGCAAACGAAGAAGGATGAGGTCTATGTCGATTTGGATGTGGCAAAAAAAATTCGCTTCTTCCGCTTTGTGAATACTTCCGGAAAAGCGTTTAACATGAAGCTGAAGGAGTTCAAGTTTGACGTTCCCGAAGATGCAAAAGCAAATTCCAAGGGCGCGATTTTCGATGGAGATCCGTTGTCTTACTACACGGTGAGGAGCACGGAGACTTTTGTCAGCCCCGGTCCCGCGAAGGATGCCGTCGTGCTTTCGGATTCTCCGAAATCCGTTTTCGTTTCAAAGGAAAACGGGAAGGTTAAAGTTACTGTAAAGCCCGGAAAATCCTCTCCGGTGGATATTTTTGAAATCCTCTGGAAATAAACGGCAATTTTACGGGAGGAGCGGCGATACGTCGCTCTTTCCGTTTTTATTTTAGCGATGGCTTTTGATAATCAAAAAATCCGGACGGTGCTGTTCGATTTGGACGGCACTCTGATAGATAATTTTACTGCAATTCATCGTTGCTACAGTGATGTCGCAAAATCTCTCGGACTTGTGCCTCAGAGCTTGGACGTGCTCCGCGCAACGGTCGGCGGGTCGATTTCGATGACGATGTCAAAACTCATCGGAGACGAACTTGCTCCGGAGGGCGTGCGGCGTTTTCGGGAACATTTTCACGAGGTGATGTTTGAGGGTGTATTTGTGTTGCCGGGCGTGAAATGGATTTTGCGCCATCTGCGGGAACGCGGAATAAGAACCGTCGTTTTCACAAACAAGGATCACGATGCGACGCTTGCGCTCTTGGATCATTTGGGGCTTGCGGAGCTTTCGGATGCGGCTTTCGGTACGAATACGCCGGAAATGCCCTGGCGCAAGCCGCAACGTGAATTTTCCGAGGCAGTTCTTGCCGCGCTCGGCGCGAGCCCGGAGGAAACGCTCATGGTGGGCGATTCTCCGTTTGACATTCAGGCGGCGGGAACGGTCGGAATGCCGGTTGCCTGCGTGGCGACGGGAACGCACATGCCGGAAACACTTTTGTCCGCTATCCCGGATCCGGATTTAATTTTCGGAAATATGTTTCAGCTCGGGAACGCGTTGTGGAATTTTCCTCCGCCGCAAGAAAGCGGAGAATGAAAATTTAGGAAAAATCAGGAAATTTTACTTCTCCTGATTCCGATTCCTGACTTCCCTCTCCGCCACTTTGCATTTGCCGCGAACGGGAACGCGAACATAATGGAGGGAAAACTTTTCCCGATTTTAACCCATGAAACGAACAACCAAAAGCCTTCGCCAAGCGAAAGGAAATTCGCAAATCGTTTGTATCACGGCTTATGATACAGTAACGGCGCGGCTTGCCGATGCGGCGGACGTGGACGTGATTCTCGTCGGAGACTCCGTCGGGAACGTCGTGTTAGGATTTGACAGCACCGTTCCCGTAACCGTCGATATGATGGTCCACCACACGGCAGCGGTTGCGCGGGCACGTCCGAGTGCGCTCGTCGCTGCAGACATTCCTTTCGGAGTGGCGCACGGGGAATTTTCGGAACTTTTGAAAATTTGCATGCGGCTCATGCAGGAGGGCGGAGCCGAAGCCGTAAAAATTGAAGGCGGAATTGAAATGGCTCCGACGATCGCCCGCCTTACGGCGGCAGGCGTTCCCGTTTGGGCGCATATCGGACTTCAGGCACAGAACGTGTATCAGGAAGGCGGATACAGAAAATTCGGAAAAACCGAAGACGAAAAATCCGCGCTTTTTGCGGCGGCGAACGCTCACGAAAAAGCAGGCGCATTTGCGTTGTTGCTTGAAATGATGGTGCCGGAGCTTGCCGGAGAAATTACGAAAAAAGCGTCGATTCCGACTGTGGGAATCGGTTCCGGAACGGCTTGCGACGGGCAAATCATAGTTATGCACGATATTCTCGGGCTTTCTCCGAAAAAACCGTCTTTTGCAAAAGTTTATGCGGATCTCGGCTCACAGGCTGTCGCTGCCATTTCCTCGTATCGCGACGATATCCGCCGCAATTGATGGGTGAAAAAAAGAATAATTATCCGGCATCAATTTTCTATAATCCTCTTTTTTATGAATATTGTAATTTTGGGCGCAGGTGCGTGGGGCTCGGCAATGGCGATTCATCTCAATCGCTGCGGGCAGCGCGTTACGCTGATTCCGCGCCGGCTTGAGCAAGCTTTGGAAATTGCGGGAACGCGGGAAAACAAAGACTATTTGCCCGGGTTTACGTTCCCGCAGGATATTCAGGTTGCGCACGTTCCCGCGCCGGCACTAACGGAGTGTGACGTGCTGATTTTTGCGTGTCCGTCAAAAGCATTGAGAGCAACGGCGGAGCGCGTGAAAAATTGCATTTCCCCGAAAACCAAAATCGTGATTTCTCTTTGTAAAGGGTTGGAAGCGGAAACGCTTCTGCGTCCGGAGCAGGTTTTGAAGCAGGTGTTTCCGGATTTGTCCTGCGGCACGATTTCCGGTCCGACCAATGCTGCGGAAGTTGCCTCCGGTTTTCCTGCCGCCGTCGCGTTCGCAAGCGATGCGGCGGAATCGCTTGCGGAAAAAATACAAAGCGAGTTCAGCAATGCATCGTTTCGCATTTATCGCTCAACGGATTTGATCGGCGTGGAGCTTTGCGGAGCATTAAAGAATATTTACGCGCTTGCCGCCGGCGTTTGCGACGGAATGAAGCTCGGCGCGAACGCTCGCGCCTCCTTGCTCACGCGAGCCGTTGCCGAAATGGGGCGCCTTGTGGAAGCGGAAGGCGGAAAAGTCGAAACGGTTCGCGGGCTTAGCGGCATGGGCGATTTAATAGCGACTTCAACTGCCGACTGGTCGCGCAACCGCCAGTTCGGAATGGAAATCGGACGTGCGGGAACGGCGGCGGCATTGGCGAAAATGAATGCACAAAAATCCGTCGTCGAAGGCTATTACTCAACAAAAAATTTCTACGAAACGGCTTCTCGCTCCGGCGTTTCCGCTCCGATTCTGAAATGCGTTTACAATATCGTTTACGGAAACGTGGACTTAAAATCCGCCGTTTATGCGCTGATGACGCGCTCCCTTAAAGAAGAGTAGGAAATTTTACGGTTTTTGGTCGCGTTTGACAGGGTTGTGGGTGTAAAATCCTGACCATGGAAGAAAACATTACCCCGCAGGAAGGAAGAGTTCCCCAGTTTAAACACGTCAAGGCTTACGAAAATTTGGATTTTCTGAACAGCCCGGCGGCTCGCACTATTCGTGTACATTGCGAAATGCTTGAGCCGTATTATCGGCTTTATCCGTATTCGATTCGGAAAACGCTTGTGTTTTTCGGGTCGGCGAGAACGCTTCCGAAAATTGATGCGGAGGAAGCTTTGGCACGAACGCACCGCAAAGTAAACGAGTTGCCGCTGAGCGAGGCGGAACGCAAGTTACGCATTGCCGCCGCCGAGCGCGATGTCGCCAATTCTCATTATTACGAAATGGCGCGGCAGCTTGCCTTTGATTTGACGAAATGGAGCGAAGAACATTTTTCAAACCCGGCGGATCGCTATTACATTTGCTCCGGCGGCGGCCCCGGCATTATGGAAGCCGCAAATCGAGGT
This sequence comes from Opitutales bacterium, assembly GCA_017531845.1. GTDB lineage: Bacteria > Verrucomicrobiota > Verrucomicrobiia > Opitutales > UBA953 > Spyradosoma. The sequence goes on along the minus strand of JAFXKI010000007.1, from coordinate 268,954 downwards.
GCTTATGAGGCGGGTGGAAAATCGCTCGGACTCGGCATTCATTTGCCGTTTGAACAAAAGCCGAATCCGTTTATTTCTCCGGAATTGGATTTCGAGTTCCGCTACTTTTTTATCCGCAAATACTGGTTTCTTTACCTTGCGCACGCGCTGATTGCGTTCCCGGGCGGCTTCGGAACAATGGACGAATTGTTCGAAATGCTGACGCTTGTTCAAACGCGGAAAACACCGAAGAAAATCCCGATCGTGCTTTTCGGGCGCGAGTTTTGGGAGAAAATCATCGATTTCAACGCATTTGTCGAACTCGGCTATATCAGTCCGGAGGATTTGGACCTGTTTCGTTATTTCGACAAAGTCGAAGATGCACGCGAATACATTATTCGGGAAATTACGACCGATATGGTTGAATCCGAAAAAATCCCGAACCGGAAAGATATCGAAGATATGCTTCAGCCGCATCACCTTGATCCGCGGCGCACGCACGGCGGATTGCGTTAGCGAAACGGGATCGCAAAAAAAAACGCGGGAAGCAGTATTTTTGTCTGCCTCCCGCGTTTTTGTTTTTTTTATTTTGCCTTCAAATCTTCGAGAATGCCGTGGCGCAGGACGAGGCAACGGTCGGTGCGCGCAGCGAAATCGAGATTGTGCGTAACGAGGAGCAGGGCGGTGTTTTGCTCGCGGCAAACGTCGATGATAAGTTGCATAATTGCTTCGCCCGTGCGCTCGTCGAGATTGCCGGTCGGTTCGTCGGCGAGAATCAGCGGCGGGCGATTGATGAGCGCGCGCGCGATGGCAACGCGTTGGCATTCGCCGCCGGAAAGTTTCGTCGGCAGGTGCGTCATGCGCTCGGCGAGCCCGACGCGTGCGAGCAATTCCTTCGCCTGAGCGCGAGCTTGGCGCATCGGCGTTCCCGCGATGCGTGCGGCAAGCAACACGTTTTCGAGTGCCGTCAGCTCAGGAACGAGGTGGAAAAATTGGAAAACGTACCCGATGAGTTTGGTGCGGGCTTTGGCGAGAAAGGCGTTCCCGCGCTTGGTGATGCGTTCGCCGTTCCAAAAAAGTTCTCCGGAGTCGGGCGTGTCGAGCCCGCCCAGAATTTGCAGGAGCGTTGTTTTGCCCGCGCCGCTTTCGCCGCGCACGGAAACGCTTTCTCCGGCGGCGACGGCGAGATTGATGTCTGTGAGAACTTCAATCGTTCCCGCCGGGGTCGAGAAGGATTTTTTTAAATTTTTTGCGCTGAGAACACTTTCCATAAAAAAGAAACCACGAATAAACACGAAGGGTCAGAGAACGAGTCGTTCCCATTCGAGCTTTGATTTTTGAAAGTTTAGAATGATTCCGACCTTGAGTTTGGCGAGACGCATGTAATTCAGCGTTTGGGCTCTCTCAATATCGGTTATTTTTGAAACGGATTTTGTTGCGATAATGATTTTTCCGAAGGCGACCAAGTCGGGGTAATAGTCTCCGACTTGTCGGTCTTTATAAAAAATTTGAATACGCTTTTGTTTTTCGTAGGGAATGCCGGTGTCTTCAAATTCCACAACGAGCGCATTTTCGTAAGGTTTTTCGAGAAGCCCGGGACCGAGGGCGGAAGAAACACGCATGGCGCAGCCGACGATTTTAAAAACTTCGTCGCGTAGAAGAACTTTTTCAAATTCGTGTTTATTTGTGTTCATTCGCGGTTTCTTCTTTTCCCCGGCTATGCTTCCCTCATGGCTTCGGCGGGTTTTTTGCGGGCTGCCCAAATCGCGGGAATGAGCCCGGCGACGGTCGTCGTTATGACTGTGAATAGCGCGGCAAGTAGGAAATCATTCACATTGTAGTGTACGGGAATTTCCCGGAACATATACATTTGCGCAACCATTTCTCCGCTACCGAAAAGTTTGTTGATACCTTCGACAATGTTGTTGCGAAATGCGACGATGAGAAATGTCAGACCGCATCCGAGAATGAATCCGATGAACCCGACAAACAGTCCCTGCGAAGCAAAAATCACGAGGATCTGTCGGGGGCGTCCGCCGAGTGCACCGAGAATGCCGATTTCGCGGGAACGCTTAACAACCGCCGAAAATAGTGTGCTCGCGATGGAAAACGACGCGACGAGCGTGATGATGAACATCAGGAAAAACAGCATCGATTTTTCAAAGCGAATGGCTTCAAGGAAATTGAAATTCACATACATCCACGGGAGCGCTTCGAGGCTTTTCGGGAGAGCGCGGGAAATTTCCGGCAAAAGTTCAATCGCTTTTTCCGGGTCTTCCAAGCGAATGCGGATTCCGTGAACGCCGCGTCCGAGATTATAAAGATCCTGCATGCGGCGTAGGGAAACAATCATCGTATTCTCGTCGGCGGGAACGTAGCCGGAGCGAAAAATGCCGCAAACTTCGAGTTCGGCGGGCAGGGGAACTTGGTCATCCTTGAGCTCGTCCACCATTGTCGGCGAGTAAACTTCAATTTTTTGTCCGAGCGCGCGAATGCCGAGAGTGTTCGCAAGCTTGTCTCCGAGAATGACGCGATCGTCGTCAAGCTCTTCAAGCGAACCGGCGATGATGAGTTTTTTTACGGGAACGACTTTGTCTTCGAGCTCGAGATGAATGCCGCGCACGAACGGGAGCGCGGGAACGTTTCCGTTTTTGACCATCACTTGTCCTTCGGCAAACGGCGAGCAGGCGGCGACGCCCGGAATCGCGAGCAACTTTTCCATCAGCGGCTTGTGATTTTGAATGGGGCGGTAATTAACGCTACGGACGATTTCGTGTCCGTACATGCGTTGGATATTTTCGCGGTGTTCCTGAGAAAAACCGTTCATCACGGTTTGGACGACAAGTAGCGAGCAAACGCCGATAGCAACGCCGATAATCGAAACCAGCGCGAACGCGGGAAAACGTTTCCCGGGCGGGAACAATTGTTTTAAAGCTAAATAGATAGACCAGGGCATAAATAGGAGTGTGTGCAGTTCCGTTCGAGGATTTTGCCTAAGCAAAACCTTTAAGGCGGACATTATTCACTATTCATTGTTAGTTATTCATTACCGTTAAATACTTGCAAGAATACGGTCGAGATCGACATTTTTACGGATGAGCGATTCGATAACGGAAACTTTGTCTGCGTCTTCGGGTTGTATTTTTACAATCATGCGATTGATGCGGCGCGTCGTTTCAAAGCATTCGCGCTCCGTGGCGACAACGGGAACGCCGATTTGGCTGAGCATCGACAAAATGCGCGGCGGCGGTGTCTGTCCGTTGGTCAGAATAATGCCGGTGATTTTCGGAATATCAGCCGTTCCCGCTGCGGCGATAAGCGCTAAAAGCAAATCTTCTCGGTCTCCGGGGGCGATAATTACGGTGTTTTCGCGAATGTAATTAAAAATATGCTGAGCGGACATCGCTCCGACGATGATATGTGCCGCGCGTTGAGATTTTCCTTTCACGAGCGGCACAAGCCATTGCCCGCAAATTTCCTGAACAATTTGAGAAAGATTCGGGCTGGAGAGTGATTGCTCTACGGGAAGCAAACCGAGCAGGGGAACGCCGAGCCTTTCCAATGCCGTTGCCGCATATTTCCGGACGGCATTCATTTTTTCGGGCAAGACCTTGTTTAAAATCACGCCGATGCATTCTACTCCGCGACTGTCGAAAAGTGCTTTGTTCATCGCAATTTCGTCCACGGGCTTGCCGATCCCGCCGGCAGCAACGATGACGACTTTGGAGTTGAGCATTTTTGCGTTGTCCGCGTTGGAGGCGTTGAAAACGGAGCCGACACCCGCATGTCCGGAACCCTCAACGATGATGATGTCTTTTTCGTAAGCGGCGCGGTCAAACGCCCGGCAAATCGTGTCGGCAATGTGCGGCGCAAGTTGCGCGGGATCGTCCAAATACCGACGCGTGAATTGCGAATCCACGGCGACCGGCGACATTGCTGCAATCGGGATTTTTACATCGTAAATGCTGTTGAGCAAAAACGTGTCTTCATCGACTTCCACGCCGTTTTCGACTTCGACGATACGTTGGGCGACGGGTTTGATATAGCTCACGTTGTGCCCGAGTGAGAGCAGGGCGCCGAAAAGCCCGAGCGATGTCGTGGTTTTCCCGTCGTTTTGGCGTGTGGCGGCGACAAAAATGCGCCGTGTCGTTGTGTTAATCGGGCGCGTCAGAAGCCCGGGAATGTCGTGCGCAAAAGATGCCTGATTGAGTGCCATTTTTCGTCCTGAATTTCGTTTCGCATGAAACGGAAACTTCTCGGTTTTTTATTCTCAAGCTTTGCGGAGTCCCTTAATTTTCCGTTTCCAAGGGGTAGAGATAGTGGCGATCGACGGACTGTGCGGCGACGATGATTGCCGAGCCGAGGATGTCGTGCGCGCTTGCTCCGCGGGAAATTTCCGCAATCGGTTTGGACAGTCCCGTGAGGATTTGTCCGTAAGCGGGAATTTCCGCGACGAGTTGTGCGAATTTGGAGGCAATGTTTCCGCTGTTCAAATCCGGGAATACGAGTACGTTGGCTTTGCCGGCGACGGGACCTTCAACGCCTTTGACATTTGCCGTGAACGCGTCCAATGCGGAGTCGACCTGTAATTCGCCGTCGATTTCTACGGGAACGTCGAAGTCGCGCGCCTTTGCCCGCGCCAGAGCCGTTGCGGTTTTGACTTTTTCGACGGCGGGCGTTTTTCGCGTCAGGCTTTTCGAGGTATAGGAAAGCATGGCGACGCGTGGCGGCACATTAGTCAAGTGGTAACACAGCATCGACGTTGTGATTGCGATATCTGCGAGTTGTTCCGCCGTAGGTTCGGGAATCACGGCACAGTCTGTGAGAAAGAGCGTTCCGTTAATACCGAGGGAAGAATCTTCTTTTGCCATGATTTGCATGGACGAAACGGTTTCGACACCTTCTTGGCGCGGGATGAGCTGAAACACGGCGCGGAGGGCGTTGGTCGGAATTGTTGTGGCACCGCAAACCATGGCATCTGCCGCTCCCGTAAGCAGCATCATGCAGGCGAAATAATTGGGAGAAAGCACGTAATCGGTTGCTTCGGCTTCATTCATTCCGTTGAAGCGTTGCATACCTTTGAGTTTTTTTACAAATTCGGGCAATTCCGCAGAGCGTGCCGGCTCGATGATACGGATTCCGTCGAGGCGCACGTCGAGGCGTGCCGCAATTGCTTTGATGCGCGTGCGGTCGCCGATAAGGACGGGAACGCCGAGGCGGCGCGTGGCGAATTGGCGCGCAGCCTGAATGACGCGGACATCCGAGCCTTCGGGGAAGACAACGCGCTTCGGGTGATTTTGGAGTCGTGCCGAAAGTTTGTTAATAAGCGGCATAGAATTTTTTCCTCTGTTCTTTAAGAATGTTGGTTGTTTCGTGTGTTTTGTTTGATTTTTCAATCAGCACGCAAGGCTAATGCTTTTTTAAACAACACGCAATTCGCGAAATTGCGGCAACCGGGAATTGGAGTTGCCGATATCCGGCTCTCTTTAATCTTCCTTCCCCTTGTTCACTATTGCGGGAACGCGGAAGGAAACGCAAAATGTCGACACGATGAATGTAGATTTTGAGTTGGTCAAAAAATACAATGTGCCCGGTCCGCGCTATACGTCTTACCCGACGGCGTTGCAGTTTCGAGACGACGTTCCCGCGCGTTCGCTTCTTTGCGTGATGCGCGACGACATTGTTGCCTGCGGGAACGCGGTATCACTCTATGTCCACATTCCGTTTTGCCGACATCTGTGTTGGTATTGCGGCTGCACGAATGTTCCCGCCGGGGACGCCGCTGTGGCAGAGCGTTACATAATTGCGCTTGAGCGGGAAATTTCTTTGCGCAAGAACGAATTGGGTTCGGAGCTTATCGTGCAACAGCTCCATTTCGGAGGCGGCACTCCGAGCGCACTTTCTCCGGAGCAGATCGACCGTATTTCCGATATGCTTCACCGCGCGTTTCGTTTTGCGGAAGATGCGGAAATTTCCGTCGAAATGGATCCGCGCACGGCGAGTCGCGAAGTTATCGCCGCGTTTCGCCGCCTCGGATGTTCGCGGGCATCGCTCGGCGTGCAGGATTTGAACGCGGAAGTTCAGCTTGCCATCCACCGCGTTCAACCCTTTCCCGTTGTGAGAGAAACGGTCGAAGCGTTGCGCGAGGCGGGTTTTTCTTCCGTTAATTTTGATCTGATTTACGGCTTGCCGCACCAGACGGCAGAAAGTTTTTCAAAGACTCTGGACGGTGTGCTGAGCCTTTCTCCGGATCGGCTTTCCGTGTTCAGCTACGCTCACGTGCCGTGGATTAAACCGCAGCAAAAACTTTTGGAGCGCGCAAATGCGTTCCCGTCTCCCGACGAAAAACTCGCAATTCTGAAGACAGCCATCGAAAAACTTACGCGTTCCGGCTACGTTTACATCGGCATGGATCATTTCGCCAAAGAGGGAGACGAGCTCGCAACCGCTTTGCGGGAACGCCGGCTTCAACGCAATTTTGAAGGTTATTCGACGCATGCCGGTTTGCCGATTGTCGGCTTGGGCATGTCGTCCATTTCTCAGAGCGCCCGCAGTTTTTCTCAGAATGAAAAAGATTTGGACGGCTATATCTCTGCTCTCGAAGCGGGAACGCTTCCGGTCGTCAAAGGATTGGTTCTTACGGAAGAAGATTGCCGCCGCCGCGAAATCATCATGCGCGTTATGTGCGATTTGGAGCTCGATTTTTCGGCGATGGGCAGAAAACTCGGAGGCATTGATTTTGCCGAAAAATATCGTGATTCCCTGGAAAAACTTCGTCCGCTTGCCGATGACGGCTTGGTGGAATTTTGTGATTCCGGATTGAAAGTAACGCAAACCGGACGTCTTTTCATTCGCAATATCGCGATGGCGTTTGATGCTTATTTTTCGCCGTCGGCGGCGGGAACGCGGCATTCCAAAACGGTTTAGCGAGCTCGTTTGTCGGTTCGGGAGCCGGTAACTGGGAGCCGGTGTCCGGAACCGTCTTCCGAAGCTTCACGACGTGCGCTCATTTGAAAGATTCTTCATTGTGAAATCTTCAAAATCCGCATAGCATACGCCGTTTTTTGTTCGAACCCGAAATGGCTCAAATCCGCATATTACCGGATAATGTCGCCAACCAAATCGCCGCCGGCGAAGTGGTTGAGCGCCCGATGTCCGTGATAAAAGAGTTGCTCGAAAACGCGATAGATGCGGGAGCGACGCGGATCACCATCGAATTTCGCAACGGCGGAAAAAGTTTCATGGCGATTGAGGATAACGGTTGCGGAATGAGCTCCGATCAAGCTTTGCTGGCTCTTGAACGCCATGCCACAAGCAAAATTCGCGAGACGGCGGATCTTGACACGATTCATTCGTTCGGATTTCGCGGAGAAGCACTTCCTTCAATCGCGAGTGTTTCCTGCTTTTCGCTGAAAACGCGAGCCGCAGACGCGCAGATCGGCTCGGAAATTTTGGTCGAAGGCGGTAAATATCGCTATTGCCGGGAAATCGGTATGCCGACGGGAACGCGAATCGAAATTTCGAGGTTGTTTTTCAACGTTCCCGCACGCCTGAAATTTTTAAAATCAGAAAATACGGAAGCGGCTCATATTACGCGCTGCGTGCGGCTTTATGCAGTTTCTCACCCGGAAATCGCGTTCACGCTTTGGGAAAACGGACGCGAAATTTTTCGCTCTCCGGCGGAATCGGATTTGCGGGAACGCGTAGGATCGATTTGGGGACGCCAATTGGCGCAGGACTTGATTCCGCTTTGTGAAAACGAACGCGAGGGCATGCGTGTTTTCGGATTGGTCGGCAAACCCGGCGTGAGCCGCGCAGCGAGAACGGAAATGGTAACCGTTGTGAACGGTCGTCCCGTTGATAATCGCACGATGGCGTATTCGCTGGTTGAAAGTTTCCATACACTTATTCCGCGCGGGCGCTATCCGCTGGCGTTTCTTTTTCTGGAAATAGATCCGCACGCGGTAGATGTTAACGTGCATCCGGCAAAGCGCGAAGTGCGTTTCCGGAATGAATCCGCCGTGCGGAATCTAATTATCTCCGCAGTCTTAAAAACACTCGGCGTTGCGCCGGAAACTGCTGCGCCGCCGGTTTTCCCGACAAGTTTTCCCCGCGAGGCGACTGCGGCGCGTGCCCCGTTGCCAGCTTCCGTGATTTCGGAAAATGTTTCTCCGGCGAAACCGCAACCTTTCGGCGTTCCCGCGAATTTTTCCGGAGAAAATAATACACCGCCGCAAAATCTCCCCCGGCAAGAAGATTTCTCTGCGGGAAAAGCATTTCCGCGAAATCCGTTGCAGAGTCGGGCGGCGAACGTTCCCGCCGAACCCGGAATTCCGGAAAAGCAGCCTTCCGCCTATCCGTCGTGGAAAATGTGGCGATTCGTCGGGCGTTTTGAAGGCTTGGCTCTTTTTCAAGTGGAAAAAAATCTTCTGATTTTTAATCCGCGTCTTGCTTTAGAGCGTATTTGGTATGAGCGCACGCTGGCTCGTTTTAAAAATGAGGAACGGCATTCCCAATTGTTGCTCATTCCGGAATCGATAGAATTTGAGCCCGTGCTCGCGGACGCGCTGATGCGAAATCGGGCAATCCTTGAGGAAGCCGGTTTTTCCGTTGAGGAATTCGGGCGCAATTTTTTCCGTATTACCGAAATCCCGGACTGGCTTTCTCCGGATGCCGATGTTTGCGGCTTCGTGCGGGATTTGGTCGACCGCATTGCTCGGCTTCCGGCGGAATTTTCCCGCGGGAACGTAGCCCACGAAACGCTTTCCCGGATCGCGGGAACGCAGGCGTTGCAAACACGTGCGGCGATGACACTTTCCGAGCAGGGCGATTTGCGGGGACTGCTTTCCGTGCTTTTTGAAACGTCCCAGCCCAATGTGAATCCGAACGGACAAAAAATCTTTTTCGAAATTTCCCGAAGCGAAATTGCTCGCCGCTTTTTTTCGTGAAAAAGCGTAGCGCGATTTGCAAAAATCGGAAGAGATACTTCGGATTTGACGGGATTTTGCCGTCAACTAAGCTTGATTCGTGATGAGCGTAGATGTGGAGCGCATAACGGAAACTTCTGCCTCGGCGTATTTCTCCCGCATCGGGGAAATTTACGGCGGGGAAAAGGATGCGTTTTTGATAAACCCTTTTTGGTCGGAACAACAGCGGGCAGAGGCGGAAATTCTGATTCGGCTTTATTCCGAAAAAAAAATCCCGGGAACGCCGGGGAAAATTTTTATCGCCAGCGGCGGAAGCGGAGGTCGCATCCGTTTTATCGCACACTCTCCGGAAACGCTCGAAGCAAGCGCGCGGGCTCTTCTCGCAGCATTAAACCTGCCTTCGGGCATGCCGTTGAACGGCTTCGTTTGTCTGCCGCCGTGGCACGTGAGCGGGCTTATGCCGTGGGTGCGTTCCCGCGTTTCCGGCGGGAAGATTTTTGTGGCGGAAAACGGAAGCTTCCGAGAGAACGCACTTTTGCCGGAATTTAGAAAAAACGCCGGTGAATTTTGGATGAACTCTCTCGTGCCTACGCAACTGACGCGCCTTCTCAACCGCCCGGAAGGAATCGAGTGGCTGAAAAAATTTGATTTCATCCTACTTGGCGGCGCACGCGTTCCCGTAGCGTTAATCGCCCGTGCAAGGAAAGAAGGATTAAATTTCGGAATCGGCTACGGAATGACGGAAACCGCCTCGCTCGTTGCTTTATGGCGACCGCAGGACGGCGAAATGCTTGCGGGAACGCCGCTTCCGCATGCAAAATTTTTTCTCGCAACGGATGCCCGCATTGCGATTGAAGCGAGCTCGCTTGGCGAAACCTTAAATGAAGACGGAGAAATTTTACCGAATCCGTGCGGGCGTTTTCTAACCAACGATGAAGGAAAAATCGATGATGTCGGGCGTGTAATCGTGCTCGGACGAGCCGACCGCTACATCAATTCCGGCGGAGAAAAAACAGATCCGATATTGGTGGAAAATGCGTTGCGGGCGGCAGGAGCGCAGGATGCGCTGGTGATCGGAGAGCCGGATTCGGAATGGGGCGAACGCGTAGTTGCTCTGGTGAAAATTCCGATACCGGAAAATTTAATGGAAAAAATAAAAAAAGATTTGCCGCCGTGGATGCTTCCGAAACGGCTAATCGGCGTTCCCGCGTTGCCGTTTGATGCGAAAGGAAAGCTCGACAGAGAAAAGCTGTGCGTGTTCCTTGCCGGCGGGATCGCGTAACGCCTCCACCTCCTTCTTCCGCCTTTTTTTTTTATGTTTTCGCTCTTGCGAAAAGTTCGAAAGAGCGCAACAATAAAGAAACGAACCCGTTTCTCGGGAACGCTCGTTCCCGCCGAGTTCCTTCTAAATTATCCATCCTCAGTTATTTTATGAATATCCACGAATATCAAGCGAAGCAGCTCTTTGCGGAATACGGGATTCCGGTTCCCTTTGGCGTTGCTTGTCAGAAAGAAGAAGAATTCGCCGCAGCTATCGACCAGATTCCGGGCGAGCTTTACGTCGTTAAGTCCCAAATCCATGCGGGAGGACGCGGCAAAGGCACGTTCACGGACGGCTATCAGGGCGGCGTCAAAGTGACGAAAACCAAAGAAGATGCGCTTGCGGCGGCGAAAGCCATGCTCGGTAACACGCTCGTTACGAAGCAAACCGGTCCCGCAGGTCGCGTTGTGCGTACGATTTATTTCAACGAAGCTTCCTCGATTAAGCACGAATACTATCTCGCCGTTCTTCTCGACCGCGCGACCTCGAAGCCGGTCGTTATCGCTTCCACCGAAGGCGGTATGAACATCGAAGAAGTCGCCGAAAAAACGCCGGAAAAAATCGCCAAGGTTTGGATCGACCCGGCAATCGGCATGCGCGCTTATCAGGCGGGCGAACTCGCGTTCGCGCTCGGCTTTGAAGGCGACGAAGCGAAGCAGTTCAAAAAGCTCGTGATGAACCTTTACAAACTCTTCGCCGCGAAGGATTGCTCGCTCGTCGAAGTCAACCCGATGGTTTCCACGAACGACGGGCAGGTCATCGCTCTCGACGCGAAAGTTTCTTTCGACGACAACGCGCTTTTCCGCCATCCGGAAATCGAAGCGCTCCGCGACATCACCGAAGAAGACCCGAAGGAAGTTGAAGCCCGTAAATACGACCTCAACTACATCGCGCTCGACGGCTCCATCGCGTGTCTCGTCAACGGCGCAGGGCTCGCCATGTCCACGATGGACATCATCAAGCACTGCGGCGGTTCTCCCGCAAACTTCCTCGACGTCGGCGGCTCCGCGACGGTTGAACAAGTTACGGCGGCGTTCCGCATCATCACGCAGGACCCGAACGTCAAGGGCATTCTCGTCAACATCTTCGGCGGCATCATGAGCTGCCTCACGATTGCCGAAGGTATTGTTGCCGCCGCCAAGACGGTTGAAATCAAGGTTCCGCTGATCGTTCGCCTCGAAGGCAATCAGGTCGAAGAAGGCAAGAAAGTTCTTGCCGAAAGCGGCTTGAAAATCACGCCGGCGGACAGCCTTATCGACGGTGCGCGCAAGGCGGTTGCCGAAGTCAACGCTTACGTTGCCGCGAATCAATAATTTTTAAGAGAAAGATTTAGACAATGAGTATTCTCGTCAACAAGAACACGCGAGTCGTCGGTCAGGGTATCACGGGTAAAGCCGGCTCCAAGCACGCGCTCAACAACATTGCTTACGGCACGAACTACGTCGCGGCGGTGACGCCGGGTAAGGGCGGGCAGAAGTTCAACGATTCGCTCCCGGTTTTCAACACGGTCCGCGAAGCCGTTGAAAAAGAAGGCGCGAACACGTCCGTCATCTTCGTTCCGCCGCCTTTCGCGGCAGAAGGGATTATGGAAGCGATCGACGCGGGCATTCAAACCATCGTCTGCATCACCGAAGGGATTCCGGTGCGCGATATGGCGCTCGTGAAGGAAAAACTTCGCCAGGCTCCGGGCGTTCGCCTCATCGGTCCGAATTGCCCCGGTATCATGACGCCGGGCGAATGCAACATCGGTATTATGCCGGGCTACATCGCCAAGCCGGGTCGCGTCGGTATTCTTTCCCGCTCGGGAACGCTGACTTACGAAGGTATGTATCAGCTCACGCAACGCGGCTACGGGCAATCGACTTGCGTCGGTATCGGCGGCGACCCGATTCAGGGTCTCACGCACCTCGACGTTGTCAAGCTCTTCAATGAAGACCCGGACACGGACGCGATTCTGATGATCGGCGAAATCGGCGGCACTGCCGAAATCGAAGCTGCCGAATACATCAAAGAACATGTCAAAAAACCGGTTGCGGCGTTTATTGCCGGTCGCACGGCTCCTCCCGGTCGCCGCATGGGCCACGCAGGCGCGGTCGTCGGCGGCAAAGGCACCTCGGCGGAAGACAAGGTTCGCGCGCTCCAGGCGGCAGGCATCGCCGTTGCGGAAACGCCGTCGCACCTCGCCGAAGCGCTTCTTTCCGTTTGGAATCCGAACGCGTAAGAAAGCTTAGAGCTTAACGCTTAAAGAAAAACGTTCCCGTGAAGCACTCGCGGGAACGTTTTTTTGTTTTGTTCTGTACGGGTAAAAGAAATTCTGTTTCCGGTCGAATTTAGAAAAAATCGAATTCCGCTTGGATGTGGTTTTGAAATCTTTTGGCTCCGGAACTGGCGCGTACCAGATCCAAAATGGTTGAGCGCGCAAACGCCGGATGTTCGCACATATTGACGAGCAAATGCGCCGCGGCAATCGCATCGTAAAGCGCACAATGGTAGCGGGAACGCGTTTTCGGGCAAAATTTTTGGGCATCGGCGGCAACGCGATCGGCAATTTCAAAGCGCTCAATGAGTGTGCCGAGAGCATGTTTGGGCTCGTGCGGAAACCATTCTTTGGCAATTTTGCAGGTGTCTATCCATGGACCCCAATCATTGGTTGGCGGGAACGACTTCAGGGAAAAATCGGGAACGTTTCCCGGGAACGCCCAGACGGCGGACAGCATTCCGATTTCGGCGGGCGCGTGGTGCGAGCCGAGCAGTCCGGTTTTGCGTAAGTGCAGAAAAAAATCCCAGTCTGCTTCAATCGGCGCGTTGTCTTCCACATCTTCATCAAAAATGCCGTGAATTTCGGATTCTTCGAGGGGAATCGGCGTTTTCACGGAGCAAAGCCGCGTTGCAGTTTTAATGATACGTCCGCCGAGCAAGGTCGCCACACCGTATTCGACGATTCCCGTGCGTACGGAGCCTTCAAAGTCTATAACGTGAATTTTGATGTTTTTCCAGTCCATTGCGGGAATGTTTAAAAATCGACGCCTTTCACGAGCCTGCGCACAACTTTGCGCCCGGTTACCGATTCATACCAGGCTTCACATCCGGCGGGAACGGACATCTCAGACAAAATTTCGTCGAAGCACTGTGCGCGCGTTTTTAATTTTCCCGCAAGCGGATGCAGGATAAAGGACAGGTCTCGGGGACGCGATTTTGCCGCGACTCCGATTTTTTCATAATTGGTTTTTTCGATACATTTTTCGACGGGAAGTCCGAAGTGTTCGGCGATGCGCACTCCGATTTCGTAGCGGGAAAGTTTCTCGTTCCCGGACCAGTGATAAACGCCGCTCAGGTTCGGGCGTTCGCAAAGTTCAACGAGAACATCGGCAAGATTGGAAACGCTTACGGGCTGGCGGATTTCTTCTTCGAAGAGCGGTGTTTTTTTGCCTTGCGCCCATTCGGCGAAAAGGCGTTCGTGCAGGCTTTTTTTGCCGCTCGGAGAATTTCCGGAAAGCAGGGTGGTGCGAATGACGACGGCGTTGTTTTTGCCGAATTTCAGAACGTCGCGTTCGCCGAGAAGTTTGGTTTGCGCATAAAGGTTGCGCGGGAGCGGCATATCCGTGTGCTCGTAGTTCCCCTTGTCGCCGTCAAAAACCATGTCGGTGGAAACGTGAATGAAGCGTCCGGAAATATGATTGGCGAGCATGGCAAGCGTGCGCGGGAGCGCTGCGTTGAGTTGTTCCGCTCGTGCGGGGGCTGCTTCCGCGTCGGCGATGGAAGTAATTCCGGCGCAATTGATGACGGCGTCCGGAAATTCCTGAAGAATAAAACTTTGGAGCGCTCCCGTATCCGTTAAATCGATACGCATGCGCCGGACACTCGGCGGCAGGAAAATTTCGTTTTTATGAAAAACGGCGGTAACGTCAAAACCGCGACGCAGTGCCGAAAAAACGGTTTCGCGCCCGAGAAATCCGGCGGCTCCGGTGATGATAACTTTCATGCGGCTATCCTACCGCATGAGCGGGAACGCTTAAAGGTTAAAGCGCAGCCGTGCGCGCGGGTTTCGTCTTGGAGTAAACATGAAAAGCGGATAAACTCCCCGAAGAATTTTTTCCTGACGATGACACAAAAATCTATGAGCGAAAAAAATCTTTGGCAACGCTTGCCTGTGCGTTGGCGTGTCATTTTCCTGTTTTTGGCGCTAGTTGCCGCGTCTTACGGTGTGAGGCACTGGTTTCCGATGACGCCGGATTTGCGCGAGGGTCAACACCGTGTTTCTGTGGCAGAGCTTGCTGTGGAATCCGTTTGGGAAACTCCGGAGGAAGTTCGCGCCGCCGTCGTTGCGCAAGGTGCGGCAATCGGCGATATTTCGCATAAAACATCGCGACTGAACGGCGTTTATGTTTCCAAGCTTTTGCCGACGGGGCAAAAAATCAATATCGCGTATTCGGAATTTTCCCCGCGAAACGTGGAAATGCCGGCTTCGCCGAACATTCCCGAAGGCGGCGTTCCCGCGACTCCGGACGCATCGGCATTGGATTCCGCCAAGAAAAAAGCGGAGGAACTTTACGACACCTCCAAACGTGCCGTCGCCGATGCGTGGCGGCATTGGCGCGACGGAAGCTCGGAGCGCGTTCCCGTGTTGCTGCTTCATGGCGCGGCAAGAGACGGGAGTTCTCTTGATGAAATTGCGCGGGAGCTCGTTCGCACAGGCTCGGCAACGCGTGTCATTGTGCCGGATTTGCCCGGAGCGGGAGCATCTCAGCGTGAAGTTGCCGATTATTCTATCGAAGCGGCGGCGGGGGAAATGTTTGAACTTTTAAATGTGCTCGGCATTGAAAAAGTGAATGTGCTTGGCTACGGGCAGGGAGGCGGGATCGCCGTTTACATGGCGCACCAAAATCCGGTGCGCGTAAAATCGCTCGCGCTCGTTTCGTCGTCGGGTGCGCAGGAATTTGAGCTACTCGGAAATCACATCGTCAATAAAATCGTTTACACGTTTCACCTCGGATTTTTCAAACTGGCGCAGGATGTGTTGCCGCATTTCGGTTTGATGGATTCCGGAAACATCAACAAAGCCTTTGCCCGGATGCTTTGGGATTCGGACATGAGTGATTTGAAAGCGTTTCTCCGTGATTGGCAGGGTCCGATTTTCCTCGCGCACGGAAAAGACGACGTCGTTATGCCTGCCGTTGCAGCAGAATACACGGCGAAGCTCGCTCCGCAGGCGCAAACGCATTTTGTGGCAGGCGGGCATGAAGTTTTTCTCGATAATCCGTTGACGCTGACGGACAATTATGCGGCATTCCTTGCTCGCGTTTCCGTTCCCGCCGAGGCGAAAAAACTTTCTCGCGCGGCTCCCGTTCCCGCAACGGAAGCGTTCCCGCCGATTGAAGCGGCTCACGGAGTGCGCGTGCTCGTGCTCATGCTTGTGATTTTGGTGTGCACATTTGTCGCGGAGGACCCGACTTGCCTTGCTTCCGGACTTTTAGTTGCACAGGGGCTGATTGAATTTATTCCGGCAACGGTGGCATGCCTCGTAGGGATTTTCATCGGCGACAGCGTGCTTTATCTTATCGGGCGTTTTCTCGGTCGACCGGTTCTGCGCAAGGCTCCGTTTAAATGGATTATTTCCGAGCAGGAAGTGGATCGCATGTCGGATTGGTTTGACAAAAATCCGAAAGGTTTTGCGCTGATTGTTTCTTCGCGCTTCATTCCGGGATCACGCGTACCGACTTTTGTTGCGGCGGGAATTATGAAACTGAACATGGCAAAGCTCGTGCTTTTGTTTTTCATCGCAGCTGCCGTGTGGACGCCGCCGCTGATTTTGCTCGCGGAAAAAGTCGGCGCGGGCGTTATCGATAAATTTAAGGAATGGCACCACAATGCGGCGTGGATTGTCATCGGCGCGATTCTTGCGCTTTGGCTGATCACGCATTACGTCATTCCGGCGTTCACGTGGCGCGGGCGTCGCCGCCACGTGATGATGCGCCGGCATTGGACTCGCCACGAGTTTTGGCCTCAATTCATTTTGGCGATTCCGCCGATGCTACATTATTTATGGCAGGCATTAATACACCGTTCGTGGACGCTTTTTACGCTTGCGAATCGCGGGCTCGGCGCGGACGGAGGACTGGCTTCCGGCTCAAAATTTGAGCATTACACAAAATTTTTGTCGGATAAAAATAACCCGGCGGTTGCTTCCGTTTCCGTAAAAACGCTCTACGTTCCCGTATCCGAAAATTTAGATACGCGTACGGAAAATGTGCTCGCGCTGATGCGGGAAAACAAAATTGCGTTCCCGTGCGTGATGAAGCCGGAAATCGGCGATGGCGGTGTCGGCGTCTGCATTGTGCGTTCCCGCGAGCATTTGCGCAACTGGCTCGAGGTCAATGCGGATGCGGCTGTATTGCAGGAGTTCGTCGGCGGAAACGAATACGAGATTATTTGGTCGCGGCGTCCGGGGCGTGCAACCGGGCGCATTCAGACGGTTGTGCAAAAAGATTTTGTCGTGGTTAAGGGCGACGGAGAACGCAAACTCGAAGATTTGATTTGGGCGGACGACAAAGGCGTTTCGAACGGAAAGCTTTTTTCCAAGCTTAATTTCCGTGATGCGAATCGTGTGCTTGAGGCGGGTGAAACTTACGCGCTTGCGCCTATCGGCTCCCGTATCAAGGGAGCAAATTTCGTTTCCCGTCCGGAATTGCGTTCCGGAAAACTTGCTGACGTGATAGACCGCCTCGCCGATGCCTGCGGGGACGTGCATTATCTCGTACTCGATATTCGTGCCGCAAGCGACGAAGATTTGCTCGACGGAAATAATATTCGAATCACCGGCGTTAAGGGTGCCGGCGCGTCGGCGGGAACGATTTTTGACGGTTACGTGCGCATGGGAATGGCGTATTCGCGCGCTTTTCGCCAAATGAGCTACTGCTTCAGTATCGGAGCGGAAGTGCACGACGAGCAGGGCGTGAAGCCTGCGCTGTCAACTTTACGTCTCTTCGAAATTTGGGGCACGGCGCGCGGTCGTTCCGACAACTACGTCAAAATTCCCCACGACGAAAATTCCTGATATTTAAAATCTGTAATTGCGGGAAACGCATTTCCTAATTGAATGACCGAACTATCGGGATGCGATTTTATTACGGGTGTGAGTGCGGCGGCGGGCGGCGCGGCTCTGGCGCGGCTTTTGCGCGCGGGAACGCCGCTGACGGTAGTCGTCGGAAATAATCTCGGGCGAGCGGAAATTCTTGCCGAAGATGCCGTTTTCTTTGCGGAGCTTCGGCAACGCGGGAACGCGAAAGCAACGGAAGCTGAAATTTTTTGCCCGAAGCTTTGCGGTTTACCCAAGGCAACGGAGGATGAAAATGCCGCCGGGCGTTTTGAAAGTGCCTGCGATTTACTCGCTGTGCTTTCGGCTCTTCGCCGGGCGGGAACGTCCGAGCCTCTGATTTTGGCGGGAACGCCGGAAGCTCTTTTTCAGCCCGTTCCTGTGCCCGAGGAAATGGCAAAGCACGAGCTGGAGCTTTATTGCGGAATGCAAATTTCTCTGCGTGAAGTTGCGGAAAAACTGGCAAAAGATTTTGACTATGACAACGAGGCGCTCTGCGAAGCGCCCGGACAATACTCCGTGCGTGGCGGGCTTATAGATGTTTATCCGCTCAACGCCTCCGCGCCCGTGCGTATTGATTTTTTCGGAGATGAAATCGAGGCGCTTCGAGAGTTTGATCCGGAAACGCAACGCAGTTTGCGCAAGTTGAAAAAAATCGTCATCGCGGCAGGAACGCCGGAAGAGGCAGGCGCTTCGGCATTTCGCGAAGGCGCGCTATTCGATTACTTTCCGGCGGGAACGCGTATTGTTTTGGCGGAGCCGGAAAGTTTGCCGGACTACTCGGATTTGCTCGCCCGAGCGGCGGAAAATCGCTGGCAGATTTGCGGATTTTCCTCGTTGGACGAAGTGCCGGAAATTTTGCGCGCCGGAGTTTTTGCTCCGGAAGATTGGCATTGCGAAGATTTGGAGGAAATCGCGTACGGAGAAATTTCGTCCGCGATCGGTTCGGAGCGGCTCGCCGAGGCGGAGGAAATACGGCGGCGCGTGTTAATGCAGCTGGATGCGTGGTCGCGGCGCGGAGACCGCGTTTATCTCGTTACCGAAAGCGAGGGAAGTGAGGAGCGGTTACGGGAAATTCTCGACGAAGAACGGCAGGCGGGAACGTTGAAAAAATCTTTTTCCCCGGAAATCGTGCGCGGGAACGTGAGTGCGGGATTTCGAATTGTTGTCGGTGAAAATTTGGTTGAGAAGGGTGATACGGCGGAAATTCGCCTTTCCCAAAAAGAAGCGGAGGTCTCCGGCTTTTTTGGCTCAAATGCGAAAAGCGCAATTGTCGTTGCGACAGAGAGAGAACTTTTCGGGCGCAACCGTCGGCGTGTTGCGCGCGTGCGTTCCCGCCGTTTGCCGCATAAATCGCGCGTGGAGCAGCTTCTTGATTTTAACGAACTCGTTGACGGAGACATGCTTGTTCACCTACAACACGGAGTTTGCGTTTATCGGGGAATACAAACTTTTGAGCGCACGGCGGGAGCGAAGGAGGAAATGCTTGCGCTTGAGTTTGAAAACAAAGTCAAACTTTACGTTCCGTTTCGCGAAGCACATTTGCTTTCGCGCTATGTCGGACTGAGAAAAACTTTGCCTAAGCTCGGAAAAGTCGGCGGGAACGCGTGGGAAAAAACGAGACGGGCGGCGGAAAAAGCGACGCTTGATTTCGCGGCGGAACTGCTCTCTCTTCAGGCTTCCCGGCAAACCAAGCCCGGCATAGCTTCCGAGCCGGACGACGCGCTCCCGTGGTTACGCGAGTTTGAGCGTGCGTTCCCGTTTACCGAAACGCCGGATCAGGCAAAAGCAATTTACGAAACCAAACTCGATATGGAGCGAGCCTCTCCGATGGACCGCCTCGTTTGCGGCGATGTCGGTTTCGGGAAAACGGAGGTCGCCATTCGCGCCGCATTCAAAGCCGTTCTAAGCGGATACCAGGTGGCATTTCTTGCGCCGACGACAGTGCTTACTCAGCAGCATTTCAATACGTTTCGAGACCGCTTCGCGCAGTATCCGGTTTCGGTGGAAATGCTTTCGCGCTTCCGCACGCCTTCGCAACGGGCAAAAATTTTGTCGCAACTTGCAAGCGGGGAATTAGATATTGTCATCGGGACGCATGCGCTGCTTTCCGCCGCTGTTAAATTTAAAAAACTCGGCTTACTCGTCATCGACGAAGAGCATCGTTTCGGAGTGAAGCAAAAGGAGAAAATAAAACGCTTTCGTGAAAACGTGGATGTGCTTGCGATGAGCGCGACTCCGATCCCGCGCACGCTTTATATGGCACTCATGGGTGCTCGCGATTTGAGCGTAATCGAAACCGCACCGTGGGAACGCTTGCCGATTCAGACCGTTGTCAAAACCTATGAGCCGAAGCTCGTAAAAGAAGCAATTTTGCACGAAATCCGGCGCGGCGGTCAGGTTTTTTATCTGCACAACCGCGTCGATACGATTTATCAGGTCGCCGAACTTTTAAAGACGCTTGTTCCCGAGGCAAAAATCGCCGTTGGGCACGGGCAGATGGAAGAGCGGGATTTGGAACGCGTGATGACGGATTTTGTCGCGGGAACGTTCGATGTCCTTGTTTGCACGACAATTATCGAAACCGGACTGGATATTCCGAATTGCAACACGATTATCATCGAAGCCGCCGACCGCTTCGGATTGTCGCAACTTTATCAGCTTCGCGGGCGCGTCGGGCGTTTTAACCGGCAGGCATACGCGTACTTGCTTTTGCATCGGCACCGCACACTGATTTCCGCTGCTAAGAAACGGCTTTCCGCCTTGCGCCAGTTTAACCAGCTCGGCGCGGGTTTCCGCATCGCCATGCGCGACTTGGAGCTTCGCGGGGCGGGAAATATTCTCGGCATGAAGCAGAGCGGGCACATCGCCGGAGTCGGCTTTGAGTTGTATTGCCAACTTCTTCGCCAAAGCATTGCAGGCTTGAAGGGCGAAAATCCGGTAAAAATTTTCCGCGCGGAAATACGCTTGGATTTTGTGCGGTTTTCAAATTTGCCCGAATCCGGTGCGAAGGATATGCGCAACGAGTATCAGATTTTGAAAGACGAAAAAAACGCTGCGCATCGAGGGGGCGTGATTTCGGCAACGCTTCCGGCGAGCTACATTTCCGATGTGCGCGTGAGAATCGACGCATTCCGCCGCCTCGCGATGGCGGGAACGCCCGACGAGGTGCGCGTCGTCAAAGAATCCATGGCGGACCGCTTCGGCGCCTTGCCTCCGGAGGCAACGGCGTTTTGCGCAATCGCTGAATTGCGTTGTATCGCGGAAGCACACGGAATCGTCGAACTTGAAACTGAGGCGGGAACGATACGCGCGCGCCGGCGTCGCGGAGATTTTGTCAAAATCGGAGTTAATTTCCCGCGCCTCGCTTCGCTTGATCCGCAAAAAAGACTTCGCGAACTCCGCGACTTCCTCCTACGGCAGTAAAAAATTACGGAACTTGTATTTACGTAAGAGCTGGTAGCCGGGTGCAGGGATTGCACCGTCTTTTCTTTAATCTTTCACCTTTAGTCCAATCTTTCTCTCCGGCTTCGGAATACAGAAAAGCCCGCATTTCTGCGGGCTTTTAAATGGCGGGATGGACGGGACTCGAACCCGCGACCTCCTGCGTGACAGGCAGGCGTTCTAACCAACTGAACTACCACCCCGTTGGTGATAAGTTTGTAAAGTCCATTAAAGATATTTTTCGCAAATCCGTCAAGCGGGATTTTTAGCTTTTGCCAAAAAATTTTTTTAAGGCTGCAAAAGTATCGTCGGGAAGGGCGTTCCCGGCTTTGACGTTCCCGTGAGCGTCAATCGTCGCGAAAACGGTTTTCCACGAACCGTAGGCTAAAAGTGTTTCCGTATTATTTTTTTCAATACGTGAAATTTGAAATTCCCAATCGATGCTGCGAGAACCCTCCGGCGGGAACATTTGCGGGCGAATACGCACGCGGATTCGGTCCGCGTAGTGCGCCGGCGCACGATAGTCAATTTTGACCGAGACGCGCGGAAAACCGTGAAGCACTCCCGTTGCATCTTTTTTTATCAGCGAGGCACCGTAGGTTCGAAAAAAATCGCCTTCGGCGTTTTCCGCCCAGCGTAGGAAATTTGTAAAATGTGCAAGTTTTGCGGAGTCCGTTTCCGCAAAGCGCACGCAAAAATCATCGGGAGTGTGATATTTTTTTTCCACGCGTGAAAATCTGATGAAAAAGAAAAATTTTGTCAGTTGTTTTCAGAAAATGGAAAAAATTTTACATCTCGCCTTTTATTTTAAGAGCGGATAAAAAATAGTTTTCTGTAGAGAAGCGGCCCTGCGGGGTGTTTTTCAAAAAATGCTTTTTAGGCTTTTCTCTGCAAAGAAAACAGTTATATTTTGTAATTATTACATTTTAACACTAAGCAGAAAGTCAACTCAACGATATGGCAACCGAACAAGACCTGATGCAGGAAAACCTGAACGCCGCCTGGGAAGGATTCGTTCCCGGGGATTGGATGAAAAGCGTGAACACGCGCGATTTTATCCAAAAAAACTACACGCCCTATGAAGGCGACGACAAGTTTCTGAGCGGAGTTTCCGCAAAAACGAAACAGCTTTGGGAAGAACTTTCCGAGCTGATTAAGCAGGAAACGGCAAAGGGCGTGCTCGATGCCGACGAAGAAGTTGTTTCCTCCATCGTTTCGCATGGTCCGGGCTATATCAATAAAGACCTCGAAGTCATTGTCGGCTTGCAAACGGATGCGCCGCTCAAGCGTGCACTCATGCCTTACGGCGGGCTCCGCATGGCGAAACAGGCTCTCGAAAGCTACGGCTTTTCGCTTAGCCCGAAAACGGAAGAAATTTTCAAAAAACACCGCAAAACACACAATGAAGGCGTGTTTGACGCGTATTCGTCCGACATCCGCAAAGCGCGCTCGGCGCACATCATTACGGGTTTGCCGGACGCTTACGGACGCGGGCGCATCATCGGCGACTACCGCCGCGTGGCGCTCTACGGGATCGATTTTCTTGTCGCTCAGCGCCAGCGTGAACAGGCGGCTTACCACGCGGATACGCTCGTGGAAGATGTGATTCGCCTCCGCGAAGAAATGTCGGAACAAATCCGCGCTCTCGGCGAACTCAAGGCAATGGGCGAAAGCTACGGTTGCGACCTCGGGCGTCCGGCGCGCAATTCTCGCGAAGCCGTGCAGTGGACGTATCTCGGCTATCTCGCCGCCGTTAAGGAACAAAACGGCGCGGCGATGTCGCTCGGACGCGTTTCCACCTTCCTCGACATTTATTTCGAACGCGACTTGAAGGCGGGAACGGTTACGGAAGAAGAACTTCAGGAAATGATAGACCAATTCGTGATGAAGCTTCGCATCGTCCGCTTCATCCGCACGCCGGAATACAATTCGCTTTTCTCCGGCGACCCGACCTGGGTGACGGAATCCATCGGCGGTATGGGCGAAGACGGACGCACGCTCGTCACGAAAAGCTCGTTCCGTATGTTGCACACGCTTTACAATCTCGGACCGGCTCCGGAACCGAATCTTACCGTGCTTTGGTCGAAAGATCTTCCGGAAAATTTCAAGAAATTCTGTTCCCGCGTTTCCGTTGAAACCTCTTCAATTCAATACGAAAACGACGATTTGATGCGTCCGCATTGGGGCGATGACTACGGGATCGCCTGCTGCGTTTCCGCAATGCGTATCGGCAAGCAGATGCAGTTCTTCGGCGCGCGTGCGAACCTCGCAAAGGCTCTGCTTTACGCGCTCAACGGCGGTCGCGACGAAGTCTCCGGCAAGCAGGTCGCTCCCGCAACGCCGATTTACGAAAAGGACGTGCTCGACTACAACGAAGTCATGGAACGCTTCGACAAAATGCAGGATTGGCTCGCGAAAACCTACGTCAACGCGCTCAACTGCATCCACTACATGCACGACAAATATTGCTACGAACGCATTGAAATGGCGTTGCACGACGTGGAAATTCTCCGCACGATGGCTTGCGGGATCGCCGGACTTTCCGTTGCGGCAGACTCACTTTCCGCAATTAAATACGCGAAGGTAAAACCGGTTCGCAACGAAGAAGGGCTCATCGTCGATTTCGTTACCGAAGGCGAATTTCCCTGCTACGGGAACAACGATCCGCGCGTGGATGATATCGCCGTTTCGCTTGTTTCCAACTTCATGGCGAAAATCCGCAAGTGTCCGACTTACCGTAACTCGCTCCCGACGCAATCCGTGCTCACGATTACGTCAAACGTCGTTTACGGCAAGAAAACCGGCAACACGCCGGACGGTCGCCGCGCGGGAGCGCCGTTCGCTCCGGGCGCCAATCCGATGCACGGGCGCGACACGAAGGGCGCCGTTGCTTCCATGATGTCCGTCGCGAAACTGCCTTACGACGACTCGCTCGACGGCATTTCCTACACGTTCTCGATGGTCCCGGGCGCACTCGGAAAAGACCTCGCCGAGCGCGAAGTCAAACTCGCGAGCCTGCTCGACGGTTACTTCGGAGCTAATCCGAACAAAGGTGCGCACCACATCAACGTGAACATCTTCAATCGTGAAACGCTCCTCGATGCGATGGATCACCCGGAAAAATATCCGCAACTGACGGTGCGTGTTTCCGGCTACGCCGTGAACTTCATCAAGCTTACGCGCGAGCAACAACTCGACGTTGTTTCCCGCACCTTCCATCAGCACAACTGATTGTTGGGCATCTCAAAAAAAAGCGTTCCCGCTAAAACGGCTTTTGCCGAGCGGGAACGCTTTTGTTTTACTGTCAGAAGAAGCAGATTAGACTTTCTGCAAATCGGCTTCCTTGACTTTGAGTGCCTTGTCAACTTCGGCGATATACTTGTCGGTAAGCGTTTGGATGTCTTTTTCCGTGCGTTTGCAATCGTCTTCGGAAGCGGCTTTGTCCTTGTTGATTTTTTTAACGAGTTCAAGTGCGTCGCGGCGGCAATTGCGCACGCCGACGCGTCCGGCTTCGGCGTAGCGGTTGGCTACTTTAACGAGCTCTGCGCGACGTTCGCCGGAAAGCTCGGGAACGCTGCAACGGACGAAACTGCCCATATTGGCGGGCGTGAGTCCGACATTGGCGCCGAGAATGGCTTTTTCGATGTCTTTGATGATACTTTTGTCAAAGGGCGTGATGACGATGGTGCGTGCGTCCGGCGTGGAAACGGAAGCCGTGTCTTTCAAGCGCATCATGCTACCGTAAGCTTCGACCTGAATATTTTCCACCATCGCGGGAGCGGCTTTGCCCGTGTGGATTGTGGAAAATTCTTTGACGGTGTGTTCGAGAGCTTTTTTCATTGCGCTCTCGGCATCTTGTTTAATTTTGCTGAGCATAATTTATGAATGAGTTTTAAAAGAAAATTTACGAAACGAGCGTGCCGATGGATTCGCCGCAAATGGCTTTACGGATTGCGTCTTTTTCCGACATGGAGAAAACGAGAATCGGCATGTGGTTTTCCTGGCAAAGTGCGAATGCCGTGGAATCCATGACGCCGAGGCGCTTCATCAAAGCTTCGTCGTAGGAAATTTTTTCGTAGCGGACGGCGTTTTTGTCTTTCATCGGGTCTGCGGTGTAAATGCCGTCGACCTTGGTCGCTTTAAAAATAATGTCTGCGTGGACTTCGTTGGCACGGAGCGCGGCGGCGTAATCCGTGGTGCAGAACGGATTTCCCGTTCCCGCAGCAAAAATAACGATACGTCCTTTTTCGAGGTGGCGCAGGGCGCGGCGCAGAATGAAGGGCTCTGCAACTTTGTCCATGGAAATAGCGGATTGGACGCGTACGTCGATTCCGTTTTTCTCAAGGCAATCCATAATGGCGAGAGCGTTAATGGTGGTGGCGAGCATTCCCATGTTGTCGCCGGTAGTGCGGTCGGTGCCGTTATTTCGCGCGCCTGCGAGCCCGCGGAAAATATTTCCTCCGCCGCAAACGAGGCAAACCTGAACACCCATGTCGTGTAAAAGTTTAAGTTGCTCGGCGAGGTTTTTCAGAATGGCGGGATCGAGCGGATCGCCGGTTTGATAGTTTTTGAGGGCTTCGCCGCTGATTTTGAGAACGATGCGGCGGTATTTCGGTTTTTGGCAGGTGCTCATGGCGTTAGTATTCAAAAGTTGTTCGGTATCGTCAAACGCATTCCCGAAAGGCTATGAGTTTTTGTCGCGGGAACGCGATTTGGTTTTCTTCTCGGTGCGGGCTTTTTCGTGTTTTTCAAAATCGTCCACGTCGTCAAGATTTGCAAAAATATCCGGCGGGAGCGTTTCTTTTTTCTTGTGGCGCAACTCGTGAATGTAACCGCGAAGCCAATCCTGTGTGTCCGAGATTGGTTGACTGTGCAGGTTGAGGCGTACGGCGGCGTAGCGCAAAACAAGCGTAACGACGGCAACGACGATTGCGGCAATCGTCGGCGGGATCAGCTGGTGAAGCATGACGTAGAGCGCACTTCCGACCACGGCGACGACGCCGTAAAACTGCCCCGGCTTAAACACCATCGGCTCCTCACGGGCGATGACATCGCGCAATAACCCGCCGCCGACGGCATTGATAAACCCGATGCCGACGGCGACCGGAATCGTCATGCCGTAGACCAATGATTTGTTGGTGCCGAAAACGGCGTAAAGTCCCAGTCCGAGCGCGTCGCAAAACATGACGATCCCGTCGAATTTGTTTAAAACACCGCCGAGGAAGATTCCGCAGAGCCATGCGCAGATTAGGGCAACCATGTAGTTGCCGTCTTCAAAAATCGGAGAGATGCCGTCTTGAATGCAAATCCCGTCGCGAACGAGTGCTCCGCCCATTGCCGTGATGCCGGCGAGCACGAATGCCCCGACGTAATCGTAGCCCTTTTGCCGGGCGACCATTGCACCGCTGGTGCCGAAGACAAAAACGGCGGCGTAATCAATCCATGCCGGGAGCGCGAGCGTTTCCGAAAAGAAGGATTCCTGCAGAGAGGTCAAAATGCCGCGCACGATCTCAATCGTGCTCGGTGTCAGAACCACGCAAATCAGCAGAAGAATCAGGGCGGCAAGAAAACGTCCGGGGCGCATAAATTTATTTCCCCGAAATTGTGAGCTTCCCGGGCGGGAAAAGCAAATTTCAATTTAATAAACGCGGGAACGCCCCTCCTTTTATATGAAAACTTGTGTTTTACCCTTGCGAATACCGTCGATAAATAAGATTCTTACCAATCATTTTTTTTGTAAAATCCGTCAGTCATGGGCATTACTTCCATTTTTAAAATTTTCGCCGGACGCCACCATCGCCAATTTGTGCGTAAGTGCAAACCCATCGTTAAAAAAATTAATGCGCTGGAAGCCGAGTATCAGAACCTTTCCGACGACGCTCTTAAAGCAAAAACGCCTGAGTTTATGGAGCGCTTCAAAAAAGGGGAAACGTTGGATAAACTCTTGCCGGAAGCCTTCGCCGTCGTAAAAAATGCTGCACGTCGCCTTTGCGGAACCACCGCTCGAGTTTGCGACCATGACCTGACTTGGGATATGGTGCATTTTGACGTGCAGCTCATCGGCGGGATCGCACTTCATCGCAATAAAATCGCGGAAATGGCGACCGGAGAAGGAAAAACGCTCGTCGCCACGCTCCCGCTTTATCTGAATGCTCTTTCCGGACGCAATTGCCAACTCGTTACCGTTAACGATTATCTCGCGCGCCGCGACTCCGAGTGGATGGGGCATCTTTTCAAATTTCTCGGGCTCACCGTCGGTTGTATCCAAAATTCCATGCCGCCGCACGAACGCCGCGATACTTACAAATGCAATATCACTTACGGGACCGCTTCCGAATTCGGGTTTGACTATCTGCGCGATAACGGCATGGCAACCTCGCTTGCCGAGCAGGTGCAGAGCGACCACTACTATTGCATTGTCGACGAAATTGACTCTATCCTCATCGACGAAGCCCGCACTCCGCTCATCATTTCCGGTCCTGTGCAAGAGGATCGCGCCGCTCCGTTTGAGCAGTTTAAGCCGGGTGTGCAGGGCTTGGTCGAAAAACAAACCCGCCTTTGCAATTCCCTTGTCGATTCCGCCCGTAAAATTTTGGAAAAAGCCGCCAAAGACAAAGACCTCCGTGCTGAGCAAAACGGGCTCGTAAAGCTTTTGCAGGTCAAACTCGGCGCGCCTCGGAACAAGCAATTCCTCAAAATGATGGAAAACGGCGAGTGGCGCAAAAAACTCGATTTGTTCGACGCGGAAATGATGAACGCGTTCAATCGGGAACGCCGTTTCGCCATCAAGGAAGAACTTTATTACGCCATCGATGAAAAGCGCCGTGAATCGGACCTGACGCAGCTCGGGCGCGATACGCTTCGCCCGGATAATCCCGACGCCTTCGTTTTGCCGGATATCCCGACGGAATTTGTCGCCATCGACACCAAGGAAAATCTTACTGCCGACGAGCGAGCCAAGCTCAAACAGCAGGCGGAAGAACGCTTCGTTAAGGCAAGCGAAGACATCCACTGTATTTCGCAACTTTTGCGCGCTTACGCACTTTTTGAAAAAGACGTTCACTACGTAATCAAAGACAATAAAGTTATGATTGTGGACGAAAACACCGGGCGCATTATGCCGGGTCGCCGTTGGAGCGACGGCTTGCACCAAGCCATTGAAGCAAAAGAAAGCGTCGATATCGAAAAAGAATCGAAAACCTACGCAACAATTACGATTCAGAACTATTTCCGCATGTATGAAAAATTGGCGGGAATGACGGGAACGGCTGAAACCGAAGCCGGAGAATTTTACGATATTTATCGCTTGGGCGTGGTCGCAATTCCGACAAACAAGCCCTGTATTCGTATCGATGAAGATGATACAATTTTCAAAACCCGCCGCGAAAAATACGCGGAAGCGGTAAAGGAAATCAAAGCGGCGCACGAGCGCGGGCAACCCGTTCTCGTCGGGACCGCAAGTGTTGAAGCCTCGGAAATGCTTTCCCGTAGCTTGAAATATGCCGGTGTCCCGCACAATGTGCTGAATGCGAAAAATCACGAAATCGAAGCTCAAATCGTAGCGCAGGCAGGGCAACGCGGCGCGGTAACGATTGCCACCAATATGGCGGGACGCGGAACCGATATTAAGCTCGGCGAAGGTGTTCGCGAATTGGGCGGGCTTTTCGTACTCGGCACGGAACGGCATGAATCGCGCCGCGTCGACCGCCAGTTGCGCGGGCGTTGTTCGCGTCAGGGAGACCCCGGGCGTTCCAAGTTCCTCGTTTCGCTGGAGGACGACCTGATGCGCCTGTTTTCGAATGCGGGCGTGATTTCGCGCGTCTTACAAAAATCTTTTGTCGAAGGCCAGCCGCTCCAGCACTCGCTTTTGAACCGTTCGATTGAAACGGCGCAACGCCGTGTGGAGGCTGTCCATTACACGTATCGAAAAAATACATTACAATATGACGACGTTTTTAACAAACAGCGTGAAATTATTTACGGAATCCGCAATGAAGCCTTGAAGACGGAAACGCCGCGCGATTTGCTTTTTGCGCTCGTTGACGAGGAACTGAACGAACGCGTCGATGCTGCCATTCCCGCCGATGAAAAAGCGGACGTAAACCAAGTCGTTCTCGAAGATTTTGTTCGATGGCTGAACACGACGTTCCCGATTCGTTTTACGTCGGAAGAATTGCTTGCCGCGCGTGATGAAGGTGCTGCAAATCTGGTGGTTGAGCGCGTGCGCAAGGCTTATTCGGAGCGCGATGCGTTTGAAGGCGCGGAAGCACTCAAAGGGATGGAGCGCTACATCGTTTTGAGGGCGATTGACAAAAATTGGCAGGATCATCTTGCCGAGATGGCGGATTTACGACAGAGCATCGGCTTGCGGGGCTACGGTCAGCGCAATCCGCTCGTCGAATATAAAAACGAAGCGTTTACGTGCTTTAAAACTATGCTCGGGCGTGTGCGCACGGATGTTTGCACAGGGCTTTTCCGCTCGGCGACAAGCTACGAGGCTTTTGAACAGCTTATTCGCCGCCTGCGCAGAATCGAGATCCCGGAGGAAAAAACGGAAGCACCGAAACGTGCCGTTGCCGTAGAAAAATCCGCCGTCGCCGATTCAATTCTTGGTGGAAGCCGCGTTCCCGTTG
Source organism: Opitutales bacterium (assembly GCA_017531845.1). Lineage (GTDB taxonomy): Bacteria > Verrucomicrobiota > Verrucomicrobiia > Opitutales > UBA953 > Spyradosoma. The sequence continues at coordinate 239,557 of JAFXKI010000007.1, read as the reverse complement.
CGGAGTCCGAAAGCGTTCCCGCCGGGCTTTCCGACGGAGAAATCGGGCGCAACGATCTCGTTGAAATTGAATTAAACGGCGAAACGCGTGTCGCGAAATGGAAAAAAGCGCAGGCTCTCATCGCGAACGAAGGTTGGACTTTTGTCAAAAAAGTTTAATTACGAGGGAATGCGGCATTTTTCCGCTTCCTTTGAAAAATATCGAAACCACGGATTATACGGATTTCTGAGAACGTTTTTTCTTTAAAGAAAGAATTTTTCAAATCATAAATTCCGTGGTTTTCTGTAGTGATTAGCGGTTCGTTTTTATGAAAATTCCGCCGCAAATTCCCGATTCGGAATGGCTTGAAACGGTTTCCCCGACGACGCTTCGGGAGGGAAAAAGTTTAGCAAATTCGGCGGCGGATATTGTGTGGGATGCTCCGCTTTTGCGCGGGAAGGTCGCAGACGGCGCACGGCGGTTTCTGGTCGCGTTGGATTTGCGTTCCCGCACGTTCCCGCGAGTCGAATGCCTGTGCGAAACGGGAAAAACCGGTCGTGTTTGCCGCCACGCTCTTGCTGTTTATTTCGGGTATTTTGCGCCTTTGCTGAAAGCGGCGGAGGCTGCTCGACTTGCGGCGGGAATGGCTTCGGAGCCGCAGAAGCCGATGCCGCGGCTGCACGGGAGCGGTTCGGGAAAAGCGGGTTCTTCGCCAGGGTTCGCGGCAAAAAATCCCTCCGCTTTTTTTGAAAAATCCGCAGAGGCTTCGCCGCAAAATACTGCCGTGAAATTCCGTGCTCAAATCGACGGTGGTGCGGAGGGAATTTCTCTTGTTTTGCCTTCGAAGGAAAATCCGCATTACGAAACGGTTCGGGATTTGGTTAAGGCAACCGGTTTTGTGTTGGACGCGCGTTCCCGCCACTGGTTTTTGCGGGGTGAGCATAAGGTGCTGAATTTTATTTCCGCGTATCGGGATTTTTTTGAAAACGAATGTCGCGTTGAATACGCTCCCGCCTTCCGCCGCTTTATGCGCGGACTCAAAATCGCAAAAATTTTTTGCGACATTAAAGAAGAGGGTGAAAAATTTGATGTGGCGGTGCGCTTGGAAACCCACGGCGTTTCCGGAAACGAAATGGCGGCGGCTTTGGCGCGCGGGCAACGCTATGTGCGGCGGGAAAACGGGAAAATCGTTTTGCTCTCCGAAGCGAACTTGAAAACGATTTCCGACTTGCGGGAACGTCTCGGCTACGGGGAAATTTCAGGAACGGAAAATGCGTTTCGACGGCGATTTTCGAGACAGGAACTTCCGTCGGCGGAGTCTGTTTTGGAGGAGTTCGGTATTGGGTTTGAGCTCCCGGAAACTTGGAGGAAACGTTCGAATGCGCTTCGGGATTTATCCCGCTTGGAAAAACCGCCGATTCCGGAAAAGCTTTTTTCTCAGCTTCGTGTCTACCAGCAAATCGGTGCTGCGTGGTTTTGGCATTTACATAAAAACGGTTTGGGCGGCTTGCTTGCGGACGAGATGGGCTTGGGAAAAACCGTGCAGGCGATCGCGTATCTCGCGGCGGTTTTTGCGGAAAATCCGGAGTCCGATTTGTCCGTGTTGGTAGTCGTTCCCGCCGGGCTTATTGAAAATTGGCGAAGAGAATTTGTGCGTTTTGCTCCGGAAATTCCGGTGCGCGTGCATCACGGTCAACGCAGAATGGAGCGGGTGGGAGCGTCGTTTTCACGCGGTGCGGTTTTAACTTCATATTCAACACTCGCCATTGATCTGGACTTTTTCCAAGCCCGGGAATGGCACACGATTTTTGCTGACGAAGCCCAGCAAATAAAAAATCGCCGTTCCCGTAACGCACGCTCTTTAAAAGGCTTGTTTGTAAAAACGCGGTTTATCCTTACGGGAACTCCGATTGAAAATTCGCATAATGATTTAAGATCTTTGTTTGAATTTCTTATGCCGGGCTTTTTGCCGGCGGGAACGCCGGGTGCGCTTGCGGGGAAGCGGGAATGGGAGCGTGCGCATTTAAAAACCTTGGTTGCCCCGTATATTTTGCGGCGCACAAAATCCGCTGTTGCGCCGGAGCTTCCGCCGAAAATAGAGCAAACCGTTTGGTGTAGACCGGGCGAAATGCAAACGAAGCTTTACGAAGATTGGAAAACGCGTTCCCGCGATGAAATTTTCAAACTCGAAATGTCGGGAGCTTCGGATGCGCGTTTGCGGATTGCCGCGTTTTCTCAGCTTTTGCGTTTGCGGCAAATTTGCACGGAGCCGCGCGTCGTCTCGCCTGATTTTCCGGAGGAGGAATCTGCAAAACTACGCGCATTTCGAGAAATTTTAGATGAAACCCGGGCTGGCGGATCGCGCATGCTTGTTTTTTCACAATTTGTTTCCGTGCTCGATTTTCTCGCGGAAGGATTGCGCGCCGACGGCATTCCCTTTTGCCGTATCGACGGTTCGACGCGGGAACGTTCCCGCGAATGCGAGCGATTCAATAATTCTCCGGAAATTCCGGTTTTTCTGATTTCACTGAAAGCCGGCGGGCTCGGATTGAATATCACCGGGGCGGACACTGTCCTGCACTACGATCCGTGGTGGAATCCCGCAGCGGAGGCGCAGGCAACCGACCGTGCACACCGGATCGGGCAGCATAAAACCGTTTCGGTGATCAAACTGGCGATTGCTGATTCCGTAGAAGAACGCGTACTTTTGCTCCAACGCGAAAAACGCCTGCTGTTGGAGGAATTGTTCGAAGCGAGCGAAGCCGGGAACGCAAAAATTTCTCTCGCCGAGCTGAAAGACCTTATGCGCTGATTTTTCATTCCGAGAAACTTAGCGTCTTCGAGCGAGAGCCGGTTTTTCCGCAGTTCAAAAAAACGCAAAGTTCGGCACGGAAAATGCATTTGGAAAGAAAAATCTTTTATTTTATAGTGAATCCTTTTCGATTATGAGACATTCCAAAAAAGACGTTCCCGCAGAGGAAATTGTAAATGAAGAGCAAGCCGTTCCCGCTCCCGCCGGAGAGTCGGAACCGTGTTGCGGAATGGGATTTTGCCCGGAATCCGAAGGCGCGGACACGGCTTGCGAGTGCGGGAACGAAGATAATACGGCAGAATTTATCCCCGAGGACGCAGAAACGGTGAAACTTGCAGAAGACCTTGCCAAAGCGCAAGAGGAACTCTTGAAGACCAAGGAAGCGTATTTGCGTTCAGTCGCGGAATTTGACAACTATCGCCGCCGCAACAACGAAGAAAAACCTAAGCTCGCCAACTATGCCAAGGGTGATTTGGCGAAAGACCTTTTCCCGATTCTCGATAATTTTAAGCTCGGGCTGGACGCCGCCGAAAAGCAACACCCGGAAGCAAAATCGATCACGGAAGGATTCGCGATGATTGCAACACAACTCAAAAACGCGCTCGCCCAGCACCGAATCGAGGAAATCAATCCGATCGGAAAAATGTTTGACCCGAACGAACACGAATCGCTGACGAGCCAGCCGTCGGAAGACGTTCCCGAGGATCACGTTATGTTTGTACATCGTGTGGGCTACAAAATCGGCGACCGCCTGTTGCGTCCCGCCAGCGTCGTGATTTCCTCCGGGAAGGGCGCGTAAGAAAGTTTTCCAATCACTTTAAGCCTTTCAAAAAATGGCAGACGATTTTTATAAGTTGCTTGGCGTCGAGAAATCGGCAACGGCGGAGGAAATAAAAAAAGCTTATCGCAAGCAGGCGATGAAGTATCACCCCGACCGTAATCCGGGGAACAAAGAAGCGGAGGAAATGTTTAAAAAAGTTTCCAACGCTTACGAAGTGCTTTCCGATCCGCAAAAACGCGCAACCTACGACCAATACGGCGCCGCCGCTTTTGAAAACGGCGGCATGGGCGGAATGGGCGGCGGAGGATTCCGCGACGCAAGCGACATCTTCCGCGAATTTTTCGGCGGCGGAGGAGGTGGAATTTTCGAAAGCTTTTTCGGCGGCGGTGCACGTGCGGCAGAAGGAGACCGGCGCGGGAACGACTTGCGTTTTGACCTCGAGATCACGCTTGAAGAAGCTGCAAGCGGCGTGGAAAAAACCATCAAATACAAACGCCACGCCCGCTGTTCCGTTTGCGGCGGGAACGGCGCGGAGCCCGGATCCAAGCGCAAAACCTGCCCGACCTGCCACGGGCGCGGTCAGGTCATCCGCCGTTCCGGTTTTTTCCAAATGCAACAGCCTTGCCCGACTTGCCACGGGAGCGGAACCGTTGTCGAAAAACCCTGCAAAAGTTGCGGCGGAAGCGGCGTCGTGGTTGAAAGCCGAACGCTTACGAAACGCATTCCGGCCGGCGTGGACACGGGAACGCGCCTGCGTTCTTCCGGAGACGGCGAAGCCGGAGAATTCGGCGGGGAATACGGAGATCTCTACCTCGTTATCCACGTTCGGGATCACGATTTGTTTGAGCGTGACGGCGACAATCTTTATTGCACAATCCCGATTAAATTTACGCTCGCCGCTCTCGGCGGAATGTTGGAAGTGCCGACGCTTACCGGACGCGCCGAGCTCAAGATTCCGGCGGGAACGCAAAACGGAACCACTTTCCGCTTGCGCGGCATGGGGATGCCTTCTCTGCGCGGGAACGGTAAGGGCGACCAATATGTGCGCATCGAGATTGACGTCCCGAAAAATCTTTCTTCCGAGCAGAAAGAACGTCTTTCAGCGTTCGCGGATTCCTGCGGCGACAAGGAAAAACCGGTTTCGGAATCGTGGATGGAAAAGTTTAAAAACTTTTTCAAATAATCCGGTATTTTTTGAAAATAAAAAAGCGCACCGAGCAGAAACACGGTGCGCTTTTTTTTATAAAGAAAGAGCACAAAAGCTAAATAGAGAGCTGAATGATTTCCGCCGAGCGCGCCTTGTTGTAAATCGTGAGAATACCTACGCTGACGGGAAGGCTGAAGCGGCGGGGACCCGCCGAACCGGGATTCATGACAAGAACGTTTTCCCGCCAGAAAATTCGCGGCGCGTGCGTGTGCCCGGAAATGAGAACATTTGTGCCGTGGGGCAGAATATTAAATTCTTCCAAATGCCCGTGGTGCATGAAAATTTCCGCCGAGGCGAGGCTGATTGTTTCGCAGACCGGAAGTTTCCGGCATTCGGGGGAAACGTCCGTGTTCCCGCGCACGGCGGTTACGGGCGCAATTTTTGAAAGTTGATGCAAAATAGCAATATCTCCCACATCTCCGGCGTGTAAAATGTGGTCGACGTTTTTGAAAACTTCCAAAATTTCGGGACGCAGTAAGCCGTGTGTGTCCGAAATGATGCCGATACGAAGCGGTGCGCCGAGATTCATAGGAAACGGAGAGGTCGGAGGTTAATCTTCGGGAGCGGAATCGTCTGCTTCCTCTTGCGGCGAATCTGCAGATTCTGCGGTAACGATTTCGCCGTGTGAAGAGAAAATGCGGACATCCTCCGCAGGAACGAGACGGGAAAAACGTGTTTGAAACCGCTCGGCAAGATAGTCCCGAAGGGACGCGGGAACGTTCGCTTCTGAGTTTTTAATTTTTTCCGCATCGTGGCGAACTGCGTGTTTGGGCGGTGCAGGTTCAGTTTCTTCGGAATTTGCCGGAGCGACGGAGGCTTCGTCGAAATTGGCGTAGCGGCTTAAAAAATCGTCGTCCGAAGCCGCCGGTAGCGCGGATGGCGTTGCTTTTTCAACGATTCTTGCCGGATTTTCCTCTCGGGGCTCAGGCGATTTTGCGGGAACGCGGTTCAGGTTTGATTTTTTTTCTGTCGGGACAAAATGCGTTTGAGACTGAGAGGCAGCTTCTTCGAGTGCCGCTTCGCACTTTGCGGTCAAATTATTTTTTTTTTGCTTCGCCGGCGGGAACGGAATCGGCGAGTGCGGAAATTTCTTTGATAAGAGCGTCTATGGCGCGTGTTCGGCTTTGTTCGACGGCTTTCAGAAGCGTAACTTCAAAATTTGCGCGCTCGCTCAGACCGAATTTTATTCCGCCTTCTCCGGCGTTGAGCGCGTCGAGCATTCGCAGGAGCTGTTCCGTGCGCATGGAGGTGCCGAGCAGGGTGGTTTTTCCGTTCCCGCGGATGGAATCCAGCAAGGCTTCTCGAATATACGCTTGCGTGTGGGCGAGAACGCGGAGCAGGTCGCGACCTTCTTCGACAAATTTATCGGCGGCGGAAATAACTTCCGCGTAGTCGGCACGCGCCATCGCGGAGGCAAGGTTTTCGATTTCGTGTTTTGAGGCGAGTCCGTAAATGTCGGAAACATCGCGTTCGGTAATTTTTTTCCCGCAGAACGAAATGACCTGGTCGAGAATCGATTGCGAATCCCGCATCCCGCCGTTGGCGAGGCGGGCGATGGCGATAAGCGCGTCGTGGTCGGCTTCCACGCCGTCGTTTTCCGTAATCTGGCGCAGACGGGCTGCGATTTTTTCTTCGGGAATCGGCTGAAATTCGAAGCGCTGACAACGCGACGTGATGGTATCCAAAACTTTATCGGATTCCGTTGTCGCAAAAATAAATTTAACAAATTCCGGCGGTTCTTCGATGACTTTGAGCAGGGCGTTGAACGCATCCTTGGAAAGCTGGTGAACTTCGTCGATGATGTAAATTTTGTAGCGGCATTGCATCGGCGGGTAGTAGCATTCCTCACGGATCTGCTTTGCATCGTCTACGCTACGGTTAGTCGCCGCGTCAATTTCCGTCACGTCCGGGCAGGATCCGTCGACAATTGCGCGGCAAATGGGATCGTCTTCCGGTGGGTTTACGCAAGGACCGTTGGTGCAATTGAGCGCTTTGGCAAAAATGCGCGCCGTCGTCGTTTTTCCGGTGCCCCGGGGACCGACAAAAAGGTACGCGTGCCCGATGCGGCCGCTTTCAATCGCGTTTTTCAATGTGCGGACAATGTGTTCCTGTCCGACCATTTCGTCAAACTGCTGCGGACGCCAGCGCCGTGCGATAACTTGAAAGCCTTCTGCCATACGGGAACGCAATGAAACACACATTCGCGCCGTTTGGCAATCCACTAAGCGACGGCGACGCGGGAAAAAGGTGTGTGGATTTGAACAAAAAAACGCGGGAACGTTTTCGTGCGTTCCCGCGTTGATTCGGAGTCGGGCGAAAGAAAATTATTTCGCCGAATCGCGTTTGAGTTGGCGTGCGCCGATGTCGCGACGATAGTGCATGCCTTCAAAATGAATTTGGGAAACCAATTCATAAGCGCGCGCTGCCGCTTCGGAGAGATTTTCGCCGCGAGCCGTTACGCCGAGCACGCGTCCGCCGGCGGTCGTAATCGTTCCGTTATCTTCACGGACGGTGCCGGAGTGGATAATTCCCGTTCCCGCCGGAATACGGGTCGGCAGGGAAATCACATCTCCCTTGCGCGGCGTTCCCGGATAGCCTTCCGCCGCGAGCACGACGATGATATTGCTTCCTTTGTGAAATTCGACGACTGTCGGGTCGAGCGTTCCCGTCGCGCAGGCATACATCACTTCGACCGGATCCGTTTTCAGAAGCGGTAAAAGCACCTGGCATTCCGGATCGCCGAAGCGAACGTTAAATTCAACGACTTTCGGACCTTCCGCCGTAATCATGATCCCCACGTAAAGCGTGCCGCGGTAGCGGATTCCGTCTTCGACCAAGCCTTTAAGCGTCGGCTCAACAATTTCGGAAACAACTCTTCGTTCAATTTCCGGCGTAACGACGGGCGCGGGAGCGTAAGCACCCATGCCGCCGGTGTTCAGCCCGGTGTCGCCTTCGCCCACGCGCTTGTGATCCTGGCTTGCGGGAAGCATCACGTAGCGGTCTTCGCAAACCATGAGCATGATGGACGCTTCTTCGCCTTCCATAAATTCTTCGATGAGAATTTCGCTACCGCTTTTCCCGAAACAGCCGGAATCAAGCATGTCGTAAACCGCCGTGCAGGCTTGATCAAAATCTTGCGCGATGATTACGCCTTTTCCGGAAGCTAAGCCGTCGGCTTTGATGACAATAGGAAATTTTTGCGAGGAAAGATATTCCACGGCTTCTTCCGAGGACGTGAAACGTTTACCGGTCGCTGTCGGAATATTGTGCCGGACAAGAAATTCCTTGGTGAAATTTTTGCTCGCTTCGAGTTTTGCTCCGGATTTGACGGGACCGTAGGCGGGAATGCCCGCTGCCTCAAGCGCGTCAACCACACCGACTGAAAGCGGAACTTCCGGTCCGATGATGACAAAGTTGGCGTCGAGTTTTTTGGCGAGAGCGACAATTGCCGCCGAATCCGAGACATTCAGCGGATAGCAAACCGCTTCCTGCTCCATGCCACCGTTCCCGGGTGCGACGGAGACAGCAGCGACGAGCGGACTGGCTTTACAGGCTCGGAGAAGCGCATGTTCGCGCCCGCCCGACCCGATGATGAGAACTCTAAGGGATTTATTGGAAACCATACAGTGGTTAAATGTGAATAAAAGTGCTTTTTTCCAAGCGAGAAAAAGGAAAACTTATCGCTTCGTAATTATCAATTGAAATCTACGCCATCGTTTCTGCGGCGATACGGGATGCGACGGATTTTCCGGCAAGAGCTTCAACGAGGGCGAGCCCGAAGTCAAACGCCGTTGCCGGACCGCGCGACGTGAGCACGTTCCCGTCGAGCTCGACACGTGCGCAATTTTTCGCGGCGGGAACGGTTTCCCATGCGCAGGAATGAGCGGCAACCCGTTTCCCGTCGAGAATTCCTGCCGCGCTCAAGATCAACGGCGCGGCGCAAATCGCGGCGATGAGTTTTCCCTGCCGATTAAATGCGGAGGCGAGCAGGGCGGCGCGTCCGTCCTTGAGTAAATCAAAGGAGCTCGGTCCGCCGGGTAGCAAAAGTGCGTCGAATTTTCCGGCGAGCGTTGCGTAGCCATCCGGCGTTCCCGCGAGGGATTCTAAGGTGGCGTGAGCTTTTATTTCTAAGCCGCTGCGTCCGCGAACGAGCAAATTTTCGGTAGCTCCGAGTGCGGCAATCGTGAGTCCGATTTCGGCGCGGTTGAGCAAATCAAACGGCGTAACGGCTTCGATTTCTTCAACACCGTGAGTGATGAGGGCGAGAACGTTTTTCATGCAAAATTCAGTTGATGGTTTTGGCATCTTCGGGCAACTCTTTTACCAGCCCGAGCTCCCGGATTTCGTCCGCGGAAAGGCGGGAATAAGTATCGTGCCGGGAATAGGTTTCCGTTTGCGGGTTTTTTCGCCAATAGGTGTGGGCGTCGGGCGTTCCCGCGCAACCGGAAAGCGCGATTGACGCAAGCACGGCAAACAAAAGGGCGAGTGCGGATTTTTTCTTCATCAGGAGAAAATTTTGCCTGCGCTCCTGCGGGAACGCAAAATGAAAAAGTAGCGAAACAATTTTGTAATTGAAGTTTACCGATTTGGTGGTTTTAAATGCGAAGATTATGATTTACGCAAAAAATTACGCTCGCGTTGCCGTCGGTGCTTTTCTTTTTTCCGCCGCTTCGGCTTTTGCCGCCGTCGAAACCGCGACCTACGGAAATTTCGAAGTAACTTACTACGGGAACGGCGATGTTTTTAATTCGTCCTATTATGTGAAAAATGATTCTACGAACGAGAAATATTCCGGAGCGAAAGATTGGACGAGCGAAATGAAATCAAGCGTTGAGCGTTCCATGAATTATTGGAACAGCGTCATTACGACAACTGCGAAGGAAAAAGTGAAGGTCGCTTTCATTTGGGAAAATCTCGGGGCGGGAACGCTGGGCGGAGCGACCGACGTGTGGTACTTTGATTCCGCATCGGGAATGACGCTTTCCGGCGCGGAAGCGGCACTGCGCGGGAACGGAACTTCATATTCCGGATACTTCGGGCTTTCCGGCACGGAAAAAAGCGCCTTCGTTCTTCTTTCCAAAGATGCAAATTTCTATTTCGGTGAATCCGAAAGCGGAATCAAATCGGAGCAATACGACTTTCAAAGCGTGCTCACGCACGAAATCGGACACATCATGGGGTTTAACACGTTGTGCACAAGCCGCGGATGGAGCTACAAGTGGCCGTTGGGAACTCAAAGCGGGAAGTCCGACAATGTTCTCGGCGTAACGACTTTTGATTCTTTACTCGTAACGAAAAATCCCTCCGGAGAAAACGTCGAAGTGATGTCTCAAACGGTTTCTTCCGTTTTTTCTAACATCAAAGAATATGAAACCGGCGACAGTTACGCTCCCGGGAAAGAATATTTTCTGAAAACCGGAGAAGGAGAAAACGGAGATTTGGAGCTTTCAACGCTGAAAATCTATAATCCCGAAACGTATTCCGCCGGCTCCTCGATGGGGCATGTCGAATACGCAGACGGCGACGGGAACGGGAAAGACGAGCCGCTGATGTCTTATGCCATCGCAAACGGGAAAATCCGCCGCGAACTCAATGCGGATGAGCTGGATTTGATGCGCGCGATGGGCTGGAGCGTGGCAATTCCCGAGCCCTCAGCATTCAGCCTGCTTGCGGGAATGTTCACGTTTGTGTTCGTCGCAATTCGTCGCCGCCGAAAATAGAAAGGCTTAAAGCTTAAAGAAAAGCGTTCCCGTGCGACGAACGTCGGTTTTATGCGGGAACGCTTTTTTTTTTGCGCAAAGGACGCTAAGAGGAGGTGTATTTGAAAAGTTTTTAAATAAAAAGCCCTGCGTCTCGGCGACTCCGTGAGAGATTTTATTTATAAACTTTCGGGCTAAATTCCGTGAAGTTTGCGGTAGGTTGCAAGCGCGAAAGAATCCGTCATTCCGGAAATATAGTCGGACAGATGTAAGAGCCGTGCGTGTTCTCCGGCGTCGGCAAGATGTTCGCCCTTTAACATCAGCCCGATTTTCCCGCCTTTTGCCGAGTGCGGATTTTTAATCCACTCTGCAAAAAAGGCAAAGAGGGATTCGATTACGCGAAAACCCATCAGCTCGATTTCCACGACCGACGGAGCATTGTAAACATTTTCAAAAGAAAATTGGCGCAGGCGTTTCATTGCCTCCGCGTAATCCGATTCTTCCAAGAGAGACTTATTTTGCGTTCCCGCAAGCAGGGCTTCTTCCCGCGCCAAAAACACATCGCAAGCCATGCGTATTCCGGTTCCGATTGCCACGGCACGCACATAATGCACGGCACTTTCTTCGCCTTCTTGTGCGGCGATGGATTCCGCGCGGGAACGCTCTTTTTCCGAAATAAACGGGAACAGAAAATCCCGAATGGCATCGAAGAGGATTATTTTTGAAACGAATGCGTCCTCCAGATCGGCGATGAGGTAGCTCAAATCATCGGCAGCCTCCATCAGAAATGCCAGCGGGTGGCGGCACCAAGCCAGTTGAGAACCTGTAGCTGCCAGAGGAATCAAGCCCGTTTCTGTTGCCACAAAGCGTGCCGCTTCCGCGTCTTCGGAGATGAACCCGAACTTTTTTCCTGCGATTCCTCCGCGCTTGGTACGGGAAAAAGCTTCCGAACAGGGGTATTTCATAAATGCACCCAAAACAGCCGCTGTCAGCTTCAGGCCTTTGCCTGCCATAGGCTCTCCCGTGCGGGTTAGGAGGCGAAATCCCTGAGCGTTGCCTTCAAATTTTTCGGGAGAATCTTCCGGAATTTCTCCGCGTTCCCGCGCTTTTTTCAATGCGGATTCCATCGCCGCTTCGCCGAAGTGCCCGAATGGCGGATTTCCTATGTCGTGAGCTAAACAGGCAGACGCTACGATTGAGGAAAAATGAGCCGCTTCCGTTCCGTGTTCCCGTAGTTGCGGATGCCGTTTCAACAAAACTTCGCCGACAATGCGTCCGAGCGAACTCCCGATGTTGGCGACTTCCAGGCTGTGCGTTAGCCGCGTGCGCACGTAATCGTTGCGCCCTATCGGAAAAACCTGTGTCTTGTCTTGCAGCCGGCGAAAAATTCCGGAGTAAAGGATACGCCCGTAATCACGTTCGAATTCGCTCCGTTGCTCCGGTGTCGTGCCCGTGCCTGCTGCTCGTCCCCAGCGTTCACAAGAAAGCAATTTTGCCCATTCCATCTGTTTTGCCTGCATGCGCTCAAGCTAATGTTTCCCGCTCGGAAATGCGAAACTTAAAAAGAAATAGTTCCGAAAAAATCAGGATCTTGCGGCGGTGTTTTGCGTTCCCGAAATTTCCGTGTCCCGTTTTACGAAAAGCAGTTCCCGCATCGGGTTCTCGCGGGCGACGGCTCCGAGGAGCGTTTCCCGATCGTAGTACAGAATGAATTTTGAGGCATCTCCGGCTTCGCGAAAACGTGTAACGGCGGTATAGAGAAGCTGGCGGGAAAGAAATTCCTGCGGCGAATTTTCTTTCGGAAAAATGACGGCAAGGCGTGTAAATTCCGAGCCTTGGGATTTGTGGATGCTCATCGCGTAGGCGGTTTCGTGGTCCGGAAGCAGCGTTGCGGGAACGCGCCGGATTTCACCGTCTCCGCTTCGAAAATAGGCGAAAAAAGAGTGGCTTTGCGGTTCGAGCAAAACAACGCCGATGTCGCCGTTGTAGAGGCGTTCCCGCGGGGCGTTGCGCGTGATGAGAATCGGCTGTCCGTGGAAGTGCGGGCGCGTTGCGGTGCCCGGAGGTGCAAAAAGACCTCGCGCGCGGGCGTTGAGTTTTTCCGTGCCGAAAGCTCCGACGCGCATGGGCGTAAGAACACGCGAGGATTCAACAAGAGTGAGGATTTCTTCCGGTGCGATATCGGCGGGAACGCAGCGGAGTCTTTCGGGGAAAATTTCCGACAACACTTCGTCGACGGTTTTCGGAGAAAATTTTTCCGGACGGAGGCTGAAAGTCGGAGAAAAAGGGAGAGATTCCTCTTGTTCACGAAGAAGTTTTTCTGCATCGGGAACGTTCCCGGAAACAATTGCGCTTGCGAATGCTCCAAGGAACCCGCTTGCGTTGAAGCGGCGGCTTTCCGTGAGCTCCGTTCGCGCCGGGAGAAGCTGCCGGGCGGCGCAGACTGCACCGAAAATTCTTCCGGGACCGACGGAGTCGAGCTGATTTTTGTCGCCGAGAAAAACCAGTCGCGTCTGTGCACGCACGGAAGCGAGCAGGCGGTGCATGATAGGCTGATCGATCATTGAGGCTTCATCGATGATGACGTAGTCCGCATCGATTTCGCACGGAGCAGGCATCGTAATCGGTGAGGCTCCGGTTTTGAGAAGGCTGTGAAGCGTTCCCGGCTCAAGACGTTGGCACTTTTCTAAAAGTTCCGGAGAAATTTGTTCGGAAGCGGACGGCATTTGAGCAATGCGGCGAGCTTGCTCGCGAATAGCCTCTTTCATGCGCACGGCGGCTTTTCCTGTCGGAGCCGCGAGCCGAATGCGTATTTCCGGATTTTCGTCGTAGAGGCAGAGTAGCGCGCGTAGCAGGAGCGCAGTTTTTCCGGTTCCGGGACCGCCGGAAACGAAAGTCAGAGGCGAAGAAATAATTGAGCGGACGGCGGAGCATTGCTCGGCATTCAGAGGGAAGGGCAATGCCGAGGTGATGATGTTTTCGGCTCGCGGCGCTATCGCCTGTTTCGCGTTCCCGCCCGAAGCGCGGCGAAGAAGCGCTTGGGCGATACGGATTTCCTGCCGGTAATGGCGGAGAAAATACAGCGCGGCGTTTTTTTCTTCAAAAATTAGCGGCGTTTCTTCACCGGAAAAAAAGCGTTCCGGCGTTCCCGTAAGGCGAGAAATCGGTGGCGTTCCCGTAGCGTTCTTCAGAAAATTCAATTCGGCGGGATCGGTGATTTTCAGGTGCGTTGCTTTATTTTCCGAGGTGGCTTCCGCAAGGCGATAAACAATGCCGGTAAGCTTGCCCGCCTTCTCCGCTTCGATGCCGAGTGCTTGCGCCATGGAAAAAATTTCCTCCGAAAGCCAGATCGCGGCAGGGAAATTTCCGAATGACTGTTTTTCGGCGGCGCTCATCTTTTTAGAAATTTAAACAAAAAATCCCGCAAAATGCGGGCCTAAAAAGTGGTTGTCCCATCAGGACTCGAACCTGAACAAAGTGAACCAAAATCACTTGTGCTGCCATTACACCATGGGACAAAAACGGGTTCGTTTTTGGGAAAAAAAATGGTGGAGACGATGAGACTCGAACTCACTACCTCGACAATGCGAATGTCGCGCTCTACCAGATGAGCTACGCCCCCAAAGGAATAAATTTAAGCCGAAAATAAATCTTTTTCCGTGAGGAAGGTCAAGCTGTTTTTTTTTTGAATTTTTGCAGTTAGCAGGGTGAAGAGAACGGGAAGAAAAGCGGAATAAATGTAACACCGAGAAGAAGCACAAGAATTGAAAAGGGCACGCCAAGCTTGACAAAATCGATAAAGCGGTAACGCCCGGGACCGAGAACAAGCGTGTTTACCGGAGAAGAAATCGGCGTCATAAACGCCGTGGATGCCGCAATCGCAATTCCCATCGCAAACGGGTAGGGCTCAAGCCCGAGAGACCGGGCAACGGTAATGGCAATCGGAGCAAGCAAAACTGCCGTGACAGTGTTTGACATAAAGAGCCCGACGACCATCGTGAACGCCATAAGTGCTCCGAGAATGATTCGCGGATCGGCGTTCCCGAAAATTTGCATAAGTGTGTCTGCCGCGATTTCAACCCCGCCGGTTTTTTCGAGTGCCGTGGCAAAGGGAATCATACCCACGATTAGAATCAGGCTCGACCAATTAATACAGCGGTAGGCGCGGTCCATGTCAATGCACCGCGCACCAAGAAGTATGAGGCAACCGATCAGCGCGGCAAGCGCATTCGGAACGATGCCGCTGATCATCAGTCCGACCATGACGAGGAGGCTGATGAGCGCGTAAGAGGCGCGCCCGGGAACAGCGGTTTTGTTTTCAAATTCGACGGGAACGTTCAGAACGATAAAGCTTTTGCGGTGGAGTTGGAGCGCGTCTGCCGCTTTCCAGGAGCCGGCGAGCAAAAGCATGTCGCCGACGCGGAGTTTTTCGTGAACGACATTTTTTGAAATCGCTTTCCGATTGCGCAAAATTCCGATTACACTCATGCCGTAGCGGGAACGGAACTTGGCTTCGATGGGCGTTTTCCCGTCGAGCGGAGAATCCGGCATGACGGAAACTTCGACTAAGCCGAACTCGCGCTCGGAGTGCTCAAAGTATTTTCCTCCGTCGAGCGGAAAACGGATAAGATTGTGCTTTTCGCAAAGTTCATCGATTTGGCTTTTGTCGTTTTCAAAATCAATGAGTAATGCGTCGTTAGAGCGCAAAATCGTTTCTCCGGAAGGATCGATAAGTTGCCGGTTCAGGCGTTCCCGCCGCTCCACGCAAACGATACTTGCGCCGTATTCGGAGCGGAGCGGAAGTTCACAAACTTTTTTTCCGCAGAAAGACGAGGAAGAGGAAATGACAAGAACCGCATCCCGCCAGGTTAGTTCGTAGCGGTTGGCTAGCTCTGCAAAGGTGGTCTTGGCGACGGTGCGGCGATTTTCGTCTTCCTGCGAACCGAGAAAACGCCGGGCGTAAAGCATGTAAAGCACGCCCGCGACGAGAACGATAATCCCGATAGGCGTGAACGCGAAAAACGAAAAACCGGAAAATTGTTCGCGGGTTAAAATGGAATTAACGACCATGTTCGGCGGCGTGGCGACAAGCGACATCATCCCGCTGATAAGCCCGGCAAAGCTCAGCGGCATCATCAGCTTCGCCGGGGAAACATTGAGCTTAGTCGAAATGCTTAAAACAATCGGAATAAACAGGGCGACAATGCCCGTAGAGCTCATTACGGAACCGATAAGCGCAACCGCAACCATCATGAAAACGAGAAGTTTCGTTTCGCTTCCGCCGGCTTTTTTCAAAATCCACGCACCGACATCGTTGGATACGCCCGTGCGGACAAGCCCTTCACCGATAACAAACATCAACCCGATCAAAATAACGCTCGGATCACTGAAGCCGCTGAACGTTTCTTCCAGCGATAAAATACCGAGAAGCGGGAGTGCAAGCATTGCCAGAAGCGCAACAACGTCCATGCGCGGCTTGTTGATAATAAAAAAGAAAACGCAGATGCCCAGCAACGAAAGGGTGGTAATCAGTTGAGAATCCATGAAATATGTATCGCGGGAACGGTTGAAAAATAAAAAACCCGCGAATCGGGTGTTCCGAAGAGCGGGTTTTTTGGAGAAAATTGGTCGGGCTGAGAGGATTCGAACCTCCGACCCTTTGCACCCCATGCAAATGCGCTAGCCAGACTGCGCTACAGCCCGAAAAGAAAGCTCAATTCTCTTGTTTTGCGTTTGCTTTGTCAATTCAATATTAAGGCGCCCACCACCCAAAAGATTAAAAATTAAAGATTGTTAGATCTTAAAAAAAAGCGTTCCCGCGCGGCAAAAGCCGAATCACGGGAACGCTTCGTTAAGCCTTAGGCTTTTTTTACTTTACGACGATGTTGACGAGTTTGCCGGGAACGACGATTTCTCGGATGATTTCCTTGCCGTCGATGAATTTTTGAACCGTCGCATCGGCTTTCGCGGCGGCGACCATCGCATCCTTCGTCGCGCCGACGGGAAGTTTCGCTTCGCTGCGGCGCTTTCCGTTGACGGAGAAAACAATCGTCACGGAATCTTCGACGAGCTTCGCTTCGTCGCAAACCGGCCATGCGGCAACGCCGACAGAACCCGTTTCGCCGAGGCGGCTCCAAAGTTCTTCCGCAATATGCGGCGCAAACGGCGCAATGAGCTTGAGCAAGCCGCGCGCGGTTTCACGCGTGAACGCCGGCTCTTTTTCGAGCGCATTCATCAGAATCATGTATTGCGAAATCGCCGTGTTGAAGCCGAGCGATTCGATATCGGACGAAATTTTCTTAATCGATTGGTGGAAAACGCGTTGGAAGTCGGAGCTTTCCTGCGCGGAATCGGAAATGCGCGCGGAGAGCGTTCCCGTCGTTTCGTCAATAAACTGACGCCACAGGCGGCGCAACAGACGCGCCACGCCTTCGATGCCTTTCGTGTTCCACGGTTTCATCGCTTCGAGCGGTCCGAGGAACATCAGGTAAAGCCGCAACGCGTCCGTGCCGTAATCGGCAACGATTTGGTCGGGATTAACGACGTTCCCGCGCGATTTCGACATCTTTTCTCCGTCTTCGCCGAGAATAATCCCTTGGTGGAAAAGGCGCGTGAACGGCTCAGGCGTGGAAAGCACGCCGATGTCGTAAAGGAAGCGATGCCAGAAACGCGCGTAAAGCAGGTGAAGCACGGCATGCTCGGCGCCGCCGATGTAGAAGTCCGGCGTTTGCCAGTAGGCAAAAGCTTCGGGGTCGACGGGCGCGCCGTCGAAATCCGGCGAAAGGTAGCGCAGATAATACCAGCAGGAGCCTGCCCACTGCGGCATCGTGTTTGTTTCGCGCGTGGCGGCGACCCAGCCTTCCGGCGCGGTTTCGCCTTCGGCGCGGGAACGCGTTTCGCCTGTCGCGAGGTTGATGAAAACGTTTACCCAGCCCTTGGCGTTCGCGAGCGGAGATTCGCCCGTTCCCGAAGGTTTGTAGGATTCAACTTCCGGCAGTTCGAGCGGGAGCGCGGATGCCGGGAGCGCCACGGCGACGAGCGTTTCTCCGTCGAGCGTTTTGTAGGAAATTTTTTCCTGCGGCATGAATTCGCGCAACGCGGAATCCGCCGGAATTTTTTCGTAATCGCTTTCCGAAATCCAAACAATCGGGAACGGCTCGCCCCAGTAGCGCTGGCGCGAAAAGAGCCAGTCGCGGAGCTTGTAGTTGACGGTGCCGCGTCCCCAGCCTTGTTCTTCAACGTATTTCGTAATCGCTTTTTTCGACTCGGAAGTCGGCATTCCCGTAAATTTTCCGGAATTGACGAGCACTCCGTTGGCGACAAACGAGGCTTCCTGCACATCGACTTTCGCATCCGGATTATCGACGACTTGGATAATCGGAATGTTATGCGCTTTGGCAAAATCCCAGTCGCGTTCGTCGTGCGCGGGAACCGCCATAATCGCGCCCGTTCCGTAGCCCATGAGCACGTAGTCAGCAACCCACACGGGAACGCGGTCGCCGTTGAGCGGATTGATTGCGTAGCAACCCGTGAAAACGCCGGTTTTTTCTTTCGCCAAATCCGTGCGTTCGAGGTCGGATTTGTTGCGCGCTTTTTCGACGTAGGCTTCGACTTCGGCGCGTTTTTCCGGTGCCGTGAGGCGTTCCCGCAAGGGATGTTCCGGCGCGATAACCATGTAAGTTACGCCGTAAAGCGTGTCCGGGCGCGTGGTGAAAATTTTGAGCTTCGTCGCGGGATCATCGGCGAGCGGGAATTCAACTTCCGCGCCTTCGCTGTGCCCGATCCAGTTTTTCTGCAAACGCTTCGTAGAATCCGGCCAGTTCAGAGCATCCAAGCCCGCGATG
The DNA here is from genome assembly GCA_017531845.1 of Opitutales bacterium. GTDB lineage: Bacteria > Verrucomicrobiota > Verrucomicrobiia > Opitutales > UBA953 > Spyradosoma. Next base: position 221,235 of record JAFXKI010000007.1, on the reverse strand, counting down.
AGTTTTTCCGCATAAGCGGTGATTTTTAAAACCCATTGGCGAATCGGGCGGCGTTCGACCGGGAAGTTCCCGCGTTCGCTACGCGGACCTTCGTCGGTGTTGAGCACTTCTTCGTTGGCGAGCACGGTGCCGAGCTCCGGGCAGAACCATACCGGCTTGTCGTCAACGTAAGCCAAGCCGTGCTTGAAAAGATTAAGGAAAATCCACTGCGTCCACTTAAAATATTTTGAATCGATGGTCGCGATTTCGCGTTCCCAGTCGATGGCAAAGCCGAGCATCTGGAGCTGGCGTCGGAAATTGTCGATGTTTTCCAGTGTTTGCCCGCGCGGGTGGTTGCCGGTTTTGATGGCGTATTGTTCGGCGGGAAGCCCGAACGCGTCCCAGCCCATCGGGTGAAGCACGTTGAAGCCCTTGGCGCGTTTGTAGCGCGCGAGAATATCGGAACCGGTGTAGCCTTCCGGATGCCCGATGTGCAAGCCCGCCGCCGACGGATACGGGAACATGTCGAGCACATAAAATTTCGGTTTGTCTGACTTGTTTTCGGCGCGGAACGTCTTGTCGTCCGCCCAGAATTTCTGCCAGCGTTTTTCGATTTCGGAAAAATTATATTCGGAAGAGCTCATGTAAAAAAAGTATTTCTGCCCATCGTAGATTTTTCGCGGGAACGGCGCAAATTAAAATCATCTGTCTCACCGCGCGCGCTCCTCAAAAAACTTCGCGTCTTTGCGCGAAGAAATAAAAATTACCAATTCGGTAAAAATTATTTGACAGTTTGCTTTTTTTTTTGCGAAAATTCGCTCGGTATTTGAGTCAAATTTCTCCGGGAACGGTTCCCGGAAGGCTCAAATTCAAAAAAACAAAACACAGAAAAATAAACATATGAAACAAATATTACTCATAACGACACTCCTCGCCGCGAGTAGCGTAACCGCAATGGCGATAGCACCGTTCGGAGAGCGATTTTCAGCGGGTTTCGCTGGCGGAAATATTGGAAAATTAAAAGGTACAGAGTGGGATTATCGTCATATTCAAGAAAACCATTATGCTTCCAATGACTCTGGGGTGTGGACTGGGAACATCGGATACCATGGAGCACATACGACAGGAAGCCATTTCACAGGCATTACACATTATCAGAACCAAAATCCCACATCTATTAATTTGAGGATAAATGCTCGTTACGAGTTCTACTTTGAGTTCAATCTGGATCAATCTCAGTCCGGAACCTCCGGCGACCAAGCAATGGCGGGTATGTATTTGGCGGGTAGCGGGAAATCAATCTATTTCGGGAACGCCCAATTGGACAATAATGGGGATAGGCGTTCTGCGGTCGCGGTTGTGTATGATGCAGACATCGCAGATTATAACGACGACAATGGGCAATATGTCTATTTTCCGAATGACGAGTTCAACTATAAACTGGCTAATGCGGGAACATATAAAGGAGATACAACTAATTTTCATACTGTTATCCACGGAACCACTAATAATAATACCTTTGATAGCGGAACGTATAAATTAACGGTCATCATTGAATCGTTTGCGGATACATCCCAAAAAGATCTTCTTTATTTCCATGCACACACACCGGAAGGAACTGCGTCTAGGCAATTGGATTTTAGTGCTATGACTGTTTCGTCCGCGCAAAGTTTTGATAATTTTGGCTTTATTCTTCACAAAGACGGAGCAACAACGGCATCGGCAACCAGAATGATGGCGTATGAATATTCTAGGGCGTTGAAACCGGAAGAGGTCGTTCCTGATGTTCCTGAGCCGTCGGCGTTCGGATTGTTGGCGGGCTTGGGCGCGATCGCGCTCGCGGCGTCGCGTCGCCGGCGCAAATAATTTAGTAATATATTAATTCTTAATTATACTAAGTGTGCGTTCTCGTAGAATTTTCTGCGAGAACGTTTTTTTTTCGCGTCAAGACGCTAAGCCGCGAAGTTTTTTTAAGAGGTTCTCGCGGAGTCGCAGAGACACAGCATTTTTTATTTATGGCTGTTTTTTTTGGGGAACAGATGCAACAGATATCCGCAGCTGTTTTGATCTAAAAATCTTTCAAAACTTTGCGTTCTTTGCGTTAAAAACATTCGTGAATATTAGTGTTTATTCGTGGTTTCTTCTCTGCGCACGGGAACGTTCCGCAACAAAAATTCCTTCCTGCCGTGTTTTGTGTTTCCGTGAGAAATTTTTTAAGCCCCGAAAAAAAACGTTCCCGCTAAAACGGTTTTCACCGAGCGGGAACGTTTTTTTGTTGTTATCGCGGAATTGAATTATTCTGCGATAATGCGCCAGTTCATTTCTGCGTGTTTAACGGGAAGGGCGGGAAGATTCCAGATATCCTTCGCGTATTCGGAAATGGTGCGGTCGGAGGAGAACTTGCCGACGCGCGCCGTATTCAGAATGGCGGATTTTGCCCATGCTTCCTTGTCGCGGAATGCTTTGTCGACACGTTCGTGGCATTCGACATAAGCACGGTAGTCGGCGAGAACGAGGAACGGGTCTCCGCCTTCGAGGAGGCTGCGAACGACCGGAGAGAGCGAGCCCGGAGCTTCCGGCGTAAAGTAGTCGCTGGCGAGCCAGCCGAGAACGGCTTTGAGTTCTTCGTCGCGATTGTAGTATTCCCAGGGGTTGTAGCCGCGGGAACGCAGAGCTTTCACTTCGTCAACGGTCAGACCGAAGATGAAGATGTTGTCGTCGCCGACTTCTTCCTTGATTTCGACGTTTGCGCCGTCGAGCGTGCCGATGGTGAGTGCCCCGTTGAGAGCGAGCTTCATGTTGCCCGTTCCCGAGGCTTCCTTGCCGGCGGTGGAAATCTGCTCGGAAAGGTCTGCCGCCGGGATAATTTTTTCGGCGAGCGAGACGCGGTAATCCGGAATGAAGGCAACTTTGAGTTTATCGCCCACGCGCGGATCGTTGTTAATCTTGTTCGCAACGGCGTTAATCGCGTGAATGATGTGCTTGGCGAGTTCGTAGCCCGGAGCGGCTTTGGCGCCGAAGATGAACACGCGCGGCGTGATGTCGAGCGTCGGGTTGTTCAGGATGCGGTGATAAAGCGTCAGGATGTGGAGGAGGTTCAGGTGCTGACGTTTGTATTCGTGCAAGCGTTTGATTTGAACGTCGAAGAGCGCATCCGGAGAAACTTCGATACCGCAAAGGTTTTTGATGATGCGGGCGAGTTCGACTTTGTTGGCGCGCTTGATGTCCATGTAGGACTTGCGGAAGGCTTTGTCGTCGGCGAACTTTTCGAGTTTTTTAAGTTGGTCGAGATCCGCAGTCCAGTCCCCGCCGATTTTGGAATCGATGAGTTTGGAGAGACCGGTGTTGCAGGCGCGGAGCCAGCGGCGCGGCGTGATACCGTTTGTTTTGTTATTGAAGCGTTCCGGATAGAGCTCGTGCAAATCGTGGAAGAGCGTTTGTTTGAGCAGTTCCGTGTGAAGCGCAGCGACGCCGTTGGTGGAATGACAGGTGATGACGGCGAGGGTTGCCATGCGAACCTGTTTCGGGAAACCTTCTTCGATGATGGAAAGTTCGCGCTTCTTGGATTCGTCGCCCGGCCATTTCTTTTCGACTTCCATGAGGAAGCGGCGGTTGATTTCGTAAATAATCTGCAAGTGGCGCGGAAGCACTTTTTCGAACAGCGGAACGCTCCATTTTTCGAGCGCTTCGGGGAGAAGTGTGTGGTTCGTGTAAGCAAAGACTTTCGTAACGATGCTCCACGCCTTGTCCCAGGAGTAGCCTTCGACGTCGATGAGCAGGCGCATCAGTTCCGGGATCGCGAGCGTCGGGTGAGTGTCGTTGAGCTGGATTGCCGCTTTTTCCGGAAGTGTATCAAGCGAGCCGTTTTCGGCTTTGTGGCGGCGGATGATGTCCTGCAACGAAGCGGAAACGAAGAAAATCTGCTGCACGAGGCGAAGCTGGCGACCGACGGCAGCTTTGTCGTTCGGGTAAAGCACCTTGGAAACGGTTTCGCTGCTTGCTTTTTCGTGGATTGCTTCGATGTAAGCGCCTTCGTTGAACTTATGGAAATCGAAATCGCGTGTGGCTTTTGCTTCCCAGAGGCGGAGGAAGTTAATCGTTTTCGCCTTGTAGCCGACAATCGGAATATCCCACGGCACGGCGACGAGTGTTTGAGTGTTGACCCAACGCGGGCAGAAGTTGCCGTTTTCGTCGTAAGTCAGCTCGACGTTCCCGTAAACCGGAACTTCGAGGCGGCGGGACGCACGGCGCAGGTGCCACGGATTGCCGGCAATGAGCCAGTTGTCTGCCGTTTCGACCTGATATCCGTTGACAAAAGTTTGGCGGAAGAGCCCGAATTCATAGTGAATCCCGTAGCCGACGCTCGGAAGATCAAGTGTTGCGAGAGAATCGAGGAAGCACGCGGCGAGGCGACCGAGCCCGCCGTTCCCGAGTCCCATGTCTTTTTCTTCGGCGAAAATTGTTTCGGGATCGAGCCCGAGTTCGCGAATGGCTTCTTCTGCGACGTCGAGGAGCTCGGCGTTTGCGAGGTTGTTGCGGAGCAGGCGCCCCATCAAATATTCGATTGAAAGATAGTAGCAGCGGCGAGCTTTTTCTTTAACGTGGGTTTCCTGCGTGGTGATGAAGCGGTGGTGCAGGAGGTCACGGATTGCGCAACTGACGGCGGTGAGCCAATCGTGATTGGTTGCGGAAGCGGCATCGCGAGCGAGAGTGCAACGCAAATGATAAAGGATCCACTGCTTAAATGCTTTTACGGCTTCTTGCCCGGATTTGTCTCTAACAGATTGGAGAGCGGTCTTGGCGGTCTTTTTTGAAGATGTCGTTTTTGCCATCGTTGTTTGCTGATTTTTTGCTTTAATTTTTTTGTTTATTGTCAGATTTTTGGTTAAAGAAGAACCATTGAATCGAAAAAAAAAGTATTTGGCAACGGAATAAGCCGAAGCAAAATTCTCTTCTTAAAAAACCGTTCCTGCGGAATTCGCCCTTCGTTGCGCGGGAACGCAAACCGTTATCGGGTGAGCCTGCGATTTACAAGCCGATTGTGTTAATATCTCTCCGTGATAAATGACGCTCAAACACGTGAAAGTATTTCTTTTTTTCGGAAATAAATTGCGAGGCGAAGAATTGTATAAAATTGCTCAAAAAAGGCGCGCAAACAATTTGCACGCCTTTTTGCTTCCTCGAACCTTTTAAAAAGATTTCCGGGGAGAGTGCTTCTCGCCTTTTAGGCGGAAAGGGCTTTTCGCAGAATTTCGACGGATTCGTTCAGTTCTTCGACGCTCGCATTGAGCGGCGGCAAAAGGCGAACAACATTGTTACCGGCACCGACTGTGAGCAAACCGGCTTCCCGGAATTTCGCAATCCACGGAGCGGGAGCTTCCCGGAACTTTAATCCGCTCATGAAGCCTATTCCCCGGACTTCGACGAGTATTTCCGGAAAATCTTTGACGAGTTGCGCGAGGCGTTCCCGCCAAGCGCCGGAGGCTTCCGCGACGTGTGAAATCAGGTTTTCCTCATCAAGTGTTTCCAAAACCGCCAATGCCGCTGCGCATGCCATCGGGTTGCCGCCGAAAGTCGTTCCGTGTGAACCTGCGTGGAAGAGGGCAGCGAGTTCGTCGCGCATCCAAACGGCACCAATCGGGAATCCGCCGCCGAGACCTTTTGCCATGGAAAAGCAGTCGGGAACGATTCCGGCGTGCTCAAAACCGAAAAGTTTTCCCGTGCGACCGATCCCGCATTGGATTTCGTCGCACATGAGCAAAACTTTCCGTTTATCGCAAAGTTCGCGGAGTGCGCGGAGAAATTCCGGAGTCGTCGGCGTGAGCCCGCTTTCGCCTTGAACGGGTTCAAGCAGAACGGCAGCGGTTTCGTCGTCGATTGCCGTGCGGAAGCTTTCAATATCGTTCAGTTTGGCGACGGTGATTCCGGGAAGAAGGGGGCGGAATCCGTTTTGAATTTTTTCCTGCGGGGTCGCCGCCATGGTGCCGAAAAGTCGTCCGTGAAAAGCGTTTTCGCAAACGACGACTTTAAAGATTTTGCCTTCTTCTCCGTTTGCGCGGGAACGCCCCCAAAGGCGGGAGATTTTCAGCAGGCATTCGTTGGCTTCCGCGCCGCTATTGCAGAAAAACATTTTTCCGCCGCCCATGTGTCGATTGATGCGTTCGGCAACACGCGGTGCGTTTTCGTTAGCGAAAAGATTGCTGCAGTGTGAGAGTTTTTCTGCTTGGGTACAAACGCGCTTGAGCCAGTGCGGATGGGCATGACCGAGCGAAAGCACGGCGATTCCGGACGCAAAATCCAAATATTCCTTCCCCTCTTCGTCCCATACACGAGCCCCCTTCCCGCGAGAAAAAGCGACGGGCGGGACACCGTAGTTGCCGAGCAGGTTGTTTTTCCAGAGTTCAATCGATTGCGACATAACAGCGACTCATCAAACGCCGTTCCCGCTTGATTGGCAAAAGAAAAAATAGCTAAAAATGCGTTCCCGCTCCGTTTTTATCGGGCAAAAAAGAAAGCTCCGAAGCGGGATTTTTTTGTCGGAATATGAACGAGTATGCTATCTTCTAAGGCATCCATTCCAAGCATGGTTAAATCGCCGGAATCACAAAGGAGCGGCGAAATTTTTTTGAGCCGAATGTCGGGAGCGATTTCCAAAATCCCGGGACAGCCTTGCCGGATTTTTTCCTGCTGAGCCGTATCGATATTGCCTATTTTTGCGGAAATTTGTCCGGCGATTCCCGGAGCCCAATCTTCCGCGCGGATGCGGGTGGAACTGCTTCCGGTGTCAAGTAGAAGGGGAAAAGATTTTTCTCCGCTGAGAACATGGACGAAAAGGCGCCCGTTGGCGTCAAATTTTCCGGGAATCGGTATGAGGCTATTTGTCGCGGGAACGCCCCAGCCGTATTCTTTTTTTTGTAAATTAAAAGTGAACGGAAGCGCTCCGAGAATGTCCATTCCGATAATGCCGTCAATTTTTTCTTCCATCATGCTACGAACGGCGGCGAGGCTTACGACAATTACGGGATGCCGAGGAAAAGTGCCGGGACCGACTTCCAGCGGTGCGATAAGAATTTTCGGGCGTTGTTTTGAATTGCCCTTAAATGTGATGCGGGAGGTGTCGAGCCAACGCGGGTTTTTTAGTTTCTCAACACTATCGCTGTGTAAAACGGTGTGGGTGGCACCGGTATCAAGCATCATGCGCATCGGGTGTCCGTCCACGAAGCAGGTTGTCAGGATTTGTCCGCAACGGGAATCGCGGGTCATTGCCGGCAGAGCTGTTTTTTCGGGAACGGCGGCTCCGGATGCCGGCATCGTTTGCGCGAGAGCGAGTAGTGCGTATCCGAAAAGGAAGGCGGTTACTACAAAAACAGATTTTTTCATGGCAAAATATTTTTCTTTTAGAAGCGTTTGGCTTTAAAAAATTTTTTTACAACGATTAAAATGACGGCGGGAACGCGGCGTGTATCAATAAGAAAGCCGCATAAATAAAAGTATTTATGCGGCTTTTAAATTGGTACCCGGAGTGGGGGTCGAACCCACACACCTCGCGGTATCAGATTTTGAGTCTGACGCGTCTGCCAATTTCGCCATCCGGGCAAAAAAGAATGCACGCATCAAACGGATTTTTGTTCTTTTACGCAAGAATTAAATTTCGGATTGCGTTTTTTTATCTTTAAAAATCATATAATGGCAAACTTCTGATTATTTCTTTCGAGACTGACCTTATCATGAACCGCTACATTATGCGTGCATGGGCAGTAGTTGCCGCATGCCTTTTTTTCTCCTTTAACCTGATGGGAAAAGAGATTTCCGGGAACGTGGTTTCTGTTGCCGACGGCGATACACTGACAGTTCGTGACGAAAATAATGTTTCTTACAAAATCCGGTTGGCGGGAATTGATGCACCGGAAAAAGGCCAGCCGTTTGCAAATGTCTCCAAAGACCGTCTTACCGCATTGGTGAAAAATCGACCGATTGTCGTAAAAACGGACTCTACGGATCGCTACGGAAGGCAACTCGGGCGCGTTTTTGTTTTAGTGGACATCAATGAACTCTTGGTTCACGAAGGGCTTGCCTATCATTACGTGTATTACTATCCGAATGATGCGGGTTCGCGTGCGGAAGAAGCTTTTGCACGTAAGTATAAATCGGGTGTTTGGAGTTTGCCGAACGGAGGCGTTCGCCCATGGGATTTTAGGCGTTCCCGCAAAAGCGGAAAGCTTCCCGAGGCTGTCGAGCCGAAAGCGGCGGACGTTCCCGAAACGGACAACGCGGATCAATCCGCGAAGCCTCTATACTGGGTAACGATAAGTAGCGGAAAAGTACACAACTCGAATTGCAAAAATTTTAAGAATACACGCGGATATTTAACGGACAATCCGAGCGGACCCGACTGCAAAATTTGCGGTGGAGCCTCGAAGCAATAATTGAAGGAGACTTAGCGGCTCCAGCGCGCCCAAAGCGAGAGCGGCAAAAGGCGAGCGGCGGGAGAGCTTTCACGCGTGGCGAGCTCTCCGATTTCAATTTTCCCGCCGGGTAAATGCGCGGTCGTTTCTGCGAGCAAATTGCCGCAAAGAACGGAAGAGGCATCAATCGTATAAATCGTAAGAATGAGTGCGCGTGCTTCCGCAGAGAGCAAATCGCGGCAAACGCGGAGCAAATCGGGCAAATCGCGTTCCACTTTCCAGAGTTCGCCGTCGGGACCGCGCCCGAATGCCGGCGGATCAAGCAAAATTGCTTCATAAGCGTTCCCGCGCCGTGCTTCTCTGCGGCAGAATTTTACGGCATCTTCAAGAATCCAGCGAATGGGCGCGTTTCCGAGTCCGGAAAGTTCCTGGTTGCGGCGTCCCCACGCAACAGCGGGCTTGGACGCGTCGACGTGCGTTACGTGCCAGCCGGCGCGCGCCGCAGCGAGTGTTGCCGCTCCGGTGTAGCCGAAAAGGTTGAGCAAACGCATAGGCTTTTTTCCGGTTGCGGGATTTTTCAAAATCCAATCCCAATGCGGCGACTGCTCGGGAAACGCTCCGATTTGCTTGGAACGATCCATAAAGCGAAGCTGCAGGGCGAAGGCGTCACGGAAGCGCAAGCTCCACGGCTCGGGCGCGGCGTTCCCGCGGAATTTCCAACGACCTTCGCGGGAATCGTCTTCATGGATTGCAACAGCTTTTTTCCATTCCTCCGGCGGGAGCGTCGGCGACCACCACGCTTTCGGCTCACTGCGAATGATGCGAATATTGCCGAACTGTTCCAGCTTTCGCCGGTTTCCGGAATCAAGCAGGGCGTATCCGGGAAAATCCGTTGTGAGAAGAGAAATATTCATGCGCGTTCAACTTAGTCCGTGAAGGTTTGCCATTGAAATTCCGGAGAGCATTGCGCCCGTGATTCCAAGAAAACCCTGGTCGGTGCCGCAGAGAAAAAGGTTTTCGACATCCGTCGTTCCCGTCCGGTTTTTACGTGTGGCTCCGTAAATGGCTCCGCCGAGTTTGCCGGAAAAACGCTCCACGGTAAGTGGAGTGAACATATCTTTTGCGAGGAGTTTGGCGCGTATTTTTTCTTCGGATACGGGCGCGAGGTGCGTCAGCGCGACATCGAGCAGTTTTTCGTAAGCAAGGGCTTTTGCTTGTGCGTAGGCCTCTTCTCCGTGTTTCCGAAGGTCCTTCCACTGTGTGTAATTGGCGAGGCAGGTTACGCGCAGGCATCCTTCTCGTGGCGCTCGCGCGGGATCGCGCCATGTATAATTATTCGGGATACAAATTACACCGGAGCGGGGATCGATCAAGCCGGGCGGCGTGCGATAGTTAAATTTTTCTGCGTCGTTAAAAAAGATGATAGTTTCGTTCCAACCGAAATCTTTTTCGGGAGAGGCATCGAGCACGGAAATGGTTTCGCAGAATCCGAGTTGACCGATATTTTCCGCCCCGAAATCGGCGGGAACGTGCGAGCAGAGCCGCATGGTTTCCGTAGATCCGGCGGAGGAAAGAATTTTATCGGCGTAAACGCGGGAGCCGTCGTCAAGCTCGGCGGCAACGGCGCGGGCGTTTTCAACATAAATTTTTTTGACTCCGCAACGCAATTTTCGAATGCCGCCTGCCTCGGAGAATTTTTTATTCAGTAGGCGCAAAATTTGTCGCACGCCGATGTGCGGACGGGCGAAACCTTCTCGGAAAATGCTTCGCCACATGATGGCGAATTGCGGGAGTGCCATGTCGTCGGGCAGGGAGCTTCCGTAGAAGGACAGCGGGATGAAGAGCGAGTCGGTGAGCTCGCGGGAACGCAAAAAGTTGCCGACGCAGGCGCGCGCAGAGCCGTCTTTGGCATCGAGCGCGGTTTCGTCAAAGTTTTTAAGAAATTCGTCGAGCTTACGAAAACCGTCAATCTCCTGCGGGAACGCCCGGGCGATTTCGCTTTCCAAAAGGGAAAAATCGTTGGAAAAGCGAAGCTTATTTCCGAAGGCATGAATTGCGGATTCGCGCTGAGGGCAGAGGTCGAGCTCGTCATAGCGGATTCGGAGCTGTCGCAAAAGCTTGGTCAGCGGTGCATTTTTTGTGCCGGCGGGAACGTAATTGGTCATCGCGTGAAGCCCGACATCGTAGCCGCGCCCGTCGATGGTATAGAACCCGTTGAGCCCGCCGACGGAATAGTGGCGATCGACGAGCAGGACCTTTTTCCCGAAATGAGCGAGGCGGATTCCGGCGGCGAGCCCGCTCATGCCGGCGCCGATGATGAGCACATCCGCTCTAATTTCCTTCGCTGTATTTGCCGGCATGACTATTTGGCGGCAATTGCGACTCCGTAAGGAAACCATGCATCGAATTGTCCGATTGCGAAGCAGTGCGAAATCACGGCTACCCAGATGATAACGGCGGAAACGATGGTGCAAAAGACAGCGGCGGAGCCGAAATCCTTTGCGCGTTTGGCGAGTTCGCGATAATCCGTGGAAATGTCGTCAACGACGGCTTCGATGGCAGAATTAACCAACTCAACGGCGAGAATGAGTGCGAGCGGGAACAGCAACGCCGCTTTGAAAATCCAATCAATCGGCGAAATTAAAACGAATGCGCTTGCGGGAACGAAAACGAAAATTTCCTGCCGGAATGCCTGTTCTCCGCAGAATGCCGCAGCGAACCCGGCACAAGTGTAGCGAAATGCACGCCAAATTCGGGCGATCCCGCCTTTGGATTTTTGTTTTTCCGCAAAGTGCTTTTCGTTTTTCGACATTTTCCACATATTGAAACGTAAAAATTACGTTTTGGCGACCCCTTAGATGCTGTTTTTTGAAAAAAAAGCGAAATTTTATTCGGCTCGCAAAATAAGCCCTTTCAAGTAATGGCTTTCCGGGAAATTGAGCAGGCAGGGATGGTCTTCGGGCTGCCCGGTAATTTCGAGCAGGGAGACGTTACGCTTGGCGTCGTGCGCGGCGCGGGAGACAACGTCGAGGTATTTTTCGAGCCCGACGCGCTGGGAGCAGGAATATGTGGCGAGAATGCCGCCGGGATTGAGCATTTTAAGAGCGCGCAAATTCAGTTCCTTGTAACCGCGAAGGGCTCCTTCGAGGGCGCTTTTTGAGCGCGCGAACGGCGGCGGGTCGAGGACGATTACGTCGAATTTGCGTTCCCGATTGGCACCGAACCAGTCGAAAAGATTTGCTGTTTCGAAGGTGCAATTTTCAAAACCGTTTTCGGTCGCGTTGCGTCGGCAGGTTTCGACGGCGAATTCGGAAATGTCGATTCCGAGCGTTCCCGTTGCGCCCGCTTTGGCGCATTGGAAGGAAAATCCTCCTTGGTTGCAGCAGGCGTCGAGCACGGTTTTCCCCCTTGCGTATTTGGCAACGTTTGCGTGCTGTTCGCGTTGGTCGAGGTAAAATCCGGTTTTTTGTCCGTTTGCCAAATCGAGGAAATAGCGCACGCCGTCAATTTCGAACCAACGCGGTTTGTGCGGGCGGTTTTTATAAAACGAAATGGAATTTTCCAAGCCTTCAAAGCGGCGTGACGGCGCATCATTGCGAAAGATGATTTCCTCCGGAGAAAGATTTTCGTCGAGCCAATCCGCAATGAAGGGCAGCATTTTGTCCGTTCCCGCCGTGAGAGCCTGAACGACGAGTGAATTTTCGAAGCGATCGACGACAAGTCCCGGGAGCGAATCTGCCTCCGACCAAACGATGCGGCGCGATGCGGGTCCGGGAACGCGTTTGGCGACGGCTTTCTCCAAAGCTGCAGCAATAAATTCTTCGTTCCAGTTGCAAAGTGTCGACGAAAATTTTCGCCATACGATTTGAGATTTCGCATTCCAAATGCCGCATCCGAGCGAGCGTCCGCGCGTATCGAGAAGTTCGGCGGCGTCCCCGTCGGCAATGCGCGGCGGTGTTTCGATTTCTCCGGAAAAAACCCATGGATGGCCGAAAATAACGCGTGCCGGGCGCGCAGCAAGTTTGAGGCGAATTTGTTTCATGCGGGAGATTTTCGTATATTTCCCGAATTTTAGCGAACAGTTTCTCGGCGGGAACGCGTGAGCGTTTTTTTAGAAAAAACTTTGCCGGTGCTGCGCTTGCTTTAGAGATGCTTAAAAACTTTGAATTCGCGGTCCTTTCCCCGGAAATTTCGGGTGGGCGGAAAATTCTGTTTCTCAAAAAAGTTTTCCTCGGTAGAATCTTACACAATGTGGATTTTTTTCTTAGCTTTGCCGGGCTCGATACTTGGGCTTAATCTTTTTCTTGCTTGGGCGGTGTGGAAATTTTTTGCTCCGGACAAAAAAATGCAGATTGCGGCGGCGGGAACGGCTCTGGCGGCACTCGGTATTTTTGCGCTTTCGTTTGCGGGTTTTTTACTTCGTGCATACGAAAATCCGCTCTTTGCGTTTGCCTGGGAATTTCTTGCGTGGGCACTCGTGCCGATGGTTTATCTTGCGTTTTGGGCGGCGGCGGGAACGCTCGCGTTTAAGTTTTTCCCGGCGATTCGCCGTTTCAAATACGCTTTTGCGGGTACGGGTACAGCACTGATTGCGGCAGTTTGCATTTACGGATTTTGGAAATTTGAAAATCCGGAGGTGCGGTATTGGGTGTGGAACCCGGAAGCCGGGGACGTTTATGAAGTTTCGGCAGAGGAAGCGAGAAAAGCGGAGCCGAGATTGCGTATCGTAGCATCGGCGGATTGGCATTTAGGCACGCGAATCGGGCGGGAACGCGCAGAGCGGTTTGTGCGCCTCATTAATGCTCAGAGCCCCGATTTGATCGTGATTGCCGGAGATTTAATCGACGGACGCATCGAGCCGGTGGAAGCGGAAAATTTAGACGAAGTATTGAAAAAAATAGACGCACCCCTCGGCATTTTTGCAAATTTCGGAAATCACGAATACTTCGGCGATATCGAAAAACAAAAAGCGTTTTTTCGCCGTGCGGGTATTCGCCTGTTTGTTGATGATGCGGTGCTTTTAAATGACGGCATGGGCATGAAAATCGTATTTGTCGGGCGCGACGATGCGAGCAACCGTTCCCGCATACCGCTGGCGGATTTGCTTGAGAGCCTGCCGAAAGAGGCAATGGAGGATGCGTATCTTTTCGTATTTGATCATCAGCCCAAAGGCGCGGGCGAAGCCGTAAAGGCGGGCGCGGATTTTGTTTTTAGCGGACACACGCATAACGGGCAACTTTGGCCGGCGACATGGCTTGTCGGTTTGTTTAATCCGTATGTTTACGGGCACTGGAAAGAGGCGGGAACGCATGGTTACGTGACGTCCGGGCTGGGACTTTGGCACATTCCGTATCGTATCGGAAGCCGTTCGGAGCTTATTGTGATTGATATTTTTTGAGCATAATTTTTTTCATGGAAAACGATTTTTCAGCAGAATGCACAGACGGGGAAAGCACGTTCCCGCAAAAAGCTCGCTTGAGCGTGGTTGCGACTCCGATCGGAAATCTTGAGGATCTTTCTCCTCGAGCGAAAGAAACACTTTCCTCCGCCGATTTTATCGCCTGCGAAGACACGCGCACGACGGGGAATTTACTCCGGAAATTCGAAATTTCCCGCCCGTTGCTTGCTTATCACGAACACAACGAGCAGGCTTCCGCTGCCGGAATTGCATCAAAAATAGCGTCGGGCGCGCACGTCGCGCTGGTTTGTGATGCGGGCACACCCACACTTTCGGATCCCGGTTTTCGCGTCGTGCGCGAATGTCGCCGGCAAGGGCTTGCGGTGGAAAGCGTTCCCGGGCCCTGCGCGTTAGTGGCGGCTCTTTCCGTGAGCGGCTTGCCGACAAACGCCTTTGCGTATCACGGATTTCTGGCTCCGAAAACAGCTGCGCGGCGGCGTTTTCTCGAGGAAAACCGAGGGTCAAAAATAACACTGGCGGTTTACGAATCCTGCCATCGTATTCGAGCATTTGCGGAGGAAATTGCGGAGGTGCTCGGCGAACGGCGCGTGGTTTGTTTTGCCCGTGAATTGACGAAACTTCACGAAACGGTGCTGACGGGAACGATTGCCGAGGTTTTGCCGAAACTTACGGGAAAAAACCTAAAGGGTGAATTTGTTGTTCTCATTGCACCGGAAAGCTTCGCGCTGTAGAGAACGGCGGGAACGCGTCGCGTTGTGCGGAGTGCTCGTCAGGACTTCCTCAGCGCTTTTTCGCGCTCGGCAAGCGTCGGGTGCGAGTAGAAAAATGCACTGTAGAGCGGGTGCGGTGTCAGGTTGCTGAGATTTTTTTCATGCAACTTGTGCAGAGCGGAAATGAGCGTCTCCGGCGTTCCCGTTGCTTTTTTTGCAAAATCGTCGGCCTCGTATTCGTGCTTGCGCGAGAAATGAGCAGAAACCGGAGAAATCCAAAAGGTGATGAGCGGAGCGATCTGCGAGAGCAGTAAAAACGCGGGAACGAGCATGAGCCCGGGAACAAATTCGAAGCCGAACGCCGTGAAAAACTCCTTTTGCCCCAGAAGCCACCCGACGAATCCGAGCATCGCCAGCCCGATGACGGAAGAGACGATGAGCCGCTTCGTGATGTGCCCGCGCTTGGAATGCCCGATTTCGTGAGCGAGGACGGCTTCGATTTCCTTCGGCGAAAGTTGTTCAACGAGCGTATCAAAAAGCACGATACGGCGCCATTTCCCGAAGCCGGTGAAATACGCATTGGAGTGCCCGGAACGCTTCGAGCCGTCGATGATTTCGATTTTTTTGGCGATGAAGCCGCAGCGTTCGGCAAGTGCATTGAGCGTGTTGCGCAATTCACCTTCCGGCAACGGAGAAAGTTTGTTGAAAAGCGGCAGAATGACTTTCGGGAAAATGACGAGCATCAGCAATTGAAAGCCGATGAAAAATGCTTGCGCCCAAATCCACCAGGTTTGCGGGAACGCGTAGTAGAACGCGATAATTGCCCAAAGGAGCGGAAGCCCGATGACGCAACCGAGAATCAGCCCTTTGATTTTGTCCGAAATCCAAAGTTTCTGCGTCGATTTGTTGAAGCCGAATTGGGCTTCGATACGGAAATTTTCATACCAGTCAAACGGCAAATCAAGAAGCCCGATGAGCGAGGAAATGAAGACGAGAACTGCGCCTTCGCGCCAAATGCGCGCCCAGCCGGAAAGTTCGTCGTTTAGCCCGAAAAGCGTTCCCGCAAAATCGTAGAGCGGTGGCAAAAGCGCAATCACGAGCAGGAGCGTTACGGCCGCACTGAAAAACGTTTCGATGTAGCCGAAATCAATTTTTCGCAGGGAATAGGCGACGGATTTGCGATACGTGGGTTCGTCGACGGAATCGCGAAATGCTTCGGGAACGCAGTCTGCGTTGCGCAGGATTTCCTTGCGGTTGAGCGAGTCGAGAAAAACCGATGCCGCGGTTTTTGCTGTGAGCAAAATCAAAAAAATGATTTGAAGGCTGTTCATAAAGAAGGAATTAAAAATGTGTTTTTTCTGCGGATTTTTTCCGGAGCGTTTAATTCTCGGAGGATTTTTTCTTCAAAAAAGATTTGATAACAAAGAACGCGAGCCCGAGAGCAACGGCGGCGGCAATCGAATAGCCGATCGCGTGGCTGTATTCGTAAACTTTGTCCATGAGTTGTTCTTTCGGCACAAAGGAATGCAGGTAGTAGCCGATTCCGGCGAGAATGATATTCCAAATTCCGGCCCCGACGGTGGTGTAAATCAGGAAGGTCGAAACCGGCATTTTCGCCAATCCGGCAGGAATCGAAATAAACTGGCGAATCACGGGAACGAGGCGCCCGATAAGCGTCGCGATGATGCCGTATTTTTCAAAAAATCTTTCCGAGCGGCAGATTTTTTCCTCGTCGACAAGGCAGAGATGCCCAAGGCGGCTATCGGCAAATTTATAAACGAACGGGCGTCCGAGCCAGCGCGCGAGAACGTAGTTGAAAAGAGCGCCGATGTCCGCTCCGACAGTTGCGAAAATGACGACGAGAAAAATATTCATCTCTCCGGCGGCTGCCTTGTAGGCGGCGGGCGGAACGACGGCTTCCGACGGGAACGGGATAAACGAGCTTTCGATCGCCATAAAGAGCGTAACCGTCCAGTAATTAATGTGCTCAAAGCACCAGTTGATGAGTTCTGCCATGTGTGCGTTTTTTTACTATTTAACTGAATAATTGATGGTTCATGCCGAGGCTCGGCTCCGCTTCCGTCGCCATGCCGACAATTTTGGCGGGAACGCCGGCAACCGTCGTGTGCGCGGGAACGTTGTCCAAAACGACCGAGCCCGCACCGACTTTGGCGCAGGTGCCGACCTCAATATTGCCGAGAATTTTTGCTCCGGCTCCGATGAGCACGCCCGAGCGCACTTTCGGGTGGCGGTCGCCTCGCGTTTTTCCCGTTCCGCCGAGAGTGACGGCGTGAAGTATCGAAACGTTATTTTCGACAACGGCGGTTTCACCAACAACGAAGCCCGTTGCATGGTCGAGCAAAATTCCGCAACCGATATTTGATGCCGGATGAATATCCACCGAAAACGTTTCCGAAATGTGGCTCTGCAAATAATGAGCGATATGCCGCCGTCCGGCGTTCCAGAAGTGGTGCGATACACGGTAGGCGGAAAGCGCAAGAAAGCCTTTGAACCAAAGAAACGGTGCGAGCACGGAATCGCATGCCGGGTCGCGATCCGCCGTTGCCTGCATGTCGTTCTGTGCCTGTATCAGAATGTAGGGAGTTGCCGTAAACGCCTCTTTTGAAAGCGCAAAAAAAGTGTCAAATTCTTTTCGGGAGCTTGAAAGCTTGTGTGCGAGGCGCGTGGCAAGCGCATCGGCAAAACTGTTTTTCGACAAAATAAAATCAACGAACAAGTGTGCAATCAGCGGTTCCGCCTGTAACATTTGTTCCGCCCGGCAATGCATTTCCTGCCAAAGGTCGATCTCTTCTTCGATGTCGTTTGAGCAACAATTCTTCATTGTATAAAAACCAAAATCAAACCGAGAACGCGCGAGCGCGGCGAGAGAAAAAAAAACGTTTAAAAAACTTCGCACGCCGCGCGGGAACGTGTTAAAAAGAAAAACATCTTTGCTTTTCTCAAAAAAATGACGACGATGCGGAAAATAGTTTTGCTGGGCGCGACGGGATCAATCGGCGAAAATACGCTGAAGGTGTTGGACGGACATCGCGACAAGGCGCAACTCGTCGGTATTGCCGCGCGTTCCCGTTGGCGCGAACTCTCGGAGATTGCCCGAAAATATAGTGTAAAAAACGTAGCGATTTTTGAAGAGAGCGCCGCGAAAGAAGCGGAAAGCTCCGGGGCATTTCCTGCGGGAACGCGGTTTTATACGGGGGAAAGCGGTCTGTGCGAACTCGCGGAACTTCCCGAAGCCAACTTGGTTGTTACCGCCGTTGTCGGCACGCTGGGCTTGCGCCCGACGCTTGCCGCAATCCGTTCCCGCAAGGATGTCGCCGTCGCCAGCAAGGAAATTCTCGTGCTTGCAGGGCGCTTCGTGATGAACGCCGTGCGCGAATACGGCGTGAAAATTTTGCCGGTGGACAGCGAACATAACGCTATTTTTCAGTGCATCGGCACGGAGCCTCAACGACACCTCGACCGCATTATTCTCACGGCATCCGGCGGGATTTTCCGCGATTCGAGCTTGGAGGAAATGTCGCGCGCGCGCCCTGCAGATGCGTTGAAGAATCCGAATTGGGCAATGGGTCCGAAGGTTACCGTTGATTCTTCCACGATGGCAAACAAAGGCTTGGAACTTATTGAAGCAACGTGGCTTTTCGGGTTGCCGCAGGAGAAAATCGATATCGTCGTTCATCCGCAAAGCATCATTCACTCGATGGTGAAATTTACGGACGGTTCGGTGCTTGCGCATCTTGCGCCGCCGTCGATGACGTTCCCGATTCAGAATTGTATTTTCTACCCGCATCGTTTTGCGGGCGTTGTGCCGTCGCTGGATTTTTCGCAGACGCTGTCGCTGGAATTTCGTGCTCCGAACTACGAAAAATACAAATGTCTCCGCCTCGCGCGTGAATGCGCCCGCGCCGGCGGAATCGCTCCGGCAATTTTTAATGCGGCAAACGAAATCGCCGTCGACGCGTTTTTGCGGGAACGCGTGCCGTATCTGGCAATTCCCGAAATCATCGAAAAAACGCTTGCCGCGTTCCCGCTTCGAGAACCGTCTTCGCTTGAAGATGTGCTCGCCGTCGACGCCGGCGCCCGGCTTACGGCATCGGGGCTAATTTGATTTTTTTTTGCGTCGGCGGCATGCCGCGGAGATTTTGCATACTTGCGCGGCGTGGCGGGAACGTCTATCATTTTTCGCCAATTATGAAAGTTTCCCTGCAATGGCTGAATAAGTATGTGGATTTGAGCGACGTTCCCGCAGAAAAGATCGCGGACGTTTTGCCGATGATCGGGCTCGAAGTCGAAGAAATTTCCTCGGCGGGTTTAGTGCCGCTCAAAAATATCGTTATCGGAAAAATTCTTTCCTTCGTTCCGCATACGAACAGCGACCACCTGAGCGTTTGCCAAGTCGATGTCGGCGACGGCACGATCCGCCAAATTGTTTGCGGCGCCAAAAATTTTAAAGCGGGCGATATCGTTCCCGTCGCGCTTCCGGGTGCGGTGATGCCGGGCGGCTTCGCTATCAACGAAACCAAAATGCGCGGCGAAGTTTCCCAGGGAATGATGTGCTCGGCTCGCGAACTCGGCATCAGCGAAGATCACGCCGGATTGCTTATTTTAACGGAGCGCAACTTGCCGCTCGGTACTTCGATTAACGACCATTTCCCGCCTGCGGACACGGTTTTTGACATCTCGATTACGGCAAATCGCGGCGACTGCCTGAGCATTCTCGGCGTAGCCCGCGACCTCGCGGCGTATTTTAACAAACCGTTGAATTTGCCGGCGTTCCCGCAAAATCTTGCGCCGATCAGTAGCGTTCCCGCAGAAAATTCCCTTTTGAAAAAACTTGAAATCACTTCGCCGAACTGCGCGCTTTACAATGCGTTTTCGATTCGCGGTGTGAAAATTGCACCCTCGCCGGAATGGATGCAACGCGATTTGCTCGCTGTCGGTTTGCGCCCGATTAACAACGTTGTCGACATCACGAACTGGGTGCTGATGGAGCTCGGCAACCCGCTTCATGCGTTTGACGCGGCTAAAATCGGCGGGAACGCGATTTGCGTGCGCCAAGCTACGGAAGGCGAAAAAATTAAATTGCTCGACGGAAAAACCTATGAGCTTTCGCCTGAAATGTGCCTGATCGCCGATGCGGAAAAACCGCTCGTCGTTGCCGGCGTTATGGGCGGCGAAGAATCCGGCGTGACGGACGCGACGACGGACGTCGTGCTTGAAGCCGCATGGTTTAATCCGGCAAATGTCCGCAAAACTTCGCGCAGACTCGCACTTTCCTCCGACAGTTCCATGCGCTTCACGCGCGATGTCGATCCGACCATGGTTGCCAAGGCGGGAGCGCGCGCCGCGCAGCTTATTTGCGAAATCGCGGGCGGAGAAATTTCCGGTCCGCAGATCGCGCTCGGCGAACTCCCGCGCGCAGATCGCGAAATCGAAATTTCCGGCGATTATGTGCGGGAACGCTGCGGCTACTCCGTGGGTGATGCGGCAATTCTCGACGTTTTCCGCCGCCTCGGGTTTTCCGTTTCCGAAAACGGGAACGCGTGGAAAGTGCTCGTTCCCGCGTTTCGTCCGGAAGTGGATCGCCCGATAGACCTCGTTGAAGAGTTCGTGCGTATTTACGGAACGGATACAATCCCGTCCGAGGCAATTCCCGCTCCGAAGGCTCCGGATAGCGATGCGCCCGCAGCGGAATTTCGCCGTAAAGCGGGGGCTTTGCTTACGGGGCAGGGCTTCGCCGAATGCGTGCATTACACTTTGCGCGATTCCGTTGAGCTCAAAAAATGCTTCGGCGAAAAAATGACTGCCGCGCTCGCGCTGGCAAATCCGCTCACGAGCGATCAGTCCCACATCCGTCCGTCGCTTTTGCCGGGACTGCTGGACGCGATGAAGCTCAATCTTGCCGCGCACAATGAACCGCGCCGATTTTTTGAAATCGGCACGGTGTTCCGCCCGCAGAGGGATGGCTCGTTGCGTGAAATGGTTTCCGTCGCCTTTGTCGCGCTTGCCGAACCGGTGGCGCGCACCTGGCGTTCCCGCGAAAAAATCGATTTTTATTTTGCGAAAAAACTTTGCCTTGAGCTTGCCGCTCGCGCCGGAATCGCGGAGCAACGCTTGCTCTTTTCCGCAATGGATGCGGAGACAACTCCGATTTGGCAAAAAGGGCATGCTGCCGCGGGAAGCGACCGCGCCCGCGCGGCGGAACTTTCGCTCGGGCTGATCAATGTCAAGCTTGCTCAGCAAACTTGGGATATCAACGAAAACGTTATCGCCGGAGAAATCCTTTTCACGCAAGACGTATTTAAAAACGCACCGAAGCGTCCGCGATTCAAGCCGTTCTCCTCGTTCCCGCCGGTAACGAAGGATATTGCGCTCATCGTCGATGCATCCGTTCCCGCCGGAGACGTGGCGGACCGCCTCAAGGCGACGGCGACGAAGGCGACGGCAAAGCAGTTTAACGTGGAAAAAGTCAATTGCTTCGATGTTTACACGGGAACGGGCTTGCCCGAAGGCAAAAAATCGCTCGCGTTCGAAATCGTTTTCCGTTCGGAAACAAAGACGCTGACGGATGCGGAAGTGATGAAGGTTTTTGAAAAAATCATGCTCGATATTGAGCGCGCCGTGAAATGCACGGTTCGTCGCTAAATTTTGGAAACTTGCGTCCGGCGGTGGTTGCGCTGGGCGCAAATCTCGGCGATCGCGCGGGAACGCTCAGTGCCGCGCTTGCCGAGCTGGAGGCGCGCGGGAACGTTGTTCTTGCGCGTTCTTCTTTTTACGAGACAAAACCGGTCGGCTATTTGAACCAGCCGGATTTTTTGAATGCGACGGCTCTCGTCGGTGTTCGCGCAACATTTTCTCCGGAGGATTTTTTGGCGGAATTACTCGATATCGAAAAAAAATTCGGGCGGGAACGTCCTTTCCCGAATGCGCCGCGCACCTTGGATTTGGATTTGATTTTTTTCGAAAATGAAATGCGAGATACGGCGTTTTTGACGCTTCCGCATCCGCGTTGGCGGGAACGCGAATTTGTTACGATCCCGTTGCGGGAAATGTTTTCTGCGCTTGGAGAGCGCGTTCCCGCCTGCTTCCGCTTTTTAAATGAAAAAACTCCTCCTCTATTTTAGAGAAGGAGTTTTTTTTCGCGAAAGCGTTTTTACAGGTCGTCCTCGAGTGCGGTGCTTTTAGCGTAAGCCGTGGAGCGGGCTTCGAAAAAGTCCGTTTTTACCATGTTGGCATTTGCATAGGAAGAAACCCACGCCATGTCTTCGGGTTCTTTGTCGTAGCCGGGGTAGAGCGGAGCAAAGCCGAGGCTCGTCCAGCGCAGATTTCCCAAATACATGATGTAGTCCGAAATCATTTTCGGCGTCAGCCCCTGAATATTGTTTCCGATGACGTATTTCCCCCACGCGATTTCCTGATCGACACCTTCGCGCATCATGGCGGCGTAGGCTTCGACGCGTTCCGGTGTGAACATTTCCGGCTCTTCTTTTTTCAGTTCCAAAATAATATTGCGGAAGAGCCAAAGGTGAGTGTTCTCGTCGCGGTTGATGTAGCGGATTTCCTGTGCGGAGCCGGGCATTTTTCCGTTGCGTGCCAGATTGTAGAAAAACATGAATCCGGAATAAAAATAAATGCCTTCGAGAATGTAGTTTGCGATGAGAACTTTGATGAAGCTGAAAAAGTCTTTATCAAGCTGAAAGGCGTTGTAGGTGTTGCCGATGAAGGAATTGCGGCGAAGCAGGTGTTCGTCGGTTTTCCATTGGTAAAGGATGTCATTCCGTTGTTCCGGGGAGCAAATCGTGTCGAGCATATAGGAATAGCTCTGGGAGTGTACACATTCCTGGAATGTTTGAATGTTCAGGCAAAGATTGACTTCGTTTGCGGTGATGTATTCGGCGACATTCGGTAAGTTTACCGTTTGAATGGAGTCGAGAAACACGAGGAAGGAGAGGATTTTATCGTAGGCAGTGCGCTCGGCTTTATCGAGTTTCGGATAGTCTTTGGTGTCCTGTGCGAGATTGATTTCTTCCGGAATCCAAAAATTATTCATCGCTTGGCGATACCATGCGGAAACCCACGGATATTTCATGTTGTTGAAATCGTTCAGATTCGTGGTGTTCCCGCCGACCATGCGGCGGAGGCGGACATCGGTGTCTCCGTCCGGATTAAACAGGGGGCTTTTGGTTAACGTTTTCATTTTTTTTCTGGTTTTTAGTGGTTATTTAAATTTATGCGGAGCAGCTTTCGCATTCTTCGACTTCGAGGGATTTGCTGCGCACGTAATAAACGGTTTTTACGCCGCTTTCCCATGCCAGCAGGTATAAGTCTAAAACACGTCGCATGCTGTATTCGTTTGTAATATACAAATTTATGCTTTGAGCCTGGTCGATGTGCCGTTGGCGAATCCCGCAGGCGCGAACGGACCAGCTTTGGTCGATCTGGTGGGCATTTTGGTAGAACCACCACGTTCCCGGGGACAGTTCCGGCGCGGTACGCGTGAGCATGTAGCCTTTTTTCTCTTCGAGAAACCAGCGTTTCATGACGGGATCGATTCCGGGAGTCGTTCCCGAAATAATGCTCGTGGAACTTGTCGGTGCGATGGCGAGCATGTAGCCGTTGCGTACGCCGTGCTTTTTCACGCGGAGCGCGAGTTTTTTCCATGCTTCCGATGTGTAATTACGCTTTTCGAAATACGTTCCCGTTTGCCAGTCGGAACCTTCAAAAAGCGAATAAGCGCCTTTCTCTTCCGCCGTATTGCAGGAGGCTTCGACGGCTGCAAAATTTATGCATTCGAAAATACTGTCGGCGAACTCCAGGTGTTCTTCGCTTTCCCAGCGGATTTTCCGCTTGGCGAGCGCATGGTGCCAGCCGCTTGCGCCGAGCCCGACCGGGCGATACGCGAGGCTTGTCAGCTGTGCGTAGGGCAGGGGGAAGAAATTTAAATCGATCACGTTGTCGAGTGCGCGCATCGCCGTGTGAACGACGCGGGAAAGATAGGCTTTGTCTTCGAGCGGGAGATTTCCCAAACACAGCGAAGCAAGGTTGCACACGACAAAATCGCCCGGCTTTGTCTTGGTCACGACAACGGTTTCGCCGTCTTCCGTTGTGATTTCCGTCGAAACGGAGCTGATTGCGCTCATGTTTTGGGCAATTTCCGTGCAAAGGTTGGAGCAATAAATCATGCCGGCGTGAGGGTTGGGATTCGCACGGTTGACTGTGTCGCGGTTAAACGCAAAGGGCGTTCCCGTCTCAACGGCGGATTTCAGAATAAGCCGGACGACGTCTTTAATCGAAACGGCGCGCTTTGCGATACGGTTGTCGTGCACACAATCCCAATAGCGTTTTTCCCATTCTTCACCCCAAAAATCTTCGAGGTTGTAGCCTTTTACGGACCGAATGTCGTGCGGGCACATCAGATACCAATCCTGATTGAGATTTTCTTTTGCCATTTTCCAGAAAAGATCCGGATAGCAAATGCCCGGAAAGACATCGTGCGCCTTCATGCGTTCGTCTCCGTTGTTGGTTCGTAGCGCAAGAAATTCAAGCAAATCCTTATGCCAAACATCGAGGTAAACGGCAACGGCTCCCGTGCGCACTCCGAGCTGGTCTACGGCAACGGCGGTATCGTTTACCAGACGAATCCAGCGAATCACACCTCCGGCAACGCCTTCGAATCCGCGAATCGAGGATCCGATAGAGCGTACTTTACCGAAATAAAGCCCCATGCCGCCGCCGAATTTGGAAACTTTCGCGAAGTTGTCCAGCGAGCGATAAATCCCGTTGAGGCTGTCGGGAACGGTATCAATAAAACAGGACGAAAGCTGGTGATACGGCTTGCGGGCATTGGCGAGCGTCGGCGTCGCCATTGTTACTTCCATGCGGGAGAGAATGTTGTAAAAGCGCCGCACCCATTCCATCCGGTTTGTTTTTTCGTTCATCGCAAGATGAAGCGCAATCCCGAGGAACATTTCTTGCGGCGTTTCTACGGGAACGTGCTTGCGCGTGCGGATAACGTAACGCTTCAGCAAAAGATCTAGCCCGGAAAAAGTAAACAGATGGTCGCGCTCGGGAACGATAAAGCGCTCGGCTTCGAGAATTTCTTCCTTGGAATACGCCCGTAATATGTAGCTTCCGTATAAGCCTTCTTCCGTGAGGTATTCGATTTTTTCAAACAGATTCCCGAGCTTGAGCTCTTCGATTTTGGCGGAAAGCGTTTCCCGAAAAGAAAAATTCAGGAGCCGCGCGGCAATAAATTCCCACTTCGGTCCTTCCGGGCTCGCCAGCTCCGAGGACGCGCGGACAAGCGTGGAAAGCTGTTCCTGCCTCGTCATTCCGTCTTTCAGAAAAGACATCAGCTTCGCTTTCAGAATGGAAAGGGAATAAACATCGTCGGAATAATCTTTTTGAACTCCCGAAAAAACCTTGTCCAAGCGTTCCCGCTGGGCTGCATCGCCATGCACAATCATTTCACAAATATCCGCTCGTAAACGGCGAAATTCATTGCGTTTTTGACGAAACAGAATGTAGCGCTTTCCCTCTTCAAAAAAGCCCGCCTCCATCAGTGTCTGTTCCACCAAATCCTGGATTTTTTCGACAGTTTTCGGTGTTTCCGTTTCCAGCTTTTTTTCGATAATTTCGAGAAGCTTTTGCAGTGTTTCCCGGCTGACGGCGTTCCCGGTGCTTCCGAACGCTTTTGCCATGGCGTTGATAATTTTTCTGCCGTCGTAGGCCTCTGTCGTTCCCGTGCGTTTTATTACGTTCATAGGTCGCCAAAGAGTATCGAAGCAGAAAAAAGATTCAATAATTTTGTATTAAATTCATTACAAAATTAAGCGCGGCTAAATATACGCTTTTTTTTTTTTTCAAAAATATGCTTGACGGAGACTTTTTTTTTTTGCGACAATCCGCGTTAATAATTGGGACAAATCGGCGGAAACGCCCGTTTGCCCGATTCCTTTAATACTTTTTTAACACTCAAACATTATTGTAAATCTATGAAAAAATACATCACACTCGCGGCTCTCCTCGCCGCAGGAACCGCCTGCGCTAATGCGGCAACGACGCTTACCGAGTTGGTTTCGATGGATGCATTAGTCGCTTCTGCAACAACAAACACGGCGACGAAAATTGAAGATATGTCGGTAACGACTTACAGCTTCGGGGACGGAACTTATATCGGTGGCATTACGAATAAAGACCTCAATGATGCTCTTGCCGATTCGTCGAAATATATCACGATCGCTGCGTGGATTAAGATGGATGATACGAATGACGTAGAGTCAATTTTCGGCTATGGTGCACAGCAAAACGGTTTTAAATTCTGCACGAACGGAGCCGGTTTGCAGTACACGGCAAAGGGTGTCGCAGATAAAGAGACGGCGAATGTTGGTCTTACGGCAAATACTTGGACGTTGGTCGGGATTTCGTTTAAAGGCGGGAATGACGCCGCAAACGGAGCAAAGTATATTTGCGGTACGTCTAACAATAATTTCTACACGCGTAATTTGGGCGGATTTGCGCTACCCAGCGCGAGTGATCAAACTTTTGCAATCGGCTCCGGCAATTCCGGCTCCGCTCGTGAAACGTTCAACGGCTGGATTGCTGATCTGACTATTTTCACTTCGGATTCCGTGATTAGCGGTGTCGATGACATAACGGCGCACATGGGAACGGCTGCTCCAGTCCCCGAGCCGTCGGCGTTCGGAATGCTTGCGGGGCTCGGCGCACTTGCGCTCGTGGCATCGCGTCGCCGCCGCAAATAATTTAGTAATATATTAATTCATAATTATATTAAGTGTGGCGTTCCCGCAGCTTCGGTTGCGGGAACGTTTTTTTTTGAGCGCGAGCCCGCTAAGCCGCGAAGCATTTGTGAAAAAAAACTTTTGCGTCTTAGCGTCTTCGCGCGAGATTTTTAAGTTTTTGGAGAGAACGGATTGCCTTGATTCACTTCGTGCTCACTCGTGTTTTCTTTTGTTTTCCTGCCTTTGTTGCTTGCGTTGAAAGGCGATTTTTTCGAAGATTTTGCACATGAAACAGCCTCAACTTATTGCCTTAGCGTCGGCATTTATGCTTGTCGGAGGCGGCGTTCCCGCCGTTGCTCAGGAAAAACCGAACGTAATTATAATTATTGCGGATGATTTGGGGTATGGCGATGTTTCCGCTTACGGAGCTTCGTTAAAAACGCCGAATTTCGACCGGCTCGCCTGCGAGGGCTTGCGCTTTACCCGCGGCTACGCGGCTTCGGCGACCAGCTCTCCGAGCCGCTACGGCTTGCTCACGGGCGTCTATCCTTGGCGAAAAAATGTCAATATTTTGCCGGGAGATTCTCCGTTGATTATTCCTACGGACAAACCGACGATGGCGACGATGTTTCGGGAACGCGGCTACGCGACTTGTGCCATCGGGAAGTGGCATCTCGGACTCGGGCGGGGGAATTCGGACTGGAACAAAAAAATCTCGCCCGGACCGTCCGAAATCGGCTTTGACCACTCATTTATTATGGCGGCGACGAACGACCGCGTTCCCTGTGTGTATTTTTCAAACGGATACGTTGTGAACTGCGATCCCGCCGATCCGATCTTTGTCAGCTACCGCAAAAATTTCCCGGGAGAGCCGACGGGACGCACGCATCCGCATTTGCTTAAGCAGAAGCCGGCACCGAATCACGGGCACGCGGACGCTGTTGTCAACGGTGTTTCCCGCATCGGGTTCATGAAGGGCGGCGAAAAAGCGCGTTGGGTTGACGAAGAAATGGCAAATGTTTTTGCCCGGGAAGCTCACGATTTTATTCGAAAAAACAAAGATCGTCCGTTTTTTATGTATTACGCGCTACACCAGCCGCATGTGCCGCGCGTGCCGAATCCGAAATTTGCGGGAAAATCCGGGCTCGGACCGCGCGGCGACGTTATTCTCGAGGCAGATGCGCAGGTCGGTGAATTGCTGGATTTGCTCAAAGCGGAAAATCTCGACAGGGAAACATTTATCGTGCTTACGAGCGATAACGGTCCCGTGCTCAACGACGGTTATGCGGACGGGGCGGAGGAGCTTGCCGCAGAGAAAAAATACCGCCCGGCGGGAACATTGCGCGGCGGGAAATACAGTTTGTTTGAAGGCGGAACGCGCGTGCCTTTTGTTGTGCGGTGGCAGGGACGCGTGAAGCCGGGCGTTTCGGACGTTCCCGTTTCTCAACTGGACTTGTTTGCGAGCCTTGCCGAACTCGTCGGCGGGAACGTGCCGAGCGATACGGATTCGGAAATGCATGCGGATGTTTTTCTCGGAGAAAACAAAAAAGCCGGGCGCAAAAACTTTGTTGTGGAAGCGACAGGGCGGCTTGCCTATCGCGAAGGCGACTTCGTTTATATTCCTGCGCATCCGAAACTGCCGTCTGTCGCGTGGCTGACCAAGATTGAAAACGGGAACGCCGAGGTCGATGCCCTCTACAATATTTCCGCCGATCCCGCGCAACAAAAAAATCTCGCGGAAACGCATCCGGAAAAACTCAGGCAAATGCGGGAACGTTTTCTTGAGATCACGCAGCGGCGGAAGGCTTCTGAAAAATAAAGCTTTTCCGGGAACGCATTAGAGTTCCCGCCTGCGTGTTGAGGTGAAAACGCCTTCTTTAACCTTTAATCTTTCCTCTTTAATCTTTAAACTCATCAACGCTATGGCAAATATTCCTCCTTTCAAATATCAACACCCGTTCCCGCTCGGTGAAGACAAAACCGAGTATTATCTTCTGACTAAGGACTACGTTTCCGTCGGCGAATTTGAAGGCGTTCCCGTGCTCAAAGTTGCCAAGGAAGGCTTGACCGCGATGGCGAATGCCGCGTTTCGCGATGTTTCTTTCATGCTCCGCCGCGCACACAACGAGCAGGTCGCCAAAATTCTCCGCGACCCGGAAGCGAGCGAAAACGACAAATACGTCGCGCTCACGTTCTTGCGCAACGCGGAAGTCGCCTGCAAAGGGAAGCTCCCGCTCTGCCAGGACACGGGAACGGCGATTATTCACGGCGAAAAAGGACAGCAGGTTTGGACGGGCTACTGCGACGAAGAAGCGCTTTCGCTCGGCGTTTTCAAAACCTACACGGAGGAAAATCTGCGCTATTCGCAAAACGCACCGCTGAATATGTATGACGAAGTCAACACGCGTTGCAATCTTCCCGCGCAAATCGACCTCGAAGCCACCGAAGGCATGGAATACAAATTCCTGTGCGTGACCAAGGGCGGCGGGAGCGCGAACAAAACCTATCTTTATCAGGAAACGAAAGCGCTTCTGAACCCGAAAACGCTTGTTCCGTTCCTCGTCGAAAAAATGAAAACGCTCGGCACCGCAGCTTGCCCGCCGTATCACGTGGCATTCTGCATCGGCGGCACTTCGGCGGAAAAAAATCTTCTCACGGTCAAACTCGCTTCGACGCACTACTACGACGAACTTCCGACCAGCGGGAACGAGCACGGACGCGCCTTCCGCGATGTCGAACTCGAAAAACAGGTGCTCGAAGAAGCGCATCGCATCGGGCTCGGCGCGCAGTTCGGCGGGAAATACCTCGTGCACGACGTGCGCATCGTCCGCCTTCCGCGCCACGGCGCGAGTTGCCCGGTCGGCATGGGCGTTTCCTGCTCCGCAGACCGCAACATTAAGTGCAAAATCAATAAAGACGGCATTTGGATTGAAAAACTCGACGACAATCCCGGCGAACTCATTCCGGAAGAACTCCGCGAAGCCGGCGAAGGCAACGCCGTTAAAATTGACCTCAACCGCCCGATGCCGGAAATCCTCAAGGAACTTTCCAAATATCCGGTCGCGACACGCCTTTCGCTCAACGGCACGATTATCGTCGGACGCGACATCGCGCACGCAAAACTGAAAGAACGCCTCGACCGCGGCGAAGCGCTCCCGCAATACATCAAAGACCACCCGATTTACTACGCGGGACCGGCAAAAACTCCGGAGGGAATGGCGTGCGGCTCGATGGGACCGACGACGGCGGGACGCATGGACTCCTACGTCGATTTGTTCCAAGCCAACGGCGGTTCGCTCATCATGCTTGCCAAGGGCAATCGCAGCCAGCAGGTAACGGATGCGTGTAAAAAACACGGCGGATTCTACCTCGGCTCGATCGGCGGCCCGGCGGCAATTCTCGCGCAGAACAACATCAAGTCGATTGAATGCGTCGAATATCCGGAACTCGGCATGGAAGCGATTTGGAAAATCGAAGTCGAAAACTTCCCGGCGTTCATTTTGGTCGACGACAAGGGCAACGACTTCTTCAAACAAATCAAACCCGTTTGCCCGATGAGCCGGAAAGCTTAAAATTAGAGCTTAACGCTTAAAGAGCGTTCCCGCAAAAATCGGCTTTCGCCGCGCGGGAACGCTTTTTTGTTTTCGGGAAAAGAACTCCGATTGCTCCGATTTTGCTCGCTAACGCTACGCGGTAATTACGTTTTTTTAAGACGAAATTGTTTGAAACTTGGCATGCGGTAAGCATCAGTTTTCCATTTCTCTTAAAATTTACTTGGAATGGAAAATCCTCAAATCAAATTAGCCGAAGCAGAAATTAACGAAAATAATCCGTGGGAAGACGATGCGCTTGAGCGTAAATTTTGCGCGGAAACATTAACAAAGTTTTTGGAAAACCAAACGGCGGCTTTGACTATCGGAGTCAACGGCGCGTGGGGAACCGGAAAGACATTTTTCCTGCGCCGTTGGGAGCAATCCCTGAAAAAATCCGGATACGAAGTCGTTTACTTCAACGCGTGGAAAGACGATTGCCTCGACGATCCGCTAATCGCCATTGTCGGACAGCTATTAATGGCGCTTAAAGAGATTGGTCTTCGCGGGCTCTGCTTGGATGTTAAAAAATCTGCGGGGGATTTGGTAAAAAACACCTTCCTTTCTTTTCTAAATGGGGTAATTGAAAAAGGATGCGGGATTGATTTTTCGAAGGTCATAAAAGAAAGTTGGGATAAAGGCACCGGAACGGCTTTTGACGAATATATTTCACAAACGGAAGCACGAGATGATTTTCGTAAAAAGCTACAAACGCTTGCAAATAAGGTTTACGAAGAAACCGGGAAACCGCTGATTTACATCGTGGATGAACTCGACCGTTGCCGGCCGGATTTCGCAGTAAAAGTCCTCGAACGCATAAAGCACCTTTTCGATATCGATCACGTCATTTTTGTTTTGGGAATCGACCGCGAACAGCTTGGGCACGTCATTCAATCCGTTTACGGAAACATCGATGTGGAAAATTACTTACACCGATTTATTGATTTCGATGTTCATTTGCCACAAACAAACCAAGATCGATTTTTCTATAACTTGTGGGGGAAATACAAGCTCCCGGAACATTTAGTTCAAAAGGCAAATTCTTATCCTGCAGGTTTATATGGAGATGTCAGAGAAGGACAAGTGTTTTACTCATTGATGGCAGATTCACTAAAGTCATTGAGCTTTTCTTTACGAGAAATAGAGCATTGTCTAAAACTTTACACTCTAATCATGAGGATGACAGCTCCACATATTAGAACGTGGCCTCAACTTGTGGCGCCATTGATTATTGTAAAACTAAAAAATTCATCCTTGTACAGGCGGTGGATTGACGGGAACACGACTCCGGACGAAATCGCGGATTGGCTATTTTCTTCAATAAACCAGGAGAAAAGCAGGGGAATTATTTTGATTCTCCTTGCCGCAATATATGCGTCCTTTAAGTGGGCGCTTCCCAGAAGTGGAGTTTCCGAAACTCCTGTTGTTCGGGCGATTAAAGATGGAAAATCAATAAGAGACATGCCTGGAGTAGCAAACATTATAAAAAAACTTTCCGATAACGACCTAAATGAACTTTCATCCTACATACAAAGCGCAGAAGGTATCTGTCGGGAATCTCTAATTGAGTTATCGCGCCGGATGGATTTAATTTCCACAAAAAGTATTCCCTAGGTTGGAGGAGCGTGCATTACTTCGTCTATGCGACAAATTGCTTTTCGCATATTGCTTGCGACGTTCTGATTAGAGGTTTCAAAATACTCGTTGAATATTTTGAGCAAGATTGCTCGGATATATTTCTCGTGTTTTTTTATTTGATCCGCGTCTAATGAAAGTAATGCATCAATACAGTAGTTTAAGCTATTGCCTCTAAAATTGGTTGAAATTTCTTCTCGTATCCACGCTTCAGCGTAGTTCGTTTTTTCTTTCGCTGAAGTATTTTGAGTTTTAGGAAGTGGCTTCATTTCAATCCTCTTTCCTTGAAGACGCTTTATAAGTGATTTTTTAGCTGTTCCTCGAGACGTTATTCCTTCTGCAATCGAAATTGCATCTTCGGCTTGGATATTTGAGCTTCTGAAGGAAAAATAAATCGGATAATTTGCCGTATTGGACGAACAAATTACCTTTATGTATTCTTCCGGGGTGCTAACTTTTTCTCCCAAGAGAAAAGACTTTACGATATCTCCTGGCTCTATCGCTTTAGGGATTTTTTGCGTGTGTTCTTTTACGATGACTTTTCCGGTGTCCAACTTCGTTACATCTCCTATGAGCCGAAGTGTAGGCTTCCCTTCTGTTTCAACGAATTCTCCTTCTTTTATAAATGCTACTTTAGAAATTAATTCTTCGTCGATTAGTATTGTTCCGCCTTGTCCCGTTATTTTCCCGGCGTCCAAGTCTAAAAGAGCTGTATTTTCAACACCGATTTTGGCAATATTTTTAATGAGTTGCATCCACATTTGTTCTTCAGACTTTCTTGTATTATCAATAATAGCCTGCAATTCTGGGTATCTAATTTTTTCGGACCGTCCTCCGTATCGGTAGTAAATGTCCCCTTCTTTTAGTGAGTGTTTTGTGCTTTTTTCCTCGTGATTTTTTTTGCAAATGCAAGGTTTCCTGCTTGCTGGGAACACATAGATAATTCCGTATTGCTTGTGTTCGAATTCAAAGGTTATGTGATCCCAGCGAATTTCAGAGGAAAAATAATCTAAAAGATTTTTAGAAAAGTCTTCTACTCTTAGGTCTTCAAATTGTTTAAGCGATTTCTCGTTTAATCCCAATAAGCTACGCGGGCTGTCTCCAATTCCGAACACAAGATACCCGCCTGAATTATTTGCAAACGCAGCGATTGTTTTGAAATATGCTGCCATGGAACTATGATTATAGGTCTCCTTGAATTCCACAGTAGAGCTTTCGCGAGTATTTATTCTGTCTGGGGTCGAGGGGTTAGATTTAAATATTCTTTTTAGCGACTCTGATGAAAGAGGAGAGGGAATGTTCATTTAGTGTTTTTGATTTGGGAAATGAGTCAAATAGGAAGGTGTAGAAAACGCTTAGCCCTGTAATAGGGAAAGCCGATCGCAAAGCGGGAGGAGTTCTTCGAGCTTAGCTACAATGCGTTTTTGCTCCGCAAGCGGAGGAAGAGGAATGAGAATTTTGTGAAGAGCATCGTTTGATAGCCCTTGAATTCCAACTCCACGACCTTTAAGTCTTCCTGTGTTTTTGTAGAGATAAAAAATGTAATAAAAGTAGTTTATGCAGATTTCCTTATAAGGTCTTAATCTGTGGACATGATTTTGAATGCAAACTTCTTCGTCAAAATTCCATACCGCAGCCCTTCCGTAATCTCCACCTTCACAAATAAGTAAGTCTCCTTTGCAAACCGTACAGCGTTTTAATTCTTGCTCCGTAAATGGCATTTTCTTCACTTTTGAAAAATCGAAACGATTCCAGTATAAGTTTGAGGTCGTAATAAATTTTCGAACTACACCATTTGGAGAACCTAATGCATTTTGAGCTTTTCCTGTATTGTGCAAGAAAAGCTCCCCAATATGAGTAAAACACCAATTTTCAGGGATATCGAAAGGGATTTCATCATCTGATATTTC
Source organism: Opitutales bacterium (assembly GCA_017531845.1). Classification (GTDB taxonomy): domain Bacteria; phylum Verrucomicrobiota; class Verrucomicrobiia; order Opitutales; family UBA953; genus Spyradosoma. Next base: position 187,828 of record JAFXKI010000007.1, on the reverse strand, counting down.
CGGTAGCAGCTTTTCTTTTTTTATTTTTCCCGCTTTTAAGAGTTTTTGTTTTTCGGCGCGGATGGCGGCGAGGAGTTCTTCGGCGGAGCCTTCTTCGGGACGTTGCGGGACAAGCTTGCCTTGGACGGCAAGTTGAAGCAGTGATTTTTGCAAATCGCCGGGAACGCGCTTGTTGAGCACTTGCAATTCGTTGTAGGTGTTCCCGTAGCGTTCGCAAAGCGGCAACAACTCCTCAATTTTCGCGACAATGCGTTTCTGCTCCGCAAGCGGCGGAAGAGGAATGAGCCACTGTCGTACTTTACTTAATGATAAAAAAGTTTGATTCGTTGATCCATTTGCAGATTTTTCAATTTCAGATTTTTTCCCCTGCAAAAAGTAATAAAAGAATTTTGAGGCGGTTTCATTTCCAAATCTAAACACAAACAAGTGTCCGTCGGTTAGAAGATTTTGAGGTAACGATAAAACAAGCCCAGAACGACCAAGAGTCCCGTTCCCAAGAGTGTTGAGCAGAACATCGTTTTTTCTGAGGAAGTATTCTTCATCCATACTTTCCCAAAATTCTCTAGTTGTAAACTTTATCTGTCTGTAATCAAGCCCTGTAGGTTGGTTTGCTGCTTGTCCAATGATTTTATATGGTGTTTCAATTTTTGTGTATTTGGGGGATTTCCCGCTAAACATATTAGGGCAATAATCTCCAATCCTTACCCATTTCCATGAGGCGGGGATTTCGAAGGGGATCTCGTCGGCGGGAACGTCGCACTGTGTCTCCGTGTCTTTGTGAGAGCTCTTTTTCTTTTTTACGGTGCTACGAGAGTCTGAAGATTGTTTTTGGGCGCGGATGGCGGCGAGGAGTTCTTCGGCGGAGCCTTCTTCGGGACGTTGCGGGACGAGCTTGCCTTGAACAGCAAGTTGAAGAATGGAATTTTTGAGCTCTTGCGGTGTCATTTTTTTAGATTTAACTCCGATTGAATCAATTTCTAACGCGGCTAACGCCTTGTTTTTTTTGAATGATTTCTATTTTTATTCGGCGTAGCGTTAGCGAGCAGAATTGGTCAAATCGGAGTTTCTTTTTTGGGGTGTTAAGTATTCGTACTGCAAAGAAGTTGAACCGAAATTGATGAGCAAAGCTGCTGTCGCATCGGTAGCTTTCACGTAGTTTAAAACTTGAGCTTTTTCGATATTGGAAAGACTTTTTATCGCTTTGAGTTCGACGATGAAATTCTCTCCGCAAACAAAATCTGCGCGGTAGGCGGATTTAAGCATCTGTCCGTTATAGGAAACACGGATTTCTTTTTCTCGCTCAAACGGAATTCCGGCATTTGTAAGCTCGATTTCTAAGGCATCGGCATAAACGGCTTCGAGAAATCCGTAACCGAGCGTTCGATGAACTTTCATTGCACAACCTAAAATCGCATAGGCGAAGGGATTATCTTTTATTGCCATAATTTTGTTTTTATTTTCCTAACTCCAATTAAATCAATTACTAACGCGGCTAACGCCTTGTGTGGAAAGATGAGGGCTTAAAGCTTAATGCTTAAAGAAGTTGAACAACGTTAGTGAGTAGAATTGTTTAAATCGGTGTTCGTTTTTAAGCGTTCAGTTTTTGAGAGATTTCGGCGAGGACGCGGTCGATTTCAGCATTGAGTGAGGCTCGTTTTTCCTGATAGCGCAGAATCAAATCCATAGGCTCGAGAATTTCTTCTTCGGCGTGCGGGAACCCGCATTGGTCGAGGTTGAATCCGAGTTCTTCGGCGAGTTCCCGTGCGGAGAACTTTTTCGCTTTATCAAAGCCGTCTACGGAGATTTCTTCGCGTTTGTTCCACCAATTGATGACGGGCGCAAAGTGCTCGATTTTCATCGGTTTGGTTTTGGAGAAGTGCTTGTAGCCTTCCGGCATATCGAGGCGATAGAACCAGGTTTCCTTGGTCGGCTGGGTGCGGTCGAAGAAAAGAATGTTCGTCGTAATGGATGTGTAGGGCGCGAACACGCTTGCGGGAAGTCGGACAATGGTGTGGAGATTAAATTCGGCGAGGAGTTTTTTCTTAAGGTTGAGCTTGGCGTTGTCTGTGCCGAAAAGGAATCCGTCGGGCAAGATGACGGCGGCACGTCCGTTTTGTTTGAGTCGGTACATGATAACCGCCATGAAGAGATCGGCGGTTTCGGAGGATGCGAGGTCGTCGGGGAAGTGGCTTTTGACGTCGGCTTTTTCGTTCCCGCCGTAGGGCGGATTCATGAGGATGACATCGAATTGGTCTTTGGCGGTATAATCGAGAACGTTGTGGGTGAGTGCGTTCCCGTGAAAGACCTGCGGGACGTTTAAATCATGCAGAAGCATGTTGGTGATGCAGAGCATGTACGGAAACTGCTTTTTCTCGATACCGTAAACGGAATTGCCGTAAGCGGTAACGTCGGCGGCGGAGGAAACTTCTTGGCTGAGTTCTTTGAGCCAGCTGGTGAGGAATCCGCCGGTTCCGCAGGCGAAGTCTGCCATGCGCTCGCCGATTTTGGGACGAATGGTCTGTGCCATAAAATCGGTGACGGCGCGTGGAGTGTAAAATTCTCCGGAGGAGCCGGCGCTCTGTAGCTCTTTAAGAATGGATTCGTAAATTTCGCCGAAGGCGTGGCTTTCTTCGTAATCGGAAAGGTTGAGAGCATCGATGACATTGATGACTTCGCGGAGCAGTACACCGTCTTTCATGTATTGGTTGGCATCGGCGAAGGTGGTTCGGACGATAGCTTTTTTAATCGGAGTCTCGGCGGAAACTTTGATGCCTTCGATAAGGATTTTTCCGGATGCGTCTTTGAGGTCTTTCCCTTTCAGAACGGGGAAGAGCGTGTTGTTGACGAAGTTCAGCAGTTTTTCGCCGGTGAGCGCATTTCCGCTTCGGTCGTCGTGTGCCCAGTTTGACCAGCGAAGTTTCTCCGGAATAATCGATGTGTAGCTTTCGTCTTCGAGTTCCCAGTCCTGTTCCTTGGCATCGTAAACTTTGAGAAAGAGGATCCACGCGATTTGTTCGATGCGTTGGGCGTCGCCGTTAATACCGGCGTCGTTGCGCATAATGTCGCGAAGTTTTTTTACAAATCCGGAAAGATTGCTCATGAGTAAATGGAGTTTTCGAGTTGTTTAATAGCGTTGAGGTAACCGGATTTCCCGCCGAAGAGGGAAACGATTTTTGCCGGGCTGCCGAATTTAATAAAAGGATTTAAGCGGAGGACTTCGATTTTTTCGATTTCGCTGACGCCGGACTCGACGTACTTTTCGAGAAGTGCGTTGAGAACGGAGAGCGATGTGCCCGTAAAGGAAAGGAGGTTCGGGTGATTCTTGGCGTTGTTTGCGCGGGTTTGGCGGGAGCGAGGTGTTTCTCCGAACGCGAGGTAGCGGATGAAATCGAATTCGTCGAAGGCTCCCATGTGTTCTTCAAGCATGAGTGTCTGAAGATCAATTCCGCGTTCGCGTATTTTTTGAATGATATCGATTTTCTTTTCGGCTACGTTCCATTGTCGGGAAAATTCGTCGATGGACGAAAACTCTTCGAGGAGGTTACGTTTCGTGTATTCGACGATGTTTTCGTAGCGGATGAGTTTTCCGTCGTTTCCGTAAACGGCGACGGTTTTGTCGATAATGCGCACGGGGCAACCGGCGGCATCCACAAATGGTGTGGGCAAGGGACCGATTTCGTCGGGTTCCTCTTTTTCTCCGACTCCTTGGGGACCTGTCCTCGTCCCCGTTCCCAAACCGCTTTCAAAGGCAGGATTGATTTCGACGGGGCCATCCCAGTCCGGATCTGCGAAGAGGCGGGAAACATCGCGAAAATCCATGACGGTGAAGTGTGTCTTTCCCTCGGCTTCGCGTAAGCGTGTCCCGCGTCCGATGATTTGTTTAAATTCGGTCATGGAGCCGATCATTTCGTCGAGGACAATGAGTTTTGTCATCTTACAATCGGCTCCGGTTGAGAGGAGCTTAGAGGTCGTAGCGATAACCGGGAACGGGCTCGAAACGGATATGAAATAGTCCAACTTGCTTTTTCCGTAAATGTCGCTTCCCGTGATGCGCACAACGTAATCCGGATTTTTCGCAACCATGTCAGAGTTGAGATTGACGAGCGCTTGTCTCATGCGTTCGGCGGCATCTTCGTTCGCGCAGAAGACAATCGTTTTCGCCATGCGGTCGGTTGCTTTGAGGTAACGCGTGATTTCTGACGCAACTTGGAACGTGCGATCTGCGATGACGATGTTGTAATCGTAGTCGTAGTTGGTGTAGATGCGATCCGGGATTTCGTTTCCGTAAATATCGCGTTGCCCCTTGATCGGACGCCAGCCGTCGCCAATATTGGTCTTTATGTTGATGACTTTGAACGGCGCGAGAAATCCGTCTTCAATGCCTTCTTTCAGACTGTAGCTGTAAACGGGGTCACCAAAGTAATTGAGGTTGGAGATATATTTGGTTTCCTTCGGCGTAGCCGTCATGCCGATTTGTGTCGCGGAATTGAAATAGTCGAGGATTTTTCGCCAGCGGCTTTCTTCTTTTGCTGAGCCGCGATGGCATTCGTCGACGATGACAAGGTCAAAGAAGTCGGGTTTAAAGAGCTTGCGGAAATGCTCTTGGTCGTCGTCGCCGACAAGCTGCTGATATAAAGAGAAATAAACCTCGTGTGAGGTGATAGTTTGCGGATCGTCTTTGGATACGCTGACCTTGTGAATGATTTTCTCCATCGGGGAAAAATCCTGCTGAATGGATTGATCGACGAGAATATTTCTGTCCGCAAGGTAAAGTACTTTGCGCTTCATGTTGCTTTGAAGCAGTCGATAAACGATTTGGAATGCCGTATAGGTTTTGCCCGTTCCCGTTGCCATGACGAGCAGAATTCGATTTTTTCCGCGTGCAATCGCGTCTAAAGTGCGGTTGACGGCGTTGCGCTGGTAGTACCGCGGCGAGTGCGTTGTTTGGCTGGTATAATATGGCTGTGCACTCACGATTTCCTGCTGCGGTGTTAACGCATTTCCGCTGTTTTTCCCCTGTTTGTAGCGCGCTATGAGTTCTTCCGGCGGTGGAAATTCGTTGAGACCGAAATTGCGTTCTTTCCCTGTCAAAAAATCGTGCTCGGAAAATCCGTCACCATTGGAACTGTAGGCAAAGGGGATGTCCATTTTTCGGGCATATTCGATTGCTTGCTGAAGCCCGTGGGAGACGCTGTGCTTGTTGTCTTTTGCCTCAACGATTGCGAGAGGTGTTTGCGGGTTGAGCCAAAGAACGTAATCCGCAAATTTCGGTTTTTCGCGTCGAACGATATTTCCGCTGAGATTAATTCTTCCGTCTGTGATTTTGGTTTCCATCGTGATTTTTTCACGCGGCCATTTTGCCGTGAGTGCCGGTGTGATATATTGAAGCTTTATATCTTCTTCACTCATTTGTTGTTTGGGTAGAATCGGCGGCATTTTTCAGGATGGGAAGGTGATGCGTCGGCGTTGGAAACCTGAGAAGAATACTATTTTCGGAGGGACTGAACTTCAAGCTTGGACTGGACGTTTGAGGCAAGGCAGAAATCATTCGTGGTAATTTGTGTCTATTCGAGGCTTCTTTATCTCTTGAGAGAAATTTAAAGAGGTTTTGCTCTACATCCTCGGGCGGGTGGGCGCGCGTCCGAACGTCGCTCAGACCGTGCTTTATAAATTGCTCTACTTTATCGATTTCGATTACTACGAAAAATTCGAAGAGCAACTCATCGGCGCGAAATGCATCAAAAATACATTCGGGCCGACGCCGGTGGATTTCGCAAAAATTACGCAGGAGATGGAATGCGGGAACGAGCTTTCCGTCGTGAAAGACAAATATTTTACCAAGGAACAAACGAAATATCTGCCGCACCGCGACGCGGATTTGAGTAAATTCTCGGCGCGGGAACTCGCCCACATCGAGGATTGTCTCCGCAAATACGCGGGAATGAACGCAAAGGAAATCTCGGATTATTCGCACAAGGACGTGCCGTGGATTGTGGCGGAAAACCGCGAGCCGATAGACTACGAAAGCGTTTTCTACCGCACACCGGAAACCTCGGTCCGTCAATACGCCGATGACGAATAACGACGTGCAAAAACACTTGGAATACCGCGAAACGCCGGAATTCCTCTTCGCCCTCTACGAATTCGCCGTCCCCCGCCGAAAAAAAAGAAGTAAGGATTTTACCCGTAGTAATTCTTCGGGAGAAGCGGTTTTTACAAAAACTTGGCGGTGGGGGTGGAGGCGCGGGAGCGAAGTTCCTCCGGCGTGCCGGAGAAGATGAGCTCGCCGCCGGCATTCCCGCCGCAGGGACCGAGCTCGACGATCCAATCCGCGCAGCGTACGACGTCGCTGTTGTGTTCGATAACGATGAGCGTGTGCCCGGCATCGCGCAGTTTAAAAAGTAAATTCATGAGCAGGCGGATGTCGTCCCAATGCAGGCCCGTAGTCGGTTCGTCGAGCAGGTAAAGTGTGCGTTCCCGCTTGCGCTTGGAAAGCTCGAGCGCGAGTTTGAGGCGTTGCGCTTCGCCGCCGGAAAGGGTCGGTGCGGGTTGTCCGAGTTTCAGATAGCCCAGCCCGACTTCGTCGAGCGTTGTAAGTAAATTTCGGATACTCGGTTGAGCACGGAAAAACGTGCACGCGTCGGCGACGGTCATATCGAGCACTTCCGCGATGTTTAGCCCTTTGAAAAGCACTTCGAGTGTTTCGCGGTTGTAGCGCGCGCCGCGGCAACTCGGACACTCAACCCAGGTTTCGCCGAGGAATTGCATGTCGAGCGCGATTTGCCCTTCGCCCTGGCATTTTTCGCAGCGTCCGCCGCGTTTGTTAAACGAAAATCTTCCCGCGTCGTAGCCGCGCATTTTGGCGAGCGGCGTGGCGGCGTAAAGTTTTCTCAACAAATCGAAAATGCCCGTAAAGGTCGCCGGATTCGAGCGTGGAGAACGCCCGATCGGGGTTTGGTCGATGCGGACGAAACCTTCAAAGTTTTCCAGTCCATCGATACCTGCATGTTTGCCGGGAATGCACTTGGCGCGGTTGATTTTGCGCGCGGCGGCGTTGCCGAGAATGCCGTTGACGAGCGTGGATTTGCCCGAGCCGGAAACGCCGCAGACAACGGTCAGCGCTCCGCACGGGAACGCGACATCGATGTTTTTCAAATTATTTTCCGCCGCACCGCGCACGGTAAAAAATCGCTTCGCGGGAACGCGCGGAAAAACTTCGGTGAGCTCGCGGGAACGCGCGTCCGACGAAGTATTCAGAAATTGCGCCGTGCGTGATTTCCCTTCGGCAAGGCATTCGGGGAGCGTTCCCGAAAAGACGAGCGCGCCACCTTGCGTTCCCGCGCCGGGACCGATTTCGACGACGTGATCCGCCGCCAAAATCGTGTCTCGGTCGTGTTCGACAACGAGAACGCTGTTCCCGCGTTCGCGCAAATCTTTCATCTGCGCAATCAGCCGCGCGTGGTCCGCCGGGTGCAAGCCGATGCTCGGTTCGTCCAAAATATAAGTTACGCCGACGAGGCCCAAGCCGAGTTGCGCGGCAAGGCGCACGCGCTGAACTTCGCCGCCGGAAAGCGTCGAGTAGGCGCGATTCAGCGTCAGGTAAGAAAGCCCGGTTGTATCCAAAAATCGGAGACGTTTTTCCAAGCCGGCGCGCGCGTCTTCCACGGGCGCAACCGCGGGAACGCTTTTCAGATTTTTGACAAAATCAAGTGCGGCGGGAACGCTCATTGCGAAAAAATCGCCGACGGATTTTCCGCCGAGTTTCACGGCGAGTGCGCGCGGATTCAGGCGCAATCCGCCGCACGCAGCGCAGGGCGCGGAATGCTGAAACGCGAGTAAACGCGTGCGCAGAAGCAGGCTCGATGTCGAGGTTGCCGTTTTTTTCAAGTCGGCGAGCACGCCTTCGAAGGGGCGCGGCGCGGGCTTGCGGCGTCCGTTTTTCAACAGGAATTCTTTTTCTCCGCTCCCGAAAAGGATGAGTTCTTGCGTTCCCGCGTCGAGTTTTTCCCAAGGTTCTTTCAGTGAAAACGGCACTTGCTCGGCGAGCTGGCGCAGCCACGCGTTGCGCTGGGTAATCATTTTTTTCGAGCCGTAGCGCCAAGGCTTGATCGCGCCGTCTTTGAGCGATTTTTTCGGGTCGGGAACGATGAGTTCGGGTAAAAATTGCGGTGTTTCGCCGAGCCCGCCGCACGCGGGGCACGCGCCGTCGGGGTGGCTTTCGGAAAAATTTTTCGACGAGAGCGCCTCGTAGGTTTTTCCGCAGATTGTGCAGGAAAAATCGAGGCGAAGGGGAATTTCCTTTTCTTCTGCGGGAAGCAGGGCGAAGGCGCGGTTTTTGCCTTCGCGAAAGGCGAGTTCGAGCGAGTCGGCGAGGCGGGAACGCGCGTCGGCGGAAACGACGAGGCGGTCGACGATGAGATCGAGTGCGAGGACTCCTTTTTTTTCAAACTTGGGCAATTCGTCGTCGAGGTCGAAAATTTCGCCGTCGATGCGAATGCGCTGGAAACCGCGCCGGCGGAGGTTTTCGAGCTCGTCGTCGAGTAGTTTTCGTTTAATTTGCGTGTAGGGAGCGCCGAGGATGAGTTTCGTTCCCGCAGGCAGGGCGCAGAGTTGTCCGAGGCAATCGTCGAGCGTGCGGCGCGTGATTTCGCCGCCGTCGTCCGGGCAAAATTGCGTTCCCGCGACGGACCAGAGCAGGCGGGCGTAGTCGGCGATTTCGGTGGCGGTGGCGACGGTGGCTCGCGGGTTGTTGTTGGAGGAGCTGCGTTGTTCGATGGCGATGACGGGCGAAAGCCCGTGGATGAAATCGACGTCCGGGCGCGGAATTTGCTCCAGATTCGCGCGCATTTTTGCCGAAAGGCTTTCCAAATATTGGCGTGCGCCCTCGGCGTAAATTGTGTCGAACGCGAGCGAGGATTTCCCGGATCCGGAAACGCCGGTAATTACGACGAGCTTTCCGCGCGGGATCCGAAGCTCGATGTTCTTCAGATTGTGTTCCCGCGCGCCTTTGACGTGAATTGTTCCCGGGGAAAGCATTTGGAAAGACGAGAAATTGAAAATTAGAAATGAGGAATCAGGAATGAGGGAGTTTTCCCTTTTAATATCTGATTCTTAATTTTTAATTCTCACCCGCGCTTTTTGCGAGAAGCGTAGTTGCGGGTGCGTGCGTTTTTGTGATGCGGACGAATTCCCCGTTGCCAAACATTTTCTCGGGAGATTTCCGGGCGTTTTTTCGCAAAGGAATTTTCGGAAAATTCGATTTCGGGTTCTTCTGCGGGTTTCGGGCGAGAGCGTTTTTGTGCTTGTGATTTTGCGCGTTCCCGTAGCTTTTGTGCGTCGCGTTCCCGCAGAGCGGTGCGCGTGGAAATTTTCTTGTGTGTGGAGGTTTTGCGTTCCGTGGCTTTCTCTCCGCGTAGGGCGGCGCGGTTCGGTTTTTTCAAGCCGCTGTGCTTGGGCGAAGCGTTCCCGCCTTTGGCGAAAATGGAATCGATTTCTTTTTGCGAAAGTTTGCGGCAATCGCCCGCCGGCATTTTTTTCAAAATGAGCCCGCCGATTTGGAATCGCACAAGCGTTTTGACGAAAAATCCGAAAACTTCGAACAGACGGCGAATTTCGCGTTTGCGTCCCTGCTTGAGGTGAATTTCAAGTTTGCGCGAATCGGGAAAACGAATGACGTTGGCGAACTGTAAAAATTCGTCTTCGTCTTTTTCGTTTTTGATTTTAACACCTTTGAGCAGGCGCGGAGTGAGCGCGGGATCGAAGTCGCGGTTGAGCGTAACCTCGTAGCGTTTCAAAATGTTGCTCGACGGGTGGATGATGTTGTTGGCGAGCTCTCCGTCGTTGGTGATGAGAAGAAGTCCTTCGCTGTCTTTGTCGAGGCGCCCGACGCAGAAGAGTTTGTGCGCCGCGTATTCCGGCGGAATCAGTTGGAATACGGTTTGCGCGTTGTGCGGGTCGAGGTTGGTGCACACGTATCCGCGAGGTTTGTTCATCATCAAAACGATGCGGGAACGTGTTTCGAGGACGATTTTTTTGCCGTTGAGGCGCACGTCGTCTTCGCCGGGAACGACGGTTTGCCCGAGCTCGGCGATTTCGCCGTTCACGGTAATTTCGCCGTTGGCGATGAGCGTTTCCGCCGCGCGGCGGGAGCAGACTTCCGCTTGTGATAAATATTTTTGCAGTCGAATACGTTCTTTCGGTGCGTCCATAAGAAATCAAAAAGTTTCGAAAATCCTAAAAGCGAACGTTCCCGCGGGCAAACACGAATTCGACGTTTTCCCCTGATGGTTCGCTTGTTGAAAATCTTAAGAGCTTAAAAGTTTAGTCGGCTTCGACGAGAGTTTTACTTTTATGAGATTAATAAAAAAAGGCTCTTTTCCTGTTTCGCTTGCGAAACAACTAAACTTTTTAAGCTCTTTAGCTTTAAACTTTTTCCGAAGTGCAACTTCGGTAAATTTCTATCTGCGCAAGCCGCAGTAAATACGCGGAACGCGCTTTGTGATGGAAACAAGTGCCTCCCAAGGAATGCTGTCGCCGCGCGAGCAAAATTCCTCGATGGAAATGCACGAACTCCCGGATTCTCCGATAATCGTTGCCGCATCGCCGACGGAAATTTCCGGGAGCGCGGACGCATCAACAAGCGTTTGGTCCATTGTTACGCGCCCGATGACGGGAACGCGCCGCCCGCCGATGAGCACTTCAGCGCGGTTGCTGGCGGCAGTGGGAATGCCGTCTCCGTAGCCGGCGGTGAGCACGGCGATTTTGGATTTTTTTTCCAGCGTAAACGTGCGGTTGTAGCTTACCGGCGTTCCCGCGGGGAGATTTTTTATAAGCCCGACTCGGGTTTTGAAAGAAAGCACGGGCTCCGGGGAAATTTTTTCAAAAAGCGTTCCCGGCGCAGGTTGCCAGCCGTATTGAAGAATGCCGACGCGCACGGCGTTGAACGGGCGTTCCCGCGAAAATGTTTCAAGCCCGGCGGAATTATCGGCGTGGATCGTAAGGCGTTCCCGCAGCTCAGGCGGAATTTTTTCCACGGCGGCAAGAAAGCGGGAACGCTGAAGCTCCGTATATTCGCGCGAAGAATCGGCACTCGAAAAATGCGTGAAAACACCGCGCCAATCCAGCTCCGGAGCCTCCGCGAGCACGGAGAAAATTTTTTCCGCATTTTCGTGCCAAACGCCCATGCGTCCCATGCCGGTGTCGATTGCGAGGTTGATGCGGGCGCGGCAATTTTGCCTGCGGGAAAAATCCGCAAGGGCGCGGATTTCGTGCTCGTCGGAAACGGCGACGGTGAGGCGGTCTGCAAGAGCTTGCGGAATTTCTTCCGGCAAAGTTGGACCGAGAATTGCGATTTCCGCCATCGGTGCGATGTAGCGGACATCTGCTCCTTCGCGGGCGTTGGCGACGGCAAAATGGTCAATCCCGCATTGTAAAAGCCGCTCTACAATATGCGCTACACCGTGCCCGTAGGCGTCCGCCTTGACTACGGAAATATAGCGAATGTGCGGCGGGAGCGTTGCCTTGATTTTTCCGATATTGCGTTCGAAGGCGGGCAAATTAATTTCCGCCCACGCTCGCGGAAGCGGAGCTGCGCAGGGCGAAATCATTGTTTTTCGGCAGGTGTTTCGGCGCGGTGGCGTTCCGGCGTCCAACGCGCGTAGGAATTGATGTCGGAAGTGTTGACGGCGTCCGGCGCGTTCCCGCAATCGCGAAGAAGTGCGGGAACGTCGGCGAAAACGCGCGGGTCATTTTTTAAAAGCTCAAAAACCGGGCAGAGCGTTGCGTCTGCAAGTGCGGGAGGAAGTTTGCGGCGATGCGGAAGAATGAAAATTTTTTCGATGGAGAGTTTTTCTGTTTCCGCTGTTTTGATTTCGGAAAAATTTTCTTCGGGGACGCCGTCGCAAACACGCAGAATATTCCAGGTATTCATGCGGGATTCGGCAACGAGGATGAAATTTTTTTCCTGCGGGAACGCACGCAGAATCAGATGCGCGGCAAGGTGCAAACTACGGTAGGCGAAGACGCGAGGCGGGTTTTCGGCATTGGCGGCGAGGGCAAGACGCGCGCGAACGGCGGCGGCGGCAATGCGAATACCGAGAATCGAGCCGGGACCTTCACAGAAAAGAAAGCCGATTTGTGATTTCGCGGGAACGCATTGATTTATTTTTTGCGTTGCCGAAAAAATACCTTCCAGTGCGGCGGATTTTTCTTCAAAAAAACACGTCCACGATTGTCCGCGCTCACCCAAAATTCCGGCGGCAACGGAAAGAGGCGAGGAGGCATCAATCAGTAAATAGTTTTCCGGATTCACGACCAACGATTGAAAAACTCCGCGCCCGCTTCTTCAAGCCGCAAATTTTTGCCCGGACGTTTTATTTGAATCTCGAAATGCCGGATGTTTCACGGATTTGGGATTCGTTTTTTAGGCGGGATCCCGAAACGTGTAGCCGTGGCAGAGCGCAGCGGCGGCGGCATCGGATTCGTCAAAAGGCAATTCTTTGGCGAGGCGCAAAATCTGCTTGGTCATGCCGGCGACTTGGGATTTTTGCGCTCGCCCGAAGCCGACAACCGCCTGTTTAATCCGCAGGGGCGGATACTCGAAAACTTTTCGTCCGAGGACCGAAGCCGCCGCAATTGCCGCTCCGCGAGCGGCTCCGAGCACTTGTGCCACTTTAAAGTTGTTGACGTAAATCGTCTCTTCCAGCGCAACGTGACGCACGGGGAAATCTTCGCAACAGTCCGCGCAAAGCTTGTAAATTTCGCCGAGGCAGGTCGCGAGCGACACGTCGCGGGCGATTTTCAGTGTTTTCGAAAAATGGAGCTTCGGCGCGTTCCCGCGCGAAAACTCAACAACGGCAAAGCCGCTACCGCGCAAACTCGGGTCAATGCCGAGTACAAAGCCCGTGTAGGGAATTCTCGTTCCGGAAATGACATTCGGGAACGCTTCCGTCGCGTCGCGCAAAGAAAACTTTCCGGAAGCACCGTTTTTTTCAACATTCCCGGAAAGAATTTTTTGTGTCCAAAGGCTGCGCGAGCTACGGGGCATTCAGGAAAAGATAGAAAATTTTTACGTGGGAAGCGACACACTTGCCGTTTCCCACGGGATGCTTTTAGGAAATCATCGTGCCGTCGAGGCGGACTTTTTTGCGGAAAAGTTCGAGGATTTTTTCCGTGAGCGGACCGCATTTGCCCGCGCCGATTTTGCGTCCGTCGAGTTCGACGACGGGAACGACTTCTGCCGCCGAGCCCGTGATAAAAGCTTCGTCCGCATTCCAAATGTCATAGCGCGTCATGTCCGTTTCGACGACGGGAATCCCGAGTTCGCGGGCGCATTCCATCGCCGCCGAGCGCGTGATGCCGATGAGCAGCCCGGACGCGGGAGCGGGCGTGATGAGCTTTCCTTTGTGAATGATGAAAATGTTGTCGCCGGAGCATTCTGCGACGTTGCCCTGGTCGTTGAGCAAGAGGCATTCGTCGTAGCCGCAGTTAATCGCTTCGATTTTGGCGAGAATATTGTTCAAATAATTCAGCGATTTGACCATCGGCGGGAGCGCGGCAACGCTCATGCGGCGTGTCGGCACCGTGATGAGTTTAATGCCGTTGGTGTATACTTCCGGCGGATACAATTTAATGGAATCCGCGATGATAATCATCGACGGTTTGGAGCAGTTGCGCGGGCTGAGTCCGAGGTCTCCCACGCCGCGGGTGATGACGGTGCGGATGTAGCCGTTGGCAACGCCGTTGCGGCGGCAGGCTTCGACGTGTGCCTGCGCGATTTCCTCACGGCTCCACGGCAAATCGAGCGCGATGGCTTTCGCCGAGTATTCGATGCGTTCGAGGTGCGCGTCGAGTTTGAAAATGCAGTTGTCGTAAACGCGAATGCCTTCAAAAAGCCCGTCGCCGTAGAGCAAACCGTGGTCGAAAACAGAGATTTTAGCGTCTTCTTTTTTGTAAAATTGTCCGTCGATGTAAACTTCCATAAGTGCGCCTATGGAATCACTCGCAACGCGGGAACGCAAAAGATTTTTTTGCGTCGGAAACGTTTTTACATGGAGACGAGGGATTCCGAGGACGAATGTGCGGAAAATTCCGGCGCGTAGAGCGATCGGATTTCGGCGAACCCGCTCGAATACAGCCCGGAAGTGCGCACGCGCTGGGTGTATTCGAAGACGTGCGTTCCCGCCGGAAGCCGGTCGAAATAGAAGCGCGTTTCCGTGTCTCGCGGTTCTCCGTAATACCAAAGCGTATGGTTGTTGCGCCAGCCGGAAAGGGTTTCCGCCGGTTCGCATCCGCTTGCGCGAAAATCTTTCAGACAAACGAACTCAAAATCGCGATCTGCCGAAACCGTGAGGCGCACGGTGATTTCGTCTCCCGGTTTTAGAATTTCTGCGCGGGCGGGGCGCAGGACAAACTTTCCTTTGGCGGCGCGTTCCCGCTTGAAAACGGTTTTTTTGACGGAAAATCCGCTGTCGGGCGCGTCGGCACGGACAGCCGAAAGCGGTTGCGAGAACGTCCAGTGCGCGGAGACGAACGCGGGGGCGGAGCCTTCGTTTTTCGCCGAGATTTCGGCGAGCGCTGGTTCGGGAACGAGCGTTCCCGGCGCAAGTTTTCCCCCGTCGGCATTCGTGAGTGTGATCGCGGGTGTTTGTGCGAGTTGCTCGGCGGCGTTTTCGGGAGCAGCTTGCGTTTCTCCGCTTTCGCAAAGTAGGGCGTAGACGGCGTTTGCGCTTGCGCGGGAGGATTTCCACGCGTGCGTTTGTTTGCGCGTGAGTAGCCAGATTTTCATTTCTTCGACCGCTTTTTTATCCTGCGCGATTTCGGAAAAAGCCTCAATTGTCGCGGCTTGCGTTTCAATCGGCGAGTATTGCGGAAGCCACAGCGGAAGCGTCGGCAAATCGTTCCAATACATGCCGAGCTGTTCGTCGTAAATCGCTCGCTGGAGCAGGCTTTCGACGATTTTTGCGGGAACGTCTTTTTCGCCGCTACGCCACAGCGCGAGCGCGAGATGCGCCTGAGACATGCGCGGGAGCTTTGTCCAAAATTCCGCTTTCCGGGCTTCTTCGAGGTAGTATTTCCACGCCTCGCTGTTTTCGTTTTTCGCCGAAATTAAATCTGCGAAAAGCGAGCACAAATAAAGGTGGCGGGCGATGGCGGGATCGATCGTTCGCGGGTTGCCGTCGCGGGCATTGTAGCATCGGTCGAGCCAAGCTGTTTGGGAGGCGAGCGCGGGGCGGGCGAGGTCGGCGAGTTCTGTTTTCAGTTGTGCGTCGCCGATGCGTTCCCGCAGTCGCCCCAGCCCTACGAGAATTTCCTGCGTGATTGGGTGATTGATTCCGCAGCGCGAGTTCGGAAACCACGACCAGCCGGATCCGTTGTTTGCGCGGGAACGCTCCCGCAGCTCGTTAAGCGCACGACGGATTTCTTCGCGGATTTGATTTTCGTTGAAAAAGATTTCGACGGCGCGGCGTTCTTCACCTTCTTTTTGCGCGATTCCGGTGTAGGGCGTGTTTTGCGCATTGGCGGTGAGCGGTGAATCGAACTTCCTCGGTTGCGTCAGTTTCCAATGTTCAATGCGTTCCCGGATTTGCGGATTGGCATCACAAATTGTTTTTGCGAGTGCGTTGGCGTAGAGCCGATAAAGAACGGAATCCGAGGATGCCGTTTCCTGTGCCTGTTCCGCGATGTGCGGGAGAGAGAGCAGAATGTTGTCGTAGGCGTCGGCGGGCGCATCGAGTGTGAAACTGCGGGAACGCGGCGCATCTTCGTCCGCACCGGACGCGGTGAGTTTTTCAAACGCGAGCTTTGCCTGCGTGTTCGGGCGAACGAGTGCCGTGCGCGATTCCGTAATGACGACTTCGCGCGGCAAAACGGGAAGCACGGCACTTTCTCCGTCGGAAATTTTACCGGCAACACCGCTTGCGCGAAAATTCATCACCACGGCACCGAGCGGCACGCGAATAGTGCGGAAAAGCGTTTTCGAGGTTTGCGCGGGAACGGCGAATTTTTGTTCGGCGGAGCTTGCGTTTTCGAGCGCGATTTTTTTGCCGGAGGCATCGAAAAACTCAATGTCGGCGCGGAGCGTTCCCGTCAGTTCCGCGTTCCCGCGATTCGTGATTTTGACCGGGAATTTAATTTCGTCTCCTTCCCGGAGGAAGCGTGGTGCGTCGGGCTGCACCATCAAATCTTTTGATGTGGAAATGTCAGTTTCTTCAAACGTTCCCTTGCGCAGTTGTTTGTCGTGGGCGAAAACGCGGAGTCGCCAGCGAGTGAGTGCCTCGGGTGCGACAAATTGCATGGTAACGATGCCGTTTTCGTCCGTTTGTAAAAACGGATAGAAGAATGCTGTTTCCTGCAGGTTTTTGCGGGTCGGGAACACAAACGGCGAGGCGGATTCGGGGGCGGTGTTTCCGCCAACGCCTTCTTCTTCGTACATTTCATCTGTGTCAGCCTGCGTTGTGCGTGAGCTTTTAAGTGCGACCGGAGCGGGTGCAGCTTCCATTACCGGCATTGCGCCCATTGCGCTCATTCCGTTTCGCGCGCCGAAGTAGGCGGGAGCAAAGTAAACGGGCGTGTATCCGTAATGATTTTTCATATACGTCCAGTCCGGAAGCAGAAACGCGGAAAATTGCGATGCTGTTTGCGGATAGGAAAAGTAGCGGCGGCTCTGAAGGTTCGAAGGCGAAAAGAAGGCTTTGAAGGACCAATCAACGCCCGGTGTGAGTTTTCCGGCTTGCGTTTTCCATAAATCGGGGAGACTCCGGTAGAGCAGACTTTCAGCGGAAACGTCGTAGAGCTCGGCGAGAATTTCCGTGTCTGCGGCGGGTGAGCCGTCGGCGCGCGTGATTTTGAAAGTCCAGATTTGCGGCGTTCCCGGTTCAAGTTTTGTGTCGAATTGCCGGGGTTCTATATTCAGCGTTTTTTCAGCAGAAACGGTAAAATCGAATGTGTGACGGTTCACTTTTCCCAAAGCTGCTTGGGAAAAGTGAACGGAAACGGATTTCCCTTTCAGATCTTCCGTAATCGGAATTTCGATGATTTGTTGCGTGCGGTTCGGCTCGGTGTAGAACGAGCGGGATTCTTTGCCGTTGATAAAAATTTCGACAAAGACTCGTGAGCCCGGAATCGCGCTTCCCCAAATGAATTTTGCGGTTTCTCCGACACGGTGTTCGTTTAGCGTTTTTTCGTCTTTCCACGCCGCAAAAAAAGCACGATTCAGCGGAAATTTTTCGGCAGAGCCGTCGAGAACGATAAGCTCGCTTTCCGTGCGAATTTCCTGTGAAAAATCATCGCGGCAGGTTGCAATCACACGGTAGCAACCGGGCGTGAGCGTTCCCGCCGGAACGACGAGCGAGTTTGTATATTCTTTTTCGGATACGGTTTTTGTTTCGGCGGAAAACACTTTTTCGCCGAGTTCGGTCGGTTGCGGATCAGAGAAATTTTCGTAGAGTGCACGCGTGAGTTTTTCCGGTTCGTTTACGCGGAAAATTTCGGCTTTAACGGGAACTGGCGTTTGCGTTTTTTTCGAGCGTCGGAACGTGACGGGAACGTCTTCGCCGAAACAGAGGTTGCGATAATCGGCTATGAGGTCGAAACTGCTGTTGCTGACGGTGACGAATTCGTTTTCGGTCACGGTTTCCCCGTTGGAATCAACGATTTCGGCGGAAATTTCGAAATCCGCACTCAAGTCCAATTCGCGTTCCCTGTGTTCCTGCGGGGAAAGTTTACGCACGGAAAAATCGCCGTCGTTCAGCTTGCGACGCTTGGTTTTCCAGGAAATTTTCAGCGTTCCCGCAGCGTCGAGCGCGCCTTCGCCGGCAGCGATTTCCTTTCGAACCTGTTCGTCGAAATCGTAAGTGCTGACGTTCCAGCGCACTTTCGCGCCGTCGAGCGGTGCGCCCGTAAGTGACGTTCCCGTGATAATCGCCGAGGCGTTCCCGCCGAGGATTTGCGGTTGTTCCGAGCCGGAAATTTTGATTTCGGATTTCGGTTTTCGGTATTCTTCGACGCGCACCGTGCAAAGGCTCTGCGGAGCGCCTTCGCTTTCGGCGGAAATGTTTAAATTTCCGAGCAAAATTTCGCGCGGAATATCGAGCGTTCCCGCAAACGAGCCGAATCCGTTCGTCCACGCTTCCGTTTCGGATACGATTTCGCGTTTGCCGGAAACATTGCTTTCGAGGCAGATTTTAACTTTTTTGCCGGGGAAAACTTCGGCGGTCGCGTTTTCCGGCATTTCCTTGCGCGCGAAAACGCCTTTGAAGGAAATTTTCTGTCCGGGACGGAAAACGTTGCGGTCGGGGAAGATCGCGATGCGGGAGCCGTTGTCTTCCGGAATTTTCGGTTTGTCGTTCCGGGAAAACGATTCGAGCGAAACGGCGTGGATCTGCGTGCCCGCATCGGAGCCTGCGGCTTCGCCTTTTGCCGGCAACTCGGCTTCGACGAGCAGAAGCGGATCGCGGTCTTTTTTTAATCCGGAAATTTCGGCGATGCCGAGCGCATCGGTTTTGACCGGGGCGACGGAAATGCGTTCGCCTCCCCAGCGCGCTTTGTTCCAAGCGGAAACGGTTGCGCCTTCAATCGGCGTTCCCGTGAGCGCGTTGACGACGCGCACGGAAGCGTTCCCGCCATCGCTTAATTTTACTGCCTGATAACCGTCGCGCTCGGTAATAACGGCGATGTCGCTGACCCAAACCGGAATAGGCGCGGACTTGCTTTTAGCGTTTTTGCCTTCAAACGGTTCGCTGTCAGGCGCGACGAAGACGAAGTAAAAACCGGGCGAAAGTTTTTCCGCCGGGATTTCCAAGTTGTAGCGATGTTCGCGAAAATCGTGAAACTGTTCCAGCGGCAGATTCCAAAGCACGGCTTCCGGAGCGTCCAAAAGCTCCGTGATTTCTTTTTGCGAAAGGCGATTTGTGCGGTTGTGCTCTTTTTTCAAATAGTCGCGCCAATCGGCGGGAACGGCGCGGAAGCGGATTTGCTTCACGTTTTTTGCGGAGGCGTAAACCGGAGTCGCAACCGAGCTTGTCCAAACGTTGGGAAATACAAACGGCGTGAGCTCGACTTTTTCAAGTTGCGCCAAAATTTCTTTGCAACGGTTCGCATTGAGCGCGTTCCCGAATTCGGCAACGGCTTTTTCGACAATTTGGTGGGCTTCGGGTTCGCGTTTTTCCGCGATGTAAATTTCGGCGAGCAACGCGGAGGCTTCGGCGGAAATCGGAAAATATTCGTAATCGGAAATAAATTTTTTCAGCGCGGCTTCGAGTGCGGGTGCCGCTTTTTCTCCGCATTTGTTTTGGGTGAAATGTATGCGGTCGAGCTCGGCGCGTGCGAGGGCGGAACGGTCGGCGTCGCCGGCATGGAATTGCGTGCGGTCGCGTAGGATTTGCAGAGCGCGCAGGGCGGGGATTTTTGCGGGAACGTCGGCGGCGGGAACGGAATCAAGAAATTCGGCAGTCGGCGCGAGCAGGATTTCGGGATCGGGAAGCTCTGTTTTTCCCTGCGGGAACGCGTCCGGCGAGAATGCCGCGTAGAATTTTTCCGCATCGCGGGCGATGAAATCATAGAGCGTGGGGAACTCGGCGGCGGGTGCATCGTTTAGTGTGAGAATATCGAGGCGCGTGATTTCGTTGACGAGTTCGTTGACGAGTTCGTCGATGTCTTCGCCGCTTTCTCGGTTTCGCAGGGCGTATTTTTCGAAAAAGGAGCGGATTTCCCGAAGATCTTCGGCGGAGAAGACTTTGGGCGTTTTAACGGCGGAGAGGGGGATTTTTTTGAGCAAATCGCTTCGCGCGAGCACGTTTTCGTAGTGTGCGGCAGCGGCTTCCCGCAGTTGCGTGTTGCTCCATTCGGCGATGTTTTCGGGAAGGGCAGCGTCGGGTTCAAGTGTATCGTCGCTCCCGCGCAACGTTCCCGCGCGGTAGGATTGTGCGAAATTGGAAAAAGCCCATGCGAGGCTCGCTTCGAGAAAGATTTTGGCTTCCGGTGCAGGCGCGGCGGCGAGGGATTCCTGCAGGGAGCGGATACATGCGAGCGCGGCATCTTTGCCGGCGATTTCGGCGAGTGCGGCGGCGCGCATTTCTGCGGCGAGCGCGTATTCGCCCCAGGAGCGGGCATCGGCGGCGAGTGCGGAAATTCGATCAAGGGCGGAAATTGCGTCACGCGGGCGGGTTTCGGCTGTGGCGGTGATGGCTTCGAACCACGCGGTTGCCCTCGGTGTTCCCGCGAAAGCTCCGTTCGCAATAGATGCAGAGGCTACTAAAAGGGTAATTAATTCTTTTTGCATTTGCGGATAATCTATTGAAGACAAAAGTGGCTGTCTATGCCTTTCTTAAACGCAATCGCGTGGGATCGTGCAAGCGTAGCGGCAGGGCGTTCCCGCGCTTTTTTTTGTGTTTATCCGGATTTCGGATTGCTCCGCATGCTTTTTCTTAAAATAATTCGGAGCATGTTTTCCCCGACCCGAAAAATTCTCTCCGTCGTCTCGGCGTGCGCCGCGATTGCCGCCTTTGCCGGCGTTCCCGCCGAAGTCTCCGCCAAAAACGTTCCCGGAATGTTGCAGTCGCCGAAACAGCCTGCCGGTGCGCCCAAGCCGCACGGCGCCGTGCCGACCGAACCGCAGGTTCAGTGGCAACGCATGGAATTTTACGCGTTCACGCACTTCGGTCTAAACACGTTTACGGGGCGCGAATGGGGCTACGGCGATGAAAGCCCGGAGCTTTTTAATCCCTCAAAATTTAACGCCGACGGCATCGTCAAAACCTTCAAGGACGGCGGCATGACCGGCGTGATTTACACCGCCAAGCACCACGACGGCTGGTGCTCCTGGCCGACAAAAACCACCGAGCACAGCATTAAAAAATCGCCGTGGAAAAAAGGTAAAGGCGACGTTGTCAAAGAATTTGCCGATGCCTGCAAAAAACACGGAATCAAGTTCGGAACGTATCTTTCGCCGTGGGATCGCAACCACCCGGAATACGGGCGCGACGGCTACATCAAGGCTTATTACGGGCAAATCGAAGAATTGCTCACAAATTACGGCGACGTTTTTGAAATTTGGTTCGACGGCGCCAACGGCGGCGACGGCTACTACGGCGGAGCGCGGGAACGCCGTAATACTCCCGGCGGCGCAGACAAATATTACAATTTCGAGCAAATCGTAAAAAATATTCGCAAGATGCAGCCGAACTGTATCGTTTGGGGTGCTTCGCATTACGGCGACGCGCGCTGGGGAGGTTCGGAAAAAGGACACGTCGGCTACCCGCACTGGCACACCGTAGGCGCACAAAATCCGGAGCGCACGCCGTCGGCTCACCCGGCAAGTTGCAAGGACAACTGCCGCCACGTTACCGCCGCGCACGGCATTCCCGGCGGCGACCGCTGGGTTCCCGCCGAGGGCGACACGCCGATCAACCACAGCGGTTGGTTTTGGCATCAGGGCGGACGCCCGAAATCTCCCGAACAGCTCATGCAGGTTTGGTTCGACTGCGTCGGGCGCGGAGCTAATTTGATTTTGAATTTGGCTCCGGACAAAACCGGAAATCTCGACCCGAAAGATGTCGACGCGCTCATGAAATTTAAAAAACTCCGCGACGCGCTTTACAAAAAGGATTTCGCGCTCAACGCCAAGGCGAAAGCCAAGGCGGTGCGCCGCGGGAACGAAAAATCCTTCGGACCGCAAAATCTTACGGACGGCGATTTAGACACGTATTGGGCGACGAACGACAATGTTACAAAGGCGGCAGCGGTGATTGCGCTTCCCGCGAAAACGACCTTCGATGTCGTGCGCGTCCGCGAAGAAATCCGGCTCGGGCAACGCGTTGCCGCGTGGGCTCTCGACGCGGAAATCGACGGCGAATGGCAGGAAGTTGTTTCCGGGCAAACCATCGGAGTTCAAGCCATGCTTGTTTTGCCGAAAAAAGTTACGACGCAACGCGTGCGTTTGCGCATTACGGAATCGGAGGCATGCCCGTGCATTTCCGAACTTTCACTCTTTAAATTGCCCGAAGGCTTAAATCTGAAAAAAGCCGAAAGCGCTCCGAGCGTTACCGCCGGCGTGCCGAAAACAAAGTGGAAAATCGTCAAAGCAACCGCGGGAACGAACGCCAAAGCCGCTATCGACGGGAACGCCGCCACATTCTGGCACACGCACATGAAGCAGGAAATGCGCCCGCCGCAGTCGCTGACGGTCGATATGGGCGAAGCGCACAAAATCCGCGCCTTCACGTATCTTCCGCGACAGGACGGCACGACAAACGGCATGACCGACCGCTACATTTTTGAAATCTCGCTCGACGGCAAAAAATGGGAAAAAGTCGCGGAAGGCGAATTCGGCAATTTGCGCGCCAACCCGATTGAGCAAACGATTACGTTCCCGCCGGAAAAAGCGCGTTACTTCCGCTTCACGGGAACGCACGCCCTCGACAAAAATCACGTTTCCGCCGCCGAAATCGGCGTCTTGGAATAAAGCGGAATTGCGCGACCGGTTTTTCGGAAACCGGAAAAAGAAAAATACCGGCTTTTGCTTAGGCAAAGCCGGTATTTCAGTAAAAAAATAAACGCCGGGTGGCACAAAATATATTTTAGAGCCGGAAGAAAAAGCGGCAGATTTTTTTGAAAATCGGAGGCTCCGTCCTTTTCATCATCCAGGTTTCGGCAATGCGCTTACTCAAAAATCCCATTGTCGGGAACGAATGCTGGAGAAACAGTAAATCCGTAATACGCAATTTTTTCTGCACGGCAAGCGCCCATTCGTTAATCATTTCACCTGAACCTTCGCCGACGATACAGGCACCGAGAATGCGCCCGGTCTGTCCGATAAACGCTTTTACAAAACCGTCCGTAACATCTTCCGCAATCGCGGCACCGTAATCTCCGTAGCGGCAAACAACTGTCTCAAAACGCGTTCCCGTGGCGCGTAATGCGCGTTCGCTTGCGCCGACTTCGGAAAGTTGCGGGTCTGAAAACAAGGTTGCCGGAACGACGTATTTTCTGAAATCCCGCCGCAAGAATCGCGGCAACATTGCATTCATCAGTGCGATCATTCCCTGATGCATCGCCGCGTGGGAAAATAAATGAGCACCGTTACAATCGCCGACGGCGAAAATGTGAGCCTGAGAGGTTTGCAAAAATTTATTCACGCGAATGTTTCCGCGCGCATCCGTGGCAACGCCCGCGTTTTCGAGTTTGAGTGCAGTGTAATCGAAGCGCCTGCCGGCGGCAGCGAGAATTTTTTCCGCACGCAAAATTTCTCCCGTATCGGTCGTCAGCTCAACGCCGATGTCGGACTGCCGGACGGATTTCGGGAGCGTTCCCGTGAGAATGCGAATGCCTTCCGCACGAAATTTTTCCTGAATCAGCAAGGCGGCTTCCTCGTCGCTACGGCTCAAAATTCTTTTCCCGCGTTGAATCATCGTGATGCGGCAACCGAGGCGGGAAAAGGCTTGCGCCATTTCACAGGCGATGGCACCGCCTCCGAGAATAATCATGCTCTCGGGGATTTTTTCTAAGGAAAACAAGCTTTCATTCGTTAAAAATTTAACGCATTCCGCGCCTTCGATACTCGGAAGCTCCGGGCGCGTTCCCGTCGCAATAAAAATGCGTTTTGCCGTTTTTTTCGTCCCTCCGAACTCAACCGTATGAGAATCGACGAAGTGCGCTTCTTCGAAAACAACGGGAACGTTTTCAAAAAGATTTTTTGTCTTTTTCTCTCCGATAAAATCAAGGTGCGTGCGAATTTTTTCAAAAGGAGGCGGAGGCGTTCCCGCGATTTCACCCAAAAGCTCTCCGGCTGTTTTTACACGTTTTGCCGCCCGCAAAATCCCTTTGCTGGGAATACACCCGACATTCATACACTCGCCGCCGATGTGTTCCCGCTCTACGGCGAGCACGCTCAAGCCCATCGCACTTCCCATGAGGGAAACCGCCATTCCTGCCGGACCAAGCCCGATACAAATTAAGTCATAATCGTATTTCATATTTTGATATATGATTATGCAGTAATCTATAAGTCAACGAAAATTTGGGAGAGGGAACGTTGCTTTCGGGAAGTCACGGGTATTTTACTGCACACTGTTCGCTTCCTTTTTTATGATTACGCAGTAATATAGGAGCATGGCAAAGAAGAAGTCTGCGAAGCATTTATTGAGTCCCGATGCGCTTTCTCTGATAGCGGAAAAACTTTCGGCGATGGGGGAACCTATGCGTCTGCGTATTCTGAATTTGCTTTGTTGCAGGGGGGAGCTCAACGTTACGGAGCTTGTCGAAGAATCCGGTGCGAAACAGGCAAATATTTCTCGGCATTTGGCAAAACTTTCCGCTGTCGGCTTGGTTAAACGCCGGAAAGACGGCATTCAGGTTTATTATTCCTTGGCGGACGATTCGCTTCCTGGGATTTGCGAATGCCTGTGCCGTTCTACTAAAAACAGGTTGGGAGAGCTTGCGTCCTCCTTGAAATCGTAGTCGGGTGAGCGGTGTTCCGTTTTTCTTAGGTTTGACAGCGACGCTTTTTATTCATTGATTTTAAAAAAGAGCCTGTCATAGATAAGGGCGGAGAAAGGGGCATAGGTAGCTTGCGAGCTACCTATGCAAGAGAATCCCAGAACCAGTCTTAGCTTAGCGGGCGCGCTCGTTTTCATCGGGCGCGCTGACGATATGGACGAGGCAATGGCGCAAATTGCCGAAATTCGCGCCGCTGACGTTGCGCGTGAACGCGCGCGGGAATGGGAACACAAAAAGCGCGTAGAGCGTAATTTCCAAAGGAAATACGGAAAGCCGAAGAAGTATTTTCGTTGGCAGTTGGTCAACAAGAGGCGACGGGGGGAATATTACCATCGGGCAAAGACGATTGCCGCGCTTTTGGCGCAAGCCGGAATCCGTTCTTATACGAAAGGAAAGGCGTTTTTTGAGCCTTTCAAAAAGGCAATCCGGAGAGTTTACCGGAAAAGCGTTTCGAGCCGCACACAGGCGCGTTTGTGTGTTCACGTTCGCGGGATTTTGGCGGAGAAAGAGCGCGCAATCTGCGAGGCTGAATTTGACCCGGCGAAAAAGTTATTCACAATTAAGCCGCGTTTCGTCTTTTTGAGTTATTCACAAGACTTTACCACAACGCGCGTGCGGGAATGTGTCCCAAAAAAAGACTTTAAGAAAAAGTCTTATGACACAATTCCGGGCGGAATTGTTCACAATTTGCGCCGCGAGCGGCAAAAGCTACGCCGCGAAACGCCTTGCCGAACGCGCCTTGCGTCGCGGCAAGGGTGTTCTCGTTTTTGACCCCTTGCGCGATGCGTTCCCGGCAACGTGGAGAACGGCGAGCCTTGACGCGCTTTTGATTGCCGCGAAGCGTTCCCGGAACTGCCTTATTATCGTAGACGAAGCCCTCGCAAACATCGGCTTAGGAGCGGGCGAAAAGGCGAAATTTCTTTGGCTTGCGACGATGTCGCGGCATTGCGGGCATCAGGTTGTTTTCATCTGCCAACGCTTGCGCGGGCTCGCTCCGACAATCCGCGACAATTGCCGAACGCTTTTCCTTTTTAGCGTTCACAAGGAAAGCGCGGAAATCGTCGCGGAAGCGTTTAACGATGAGGGATTGAAGCGCGCGCCGTCGCTCCCGCCGTATCACTTTTTTTACAAGGAATTTTTCAAACCGTTGAAAGTATGCAAATTTTAGATACAAAAATTTTATCCCGAAAGGAGCTTGCCGCGAAAATCGGGCGTTCTCCCGGATACGTTTCCGCGATGAGAAAGGCGGGATTTTCGCGCATTGTTATTACGCCGGAAGAAGCTCTTGAATGGCTGAAAAACAATCCGAAATTCCGCGAAAAAATGAAAATGAAACATTTGCCGACAAAATAGAACATTTGCCGACACAAAGCCGCTTGCGAGCGGCTTTTTTTGTATCAAAAATTTCATCACAAACTAAAAACCACACAAAAAGTCATGAACAAAAAACTCAAAACCGCACTCATTTTTTCCGCCGTTGCGTTGGCGGGAATTATCCTCGAACGAAAATTCGGCATTACCGACAAAATTCCGGTTGTCCGAAACATGTTTAACGCCTAATTGAGAAAGGGAAAAACAAGCAATGAATCCGAATGTTGTTTGCGAAACGCTCAACGGCTTTTTCGGCGTAAGTGTTGGCGGGCTTGCCACGATGAATTTGAACCTCGGGCGCCGCTATCACAAAATCGTTTTGACAGGCTCGGGAACGACGGAATCGCCCTACGGCGTAAAAGAATTTGAATATGTCCGAATGTTGCTGAACGGCATGGAGTTTCTTCGATACACGCCGGAACAGCTTCACGAAATCAATTCTCTTTACGGGCGCGGTCAATACGACGACCCGAACAGCCTTACGATTTATTTTGAGCGTCCTTGGGCGGAAACGCCCGCGTTGGAAGATGCTCTCTGCATCGGCACAGGTCCGGGCGTTCAGCTTTTCACGATTGAGGTGAAAATTAAATCCGGGCTTGATTCCGTTCCCGAACTCAAAGGGTATCAGTTTTACGACCTTACCCGGCAGACGGTCACGGAAAACGGAACGACCTACGAAACCGCGCTCCCGCCGGGCGAATTTTTGCAGACGGTTCTTTATACGAAGCAATTTTCAGCGAACGCGGGCGGCGTGTATTGCTACGACGTTCCCGTCCGTGGGCTTTTGCAGGCTCTTCACTTTGATACAAACAAAATCAAAGAAATCGAGGTTTATCTCGGAACAACGTCGATTTATCACGTCAAGGACAAGGATTTTGCGCTCATTAACCGAATGCATGACATGGAAGACTCCGGAAAATGGACGCATATTATGTTGAATCAGGGGCGCGTTAAGTCCGGCATTCTCAATTCGGAAAAAACAAATTTCAACATCCGCGTTGTCACGGAAGAAGCGATTTCGCCGAATTGTATCATTGATTGCGTCGTTTCGTCGCTCTAATCGGAAAGGAGGCTAAAAAAATGGCTTCTATTATCGACACACTCAACGGAGGAATTGACACGCTGAAAAACGGTGTGACGGGCGCGCTTGACGTTGTCAACGGTATCACCGACGCAGTCGGCGATATTGTTGGAATCAATACCGGAAACAAGGGCGAAACTACACCCGTTTCCGCGCCTGCACAACAAACACAAGTCGTTTCCGTCACGCCGTGGGCGAAATACATTGCTATCGGCTTGGGCGGCGTTGTCGTTCTTCTCGTTGTCAAAAAACTTTTGAAATAACAATGGCGACAGGCACAGCGGCGGCAACGGCGGCGCAAATGGGCGGCGGCGTGCTTAGCTCCGAAATGAGTAGTTCTCCGCAGTCCGGAGCGACAAGCGGAGACGCGCGCGGCGGCACTACCGGAAATTTTTCTTTCGGGAACGTCAATTTTTCCGGCACGCAGAGCAATTCCGCGGGCGTGAATTGGCTTCTCGCTCTCGGTATCGCGGGAGCGGCATTGATCGCGATTTACCTTTTGAAAAAGTAGTCAGATGGCGCGGCACACACAAAACGGCGAAATCGTGCGCAAGGATTCAAAAATCCTCGCGCGCGCCGTTTTGCGCGTAATCGATTACGATGTGCGTGCGTCGGCGGATTTTGAGACGATTCCGCTTTCAAACATCGCCGCTGAAAAAGAAATCATGCGGCGGCGTTGGATTGCCGGGGAACTCGTTTTACTCGGAATTTTTCGCGAAAACGAACGCAAGGGAACTCTCTTTCTTTCGGCTCAAATCCGGGAAGGGAAAAAACTTCTTTTTGTCGAAGGTTGCGCCTCGCAAGGGGAGAAATGCACTTACGACGTTTTTTTGCCGAAATTGGAAGAATACGCGCGGGAACACGGTTGCGCCGGAATCCTCGCGGAAACCTTTCGCCCGGGCGTGTTTGCCGCGCTAAATCGCCTCGGTTTTCAACCGACCAAAATTGAGCTCATTAAAGAAATTTAAGTCATGGGAAGCAAGAAAAGTTCTTCAAGCAGTTCGACAACCTCGAACAATTACAACCAACAAGCGCAACTTTCCAACAGCGGGAGCGGCGCAGTCATAAACCTTGCCGGAGCGACAATTTCGCAAAGCGACACGGGCGCAGGAATTGGCACGGGCGGCGGCGCGGCGGTTCACGTCGAACAGCTTTCAGACGACCTTGTTCAAACGGCTTTTGATTGGGCGGGCGAAGTTATGGCGGGAACGCAGGAAATGATTGTGGACACGCAAAACCGAATGACCGCCGCCGTTTCCGATTCCGTGAACTCGTCGAACGCCGTCGCGGAAACCGTCGCAAACAATCTCACGCGCAACGATTCCGCCGAAATTTTGAAAATTGCCGTTATTGCCGCCGCCGCGCTCGGCGTTCTCTTTTTCCTTAAAAAATAACACAAAAAAAAGTAAATAAATTATGGATACGCTTATTCTTTTGACCGCAGACGCGGCAAACACAGCACAAAATTTTATTGAAACGCTTGCGGGCTTTTTGCCGTTCCCGTGGAATTGCGTCGTTTCGGGCGTTGGCTCGGCAATCGTCGCGGTTTTCGGTTGGCATAAGCTGACGAAAAAGAAGAAAGACGCGCCGGAATCGAATGCATAATTTTGAACAAATTTGCAACCGCGTTTTCCTCGGCGTTGCGGGAACGTTCGCCTCGTTGTCTTTGCCGGATTTGGCGAGCGCGGCGGCGGGATTTGCGACCGCAATTTATATGGCAGTAGCAACGTATAAAAATTTGAAAAAGGAAAAAGATAAATGAGTATTCCAACATTTTCAAACCGTCAAAACCTCGGAACGGTTCAACCTACGCCGTCAATTTCAACTCGTGAGTTTACGCTTGAACCGGGCGCGCCTCAAACGCTCAAAATCGTAGGGACGAGCGTTTACGTCTCGCAATGCTACGCCGTGGACGCGGAGGGCTACCAGCTTCCGGCGGCTTGCCGGATTACGCTCGGACACAGCGCGCCGTTTTTGTCCGAAACGGGAACAAGCGTTGAGTTCAAGTATTACGGAACGCCGTTCAATGAAATCACGCTTGAAAGCGTCGGGAACGAGCGCGTTTTCGTCGTTCTTCAAGTCGGTTATATGCTCGAATGTCGCAAAGGCGACGCGGGAACGGCGGGAGCAATCGCAATTTTGCGGGAAAAGATTCAGCAAAATCGGGAAGAAATCGAAAGCCTGATTGAACAGCTCAACGCAATAGGTCCGGCAACGTCAACGACTTACGGGCTTGTTAAATACGCCGCAGAAACCGTAGCGACGAATGACAACGCGCCCGTCTTGCGCAACTCTGACGGACAAATGCGCGTCCCTGTCGCGACAACCGGGCAATACGGCGTATTTAAACTCGGAACATCTGTGCGCGTTCCGAACGATGCCGGATTAGTCGGAATGTGCGCAAACGGCAGCGCGGGCGTTCGCTTTGCGACAACGTCAAACGGCGGCGTTGTAAAGCTCGCCAACAGTTTGGACGATTCGCGGGGAAATGTTGCACTTACTCCCGCAATTGCAAAAGCACAATTTGAAGCAATGGCGACACGGATTCAAGAACTCGAAAACGCCCTTGCGAGCATGACAACGGGCGCGGCTATGGTCTTGTCTGAAACAGTAGGCGCAGGCGCGCAAACGCTTTCCGTGCCTCTTGCCGGGGACGAAATGAACGGGGAAATTTCAGTTGAAACAAATACGGATTGGCTCACCGCCGATTCAGCCGGAGAAATTCAAGTGGAGGCTCTTTCCTAATGGCTGAATTTTCACAGACGATTCCGCAAGGCGAAACCGTTTCCGGAACGTTTCGCGCAAAGGTCAACGCGGGCGACGAAATTACGCTTTCCGTCGATTGCGCGGGAATGCTTACTTGCACAGATTGCGGAATCAATTTGCGCGCAGACGCAAACGAAACAAACGATGCCGGAGAAATAATCGGCGTTCCCGTCGTTTCCGCAACCGCAACGGCAACGGGAACGTTTGTCTTTCAATATTCGGCATATAACGCAACCGGTCCGGGAAACATCACGGCAAGCGGCTTTGAATCCGTGATTATTCCTCTTTCCGTCGCTCCTACTACCTTGAATTTTGACAAGGCGGGCGGAACGCAGGGCGTTTCCGTTTCCGGTAGTTTTGAATCTTTTTCCGCGACGCTTTCCGGCTCTTGGATTTCCGAAAGCCTAAGCGACACGGCAAGCGGGATTTCCGTTTCGGAAAATTCGTCAATTCGTCGCGCCGGATACGTCACAATTACGGCGACAATGACGGACGGAACGACCGAAACGGCGACCGTGAATGTAGAGCAAGCCGGGGAAGCCTTTAAAGTCGTTCCTACGGTTTGGAACGTAGGGAACGGCGGCGGCGCGCGAACTCTTTCCGTTTCGCCGGATAACGTCGAAATTCTCGTAGATTCCGGCACAGATTGGGCGACGTATTCCAACAAGGCAATACGCGCCGCCGCAAACACGGGCAACGCTCGCACGGCAACGCTTACGGTTTACGCAAATGCGCCTGAATCCCCGACGCGCGAATCCGTTTCCGTTGTCGTAAATCAGGAAGCCGCCGGAGAAAGCGGCTCGGACACAGGAAGCGGAAGCACGGACGGAAGCACGGGAACAGGCTCGGGAACGGACGGCAACACAGCACCAAGCGGCGCAAGCGGAAACGGAGGGCGCGTGGGAACTGTCATTTTCCGCAACGCAAAAGGCGCAACTCTTCATTACATTATCACGCAAAACCCTTAATCCATTATGAAAAAACGAAAATCTTCAAAAACGAAACGCAAAACCGCAAAAACCACGCGTTCCCGTCGCTCGCCTCGCGCACGCGCGCGCAAGATCCGGAGGGCGAAAAAATGAGCGTAGCGAAAACAGTTCAGACTTTCGCGCCTTACGCACTCGGCGCGGCGGCGGGCTTCGCCGTTGTCCTCGCCGTTGACCCGGCGGACAACTTGGAAGAAATCCGCCTCGTTTCTGAATTTAACGGCGCAAAAGACGGAGTTTCCCGCCGCGAAAAAACTTTGGCAAGCCTGCAAGCCGCCGCCGCAATTACCGGCATTCTCGCCGCGCTTTCGGCGGGCGCACGTTGCGGCGGAAAATGGACGCGCGCGCTCCTGCCTTTCGCCGTCGGCGCGGTGGCGGGATACCTTTACACGAAAAACTAAGGAGGCGCAGAAATGGCTTTTCCTCTTGTCGCTCTTGCCGTTCCCGCAATCGTAGCGGGCGGTGTTTCCGCGTATTCGTATTTCAGCGCACGGGAGGCGGAAGCCAACGCCGAAAATACGAAAAACCTTGCTGAACTCGAAGCCGCACACGCCGCGAACCCGTCGTGCCGGATTCAGTCTCTTGCAATCCTCGCCGCCGCCGTCGGCGCGTCTTTCATCGGCTTCAAATACGTTGCAACGTAAAGGCTAATTCGCCGCGACCATACCCATAAAAAAGGCGTAAACTAAGGCAAAAAAAGTAGCCGTTGATGCAGAGATAATCCAACACCAACGCCAATTTTTCTTTGTAAACGCCTCTTGTTTTTTTGCGCTGTCAAACACGAGACGCAAGGTTTCTTTGATTTCGGAAATATCCGCCAAGAGTTTCTTTTCTTCGTTATTGTCCATAAACGCGAAATCTTGTCTTTAAACATAGCTTCGGGCAAGGCTTTCTTAGTAATTTCTTAAGCCGCTTTTCAAAGGCTTTCACGCCGCATTCAAAGCGCATTTCTATTTCAGCAAGAAACAGGTGTAAATTGTGGCGATAACCGCCGCAAAAACGCCCTAAATGCCGCCGCAAAACGCTCCATGCGCTTTCAATTGTATTCGTGCAAGCTCCGTTTCGGAAATCCTTAAAAACAAGGCTGTGATTGACGCGCTTGTGGACGTATCCGCATTTGTTGAGTTTATACGCCTTGAATTGGTCCGTGTTGATTTCGCTTCCGGGCGCGACGTGTTTCCGCGCGAACGCGTGCAAGGTTTCCCGGTTCGCTTGCGGAATGACCGCCGTTTTGAGCCGACGCGTTCCCGTTTCCGGGCAACGTTGCGCCGCACCGACAACGACAAACTTTCCCGCGTTGCAACGCCCTTGTCGGGCAACCTTACGCCCGCCGTTCCCGCCGCGCAAATAACATTCATCTATTTCGACGCGCCCGGAAAACGGCGCAAGAGAAAGCCGGGAAAGCGCAATCAAGAGGCGGAAAACCCGAAAGATTCTTGCCGCTGTATTCCGGTTCACGCCCGCCGCGCGCGCGCTCGCCCGCGCGGTTGCTCCCGCGCAAAACAGCGCAAACAAAACTCTTTGCTTTGCGACGCTTACCCGGCAACGTCGAATTAGTGATTGTCTCATTTTTTTCTTCATAGCACGGTTTTCCATGCAAGAACCGTGCTATTGACAACCGTTCACAATCTGTTCACAGTTTATTCCCGCAGGGTATCTCTCCCCTTACTTCTCTTTATCTATGACAGCCCGTTAAAAAAACACCATGAAAATCGCAAACAATATACTTGAACTCATCGGGAAAACTCCGCTGGTGCGCTTGAATGCGTTGAACCCGGGCGGGAATGCTACGGTTTTGGCGAAGCTGGAATTTCTCAATCCCTCCGGTTCCGTCAAGGATCGTGCCGCATTTGCAATGATTGAAGCTGCCGAGGCGAAGGGCTTACTGACTCCGGGCGGTTTAATTATTGAGCCTACCAGCGGGAACACAGGAATCGGTCTGGCACTGGTCGCAGCGGTGAAAGGTTATCGGCTGATTTTGACAATGCCGGACACTATGAGCGTGGAACGGCGAAAATTTTTATCGAGCTTCGGCGCAGAACTCGTTTTGACCGAGGGCGCGCGGGGAATGAGCGGCGCAATTGAAAAAGCCCTTGAATTAAAAGAGAAACATCCGGACGCGTTTGTGCCGCAGCAGTTTGAAAATCCGGCAAATTCGGAAACACACTATCGCACGACAGGGGAAGAAATTTGGGCGGATACGGACGGGAACGTCGATGTCGTTGTTGCCGGAGTCGGCACCGGCGGCACGCTCACGGGAGTCGCTCGTGCGCTGAAAGCGAAAAAAACTTCCGTAAAAATCTTTGCCGTCGAACCGGAAACTTCGCCCGTACTCTCCGGCGGGAACGCCGGTCCGCATAAAATTCAAGGCATCGGTGCCGGATTTGTACCGAAGATTTACGATGCAAATCTTGTGGACGGAGTTTTGCGCGTAAGCGATGAAGATGCCGGAGCTACCGCGCGCCGCCTCGTCAAAGAGGAGGGTATTCATTCCGGAATTTCTGCCGGTGCTGCCGTTTTTGCGGCTCTTTCTTTGGCGGCGCGTCCGGAATATGCGGGGCAGACGATTGTAACGATTATCCCTGATACGGGAACGCGGTATTTATCGACTTGGCTTTACAGCGAGTAAAAAAAGAGCCGGGCACCCAAAAAAAGTGTCCGGCTCTTTTTTTCGAGAATCGAAAAATCTTAGAGGCAACCGTCGGTAACGTCTCCTTCGACGTTCATGATTTGGTCGAGGGTGATGGAGGAAAACACGTTTCGCACCTGCTCGTTTGTTTTGCTCCAAACTTCATGCGCGGCGCAGGATTTTACACGCTTACAACGACGCGGGCAGGCAATGCAGGGCACCAATGAAATGGCGCCTTCCATAATTTCAATAACCTGAAGCAGGGTGATGTCCTTCGGATCCGCTTTCAGAAAATAACCGCCGTGCGCCCCTCGCTTGGAGACAATAAGACCGGCTTTGCACAGAGGAATGATGAGGCGACCGATGTATTTACGCGAGAGCGACTGAGATTTGCAAATTTCCCCAATCATACGCGGTTTTTCTGTTTGGTTTTTCGCAAGATCTATAAGAATGCGAAGACCATATCTACCTCTGGTGGATATTTTCATAAGATAAGCTTAGTTCTTGTTATAGGGTGTGTTTCGTAGTCACCACGAATAATTACCGTAAGAGTTTGCATTGTCAACAGAAAATACTTCCGTAACAGTCGTATTCCCGATATTAAAACACGCTTGCGAACGCTGTTGACGGCGGGAACGCCTGTCGGGCAAAAGAGTTCCCCGAACCTGCAACTTAACGCATGTTCTTCTTTAGTCGCGCGTGATGCTTTTGAGCCTTTGTTCTCGCGTTTTAGAGGACTTTTGGGGAGAATTAGGTTCCGATGCGCACAGGAGCGTAAAACCAATGAATTTTGAAATGAAAAAGCCCGAAGTGCTCGCGCCCGCAGGCGGGTGGGAATGCGCGAAAGCCGCCGTCGAAAACGGAGCGGACGCAATTTATTTCGGCGTCGGGCGGTTTAACGCCCGCGTGCGCGCGGACAATTTTGTCGCCGACGATTTGCCCAAGCTGATGAAATTTCTCCATCGGCGCGGCGTGCGCGGCTACGTTACCTTCAACACGCTGATTTTTTCAAACGAGCTCGAAGAAGCGGAAAAAGAACTTCGCAAAATCATCGCGGCCGGCGTGGACGCGGCGATCGTGCAGGATGTCGGCATCGTGCGCCTGATTCGCAAAATTTCGCCGGATTTTCCCGTTCACGCGTCGACGCAAATGACGGTTTCCTCCGCTGCGGGCGTGCGTTTTGCGCGGGAACTCGGCGCGTCGCTCGCGGTGCTTTCCCGCGAAGTAAATATCGGCGAGTTGGAGCAAATTGTCGCGCGCGGGAACGCGAATCCGGCGGAATCGCTCCCGCTTGAAATGTTCGTGCACGGCGCATTGTGCGTGGCGTATTCCGGGCAATGTCTGACGAGCGAGGCGCTCGGCGGCCGCTCCGCCAATCGCGGCGAGTGCGCGCAGGCGTGCCGCTTGCCGTATGAATTGATTTGCGACGGAGAAAAAGTGCCGCTCGGCGCGCGCCGCTACTTGCTTTCGCCGCGGGACTTGGCGGGCGTGGAGATGCTTCCGGAGCTGATGCGCCTCGGCGTGCGTTCGCTCAAAATCGAAGGTCGCCTAAAAACCCCGGAATACGTCGCTTCCGTAACGCGCGTTTACCGCGACAGCGTAGATCGTATCCACGAAATGATTACGGACGGCGTTCCCGCCGAAACGCTTTCCGCTTTTGCCAAACAATTGCGGGAACGCCACGCCTACGCGCTGGAGATGGCGTTTTCACGCGGGCTTTACACGGGCTGGATGCGCGGCATCAATAATCGCGAGCTCGTTCACGCGCGTTTCGGAAAAAAGCGCGGCGTATTTCTCGGGGAAGTTTCCGGCTTCGGCAAAGACGGCGTTTTCGTGCACCTGAAAGCAGCGCTGAAATCCGGCGACGGCGTAGTTTTCGACGCGGGAAAACCGGAAGAAAAAGAGGAGGGCGGCTACGTTTACGGCGTGGAAAAAGCGCGCGGGAGCGGCGAAGTTTTCGTGCGTTTCGCACGCGCCGGAATCCGCTGGGAACGCGTGCGCCGAGGCGACAAACTTTGGAAAACCTCCGATCCCGCGCTCACGGCAAGCATCCGCGAAACCTTTGCCGGAGACCTGCCGCATTGGGCGCGCGAAATCAATATGCGTGTTTTCGCCGAAACCGGAAAACCGCTCCGCGCGGAATGCGACGATGCCTGCGGAAACACGGTTTCGGCGGAAATCGGCGACGCGCTTGTTCCCGCGACGAATAAACCGGCAAGCGACGCGTGGCTACGCGAGCAGTTCGCCCGGCTCGGCGGAACGGGATATTTTTTAGACGACTGGAAATCGGAGATTTCCGGCTCGCCGCTCGTTCCCGCAAGCGTCGCCAACAAGTTGCGACGCGCTCTCGTCGAAAAACTCAACGCTGCCCGCGAAAACTCCGTGAAGTGGACAATTTCGGAAACGAAGCCTGTCTTGTCTTCGCCGAGCGATGCGGGAACGGAGAATGCAGCGGATTTGTCCGGCGTTCCCGATGGTTCGACGCTCCCTCGAGGAAGGCCGGAATGTTTTCCCGCCCGCTTGATTCCTGTGGTTCGGGAATTGGCGCAGGTGGAGGCGGCTCTGGCGTTCGGCGCGAAAACAATTTACGCGGAGTTTGAAAATCCGCGCGATTACCGCATTGCCGCAGAGCGCGTACATGCCGTTCCCGAGGCGGAGTTTTGGGCGCAGCCGCCGCGCATTTTCAAGCAGGCGGCAGACGAAGCCGGCATTTTGCGCGTTGTGCGCGAATGCGGAGCGGACGGTTTTCTCGTGCGTGCTCACGAACATCTCTACACGTTCGCGGGAACGCGTGTTCGCGGCGATTTTTCGCTGAACGTAGCGAATCATCTTACGGCGGATTATTATTTGCGGGAACGCAATTTGGAACGTGTAACCGCGTCTTATGATATGAATTTGGAGCAACTTTGCGCGATGCTTGAGCGCGTTCCCGCTCCAGAGAAAATCGAAGTTACACTCCATCAGCACATGCCGATGTTTCACATGGAGCACTGTGTTTTCTGTTCGTTTTTGTCGGAAGGAAAAGATTTTCGCGATTGCGGGCGTCCCTGCGAAAAACATGTTGTGCGTTTGCGCGACCGCACGGGCTTGGAACATCTTGTCAAAGCCGATGCGGGTTGCCGCAACACGGTTTACAATGCGCGTGCGCAAACGGGCGCGGAGTTTTTTGACGAAATCCGCTCCCGCGGCGTGCGCAATTTCCGCATCGAATTTATCGATGAAACACCGGAACTCATGACGGAAATTCTCGGACGCTATCGCGATTTACTTGCGGGGAAAATCGACGGGAACGCGCTCTGGCGCGGACTCCGCCTCGAGTCCAAGCTCGGCGTTACGCGCGGCACGCTGAAAGGCTGACGCGGAAGCGCGCCTATCCGATGTCAACCGGATCGACGTCGAGAAGGTCTACGACATCCTGCGGCCACGGGAACGCAGCGCGCATTTGCATGATTTGGGCACTTGCGCGCACGACGTTGTCGCAAAAATACCAAATGTGGAAGCGGTAGTTGTCTTGAATTTTTTCTGTCGGGCAGGGCGCGGGTCCTCGAATTTCGCAAAGGTCCGGCGTGTTTTTTTCCAGGAATTCTGCCCAGCGGTCGGCGGTTTCTTCGACGAGTTCTGCGCTTTGTCCTCGGAAAAGATGCCGAATGACATGGCGCAACGGGGGATAGCCGAATTCCTTGCGGCGTTCCAATTCGTCTTCGAGGAATTCGTCAAAATCAGCGCGTTTTGCGAATTGAATCGGCGCGGCGTGCGGCGTGAAGGTTTGAACAAAAACTTCGCCTTCGAGCGTTCCGCGTCCGGCGCGCCCGGCGACTTGGACGAGCAGCTGGAATGTGCGTTCCGCGGCGCGAAAATCGGGAACGTGAAGTGAGACGTCTGCATCGAGAATGCCTACGAGCGTAACCTTGGGGAAATCCAAGCCTTTGGCAATCATTTGCGTGCCGAGCAAGATATCGATTTTCCCGGCGCGAAAATCGCTGAGGATTTTACGAAATTCGTTTTTTTTCGACATTGTGTCCGCGTCGAGACGCACGGCGACTGCATCGGGAAAAATGTTTTTCAAAATTTCTTCCGCGCGTTGCGTGCCGAATCCTCGCCAACGAATTTTCGGGGAGCCGCAGGCAGGGCAACGCGACGCGGCGGGTTCGACGTGGTCGCAGAGGTGGCAACGCATCAGTTCTTCCGTCCGATGATAGGTGAGCGCGGACGAGCAATGCGGGCAAGTGATGACGTGTCCGCAATCCGGGCAAATGAGCGCGCGCGAATAGCCGCGGCGATTCAAAAAAAGAATGCTTTGCTCTCGGCGTTCGAGGCGTTCCCGCAGCGCATCAACGAGCGGGCGAGAGAACGTGGTTTGCCCGTTCGTGTGAAGGATTTCCCGGCGCATGTCGATGATTTTCATCGGCGGGAACGCGCGGTCGTCCACACGTTTGGTGATGCGGTTCAGCAAATATTTCCCGTTGCGGGCATTGTAAAAACTTTCGAGAGAGGGTGTTGCCGAGCCGAGCAAGCAAACGGCATTGCAGAGGTGCGCTCGGAAAACGGCAACGTCGCGCCCGTGGTAAAACGGCGTTTCTCCTTGCTTGAAGGAAGGTTCGTGCTCCTCATCGACAACGATGAGGCGGAGTTTTTTCAGCGGAGCAAAAATTGCCGAGCGTGCGCCGACAAGGAGGCGCGCTTCGCCGCGTGCCATCGCCATCCACGCGTCATAGCGTTCGCCGGCGGAAAGATTGCTGTGCCAGACAACAATTTGCGTGGCGCAGTCCGAGAGTCGGGAACGCAGCCGCTCGACGGTTTGCGGTGTGAGAGCGACTTCGGGTACAAGAAAAATCGCACTTCCGCCGTTTTCGAGAACTTTGCGAATTGCGCCGATGTAAACTTCGGTTTTTCCGGAGCCCGTAACACCGTGGAGAAGGTGTGTGCGAAATTTTTTTTCGGACAAACTTTGCGAAACGGAATCAAGTGCGGCGCGCTGTTCGTCGTTAAGCACGGGCGGGAGCGCAACGACGGCGTTCCCGCGTGACCCGCCTTCAAAATCGTCATTGTAAGCGAGGCGTGATTTGATGGCGATTTCCTGTTTGGCAATTCCTGAAAGTATCAGCGCGTTAATTACATTTTCAGAAAACGGGAGCGAAGAACGGAGAACGGGTATGCCGAAAGAAGCGTCACGCCTGTCGTTTTCACAGAAAACCGTGTTTGTAGAAGGAGATTGTGAAGAAAATTTTTCTGTGTCCGAATGTTCCCGTGCGTTTCCGCCTGCTGTTTCTCCCGCTTGGAAGCGGCGGAGAAATTCATACAGGGCAGCTTGTTTTTTGGCGCGGCGGCGGAGTTTTTCGAGCTCTTCCGGTGAAGGTTCCCGTATAATCGAAACGTATTTTTCCGTAACGGGGCGAACTCCGCGGCGCACCGTTCCCGGCAGGACGGTTTGCAAAACGCTATTGAGCGGCGCGGCGTAGTAGGCGGCGAGCCATTCGCAGAGTTTTAAAACCTCGGGAGTAAGCACGGGAACGTCGCAACAAATTTCCGCAATGTCGCGCACTTTTTTTATCCACGCCGGAGCGGGAACGGCTCCGGTTTTCCAAACAACACCAAGATTTTCCCGCGATCCGAGCGGAATTTTTACGAGAACACCGGTCGTGATTTTTTCCGAAAATTTTGCGGGAACGCGGTAAGTGTAGGCGCGTCCGCCGCCGTCGAACGGCATTACTTCGACGAATTCGGCGGCGGAATCGGGAGTTTGACCCGCGCTTGAAACTGTTTCCGGAAACCAGTCCATTTTGTTCGAAAAATGAAAATCGCGTTCCCGCCGGCTTGCAAGGTTTTCCGTCGAAGGCTTTTTTTTAAGAAACATTTTCCTTTCCGAAACGTAGAATCGGAGTAGAATTTCACCCTTCAGTCCAATATACTTCTAAAAAACTATGGCATATAAAAGCTATCTTGAAACCGTAAACGCACGCCTCGCGGAAATCCGCGAAGCCGGGCTTTACAAGGAAGAACGCGTAATCGCCAGCCCGCAGGCGGCGCACATTCGCCTCGAAGACGGGCGCGAAGTCATCAATATGTGCGCGAACAACTATCTCGGGCTCGCGGACAATCCGGACGTCATCAAGGCGGCGCACGAAGCGCTCGATAAATACGGATTCGGTTGCGCCTCCGTCCGCTTCATTTGCGGAACGCAAACGATTCACAAACAACTCGAAGCCGCGATTTCGAAATTCCTCAAAACCGAAGACACGATTCTTTACGGCGCGTGCTTCGACGCAAACGGCGGGCTTTTCGAATGCCTCCTCAAAGAAGGCGACGCGATTATTTCCGACGAACTCAACCACGCTTCGATTATTGACGGCGTGCGCCTCTGCAAAGCGATGCGTTTCCGCTACAAAAATAACGATATGGCGGACCTCGAAGCCAAGCTTCAGGAAGCGCGCGCGGCGGGTGCGAAAAACATCATGATCTTCACGGACGGCTCGTTCTCGATGGACGGCGTTATCGCCAATCTCAAGGGAATCTGTGACCTCGCCGACAAATACGACGCGCTCGTCGGTTTTGACGAATGCCACTCCACAGGCTGCCTCGGCGCAACCGGACGCGGAACGCACGAGCACTGCGATGTCATGGATCGCGTGGACGTTATCACGGGAACGCTCGGCAAGGGCATTTCCGGCGGGTCCGGCGGTTTTACTTCGGGTAAAAAGGAAATCATCGATTTGCTCCGCCAGCAGTCCCGCCCGTATCTGTTCTCCAACTCGATTGCTCCGGCGATTGTCGGCGGCGCGCTCAAGGCGCTCGAACTGCTCGAAAACGATCCGTCGTTTGTCCAACGCATTCAGGAAAACACGAAGTTCTGGCGCGAAGGTTTGACGAAGGCAGGCTTCAATGTCGTTCCCGGCACGCACCCGGTCGTTCCCGTTATGCTCGGTGATGCACGTTTGGCGCAGGAATATTCCCGCCGCTTGCTCGAAAAAGGCATTTACGCAATCGGCTTCTTCTATCCGGTTGTTCCGAAAGGCAAGGCGCGTATCCGCACGCAAATTACGGCGGGCCACACGCGCGCGGATTTGGAAAAAGCTCTTGCGGCGTTTATCGAAGTCAAAAACGAACTCGGCGCATAAGAAGCGAGCTTAAAGCTTAACGAGAGAGCGTTCCCGTGACGGCGAAAGTCGATCTTCGCGGGAACGCTCTTGTTTTTTTTTCGTGAGTATGAAAAAAAAAATTGCGGTGCTACGGCGTTGCGCGGGATTTTTCTAATACAAAAATTCTTTGCCGAGAAAATTTTTTAAACGAACGGAACCGTCGGAAAGAAATGCTTCAAGGTAATCCGGATTGACGGGAATTTTCCCGCCGCCGCCGGGGGCATCAATTACAAATTGCGGAATGGCGTAGCCGCTTGTTTTGCCGCGTAGCGAGCGGATAATCTCAATTCCGCGTATGACGGGAACGCGAAAGTGCGCACTGCCGCTGATTTTGTCGCAGGCGTAAAGGTAATACGGGCGAATCCGCATCATCAGCAGGCGATGCACGAGCGAGCGCATGACGGTTTCGTCGTCGTTGACTCCACGAAGCAGGACGGACTGATTTCCGAGCACAACTCCTGCAAACGCGAGTCGCTCCGCTGCCTCGGCAAGTTCCCGCGTACATTCTCTCGGGTGATTAATGTGCAGGCTGAGCCAAATCGGACCGTGGCGTTTCAGAATTTCACAAAGTGCGGGTGTAATGCGTTGCGGAAGAAAGACGGGAACGCGGGAACCGACTCGAAGGAATTCAACATGCGGAATCGCCCGCAACCGAGAAAGAAGATCGTTGATTTTTTCATCGCTTAGGAGAAAAAAGTCTCCGCCGCTGACTAAAACATCGCGGATTTCCCGATGTTCGGCGATGTAGCGGAGTCCGGCATCAAGATGCGGATGAAAATCATAGCCGCGTGCATTTGAAACGAGCCGTGAGCGCGTGCAATAGCGACAGTAACAGGCACATCTGTCCGTCGATAAAAGCAAAACGCGGTCCGGATAACGATGCACGAGTCCGGGAACGGGCGATGATTTTTCTTCGCCTACGGGATCGTCGGTTTCTCCTTCCGAAAAAATGTTTTCTTCTGTCACGGGAACGATTTGCCGGCGAATAGGGCAATCCGGATTTTCACGATCTATCAAATTGAAAAAATGCGGCGTGACGGCGAAGGCGAGGCGGTTTTTCACGGCGAGGAATCCGTCGCGTTCCCGCGCGGTCAGCGGCATGAATGCCTCGAGCTGTGCGGCTGTCGTAATCCGGTTTTGCATTTGCCAGCGCCAATCGTTCCAAAGGTGTGCGGGAACGTGTTTCCAAAGTCCCTGTCCG
The DNA here is from genome assembly GCA_017531845.1 of Opitutales bacterium. GTDB lineage: Bacteria > Verrucomicrobiota > Verrucomicrobiia > Opitutales > UBA953 > Spyradosoma. The sequence continues at coordinate 146,166 of JAFXKI010000007.1, read as the reverse complement.
CTTGTCCAAAATGATATATTGTCGTGCGGATACATGAAAAAAGAATGCCGGAAGGCGTCAGATTTTTGAAAAAGCTACGCGTTTGTCTCGGAGCCGGTTTTTTTGGCGAGCATTTGCCGATGGTAAATGCGCCCGATGTTTTGGGCGAGTTCGAGCATGGTGCGCCCGTCCGTAAGCACGCCGACTCCCGCTTTCAGGTAATCTTTTTCCCGCGCGGCGAGCAGTTCGCGAATTTTTTCCGTAGGATTTTCTGTCTGAAGAAGCGGTCGGGAACCGTTTCGGGTGCGGGCATAAATGGTTTCCGGCGAAGCAAAAAGCGTGACGATAATACCGCGTTCCCGCAATTTTTCGTGCATACCTCTCGATGTCAGAATCCCGCCGCCGGTGGCGATAATTGCGCCTGACTCGGGTAGCCATTCTTCAACGCAACGGCGCTCAAGTTCGCGGAAAAATGCTTCTCCGTCTTCTGCAAAAATATCTTTGATTTTCCGATGCGTGCGACGTTCGATTTCTTTGTCCGTATCGAGAAAAGGGCGGTGCCACAAGCGCGCGAGCAGGCGCCCGACGGAGGATTTCCCCGTCCCCATAAACCCTGTTAAAATCAGGTTCGGTTTTGGCGCAGATGTCTTGTTTACTCGCATTGGACGGAATTAAACGCGTTCCCGCTTTTTTCCGCAAATTGAAATTTATTGTTCGTTTGAGCAACAAATGCTGAAAAGCTTAAGAGGTTAAAAGTTTAGTTGTTTTGCAAGCGAAACAAGGAAAAGAATCCTTTTTTATTTTTGTAAAAATAAAGCACTCGGTGAAGCCGATTAAACTTTTCATCTTCTCAGCTTTTAAACTTTTACCGAAGCCCTCGCTTCGGCAAATTTCATCTTCCTGCGGATTTTGTGTTCGAAAAGAACGTTCCGATGCGAAAAAATGAACCTATGAAATTGATGGTTTTGGACGGCAACAGTATCGTGAACCGCGCATTTTACGGCGTGCGGCTTTTGACGACGCGCGATGGCACTCCGACCAATGCCGTTTACGGTTTTTTGACAATCCTTTCCAAACTCCTCGACGAGAGTAAGCCCGACGCACTTTGCGTTTGCTTCGACGTTCATGCGCCGACTTTTCGCCATGAAAAATATGCCGACTATAAGGCTGGGCGACGCCCGATGCCCGAAGAGTTGCGCCCGCAAATCCCGCTCCTGAAAGAGGTGCTCGCCGCAATGAACGTTCCCGCTTATGAGCTCGCCGGCTGGGAAGCAGACGATTTACTCGGCACCATCGGTGTGCGTTGCACGGCTGAAGGCTGGACCTGCGAAATCGTTACGGGCGATCGCGACAGCCTCCAGCTCGTGACGGAAAGCGTTCATGTCAAACTCGTCGTTTCCCGCATGGGAAAAACCGAAACAAAAGAGTTTTCCCCGGAAACCTTTTTCGAAACCTACGGCTTCTCTCCCGAGAAAATCGTGGATTTAAAAGCTCTGATGGGAGATGCATCCGACAACATTAAGGGCGTTCCCGGAATCGGAGAAAAAACCGCCGGAGACTTAATCCGGAAATTCGGAACCATTTCTTATGTCTATGAAAATTTGGATACAATAGACGTTTCCGCTTCGGTGAGAAAAAAATTGGACGCGGGAAGGGAAAGTGCGTTTGCCTCATTCGACTTGGCGACGATTCGGACAAACGCCCCGATCTCATTTTCACCGGAAAAAAATCTGCGCCGTGAGCCGGACGTTCCCGCGCTTTATCGCCTTTTTAAAAAACTTGAATTTTCCAAGCTCATTGCGAAGTGGAACTTGGCTCCGTCGGGAGAGGAAAACGCGGATTTGCCCCTGTTTGCGTCGCCTGAAGAGGCGGACGCTCTTCCGCCCGGCGAAATTTCATCGTTGCCGAATTTTCTTTCATATTGTGAAAGTCAGGAGCGCGTATATGTGTTTTCCGATACAAAATCGGAATTACCTCTGAGCCGGCTCTCCGTGGTCGCGGGAACGCAGGCGGTGCAGATTTCAGCAGAAAAGTTTTCCGCAGCCGAGTATGGGGAATTTTTGAAGAAATTCTTCGGCGGGAACGTAAAAAAGGTCGCGCACGACGTGAAGGCGCTGATGCGTGCCTGCTTTGCCGCCGGCTTGCCCGCAGAAGGCTTTGTTTTTGATACGGCACTCGCTGCGTATTTGCTGGAGCCGACACGCACCGTTGCTTCGCTTCCGGAGGAGCTTTCCGAAATTGAGCGTGCCCGCTGTGTGAAAAATTTTTGCGAAGAGCAAATTCCGGCGCTGGCGGCTGCAGGCTTGGCAAAGCTTTATCGTGAAATTGAGTTTCCGCTTTGCGCGGTGCTCGCCGAAATGGAACATGCCGGAATCGCGGTCGATCGGGTAAAATTGGAGAACTTTTCCCGGGAAATGGAAAATCGTGCCGCAGATGCACAGAATGGAGTTTTTGCTCTTGCGGGAACGGAATTTAATCTCAATTCACCAAAGCAGCTTGGAGAAGTTTTATTTGAAAAACTCGGTCTTCCGGCAAAAAAGAAAACGAAAACCGGGTATTCGACCAATGCCGAAGTGCTCAAGGAGTTGGAGTCGCTTCACCCCATAATCGGGAAAATCGGTGAGTTTCGTCTGTTTACGAAGCTCAAAACGATTGCAGACGGCTTGATTGATGCGATAGCCCCCGACGGGCGTATTCATACCACGTTTAATATGACCGTTACCGCGACGGGACGCCTCAGCTCTTCCGAGCCCAATTTGCAAAACGTGCCCACGCGCGGCGAGCTCGGCAACGAATTGCGGAAAATGTTTGTCTCCGAACGCGGGAACGTGCTTGTCGATGCGGACTATTCACAGATTGAGCTACGCGTTCTCGCACACATCGCCGATGATGCCGCGATGCAGAAAGCGTTTCGCCAAGGAGAAGACATTCACTCCGTGACGGCGTGTCAGATTTTCCGCGCAGATCCCGTGCAAATCACGCCGCTGATGCGCCGCCATGCTAAAGCGGTGAATTTCGGAATCGTTTACGGAATCGGCGAGTTTTCGTTGGCCCAAGATCTTGGTGTAACGCGCCGCGATGCCAAACGTTATATCGAAAATTATCTCGAAAAATATTCCGGGGTGCGCGATTACATGAAAAATGTTGTCGAAAAAGCGAAGGCGGACGGCTTTGTTTCGACCCTGCTCGGGCGGCGGCGTGCGATGCCGGAACTCGCTTCGCCAAACCACAATGTGCGGGCGTTCGGCGAACGTGTTGCGCTGAATGCCCCGATTCAGGGAACGGCGGCGGATATTATCAAAATTGCGATGTTACGCGTGCACAATCGGCTTAAAAAAGACGTTCCCACCGCAAAAATGGTGCTTCAAATTCACGACGAACTGCTTGTTGAAGTGCCCGCCGGCGACGCGGAACGCGTGAAGCGTTTGCTTTCGGAGGAAATGTCTGCGGCGTTCCCGCTCTCCGTGCCGCTTGTAGCGGATGCCGCTTCCGGCACGAACTGGGCGGATGCCAAATAGGAATTTAGCGAACGCAAGGCGTTCGCTAAATGTTTAAAAGCTGAGAAGCTGAAGGGTTTAATCGGCTACGCCGAGGGTTTTACTTTTATAAAATAAAAAGGATTCTTTTCCTTGTTTCGCTTGCGAAATAACTAAACTTCTAAGCTCTTAAGCTTTTCAGCATTTGTTGCTCGAAACGAGCAACAAATTTCAATTTGCGGGATTACGCGGGAACGCAGTAAAATTGCGATGTTATGGAAGCTTTGAAAAAACTTTTGAAAATTGCGGAGTCCGCCGCAAGAGATACCGGCGCAATTCTTCGAACAGGCGGAAACCGAAGCGTTGCTCTCAATTCCGATACGGACGTTAAACTTGCCGCAGATACGGATTCCGAAAAATTGATTCGGGAACGTCTCGCCGCCACCGGATTACCGATTTTCGGGGAGGAGCTCGGCGGCGATCCCGCACTTTACGACACGCCGGGCGCGCTTTATTGGGTCGTGGATCCGCTCGACGGCACATTTAATTATCAGCGCGGGCAACCGCTGACTTGCGTCAGCATCGGCTTAATGCGCGGGAGCGATCCCGTGCTCGGCGTTATTTATAATTTTAACGCAAACGAAATGTTTTCCGGCTTGGTCGGCGAAGGCGTTTTCCTCAACGGCGAAAAAATCGTTCCCGCGTGGGCAACGGAAATTTCCCAAGCTTGCCTGATGACCGGATTCCCGGCTCTTGCCGACAAATCTCCCGAGGCACTCGCTCCGTTTATTGCCGAAGTAGGAATGTTTAAAAAAATCCGCATGATCGGGACGGCGGCACTTGCCGTCGCTTATGTCGCTTCCGGCCGAGCGGACGTTTACAGCGAAAAAGGCACGAATCTGTGGGACGTTGCCGCAGGCATGGCACTTGTCAAAGCTGCCGGCGGCTTTATCAAAATTGAGCCGACGGGTAAACGCGCTCTAAACTTTAATCTTCGCTGCGCTGCCCGCGAAGAGTGGCTTTAATTCGGCGACAAAAAAAAACGGCATGAATTCGTGCCGCTTTTTTTTGTCTCTCAAACAATTTCGTTTTGGATAATTTGCTCAAGTTTTTGCTTTCGGCGAATTAGCCGGGCGTTTCCGTTTTCCTCAATCATCACTTCTGCGGATTCGGGGAATGAGTTGTAGTTCTTCGTTGCCATTGCCGAGCAATAGGCTCCGGCGCCGCCGATGATGCAAAAATCTCCGATTTCCGCCTGCGGGAACGTTTTTTCCGCAAGCGTTTCGGGTTCGCCGGGAGCACAGGAAACAAGGTCTCCGGATTCGCAACAATGACCGACGACGACGTAACTTTCTGTATTTTCGGAAACGCTGCGCCCGGATTTTTTTGCGAGAAAAATCGGATGTTGCGCGCCGTAGAGGCTCGGGCGAAGTAAATCCGTCATGCCCATGTCGAGTTTGATGAATTTGCGTCCGTTTTCTCCGGTGTCTGCAAGGTCTTGAACGCGCGCGAGAACGGCGCCGGCATTGGCGACGAGATACGTTCCCGGCTCTATTTCGAAATGAAGTTTTCTTCTGGTTTCTCCGGCGAGTTTGGCGATGGCATCGCGCACGGGCGCGCCGCAAATTTGCAGGTCGGTTGTTTTTTCCCCTTCAACCCGTGCCACTTTGTAGCCGCCGCCGAAATCAAGCGTTTCTACACTTTCAAAGCGGCGAACCAAGCTAAGCGATTGCAACGCCACTTTTTGCCAAACGGCGGGATCGCTTCCGCTGCCGATATGCGTATGGATGCGCTCAAGCGTGAGATCGTATTTTTTCAAAACGGCTTCGACGTCGTCGGCGTATTCGTGCCAAATACCGAAGGAAGAATCCGGTCCGCCGACGTTGGTTTTCCCTGTTCCGCCGGAACCCGTTCCCGGATTAAAGCGAACCCCCACGCGCGTTCCCGGAAAGGATTGCCCGTAGCGTTCGAGCTGGGAAAGCGAGCAGGCGTTGAATTTTACGCCGAGTTTAAGCACGTCGGCAAAATCTGCAGGAAGCTCTTGGGTGGAAAGCGAAATTTTTTCGGCGGGAACGCCGGCAAGCATCGCGCGCTGCACTTCGTAGAGACTGGAGGCGTCGAAATGAAGCCCGAGCGAATGAAAAAGTTTCAGCACTGCCGCCGTCGGGCAAGCCTTCATCGCAAAGCGCACCGTGAGCCCGAAGGCATTCGGGAACGAAAGGCAATCGGCGGCGTTTGCCCGCAAGGTTTTTTCGTCGTAAACGTAGATCGGTGTCCCGAATTTTTCGGCGAGGGAATTTGCTCTTTCTTCGGAAATAAAAGGGTGGGCGTTCATAAAACTCAAATTGCTTTATTATTTAGAGAGACTTTGAAAAATTCAACTCTTAGCTATGAGCGGCGAGCGCGGTTTTCTCGGCAGTTTCGAGGGCGGAAAGCATGGTTTGCCCGACGGAGATGCCGCCGCGGAAATTTCCCGCAAAGCGGAGCGGGAACGCGGATTCGATTTCGGAAAGTTTTTTAAAAAAATCTTCGTAGCCGAGATTGTATTGCGGAATCGCCTGCGGGTTTTCCACGCGTTCGATAAAGGCGGGCTCGCCCGTCGCGCCGAGCAGTTCGCGCAATTCCTCCCGCACGATTTTTAACTGTTCTTCTGCAGAAAGGTGTGTGATTTCCGATTGGCGGGAACCGCCGAGATAAGTGGAAAGCGTAACAAAGCCCTCCGGCGCGCGTCCCGGAAAAAGTGATGACGTAAACAGCGTGCCGAGAATTTTCCGATTTTCCTTTTCCGGAACGAGCATTCCGAAACCGTCGAGCGGGTGCGAGACGTTCGCCCGCGGAAAACCGAGCGTGAGCATGGTCACGGGCGGCGTGGCGAGCGCGGGAACGCGGGAAAAATGCGCACGCAGGGCAGGATCGGAAAACGGAATTTCACCCCATGTGTGCGGCGGTGTGGCGACGATGATTTCGTCGAAAAACGCGTCTTCTTCAAAAAAAGTGCAAACGGCGGCGCGGGAACGCCAATGCGCCCGCCAGCCGGAACCTTCGCGTGTAAGATTTGTAATTTCGGAATGGATACGCACTTTGCGCGGATCAAGTTTCGCGCGTAAAAGTTTCGGTAGCGTTTCCATACCCTGCGGGAACGAAAGCGTACGCTTTTTTTCGTAGTTCCCGGAGGCTTTTTTGGCTTTCGCGTTCGGGAACGTGCCGCGAATGAGCGAGCCGTAGCGTTGCTCCAGATTCCAAACTTTCGGGAACGCGAAACGCACGTCGAGCGTTTCCGGATTGCCGGCAAAAATTCCCGCAACCAGCGGGTTCAGCGCGTAATTATACATCTCCTTGCCGATGCGGCGGCGGACGAAATTCGCAACGCTTTCTGCGTTCCCGTCGCGCTTGGCGGGAATAAAGGGTTCGGCGAGCAGGCGTATTTTTCCGAGAAGAGAAAAAAGCGGTGTCGTAACGGCAGTGGCGGGCGACATAGGAACAACGCGCGGTTTCCCGCCGCGCACGATAAAACGCTTTTTCGCGGCGGGGCGGGCTTCGATGGTTTTTTCAAGAATCCCCGTCGCCCGAAGAAAATCGAAAACTTTTTTTTCTTCCGCGATAAAGGTTTGCGGACCGCCTTCGGCGATGAAACCGTCTCGGGAAAACGTGCGGATTGCGCCTCCGACTCTCGTAGATTTTTCGATGAGTAAAAAATCAATGCCGCGTAGGGCGAGGCTGTTTGCAACGGTGAGTCCGGCGATGCCGCCGCCGAGAATGAGTGCTTTTTTCATGATTTATTAAAATTTACGCTTTCCGGGATTCGAGTTCTTCCCAGCGTTCGAGCGCGAAAAGCAATTCTTCGTCAATTTCGGCGAGGCGCGCATTGGTGGCTTGGACGGCGGCGGGATCACGGTAAAAATCGGGATCGTTGAGTTTTTCCGCCAACGTTTTTTGCTCGGTTTCCAAATCTTCGATTTTTTGCGGAAGCGCTTCGAGTTCGCGTGTTTCCTTGTAGGAAAGCTTTTTCTTCGACGGCGGATTTTTCGGTACTTGCGCCGTTCCCGCGGGAACGTCCGCCTTCGGCTTTTCCGGCTTCGCGGGAGCGCTTTTTACCGCGATTTCGGCGAGATGTTCCCGCCGCCACGCGTCGTAATCGCCGACAAACTCTCGCAAATTTCCGTCGCCTTCAAAGACGATATAGCTCGTTGTTACGTTGTCCAAAAACTGGCGGTCGTGCGTAACGAGCAACACGGTGCCGTCGAAATTGCCGAGCAGTTCTTCGAGCAAATCGAGCGTTTCCAAATCGAGGTCGTTTGTCGGTTCGTCGAGCACGAGCACGTTCGCCGTTTTGAGAAAAATTTTCGCGAGCAAAAGCCGGTTGCGTTCGCCGCCGCTGAGCATCGAAACCGTCGAGCGTGCGCGATCCGGCGTAAAAAGAAAATCGCCGAGATAGCTGATGACGTGACGCGTTTGCCTGCCGACGACGACGGTGTCCGCGCCTTCTCCGGCGAGGTTTTCGATGAGCGTTTTATCCTCCTTGAGTTGCGAGCGCAGCTGGTCGAAATACGCGATTTGCAAATTCGTGCCGTGCGTAACCGTTCCCGCGTCGGGCGCAAGTTGCCCGAGCAGAATTTTCAGCAAAGTCGTTTTCCCGATACCGTTCGGACCGATAATCCCGACGCGGTCGCCGCGCATAATCGTTGTCGAAAAATTCCGGATCGCGGGAACGCCGTTCCAAGTATGCGAGATGTTTTCGGCGACGAGCACTTTCGCCCCGGATTTTTCGCCCTCGGAAATCGTCGCACGAACGTTCCCGACGGAGGCGCGGCGTGCGGCGCGGATTTCGCGCAGTTTTTTCAGCTCGCGTACGCGCCCTTCGTTGCGGCAGCGGCGCGCCTTCACGCCTTGGCGCAGCCACGCCTCTTCGCGCGCGAGTAATTTGTCAAACTCCGCATTGTTGGCGGCGATGCTTGCGTTGAGCTCTTCGCGGCGCGTCAGGTAAGTATCGTAATCGCAATCCCAGGACGTAACGATGCCGCCTTCGAGGTCGAGAATGCGCGTGGAGATTTTCTTGAGAAAACGGCGGTCGTGCGTGACGAAGAGAATCGCGCCCTGCCACGCGAGAAGAAATTCTTCGAGCCATTCGATAGCGTCGATGTCGAGATGGTTTGTCGGTTCGTCCAACACCAGAATATCGGGCTTGGAAACGAGTTCGCGCGCGAGTAAAACGCGGCGTTTCATGCCGGCGGAAAGCGAGGAAAACGGCAACTCGGGAACGGCACCGATTTTGGAAATCATCGCGTCAACTTCGCTCGAAAGGCTCCACGCGGAATGGTTTTCAAGCCAATGAAAAATCGCGTCGAGCTCGGCTTCGGAATATTTCTCCGTGTCGTGCGTTTCGTAGGCGCGGATTTTTTCACCCGCGTCGCCGAGCCCGCTCAAAACGACATCGCGCACCGTTCCCGCGATTTTTTCCGGGACTTCCTGTGCGAGAAAAGCGGCGTGAGAGCCGCGCGCAACGGCAACTTCGCCGGCATCCGGCTCAAGCGTTCCCGCGATAATTTTCAGCAGAGAACTTTTGCCCGCGCCGTTGCGCCCGATGAGGCAGACGCGCTCGCCCGCTTCGACTTGGAAGGTTACGTCGTCAAACAGCGACGGACCGCCGAATTTTAAGGAAAGATTTCTGACTGCAAGCAAAGCCATTTTTTGAAAGATGAAAGTTTTAAGGCTTAAAGCTTAGAGAACTGTTAAATGTTTGTTTCTCGTTTCAGGTATTCCGCTCGGCAATGAGGGATTGGTAGGCATCGGGAAGAATGCTTTGGAAATACGTCTCGCGCTCGAAAGGCCAGGGCTCGTCGGGCAGGAGAGTCCACTGCGGGTGCGCCTCGACGAGTTCTCGGCTCCAGTCGAAATATTCCGCGTGGTCGGTGCGGAAGTGCAGGCGCGTTCCCGCGTGGGCGCGGGTGGCGAGGCGATCGAGCATTTCGGTTTGAATAAGTCGGTTTTTGTGGTGGCGTTTTTTTGGCCACGGATCCGGGAAAAGGAAAAAGATTTTCGCGAGGCGACAGGTCTCGGGCAGGGCGAGAAGTAACTCGGTGGCTTCCGCTTTAAAAAATGCGAGATTTTCCGCTCCGGAAAGCTCCCGCTTGCGGTTGGCGCGTTCAATGCGCTTGGAAATCAAATCGAGCCCGAGGCAAAATTCCTGCGGGAACGCCTGCGCATAGGCGGCGAGAAAATGTCCGTGTCCGCAACCGATCTCAAGCGTAAGTCCGCGCGTTCCCGAAACAATGTCTGCGGGAAGGATTTCCAAAAGTTTCGTGCGAAGTTCGGCAATGCGTTCTTCGCGCTGTTTCATGGCAAGTTCGTAATCGGACATAATAAAATTCCGTTATTAAACATGCTTCGCGTCCAAATTACAAAGTTGAAAAACTTGTGCGGTCCGCCTGCAGAAAAGCTGAAGGGAACCTCCGGTTAAAGAGATTCCCTTCAGGAATTTTCCGGGCAAAGCCGGCTAAACGTTTCAGCTTTCTCTGCTTTTCGGTTTCAATCGCTTACAGGCTGTCGCCGAAATCCTTGCGGAATTTTTCGACGAGTTTTTCCTGCCAGTTGCTTGTCGGGGCGAGGCGACCGAAGAAGAAGCGCAAAACTTTGGGCTCTTCAACGAATTTGAGCCCGCCGATGAGTTCGCGGTTTTGGTAAAGCCACGCGATGCGATCGATCGCGTATTCCACTTGCGAGAGCGTGTAAACGCGGCGCGGCATTGCCATGCGGAGGAGCTCAAGTTCGGCAAAGCGTTCGGAGCCGTCTTCGTTGCGTTGTTCGGAGAGCGTGCCGCGTTCCATGCCGCGCACGCCGCTGGCGATGTAAACGGCTGCCGCGAGCGCTCCCGCCGGGTATTCCGCCTGCGGAATGTGTTTGCAGAATTCCGTCGCGTTAATGTGGCAGCCGAGTCCGCCTGCCGGAAGAATCACGGGAACGCCGCGCTTGTGGAGCTCCTGCGCCATGTATTCGATGAATTTCGGCCCCTGCGAAATGACGTCTTCGTCCATCGATTCGTCCAAGCCGACGACGATGGCTTCCATTTCGCGGACGGACATCCCGCCGTAAGTCAGGAATCCTTCGTAGAGCGGAATAAATTCCTTCATGCGCATTTCGTCTTCTTTTGTGCGAATGGCGATCCCGCCGCCGCGTGCGAAGCCGAATTTGCGTGCCGAGAAGTAAATGATGTCCATGAGCGAGGCGATTTCCGCCGTGATTTCGCGGATGCTCATGTTTTTGCAGGCTTCTTCCCGTTCTTTGATGAAATACAAATTGTCCTGCAGGAGCGACGCGTCGAGCATGACTTTGATGCCGTGTTTTTTGCAAAGCGCGGCAACTTCGCGCATATTTTGGAGCGAGAGCGGTTGCCCGCCGATGAGGTTCGTTCCCGCTTCGATGCGGACAAACGGGATGCGAGCCGGCGTTACTTTTTCGATGAGAGCTTCGAGACGCGGAATGTCAAAATTGCCTTTGAACGGGCAATCGTTAATCGGTTCCAAGCCTTCGGGAACGATGAGTTCTTCGACGCTTCCGCCGAGGCGCGTGATGTGCGCTTTCGTCGTCGTGAAGTGGAAGTTCATCGGCACAACGTCGCCCGGCTTAACAAACGCGGTGGCGAGAATGTTTTCCGCCGCGCGCCCCTGGTGAACGGGAAGGAAATATTCCATGCCGAAAATTTCGGAAACTTTCGCCGTCATGCGATTGTAGGTTTCGGAGCCGGCGTAGGCGTCGTCGGCGCGGAGCATGGAGGCTTGCTGGAGATCGCTCATAGCGTTCACGCCGGAGTCGGTGAGCATGTCCATAAAGACATCGCGATTCTGCAAAAGGAAGGTATTGTTGCCGGCTTCGTTCATGCGTGCGACGCGTTCTTCCACGGGCGGCAGGCTCAGTTTCTGAACGATGCGCACCTTGTGCATTTCGAGCGGGATTTCCTTGCCGCTGAAAAATTTTACATTAGCCATGATGTTATGCTTAGATGTTTGAGAATAAAATAAAAGCACCATTCTTGCTCAAAAATGCAAAGACTGCAAATTGAAATTTAGCCGCTTCCGTTTCATCATACATTCTAGAACACAAAAAAACGTTCCCGTCGAAATTCGCGGGAACGTTTTGAGCTGAAGCAAAGGTCGTGAGACTTTTGCGGTTTGATTTTAAACGCCGAGCATGCCGGTGATGTTGCCATCGGCATCGAGGTCGATGGATTCGGCGCAGGGCACTTTGGGGAGTGCGGGCATGCGCATGATGTCTCCCGTGAGAGCGACGAGGAAGCCCGCGCCGGCGGCGATTTCAAAGTCGCGCACGGAAATCGTGAAGTTGCGCGGGCGTCCGAGCTTGGCGGGATCGTCCGAAATCGAATTTTGAGTTTTTGCCATGCAAATCATGAGCCGGGATGCGCCGGCGTGTTCAAGAAGCTCGAGCTTCTTTTTTGCTTTGGCAGCAATTGTTACGCCGTCTGCACCGTAAATTTCGCGAGCGATGGCGTTGAGTTTTTCTTCGACGGGAACGTCGAGCGGGTAAATCGGCACGAATTCCGGAGAGGGCGTTTCGCAGGCATCGGCAACGACTTGAGCGAGCTCGGTAGCGCCGTCTCCGCCCTCGCCGAAAACGTTTGCCACGGCGCAGGCGACGCTTTGTCCGGCGCAGAAATTTTTCACGGCGGCGAATTCTTCTTCCGTATCCGTCGGGAAACGATTGATGGCAACAACGATCGGACGCTTGAATTTTTTCGCGGAATCGATGTGAGCGGCGAGGTTTTCAAGTCCGCGCTCGACGGCGGGAACGTCCGCCTCGGTAAGTTCTTTCAAACCGCGTCCGCCGTGCATTTTAAGCGCGCGAATGGTGGCGACGATGACGACGGCGTCCGGAGCGAATCCTGCGGTGCGGCATTTGATGTCGAAGAATTTCTCTCCGCCCAAATCGAAAGCGAAGCCTGCTTCCGTGATGGCGTAATCGGCGTAGCTCATAGCCATTTGGGTTGCGATGACGGAGTTGCAACCTTGGGCGATGTTGGCGAAAGGTCCGCCGTGGATAAACGCGGGAACGCCTTCTACGCTTTGCACGAGATTCGGTTTCAGTGCTTCCTTCAAGATTGCCATGAGCGATCCGGTAACGCCGATTTCTTCTGCGAAGACAGGTTTGTTTTCCGCGTCGAATCCGACTACCATTTTGTTCAGGCGTGCGCGAAGATCTTCGTAACTTTGCGCAAGGCAGAGAATTGCCATGATTTCGGAGGCGACGGTGATATCGAAGCCCGTTTCTCGCGGTACGCCGTTCCCGCCGCACCCGACGATGACGCTGCGCAGGGCGCGGTCATTCATGTCGAGAACGCGCTTCCAGGTTACGCGGCGCGAATCGAGGCGGGTATTGCGGAAGTAGAGGCGGTTGTCAATCGCGTCGGCGAGCAAATTATGCGCGGAAGTGATGGCGTGGAAATCGCCCGTGAATTGCAAATTGATTTCAGTAGCGGGCTGGACGGTGCTTTTCCCTCCGCCGGTTGCGCCGCCTTTGCGTCCGAAAACGGGTCCCATGGACGGTTGACGGAGTGCGAGAGCGGCACTTTTTCCGATTTTTTTAAAACCTTGTGCAAGCCCGATGGAAGTCGTTGTTTTGCCTTCACCGGCGGGCGTCGGCGTGATGGCGGAAACGAGAATGAGCTTCCCGCGTTTCGGCGGATTTTTTAGCGCGGTGAGCGAGATTTTCGCTTTGTCGCGTCCGTAAGGTTCGACGAACTGTTCGTCGATGCCGAGTTTTTCTGCAAGGCTGAAGATAGGGATTTCTTTCATGGATGGTAAAGAAGGAATTAGAAATTAGGAATGAGGAATTAGAGTGTGTCCGGTGTGTTTTTGAAAAACGAAGCTGTGCGCCCGACGTGCCCGACGCACACGGATTGCGTTCCCGCTTCGATTTCGGCGATTTGAGCTTTCATTTCGGCACGTCCTTCGGAGAATCTCACTTTGAGCAGCGGCTCTTTTTTGAACATGAGGTTTAGCGTTTTGAGCGTTTCCGGAACGAGCCCGTTTTTGCCGACGGAGATTTTTGCCTCGAGGAGCTGAGCTTGCCCGCGAAGCTTTTTCTTTTCCGCGCCGCTGAGCGCGAACGTGATGTCTGCGTTTTCGTCCATAAAAAAAGAAATTCCGTCCATACTATCTTTTCTCGGGGCGACTTCAATGTTTATTGCGCGCGGGTGTTAAATTTCTATTTGACGTGGGAACGCAATCGAAAGAGAATAAAACCTTTATATTTTTTACACTACAAAATCATCAGAATGGCAGACGGTCTTATTGAATTAGAGGGCAAAATTATCGCGGTGCTTCCGGGAACGATGTTCCGGATTGAGTTGCCGAATAAACACGTGGTGCTCGGGCATATTTCCGGGAAACTTCGCAAAAACTTTATCAAAATTTTTGTCGGTGATACCGTGCGTGTCGAAATGGACCCGAAGGATCTGACGCAGGCCCGCATTACTTACCGCCTCCGCAACGCGACGCCGGCCATGCAGCAGATGCAGGCGCAGATGCACAGCGCGAGCGCACGTCGCCGCTAATTTTCCTTTGGCGTGAGCGATTCCGAAGAGCGTTCCCGTAGCGGGAAATCTTTTTTGCTCGGCTTGGGTTTGGATGCCAAGGACGGGCAAAAGCGCATTACGCAGGCGGAACGCTTTTCCGTCGTCGGCGGAAGCGAGGAAACACACGACAAAATGGCGGAAACCTTTATTAAAACCTGCGAGGATTTGAAGCGGAAAGGGCGGGATTTGGATGATGCCGATCCGCGCGAAATTTCCGATTTATTGGACAAGCACCTGCGCCGCTGAAATCAGCGGCGGGAGCGTTGCCCGGATTTGCGCCGATGTTCACGCATCGGTGCATTTTCGTTTTCCGAAACCATGTGAAAATTCATCGTGCGGCGGAAGCGGTCCACGCGGTCGATGACGACGGGAACGGTTTGCCCGAGCGCGTAGCGTTTGCGGGAACGCCGCCCGACGATTGCCGAGGCGTCCGGCGCAACCTGATACAAATCGTCCGTCAGGGAGGAGAGCGGAATCAGCCCGAATGCCTGCGAAATTTTCAGTTCGACGAAAAGCCCGATGCTGCGAATGTCCGTGATGACGGCGTAGAAAACTTTCTTTTTCTTGCGTTCGGCTTCGCGTTCAAAAAATTCTAGTAATTTAATTTTGACGGATTCCCGTTCGGCTTCCATTGACGAGCGTTCCGTTTCGGAAATGTGGTCGGACGTTCCCGCGAGTTCCGCTATAACCAGTGCGGGTGTTTTTTTGGCGGAAGCCGTCGGTAAATGGTTTTTTTGCAAATAAAAATCCAAGATGCGATGCACGGTTAAGTCGGCATAGCGGCGAATCGGCGATGTGAAGTGCGCGTAATCGTTTTTTGCCAAGCCGTAGTGCCCGTCTGCGCTCGGGCGATAGCAGGCTTGTTTAAGGCTTCGCAGCACGCGAATCCGCAACGGATACGCGTCTTCCCGGTCTTTAAGAACGGAGAGGAGTTTCATCATTTCGCTACGTTTGGAAAGATCGCCGATTTTGATGCCCGCCGCGATCATTTCTTCCCGCAGTTCGGCAAGCTTTTCCGTCTCGGGTGCGTCGTGGACGCGGGAAATGAACGGAAGTCGGGCTTGGCGAAATTGCCGCGCGATAATTTCGTTGGCGAGCAGCATAAATTCTTCCACGAGCTGATGAGATTCGTCGTGGCGGACTTGTTCGATGCGCTCGGCGAAACCGTCGGAATCGACGTAGATTTTGACTTCCGGCATGTCGAGGTCAAGTGCACCCGTGCGCATTCGTTCTTCGCGCAGTTTTGAAGCAAGGTTCCAAAGCGCGCGAATGTTTTTTCTCAGGAGCGAAATTTCCTCGTCGCTCAATTCGGCGAGGGCGCGCCCGGGATGTCCGGATTGATGCACGGGAACGGGCGGGAACGCGCGGATTTCCCGGTTGTCGTCTTCGTTCATCAATGCGAAAGCCTGCCCGTAGGTCAGTCTCTTCCGAGAGGAAATAACGGAGTTGGCGAACTGTGTTTGCGTGATATTCCCGCTTGCATCAAAAGTGGCGAAAACGGATTTAGTGAGGCGGGCTTCGCCTTCGACAAGCGAGCAAATTCCGCTCGAAAGCGCGTGTGGAAGCATCGGAATGACGGTTCCGACGAGGTAGGTGGAGTTGCCGCGGGCGCGCGCTTCCCGGTCAAGTGCGGAATGCGGGCGGACGTAGTGGGAAACGTCCGCGATGTGCACGCCGACGCGAATTTTTTCTTCGGGTAAAAATTCGACGGAGAGCGCGTCGTCGAAATCCTTGGCGTCGTCCGGGTCGATGGTGATTGTAAAAACATTCCTTAAATCGAGGCGTCCGCGCATTTCTTTGGAATCGACGCTTGCGGGAACGCTTTTCAATTCGTCTGCGACGCTGTCAGGAAATTTCGGGGAAAGGTGATAGCGGAAAAGGATTGCGCGGTATTCGGCGAGCGGCGTGTGGGATTCGCCGAGGACTTTTTCGATTTCGCCGCTGGGATTTTCGTTGCGGCGCGTCCATTCGTTGAGGCGGACAACCACTTTTTCGCCGGCTTTCGGTTGCGGAAAGAGCGGCGAGCGCGCGGGATCGGGTACAAGAATGTCTTTGGGGATGCGGGGATCGTCGGGGCGAACCGTCCAGTAATAACGCGTTTGAATGAGCGTTCCCGTGGTTGAGCTGAAGGCACGTTCGAGAATTTTGACAACGCTCCCGAAGGGCAAATCGTCTCCCTGTGCGTAGCGTTCCCGAAACCCGCCTTTACGGCGTTTGCGTTCCAGCCGAACGACGACGCGGTCGCCGTGAAATGCCGTTCCCGTATCTTCGGCTCGGAGGTGGACGGCGGGCGGAGGCGGAGAGCCGTCTGCGGGCGTGTCGGGTAAAAGTTTTGCGCTTCCGCTGTTTCGAAACAGGATGCGTCCGCTGATGAGATCTGCGTCTGAGGGCAGGCAGAAGCGGTCGCGTTTGACTTGCGCGACGGAGCCTGCGCGCACCATGCGCGGGAGTATTTTTTTGAGTTTACGGAAAAGTTTTCCGTCGCCGCCGAGGGCTTTATGGAGTTCGTCGAGGCGTAGCGGGGAATAGTCTTTCCGCCTCATAAATTCGAGGAGCTTTTCTTCCAATTCCATACGTTTGAAATTGAAAAACGTTCGCGTTCTCTCGTCGATTCAAAAATCGGAGCGGAGCTGGCGGAGTTTTTGAAAAAATCGGGAAAAATGCCCGTGCGGAGCGATAATTTCTATTTGCGTCGGCGGAACTTGGTATTAGATTTTCCCCCGATGAAAAAACTTTCCGTAAAAGAAGCTCTCGGTTCCTCTTCGGCTGAAAATTCCGTGCTCGTGCAGGGCTGGGTGCGCACACGCCGCGATTCCAAAACGTTTTCGTTTTTGGAAATCAATGACGGTTCCTGTATGAAAAACCTGCAATGCGTCGTGGACGCCGATTGCGAGGGCTACGCCCTTTTGAAAAATGCGACAACGGGCGCGAGCGTTTCCGTGGAAGGCGCGCTCATCGCCTCACAGGGCAAGGGGCAGAGCTGGGAAATTCACGCGACAAAGATTGAGATTCTCGGACTTGCTCCGGAAACGTTCCCGCTTCAGAAAAAAGGACACACGGTGGAATTTTTGCGTTCGATTCCGCATCTGCGTGCGCGCACGAACCGTTTCGGCGCGATGTTTCGGGTGCGTTCCCGCTTGGCGTTTGCGGTGCATCAATTCTTTCAGGAACGCGGTTTCGCTTACGTTCACACGCCGATTATTACGGCGAGCGATTGCGAGGGAGCCGGCGAACTTTTTCGCGTAACCACGCTTCCGCCCGAAAACGCTCCGAAGAACGGGGACGGGAACGTCGATTTTTCGCAGGATTTTTTTGCGCGTCCGTCGTTCCTCACGGTCAGCGGGCAGCTTGAAGCGGAAACGCTCGCTTGTGCCCTCGGAAAAGTTTACACGTTCGGACCCACGTTCCGGGCGGAAAATTCCAATACGTCTCGCCATGCCAGCGAATTTTGGATGATTGAGCCGGAAATGGCGTTTTGCGACATTCACGGAGATATCGACGTTGCTGAAGCTCTCATTAAATATCTGATTGCGGATATTTTGAAAAATTGTCCGGACGAAATAGAGTTTTTCAACAAATTCATCGACAAAACGTTGCGGGAACGCCTTGAGCAAGTCGTCGAAAAACCTTTTGTCCGTATCAGCTACACGGAAGCGGTGGAGATTTTGCAAAAATCCGGAGAAAAGTTCGAATTTCCGATTGTTTGGGGTGAGGGGCTACAGAGCGAGCACGAGCGTTTTCTTACGGAAAAACACTTCAAATCACCCGTCGCCGTTTACGATTATCCGCGAGAGGCAAAACCGTTTTACATGCGCCAAAACGACGACGGAAAAACTGTCGCGGCGACGGATTTACTCGTTCCCGGCATCGGTGAAATCGTCGGCGGAAGCCAGCGTGAAGAACGCTTGGAAAAGTTGCTCTCCGCGATGGAAGCGCACGGGCTTTCCGAAAAAGATTACGCCTGGTATGTTGATTTGCGCCGTTTCGGGAGCGTGCCGCACGCCGGCTTCGGGCTCGGGTTTGAGCGCATGCTCATGTTTGTAACGGGCGAAGGCAATATTCGAGACGTGATTCCGTTCCCGCGCACGCCCGGGCACGCTTAACGGAGGCGTTGAAATGCAACTGAAGAAACGAACGAAAATTCTGATTTTTTCCGCACTCGCGCTTACGCTTCTCGGCGGCGCGGCGGGAGCGTGGAGCGTTAAAAAAATTCGCTCGGCAGAATACGCCTACAACCGAAGTTTGGAGGCGCGGGAACGCGGCGACGGCGATGCGATGTTGCGTTGGATGAGCGTGGCGGGGGCACGCGGTGACGTGCGCGCTCAGATGTTTTTGGCAACAGGATTTGAAATGGGCTCTTTCGGCGGCGTGACAGATTTAAAGCTTTCCGCCGCATGGTATAAAAGGGCTGCCGAAGCCGGAAATGCCATCGCTCAGTTTAATTACGGAACATTTTGTTGGTTGGGGCGCGGGGACGTTCCTGCCGATCGGGAAGAAGCGCTCAAATGGTGGGAAAAAGCCGCCGCCGCCGGTGTGCCCAACGCAAAATCCAATCTCGGCATCTGCTATCGGGACGGGCTCGGCGGTGTCGCGAAAGACATCGCCCGGGCGCGGAATTTTTTTATTGAGGCGGCGACTGCAAACCACCTGGAAGCCTGCTATTTGCTCGGGGAACTCTACGAGCGGGAAAATAACCGCGAACGCGCACTTCATTGGCTCGAAAAAGCCGCTTCCGAAGGGCACGCCAAGGCAAAAGCACTTTTCGAACGCCTCACGGGAACGCATTTGTAACGATAAATTTTCGTGCGTGTCGTTGACAATTATGAAGCCTTGATGTTTCCTTAACGGAAACGTTTTTTTGGAAAATCATGATTAAGAAAATTCCGGGCATTTTCTCCACCGCAATCGGCATCGACTTGGGAACGGCAAACGTTCTCGTTTACGTAAAAGGTCGTGGCATTATCATGAACGAGCCGAGTTTTGTTGCGATTGACGCCAAGACGCGCCGCCCGCTCGCAATCGGCTTGGAAGCGAAGGAAATGGCGGATTTGGCTCCGACCGGAATCGAAGTCGTGCGCCCGATGAAAAACGGAGTAATCGCAGACTTTGAAGTCAGCGAGCACATGTTGCGCTATTTTATCAAAAAAGCGGGGCAACATTCGTTCTTGACGCACCTCACCGTGGTGATAGCCGTGCCTTACGGAATTACTCCGGTCGAAGAACGCGCGGTGAAGGATTCCGCATATCGCGCGGGAGCGCAACACGTGTTGACGGTGCCCGAGCCGAAAGCCTCCGCGTTGGGCGCAGGCTTGCCGGTCGGCGAGTCGGAAACCTCGATGGTGGTCGATATCGGCGGCGGGACGTCTGAAATCGCGATTCTTTCTTTGGGCGGGATCGTTGCCGCACGAAGCATTCGTGTCGGCGGAGACGAATTTGACAAAAGTATTGTCAATTACGTCAAAAATGCTTACGGACTTGTCATCGCTTCGAAGACGGCAGAACGCATCAAGGTACAAATCGGCTCCGCGTATCCGCTCGATCAGGAACTTTCGCTTGAAATCAAAGGGCGTGACTCGATTTCCGGCTTGCCGCGTGCGCAAACGGTCAATTCGACGGAAATTCGCGAGGCTTTGAAGCATAATTTTGACGAAATCATCGAAGGCATTTCCAAGACGCTCGAAGTTTGCCCGCCGGAATCTGCGGGACAACTTTTAGATCGCGGGGCGGCTCTCGCCGGCGGCGGTGCATTGATTCGCGGCTTGGATCGCCTTTTGAGCGACAAAATGGGAATGCCGTTCTTTGTTGCGGAAGATCCGTTGCGTTGTGTCGTAAACGGCACCGGAGCGATTATTGAAAAAGAAGGCAAGGCTTCGATTCTACGCTAATTGCCGAATTTATTTTTTCGACATTTTCCCCTTTTTATAACTTCGGGTTTTGAAAGCTTTTGAAACGTTCCCGCAATTGAGCCGATGAATCCGGAAACCAGAAATCTGCGCCCGTTCTTTTTCCTGTTCGTGGGCATGATGGTATGGTGGTTTGCTCCTTCGGCACTTCGGCGGCTTGTTTACGAAGCGGGTTACGAATTTGAGGCTCCGTCGCTTGTGCTTTCTTCGCACATGCGCGAGCTCGGGCAATACTGGGAAATGCGTTCCCGCAGTAAAAACGATTTGATTCGTGCCGGACGCGATACTGCGAGGCTCGCCGCGACAATGCAGTATGAAATCGCCCAAAACAACGGGCTGAAAGAGGAAAATGCTCGCCTTTTGAAACTGATCGGGCTGGAGGAACGCCCGGACTTTCGAACAGTGCCGGCGCGCGTTGTTCAGCGGCGTTTGAGCATGTGGTGGCAGCAAATTATTTTGCGCAAGGGTAAGGCGGACGGAATTTGCGTAGGTTGCCCGGTCGTGAACGCCTACGGCGTAGTCGGGCGCGTGCGTCAGGTTTTTGAAACAACCTGCGTGGTCGAGCTGATTTCGTCTCCGGCGTTTCGTATTTCGGCAACGATTGAAGGAATTGAAAATTGTGCTGTAACGTATCAGGGCGCGGGAGCGTCGCCTCTGCGTGTTGCTTCCGGGAAAATAGCGGATATTCCGGCAGATGCGGTGTTTCCGGAAGGAATAACGCGCCTGGAGGTTGTAACTTCCGGCTTGGGCGGAATTTTTCCGGCAGGACTAAAAATCGGAACGGTGTCAGCAACGCCGACAAATTTTGCGGACGGGATGTTTCGTGGCGTTCCCGTGGAGTTGGCGCAGCGTCTTGCCGCGATTGAGGAAGCGGCGATTCTTGTTCCCGTGAATAAATCGGTGTTGAAAAATTTTGTGGCGGAAGAATAAAAGAAGGGCAGGCGAGGTGAACGAAACGATAAAAAAAATTTTTTCCGTCAGCGCGTTTTATTGGATTCCCGCCTGTGCAATTGCGTATTTGTGGATTTTTTTGTCGGGAGAAATCTCGGACATGCTTTCTCCGTGGAATCTGAGTATTTTCGCGCCCGGCTTGCTCGTGGTCGTGCCGGCACTGCTGATGCCGTTCCCGCGCGGGCTTGTCGTTGTTTTAATCAGCGGTTTCTTGTTTGATGTTTCCCTTCCGGTTCCGTTTGAAAAAATGGAGTCCGCCTTGTTTGACGCGGGAAGGGAAATGTTTTTATTCGGGGAAATGACGACGGACGTTCCCGCGACCGTCGGTTTCGGCGCAACATGGATGGTAATCTTCTTTTTCGCGCTGCGTTTTTTACGCGCGTATATCGACTTGTCCTCACCGAAACAGTGGCTGGTAACGGCGTTGATTTTGAATTTTGTCATTTTTTTGCTTTGGGCGTGTGCAATTAGTTGGACGGAGCTCGGAAAACTTGCTTTTTGGGGAGGTTTTTTTGCAACGGCAATTATTTCTTCCGCCTTTATTGTGCTTTTGGGTTGGTGGTTTTTTGACGCCGTCGTTTCTTTGTATCGGATGTGCGGTGTGGATTTGGTCGGAGAACGGGAGGTGGAAGAAAAATGAGCCGCCTGGGAGATACCCGCGTGAGCGGAATTAGCCCGCGGCGCGTTGTCATCGTCGGCGGAATTATCGGCATCATTCTTTTGTATCTGCTCATCGGCTTGGCGGTGCGGCAAATTTTTAAGCGGGAAGATTATTTGAACCAATACGAACGCCAAAGTTCGCGCTACGTAACGATGCCGGCGGCGCGCGGCGATATTCTCGACCGTCACGGGAACGTTCTGGTTTCGAGCCGTCCGCGCTATTCCGTTGTCATTGATTTGGGTTCGCTGAGGGAGGAATTTTCCGTTGAAGCCAGAAAGGATATTCGTGCGGCTCGCCGCGAGCAGAAAAAGTTTTCGGAAATGAAGGTGGAGGTTTCGCGTTTGCGCGCGAGCGCGGTCACGAAAGTGGTTCAGAAGCACCTCGACCGGCTAAATCGCGTGCTTGGGCGCTCCCGCGTTCTTGATCCGGCGGAGGTTTCCCGCCATCTCAACGAAAAGCGGGCAATTCCGTTCACTTTGGCAAAAAAATTAACGCCGGAAGAAAAAGCACGCTTTCTTGAAGCGTATCCGACCGATGCGCCGGAGCAACTTTTCGTGGAATCCGAGCGCACGTATCCTCACGGAAAACTCGCTGCGCACCTTCTCGGGCGCTTGGTCAGCGATGACGGGGAATTTCGCGATGATTTACCCGACGACGGAAAAAATCTCCGAGTGATGTCGCGCGAGGGAAAACAGGGAAGCTTCGGCATTGAGCGCCGTTTTGATGAAACAATCCGGGGACGCGACGGCTACCAGCTTTGGCAGGTGGATAATTTGGGCTATTTGCACAAAAAGTTGGATGAACGGCTTCCGGAAAAAGGCGCGCCGTTCATTTCTTCTCTTGATCTGGAACTGCAAAAAGCAACGGAAAGCGCGCTGGAATCACGTTCCCGCGCCGGAGCCGCCATCGTCCTTGATGTGCAAACGGGGGAAGTTCTTGCGCTCGCAAGTGCGCCGGCGTTTGACCCGAACGAAGGGATCGACGGATTCAGCCGGGAATATTACAAACTCATCGAAGAAAACCGGATGCTTTGGAACCGGGCACTCATCGGCAGGTATCCGCCGGGATCCACTTTTAAGCTGATAACGGCGGTCGCCGCGATGCGCTCCAAAACATTTAACGACACGGAAACCATCGCAAAAATTTCTCCGCATTCCGCCGCCGCGAATCGTCCTTCAGGTCCGATTTCGCCGAAAGAAATTTTTGATTGCGGCGCGTTTCTGACCGTTAATCGCCAGCGCAAGCCGGAGCATGATCTGGTGGCGTTCGGTCCGGTCGACCTCGCGCGGATGATTCGTGTTTCTTCCAATGTTTACTGCTATAACGCAGCCCTGATCCTCGGAATCGGTCCGATTGCCGAAGAAGCATTCCGCTTCGGATTCGGTGAACATGTTCCGCTGGAATTGCCGGAAGCAAAATCCAATGTTCTGGGAAAACTCGTTGTCGCAACACCGAAATACAAGCTTGATGACGGGCGGGGACGCTGGGTCGCGGGCGACACGACAAATGCCGCCATCGGGCAGGGGTTTAATTTGACTTCGCCGATGCACATCGCGTGTATGACGGCTTCGCTTGCGCGTAAGGAAACTCGCACGACTCCGTCCGTTATTCACGATCCCGCGCGCGCGCGTTCCCGTGTAAATCACGGAGGCGAGCCGATAAATATTTCCGCGGAAGCCTATGCGGAAATTTTACGCGGAATGACGGAATGCGTCTCCCACGGAACCGGAAAAAAAGCAAAAGTTCCGGGATTGGAAATTGCGGCGAAAACGGGTTCTGCGCAATGGGATCCGCGCAAGAAAACGACGCTTGCCTGGTTTACGGCATTTGCGCCGGCTCATGATCCGAAAATCGCCGTAACAGTTGTGCTCGAAGGTTTGCCCGGAGAAAATATCGGCGGCGGGAGTGCGTCCGGTCCGGTCGTAGCCGCCGTATTGAAACGCTGGAAAGAGCTTTACTATAAAGAAACAACCGAGGTTCACGTTCCCGCCGAGCCGGAATCTTCTCTGTTTCTTCCGGACGAATATCTGCCGGACGACTAAACGCTTACGCCGAAAACCGTCCTCTCTCTTTTTTTGCGCTTTAATCGCGCAGGCGTTTCGTGATGTCGCCGTAGGCGTCGATGCGGCGGTCGCGGAAAAACGGCCAAATGCGGCGAAACTCTCGCTGAACCGCCAAATCGCATTCGGCGATGAGAATTTCTTCCTTGTCCGCAGAGGCGCGCGCGATGACTTCGCCGTAAGGATTTGCGACAAAACTTTGCCCCCAAAATTCCGTGCGTCCTTCGATGCCGACGCGATTCGTCGCGGCAACGTAGCAGCCGTTGGCAACGGCATGCCCGCGCTGAACGGTTTCCCAAGCGCAATGTTGCGCCGCGCCGAGCTCGGCTTTTTCTTCGGGAAGCCAGCCGATTGCCGTCGGGTAAAACAGAATTTGCGCTCCCGCGAGCGCGGTCAGGCGTGCGGCTTCCGGATACCATTGATCCCAGCAGATGCAGACTCCGATTTTGCCGAAGGCGGTTTCCCACGCGCGGAAGCCGAGATCGCCCGGCGTGAAGTAAAATTTTTCCTCAAAGCACGGATCCTGCGGAATGTGCATTTTGCGGTATTTTCCGAGGTAAGTGCCGTCGGCATCGATAATTGCCGCCGTGTTGTGGTAAATTTCGTTCCCGCGTGCTTCAAACATCGGGGCGACGATGACGACGCCGAGGCGCTTCGCAACCGCGCAAAGTTCCTGCACGGACGTTCCCGCGGGAATCGGTTCGGCGAGGTCAAAGCGGTCCGGGTTTTGGTCGATGCAGAAATATTTCGTCGTAAACATTTCCTGCAAGCCGATGATTTTTGCGCCTTGCGCGGCGGCAGCCTCGATTTGCGGAATCGTCTTGCGGAGATTTTCGGCGGGCGTTTCCGCCGCCGTAAGCTGAATAAGTCCGATGGAAATTTTGTCTACAGGCATCGCGGTTGCTCCGGATTATTTTTTTAATTCAAAACGGCGGGCAACTTCCTTGGAAAGTGCGTCGTAGGCGAGCGCGCCGGATCCGTGCGGGTCGTATTCGAAAATGGATTTCCCGTGGCTGGGCGCCTCGCCGAGTCGAATTGAGCGCGGAATCATGGATTTGAAAACAAGCTGCGGGAACGCTTTGGAAATTTCCGCTACGACTTGTCGGGAAAGATTGGTGCGCACGTCAAACATTGTCATCACGATGCCGCCGATAGTGAGGGCGGGATTAACTTTCGCTTCGCGGATTTGTTCGACGACATTCAAAATCTGGCTCAAGCCTTCCATTGCAAGGTATTCGCATTGGAGCGTGATGAGCAAATGATCCGCCGCCGCCAAACTGTTCATCGAAAGCATGCCGAGCGCGGGCGGGCAGTCCAGAATGATTGCTCCGTATTTGCCGGATTTGCGAATCGGCGCAAGCACGTTTTTGAGCTGGGAAAGATAGTTTTCGCGTTGAAGCAGCTCTGATTCCACCGCCGCCATGTCGACTTCGGAAGGAATAATGTCGAGGTTGGGCGTTCCCGTCGGGATAATTTTCTCCTTCGCCGAAGCGTCGCCGGTGAGCACGCCGTAAAGGCTGCCGCCTTCGGTTTTCGGAAGCCCGAGTGCGCTCGTCGCATTTGCCTGCGAGTCCAAATCCACAAGCAAGACGGGAATGCCGCGGCGCGCAAGCCCGCAAGCAAGGTTGACGGCAGTCGTCGTTTTGCCGACGCCGCCTTTTTGATTGGCGATGGAAAAAATCTTGGTCATTTCGAGGAAAATTGAAGATAAGCGGAGCTTGGGCGTTCCCGCAAATTTTTAGAGAGCCAAAATGCGTGCGGCGGCAAGAGCACAGTTGGACGGTTCCAACACCGTAAGCACCGGCGTTTTTGACGGCATTTGCAACGTTGAGTTGATGTTGACGAGAAAATCCAGCTTGTCTTTAAACGGCGGGCAAGCGAGCACCGGCTTTTTCGCATTGGCGGCAACCACGCCGGAAAGCGCATTGGAACGCCCCGCGATCGTGATAAAAAGCACTTTCGGCTCGTCGTCATGAGCCTTGACGTAATTATAAACGCCGACGGGATCTTTGTGCGCGCTACGCACGAAATATTCAAAATCCACGCCTTCCGCCTTGAGCCCTTCCGCGATTTTTTCCGCGTGCGGCATATCGGACTCCGAACCCATTAAGATGTAAGCTTTCATAATAAAAACGATAAAAACTAACGCCTGTCCCCGTCGTTGAAAACATAAATTTATGTTTTCGGCACGGAACGGGAACGCGCGTTCTTCTACTCCGTCTTTTCGAAAGCGCTACAAACGGTTTTAACGAGCGGGAACGCGATGCTACGCAAGTCGGCTTCATGCGTGATTTCTGCGTTTTCACCGAAAATAAAAATTTCGACGGTGTCGTGCTCGCTTTTTTTCCATTCGCACTGAGCGGCTCGGACAAAATCGTCCTCTGATGTTTTTTCCGGATTAACGAGCGGCAGTTTTTCAAAAAGCAAAGGTGGCACGGCGAGATTATTTGCGAAAAACGCGAGTAAATCCTGCAGGGAAAAATTGCAATTTTTCAGAGAGTTTTCCGTGATGAGGGACGCCTTTTTTTGATCGTATGCAAAGTAAATTACGCGAAACGGTGTTTGCGGGAACGCGGCAGAAAGCAATAGTGCGGAGACAAAGCATTCGGCGGCGCAACGCCAATCGAAATTTTTACGACCGAAAAGCGGAAGAAACATCGTGCCGGAGGAATCACAAAAAAGATTCCGGAATTCGAATTCCGTGCAAAGCCCGGAAAAACCGGCGGGCAGACGTGATTTTTCCGCTTGAACTACGGCGGAGCCGGATTCCGCGGGAACGCGGAAAAGTTTGCCCGGCAGGCTTTGTTCAATGGCATCAAAATCTTTTATTTTTCCCGCGAGTGCTTCTTCAAATTTTTCCCCTTCGAAAAGTGCGGAACTTCTGCCGGAAGAAATTTCTTTCGCGTGAAAGTTTTTCAACGCAGCGTCCGCGCTTATCGGATCCGATGCGTCGCCCGAAGTGCGCAATTCTAGATTTTTTTCGACGAAGGAACGATGAAATCGTGCGACATCAAGTGCGGAGGCGACAGCTGAAGGATCTTCTGAGGAGAGAATCTCGTTTGTATATACGGATTCGATACCAAGGATTTTTCGGCAAATAAAATCTGCGGGCGATTTCAGAAACGCTATAAGATCGTTTGCGGAAATTTTTTCGGGAACGCTTGTTAATTTGAAATGCGGAAGCTCGCGTGGTTTCTCTGCGTTTTCTTCACAGAGTGCGGTGTAATCACTTCGCGAGAAGGAGAAATATTTTCCGGGAAACGTTTCATTTTCGGAAAAATATTCCGGGGAAAACCCGTGAAGCCGATGGAGTGTTTCAAAAACCGGAGCTCCGACTGTATCGTTTTTTTCGGATACAATTCTTAATGCGAAATCGCGAAGCTTGGCGAGCGGAACGCAGGGCGGGGAGGATTGTCCGTCGTTGGCGTTTCTTCCGACATAGGAGAGCAGGAGTTCTTTTTCGGCAGCGAGAATATTTTCGAGAAAGAGCAAGCAGTCGTCATCGCGTTTGGAGCGATCCCACTGCGTGGCTTCTCCGGGGAAATTGGCGGCGGGGAATGCGGTAAGATCGAGCGAGCTTTTGTCAGACGGACGCGGGAACGCTCCGTCGTTTAGTCCGGCGATACAGATAATTTTTGCCGGAATGTTGCGTAGCGGTTGCATGCGGCAAAAAGTGATTTTTCCCCGAAGCATTCCGCCGCTTTTTCGGGAGCCGATCCAGTCGTGGCGGTTTAGCGCGATGCAGAGCGCGGCGAGCGTGCAGTTTGCGGGGATGCCGGCGTCTGCACTGTTTTCTGCGTCGGATTTTACGGTGCTGAGGGCGTTTCTCAGGAGGGCGGCACCGTCGGGATCGACGCGGAAAAGTTCATCTGCCAAAAGAGATTTCAGGAAGTCGCACCAGGCGGGAACGCTTTGTGTTTCCTTGGAGGTGAACGCACGGTTTAACGCGGAGAGAATATTCAGAAGTTTCATCAGTCTCCCGAGGATGGTCGGTGCGGCTTCCGTCAATCCGGGAACGGGGGAAATACCGGAAAAATCTTCCGTTTCAGTTCCGTTTTCGCTTCCGAAGAAGTATCCGAGTGCAAGGCGGCGAAGCCCGAACTCCCAAGAGTTATTTCGGGCAAAGCGGTCGGCGTGTATGCGCATGGATTCCGTGGGGACGGAGTTTTCAAAAACGCCTTGGCGGCGGCTTTTGGCATCGCGTCCCCAGCGGATTCCGGCTTCGGAAAGAATTTTTCGCAAAGCGTCCGCCTCGTCTTCATTGATTTCGAGAGCGGAGCAAATCGCTTCCCGGTCGAGAAGCGAAAGGATTTCATCAAGACGGAATTCTCCGGAGGCGACGCGCAGGACTTCCAAAAATGCCGAGGCGACGGGGAACATTTCTATTCCGGAACGGTCTGCGAGGGAGAAAGGGAGATTTGAATTTTCAAATGCCGCGCGAATAAACGGAATATAGCTTGTGAGATCCGGGAACATGACGAGAATTTCTCTCGGTTTCAGTTCAGGATTTTCCGCAAATCGGAGCAGAAGTTCGTCGCGCAGAATTTCCATTTCCCGAATCGGGGACGGCGCGGCGAGGATGCGGAAGGAGCGGTCGTTTTTCGCGGGAACGTAAGGTGCGGGGGCGGCGGAGTTATCTCGGATTTCCCGCTGAATTGCGTGTAAAAGGGAATCGCGTTCGGGCGGTTGATCCACGGAGGAATCGGCATCAAGAAGCCCGGAATCGATAAAATGCGCGGCAAGCGGGCGGGCGGCTTTTCCCCAGGCGGCGAGCAGTTCATTTCCTTCTTCCGGCGGGAACGCGCAGTCGGAGGTTTCGGAAACCGGTTTTCTGAATTGTTGCCGGAGGAGTTTTTTCTTTTCTGTGGTTTCTGTCCACAAATCGTGGGAAAGATGGTGGTAGTAAAGAAAAACCTCAGAGGATTCTGCGAGTTTTTCGAGGAGTTCGACGTGAAGGCGCGGGAGCGCGGAAGGGGCGAACGCGAAAATGCGCGGCGGGATTTTCTCCGGCGGAATATTTGACTGAAGCAGGTGCATCCAAGCCTTTGCCGGCGGGGTGGCGTTCCCGAAGCGAAGCTCGTTCCAGAGATTTTTCTGTCGATTAAACTCAAAGAGAAAATCGGGCTCGCTCTGTCGCGGCGGAGAGGCGTTGCGCGTCCAGTCGACAATCATTTTCGGGCGAAAGCTTTGGTAGCGCCAAAAGAGGTCGCCGAGATTATGGGAGAGGAGAAGAATGTCTTCGTCGCTTTTTTCTCCGGAAAAAAAACGGAGATTTTCCGGCGTTCCCGCTTCGGGCTTGTGCGTTCTTTTTAATGTTTCAAAGATTCTCCAAGCGAGCGTATTGCGCTCAAAAATCCGGGAGTCCGGGGCGGCGACGAGGTTTTGCAAAAAAGACTCCGGAGAGATGAATCGTAGGTTGGCACAGATTCCGAGGGTCTCCGCAAGAAAATGCTGAAGCCAAACGCGTTGGGCGTAATTCATGACGAGGACGGTTTCCGGGCGCAACGGGTTCTCGCGGCGGGAAATTTGCGCGGCGAGTGCTTTCGCAAGCGTGGAGACGGAATGCGCGGGAATGAGGCGGAAACCGGTAGGCATGGAAAAATTTTTGCGGGAACGCGGTGTTTTTTCAATCGACAAATTTCGTGCGATGGAAGAACCTTTTCATCGTGAAAGTTTCTGCAACGATTTACAGATTTTACCGCAAAGAGCTGCCGGCGATGACGAAGGCGGCGGTGGGCTGTATCGTCCTTTGGGCTATTTTGGCATTCGTCGTTTTTTCTCCGGGATTTACGTTCGCTCCGGCGGATGTCGTTCCCGCGAAAGTATCATCTCTTGCCGTTGCGGAAAGAGTTTCGGAGGCGGGTATTTTCCAGGATTCGGAACCGCTTTTTTTGCCGACGGCGTTAAATTTTGAAAACGGGAAAAAACCGAAAGAATTGGATTTGCGGGAAACTTCGTTTTTGCCGTTCGGAGAAATTCTTGCTCTGTATGATGCAACGAAGGTGATACACCTCGAGAAAGAGCAGATTTTGCCGACGGCGGAAGACGCTTTGGGGGCAGATGCGTGGCCGATCTCGCGCGGCTTTTCCGTTGCTCCGGATTGCACGGAGGAAATGTCTCCGGTGGCGATAAAAACAAAAATCCGTATCGAGGAGGCGAATACGGGAAAAACCGTTTTTTCCGGAATCATGGAGGGGGTAGAAAATGATTCGCCATCCATGCTTCCTGTTCCCGCCGAGTATTTTTGCGGGATCGCGTCCGGCTTCGGAAAACCGAATGTGATGACGATTCGTTCGTGCGGCAACACGGAGCGGGATAAGGCGATTATCGAAAACGCCTCAAAAATTGTTTCGAGGCTTCGGCTCAACGCCGGAATCTTCCGTATCGTTGTCGAGTGATTTTGTGATGTGTGCGGCGGCTTCGCCGGTTTTTAAACGCTTGGCGCGGGAGCGATAGCGTCAATCGCTGCGAGTTCTTCTGCGGAAAAATTCGTATTTTTCGTAGAGGCAAGATTTTCGAGAAGTTGTTTTTCCGAAGACGCGCCGACGAGAACGCTCGTTACCTGCGGATTTTTCAGCAACCACGAAATTGCCATTTGTGCGAGGCTTTGCCCGCGTTCCCGCGCAAGAGCGTTAAGCTGTTTTGCCGCCGTGATTTTTTCTTCGGTAACCTGATTGCGTTGCAAAAATCCGTTCGGATTCGCTGCGCGGGAATTTTCCGGAATCCCGTTTAAATATTTGTCGGTGAGCAAACCTTGCGCTAACGGGGAAAACGCGATGAAGCCTGCGCCCTGAGCTTGCGCGAGCGAGAGTTTTTCTTTTTCCGGCGCGCGTTCAAAAAGGCTGTAGCGATCCTGAACAACGAGGCAGGGAACATCGCGGGAACGCAGATAAGAAAAGGTTTTTTCGGCGATTTCCGGCGGAAATTTTGAAATGCCCGCGTAAAGTGCTTTTCCTGATTTTACCAAATCGGCAAGAGCTTGCGCCGTTTCTTCCGCAGGCGTGATCCCGTCGTAGCGATGTGCGTAAAAAATGTCGAAATATTCCAGCCCGGTGCGTCTCAGGCTTTGGTCGCAACTTGCAATCATGCTTTTCCGGGAAGTGCCGTCGCCGTAAGGACCGTTCCACATTCGGTGTCCGGCTTTGGAGGAGACGACAATTTCGTCGCGATGTCCGGCAAGAACCGTCTTTAGCATTTTCCCGAAATTTTCTTCGGCGGAGCCGGGTGGCGGTCCGTAATTGTTCGCGAGGTCAAAATGCGTAATGCCGCAATCGAAGGCGGTGCACACAATTTTTTCCGCGCGGGAAAAATCATCGACTCCGCCGAAATTGTGCCAAAGTCCCAGTGAAATTTTCGGGAGAAAGAGCCCGCTGTTGCCGCAAAGCGCGTATTCCATTTTTTTAGTTTCCGAGCGCGACACGGATGAGTTTTTCGACCGGAGCGTCGGCTCCTGCCTTGGAAACGGCGGCGCGCACGGCTTTGTCCGCGTCGGCAAGCTTGAAGCCGAGCGACATGAGCGCGGCGACGGCGTCTGCCTGTGCGTCGACCGTTCCTGCCGACGTTCCCGCAGAGATTGCTACGGCAGGTTCTCCGCCTTTTTTCGCTGGCGATCCCGCCGCGTTTCCGCTACTTAGCCCGACTTTATCCCGCAGCTCAACGACGAGCCGCTCCGCCGTCTTTTTTCCTATGCCGGGGCACTGCGAAAGCAGGGCGACATCGCTGCGGCGAATCGCATCGCGCAATACCGGAAGCGAAAGCCGGGAGAAAATTTTCAGCGCGATTCCGGGACCGATTCCGCTCACTTTTTCGATGAGCATTTTAAAAAAATCCCGTTCTTCCGCGCTGTGAAAACCGTAGAGCGATTGCCCGTCTTCCCGGAACGTATGAAGCGTGAACAAGCGGACTTTTTCCCCGATTTTCGGCAACTTTTCCGCCGTGGAAACGGGAATGTTGACTTCGTAGCCGACGCCGCCGCAATCGACAACGGCTCGGAAGATCGCGGCTTCGATTAAAATTCCGGAAAGCGAAACTATCATGGCGGCTTAAGCGACTTTTGCGGCGAGTGCGTTGATTTTCTCCGCGTTTTCGAGCAAATCCGCAATAGGATCCCAGCGTCCGTCAATGAGTGCTTTGCGGACAGCTTCGGGAAGGGTTACGGGAACGCATTTGTCGCCGAATTTGACGCAAAGATTTTCGACATCGACGGTCATTTCTTCGTTCGGGTTGCCGGAAATCCACGCTTCGATTTTTGCTAAATTTTCGCGTGTGGCGCAAACGCAGGCTACGCCGAGCGTTGTTGAATTTCCGAAGAAAATTTCGGCGAAGCTTCCGGCGATAACGGCTCGGATTCCGCGTCTCCACAAGGCTTGCGGGGCGTGTTCGCGGGAGCTTCCGCAACCGAAGTTCATACCTGTAACGAGGATTTTAGCGTGCGGGAACGTGTTGAGCGCATGCGGTTTGTCGGAACCGTCATCATTTTTTCTTTCGTCGTAAAATGCGAATGCTCCGAGCCCGTCGAAGGTAATACTTTTTAGGAAGCGCGCGGGAATGATGCGGTCGGTGTCGATGTCGTCGCCGGGAACGAAAACGGGAACGCCGGAAACGGCGGTGATTTTTTCAAGAGCCATTTTTTGTAGAATAAAAGATTAATCGCGGTCGAAGCGGTCTTCGAGCTGTTCGAGGCGGCGTTCAATACGTTCGGTTTTTTGCGTGAGATTTTGCCAGGCGTCTACACAGCGGTTTTCAAAGTTTTTGTCGAAAAAGAGTAGCGCGAGCGCGGCAAAAGTTACGAGAACGGCAAGCCCGACGGAAAAGTAGCTGAGCCTGCGCGCAATTGCGGATTTGACACACACTCCGAAAATAAACGCGACAATCGAGACAAGAACGCAAGCGGCGAGCAAAACACATCCCAAAAACGGATTGTTGTAACCGAAAATCGCCGAGCAAGCGACTGAGGCGAGGGCACCGATTCCGAAAATCGCGGCGGTCAAGCGGTTTAAGGCGGGGAAAACTGTGCTTTTTTCTTCGTTACTCATAACATTCCAAAGGATACCCGCCGCGCGTTTTCGCCCGCAAGCGTTTTCTATGCGATTCTTATCTCGGCAGAAAACGAAATGCGGCGAAATTTGGGGGCGTTTTTTTTTATGAAAAAATTCTTTTTCTCAATATCGCTTTTCATTGCGGGAACGTTTTTTCACGCCGACATAGATGGGGGAGAGATGCTCAGGTTGATTTCTTGCGCCCCGTCGGGGCTTGTTTTTACCTCAAAAAAATAAAAAAAATCTGCGTTTCTCTGCGTTCTCTGCGAGAGATTTTTGTTTCCCTTCCGAACGCCCTCACCGCATCGCTTCGCTTGCGATCCGCTCCCTCTTACTAAGAGAGAGAGAGCTTTTATGATCTAATTAGAAATTAAGAATTAGGAACTTTGTAATCGCGGGCTCCGAAAAGGGCGGTGCCGATTCTCACCATTGTGGAGCCGGCGGCGACGGCGGGCGCGAGGTCGTGGGACATTCCCATGGAAAGTTCGGGAAGTTTTTTTCCGAATTCTTTTTCGAGGCGTTCCCGCCATTCTCGCAAAGTTTCAAAGCTGCGGCGTGCGGTTTCGAGAGAATCATCATCGATCGGCGCAACGCACATGAGACCGTCAACTTGGAGATTTTCGCTTTTGAAGGCGGCTTCGGCGAGCAGTCGGAGTCCGTCGTAGTCGGCGGTTCCGAACTTTGCGGGATCGCATCCGGGATTCGCCTGAAGTAAAATCGGCAGGCGTTCCCGCGCGATTTCTCCGCAAAGGCGATTGATTTTTTGGAGAAGGGAAACGGAGTCGACGGATTGGATGCGGTCAAAAATTTCGACGGCGCGTCGTGCTTTGTTGCTTTGAAGGTGCCCGATGAGTTCCCAGCGCGGAGCGGGAACGCTGTCGCCTGCGGCGATTTCGCGAAACTGTTGTTTTTTGTTTTCCGCTTCCTGAACGCGATTTTCGCCGACGGCGGAAAAACCGGCTTGCGCGGCAAAAACCGGAGCTTCCACGGGGTGATTTTTCGTTACCGGGAGAATTTTTACGCTCTCCGGATCGCGCCCGCAGGCGGCGCAGGCTTCGGCGACGCGCTCGCGGACGATGCGACAGTTTTCGGTGAACTCTTCAAAGGAAATCATAATAAATTAAACAAAAAGCGTGTCGGGAACGCGCACGGAAACGGGGCAGTGGTCGGAGCCTTCAATTTCGGGATGGATTTCCGGCTCGCTGAATTTTTCCGCCAAATCGGCGGAGGCGAGCCAGTAATCTATGCGCCACCCGATGTTGCGTTCCCGCGCTTTCATGCGATAGCTCCACCACGAATAAGCGGCGGTAAGTTCGGGATTTTTCTCGCGAAAAGTGTCGATAAATCCCGCGGCGAGAGTTTCGGAAAATGAATCGCGTTCTTCAATCGTGAAGCCGGCACTGCGTTCGTTGCCTTTCGGGCGTGCGATATCGATCGGCTTGTGCGCGCAGTTTAAATCTCCGCAGACAAGCACGGGCTTTTTCTCCTTTAGCGAGCAGAGGTGGCGGCGGAAATCGGCGTCCCAACGCAGGCGGTAATCGAGCCTCGCCAGTTCGTTTTGAGAATTGGGAACGTAGGCGCAGACAACGTAGACGCCGGGAAATTCCGCCGTGATGACGCGCCCTTCCTGCGGGTGGTTTTCGCCTTCAAAATTGAAACTGACGGCGAGCGGTGCGTATTTGGAGAAAATTGCCGTTCCCGAGTAGCCGGCTTTGTCCGCAGGATGCCAGATTTTGTGCGGGAACGCGGCTTCTTCCGGAAGCGGCGTGTCCGCCGGGCATTT
Organism: Opitutales bacterium; assembly: GCA_017531845.1. GTDB lineage: Bacteria > Verrucomicrobiota > Verrucomicrobiia > Opitutales > UBA953 > Spyradosoma. The sequence goes on along the minus strand of JAFXKI010000007.1, from coordinate 111,730 downwards.
AATTTCCTGTAGGCAAAGAATGTCCGGCTCGAAGCAGGCGACGTAGTTGCCGAAGCCTTTGCGAATGGCGGCGCGAAGCCCGTTGACGTTCCATGAATGGAGAAGTGCGGTTTTCATATACGGATGAGTGTGTTTTTTTTTTGAAAAATTAAAAAGCGGCAAAATTATTCTTCGTCGGAATCGGCTTCCCATTCTTCGTCGTCGTCAAACGCGACGCCGAAGGCGCTCAACACGGGCGCGGATTTTTCTTTTTTGACCGGAGCCGAGGCGACGGAGGTTTCGGGCTCGGATACCTCAATCGGTTTTTCCGGTGTTTTGGCGACGGTTTTCTTGGGCTTTGATTTTTTCTTCGGTTTGTTTTTAACGGCGGCGTAAGCGGCGGCGAAATTCGTGCCGGAGGCTTCGACGTTAAATTTTTGCCCGGTGCGGTCAAAAACCTCAAGCGTTCCCGTGGGGAGGACTTTGAAAACTTTGACAACGGTTCCCTTGGGGACTTCCATGCGCCCCATGGATTCTCCTGTGCGCGAGTCCGTCATCGTAATGGTGCGGGAACGCGTGAGGCGGATGAAGCCCGGCCAGGTATGCGGCTTGCGGGAAATGTCGATGAAGGCGTGAAGCGGCAGCGGCTCGGCGGGAGCGGAGGATTTCTGGCTTTTGGCGTTTTTTTTGCGGGACGTTTTTTTCTTCGCGTCGTCTGCTTGATTTTTTTTGTCGGAAGAAATGCTCGTGCTTTTGTTGTCGTCCGGAGAGGTTCTCGGGGGGCGTGGGTTGGTTTGCTTTGTTTGCGCCGTTTTTTCGGGGTCGCGGGAATGCGCTACGGAGGTTTCGACGGATTTTTCCGCCTCGATTTCACCCCGGAAAAGGAACTGCGTTCCCGTGATGCCGCAACGTTCCGCAATGGCGAAGCCGAGTCCGGCGACGACGATTGCGCAGACAAGAATGCCGAATTTTGCTCCGGTACCGAGAGGTTCTTTTTTTTGCGGTGCGGATTGGCTGATGATTTTGGAGGATTTTTTACCCATGAATAAAATCTGATTTTAACGAACAATAATGCGCGGCGTGCCTTCTTCCGACAATCAAATTTCAATTTGACAAAACTCCTGCGGAGGAAAAGACTACCATTGTGATTTACGGACAACATCGACTTAGTCGCACAACGCTTCTCCCCTGAGGGGAGCGGCTTGTTTTTTTCTGCGGGTGAGGCGACCCGTTTTTTAAGTTTCGCCGAGCTTTTTTTGCGGAAGTTTCCGCAGTTACTTTTTTATCAAATTTTTTTACTGTTTTTTATGCAACATAACGAAATCACGAAATATTCCGCGTTCCCGCAGATTGATATTAAAAATCGCCGGTGGCCGGATAACCGCATCGAAAAAGCGCCTGTGTGGTGCAGTGTGGATTTGCGCGACGGCAATCAGGCACTCGCCATTCCGATGAACGTCGAAGAAAAAATCGAAATGTTCAAGATGCTTTGCGATATCGGATTTAAGGAAATAGAAATCGGATTCCCGTCTGCCTCCGATACGGAATTTGCCTTCGCTCGCGCTCTGATTGAAAAAAATCTTATTCCGGATGACGTTACCGTGCAGGTGCTCGTACAATGCCGTGAGCATTTGATCCGCCGCACTTTTGAAGCTTTGCGCGGAGCCAAACAGGCAATTATCCATATTTATAATTCCACTTCGCCGCTTCAGCGAAGAATCACTTTCGGGAACGCGTCCAAGGAACAAATTAAACAGATAGCAATCGACGGTGCGCAGTTGGTTAAAGATTTACTCCCGGAAGCCGGAAACACGAAAATCCGCCTCGAATATTCGCCGGAAAGTTTTTCCGATACGGAAGTCGAATACGCTGTCGAAGTTTGCGAAGCCGTGATGGATGTGTGGCAACCGACGCCGCAGGAGCCTATTATTCTGAACCTTCCCGAAACCGTTCAGTGGACCACGCCGAATGTTTATGCGGATATGATTGAAAAATTCTGCGGAATGATTTCCCGCCGAGACAGCGTTATCATTTCCCTGCATACACACAACGACCGCGGAACCGGCGTTGCTGCGACCGAGCTCGGGCTGATGGCGGGTGCAGACCGTGTAGAAGGCACGCTTTTCGGAAACGGCGAGCGCACCGGAAATCTCGACATCGTAAATGTCGCACTCAACATGTATACGCACGGAATCGAGTCCGGATTGAAGTTCGACGATTTGCCCGCCATTCGCGAAGTTTACGAACGTTGCACGCGCATGACGATTCCTGCGCGACATCCTTACGCCGGAGACCTCGTCTTTACGGCATTTAGCGGCTCGCACCAGGACGCTATCAAAAAAGGTATGGATGCGCGCGGCTCGCTCGGCGGGGACGCGCCCTGGCAAGTGCCCTATCTGACGATTGACCCGACGGATGTCGGCGCGACTTACGAAGCGATTATCCGCATCAATTCCCAAAGCGGAAAGGGCGGGATCGCTTATATTCTCGATCGCGATTTCGGAATTGATTTGCCGAAACTGATGCACCCGATTGTCGGGCAGGTCGTCGGGAACGTGGCGGATAAACTCGGGCGCGAACTTTCTCCGAAGGAAATTCACGACGAGTTTCAGTCCCGCTTCGTTAATGTTGCGGAGCCGCTGAAATTACGCCTGTTCGAGTCCAATTCGGAAAACAAGCCGATTGTTTCCTGTGTCGCGGAAGTTTTGTATCAGGGAAAAGAATACAAAATTTCCGGTAGCGGGAACGGTCCGATCAATGCGTTTGTAAAAGCGATTCACGCTCAGGGGTGGAAAAACTTCACTTTGCGTGATTATCGCTCGCATGCAATCGGAACGGGCTCGGCGACCGAATCCGCCGCTTACGTTTCAATTTCCCGCGACAGCGACGGAAAAGTTTTCTGGGGCTGCGGAATTGATACCAACATTGAGCTTGCGGGCTTGTTGGCATTGGTTTCCGCGTTCAATCTTTCGCGTCGGATTTAAGCGGAATTTTCCCGGTTTTCCGGTTCCCGTTTTAAAACAAAAAAGCGTTCCCGCGAATTTTACGGGAACGCTCTTTTTTAAGCTCTAAGCTTTGATTTACGCCCAAAGATTGGTCGGGTATTCGCCGGCTTCGATGAGCTTGTTGATGTTCGCCTGAACGACCGGCTTGTCTTCCTTGTAGGTAACGCCGAACCACGCGCTGTCCGTGCGAAGAACCTTCGTCGTGGCGAGACCTTCCTTGATGAGCTGACCGATCGTCATCGGAATGAAGCATTCGCTCTTGAGCTCGGTGCCTTTTTCCTTGAGGAATTCGAGGAAAATGCGATCGAGGTGGTCAAACAGTTTCGGCGTGCAACCCCACATATTCATGGAAACCGGCGTATCGCCCGGGATGTCCTTCGTGGAGCCGTCGTCGTAGGTGTTGCGTCCGTTGTCGCCGACCTTGGAAATTTTGGTCATTTCTTCGATGTCGGTGAGGAAGCCGTTAGCGTCGGTGTTGCAAACGCCGCGTGCGACGGTGCCGTGCTCGGAGAGTGTGTTGCGCATCAGGAAGCCGACCATCGAGAAGTCGCTCGAATTCGGATCGAGATTCGTGAGGTAGTTCGAGAGCACTTCGTAGGAGTTGCGCCCGTAGAAGTCGTCCGCGTTGATGATGGCGAAGTTTTCTTTGACAACACCTTTTGCGCAGAGAATCGCGTGCGTCGTGCCCCAGGGTTTTTCGCGTCCTTCGGGAACGCTGAAGCCTTCCGGAAGCTTGTCGAGCGTCTGGAACGCGAAATCGACGGGAACGGGAAGGTTCTTCTTGGAGATCATCTCGCGGAAAGCTTCTTCGAAGTCCGGGCGAATGATGAAGACGACTTTGCCGAAGCCGGCGCGAACGGCGTCAAAAACGGAATAGTCGAGAATCGTTTCGCCGGAGGGACCCATCGGATCCATTTGTTTAAGTCCGCCGTAGCGGCTGCCCATACCTGCTGCAAGAACGAGGAGTGTAGGTTTCATATCAGGATGTTTTTGTTGTGGGTTAATTCGAATGAAAAGTAAGGCAAGAATACTCCCGTTTCGGCGGGAGCGTCAACGCGTTTCTGCTTGTAAATATGCGGGGTTTCGGGGAGTTGTGATTCTCCGTTTGCCATTTCCCCGGCAAAGCTTAGGATTTTCCCCGCTATGTTTACGGGTCTTGTTGAAACCACGGGAACGGTTGTTTCCCTCGAACAAAATGAAAAAGGTATTTGGCGGCTGACGGTGGATGCGCCGGTATTTGCGGGAACGCCGCAAATCGGGGACAGCGTCGCCAACAACGGTTGCTGCCTGACGGTGGTCGCAATCGAAGGTACGCGACTCGGTTTTGATGTGCTTGATGAAACGCTTCGCAAAACATCTTTTTCTTTGCTCAAGCCCGGAAGTGCCGTCAATCTCGAACGCAGCCTGCTTCCGACAGCGCGCATGGGCGGGCATTTTGTAACCGGACACGTGGATGCGACGGGAACGATTGCCTCGCTTCGCCGGGAAGGCGCGAATTATCGCCTCTGCGTGCGCCCGCCGAAAGAATTTCGCAAGTACCTTGCCTACAAATGCAGTGTTGCCGTGGACGGAATTTCGTTGACGGTCGCCGCGCTCAACGACGCGGACGGCACCTTTGACATCTGGCTGATTCCGCACACGATGGCGGAAACAAATTTGCGGGAACGCAAGGCGGGTGAGCCCGTTAATTTGGAATTTGATATTTTGGCAAAATACGTTGAGCGGCTCACAAGCGTCAGCGACACGGAGCGTTAAAAAAGACGAATTTATAGAGTTCCCCTCAAGAGTAGAGGCGGTAATCGGCGACGGAGCGGCGGAACTCGGCGGCACGGGCTTCCCAGCGCGAGCACCAGGCTTTGATATCGGTTTTTGCTCCTTCGCGGCAAAGCGCATTGAAGAACTTTTCGTCGCCGAGGTGTTTCAGGAAAAGGGATTTATCGTTCCCTTGGGCATCGGCAAAGGGATTGCGTTTTTCCCAGGCGCAACATTGGCGCATCATGTGGAAACTGATTTCCGTGGGGCGGAAAATTCGCCAATCGGAGACGGCGAGAAGGGCTCCTTTTGCCGTGCCGTTGCCCAAAACGGCGGGAACGCCGCGCAAGCCTGCGATGCGGAAAGAATTTACCAAATCCGCCATTTCTCGTTCGTTTTTCCCGGGGTATCCGAGGAAGCGGAACGGGCGCACGAGGCGCAAGGGTTCCCGCGATGCCGTGAATGTGTGTGAAAATTTTCCGATACAGCAACCCAACCCGGTCATGGCGTAGCCTTCGGCGGCATCGGGGTTGGCGATGTAGGGCGAAGTCGGAATCCAGTCCAGCCCGGTGTCGCGCCAAAGCATGGAGCGCTTCCAGTTTCCCATTTTTACGATATCGAGCTTGGCACGGGAACGCGCTTTTTCGGAAAGTTTCAGCCAGTTTTCGTGAAGTGCCGCCCGCGCGAGTTCGCCGATGGTGAGTCCGTGAACGTAGGGCACGGGATACATGCCGACGTAACTTTGCCATTTGTCGTCAAGCATCGGTCCGTCGGTTTTTAATCCGCCGAGAGGGTTCGGACGGTCGAGAACGAGAACGGGAATTCCCGCTTCAAAGCAGGCTTCCATGACGAGGCGCATACAACTTACAAATGTGTAGCTGCGTGCGCCGACGTCTTGCAGGTCGACAACCATTTTGGTGATTCCTCGCAGCATTGCCGGCGTCGGGCGTCGGGTGCCGCCGTAAAGCGAAAAAACGGGAAGTTTTGTGCCGAGGCGTGTGTCTTTTTGGTCGGCAACGATTTTTTCGGCGGGAACGTCTCCGTAAATTCCGTGCTCCGGACCGAAGAGTGCGACGAGATCGACCCCGGCGCGTCTTCCCCGTGTGTGCAGGACGCGAATAGTGCTTTCTCCGTAGCGATTGACGCCTGCCTGATTTGTTACCAGTCCGACTTTTTCTCCGCGCAGGCGCGCGAAATTTTCCGCTTCGAGCATATCTATTCCGAGGCGTACGCGTCGGGTTGCGGGAACGCGCGAGGTTTCCGTTGCTGCGCCGGCAAACAGGTTTGCGAGTAACAAGCCGCCGGTTGTCAGCAGGGTGGTTTTGAGAAAATCGCGTCGATTCATGGAAGAGAGGTCGGGAAAAATTTTAATTTTTCTTTTTCAAAAGATCTTCGAGCGAAAGCCCGGAGGCTTTCTCCAAGCCTTTAAGTAACACCCAAAGTGCGGCAAAGATAAAAATCATGCAGGGAAGGACGATTACGGGCCACGAAAGCGCGAGCATTTTCCCGATTTCCTCATTGAACACGGCGTTGTCAACGGCGGGATCGGTGCGCACGATGAAGCGTGCGAGCGAGAAGTTGAGAAGTGCGCTCAAAAGAAAGGAAGCCGTGAGAATTTGCGAACAGCGCCTCAGCGTAGCTTCAAGGAGCGTGGTTTTTCCGCGTTCCCGAGCGGCGGCTTCGATGACGGGAACGTCGAAAACCGAAGCGTTGAAAAGAAAGGTTCGAATCATTTTTCGGGAAAAAATCATGACGACCGCAATGGACAGCGGAATGGCGGATTCCTTGACGGCAACCCAAAACGGGGAAAGCCGGAAAAGCCCGATGCCGCCCGTGAGCAGCGTTCCCGCAAATCCGATGACGGAAATCCAGTTCGTTTTTCCGCGCTTCCAAAAATCGTAGAAAAAATATACGAGCGGGAACGCGAGCGCACCAACGAGAATGACTGCCGGAGAGAGCGACAGATCAAAATGTTCGGACCACTTTGCGCCTTTGGTGAGAATGAGCGCGGGAACGACAATGTTCATCAGCAGGCTGACGAACGCATTTTCCTTTTTTTCAGAATGTTGCATGGAAAAAATGAAAGCGGGAACGCAAAATTAAAATTTTTGCGAGCCAAATTTCTCTTTGTGCGCGGCGGAAACGACGAGGTATTTTTCCGCCCAGAGCCTGAGCCCCGCCTGCTCCTCCGGCGTCAGCGTTTTTTTGATTTTCGCCGGGCAACCCACTACCATGGAGCCGGCGGGGACTTTCATGCGCGGCGGGACAACGGCTCCGGCGGCAACGATGGAGCCTTCTCCGATTTCCGCTCCGTCGAGAATTGTCGAACACATTCCGATGAGGCATCCGTCGCCGATTTTGCAACCGTGAAGCATCGCGCGGTGACCGACGGTAACGTATTTGCCGACGAGGGTCGGAAGATCGTCCGCCAAGTGAATGCAAACACCGTCCTGAATGCTGGAGCCTTCGCCGATGATGATTTCCTCGATGTCCGCGCGCAAGACGGCTCCGTGCCAAACATTGGCGCGTGGACCGATTTTTACGGCACCGAGCAACATGGCTCCGTGGGCAACGTAGGCGGTTTTGTCAACCTGCGGGGATTGGGAAAGGAATTTATTGAGGCGAGCTTGTGCGGCACTGATTTGTTCTTCCGTCATTTTTTTAGGGGAATTTTTTAGGAAAATCTTAATCTTTACGGTTACTTTTGGCAAATTTCAATTTGCGGGAACGCAGGGAAAATGTTTTGATTGCCAGACGTTTCTATGACTATCAGCAAGACAGACGATACGCGCATCCAACGCCGCAAACCGCTTGTTACGCCGGCACTTTTGATGGACGAAATCCGTCCTTCGGAAACGGCATTGCACACGGTGGAAGGAGCTCGCGCAGACATCAGCCGAATTTTGAACGGGGCTGATGATCGCCTCGTGGTGATCACCGGACCGTGTTCGATTCACGACATCGCCGCCGCGATGGAGTATGCGGCGTTCGTCTATGAATATTCGAAGAAATATTCAAACGAACTCTTGCTCGTCATGCGCACCTATTTTGAAAAACCGCGCACGGTCGTCGGCTGGAAAGGGTTGATTAACGATCCGTATATCGACGGCACATTTTGCATTAACGACGGCTTGCGCCTTGCTCGTAAATTACTGTGCGACATTTCAAATCTGGGCGTTCCCGCCGCGACGGAATTTCTTGATCCGATTACGCCGCAGTTCCTCGCAGACCTCGTCGCCTACGGAGCCATCGGCGCACGCACGACAGAATCGCAGATTCACCGCGAACTTGCTTCAGGGCTTTCGATGCCGATCGGATTCAAAAACGGAACTGACGGCACGATTCAAGTTGCGATTGATGCCGTGCGCTCCTCGCACCACTCGCATTGGTTCCCGTCGGTTACGAAGGACGGGGTCGTCGCGATTTTTGAAACGGAAGGCAATAAAGACTCACATATTATTCTGCGTGGAGGTTCCCGCACGGGACCGAATTACGGAGAAGAATACATTCGTGAATGCGTCGAAAAGCTGACGGCGGCGAATTTGCCGGCTTCCGTGATTGTCGATTGTTCTCACGGGAACAGTAAAAAAGATTACAGACGCCAGCCGCAAGTTGCCGCAGAACTTGCGGCGCAAATTTCTTCCGGACAAAGCGCGATTGCCGGCGTGATGATTGAGAGCAATCTTGTCGAAGGACGTCAGGATTATCGGTGCGAAGAAAAAGGCTCCTGTGTTTACGGACAAAGTATCACGGATGCGTGTATTTCGACGGCGACTACGACGGAAATCTTCGAAGTGCTTGCTGAAGCCGTGCGTTCCCGCCGCGCAAAAAAAGCGTAAGGAATTCTCAAGGCGGAGAAAGTTCGCCTTCGCCCTTGAGTCATTTTTTACGGACGAATCGGATTTAACGATTTTTTTTTCGCAAGAATCCGCAACGCCGCTGAGTTCGGCGAAGCGACTTTTGAAAAAAAACTTTGCGATTCCTTGCGGCTTTGCGCGGGAACGGTGCGTGTCGACTTTACTCGCGACAATCCGTTTTACTCGTAGCCGACGATGGTGATGCCTTTTCGGCGCGCTTCGGCAAAAACGTTTTCCTTATCGAGAATAACGACGTTATCTTTCTCAAGCGCGGCGGCGGCGATACCGCCGATTTGCATGCTTTCGAGCGTGCGCAAGCCGAAGCAGGGAACGTCGAAGCGGTAATCGTGACCGGGCTTGACGGTCTTGACGTAGAGCGGATTTTTTTTCGGAATATCGACACAGCGGCGCAACATTTTGTCCGTTCCTTCGTAGGCCTCGACGGCGGTAACGGTTCCGCCGGAAACGACGACACCTTGCCCGATGTCGAGGCGCGCGCATTCTTTGGCGATTTTGACGCCGTATTCGAGCGCGAAGGGTTCAATGTTTTTTTCTTTTCCGACGAGCGTTCCCGCCGTCGCGAGTTGGTCGTCCATGAACGAGCGCGCGTCGAGTTGTGCGACACCGATTTTTTCGGCTTCATCGGCGATGGCACCGAAAATGGTGTGAGCATTGCGCTCCTTGAGTCGGGCGAGAATCAGCGCGGCTTTCAGGTCAGGGACGAGACCGCTGAAAAGGCGTTTGGGCGCAACTTGTCCCGCCATCATGAAATAGCGGGAACGCAGTTTTTCTAAGGCGGAGAGAAATTTTCCGAGTTGTCCGACTTTTATCCAATGAACGCGATCCTTCGGGAATGTGGCGACAAAATCGTCGTCCACTTCGTCGACAATGGCGATGAGGGAGACGTCGACTCCGGCGGCACGCGCGCGTTCTGCAACGAGCTTGGGATACGTTCCTTTTCCGGAGAGTAGGGTGAGCCCGCCGCTCGGATCGAAATCATCAGGCAAAAACTTTGAGAGCGAATGCATAGGCTATTTTTTTGCGGATTTTGCCGTCGGTTTTGCGGATTTTGCTTTTTTCTTGGGCGTCGTCTTTGCTTTTTTCTTGGGCGCCGTTTTTGTTTTTTTCTTGGTCGGGAATGCTTGAGTGGTGATTTCTTTGGTTTTTCCGTTGATGACGACTTTGACCTTTTGCGGCGTGGGCGAAAGCAGGCTGTAACGAGTTACGCGCCCGTTTTTCCAGTCGAAATTAACGGTGATGTTTCCACGGGCTTTCATGCCTCGAACCTGTCCGTTTTGCCAGGCTTTGCAGGGAGCGGGGAGCAGTTCGATTTGTCCGGCGTGGGATTGTAAAAGCATTTCGGAGACGCCTGCCGGGAACGAGAAATTGCCGTCCATTTGGAAAGGCGGGTGCGTGGTGAGCATGTTCGGGAGCAGGTTGTGCTGGAACAGTCCCTCAATCATTTCGTGAGCTTTATCCCCTTCTTTAAAGCGCGCCCAAAGTGCGGTACGCCAGGGCCAGGACCACGAACGGCGGGAGTCTCCGGTCGTGCCGCGCAGTTCGAGAGATTTTTTTGCGGCTTCCGCGAGTTCGGGTGTTTTCGCGAAAGAGATTTCGCTTCCCGGATAAACGGCGAACAGGTGAGAAGTGTGGCGATGCCCGCTCACTTTGTCCGGGCGGTCAATAATCCATTCTTGCAGGTAGCCGTTTTTGGAAATTTTATCCGGCGCCACGCGTTCGAGTTTTTCCTGTAGCTTCTTTGTCCAGGCGGTGTCTACGCCGAGAACGTTTGCGGCGGCGATGGTATTTCTGAAAAGATCGCGAACGAGTTGCTGGTCGTGAGCGACGCCGTCTTCCGTCGGACCCCATTCGTGCGACCAACCGTTCGGTGCGACGAGCGTTCCCGCGGGCATTCCTTTGAGCTGCTCGAGATCAACGCCGGCTTCTCCGGAATGGAAGCCTTTACCGTCTTTTCCGAGCTCTTTGAGGTGGTCTTCCCAGAATTGGCAGGCTTCCTTCATCATCGGATAGCCCTGTTTTTTCAAAAATTCCTTATCGTGGGTGAACTGATAGTGCTCCCACATGTGAAGGGCATACCATGCGTTAATCGGAATATTCCACTTTGTCCATCCGCCCCAGCCCCAGGGATTTTGCGAAATGCGCGTGGTCCAGCCGCGATGATTTTCGCCGAACTGTTTTTTCGTCATTTCCCGAGAAGCGGGTGCGGTTTCGACGATGTAGTTCAGAAGCGGCATGTGGCATTCCGGCAGGTTGGTAACTTCTGCCGGCCAGTAGGCTTCCTGAATATTGATGTTGTTGTGGTAATCGCTTGCCCAGGGCGCGTGGACTTTGTGATTCCAAAGTCCCTGGAGATTGGCGGGAAGGGAATTTTTTGAAGAAGACATCAGCGCGTAGCGACCGAATTGGAACAGAGTTTCCTCAAGATCGGGATCGTCCTTGGAGGTCACATAATTTTTAATGCGTTGAGCGGTCGGAAGAGCGGCGGTTTTCTTGTCGGTTGCGCCGAGGTCGATTTTACAACGGTTGAAAAGTTTCGCGTGGGCGGCAACGTGCTTTTTGCGCATGGCATCCGCCGGTAATTTTGCAGCGGCGGCGACTGTTCCCGCCGATGTTTTCACGGGGTCTGCGCCTTTCCAATTTTTCTTTTCGTTCATCACATAGTCGGTGTTCATGGCAACGAGGATGACGAGCGCATCTGCGTTTTTGACGGAAATTTTCGGGAGTTTATTCCGGTCAAAATTCGCCTGCATATTGTCTCCCTTGCCGGTGTAGGAGACCTCGATTTTTTCACTTCCTCCGCTTGAGGAAACCGTTCCGCCTTCAGCGATGACGGAAACATGTGCTGCAAAATTCAAGTCGTTGGCGAGCGTTCCCGACATGGTCAGCACGTTCCCGGTTGCGGAAAGTTTTGCAGTGTGGTTGGGCGAAAGCGCGATATTGGCGGTGATTTTTCCTTTTTTTGAAGCCCGGTAAACGACGGCAATAACGTCTTGAGGAGAGCTTGCGAAAACTTCCCGAGTGTACTCCACCCCGTCTTTTTTAAACGAAGTGTAAGCAATGCCTTCGGCGAGCGAGAGAGCACGGACGAAGTTTTTCGGCGTATCAAGCCCGGGCGATTCGATCAAAAGATCCCCGAACGGCTGATAACTTCCGAAAGCATTTCTCCCGGCGGTCGGTCCGTAGCTGTAGCCGGAACAGTTGCCGCCCGCATTTTCGCCGCCCGTCCAAAGCGAAATTTCGTTCAGCGCGATGCGTTCCCGCTCTGCGTTCCCGAGAATCATGGCACCGATGCGTCCGTTGCCGACGGGATAACCTTCCGGTTCCCAGCCTTTGCCGGCACCGACATTGTCGGCGGGAATGCTCCAGTCAGCATTAAAACTTTGTGCGGGAACGTCCGACCAAATCCAGTTTTCAGACTCGATTTTGGGTGCCGCCTGTAAAAGAGAGGCAAGGGCAAGCGTAAAACAAATTCCGGAGATTGATTTTTTCATAAGATTACAAGCTGTGTGGTAAATAAATAAAAGAATAAACGGGAACGCGACTTTTCGGGAGAGGTGGGCAGAATCAGCGGGCAAGATCGTCAAGCTCAAGCACGCGAATTCCGTAGCCGGAAAGAACACTGCGGGAAAGTTCCGTGTCGTCTGTGGAAAGGACAATTCCGCATGCACCGTTCGGACGGCAGAACAACGGATAAAGATAGTGAATATTTATCTCCGCCTGACACAACGCCTGCGTGATTTTGACCAAATCGTCAGGGCAGGCGAAATCGACGGCGAGAACGCGGTTTTTGGTGTAGGAAATTTTTGCTTTCTTTAGAAATTTTTCCGCAGCCTCCGCGTAATCGGGCAAAAAGCGAATGATGGCACAGTCCGTTTGGTCAAGACAACTCATACCAAGGACGTGGACTCCGCTTTCAATAAGAGATTCCGTGATGAGATTCAGACACCCGATTTTGTTTTCGGCAAAAACCGAAAATTGAAAAATGCTTTTCTGGATGCGGTTCTTTGAAAGGGCTCTGGGCATAGCTGTAGGGTGGGGAATCAGAAAAACTTGAGCCTTCTCATTATCTGGTGAACGTATTTTTGAGGCAAGCGAATAAACACGAAAACTACGAAAGAATAACAGCCGTTTCGCCTAATTTCAACGCCCCGAAAGACGCACCCTCCCGTGCGAATCTTTTATTCGCGGCTTCCCTTTTTCCTTTCGTTTCTCTTCGTAAATCTTCTCGATCCGCCTGCGGATGAATAAGAAGGGGAACCGTGATTAAAAAAGCTTTCCACTTGCGTAAGAGAGACTTTTCCGCAAAAATTCCGGCTTTCCTTTTGCAGGGCCTATAGCTCAACGGTTAGAGCAGGGGACTCATAATCCCTTGGTTGCAGGTTCGAATCCTGCTGGGCCCACCAAATATACACCCGCCGTGTGCGGCGGCTGAAAAAGGCATCGGAATCAAATTTTGCCGAATCGGAAAATCGGTAAGCGGGAGCCGGCAACTTGAGCGTTCTTCAGAAAAAAATGAATTTTTCAAAGAATTTTAAAGTATACTTATTTGGTAGTAATATGTTGACGGCTACGTTTTTTTTTTTGCTAAAACACAGGTTGGAAATTGAGTCAAATCGGAGAAATAAAATCTCGCTCAATTTACAAATAAAAATAACCCCCAAAAAAAACATAACATGAAAAAATACATTACAATCGCGGCACTCCTCTCCGCAGGAACCGCCCTCGCAAATGCGGACCCGGAAAAACTGACATTAACAAGCCCATCCGGGAATAAAGTGGAATCCGGAAATGCTTACACGGCGTGGTCTAATTCCGGAGAAGGCTATTCTGTTTTAGATAGCTGGTCTGTATCGTTTTCGTTGACGGATTCGGTGCTCGCTTCTGCCGGTGTTTTTTCAACAACAAGAAAAGGCAATGGCGGATTTTCCGGATATGTTTTGAAAACTAAAGCTGACGGCGGAATTGAACTTACGAATACAAACATTTCTCTCGACGGAATTTTGACTGCCGGGCAAAAGTCAGATTTGATAACCGTTTCTTTTGTTGCCGATGTTTTAGAAGACGGAACTTTTTCCGGCGGAACCTTTACGGTCTCATCCGGGGACAAAAGCAGTTCGGAAAAAGTTAGCGGATTAACAACCGACTCCTATCCCACGGAAACGAATGGGGCAACTGGACTTATAAATGGAGAGCAAACATTCGGAAATACGAAATGGTCTTCTCGTTTTTGGACAAACGGCGGTGCGGAAAAAATTTATGATATCTCGATTTCGAAATTGGATAGCAATGTAATTCCCGAGCCGTCGGCGTTTGGGATGCTTGCGGGGCTTGGAGCCTTGGCGTTGGTGGCATCGCGTCGCCGCCGCAAATAATTTAGTAATATATTAATTCATAATTATATTAAGTGAGAGCGTTCCCGCGGCTTCGGTCGCGGGAACGTTTTTTTTCTCGCGCGAAGCCGCAAAGCCGCGAAGTTTTCGGAACCACGGATGAACACGGAATTACACGGATTTTTTTACAGCAAAGTATTTTTTTTCGCGTCTTGGCGTCTTTGCGCGAGAACGTTAAGTCTTGTGTGAAATCAAATTTCGCTTAGCACTCAAAACGTGCTGCAACAAAAATTTACGAAAAAGCCCGCGAGCCTTGTATTTATGCGGCTTGCGGGCTGTTTTGAAATGGTGCCCAAGAGGGGACTCGAACCCCTATGCCTCGCGGCACAGGTACCTGAAACCTGCGTGTCTACCAATTTCACCACCTGGGCAAATTTTGTCTCAAGCGAAAACGCTTTAAAGAAGAGCCAAAGAAATTCTTTTTTCGTGAGACTGTCAAACTCAAAGGATCTTGGCGGGAACGTCTTTTGCCGAATTGCGTGCTTGCAAAAATCGGAAAGGTTTCCGGCTCGCGGGTGTTTGCGTGCTATTTTTTTCGAGGATTGCTTCGCAGAAAATGAGATCTTCGGGAACGGTGATCTTGGGATTGGGAGAGAGGTTTTCGACGATGGCGACGGGAACGCCGGCAGCTTCGGCGGCGGCGACGTCATCTGTTACAAAAATATTTTCATCATTAATTTTTTGATATGCAGAGAAAATTTTTTCGAGCGGGAATACTTGCGGGGTTTCCGTTTCCCAGAGTCGTGCCCGATCAAGGTCTTCCGTGCGGCATGCCGTTTCCGGAGTCGTGCCTGCGGGGACGCGTTTGACGGTATTTTTGCAACGGTGCGCGAGCACGGCACCGCCTTCGCGCTGTGCGACGTCGGCGAGCTTGAGCAGGTTTTCTGTGGAAATCAGCGGGCGGGCGCAGTCGTGGATAAAAGCGAGCGTTCCCGCCGCATTTCCGCCCGCGCCTGCGGCGGTTCGAAGCCCGTTTAAAACGGAGTCTTTCCGCTCTTTCCCGCCTTTGCAAAAAAGGGCGTTTGCGGCGAGTGCAGGAGAAAATTTTTCGGCGATTTTTTGTATTTCGTTTTTTTGAGCTTCGTCGCGAAAAACGAAAACGGCGCGGGAGAAAATCCCGGTGGTTTCAAAGGCTTTCAGTGAGTAGGCGAGTGCCGGCGTTCCCGCGAGCGGAGCCAGAATTTTGTCAGCCACGCTTCCGCGCATCCGCGTTCCGCTTCCGCCGCAGAGAAAAATGGCTGTGTGTGCGGCGTTTAGTTGTTTATTAAATTTCATCGAAATTAGCTTTCTCCGGGTTGTAATTTTCGGGAGAGGCGTCTGCCGCTTCTTCGACGGGAACGTTGCCCGGAAGCTCCTCGTCGGCTTCGGGATCGTAGCCGGACTCTTCCTCGGTTTCCGCGTCCGGCTCTTCGTCGTTTTCTTCAGAAGCCGTGCCGAAGGGAGAAAGATTTTCTTTTTCCGCTTTGGGAAGTTGGGGAACCCGGTAGTTTTCGTTCAGCACGGCGATAGTCGGGAACGGCGAATAGCCGAGAAAGCCGGTTGCGTCGCTTTCCGAGTGGGGCGTATCTCCACTTGCCTGTGTTTTGGGGACGAAATCCGCATAATTCCCGCCGCCGTTTTGCTTGGGGAAGCCGAATTTTTCGAGGTGCGGTGAGAGATTTTTTTTCGTGGCCTGCGACCACAGCATGACGAAGGTGCGCTGTTTTTCCTCTTCTGTATCGAGAGGGAGGCGGTTGCGCACGGTGTAGAATTTAAAAAGTTTTTCAATCGGTTCCCAGCCGCATGCATCGATGACGGGAATGTAGGCGGCGAGGCGTTGAAAGGGCACGCCGGGGTCCTGCCAGTTGTCTTCGATATCCGCTTCGTCGGCTTCTTTTTGGCGTTCCCGCCGACCTTTTCCGGATGATTTATCCGTCAGAATTTTCTTATGCTGAGATTTTTTTTCATTTTCTTCCTGTTTTAGACGTTCCCGCAGATTTTTTTTGTTTTTTTCTTCAGCTTTTTCCCGTTTTAGGCGGGCGAGGCAGGCGGAGCGAAGCGCGGGAACGTCGAAAAACGTGGCGGCTTTGCGTCCGGTTGTTTTTTCCATACTGTAGAGCGCAAGAAGCGCGGCGGGCGTGTCACGGTCTCCGAAGAAGCTCCATTTGGAGCTGACGAGGTTTTTCCCGATGGCGTGAAAAAGCTCCCACGAGCCTTCTTTGCGAATATGCTCCAAGTCCCAATAGCCGCGCGACCACATGAGGGTGCCGACAATCGGGTCGCCCGCGTGTCCGGCGGCGGCGGTCGATTCGATGTCGACGACGAAGCGGATCGGCTGTGAGCGTTCCTTGGGTCCGGAGGTTAGCTTGTCCAGCTCGGCGACAACATTGTCCCAAAACCGAATAATTTTCTCCGGATTATCGATGGCGGCGGCTTCGTCTGCGGGAATGGTGGCGGCGAAATTTTTTCCGACAAATTCAGCCCATGGTGCGGGAGCGTAGCGCACGTAGTTCCATTGTGAGAGTTTTGTTTCGTCAATTTGGAAAAACGGGGCTTCGACCGCTCCGCTGAAAATCATTTGCGTGCGTGCGGAAGTTCTCCCTCTTGGAACCGCGACGTAAATTAGCCCTCCGAACGCGCTGGCGATTTCGAAGGACTGCTCGCGCACGCCGTATTCGCAGGTGATATCGGGGAAACGATACCAGTAGCGCTGGCGGGATTGGAGCAGATTGTCCGTATGGCTCCCGATGCGAATGCGAATGCCGGCGGAGAGTGCGGATTTTGAAACGCGGACTTTGATGCGTTCGCCCGGTGCAGCGTAAAGCCCGGTGCTTTGCCAGCCGCCCGTTTGCGGATCCGGGTAAAACGGTTTTCCGATGCGTTTGAATTTTTCGGGAACGTCTCCGGGAAAGAATTTTGCGCTCGGGTGCGGGAAAACTTCACGTGCGGGAACGCGTTTGTAAGCGGGAAGTTTTTCTTTGATTTCGTTTCGGAGCTCGGCGTTGATGCTGAGCGCGAGCGGATCTGTCGGCGTGGGCAAAATTTCGGCAAACCATTCGTCTATTTCTTCCGGCTTGGATTTTTCTTTGAATTTGCTGACGGTGCGCAGTTTGGTTTTGAATGCGGCTCGCTTTTCGTTGATTTTCGAGTCGGGTTTCTTTTCCGGGAAAACCGGGATTTTTGGCTCCGTGGTATCCGGAGTGTAAATTGCGTCGAGGGCGGCTTCCCAAGCATCCAAGTCGGCGGGAAGTGCAGGTATTTCATCAGTTTCGGGGTTTTCCGTATCCGCATAAAGCGGCATAGCGAGAACGCAGGCGAGGAAAGTGCCGGCGGCGGCGAGCGAAAGGATTTTTTTCAGAGGCAACATGGTGGGGGCTTGCCGAATCGTAAAAGAAATTGCGGATAAATACAAATAAACACGGATTTTTGTTTGCTTCCGAAAAATCCGTGTTTGGTGTGCGAGTGTGCGTGCGGGCAAAAACTATTTTTCTTCCGGCGGCTGCTCGTCTACAAATTCAAAACCCATTTCTTCGTCGGTTTTAGTCAGCTTGAGATTGAACAGCGGAATGAGCATCAAAAGCATGATGAAGGTGATAATCATTGCCGTCCATCCGGCGACATCATGGACGGTGCCGAGCGTGAATTTTACGCTGTCCGTAGGGTTCCCGAAAAAGTCATAATCCAGTGCCTTGGAGCCGTTCCAAAGCGACCACACCGTCAAAAAGCTGGTGCGCAATACGTTTAATACGAGAGCAAACACGATGGAAACGCCGACGAAGCAGACTTTTTTTCCCCAGGAATGGAGAAAAATTGCGGCGAGAAACGAACCTGCGAAGACGCATGCCGTCATCGAGCGGATTCCCGAGCAGGCGTCCGCCACGCCGACGGTATCGCCTCCCGGAAGCACGATAATGTTGCCTTCCTGAACGAGGGAAAAATCAAAGAGATTGAGCAAATAAACGACGGTTGCCGTAACTTTGTCCAAGAGCAGGGTTTTGATTTGGCTGTCCACGAGAAACGTAAACGGACCGGAAACAAACCATACGCAAATCGGGAAAACGAAAATCATCAGCACGCGCAAGCGGGTGCGCAAATCGAGCGGCGTTCCCGTCAAATCTTTTGCCGAAGCGAACCAAACCAAGCCGAATGCCGTGCCGATGAAGCCCATCGTGTTTTCGTGAGTCGTAACTGCCGCCGCGCCGTAAATCGCGGTGCCGACACCGCCTCCGGCGAACAAAAGGAGCGAGAAAAGCGTTCCCGCGGCAAAAATCAGATCGAGAATCCACGGCGTTTTCCACCCGGGGCGAATAAACGCGGGTGGCGAAAATTCGTCGGTCGGTTCGCCGCTGTCGTCCGTCGCCGTCGCCAACGGCGAGCCCGTGAAAATCGCGCGCAAGAGGTGGAAGCGTTCTTTCAAAACAAAAGCGCACAAAAACGGCACGAGATAGCCGAAAATGTAATCGTCTTTGGACGACCAGCAGTATTGCTGATCCCAAATGACGATGGCGCACATAAGAATTCCGATCGCCGCAAACCACAGCGGCGTTTTATCTGATTTTTTTTCTGCGGAAATACTGCTCATTGTCGGTGAGTAAAGATACAAAATATGCCGCTCAGATTAACGAAATCCCGCGTTCCCGCGCAACGGTAAAGACGAGAGGGCGTTCCCGCCGGAAAAAGCCGTGCGCTTCCGGCTCCCCTGCTTGCTATGCGTGCTAAATTGAAATTTACGTTTTCCGGCTTTTGCGTTTTGATTGTGCGAAAGTATGAAATTTAAAATCTCTGTTCCCGCGACGAGCGCAAACGTCGGTCCCGGTTTCGATATGATGGGACTTGCTTTCGATATGTTTAACCGCTTTACGTTTGAAACCGGCGGGGACGGTTTGTCCATCACCGGTTGCGAGCCGCAGTTCGCGAGCGCGGAAAACAACCTCGTTTATAAAACTTTAGAAAAAACGCTTCAAAGCTACGGTCGTCCCGTTCCCGCGATGAATATTCACTTCGATACGGACTTACCGCTCTGTAGCGGTTTGGGCTCAAGCTCAACCTGTATCGTAGCCGGAATTATGGCGGCAAACCAAATCGGCGGACTTAATTTCGACAAGGGCGAAATTTTGCGCATCGCGTCCTTGATTGAAGGACACCCGGACAACGTTGCTCCGGCGATTCTCGGCGGCTTCGTCGCCGCCATCATCGAAAACGATTTTGTTTACTGGCACGAATATTCCATCAGCGACAAGCTCAGTTTCTATGCACTGATGCCGGACGTGCGCGTTTCGACGGAGGAAGCGCGTAAAATTCTTCCGAAATCCTACAGCCTCTCGGATTGTATTTACAACTTGTCCCGCGTGCCGCTTCTTGTAGAAGGCTTGGAAAAAGCGGACGAGCAACTGATCCGCGCCGGTTGCAAAGATCGGCTTCATCAAAGCTACCGCCTTTCGCTGATTCCGGAAGGCGATAAGGTTTTCAACTACGTCAAAGAAAGCGATAACGCGGTAACGACTTACGTTTCCGGCGCGGGACCGACGATTGTCGCCATCGTCGTGAATGACGACGACAGCTTCGGCAAAGAAATCGCGGATTACTGCGATACGCTTTCCCTTAATTGGCGCGTGCGCAAAATGCACGTTAACCATCGCGGCGCATCCATCAAAATCATCCGCCCGTAAAATTTTTTTTGTATCATGGAAAAAAATACAAGCGTTCCCGTTTGGAAAAAAGTTCGTGAATTTTCCGAAATTATTTACGAAAAATGCGACGAGGGCATTGCACGCGTAACGATTAATCGACCGCATCGCCGAAACGCGTTCACGCCGGAAACCGTGCAGGAAATGCTCGAAGCGTTTTCGGATGCTCGCGAAGACATTAAAATCGGCGTCGTGCTTTTGCGCGGAGCCAATCCGCAAACAGACGGAAAATACGCGTTTTGCTCCGGCGGCGACCAGAAAATCCGCGGCGACAAAACCGGCGGTTACACGTCAAAATCCGGTGTGCCTCGCTTGAACGTTTTGGACCTGCAACGCTTGATCCGCACCATGCCGAAAGTCGTCATCGCGCTTGTCGCCGGCTACGCCATCGGCGGCGGTCACGTTTTGCACATGGTCTGCGATTTGACAATCGCGGCGGACAACGCCGTGTTCGGGCAAACGGGACCGAAGGTCGGAAGCTTTGACGGCGGCTTCGGCAGCAGCTACCTCGCACGCCTTGTCGGTCAAAAAAAAGCGCGCGAAATCTGGTTTCTCTGCCGGCAATACAATGCGGAAGATGCGCTGAAAATGGGGCTCGTCAATACGGTCGTTCCCGTGGAACGCCTCGACGAAGAAGGCGTGCAATGGGCGCGGGAAATTTTGACAAAAAGCCCGATCGCAATCCGTTGCCTCAAATCCGCATTCAACGCCGAGCTCGACGGGCAGGCGGGGATTCAGGAACTCGCCGGGAACGCGACGCTGCTGTATTATCTGACGGAAGAGGGCAACGAAGGCAGAAAAGCTTATTTGGAAAAACGCGCTCCCGAATTCGGAGATTGGCTTCCGTAGCCGTTTCGGGAACCGCTGACGGGAACGCGGACTTGCCGCTTGAAAGAAGTTTCTGATTCTTCGTCTATCTCGTAAAAAAAAAGGCTTGCGCACTTAAAAATAAAAAGGCATATTCTTCCTCAACTTTCGTTTAAACGAAGGTTGCCGAAGTGGGGCGCTAGCTCAATGGTAGAGCAGTTGCCTTTTAAGCAATTGGTTCGGGGTTCGAATCCCCGGCGCCCTACCACTTCAAAACAGCCCGCAAGCCTGATAAATAAAAGCTTTGCGGGCTTTTTTGTTTTTTAGAGCGGATGAACACACATTTTCTTTTTTTTTTGAAAAATCAATCTCATGCTGGATTTAGGATTACAGGAATTTAAAAAATTTACTTTGCCCGAGGAAATTTCGGGCGAAAAAATTGTTGTGTGCCGCCGCACGCATGCTCACGACGAAGAATTGTTTGCCCTGATTGAGCGTTCCCGCGGGCATTTGCGCGAATTTCTTTTTTGGATCGACGATACGAAAAGCGCGGAAGATGTGCGCGTTGTTACCGATATTTTTTCCGAAAACTGGGAAGCGCAGAAATCCTTTGAATACGTGTTTTTTTCTAAAGCTTCCGGAAAAATGGTCGGCGCGGGCGGCGTGCACACGATTTCTCACATGAACCGCATGGCGGAATTCGGCTATTATTTGGACCAAACCGCTTGCGGGAACGGCTACGCTACGGAATTTGTCCGCCTTTTGGAAAAAGAGCTTTTCGCCTGCGGAATTCATCGTTGCGTTATTGAGTGCGACGCGGATAATATCGCCTCCGCCGCCGTCGCTAAGCGCCTCGGATACACGCTTGAAGGTCGCCTTCGTGATGTTAAATGCGCTTACGGAGGTTTCCGCGACGGACTTATTTTTTCCAAACTTGAAAACGAATAGAGCCAGCGTTCCCGTATGAAAAAAATCGACGAAATTTTAGCTTCCGCCTACACGGAAAAAGATTTTCCCGCCGCCGCGTATCAGACGGAAATTTGGGCAAAAACGCGTCCGCTCGAAGGATTGCGCGTGATTGAGGCCTCACCGATTTTTCGTAACACGATGACAAAATACCGCGCGCTTCTTGCGGCGGGAGCGCGGTTGACCATCGGTTGGCGCGAAGGGATTCTCTATGATGCCGCCGTGATGGAGCTGATGCGCGAGGCGGGCGTTCCCGTCGTGCGTTGGGACGATGAGCCCTTTGAAGTCGATTTGATTTTGGACAATGCCGGCGGCTTTTCCGCATGGAAACCGCGTCTCGGATTCGCCGAGCTGACGCGTTCCGGCGTCGAAAAATACCAAAATTCCGATCGTCCCGTTTTTCTTGCCGACGGCGGGCGTATTAAACGCATCGAAACCTTTCTCGGAACGGGCGAAAGCTTTTACCGTGCAATGGCGCAACGCGGCTATGCGGATTGGACGGGAAAAAAACTCGTGATTTTCGGGAGCGGAAAAGTCGGCTCCGGATTGATTTATTACGCGAAACAAAAGGGTGCGTATGTCGTTTCCGTGACGGATCCGGCAAGCGTTTCCGAAAAAACGCGGGAACGCATTGACGAAATCGTCGATTTCCGCGATGCCGAAAAAACCGCGCTCGCCGTTGCCGACGCCTTCGCCGTAGTTACCGCAACGGGAATCCGCGGTGCGCTTGATCGCGGGCTCGTTCCCGAAGCACTCGTCGCTTCGCCGGCGCTTCTCGCTAATATGGGGGTAGAAGACGAATTCGGATCGCGCGTTCCCGCCTCGCGGGTGCTCGGCGAAAAGCGGTCGCTGAATTTTTTTCTCGAAGAACCGACGCACCTCAAATACATTGATGCGACGTTGGCTTTGCACAGCGCGGGCGCCGTTTACCTCGCTCAAAATGCCGGGAAACTGCCGCACGGCATTATTTTGCCGCCGGACGATATAGAAGATGAAATCCTGCGCATTACGCGGGAACGCGGTTGCATTGCCGGCGAAATGGATTTTTTGAATTGAAACGGAAAAACCGCCAAGAGCCTCCGTTTCTCCCGTTATTTTGCCCATGAAAAAAATTCTTTTTAAAAATGTGTTTCTGAACGGCACGGAAACAGATGTGCTCGTTTCCGGAAACCGCTTTGAAAAAATTTCTCCGTGTATTAAAATTTCGGATACGGAAAATGCGGAGATCGTTTCCGCGAAAAATCTCGCGATACTTCCGTCGTTTTGTAATGCGCACACGCACGCGGCGATGACGCTTCTGCGCGGTTATGCAGACGATATGGAGCTTTTCAAATGGCTTAAAGAACACATTTGGCCGTTTGAAGCAAAGCTTTCCGCCCGCGATATTTATGAGGGTTCCCGGCTTGCGATTCTCGAAATGATCCGCTCGGGAACGACATTTTTCAATGACATGTATTTTGAGAGCGCGGAAACCGTGCGTGCCGCCCGCGAGCTCGGCATTCGCGCCTGCGTCGGCATGACCGTCACGAATTTTACGGGCGAAGAAAAAATCGAGAAAATGTTTGCACGGCTCCGGGAGCTCCCGAAGGGCGGAGCCGTCGGCGACGACGGGCTCGTGCGCTTCGCAATCGCTCCGCATGCGGTTTACACCGTGAGCGAAAAACTTTGGTTGCGTTGTGCGGAGTTAGCGCGGGAACGCGGCGTTTTGCTTCACATTCATCTTTCGGAGACGAAGAAAGAAGTGGCGGATTGCGTCGCCGAACACGGTGTTTCGCCCGTGCGTTGGCTGGATTCTCTCGGCGTGCTGGGCGAAAACGTTGTCGCCGCACACGTTGTTCATGTCGACGACGAAGAAATTGAAATTTTGCGGGAACGCGGCGTTACAATTGCCCATAATCCGGTTTCCAACATGAAATTGGCGTCGGGAGTTTTCCGTGCGGAAACTCTTTCCGCGCGCGGCGCAAAGATTGCACTCGGTACGGACGGCACGGCATCGAACAACAACTTGGACATGCGCGAAGAAATGAAGTTTGCCGCGTTGCTTGCAAAAGTCGGCGGCAATCCGGAAGCCGTTCCCGCCGAAGAAGTTTTTTCATGGGCTACGAGAAACGGATTCCGCGCTTTCGGAATCGATGCCGGGGAAATCGCCGAGGGCAAACTCGCCGATGCCGTTTTTGTAGATTTGAACAACGAGCGCATGTTCCCGAACCACAATCTGATTTCAAACTGGGTTTATTCTGCCGATACACGAGCTTTGCGCCACGTGATTTGCGACGGAAAATTTTTGATGCGCGACGGTATCGTTCCCGCCGAGGACGAAATCCTCTCCGCCGCCCGTGAATTGCCTTCGCTGAAAAAATGAAAAACGTTTCCGTATCCGAGTCTTTTGTCAACGGTTGCCGTGTTGTCTGCGCCTGCCCCGAAGAGCCGCGTGGTGTGCTTGCGTGGTTCCACGGCGGCGGATGGGCGGTGCCGCTCGGTGAAGATTCAATCGTGTGGGGGCGCGATCTTGCCGCCGCGACCGGGCTCGAAGTGCGCATGCCGGATTATCCTCTTGCGAAAAAAACACCGTTTCCCGAAATCAACGCGTGGTGTCGTGATTACTGGAAGAATCTCTGCGAAACTTGCACGAACGCGGGAACGCCTGTTTTTATGGGCGGTGATTCTGCCGGCGCGCACCTCGCGCTTTTGTCGCTTTCTGCGGGAACACCGGAAAAAGCGGCATTTATCTACGCCGTAACAACGCTTTTGCCGGAGCGGGAACGCGGCTCGTGGGCGGCGTACGAAAAGAGTTGGACACTTTCTCCGCGCCTCATGGATTTTTTCTGCAAAGGTTATTGTCCGGCTTCGGCATCGCGCCGGGAACTTTCTCCGCTTGAGATTTTGGAAAAAATCCCGCCGACACTTTTAATTACGGCGGAGGACGATATTCTTGCCGACCAACAAACCGCTTTCGCGCAAAAATTCGGCGCAACACAAATCGTTTATCGCGGCGCCAAACACATTTTTCTCTCGCGTGAGGACGGAGCGGAGTTCCGTTCCCGCGCACTTTGCGATCTCTCGGCGTTTTTTGCCGGCGAATAAAGCAAAATTCCGTGCTGCGTAAGGAAATTCCCAATTACCGGCTTTCGGTTTCGGTTTTCTAAAATTCTACGCCGAGCATGAGCGAACTTAGCCCGGATCCGATTCCGAGGAGTGCGGCTTTTTCTCCGTGCTTAAACGTTCCCGCCTCCGCGTAAAGTGCAAGTGTCGCCGGAAGAGAAACGGAACCCACGTTGCCGAGACGGTCAAAGCTGCGCCGGTCTTTTTTCGGGTCAAGCCCGAGTTTTGCAAATAGTGCCGACGAGTGGCGTACGCCGACTTGGTGCGTGATGACGTGCGCGGGAACGCTTTCGTCCCAGCCCGTTTCCGCTTTGAAATCCGCCCAGGCACGTGCGGCTAGATCGATTCCGGCTTCGAGCAATTTTTCAGAGTCCGTTTGCATCGCGAGTGCGTTCCCGCTGGTGTCGCCTTCGCAAAGGCGGTTTGCCGCAGAATCCGTTGCAACGATGCCGCCGACGAGTTTCGGAGAGCCCGCCGGCGCGAGATCTTCCCGGGAAAGAACGGCGGCTACCGCCCCGGCGCCGATGGTGAAATTGGCAAAATAGGGCTTGATGGAGTTTCTTGTCAGCGTTCCGTCGGAATTGAGCTTGGCAATGGTGTTTTCGACGAGCGGGCGTCCGTTTTCTCCGGAGCAAATGAGCGCACGGCGAATTTGCCCGCTCTCAATCATGTTGGCGGCAACCACCATTGCGTTCAGAAAGCCGAGGCAGGCATTGGAAACATCAAAAATCATCGTGCGTTGCGTCAGCCCGAGCAATCCGTGAACGTAGGCAGCCGTGGAAGGTTCGAGCCTGTCCCGGCACACGGCGGAATGAATGAGCAAATCAATATCTTCGGGGCGCGTTCCCGCTTTTTCCATCGCCTTTTTTCCTGCCATGGCGGAAGCGGCGGAGGGGAGTGTCGGACGACTCCAAAAACGGCGTTCCCGAATCCCTGTCATGAGTTCCAAACGCCCTTGCGGCAGTTTGAGGCGGGAATAAACAGGTGCGAGTTTTTCTTCGAGCAACTCGGAGCTCCAAATTTCGTCCGGAAGCTCTACCGCCATGGATTCAATCACTGTTCGGGAAAATTTCATCGCTTCATCCTCGCGCAAAAGCTTTGCCGATGCGATAAAAAAGCGTTCCCGTGAGGAAATTCCGCGGGAACGCTTTGTTGCTTCGAAACAGCAAAAGCTACTTCGCTTCGAAGAAGGCTTTATACGCCTTGTAAGTCATGTAGGTGTCGTGCTTGGAGGCGATTTCCCACGGCGCGTGCATGTTCAGAAGCGGTGTGCCCATGTCGATGACGTTCATGCCGTAGCGCGACATAAACATCGCAATCGTTCCGCCGCCGCCGACGTCGACGCGCCCGAGCTCGCCGACTTGCCAGACGACGCCTGCCGCGTCGAAAATCTCGCGCAACTCGGCGACAAATTCCGCCGAAGCATCGTTGGCGCCGCCTTTCCCGCGCGCTCCCGTGTATTTAATCATGCTCACGCCCGCGTTGAGAGCCGCCATGTTGCCCGGCGAGCTACTGTTCGGGAAGAGCGGGTCGTGCGCGGCGCAAACGTCGGCGGAAAGCATTGAGGAGGCTTCGAGAGCGCGGCGGACGATAATGTCGGAATAATTTTTTTCCTGTCGGAAAATGAGTTCGGCGACGGAATTTTCAAAGAAGGTGGAATCCATACCGGTGGCGCCGACGGAACCGATTTCTTCCTTGTCGCAGAGCAGGACGACGGCGGTTTTCGCGGGAACGCCCTTGATGTCGAGCATTGCCTGAAGCCCGGCGAAAGCGCAAATGCGGTCGTCGTGTCCGTAACCGGCGATGAGTGAGCGGTCCAAGCCCATTTCGCGCGGCATTCCGGCGGGAACGATTTCGAGTTCGGCGGAAATCAAATCCTGCTCGGTCAGTCCGTATTCTTCTTCGAGAATGCGCAGAACGTGGAGTTTGACTTTTTCCTTAACTTCTGAATCGTCCTTGGCTTCGGGGCAGGGCGTGGTGGCGATAACGAGGTCGAGGTCTTCGCCCGGGAACGCTTCGCTGAGGACCTTGGCGGCTTGCGCCTGTCCGAGGTGCGGAAGGATGTCCGAAATCATGAAAATCGGGTCGCCCGGCTTGTCTCCGATGGCGATTTCGACTTTCGAGCCGTCTTTTCGGACGACGGTTCCGTAGAGAGCGAGCGGGTGCGCGACCCACTGGAATTTTTTGATGCCGCCGTAGTAATGTGTATCGAAATAAGCGATACCGTTTTTCTCGCAAAGCGGAACCGGCTTGAGGTCGATGCGCGGAGCGTCCGTGTGCCCGCCGACGACGCGCACGCCGCCCGAAACGGCGTCTTTCCCGATGACGGCTGCGAAAAGTGTTTTCCCGTGGTAGCCGCGATAAACCTTGTCGCCGGGCTTGAGGATTTTGGCTGATGCGAGCGGTTTGAAGCCTTGTTTTTCGAGCAGGCGAACGGCTTCCGAGTAGGCGCGGCGCTCGGTTTTCGCGACACTGAGGTAATTCATGTAGGTCGCGATATAATTGTCGAGCGCTTTGCGTTCGGCGGGAACGAGTTTGTTGACGGAATCCTCGCGCTTGAAAACGCCTTTCACGGCGGCGGGGGATTTTTTGTTTTCGGATTTTTTCGTAGCCATAAAGTTTTGATCTCTAAGGAAAATTTTTTTCTCAAATTAATTTTTTTTCAATGCTCAAAATCGGGGAGCGTGCCGTGCGGGATTCAACCGCCGATTTTCGCTTGTCAAATGTCGATAACGTCTTGGTCGTCTTCACGGCGGCGGGAACGTTGCCGGGCTTGCGGCGGAGGAGGTGGCGCGGCGTTCCCGCCGGAAACGGAAATTTTCTTGTGCGGAATCCCGAAAATGAGATTGAGAAAAAATTGGGCGGCACTGACGAAAACGGCACCGAACATTGCAGCCGCGAATGTGATATTTGCCGGGGAAGCAATGTTCCATGCCAGATAGAAAATGACGGAATTAATGAGCCAAAGCACCAAAATCATTCCCAACCCCATTGTCGCAATTAAAAAAGGCAGCGAAAGCACGAGCAACATTGGGCGCACAAAGGAGTTGAGCAGGCTGATGATGGCGGCGGTGAGCATGAGTGTTGCGAGGTTGCCGGGAATCCCGAGCGCCCAGGTTGCAATCATGACGGAAGCGGAGAGAATCAGCCAGTCGCGCACCCAAAAGGAAATTTGTTTTTGTTCCATGATAATTGTTTATGCAGAAAGAATGCCAAATAGAAATTTAGCGGCGAGTTTCTTTTTGCTAAAAGTTTAAGAGCTTAAGAGCTGAAGAGTTTATTCGTTTTGCAGGCAAAACGAGGGAATAATCTTTCAAAAGAGCACAGGCGTCCTTGCCTGCGGCGTTAAAGTCTGCGCGCGAAACTTGCTTCCCCTTTAAAAGTAAATTTCTCGGCGAAGCCGATTAAACTTTTAAGCTTCTCAGCTTTCAAACATTTAGCGCACACGTCGCTTCACTAAATTTCAATTTGCGGGGGAAAGCGGGAACGGATAGAATCTTCAGAACTTTTATTGTCGGCACATGTATCTGAAAGAAATCGTCATCAACGGATTCAAAAGTTTTGCGGATCGCACGCGCATTAATCTTGCGCCCGGAATTACCGCAATTGTCGGTCCGAACGGATGCGGAAAATCGAATATCGTGGACGCGATTCGTTGGGTGCTTGGCGAACAGAGCGCGAAGGCGTTGCGCGGCGGCTCTATGCACGACGTTATTTTTTCGGGAACGGACAAGCGTAAGCCGCTTCCGTTTTGCGAGGTGGAGCTGGTTTTTTCGGATTGCGAAAAGGATTTAGGGACGGCGTTTAACGAAGTGTCCATCGTGCGTCGCGTTTCGCGCGAAGGTTCTTCGGATTATTTCCTGAATGGAAAATCCTGCCGTTTGAAAGACATTCAGCGTCTGTTTATGGATACCGGTGTCGGGCGCGTTTCCTATTCGTTTATGGTGCAGGGGCAAATCGACCAGATTTTGTCCGCAAATCCGGCGGAGCGGCGCAAGCTTTTTGAAGAGGCGGCGGGCATTACGCGCTACAAAGCTCAGCGCAAGGAAGCTCTCGCGAAATTGGCGATGGTGGATCAAAATCTTGCCCGCATCACGGATGTTATCGACGAAATTTCCCGGCAAATCGGTTCGTTGAAACGCCAAGCGGCAAAGGCTCTGCGCTACAAACGCACGCAGCATCGCTTGCGGCATTTGGATTTGGCGTCGCTTGCTTATCAGTTCTCTGTTCGGCGTGCGAATATTGCGGGGCTTGAAACGGAGGCGGGAACGCTTCGTGAAAGTGTTGACTCTCAGCGCAATGCCTTGCGGGAACGCGAGGAAAAATTGGCGGCGACCAAAGTCGAACGCGCGGAACTTTTCCAAAAAATAGAGCAGGGAACGCAAATGGCATTTGCCTTGCGCTCGGAAAAAGAAAACGCCGAAGCGCAAATCCAAATGGCGGAGGTGCGCCAAAATGATTTGCGGGAACGCATCGAGCAGGTCGATCAGGAAAGCGTTGCGCTCGAAGCCCGCCGGGCGGAGCTGGAGGCGCGCCTTCAGGGAAATGCTTCCAACAAGGAAGAGCATGTCGGGAACGTCGAGGGCGCAGACGAAGTTTACCGCAAAAGCCGGAGTGAACTTGAAAAATTACTCGCCGAGCTTGCCGCCGCCGACCGCGAACTTGCCCTGAAGCGGCAGGAGCTTCTGATGAGCGAAGGCGAAATTACGCACCATCGTGCGACGGTTACCAATATTGAAGTGGAGCTGCGCACGTCGGAATCCCGCCACGCCGAAATCGCCAACACGCTGGCGCAAATGCGCGAAGAGCGTCACGCGCTTTCTTCCCGCTTTGCGGAAATTCAGGCAGTGGCGGAAACGCGCCGAGCCGAGCACGCGCGGGCGCGCCAGGAAGTTGCCGAAGCGCAGGAACACGGCAAGGCGCTCACGATACAATTCCGCGAGCAACAGCAAAAAATTTCACAGCTTGACCGTGTCGTTGCCCGCACGTCGGCTCAACTTGCCGTTCTCCAGCAGCAGCAGGCAAAATTTGAAGGTTTTTCCGCCGGAGCGAAGGCGATTCTTCGCGGAGAACTCGGAGAAAGCGTTCCCGCAGAAACGGCGTTTGCTCTAAATTCTCTTCTTGAAATCTCCGATGCGGAAAGTGCGCCGGCAATCGAAGCTTTGCTCGGGGCGGCATCGGAAGCCCTTGTTTTTGATGCAAAAATTTCCGTTCCCGCCGTGGCGCGGATTCTTTCCGAACGCGAAGCCGGAAGCGCGTATCTTGCGGATGCCGGGCTCGTGCGTTCCCGCGCCTTTGCGGAGAGCTTTTCCGTTCCCGCGTTTTTAAAGCCGGCAACGTCGCTCTTTTCCGTTAAAAACGAAACGCTCGAATCCGCCGTGCGTGCGCTGTTTGACCGTTGCTTCGTTTGCGATTATATCGCGGATTTTTTGAATTATCTGAAAGAAAATCCGGGCTTTGATTTTCTGCTCGTCGCCTCGCTCGACGGCTCGACCGTCGATTGTCGCGGCTTCATTCACAGCGGCGGAAAAAACCGGAGCGGAAGCGTGTTTCAGAGGCAAAGCGAGTTGCGCCAACTCAAAGAACGCCTCATCGCCGAAAACGACGCGCTCACGGACGCCAATCAGCGCTCAATGGAAATTCAGGCGGAAATGGACGCAAACGAAACGGAAATCGAACGCCGCCGCGTTTACGCTTCCGAAATTGCTCAGGAAATTTCAAATATCAACGCCGACGAACGCTCGGCGGAAAAGGCTCTTAGCGACAACGCCGCCGCCGTTTCCCGCCAGGAAAATCTTTTGGCGGAATTTGAAGACAACCGCGATCGCGCCAAGTCCCGCATGGAAGCCGCTCAAGCCGGACTCGTTTCAAAGGAAACCGAAATCGGAACGCTCAAGGAGGAAATTTCCGTCGCCGAAAATCGCATCGCCGCTTTGCGCCGCGACGCGGAAATTCGCCGTGACGCGCTGAATGAAGTGCGCTTTGATCTCGCTCAGAAAAAACAACAGCTCGAACTTTTTGAGCGAGAACTCGCCGAAGTGCGCTCGCAAATTGAGGACATTGCCGCACGGCTCGCAACGCGCAATCGCGAAAAGGAAATGATGTTTGCGCAAATCGCCGCCTTCGGCGAACAGGCGGAAAATGCGCGTTCCCGCGCCGAGCAACTTGCCGCCACCATCGCTGAGGCGGCAACCGCGCTCGAAGCTCAACGCACCGAGCTTAGCAGGTTCGAAGCCGAGGCGGAAAATCTCGACCGCTCACTAATGTCCGAGCGCGAAGTTTTGCGCGAAAGCGAAACCCGCCTCAATGCTTTGGAAGTGCGCCTCACAGAGGAATCTTCCCAATGTGCTTTCGTTTCGGAAAAAGTTTCCACGGAGTACCAGCTCGATGTTACTTCGCTCGATTGGAAACAAAATCTCTGGCTCGCCGACGAAGAATTTGAAACCAAGGTGCGCTTTGACGAACTCGAAGATGAAGAGGGTGCCGATGCCGAAATCCGCCCGAAAGTCCGGCGGGAACGCGGCGATCCTACCCCGGAAGACCTCGCCGCAATGGATAACACAGACTGGCAACCGATCTTGCGGGAAATCGCCTCTCTCCGCGACAGGCTCAACTCCATGGGCGCCGTCAATCATACCGCCATCGAAGAATACGCCGAATTGCGGGAACGCTACACCTTCCTCAAAACTCAATCCGATGACTTGTGGAACTCTAAAAACGAACTCGTAAAAGCCATCGACGAAATCAACGAGACCTCGCAAAAACTTTTCACGGAAACTTTTGAGCAAATCCGTAAAAACTTTAAGTTCACCTTCGAACGCCTTTTCCACGGCGGGGAAAGCGATTTGCAACTCGTGCAAAACGAAGACGTGCTCGACAGCGGAATCGAAATCATCGCCCGACCGCCGGGAACGAAACTACGCAGTATTTCTCTGCTTTCGGGCGGACAGCGCACAATGACTGCCGTCGCCTTGCTCTTCGGAATTTACATGGTAAAACCGTCGCCGTTCTGCGTGCTCGACGAGTTGGACGCTCCGCTCGACGACGCAAACGTCGGTCGCTTCACCGACATCGTTCGCGAATTTACGCGCTATTCGCAATTCCTTGTCGTAACACACAATAAGCGTACCGTCTCCGCCGCGAACACGATTTATGGCGTAACCATGCAGGAACGCGGCGTGACGCAAGTGCTTTCCATGCGCTACAACTCGGATTCCGGCGACACCGAAACCGTCTCGCTCGAAGGGCGCGGTACTTTCGATATGGCACGCTAAAATCCCGCCGTTTTTTTCGAACCACGGAAAACACCGAAGCGCACGGATTTTTTTAAGGAGCATCGCGCAACGCCGAGAAGTTTTTTATGCGTTGCGTTAAAAAATCACGTTCGGTCGCGCTGACGGGAACGCCTTTACAGAAAAGCCAAGCAGAGTAGGGTGTTGGCGTTGAAAAGCCCGTGGATAATAATCGGTGCGGCGAGGCGTCCCGTTTTTTCGTAGGCGAAGCAAAAGATACAGCCGAGCAAGGTCAGCGGCAGATAGGAAATCGGCGCGTCGTGCATAAGCGCAAAAACGATGCTTGAGAGCACGGCGGCGGGAACGGCTCTCATTTTACTTTTCAGGAAGCGGTAAAGCCCGGCGCGGAAAATGATTTCTTCGATAATCGGCGTAAAAATCGCGATGGCGGGAACGCACAGTAGCGGAACCAGAGAATTTTCCGCCCGGCTAAAGGCTTCGACTAAGATTTGGTTTTCACGAAAAATTGCCTGTACGGATTCCGGGGCGAGCATAACGACTGCGGTTACGAGCCACGCGGCGACTGCCGACACGGAAAAGCCGACAAGGAAAAGCGCGGGAACGCAAAAACGGTTTGTCGGCAAAAGCCACGCGGAGAGCGGCGTTCTGAGATCCGGAGCGGCGTTCAAATTCTTCGGGAACGCGCTCGGGAAAATTTTAATAAAAAAGAGCAGGGAGAGAAGGGTGAGCGTTTGTGTGGCGGGGATGAGGTAAATGACATCGGTTTTTTCGGCAATAAGCCCCGGAAAAATTGCCTGAGCCACAGCCGAGCAGAGCATTCCCACGGCAAAAACGCAAAAGACGGCAATGCCGGAAAACGCAAAAAAACTTGAGGTGGGCGCATTCCACGCGGGAAGCTTGGCTTGCGCGGGAACGCGGCGGAGCGCGCTTATCTGAAACCCGGCGGCGACAAATCCGGCAAGGATGAGAATTCCCTGCCAGGTACCGACGATGATTTCCGCCTTGCTCATTTTTTCGGGTGGGCGACGAGTTCGAGCTTTTCGCCTTCGCCGAGTTCAAGATTCCGGAAAATTACAAAATTTTCTGTCAGAATATCCGGAGCGACGGCGGTTTCCTTTTCACCTATACGTTGTGCAGAAAATTTTTCGTCGGCAAAAATGCGTTCCGGAAACCACAGGCAAAAGTCGCCCTTATAGGCGTTCCCGCGGGTTGTTTTGACTGTGAACAGCCGTGCGTTCCCGTTGCGCCGGGTGCGGCAATCCCACGGTTGAGTGCTCGGCGCTTCCGGGTTGAAGCGCGTGCGGAAAAGCGGATCGCCGTAAAAAGCGACCGTGTCCCGATCGTGCAATCGCCCGATAAGTTCGCGGCTGATGCGCACGCCTTTTTGTGCGAGCTCGGAGGCAAGACCGTTTACGTAAATGCCTTCCATGCCTTCGGCAGAAAGCGGGACAGGGTATTTCGTAAACGGAGCCGGAAGATTTTTCAACAGAATCTGATTATTGAAAAACCAAGCCTGACCGACACTTGTTGCCTGATGCCCGCCGAAGAATTGCCCGGAGGTGCCCCAGCCGCCTTCTCCGAACCAGGTCGGCACCGTGTAGCCGACGAGCTGCTTTACATCGGCGACGGAAATTGCCGTAACTGCCATCGAAAACGGTGTGCGCAGGCAATCGCCGAAAAGGCAGTTGCCTGCCGCAATCCAAACTTTTTCGCTTTGCGCGCGGGGAAGTTTCTTCAGCTTTTGTGTTTTGAAAAAAATCTCCGATTTTTCCGCGTTGCCCAACGCTCGGCGGAAGCCCGGCATTTTTCCTTTGGGAACGAGATAAAAATCCGTTCCCGCCGAGGCGATAAGACCTTCGCCGAAAGGCATTTCTAAGTTAAATTCCGTAGCGTGCGATGCCGACATCAGGAATTGCGGGCGGATTTTTTCCCATTGCTCCGCAAAAATATCGACCATTTCTTCGCCGGGCTTGGCGTTTGTCTTTTCCTTCGATACATAGTTTTCGGTTTCGACAAATTCGCGCGTACCCCAGTCCGTGATGAAGAAGCTTTGTTTGAAACGTTGCTGGTCAAAATTCGTTGTCCCGAGAGCGCGATCGAGAATCAGCGGCTCGTCTTTTGCCAGGAGTCCCGAAGCTGTTTCCCCGTCATGACCCGTAACGATGCCCCAGATGAAATCGCCGTAAATATCGTCGTTCATTTCGCGTGAGAGCGTGTGGAGCTTGGCGACGAAGACGCGGTCAATTTCCTGCGGGCGAGCGACAACGGCAACGTAGCGCGGCGCAGCTTTTTTCAACGCGCGTTGGGCTTTGGTTATGTCGTTTCCGCGCCAAACGATGATTTTTGCTCGATGGTGTTTGGCAAATTTTGCCGCCGCTTTTTTCCAATCTTTTTGCTTAAGCGTGTTTTCGGAAACAAGAACAACGTATTCGCCCTGCGAGGCGGCGGGTTCTGCATCGGTCAGTGCCGCATGTGTTTCAGGCTCTGTGCCGGCAATGACGGGAAATGCGGGAACGCAAAGCGCGATCGCCGCCAAAAAATAATTCGGGAGAAATGAGCTCATAGGTTTAGCTTGAAAGTTTATTTGAATGAAAATTTTCGACTTCGCGGACGAGGGATTTGCCGATTTCGGTTTTAGGTGCCGGACCGAGCACTTTTCGGAAACCGTCGTTTCCGATCAGGAAAATCGTGTTGTCGTCCGCTCCGAACGCGCCGACGTTCCCGCGTCCGACAAGGTTGGCGGCAATCAAATCCAAATTTTTTTCAACGAGCTTTTTGCGGGCGTAGGTCTCTATGTCCTGCGTTTCGGCGGCGAATCCGACCACGGTTTGGTGCGGCATTTTCGTTGTGGCGACGGTTTTCAAAATATCGGTAACAGGCTCAAATTCCACAACCATGCCGTTCCCGTCTTTTTTGCGCTTGTGCGGCTGGTAGTTTTTGGGACGAAAATCGCAGACTGCGGCGGCTTTTATCAAAATGTCGCATTGCGGGAACGCGGTTCGGACGGCGTGAAGCATTTCTTCTCCCGTCGTAACTGGAACGTAATCAATTCCCGCCGGAACCGGCAACGAAACATTCGCGCTGACGAGAACGACTTCCATGCCGCGTTCCCGCGCGGCTGCCGCAATCGCGTAGCCCATTTTCCCACTGGAAGGATTGGAAATAAATCGAACCGGATCAAAAAATTCTCGGGTCGCGCCCGCTGTAATAAGCACTCGCATTTGAATTTAAGGGGGAAGCCGGAATTAAACGCGGATTTTTTTTCTAAGTCCATTTTTTTGTTTTGGGGGCGGCGGGGAAAATCGAGGCTCCGTTGTGAGGCGCGTTCCAGTTTGCCGAAATTTTTCATGTCAAGCAGCGAAGTATTTGAAAGTAAAAAACGTTGTGCCTCAGCGTCTTTACGCGAGGAGCCGGAAAGAGATTTACAGTCGATCTGCCCGCGTTTTTTTTGCGTGATTCGGTGAATTCCGTGATTCAAAAAATCAGATATTTTTTAAAAACGCGAAAAGTTCCTCGGCGAATTTTTCACCGATGCCTTCAACGGTGCGGAGCTCTTCAAGCGTCGCGGCTTTAAGGCGCGGGATCGTGCGGAAACGCGCGAGCAAAGCTTCCTTGCGGCGTTCGCCCAAGCCGGGCATTTCGTCGAGCACGGACTCGCGGATTTTTTTCGAGCGCAAATCCGCATTGTAGGAATTGGCGAAGCGGTGAGCCTCGTCGCGCAGACGTTGCACGAGGCGGAGCGCGGGGCAATCGTCCGGCATTTTGAGCGGTTCGCGTCCGTCATGAAAAATTATATACTCCTCGCGTTTTGCCATGCCGACCATCATCGGCGGCTCAATGCCGATTTCGGAAAACGCCTCAAGCGCGGAATGCACTTGCCCGATGCCGCCGTCGATGACGATTAAATCCGGGAACGCGCGGTTTTCGCGGTGCAGGCGCGAGTAGCGGCGGAAAATCGTTTCGCGCATGGAGCGGAAGTCGTCGTTCCCGACGTAGCCTTTGATGCGGAAGCGGCGGTATTCGTTTTTGTCGGGAACGCCGTCGCGAAAATGCACGCAGGAGGAAACGACGAAGGTGCCCGAAATGTGCGAAATGTCGAAACACTCCATCGTGCGCGGCGGTGTTTTCATGGCGAGAATTTCGCCGAGTTGTTCAACGGCGGCAAGCGGAGTAGTCGGGTCGGGAAGCGGGTTCCCGCGGGCAAAACGGCGGGATTTTTCCAGCGTCGCTTCAATCGCTGCGATTTGGTCGCGAAGCATGGCGGCGCGCTCGTAATCGCGGATTTCCGCCGCATCCGCCATCGCGGCGCGAAGGCGTTCGACTTCCTCGCGGTCGCGGCCTTCGAGAAAATCACAGGCGGCATCGACGCGGGAGCGGTATTCTTCGGCGGAAACTTCGTTGGCGTGACCGTAAATTTCGGCGCGCACGTCGTTGTAAAGCCGCCAGCGACCGTCGGGCAATTTTTGCGGATGCGTGTCGCCGAGAATAATGCCGAATTTTTTGCGCAGTTGCGCGAGCGTGCGGCGCACCCCGGTGGAATGCGGGAACGGGCCGAAGTAGCGCGCTTTGTCGGTAGTGCGCACGCGCACGAGGCGAAATGCGGGAAGCTCGGCGTTTAAATCGACGCGGATTTGAATGAACTGTTTGTCGTCGGTAAAAAGCGTGTTGTATTTCGGTTTCAGCTCTTTGATGAGGCGGCCTTCGAGCAAAAGCGCCTCCGTTTCCGAGCGCACGACGTGATATTCGAAATCGGCGATGAGTTCGACGAGCATGCGGATTTTCGGTCCGAGCATCGGGCGGCGACCGGGCTGAAAATACGTGGAAACGCGGTTTTTGAGGTTTTTGGCTTTGCCGACATAAATAATCGAGCCAAGGCGGTCTTTCATCAGATAAACGCCCGGTTTGCGCGGGAGCGCGCGCACTTTCGCCTTCAGCGATTCCTCGTATTTTTCAAGCATGTTTCGATTCCGGAAATCTAACCTGTGAAAGGAAATGCGCCAAGCCCTTAAAAAGTGTCGAAAAGGAGGAGGATTCCGCTTATCATGCACGGGTGAAAATGAAAAAAATAGTCCGCAGTCTTTCTTTTTTGGCAATCGGGTTTCTTCTCTCGGTAAGCGTTCCCGCGTTCGGGAAGGAAAAAAAATCACGCCGGGTCAGTATCGAAACGATTGAGGACCTCAAACTTTCCGGCTACAACCAGGACGATGCCGGAGAGTTACAGTGGCGCTTGGAGGCGGACGCCGCCGACGCCGATCCGCAGACAAAGTCTGAAGACATCAAGCGCACGCGCTGGAATTTGCGCAAACTGCGCCTTTTAACATTCGGAAAAAACGGTGAAGTTTTTGCCAAAATGACCAGTCCGGACGGACGCTTCAATCCGGAAAAACGTGAAGCGGACAGCGATTCCGAGGTGGAAGTGCGCGGGGAAAGTTTTACCGTGCGCGGCAAAGGCTGGTCTTGGGAAGGAAAAGGGCACGACAATTTAATCCGCGTTCACAACGACGTTTTTGTTTCCCTGCCGCAGGAAGATTTAACCGTGCGCACAAAACGCCTGTCCATTAAGGGCGAAGACGCGCAAACCGCGCTGATGTTCTCCGGAGGCGTAGAAGTGTCTTACAAAGACATTTTCATGACTTGCGAGACATTGGAAATTGTTGTCTCCGGAAGCGGAAGCCGCGCTCGCTCGCTCGGCGAAGACGACGGTGTTTCCGGCTGGCGCAGTGCCGTCCGGAGAATTACGGGTCGCGGGAACGTGGACATCACGCGCGGTTCAACTTCGCTGGTCGGAGATTCTGCAGAATTTTTACCGCAGAAAAAACTGTTTTATGTGCGCGGGAACGCGTGTCTGAAAGATGATTCGGCGCAAATTTTTGTGCGCGGGGATGAGGCGACCGGGCATATCGAACAAAATTTTGTCGAGGTGGCGTCGACGCGCCCGAATGCCTCGCTTCCGTCAGCACCCGTCGCTGTTTCCGTCGAAATGCCTTCGATTATGAACCGGCGCAAGGAAGGGAGCGGGTTTGCGGAAGCGGGGCGTTCCGTGGTTTCCGGAAAAAAAATGACGGTGAGCTTGGAAAAGGATAAAAACGTGATTTCGCTTTTTGAATCCGTGCGTGTAACGGATCGCGACATTGCCATTGATGCGGATAAACTGGTGGTTACAACGGATCCGTCCAACCCGTCCTCACTTCTTAACGTCGAAGAAAAAAACAGCGCAGCCGTGAACGTGCGCTCGGCGGTTGCGGAAGGAAATGTGCGTGCCGATTATTCCGGGCGTATTCTTGATTGTGAGCGAGCGGATGTTTTTCCGATGAAGAAAAGGATCACGCTCACGGGAACGCCGACGGTAACGTCTGCAAAGGAAAATTCCGCTTTGTCCGGCGATCGTGTGGAAGTGTTTTTGGATCGGGACGTTATCGAGGTTTATTCCGAAGGCGGCGAGGCAGCGGGACGCAAGCGCGTCGAAGTGGTTTTACCGGATTTTTCGTCGACGGTATCTTCCGCGCAAAAAAATATTTCTGCCGAAGGCGGGAAAACCAAAGTTTCGGGAGACCATCTTACGCTTACGCGCGGAGACAGGCTGAGCACTTTTGATATTTCCGGGAACGTGGAAATGTCCTCGGCGGAACTCGGCGGAACCTGCGGACGCATTCTCGTTTTCGCGGATTCGGAAGCGTTGAACCAAAACTCCGGAAAATCTTCCGAAAAAAAATCGGGGCTTTCCCAAATCCGAAAAATTATCGCCGACGGCGATGTCGCGCTTCGCCAAAACGGCTACGAATTTACCGGCGGGCGTGCGACAATTACACCGGCGGTGGAACTCAAGGAATGGGTCGCGGAAGATCGAACCGGCGCTGACGGTGAAATGCCGTGCTGGGTCGTTGTCGAGCCGGACGCGGAAACGGGAACGCGCCCGCGCCTCACGTTTCCGGGCGAGGCGGCGGGAACGCAGCTTGCTTTTGCGCTTCCGTCAAAATCCGATGCCAAAAAGAAAGAGAAAACGGCACCCAAGTCTGCAAGTTCTGCGGATTTGCCTTTGACGAAAAAGAAAATAGCTGAAGCTCCTAAAAAGGAACCTTCCGCAAAAAAATCGTATTTGGAATGCGACGCGATGGAACTGATCGCCGGCAAGGAGCGTGCGCGCTTTTTCTTGCGCGGCGACGTGATTTTGGCAACCGAAGGCGGCGCGCACGGAATGTGCGATCACGTCGAAGGTCTCTTGACACCGGGAGCGGAATCAAAACATTTTGAAGCTCAAAAAGTCGTTTGCCGGGGCAATGTTCGCTTAGCGCACGACGGCTCTGAAGGCAAAGGTGACGCGCTTGAAATTTTCCCGCCGCAAAACCGAGCCGTGCTCAGCGGAAACGCGCGCATTCGCGACAAAAGCGGAATTGCGCTGCATCCGGGAAATGATCGCTTCGTGTTTGACCTGCAAAGCCGCCAGCTTATTACGGGAGCGGACTCCGCTGAGGGCAAAGCCGTTCCGGCGCAGGTTTCCCGCCCGCGCATCATCATTCCCAAAGGTGCGGACCGCGTTTTTGTGATTCCGCGCTCCGTTCGCGGGAACGCGCCTGAAAAGCACGAAGGAGAGTAGGATGTTGTAAGCATTTGCCTCCGCTTCGTTTTTTAAAAAATGTTTCGAAACAAAAAAAGAATTTCACTCGCATTCGCTCTCGCTCTCGGCGTTTTTGCGGCGGCGGGTGTTCGCGGTGCGGAAGAAAATGCGATTCCGGCTTGGGATTTATCCGGAATCGCCGTTGCGGATCCTTTCGAAATCGAACCTTTGCGGGAACGTTTTTTAGCGCGCAAGGGACGCGTTTTCGGGAAAATTTTTCTCTCGGCAATCGAAACGGAATCGGACGAGATTACGGCAGCGTTCGATCTTTCCGCGTGGTTGGCACGGGTGGCAAATTCCGACGAAGAAATTTCCATTGAAACGGAAGCGGAAAACCCGCAGTCGCTCGCAGAAATTCCGACGGGAATTTACATCGGAAACACGGTTGCGGCGAAAAAACTGGGAATTTTTGCTCCGGCGGGAGAGGGCGAAACCTACGTTATCGAAACGCGCGGGAACGCCGTTTTTATCGTCGGGAAAACGCCGACGGCAACGCGCATCGCCGTCGGAGAATTTTTGCGCGAAGTGTTGGGAATCGAATTTGTTTGGCCCGGAGTCGACGGCGCGGAGTGGGAAGTTTTGGAGGAAATCCCGTTTCCGCGCATTCGCATTGCGCACGTTCCCGCGTTCCCGTGGCGGCTTGTCGGGACGCGTGATTCCGAGTGGAACGTCCATCTCGGCTTCGGCGATTTGCCGCGCTACTCGCATAATATCGGGAACGTGTTTACACGCGAGATTTACGCGGAAAATCCGGAACTTGCGCCCCGGGTATTGGATAAAAAATACACGGATTTCACTGGCTACTACGCGCCGCAACCGAATTTGACAAAGCCGGCTGCGGTCGACGTCGCTCTAACGGCGGCGAAGGCTTTTTTCGAGAAAAATCCGGATGCGCCGATGTTTGCGCTCGGCATCAACGATTCGACAAATTGGGACGAGTCCGAGGCTTCGTTGCGGGCTTACGGTACTTTGCCGTATTTTCGTAATTTGCCGGATCGTTCGAATTATTTTTACAATTTTGTAAACAAAACGGCGGATGCGGTGCGGGCGTTCAACGGAAAAAGCGTTGGCGTTATCGCGTATATGGATGTGCAGAACACGCCTGCGTTCCCGGTGAGAAAAAATGTCGTTCCCGTGCTTTGTGCGGACCGCTCGATGTGGATTTTCCCGAAATTTAAGGCGGAGGATAAGGCGTTGATTCGCCGCTGGGCGCGTTCCGGTGCGGAAACCTGGGGCGTTTACGATTACTATTACGGAAATCCGTTTCTGTTCCCGCGCCTGTTCTTTAAAGAGCAGGCGGAAGCAATAAAATTTGTTTACGACAACGGCGGGAAAATTTTTTATGCGGAATGCGGAGCCGTGGTTCCCTTTGATGCGCCGAAGGTTTGGCTGGCTTCTCAGCTTTTCCGGGATCCGACTGCGAATCCGGATAAGATTCTTTCGGACTATTACGAAAAGACGTTCGGTCCGGCAGCCGGTGCGATGCAGGCTTTTTATGATTTTTGTTGCCGGGTTTGGAAAAATCAGGGCGGGCAATGCCGTTGGATTAAGGCTTGGAACAACGAAAACAGTATTGAGATTTTTTCGCGGGAAAAACTATCTGTTGCCCGTTCGTATCTGGACAAGGCATTTGCGGCTTTGTCCGGGAGAAATGCCGGGAACGCGACACCGCGGGAACGCCGGATTTTTGCCCGATTAAACGAAGTTTCCGCTGCGTTGCACCGTGCGGAAAAATTCGCGGAGTCTTATTTTGCGCGCAAGGCTCTGGATTCGGCGGAGATGAGCTCGGTTTCCGAAACTTTGGCGGCGCTGAAAAATCCGGCTTGGAGATATGAGGAAATTTATTCCGATGCGAATTACGCCGGCTTACAGCACCGTGCGAATATTTCCGCTTACGGAATTTCGGATCCGCGCCCGGCGGCATTATTGCGAGTGCTGGAATTTTTGGAAACGGTTTCCGATGAAAACGAAAAATCGGTGATAAACCGGGCGTTGCGGCGTATTTTTGAAAACGTGCGACAAAAACGCGCTGAAATTGCGGAAAATCCGGAATCCGCGCCGGAACTTTCCGCCACGGATCGTCGTCTGAAAACAATTGCGGAATGCGTTCCCGTGTTTTTCGCTCACCCGGATTTTATCGAGAACTTTGAGCCGGAACGTTTTGAAGCCTATGACCCCGGTGATTGGCGCGCGGGGAAAAATCTGGAATGTCCGAGCGACTGGAATTGTGTTCTCGCCGCTTCGGAAAAACTCGAAATGGGACCGAGTGAAGAAAATCCCTTTAGCGGACAAACGGCATTTCGCGTTGCCGGCGAGGCGGAGCGCGCGGAATTAGCGAAAACCGTGCGCATCGTTCCCGGAAAAAAAATCGTGGCGCAGGTGCAGGCTCGCGGCGTGGTTTCTTGTGGTTCGGTCTCGTATCTGGGTATTGAGTTTTTCGACGAAAATCAAAAATCTCTTGGTCGGACACAGGCTTCTTTGCCCGTCGGAGAGACAAAAAACTGGCGGAAACTCATCGCGCTTGCCGAGGCTCCGGCGCGTTCCCGCGCCGTGAGAATTTGCCTCTACGTCGGGCTTCAGGGACCCGGCGATGTTTCCTTTTTCGATGACTTGACGGCTTCGGTTTTTTAATGAAGAATGCCCGCGTTTTTTTAATGTTTACCCTAAAACTCGAAAATAAGAAAAAATGAATATTACACTCAAAAAACTTGCCCTCACGGTATTTGCTTCCGCTGCGCTCGTGCCGTTTGCCGTTGCTGACCTCGAAAAATATTTGCCCTCGGGAGAAACGCTGGCGCTTGCGAAAATCGAAAACGTCGCGGCTCTTGAAAAATACGGGAACACCAATCCGCTTGCCGTAGAAATGAAGACAAAACTCATTGCTCCGATTTTTGCGGCTGCGGCAAAAGATGCCTCGGATCAGGAAGCGCAGGATTTCGCGAAGGCGATGAAAAAGCTCGAAACGCTCACCGCCGCGTTCCCGGGAGAAGTGGTGATTGCGTTGCTTGATGCCGGGGTTAAAGCTAAAAAACCGGTTTGCGGTGCGCTGATTGCGGACTGTGCCGAAGGCGTGGATTTGGAAAAAATCACGGAAATATATAAGGAAGGCTATCCGGGAACGCTTAAAGATATTAAAATTAAGATCGGTAAATCCGAAATCCCCGCTAAAAAGGCAAAAGATGAAGCCTTCGCCGTCGTTGACGGAAAATTTATTCTTGCTGAAAAAACGGCGAACCTGCGCCAAATTGCGAAGGCGATTAAGTCCGGCAGAAAAATAAACGCGTCCGCCGTCGTCTACGAGATAATGCGGAAACGCATGGGAAATGCCGATATTTGGTTTTGCGCGAACGGAGCTTTGATTGCCAAGAAAATTTACGCCGCCGCCGGGGAATACGATAAAAAACTCGCCGAAGAAATGAAGGAAGATCCTTCGAAGGCGATGTTTTCCGTCATGACGACACCGATTGTCAAAGCGTTTGCGCCGGAATCGATAGACGCGATTTGGTGGTCGGTGAGCTATACGGAAAACGGTGCGGTTTCCGAAGGCGCGATTTCCTGGAACGAAAACAAAGGTCTCGTTTCGCTTTTGACCGACTCGATTAAAGACGGTTTTGAAAAGCCGACGCTGTTCCCGCCGAGCGAAAACCTTGTCAGCATCGGGGCGTCGAGCTTCTCCGTCGGTGCTTTCGTCAATCGTTTGATGGGAATTGCGCGCGAAGCGTCCCCGCTTTTCGGCATTGTCGATATGCAGCTGATGAATTTGAAGGCAACTGAAAATGTGGACGTTCCCGCGATTCTCACCGCGCTCGGCAACGGTTCCTTCACGTATTCTCTTTCCGCAAATGAGCCGGAATCGACGGTTTGGGTGCAAACCGTTTCCGATAAAGCTCCCGTTGCTGTTGCGCTTGAAAAGATTGCCGAAACGCTGGCTCCGAAAGTCGCTTTTACGAAAACGGAGTCAACGGCGGATACACCCGAAATTTATACGTTTTCGGGAGATTTCGATCAAGACGGTGCGGTTGATGCGGCTTCCGCCGTTTTTCTTGGCGACAAACTTTGCCTCGGCTCGAAAGAAACGGTCGACCAAATTATTTCGCAATACAAGAAAGGCAAGGATGCCCCCTCGGCTTGGGATAACGCCAAGATTAAAGCAGGCGAAGCTCTGTTGCCGCCGGGCGGAAGCGGATTGTCCTACCTGCATCTCGGAAAAATGATCTCCGGAATCGTTGATTACGCGCAGGAAACGGCGGCGATGCTCGAAGACAGCGACGAGCTTTACGATGCTTCGGCCGATGTGTTTTCGGAACTTAAAATCGAAGAAGGAGACTTTGATTATTCCGTGATTTCCAAGACGTACTTGAAGGATAAGGAACTCTCGGCGAAAACCGTGATTTATAAGAACTGAATTTGCGAATGAATGCGCCTATCGGAATTTTTGATTCCGGCTACGGGGGACTCACGATATTTCAAAAAATCCGTGAGTCCCTTCCGGCGTATGATTTCCTTTATCTCGGCGATAACGCGCGTGCGCCTTACGGAACACGCTCGTTTGAAGTCGTTTATGAATTTACAAAAACCGCCGTTTTCAGCCTTTTCGCACGCGGTTGCCCGCTGGTGATTCTGGCGTGCAATACAGCGTCGGCAAAAGCTCTGCGCACGCTCCAACAGGAAGATTTGCCGAAATCGGACGACCCGACCCGGCGAGTGCTCGGCGTGATTCGTCCGACCGTTGAGGCGGCTGACTCGCTCAGCCGCACGAAGCATATCGGCGTGCTCGGTACGGAAGGCACCGTCGCCTCGCGCTCTTACGAGCTCGAATTGGCGAAATTATTTCCGCAGATTCGCGTTGTTTCCGAGGCGTGTCCGATGTGGGTGCCTTTGGTTGAAAATCGTGAAACGGGAACGCCGGCGGCGGAGTTTTTTGTAAAGCGGCATTTGAACGCACTATTTTCCCGTGATGAAAAAATAGATACACTGATTCTCGGGTGTACGCATTACCCGATTTTACTTCCGCAGATTCGGAAATTTTTACCGCCGGGCGTGAATGCGTTCCCGCAGGGCGAATGTGTGGCACGGAGTTTGAAAAATTATTTG
Source organism: Opitutales bacterium (assembly GCA_017531845.1). GTDB lineage: Bacteria > Verrucomicrobiota > Verrucomicrobiia > Opitutales > UBA953 > Spyradosoma. The sequence continues at coordinate 67,223 of JAFXKI010000007.1, read as the reverse complement.
TCGCGGCATCCGGAAATGGAAGGGCGAATTTCGCGCGGCGGGAACGCAAACTTCCTCACCACGGAATCGGCGGAGCGTTTTTCGCTTGCGGCAAAAACGTTTCTCGGAGAACACGAGGCAATTTTTGCGGAACACATTGAATTAAAATGATGAAAACAGACGCAATCTTGGCGAATTTTGGAGCGTGGGTTGAATGCGATTCCGTCGAAAAAACGGAGGAGGCAGCGGCACGCCTCGCGGCTCTTTTGCCGGCGGAGCAAGATTGCACGCTGGCTTTGCACGGAACGCTGGGAACCGGAAAGACAACTTTTGTAAGCTGCTTGGCGCGTGCACTCGGAATCGTTCAGCCCGTTACGAGCCCGAGTTATAATATCTACGCTATTTACGAAGGGCGTTCCCGCCAGCTTATTCATATGGATGCCTATCGGTTGCTTTCTCCGGAGGCGGCGGAGGCGCTGATGCTTGAGGAGTTTATGCGTAGTCCGTGGATTTGGGTGGTGGAATGGCCGGAAAAAATCGGCGATGCGCTCCCGCCGGGCACTTTGCATATGGATTTTGAAATAACGACTACGGGAACGCACCGTTTTCGCGTCAGACATCCGGGTAATGACGCGTACGGGGAAAATTAGAAAGTTAGAGATTGTTTTTTCTCCGTTTCTAATTCCTAATTCCCTCTTCCGTGCGTTGCGTAACAACATTTAGAGAAAATATTTTTTAAGATGAAATTTTCAAACAGTGAATTTTTAGGGTTTGCCGCTTATGCCCGCAGTAAGAGCGGGAAGTGGCGTCTTCACTTCAATTGGCCGCGCATCTTTGTTTTGTTCGCCGTTTTAGGCACGCTCGGATATGCCGCAATCGGGCTGTTTTTCTTCTATTTTTTGAAAGGGGAGGCGAGTTATACGGAAGCTTTGGCGTATCCGCTTTCGAGGGAAGTTCGCAAGGATGTGAGAACGCGTTTGGGTGACCGGTTGGTTTCCGAAGCGAAAGACGAATTTAACGAAGACAAAGATTTCGGAAAATATTTTCAGGGCATTCGAGCCGGGTTGATTTACTCTCCGTATAATCCGGAAGCGCGCATCGATTTTGCTTCCTTGCTTTTTTACCAAAAACGCACAAAGGAAGCCTTCGAAATGCTGAAAGAGGGATTGCCTTATGCGATAACGAACAGGAATTATGTGCAGTTCTTTGTAAGGCAGAGCTTGGATCTTGCACAGGACGACGTGCTTGCCTCCGCCGCAGACATAATTCTTCCGCAAATGCCGGTGCTTGAAAAAATGTTTCCCGAGGACGCAGAGGCACTTCGCGACAATCGACTGATTCTCGCCGTCGGCGCGGCGCAGGCAAATCTTTTGCGCGGTCGCTTTGATCGGGCACGGAAAGTTTTGGAAACTTACGAAATAAAGGGAACGCTTTCCGGACGCGTGATCATGGCTCAACTCGATTGGGAATCCGGACGTAAGGAAGAAGCCCTCAGGAGCCTTGAAGAATCTCTTCGCCTCGCTCCCGGGAACGATCAGATTTCCCTGCTTTATGCGCTTTATCTGAAAGAGGACGGAAAGCTTTCCGAAGCCCGCGATGTGCTGACGCGCCTTGCACTTTTGAGAAACGATCCGTCAATTCGCGTTAAAATTCTGACACTGTTCCCGGGCGAAGATAATCGCATCTATCGTGAACGCTTGGAGAAAGACTTTTTTGACCGCTACCAAAACGACTCTGCCGCGCTTTTGGTTTTTGCCCAATACGCGACAGACGGAAAAAATTACGAATTGGTTCAAAAAATCTACGACCATGCGCGAAAAAATGCTCTCGTGGATTTGCCCAAATTCGAACTGCTTTATCTTGAGGCACTTGTTCTCAACGGCAAGGGCGAGGACGCAGTAAAAGCACTCGACGAACTTGATTCCGGAAACTACGGCTGGGTAAAAAATTACCAGGGCGTACTGGATTGTCTGCGCGCACTTGCGTATTATTCCAGCAATCAGGCAAACCTCGGGAAAATCAATCTCGAGCGCGTGATGAAAAATCAATCCGTTCCCGCCGCCCGCCTCATCGTTTTGGCGCGCCGCCTCGATGCTTTCGGTTTTGAAGAAGAAGCCCGAAATGTTTATGAAAACGCATTTTTGCTTGAAAACGGAAATCAAACCGTACTTTTGGAATTGATTCGCTATGCTTTGCGCCACGAAGACGTTTCCGTTTTGGTGCGCTATCTTCCGCCGCTTTTGGAAACCCGCCGCCCGCCGCGCTCGATTTTAGAAAAAGTTCAAAACTTTCTCGGCAGTGACCGCATGCTCTTCGTTGCCAAAAGAGAAAGCCTTATCAACAGCGTGACGGAAATGCTGGACGAAACAAAGAGCGATCAGATTCTGCCGGAGGACGAAACGACGCTGAAGTCGTGGTTCTGAGCACGCTCGGGCAACTTCTCACGAAATGCAATCCCGCATAAAAGAATACGTTGTCTCCGGTATTGCCGCTGCCGCCGTTCTCATTGCGTTTCTTTTCGCATTCAACGGTGTTTCCGCCGACGATAAGAGCGAAAAAAAAACGGCATCGTCCGTTCCCGCCGAAGCAAGTTTCGAAGCGGGAGATGATGACCTTTCGGAAACGGAATTGATTTCGCCGGAAGAACTCGAGGCTCTTTTGTCGTCGAGTTATTTTGCCGCAGAAACGGATTCTTCCGCCGGGAGCGTTCCCGCCGCGAAGGCTCCCGCGCCGAAATTGGCTCGCGTTCCCGCGAAGGCTCCTCGCCCGGCAATTAAAAAATTTTCCTGCGCCGGGCAAATTTGCATCGACGCCGATTCCGGCGAAGTGCTTTCAGCGCGCAATGCGGATGTGAGGCATCCGCCTGCAAGCGTAACGAAACTGATGACGCTTTTTGTCACGCTCGATGCGGTGAAAGCCGGAAAAATTGAACTCTCGACTCCCGTTAAGGCAAGTTTGCGGGCTCAGCAAATGGGCGGAACGCAAGTACATCTCGCCGCCGGAGAAGTGCACAGCGTCGACGATTTGCTCTACGCGCTGATGTTGCAATCGGCAAATGATGCCGCCGTCGCGCTCGCGGAAGCGATTTGCGGGAACGTGGAGGATTTTGTCGTTGTAATGAATGCCAAAGCACGGGAGCTGGGATTGAAAAATACCGTGTTCTCAACGCCGCACGGCTTGCCGGTTTCCAAAAAAGACCGCGCCGCCGGAAAAAAGCCGGACATGACAACGGCGGCGGACTTGGCAAAACTTTCCCGGATTCTGATAAAAACGCACCCGGGGATTTTTCGTTACAGCGCGGCAAAAGCGAAAGTATTTCGTGAATACAGTTTGAACATAAAGCCGCTCCCGATGGGAAACCACAATAAACTTTTGCGGACTTTTCCGGGTTGCGACGGGCTTAAAACCGGCTGGACCAATGCCGGTGCCTCCATCGTAACAACGGCATCGCGGGGAAATCGCCGCGTTATTGCGGTCGTGCTCGGCGGAATCGTTCCCGGAGCTCAGAAGGGAAGCGTGGATGCAAAAACCTCTCAGCGGGAACGCAACCAGCGCGCCGCTGAGCTCATGTTCGACGGTTTGAAAAAAATGGGAGTACTCGAATACGAGCCTACTCCGCAACAACCTTAATCATCCTTTTTTTTAAAGATGAAATTTTTCCGATTTTTATTTATCTCGCTTGCTCTTTTGGGGGCATCATCGCTTATTGCACAGGATGATTTTCGCCGCCTTTCTCCATCGGATGCGGAAAAGGTGCTTTCTGAATTTCGCGCCTACCGTATGGCGGGCGATTTTTGCATGAAATTCGAAATCACGCACTATCTGCGCAAAAGCGACGAGACGGAATCCTGTGCGGGAACGCTTTACGGAACCTGGGAAAAAAACGTTCCCGTTCTTCGCATAGAATTAGAGCAGGGCGATGTAAAAAAATCCTTCCTTCTGCGCGGCGGGACGGCTCCGGAGCTTTGGACATTGGACGCGGAAAATCGCCCCGTGCGCATGGACAAAAGTTCTACGGACCCGTTTTTTGAGCATTTGATTTTTACGCCGTTTGAATTGCAGACACCGTTTGTTTACTGGGAAGATGCTGTCTACGAGCGCACAAAACGTTTCCGCGGGCGACCCGTTCACTTTTTTAAAATGACGCCGCCGGAAGCCTTTCGCGCCGAAAACCCGGAAATCGCCTACGTGCGCATCGGCTTTGACCGCGTTTACAACGCTCTTGTTTCTGCCGAAATTTTCGGAACAGACGGAAAGCTGAAAAAAACATTTTCGCTTTCCCGTGTCCAAAAAGTGCAGGAACAATACACGATTCGCGAGCTCGAGTTGCGCGACGACACGACGCGCGACAAGGACGAATTTGTCGTCGTGGCGGCGGCGTTAAATTTGCGCCTTCCTCGCACGATTTTTTCTCCGGAAAATCTTTCCGAGCCGGCACCTTACGTTCCCGCTTCGCTTTTTGAGCAACTTTAGCCGTCGCGTTTCCAAGCCCGCGCTTGCGTTGCGGGAACGAGCGGGCTTATACTGTGCGGCAATATGGCTACAGCAAAAGTTCCTTCCAAATCCAAAAAAAGCAAAGACGTTCTTCTCTACGCCTCTCCGAATAATTCGGCAGACATGCGTTGGTTTACGAAATTCAGTTGCGGGGACGCGTTTATCGCTTTCACGGCAAAAGGGAAAAAAATCGCGGCGATTACCTTGCTCGAAATCGTGCGCTTCCGCAAGGAATCCGGCTTCGATGTTGTTTTGGATTTGGGCGCGGAGCTTGCCAAATTGCGCGAAACGAATCCGTCCGCAAACATGCCGGAACTCATCGCGTATTTTGCAAAAAAATACAAAGTCTCCTCGTGGAGCGTTCCCGCCGATTTTCCCGCCGGGCTTTTTGTGAAGCTGCACCAGCTCGGCGTAAAGCTTTCCGTAGGAGCCACGCCGTTTTTCCCTCAACGCGTGATCAAAACCGAGGAAGAACTCGAAATGATTCGCGCCGGAAATCGCGCTTCCTGTGCGGGCTTTAAGGCGGTAGAAAAAATTTTGAAGGAATCGAAAATCGACAAAAAAGGTTTTCTGAATTATCAGGGCAAAACGCTGACTTCCGAAATCCTCCGCGCTGCAATTGAGCACGCGTGCCTGGACGCTGGCGGAATCAACGTCGAAGGTCTGATCGCCGCCGCCGGAGATCAAGGCGTGGACTGCCACTGCTCCGGCTTCGGTCCGATCCGGGCGAACGAGCTCATCGTTTGCGACATTTTCCCGCGAATCGCCGCTACCGGATATTTCGGCGACATGACGCGCACTTACCTCAAAGGCAAAGCCTCGCCGGAGCAACGCGCTTTGGTCGCGGCTGTAAAAAAAGCTCATGACAAGGCGATTGCCGCCGTTCGCGCCGGCGTTCCCGGCTACGATATTTACAAGGGAACCGTTGAGTTTTTTGCCGAAGCCGGCTACAAAACCGGCGTTGTCGACGGCGTGCCGACCGGATTTTTCCACGGGCTGGGACACGGGGTAGGACTTGACGTTCACGAAGCTCCGAATCTCGGCGGGCGCAGCGTGATGACGGAGCCGTTGAGCGAAAACATGGTCGTTACGATTGAGCCGGGGCTGTATTATCCGGGGATCGGCGGTTGCCGCATCGAGGATGTCGTCGTCGTGCGCAAGGACGGTTGCGAATTGCTTTCGAAGCATCCGTATAAATGGGAAATTGCTTAAGCGGGAGCCGGAAATGAAAAATGCCGGAGACGTTCCCGTTTCCGGCTTTATAAAAAATGCGCGCGGGAACGCACAGTAGTATTATCGATGCGGCGGAATCGCTGATTGCGAAGTTGGATCGCGTCTGTCGTGTATCGTGCGGCGTGATACGTGCGAATGCGCGTTCCCGTTCCCGCACGATTAAGATTTTGGCACTGAAGGGCGGTTGGCGTTTGACGGTCGTCGCCAAAAACGCGAAGCAGGAATTTCACCTTTTCGACGTTTCTTTGCCGGAACTCGAAAAAATTTTGTCGGAACGCGAATTTGATTCTTTCGAAAAAATTCTCCCGAAAGAATCTTAGCCGTTTTCTTTGTTATATTTTCAAAAATTAAAAATTTTCCTCCGATGCGAGAAGCCAAGAAAAAAGCGGATTTGGAAGCTCTGCGAAGCGCGTTTATGCGTGTGCCGCACATGCCGGTCGCGGTCGCGCGTTATTTGCTGGACGCCGGATACACGGATTTGTTCCAGCTTTCCGGACGTTCGGCGGAATCGCTTCTTGAGGAGATTCGCAAACACGATTTTCTTGCAGAAGCAAAAACGGTGCTACCGGCGTTGCGCCTCGCAATTTATTTTTCCGAAAATCAAAGCTTCCCCGATAAATCTCTGCTTAATCTTCACGCGTGGGAATAACTGAAACTTCCGCATTTTTGTTATGAAAAAAATTCTTTTTTTGGGAGATGTAGTCGGTGCTCCCGGCAGAAAATTTCTGATGGAAAATCTCGCTCAAATCCGCGCGGGAACGCAGGCGGATTTCATCATCGTCAACGGCGAGAACGCGGCGGCGGGCTCAGGGATAAACGCGTCCATCGCACGGGATTTTGTCGCCTCAGGCATCGATGCTCTGACTTTGGGCGACCATACTTGGGATCAGCGCGGCTTTGAAAATGATCTTCCGAAATTGGAAAAAATCTGCCGCCCGGCGAATTTGCCGGAAGAAAACCCCGGCGCGACGCACTTGATTTTGACTGCGCCCGACGGCTTCCGGCTTCTTGTTTTTACTGTTCTCGGACAAACTTTCATGGGCCCGAAAACTGCGTGCCCGTTTCGTTGCGCAGAGAAAAAATTGACGGAGCTTGCGGGAACGTTTGACGCCGCCTTTGTCGAAATTCACGCCGAGGCGACATCCGAAAAAGTTGCTCTCGGACGTTTCCTTGACGGGCGCGCGGCGGCGGTCGTCGGCTCGCACACGCACGTTCCCACGGCGGACGAATGTATTTTGCCGGCGGGAACGGCCTATCAAACCGATGCCGGAATGTGCGGACCGCATTCGGGCGTAATCGGGCGCGAAACGCAAGCCGTGCTCGGTCGTTTTCTCGACGGGCGTCCCCGCCGCTTCGAAATCGCGGACGGCGAAGTGCAACTCAACGGTTGCCTGATTTCTTACGACGAAACGCTGAAAAAATCCGTCGCAATCGAGCGTTTCCGCCTGTCGTAAGCGAGGTGCGTCCGAAAACGGGAACGCTTCCTGATCGCTTAAGCGCATAATTAGTATAATTACAGGAGCGGCATTTCGTTTTTGTCCGTCGAAAATTCGACTTTACTCCCCGGTTGAAATCTATAGAATTTTGACCTTTTGCGATTTCTATGCAACTTTCGACTGACAAAACCCTCCCCGCAGGGAGAGGCGGACGTGCGTTTTTTCTGCCGAGTGCCGCCAAGCTGATGAAAAAGTATTTTCATCTGTCCGGCGTGTTTGCGCTTTTTCTCTGCGTCGCGGATTCGGTTTTTGCAGAAGAAACTTTAGCATGGGACTTGTTTTCTGAAACGGGAACGTTGCCGCTGATTTCGGATGCTTCGTCTCCGGAAGACGAAATGAGCGGGATCGCCTACGAGATGAAAAACATTCCGCGTGCCGGTGGCGGGAACGGGAAGAGTTCCGGCGGCATCAAACTTTTCTACGTCCCTACAAGCGGACTTTTAGCGGAGGAAGAACTCGAAGACCTTTGGAAGACGAGAAAACGAACATTCTCACCCGTTTCGGTTGCGCCGCTCACGGACTGGCATCGCTTCCTGCTCGGGCAGACGCGTCCGGGGCGCATAATCCGTCTTTTTTCGTCAAAAAAAGAAGAAGAGCAGAACGGAAACAAGAAGGCGGGAACGCAAAGCGGCGTTTCCAATCTCGAAACATTTAATTCGGGGGGGGGGGGCATCCCCCGGCAGTAACCGTTCCCGCGAACTTTCGCTTCTTTCCGTCTCCTTCGGGAACGCTGCCGCTTACAGCGTAGCTCCGCTTGCAGAAGAAACGACAAATTCGGGTTTCGTTGACGAAAACGGAAAATATATTTCGCATGACGGAGATATTCTCGTTGCTTTCACCAGTGAAAACAACAACAGCGGAAAAAATCTGTGGGTTGAAGACACAAATAGCGGCGGAACTTTAACGGAGCACAAAGCAATTCGAGGAAAATATTCCGATCCGTCAACAGCCGTTGTCGTTTTTAATCAGCATGAGGACTCAACAGGCACAGAACCCGTTTACGTTTACATCGGCGGTATTGTTACTCCCGGGGAAATTGTCATTGCGTCAGGGAATTATCAATTTATTCCGAAGCAAAACAGCGGGCAAAACACACCTCAAGACGGCTGGATCGGAGGTGAGGAGGGGAATCTTTGGGTTTGCTCCGGCGCGACACTAACGCTTACGGATGACAATCAATACACCGGCGACACGTATATTTACGGAACCGTCAATCTTGAGGGAGCGCCTCTTGCAAAAAAAGATAATGAAATTTATACAACGGACGAATTCGGGAACGTGTCTGTCGTAAGCGGTAAACTTGGAACCGGAGATGTTTTTGTTTATGATGGCGGCAATCTCACTATCGGGACGTCTCACCTTAATAACAGTAGTCTCAATATTGAAGGCGGGATCGTAAAGCTCGGAACACCTCTTCAGGATGAAGAAGGAAATCTCCTCGCATATACTCTTTTGCAAACAGCGACCGAGAATCACTCGGGAAATGCAGTTATCCAACTGGGAGCCGGCGGTAGCGGCGGCACACTCGACCTTACCGGAAGTTGGGCAAACGGGCACTACGAGCTTCACAGCGGGACATTGATGTCTTCGGGAACGGAAGGGCATATTTCCGGAAAAATAGATATCGACATCGCCGCCGGAGATACGCTCGAAATTAAAGACATCATTTTCACACGAGACCTTTCTGCCGTAGAGCAACACACTCACTCCGCGACTATTGCAAGCGGCGGTCAACTTTTACTCACGGGTTCGACGGACATTCGCCTTCACACCTTAGATGTAACGCTGGAAAAACCGCAAGACGGCGAAGTCTGCGTCGTTCCCGTCGTTTTTGAGGCATATACATCCGGAAACGAAAAAGCTAATTTGGACGTTCAGGCATTGAATATTACGGTGGACGAGGAGACGCTTGAGGATTTGATTGCAGATTCTGCGGACGGAGACGGAGAAAGCAAGTATCAGATAGTCTCCGTCAGCAACGCTCCCGATACCGATAAAATTTCCGACTACATTACAACAAACTTCACGACGGTTACAATCAACGGCGGTTCTATTTGGAATGCGAGAATTAACGATCAGGGGCAACTTATTCTTCTTTCGGAAATTCCAGAGCCGGCAACATTTGCATTGATGACGGGCTTGGTGTTCGTAGCCTTTGCGGGAACGCGCCGCCGCAGGTGCACACGTAATTTCGGTCGTTGAAATTACGAAAGATTGAAGCGCAAAAAAAAAACGACAAGACGTGCGCATGAAAATTTCTGCCGAGGATTTTTTCGGTTTTGCCGAATACGGGCGCACGGCATCCGGAAAATGGACGTTGCGACCGCGTTGGCGGCGTATCTTTTTTGCTTTATCTGTGCTTTGTGCGGTAGCTTATCTGGTACTGGCTCTTTTTTTGTTTTTGCGGGAACGGAATTTACGCGAGTTGGAGGAAACGGAATTTTCCGATATGCTTGCGTATCCGTTTTCCGAAAATATTCGCCGGATGCAGCACAAACGTTACTCGAATGTGCTGATTGAATGTGCGAAGCACAGCAAAGATCCGTATAAAACGCTCAACCTTGTTAAACAAGGACTTATGCAGGATTCTACCCAGCCGGACGGGCGCATTTTTTATTCGTATGTTCTCTTTCTGCAACGGCGTTCCCGCGATGCGTTGGAATTTCTGCGCGAGGGATTGGAAAATGAGCGAGAGCTCACTCACCCGGAATACGTGCGTTTTTTTACCCGGCAATGCGCCGCTCATTTCGAAGACAGCCTCCTGATAGAAGCAGCAAATACTTTTGCCGGGCACGAGAAAATTTCTCCCCAAAATCGTTTTGTGCTTTGTGCGGGTGCCGCGCAGGCGGAAATCGCGACCAGGCGTTTTGCGGATGCAGAAAAACGGCTGAACACAGCTCCCCTCGCGGGAACGTCCAGTGCGGAATTTTTGTCCGCACGCATGGCGCGGGAACGCGGTGATGTTCGCGCGGCTGCGGAAATTTTGCTGAAACTGCGTAAGCGCGTCGATTCTCCGGAGCCGGATATTGAGCTCGCTGAGGATTTGCACTCCCTCGGAAAAGACAAAATCGCACTTCGTTTTTTGGATTCTGCCCGAACGCGGGCAAAAGATAGTCCCGCAATGCTCGTGCGCATTATTGACGTATTGGCAAAAATTGACCTTGCTTCCGCGCGGGAACGAAAAAGCGAAGCGGAAAAGGATTTTTTCAAACGTTACGGAAATTCCCCCGAAGCCCTCGAACAATTCGCCATGTTTGCCGCAAATCGCAGCGAAGCGGAGAGCGTGGAGCTTTGTTTTCGGAAAGCAAAAAAAGAGGTATTCATCAACCTGCCGGAATTTATTTTAATTCATCTCGAAACGCTCTTGCGTTGTGGGGCGGCGGAAAAAGCCAAAGCAGAACTCGACGAGATTTTCCGCGAAAAACCGGGTTGGTTTTCCGAAAAGAAAACAATCCTTTCGGGGATTCGCGCCGTCGCACTTTATGCAAGCGGGAACGAGAAGCTCGGACAAATATTTCTCCATGCCGCCCGGACGAGCGCAGAGCTGAGCGTTTCTCAAACCGTGGCACTCGCACGAATGCTTGAAGACAGCGGGCACGCGGGAACGGCTTTACGTTTTTTGGAGGCGCGAAAAGAAATCGAACCGAAAAATCCGGTGCTGTTGTGCGCAGTCTTGGAGCACGCTGTGCGGCAAAAAGATTCTGCGACATTTGTGCGCTATGCGCCTCAACTTGCCGAATCTCGCCGAGTGTCGCGCAAACGGCTCATGGAATTTTTGAACTTTGCAGAAAGCGATCACCTTGTCTTTTATGAAGAACAAAACGAGCTTTCCGATTTTTTCAAAAGTATGCTTTAGACGGATTTCTATAGCGTGCGAAGCCCGTCGCAGAGGACGCGAACGGTTTTTTCGAGAGCGGCTTCGTCGTGAGCGGTTGAGATGAAGCAGGATTCGTAAGGCGAGGGCGGCAGGAAAACTCCGTTTTCGATTGCGTAGCGGAAAAGTTTTTTCGCTTTTTCGGGATCGGATTGCGTCGCCTGCTCCAGATTTCGCACCGGATTTTCGTTGAAAAAGAGCGCGAACATGCCGCCGCAATGCGGGACTTGGAGCGCGATTCCGCGTTCCCGCGCCGTGCGGGTCAGCTCGCCCGCAAGCGTTTTTCCGAAGGCGGAGAGTTTTTCGTAAACGCTTTTTTCCCGAATGAGTTTTTCCAACGCCGCAACGCCCGCTGCGAGCGAGACGGGGTGCCCGCAGAACGTTCCCGCCTGATAAACTCCGCCGAGCGGTGCAAGGCAATCCATGATTTCTGCCCGCCCGCCGAACGCGCCCACGGGAAGCCCGCCGCCGATGATTTTTCCCAAACAAACCAAGTCCGGGCGCACTTCGTGAACGCCCATCGTTCCTTGTAGGGAAATGCGGAAGCCGGTCATCACTTCGTCAAAAATCAGTAACGCTCCGCAACGCGCAGTCAGCTCGCGAAGCTTGGCGAGAAAACCGGGCTCGGGCATGATGAAGCCGATGTTTCCGAGGAATGGCTCGACGATAATCGCGGCGATTTCGTTCCCGCGCTCCGCGAAAAGTTTTTCGGCGGCGTCAAAATCGTTATACGGGAGGACGAACGTGTCTGCCGCCGTTCCCGGAGTAACGCCAAGGCTGTCGGGTTGCCCGAACGTCATCGCACCGGAGCCGGATTTTACGAGTAAAGAATCAACGTGTCCGTGGTAGCCGCCGGCGAATTTTACGATTTTGGTGCGTTGCGTAAAGCCGCGGGCTAAGCGGATGGCAGACATTGTTGCCTCCGTGCCGGAATTCGTCATGCGCACTTTTTCGACGGCGGGAACGGTCTGCGTTATCAGCTCCGCCATGCGCACTTCGGCGGGAGCGTTGGTGCCGAAGCCCAACCCGCAGTCGACGGCGGCATGCACTGCGGCACGGATTTCGGGGTCGTTATGCCCGAAAATTGCCGGGCCCCAGGTCAGGACGTAGTCGATAAATTCGTTCCCGTCGGGAGTTGTAAGGCGGCATCCGTTCGCACTTTGCGTATAAAACGGATTCATGCCGACGTTGCGGAAGGCGCGCACGGGAGAGTTTACGCCGCCGGGAATGAGCCGCTGGGCGCGTTGAAAAAGTTTGGAAGATACGGGAAAGGAAGTCGTCATTTTTTTTTGAAAAAATAAACATGCGGAATTGAACGTTCCCGCATCGCGAGTTTCAAGAAAAGAAAGAGGCTTTGACTCAGAAATTTGCCCGTTAGCGCAGGGATACTTTGCTTTGCGCCTTAGAGGCGTTGTGCGAAATTTTTACGCGGCTCAAAAAATGAGCGTTTCTCGGGGAAGCAATTCTTGAAGCGAACTCGCAATAAGTGTAAAATACACGAAAATCAAACCCAAATCTCATGTCCAATACCTCTGTAAAAGCAACCGTTGCTATCCCTGCGCGTCTCGGTTCGACGCGCCTTCCGGGGAAAGTGCTCCTTGATCTCGGCGGCAAGCCCGTCGTGCAACACGTTTGGGAACGTGTTTGCAAAATGAAAAATGCGGCGCGAGTCGTGATTCTTGCCGACACGGAAGAAGTGCGTTCTGCAGCGACGGCGTTCGGAGCGGACGTGATTATGACTTCTCCGGAATGCCGCTCGGGAACGGAACGCCTTTCCTCGGTGCTTGCGCAGTTGCCCGGCGAATTTTTCCTGAATGTTCAGGGCGACGAGCCCTTTGTCGATACGGCGATGCTTGATGCCCTTGTCGACCGCTATGCGGAAACGCGTTGCGAGTTGGTGACGGCGGTGGCGAAAATCACCGATCCCGCAAAGTTGCAGAATCCGAATGTTGTCAAAGTGGTTCGCGGGAGCGACGGTCGTGCGATTTATTTTTCGCGTTCGGCAGTGCCGTATCTGCGTGGCGTTCCCGTGGAAGACTGGATTACGAGCGGGAAAAACACGTGGTGGTCGCACATCGGTGTTTACGGCTATGCTCGCTCGACGCTGGAAGCGCATCCGACGATGCCGGTTACCGTGCTCGAAACGGTCGAATCGCTCGAACAGCTTCGCTTCATCGATCGCGGAATGAGTTTCCAAACGATTGAAACGGATTATCACCCCGTTGCCATTGACACGGCGGAAGATCTCGAAAACGCACGCAAACTTTTTGCCTAAGGGTTTTCGGTTACGGATTCGCACAGGCAAGCACGGCTAATTTCACGTTCCCGTCCAGGCGGGCAACTCCCGTGAAAATCTGTGCTTAAAATTAAAATAAACAAACGACGAATTTTTATCAAAATGACGAACGAACAGATTATTGAGGCGGGAAAACACGTGCTTGGCGCAGAAGCGGATGCCCTTCGCGTGATGCAGGGCGGATTGGACGAAAATTTCGCCTGCGCCGTGGAAATTCTTTTTGCGGCGGAACGCAAAGTGGTGATTTCCGGCGTGGGAAAATCCGGGCTTATCGGACAAAAAATCGCGGCGACGATGTGTTCGACGGGAACGCCCGCAATTTTTCTGCACAGCGCGGACGCCGTTCACGGCGACCTCGGAATCTGCCAGCCGGGCGATCCCGTCGTGCTCATTTCCAAAAGCGGAACGACTTCGGAAGTGGTACGCTTGCTTCCGAGCCTGAAAAAAATGGGGTCGAAAATCATCGCCATTGTCGCGAATAAAAATTCTCCCTTGGCGGAAAAAGCAGATGTCGTTCTCGATATCGGCGTAAAAACCGAAGCAGACCCGATCGGGATCGTTCCCACGACGAGTACGACGCTCCAACTCGCGATGGGCGACGCGCTTGCCGCTGCATTGATGCACAAACGCCATTTCGGGGAAAAAGATTTTGCGCAATTCCACCCGGCGGGGCAACTCGGGCGCAATTTGCTTTTGACTGTGAAGGACGTGATGCACCCGCTCGGTAAAATCGCGGTCGTTCCCGCCGAAGCTTCATTACGCGATACTGTCGTGGCGATGACGGCGTTCCCGTATGGCGCGGCACTTGTGGCGGAAGAAGACGGAACTTTGCTCGGAATTATAACAGACGGCGATTTGCGCCGCGCGCTTCATAAATACGAAAATATTTCCGGCGTTCCCGCCAGGGAATTAATGACGGCAAAACCGGTTTGCGCTTTTGTTGCGATGGCACTCGGCGATGCGGCACGCGTGATGGAAGATCGTCCGTCGCAGATTTCCGTTTTGCCGGTGCTTGATGAGCCGGGCGGAAAAATCGCGGGGCTGATTCGTATTCACGATATTTACCAAGCGGGCTTGGTTTAGTTGGAAAGAATCAGGAATTAGGAGTTAGGAAAGATGCTAATTTCTAATTTCTAATTCCTGATTTTTTTGTTCTAATCGCCGGATATGAAATTTCCGGCTCCAGGATGCCTCGCCGAGTGGCGGGCGAATTTGCCGCCGATGCGGGAACGCATTGTCGGTGCGCTTGCGGCGTTGACCGTAATTTCGACGCTTTGGTATGTGTCCGGAATGGGCGCGGTCCCGGTGATTGTCGCCGTTGCGATGTCGGCACTTACGTTTTTGACGGCGTTTTTGCCGCTTCCGTTTCGCGACGGCTCGCGCGAAATCGGGCGGGATAATTTGCGGCGGCTTCTGCGTTTCCCAGGATTTTGGCTGGGTGGTGCTCTTTTGGCGTGGATGCTTTGTCAGCATTTGAATCCGAGCGTGGAGGTTTTCCTGCCGGAGCGCGGCTGGTGGATGTTCGGGTATTTCGACGAATACGTTGCATGGCTTCCGAACGGAGTTTTGGCTCCCTTCGGAATGGACGGCGATCCGATCGGCATGAATGCCTTACGGCAAATGTGTGTGTTCGGAAGCAGCTGGTTTCTGTTGTGTGCGCTCTGGTGCGGATTGCGTTCCCGCCGGGTGCGGCATTGGTTTGCTTGGGCATTGGTGCTGAACGCGGTTTTGCTCGCCGTATTTTGCCTGCTGTCATGGAGCAATGATTTTACTTCGGGTTATCTCGGCTACAAAACGGGCGCGAAGAGCTTTTTCGGAGTTTTTTCCTATAAAAACCATGCGGGTGAATTTTTTGTTTTGAGTTTGGCATTGACGGTCGCTCTCTCTCTGACTGTTTGGCGGCGCAACACGGAACGATTCAAAAAAAGCGGCTCGCATGTTTTACTTGCTGTTTTTGCTTTGTTTTTGTGGATTGCGGCTTTGTGCACGGCGAGCTTCGCGGGAATCGCGCTTGCGGCGGCGTGGGTCGTGGTCGTTCCCGCGTTGATTTTGTGCTCGAAGCTGATGAGCCGGGCGGCGTGGATCGCTTCGGCATTTGTCGGAACGATGATTTTGGGCTTGGCGGCGGTTTGGTTCGCGACGGCGGACATGGAATCCACATGGAAAAAAGTGGAAACGAAATTCGATTTAATGAAAAAAGAGGAAATCGACGATCGTGCACCGCTTCGCGAGCTTTCTTGGAAAATGATTCATCAGGACAAAACGCGGGAATGGTTCGGTTGGGGCGCGGGCTCGTATCGCTGGGTGGCACCGCCGTATCAGTCACGCATGCCGGAATTTTTGAACAAAAAAGGGCTGCTCAAAACGCGCACGGAATACGCGCATTGCGATCCGTTGCAAATGATTGCGGAATGGGGCTATGCCGGAGCGGGAATTTTCTTTGCGGGAACGCTGTGGTTTTTTGCTTTTGCAGTAAAAAATATTCGGCGTTGGCGGGTGCCGACAATCGCGTTGCTGTGCGGAATCGCGTTTTTTATCGCGCATTCGACGATGGATTTTGTGTCTTACAATCCGGCGTTGCTGCAAATGCTTGCCGTGCTCGTTGCCGGATTTCGCTGGAGTTTAAAATCCTCCGAAAACGCGTCGCTTAGAGGCGAGCCACACATAAAGCGCGTTTAATCTCCCTTTCAATTTGCGATAAATGCGAGTAAGCTTTTTTCCTGTATGACAGAAGAAGTATTACAAGCCATTCCGCACCGTCCGCCGTTTTTGTTTATCGACAAAGTTCTCGAAACGCGAGACGACGGCATCGTGTGTTCCCGCACGTTTCGCTCCGACGAAAAATTCTACGAAGGGCATTATCCGAATGCGCCGCTCACGCCGGGCGTTTTGCTCTGCGAAAGCGTTTTTCAGGCCGCCGCGATTTATTTGGTAAAAAAAGCGCAGTCAAGCGGGAACGCGGATTTCGCGAACCGCACGCCTGTGCTTTGCCGCATCGAAAACGCCAAATTCAAAGGTATGGTTTTCCCCGGAGACGAAATCATCATCGACGTGAAAGACGGAGAAACGCTCGCCGGGTTTTATTACCTCTCCGGGAACGTAAAATCCAAGGGCAAAACCGTTCTCCAAATTAAATTCGCCCTTGCCATGCTCGAAAAAAAATAAAAAAAGTGTCTCCACAAATTTTCACTAATTTCACAAATGGGATCTGACGAAAATTTTCTTTTAAAAAAGGAATGTTACGATATCGTCGGCGTTGCAATGAAGGTTCATTCGGCACTCGGTTTCGGATTTCTTGAAGCTGTTTACCAAGAAGCGTTGGCACTCGGCTTTGATTTGGCAAAAATCCCGTTTAGTGAAGCAACACGAACTGAAAATTCGTTTGTGGGGACGGGAATTGAAGAAAACCTATTACGCAGATTTTCTCGTTTTTGACCAAATTATTGTGGAAATCAAAGCACAAAAAGCTCTTAGCTCCGCCGATGAATCACAATTACTTAATTACATGAAAGCATCTGGGAAACAGATTGGACTGCTGATAAATTTCGGAGCTCCGAGTCTTGAATTTAAACGTTTCGTCAGATAAAAATTTGCGAAATTTGTGAAAATTTGTGGAGAAATAAAACAATGAACTTTTTGAAACTCGAAGGTAAAAAAATTGTCGTTACGGGCGTGGCAAACCGCAAATCCGTGGCGTGGTTCACGGCAAAAACGCTCGAAGAAGCGGGCGCGAAAGTCATTTATTCCGTGCGCTCGCGGGAACGCGCGGACTCGCTCGCAAAATTGCTCGAAGGCAAACCCGTTTACATTTGCGATGTCGAACACGAGGACGAAATTCCTGCGCTCGCCGAAGCCGTTGCGCGCGACCACGGGAACGTGGACGGGCTCGTGCACAGCATCGCGTTTGCGAATTACGCGGACGGTTTTAAACCGTTTCACGAAACCAAGCGTGCGGATTTTCTGCAGGCAACGGCGATTTCGGCGTTTTCGCTCGTCGAGCTTTCCCGCGCTTTCGCTCCGCACATGAACGCGGGAGCGGCGGTCGTTTCCGTCGGAATTTCTTCGCAGGTTACGGCGGCGAATTACGGCTACATGTCGCCGATTAAGGCGGCGCTCGAATCGGCTTCGCGCTTTTTGGCAAAATCGTTTTCCGGGCAAAATATCCGTTTCAATTCCGTAAACGCGGGACCGCTCAAGACCTCGGCATCGGCGGGCATTCCGGGTTATTTGAAAAATTATCTTTTTGCGGAAAAACTCACGATGCGCAAGGCGAACATCACGACACAGGAAGTTGCCGACGCGATTGTGTGGCTCCTGTCGCCGCGCTCGTCCGGCGTGAACGCGCAATCACTCGTCGTCGATGCCGGCATGGGCTGGAATTTCTTTGAGGAAAGCGTCGTCGAAAAGGCAACGGAGCTTTGAGGATATCGGGAGCTCGTGACTGGTAGCTGGTAATTGGTGACCGGTAATTAGGAGCCGGGAGCTCGGTTCGAGTTCCATTTTCTTTAATCTTTAACCTCTAATCTTTAATCTTTTTTAGCGTGCTTTCCCGGTATGGGGTTGTAAAATCTTCGGGCAATGTTCAAATCCTCTATTGATTTCGGTTTGGTGAAGGTCGCGGCGGCTTCGCCGAAAGTTCATTTGGCAAACGTTCCCGCGAATGTGCGCGAAATCGGCGACGTGATGAACCGTGCGGCGGCGCAGGGAGCGGCGATTGTCGTTTTCCCGGAACTTTCGCTCACGGGCTATTCCTGCGGCGATTTGTTTTTTCAGAGCGAACTTTTGAACGAGGTCGAAAACGGGCTTGTAGCGTTGGCAAAGCTTACGGCAAGTCTCGACATCACGGCGATTGTCGGCGCACCGATTCGTATCCGCCAGCGCATTTACGATTGTGCGGTTGTGCTTTCCGGCGGCGGAATTCGCGGAATTGTCCCGAAATCGCATTTGCCGAATATGCAGGAGCTTTCCGAGCGGCGGTGGTTCGCTCCCGCGGGAGAATTGCCCGTTTCCGAAATTGAAATCGGCGAAATCGGAATACCCGTTCCCGTTGGCTCGGATTTAATTTTTGAAAACAAATTTTTCAAAAAACTTTCGTTCGGAATCGAAATTTCCGGAGATTTGTGTGCGACGGAACCGCCGAGCGGAAAACTCGCGTTGGCGGGAGCAGCGGTGATTTTTAATCTTTCCGCAAGCAATGCCGTAGTCGGGAAAACGCGGTTTCGCCGGGAATCGGTGAAAATGCAGTCTGCGCGTTGCTGTGCCGTTTACGTTTATGCGGGAGCGGGTGCGGGCGAATCGACGACGGATGTCGTTTTCGGCGGAGAATGTTTTATTGCGCAGAACGGGAAAATTCTCGCCGAGTCGAAGCCGTTCCCGGGAGGAACAGACATCATTTTTGCGCAGGCGGATGTCGATTTGACGGTGAATCGGCGGAGCACGAGTGCGGAATTTCTCGCTTCCGAATCTGCGGGAACGCAGAAAAATTTCCGCCGTCAGCATTTCGTGCTTTCTTCGACGCATACGGATTTCGGAGCGGCGGTTTTCGGGAAAATTTCAAATTCGCCGTTTGTTCCGGCAGACTCGCTCGAGCGCGAGGATGTTTGCCGCGAGGCGTTTGAAATTCAAGTGGCGGGGCTGGCGCAGCGCTTGGCTCACACGCACGCGAAAAATGTAGTGCTCGGAATTTCCGGCGGACTGGATTCGACGCTCGCAATTCTGGTAGCGAAAGAAGCGTTTTTGCGGCTCGGTCTGGACGTGGCGGGAATTCACGGCTACTCGCTTCCGGGACCGGGAACCTCCGAGCGCACGCGCAAAAACGCGTTGGATTTAATGACGCGGCTCGGCATCGAAGCGAAGGAAATTTCTATCGTTCCGGCTGTTGAACAGCATCTGAACGACATCGGGCATCCGGGAGACTGCTACGATGCGGCGTTTGAAAATGCGCAGGCACGGGAACGCACACAGATTTTGATGGATTTGGCGAATCGTTTCGGCGGTTTTGTTGTCGGAACGGGCGATATGTCTGAAGCGGCACTCGGCTGGTGCACATTTAACGGGGACCAAATGTCGATGTATCACGTGAACATCGGTGTGCCGAAGACGCTGATTCGCCACATTATTGCTTGGGTCGCGGAGGAAAAGGGCGATGCGGCGATTGCGCAAACTTTGCAGGATATTATCGATACGCCGATTTCTCCGGAACTGAAGCCGCCGGGCGAAAGCGGCGAGATCGCACAGAAGACCGAAGATTTGGTTGGACCGTACGAGTTGCATGACTTTTTCCTGTATCATTTTTGCGGGAACGCGTTTGCTCCGAATAAAATCCTTTTGCTCGCGGAAAACGCTTTCGAGGGAACATACGACAGGGAAACAATCTGTAAGTGGCTGAAGGTTTTCCTACGGCGGTTTTTTTCCCAACAATTTAAGCGTTCCGCGTGTCCGGATGGTCCGAAAGTTGTCGAAATCGGTCTTTCCCCGCGCGGTGATTGGAGAATGCCGAGCGATGCGGATGCTTCATCGTGGTTAGCAGCCGTAAAATGTTAAACAAAAACTCTTTTATGAATCTTTCGGTTTTAAAATTTTGGAAGGCAATATGCGCGTGTGCCGTGTTTTTCTGCACGGGAACGCTTTTTGCCGAGGAAATTCATGTAGAGCAGGGCGAAGTTTCCCGCGTAAACGTCGGTTTTGATCCGCTTGCGGATATCGGCGAAGTAAATTCCGGTGCGGCGGGGGCTGTCGCACCCGAAGCGGCGGACAACGCCGAAGAGCCGGACGTTCCCGCGCGAGTACAGCTGCCGGTTTCCGCACGGGAGCCTCACCGCGCTTATCTTTTTGACTATCGCCTTGCCGGTTTTTCTCAAAAAAATTACGAATCCGCCGTTACGGAGCTTTTTTCGGCGTATGAAAATGCGACCGGGCGCAAGCTCGTGCCCGGGGAAAAGAAAAAAGTAGCGTTGAAAATTTATACGGCGTCCGGCAAGGGGCTTGCGACGCCGCAAACGCTTACGCGAGCCGTGCGGAACGAATTGATGCACCGGGGCTTTAAAAAAGAAAATATTTTGCTCGTCGATTTAAGCGAAAAATCTTTGCGTCGTGCCGGTTATTTGCCGCCGTTTCGTCGAGGCGCGGACAAGTGGGACGGTTCCCCGGTCGTCGCTTTGGATACGGGAAAATTTTACAATGCCAAATGGTTTCTCGAAAATCCGCTTCCGTCGCGCGACACTTATTTGCCGAATGCGACTGCTTGGGATGCGCCGGAAAACGACCGAAAAAGCTTTTTGCCGATACCGCTATTGTTTGAGGTGGATTTTTGGATAAATTTGCCTGTTGTTGCGGACAGCCCGGCGTTGGGCGTTTCCGGTGCGCTTGCCAATGCGACACTGTGGAACATGAGCAATCAGCGGCGCTTTCTCGACAATCCGGCAAATGCCGCCGTCGCCGCCGTCGGCATGGCGACGATTCCGGAATTTAAAGCAAAATTTGAACTGACTTTGCTTACGCTTGAAAAATTTCAATTTATCGGCGGACCGAATTTTTATGCCGAATACACGGCGAGCGAGAAGCATCTTTGGCTGAGTGCCAATCCGGTGATTCTCGATTATCTGATGTGGTTGCGTATGAATGCGTGCCGGGTGAAGCGCGGATTTGAACCGATTTTGCCGGAGCCTCCGCTGTTTGCAATGGCGAGTCGCGGGAACGTGTCGCTCGGGTCTTGTATCAGCTCCGAAATTACGCTGGTAAATCTTCCGGAAGGGCAAAGGGAATGAGTGCCGGGAAACTCGGAATTTCCAAAACGCACGCGTTTTTTTTGGCGGCGCGGCCAAAAACCTTGCCGGCTGCATTGGCTCCGGTTTTGCTCGGAAGTGCGTGCGCATTTGCGGCAGGCGGCTTGAAAATCATCCCCGCGTTGCTCGCCGGGCTTTTCGCACTTTTTTCGCAGATTGCGTGTAATTTAGCAAACGACAGAGGCGATTTTATACGCGGTGCAGATAAAAGCGACCGAGCCGGTTTCGCCCGCGCAACGGCAAGCGGGTGGCTCAGTCCGCGAGAAGTGGCTGCGGGAACGGCAGTCGCACTTGCCCTCGCCGGGCTTTGCGGGAGCGGGCTGATTTTTTACGGCGGTTGGGAAATGATAATCGTCGGCGTGTTGAGTGCGCTTGCCTGCCTCGCGTATACGGCGGGACCGTTCCCGTTGGCGTATCATGGTTTGGGCGATGTGTTTGTCGTTATTTTTTTCGGTTTTGTTGCCGTCGCGTTTACCTGTTACGTACAGACGGGAACGTTCCCGCCGTATATGTGGATCGTCGCCCTCGCGTGCGGGCTGGGCGCGGATAATATTTTGCTGATAAACAATATTCGCGACCGCGAAACGGATGAGCGAGCGGGGAAGCGGACAACCGTGGTCCGATTCGGTGAAGCTTGGGCAAAAAAACTTTTTAAATTTAATTTTGCCGTGATGTTTCTTTCACCGCTGGTGCTGCGCTTCGGCTTCGGTATGGAGGCCCTGACCGTGCTTTTGCCGATGATTCTGTTGCCGATTCCCTTGGGTGAAATTTTGAAAAAGTTGCGCGAGATTAAAAATCCGCAGGAGTATAATCCGCTTTTGGCGAAAGTGGCGGGAACGCTTTTGCTCTACGCCGTGGCGCAAAGCATCGGGCTTGCGTTCAGCTGAAAAGCCTCATTTATCGCTATTTAAAGAGATTTTAAAATTGCGTTCCCGTGAGGGAAAGCGTTGAATTGCCGAACATTTTTCAACGAAAGACAAAACTATGGTATCCTATAAAGAACTCGGTTTGGTGAACACGAAGGAATTGTTCAAAAAGGCTCACGAAGGCCACTACGCGATTCCGGCGTTTAACTTCAACAACATGGAACAGATGCAGGCGATTATTCAGGCTTGCGTCGAAACCAAGTCTCCGGTGATCCTTCAGGTCTCCAGCGGCGCGCGTAAATACGCGAACCAGACGCTCCTCCGCTACATGGCGCAGGGCGCTTGCGAATACGCGAAGGAACTCGGCTTTGACGTTCCCGTCGTTCTCCACCTCGACCACGGCGACTCTTTCGAACTCTGCAAATCCTGCATCGAATACGGCTTCTCCTCCGTCATGATCGACGGTTCTTCGCTCCCGTTCGAAAAGAACGTGGAACTCGCCGCCAAGGTCGTTGAATACGCGCACAAATACGACGTTACCGTCGAAGGCGAACTCGGCGTTCTCGCGGGTATCGAAGACGAAGTTCAGCACGAACACTCCAACTACACGCAACCGGAAGAAGTCGAAGCCTTCGTGAAACAAACGGGCGTTGACTCCCTCGCGATTTCGATCGGCACCTCGCACGGCGCTTACAAATTCACGCCGGAACAATGCACGGTTGACCCGGCAACGGGCCTTCTCGTTCCGCCGCCGCTGCGCTTCGACATTCTCGAAGAAGTCGAAAAACGCATTCCGGGCTTCCCGATCGTTCTCCACGGTTCTTCCTCCGTTCCGCAGGAATATGTCAAAATCATCAACGAAAACGGCGGCGCGCTCAAGGCGGCGGTCGGTATTCCGGAAGAACAGCTCCGCAAGGCGGCTTCTCTCGGCGTTGACAAGATTAACATCGACTCCGACGGACGTCTCGCGATGACGGCGGCTGTCCGCCAGGTCTTCACGAGCAAGCCGGCAGAATTTGACCCGCGCAAATACCTCGGGCCGGCTCGCGACGAGCTCAAGAAGCTCTACATGCACAAGATTAACAACGTTCTCGGCTCCGCCGGAAAAGCGTAATCTTGAAAGCTTAGAGATTAAGGCTTAAAGCTTAAAAAAAGCGTTCCCGTGAAATCATCACGGGAACGCTTTTTTTTGCGGATTTTTTCTTACGGAATGAACTTTTTGTGTGATTTGATGCGCTATATGGAATGACCGCTTTCCCGACGAAAGCCGTGTTGCATTTGGCGCAGAAGGGTGAGTTTTATAAAATACTACCAAATTGGTATTGTATGTTGCCCGGTTATTTGACACAAAAATTTTATGAAATTTTTCATTTTAAAAATAAAAAATATTTTCGGACCGCTGTTCCCGTTTTTTGTTTTTGCGGTGTTGAATTTGATCGTTTTCGGAATTTTTCGCCTTTGCTTGGCTATTTGGCAATTTTCTCGAATCAGTGCTGTTGACGGATTCGGAACGCTGATGATTCAGGGCGTCCGCGTCGACGCTGCAACAATCGGATGGTGGCTCCTCGTTCCCGCTGTATTTTTTTCCCTTTTCGTGTTTTCTCCGTTTTCTCCGGGAACGCAAAAACTTTACAGGTGCGAGATTTTTACGCTACGAATCTGGCTGACGCTCGGCTCCGTATTTTTCCTGTTTATGGAGTTGTCAACACCGTCGTTTATTGCAACTTACGATTTTCGTCCGAACCGTTTATTTTTTGAATATCTTTCCTCTCCTCGTGAGGTTTTTTCCATGCTTTTGAAAAGCCATGCGGCAGAGCTTTTACTTACGGTTTTGCTCACGGTTTTCGCAGCGTGGGGATTTTGGAAAATCTCAGGAAGCGTAACTCGTGAGTTGTGCTTCCCGCGTTGGCTTTTTCGTCCGCTTTATGCCTTGGTTGCCTTCGCGCTATTGTTCATTTCCGCACGATCGACTTTCGGACACCGTCCGTTGAATCCGGCGATGGTCGCGTTTTCGGCGGATCCGCTTGTAAATTCGCTCGTTGTCAATTCTGCGTATTCGTTGGCATTTGCCGCAAAACAAATGGGAGCGGAGATGAAATCTGCAGAAATTTACGGGAAAATGCCTGCCGAGGAAATTATTTCCCGCGTTAAGCGTTCCCGCGGGCGCCCGGAAGGCGATTATGTTTCTGCGGAAATCCCGACGCTGACGCGTAATCAATCCGTATGGCGCGGTGAACCGAAGAACCTTGTGATCATCCTCATGGAAAGCCAAGGCGCAAGGTATATCGGCACGCTTGGCGGGCTCCCGCTTTCGCCGGAATTTGACAAACTTGCACGTGAAGGTTGGCTTTTTGAGAATCTTTATGCGACGGGAACGCGTTCCGTGCGCGGCATTGAGGCCGTTGTTGCCGGATTTACGCCTACCCCGGCGCGGGCAACCGTAAAGCTGGGGAAAAGTCAGAGCGGATTTTTCACCATTGCCGAATTGCTTCGTCGCCGCGGCTACCACACCGCGTTTATTTACGGGGGAGAGAAACATTTCGATAATATGGCGTCGTTCTTTTACGGGAACGGGTTTAAGGAAATTGTGGACGAAAAAGATTATGAAAACCCTCGCCATATTTTGACATGGGGCGTTTCCGATGAAGATTTGTTTGATAAAGCGAATGAAAAATTTTCCGGCTGGAGCAGGGCGGGAAAACCGTTTTTCTCACTTGTCTTCACGTCGTCCAATCATGATCCGTTTGATTTTCCGGAAGGAAAAATTGAGCTTTATGACCGGAAAAACAAAGCAACGCGCGAGAACGCGGCGAAGTATGCGGATTTTGCCTTGGGTAAATTTTTCGAAAAAGCAAAAAAATCAAATTATTGGAACAATACGGTTTTTCTCATTGTTGCCGATCATGATTCCAGGGTTTCCGGTGCGGACCTCGTTCCCGTTTCTCGCTTTCGTATCCCCGGGCTGATTCTAGGAAATAACGTTTCCGCAAAACGGGATTCGCAGGTTTGTTCGCAAATTGATATGCCGACAACGCTTCTGTCTCTTATCGGGATTGATGGAATGTATCCGATGCTCGGATGTGATTTGACACGGGAACGTGCCGGTCGAGCGATGATGCAATTTGACAATAACTTTGCAATGATGCGCGGAAACGAGGTCGTTATTCTTCGTCCCGGAAAACCCGCAAGCGCTTTTCATTACGATTTTGAAAATGAACAACTCTCGCCTGCCGAAATTTCCGAAGAAGCCGCCCGTGATGCGCTTGCCTGGGTTCATTGGGGAAGCCTCGCGTATCGGGAGTCGTTGCACAAACTTCCGCAGGAAGATGCTAATACCGTGAAGGAGTAGCGTGCTGTTACGCCTCACAAAAAAGCGTTCCCGCGAAAACGGCTTTTGCCGCGCGGGAACGATTTTTTTTTGGTGTGGAGTTTGTTTTAGTAGCTGTTTTCGTCGAGTTCGGTTTTTTTACGGAAGGCGTTGTAAACGAGCACGTGATAAAGCGCAACGAGAGGGATTCCTAAACAGACGATGACGAGCATCGTCAGCAACGTTTTCTTTGAAGCGGAATCGTAAATTGTGAGTGAATTCCCATTTTCGAGGAGGGGTTTTCCGGCTTCGGTGAAATCGCCGATTGCGGGAACGAGGTTGGGGAACATGCCGAATCCGACCGTTAAAATCAAAAGAGCGATCGTCGCCGTTGTTCCGCAAAAGGCGAGCTTGAATGTGCGGCAACGCAGGAAAATTCCCGTTGCTACGAGGGCGAGAGCTGCGAGCACGGGAACGATGCCGAGCACTTCGTATTTTTCAAAATTCCACGTTCCCGGAAGCGGGCCTGAAAGCACGACCCACGCTGTGAGTGCGATGTAGAAAATCACCGTTGCCGCAAAAATTGCAGGAAGAATCATATCCGTACGGAACTGCATCAGTCCTTGCGTTTTCATGCGCAGGAAAAGTGCGCCGTGAAGCGAAAGCAGGCAAACGGAAAGCACGCCGGTAAACAACGGGATCGGTTCGAGCAAATTGAATAAGCCGAGGAAGCCCGCATCGATGTCTCCCGCCGCGCTCACGTGCATTCCCGTGACGAGATTTCCGCAAGCCACGCCGAGCAAAAGCGCGATGAGAAAGCTACAAACGGAAAACACAAAGTCCCAAATTTTTCTCCACGCCGCGCCTTCACATTTGCTGCGCACCTCGAGCGAAACCGCACGGAAGATTAACGCGCCGAGCAACAGAATCAGCGCAGAGTAAAGCCCGCTGAAAACACCGGCGTAAACGTGCGGGAACGCCGCAAAGAGCGCGCCGCCCGCCGTGAGCAACCAAACTTCATTTCCGTCCCAAACCGGACCGATGGAATTGAGCGCAAGGCGGCGTTCCTCGTCGCTTTTGAAAAAGGGGAGAATAATTCCGACTCCGAGGTCAAAGCCGTCGAGTATTGCATAAGCGATGAAAAGAACACCGAGCAAACCGAACCAAACTGTATTTAAATCCATAGAGAAAATTGATTATAGATTAACTATTAATTGTTAACTTTTAACTAACGAATTTTGATAAAAGACATAGTAGTTAAGAGTTAGTCGTTATTTTCGGTCCTGCGGCGATTTTTTTCGTCAGCAGAAAAATGAAAAGGACAAACATTACGGCATAAATGAAGCTGAAGAAAATCAGCGAAAACCAAAGTTGGTCGGCAGTAACGTTGGTAGAAAAGGCGTCCTTGGTTTTGAGAAGCCCTTGAACGATCCACGGTTGTCGACCGACTTCCGTGGCAATCCAGCCCATTTGGTTGGCAAATTGCGGCAACAGCACGGCGGGAACGCAAATCCACAGCCACCAGCGAGCTTCAAAGAGTTTTCCTCGAAACCAAAGCAACATTCCGATTGCGGAAATCGCGCACATCACAATACCGCAATAAACCATCCAGTGAAAACCTTGGAACGTGAGTTGAAGCGGCGGGTGAAGCTCTTCGGGAACGTCGTTCAGCCCGAGCACCTTTGTCTCCGGCGTTACTTCCAAGCCTTTTCCGAGCATGATGCTGACGGCTCCGGGAACGGTCAGCCCGCGCACGGTTTTGGCTTCTTCGTCAACATAGCCGATAATGTGAAATCCGGCGGGTTTGCTTGAATCAAAAATTCCCTCCATCGCCGCGAATTTTACCGGTTGCATTTTTTCAACCAACATCGCGCTGGCGTGCCCGGACGCAAATTGCAGGACAATTGCCACGGCTGTAATCGAAAGCGCAACCTTCAGTCCGCGCTGCGCCACGGGAACGAAGCGGTTCTTCAGCAGATGCCACGCGCTGACGGAAAGTACGAGAAATGCTCCCGTGAGCCACGCTGCGACAAGCACGTGCCAGAGTCGGTCAATCGTGGACGGATTGAAAACCATCGCCCAAAAATCGGTGATCTCCGCACGCGTGCCGTTTTCCGTCTCGACGATGTGAAAACCTGCCGGCGTTTGCATCCAGGAATTGGCAACCAAAATCCACAGCGAGCTCAGATGCGCACCGAGGCAAACCATAATGACAGAAAAATAGTGGAAGCCTTCCGAAACTTTATTTTTTCCGAAAAGCACGATCCCGAGGAAGCATGATTCCATGAAGAATGCGAAAATTGCTTCCGCCGCGAGCGGGCTCCCGAAAATATCGCCGACGTAGCGCGAGTAGCACGCCCAGTTTGTGCCGAACTCAAATTCGAGCACGATTCCCGTGGCGACTCCGAAGGCAAAAATCAGCGCAAAAATTTTTGTCCAGTAATCGGCAAGTGCCCGCCACTCCGGAGTTTTAAGTTTGTAGGCGAAGCCTTGAACAACGACCAGAAACACGCCCAAGCCGATGGAAAGCGGTGGGAACAAAAAGTGAAATCCGGCGGTGAAGGCGAATTGAATTCGAGCAAGTAGTTCGGGTTCCATAACGGATTTATTATTGAAATGGTTTCATTTCCGTCGGCAAGAGAAATTTTTTCACGGCGCAAGCAAGGGCGTCCGAAAGATTTTTAATAAAAACCGGACGCCCCACGATCCCGTGAGAGCTACTTAAAAAACTTTAATTTTTTGTTTTTATTTCGCGGAGAGTTTTAAACCGGATTCTTCGGATTTCGGTTTGGAAAATTTCACCGTTTGCCCGTCGGCGACGTTCCCGCCGATGATCGCCTTTGCCAGCGGCGTTTCAATTTCCTTTTGGATAAAACGTCGCAAGGGACGCGCCCCGTAAACGGGATCGTAGCCGTTTTCGGCAATCCACGCGTGGGCGGATTTGTCGAGCGAAACCGTAATGCGGTGTTCTTCCAAGCGTTTGTTCAGCGACGCAATCATCAAGTCGACAATCGCCGAAATCTGCTTCAACCCGAGCGGTTTGAACAAAACGATGTCGTCGATGCGGTTCAAAAATTCCGGGCGGAATCCGGCGCGCAATTCCGCCATCACCTGTTCCCGCACGCGTTCCGGAATTGCATCGTTTTCCACGCCTTCGACGAGGAAGCGCGAGCCGATGTTGGACGTGAGAATAAACACGGCGTTGCGGCAATCGACCGTGCGCCCCTGTCCGTCAGTCAAACGCCCGTCGTCGAGAATTTGTAATAAAATATTAAATACATCCGGATGCGCTTTTTCGATTTCGTCGAGCAAAACGACGGAATACGGCTTGCGGCGAATGGCTTCGGTGAGTTGCCCGCCTTCCTCAAAACCTACGTAGCCCGGAGGTGCGCCGACCAAGCGCGACACGGAATGCTTTTCCATGTATTCGGACATGTCGATACGAATCATCGCGTCTTCGCTGTCGAAAAGCTGACGCGCAAGGCTCTTGGCGAGCTCGGTTTTGCCGACGCCGGTCGGTCCGAGAAAGAGGAAACTTCCGACCGGGCGGCGCGGATCCTGCACGCCGGCGCGGGAACGCAAAATCGCTTCGGAAACGAGGCGCACGGGTTCTTCCTGCCCGATGACCTGTTTTTCGAGTTCGCTTTGAAGACCGAGCAATTTTTGTTTTTCGCCTTCGAGCAATTTTGAAGCGGGAATGCCCGTCCAGCGCGCGACGACTTCGGCGATTTCGTCGGGCGAAACCGTTTCACGGAAAAGCTTGTCGTTCCCGCCGGATTTTTCTTCGGCGATTTTCTCGTATTTTTTTAAATCGGCCTCCAGCTGCGGAATTTTCCCGTAGCGCAGTTCGCCGACTTTGTTGTAATCGCGGGAACGCTCGGCGGCTTCCGCGTCGTGGCGCGCGGTTTCGAGTTCGGCGCGGATTTTTTGGATTTTTCCGACGCTTTCCTTTTCCGCTTCCCAACGCGCGCGCAGAGCGGTCGCTTCGGAACGTGCTTCCGTCAGCTCCTTGCGCAGGGCTTCGAGGCGGATTTTCGACGCTTCGTCGGTTTCTTTTTTCAACGCCGTTTCTTCGATTTCGAGCTGCATGACGCGGCGGGAAAGCGAATCGAGCTCTTCCGGCATCGAGTCCATTTCGGTGCGGATTTGCGCGCAGGCTTCGTCGACGAGGTCGATCGCCTTGTCTGGCAAAAAGCGGTCGGAAATGTAGCGGTTGGAAAGCACGGCGGCTTCGACCATGGCGCTGTCCATGATGCGCACGCCGTGGTGCACCTCGAAGCGTTCCCGTAAGCCGCGCAGAATCGAAATCGTGTCTTCGACACTCGGCGGCTCGACGAGCACGCTTTGGAATCGGCGTTCGAGCGCGGCATCTTTTTCGATGTATTTGCGGTGTTCGTCGAGCGTAGTTGCGCCGATGCAGTGCAATTCGCCGCGTGCGAGCATCGGTTTGAGCATGTTCCCGGCGTCCATTGCTCCGTCGGTTTTGCCTGCGCCGACAAGCGTGTGAAGTTCGTCGATGAAAAGCAAGATGCGCCCGTCGGATTTTTTAATTTCAGTTAAAACGGCTTTGAGGCGTTCTTCAAATTCGCCGCGATATTTCGCTCCCGCGAGCAGCGAGCCCATGTCGAGGGAAAAGACGGTTTTGTCGCGCAAGCCTTCGGGAACGTCGCCGCGCACGATGCGTTGCGCCAAGCCTTCGACGATGGCGGTTTTGCCGACGCCGGGCTCGCCAATGAGCACGGGATTGTTTTTCGTTTTGCGGGAAAGAATTTGAATGACGCGGCGAATTTCCTCATCGCGTCCGATGACGGGATCGAGTTTGCCCTTGCGTGCCATGTCGACCAAATCGATGCCGTATTTGCCGAGTGCATCATAAGTCGCTTCCGGGTTGTCGCTCGTTACTCGCTGGTTTCCGCGCAGTTCCTTGAGCGCGGCGAGCACGGCGTTGCGGGAAATATCGAAAGCCCTAAAAATTTCCTTCATTTCCGGCGCGGCGGCAAGGAGCGCGAGGAAAAGATGCTCCGTGCTGACGAAATCATCGTTGAGCGCGCGGGCTTCTTCAACGGATTTGGCGAGCACTTTTTGAATCGTTCCCGAAGCCGCGCCTTGCTGCACGTTCCCGCCGCCGCTCACGCGCGGAAGGCGCGCAAGCTCGCGTTCAATATTTTGAGAAAAACCGGCATTGTCGATTTTCATCTTCGCGAGGAGCGCGGGAACGATACCGCCGTCCTGCTTGAGTAACGCGGCGAGCAAATGCCAGGTTTCGAGCATCGGGTTCCCGTGCTCGGACATAATCGTTTGAGCGGAAGTAATGGCTTCGCGGCTTTTTTCGGTAAATTTATTGAAATCCATAATACCTTTAAAGCGTCAGCAAAAGCCGTGCCAAATCGGAAAGTTCGGAGAAAATGGGAGATTAAAGAAAGCCGACTCCCGGTTTCTATCTCTCGGTTTCCGGTTCGGGCAGAGTATTATGAATCAGAATCGCCAGCCGATCTGCAGGGAAAATTCAAGCGTCGGATCCGTTGTAAAATTTTCGTCGGTCTTATTGCCGTTGCGGTAAAGACGGAATTTGGACCAAGTATTGAGTGCGGCACCGAGGTTGAAAAAAAGATTTTCGGAAAAATTCCACGTTCCCGAAATGCTCACGGGAACGCTTTGTCTGCGGTAGGCAGCGCTTTTTCCCCGATGCGGCGATGCGGTATCGTCAGCGGTATCGACCGCAAATGCGGAATCTTCATAATTGAAGGAAAAATCGATCAGAAAGTCGTTGTTTCCGTGAACGTCCCAGGTGAGCGTAAGCCCGTTGAGTGTTCGCAGGTTCCAGTTGGGCGCAATTCGCCAGTCCACGGAAACAAACGGGGCGCAAAACCAACGTTCCCGATCCGTGCGATACAGGGCGGAGAGCCCGATTGCGACCGAAGTCGTTTCAGAAAAATATTGCTTGCAGGCAAGCCCGAAAAGCCCGCTTGCGCCGTCCGAAAGCGCAACGGAATCTTCCGCCGACATGGAGCCGGAAACGATGGCGGCGAGCGCTAAGCCGCTGCCCGGATTAATAAATTCCTGATAAGTGCTTGCACGCACGGAATCCGTGTGGCGAAAAGGTGTTGCGGCTTTGCCGGAAAAGCGGAAATCCGTGCGGCGATAATCCAGAGAGGTTAGGGCGATGCGCGTTTTTTCCGGATGAACGTAGCGCCATGCACAACCGGTTCCGTAGGTCGAATACGCCATTTTTCCGCCGGAGGAAAGCGCGGCAGGTAAGCTCTGCGCATAATAAGCGTAAAACGGAGTGATGAGGTGCTCGCGGGCGCGAACTTGCTCGCGAGCCGGCGTGTAAATACGTCGCTCTTCACTTTCCCGATTTTCTCCCGGCGTTCCCGCAAAAAGTGCCGACGCGGGAACGAGTGTGCATAAAACAGCTAAAATTCGGTTTGGAAATTGCATTTTATGTTCCAAATAAATCCCGAATGAAAACGCAAAGATTTCTCCGATGCAAATAAAAATTAGAACAATTGTTTTGGTTGTAATTGTTTTTTTGCGGGAACGCATGTCCTGGTATTTTTTCCGGGCGAAAATAAAATGCGTTGCCGCTTATAACTTGAAAACGCATAATCGCGCACCGAATTTATACGACGATGGAACAATTATCCCACATGCAAATGTTGGCGGCGTTCACTCCGACGGCGCTCATTATCGTTTTGGTTTTAATTTTGCTGATTTTCGGCGGGAAAAAATTGCCGGAATTAGCTCGCGGGCTTGGAAAAGCCCGCCGCGAATTTAAAAAAGCCAGCGAAGAAATCGAAGATGAGTTTAAGGCTGTTCTTGATGACGAGGAAAGCCCGGACGCGCGCCGTAAACGTATTGAGTCCGAAGAACGAAGAGTGATTCGGGCTCGTATTGAAGCGGAAGAGCGAGCCAAATCCGGAAAAAATTAAGAAAGTTCAGCCGTAGTTTAACTCTCCGTCCCTTTTTTTTGACCTCAATTTTATGAAAAAATTCTTTCTTGCGGGTTTGTGCTGGGTTCTCGCTTGCGTCGGCGCGGCAGCACAGGATTACGATTTTTCTTTTTCGGATACGCCGTGGGGCTCGTTTGACGCATCGGCGCAAACGGCGAAAACAACAGACGTCGAAGTCGTCGGTGTTAAAGAGTATGGAGACACCGATATACGCTGTTTTTCGGTGCTCCTTAAGATGACGATGCAACCCGGCTGGCATCTTTACTGGAAAAATCCGGGTGAAGCCGGCATGCCGCTCAGCATCGAGTGGAAAGGCGTTCCCGCGGGCGTGAATTTCTTTAGTTGGGATTGGAGCACGCCGAAATATTACGAGCTTCAGGGCTTGGGAAGCTACGTTTACGAAAATGTCGCCTACGTCGAAATCGACTTCTGGGTTCCGGAAGATTTTCCTGCAGCAAAACTCGCGTTCACGGGAACGGCTTCGTGGCTTGCGTGCGACGATAACGGCTGTTTCCCGCAGGATAAGGAAATCTCCGTCGAGATTGATCTGACGAAAGATTTGCGCGGAGCCGAAGATTTGCCGGAATTTCGCGAAGCGGCAAAAGCGTTTCCGCTTCCGTTGGGTCCCGAGCTTCTTTCCGCAACGTTTTCGGAAAAGTCCGGTGCGGTTGAGATTGCTTTGAAAAGGGTCGACGGAGTAGCGTTCCCGTCCGATTCCCGTTTCTTTCCGGAAAGCGAAAAATTCGCGGCACCGGCGGCAACCGTCGCTCCCGTCGAAAAAAACGGAGCGCTCATTTTTACGCTCCCGCTTCGCGAAGATGAGAAAATCGCGAATCCGAGCGAACTTTCCGGCGTGCTTGTTGCGCCTGACGGGAGTGCAATCGGAGTGCCTGCCGAAGCATTTTCCGTCAAAAACGCAACGTCTGCTGCGGGAACGGAAAATTCCGGTATTCCCGCAGAAGAATTTTCGCTTGATTTCGCATTCTTCGGATTGCTTGCCGTGGCGTTCGCCGGAGGCTTGATTTTGAATTTAATGCCCTGCGTTTTCCCGGTGCTCGGACTTAAAATCATGCATTTTGTCAGCAAAGCGGGAACGGACAAAAAGAAAATTGCGCACCACGGATTTGTTTTCGGTGCGGGCGTGCTCGTTTCGTTTTGGATACTTGCCGGGGTGCTTGCCGTTTTGCGAAGCGGCGGGGAGCAGCTCGGATGGGGTTTTCAGCTTCAGGAGCCGGGTTTTGTTTACGGAATGATTTTGCTGATGCTCGTTTTCGGACTGTCGATGTCGGGCGTTTTTGAATTTGGCGTCGGCGCAACGAGTGTCGGCGGTTCTCTGACGGAAAAATCCGGCTACGCCGGCTCGTTTTTCTCCGGCGTTCTCGCGGTGATTATTGCAACGCCGTGTGCGGCTCCGTTTTTGGCACCGGCACTCGGCAGCGCGCTGACTTTGCCGCTCGTTCCTTCGTTTGCGCTGTTTACGGCAATTGCCGTCGGGCTTGCCGCTCCGTATGTGATTTTATCTTGCGTTCCCGCGCTTTTGAAATTTCTGCCCAAGCCCGGCGCGTGGATGGAAACGTTCAAGCAGGCAATGGCGTTTTTGCTTTATGCTCCCGCGCTGTATTTTGTGTGGGTTCTGATGGGGCAAATCGAAGATGCCTTTGTGCAACGGAATTTGCTGATTTCGCTTTCCGTTATCGCGCTCGCGTGCTGGATTTACGGGAAGTGGGCTACGCCGTGGCGTTCCCGCTTTGCCCGCATCGCGGGAACGCTCGTTGCGGGATTGCTTTTTGTCGGAACCGTCGTTTATGGCGCAGATTTACTCTACGGAAAAAAAGCGGATAACGATTGGGTGGAGTGGTCGCCGGAGGCGCAGGAAAAAGCGCTTGAAGAAGGCAGCATCGTCTACATCGATTTTACGGCGCGTTGGTGTGCAACCTGCCAAGTGAACAAACGCGTCTATGACGATCCTGAACTGAGAAAACGCTTGGGCGATGCCGGCGTGGTTAAAATGCGAGCGGATTGGACAAATAAGAACGCAACAATCGCCGAAGAACTTCAAAAATACGGGCGTGCTGCCGTTCCCGTGAACGTATTCCTCAAAGAGGGAAAAGAGCCGGTTATTCTCGGAGAACTTTTTTCGGGTCCGGGAACGGTTGCCGCCGGATTGGACGAAATCGTCGGTGAATAGTCTCTTCGTGTAGCATAGATGTGCACACTTTTACGGGAGCGGAGACTTGTAATGTTTTCGCTCCCGTAAGACACCGAAAGAGCACATTCCCGGTTCCCGGCCCCTCCGTAAACTTTTCTTGCTCTCTTTTTATTTAATCCTTACTGTTTTCGACAACTTTACCCTCAAAACGAAATCTATGAGAAAAACAACCTACGCTGCCGCTTTTGCGGCAATCGCCCTTGCCGGATTTTCCGGTGTCGACATCATCCCGTTTGTTTGCGTTCCCGCTTGCGCGCAGGACTCCGCGACCGGAATTGCGGCAATCGCCAAAAACTTTTCCCCGGAGCAAAATATCGATCTCTCGGGAAAACAACTCGTTTACAAAAATCTTCCCGCCGGCGTCTCCGCGAAAATTGTCGGAACGACCTACGAACAGTTAATCGATTTTGACGGAAAAATCCGCAATCCGCTTTCTCCGAAAACGACCAAAGTCACTTTTGAACTGACGGACAGTGCGGGCAATAAGGCGGTTACCCCGACTTTTGAGCTGGGCGTTCCCGTTGCCAAAATTTCGGATGATGCCGCCGGAATTAAGCGCAATGAAAAACCGGCAGTCGTTCCCGCGCTTCAGGAATGGCTCGGAGGAGAAGGGAAATTTGTTCCGTCCGCAGATTTTGCCGTCATCGTACCCGCAGAATGCGCCAATGTCGGTAGCCCGACTTTGCGGGAACGCGCTGAGCTTTTCGCAGGCGAACTTTCCGAAATTTTCGGTCGCAAAATTGAGGTGCTCTCCCAAGGGCGGCACGGAAAAGCGGATATTCATATTTCCGTTGCCGATGCTAAAAATACGCCGGAACTCGCGGTGAATTTCGGAAAGGAGAGCTACGTGCTCGCCGCGATGAGCGATGGTCTGCACATCGTTTCCACGGATCCGCTCGGCGCATTTTGGGGAACACGCTCCATTCTTCAGGTTTTCAAACAAAACAACAATACGTTCCCGTGCGGGATCGCGATTGACTATCCGCAGTATCCGCTTCGCGGCTTTATGTACGACCTCGGGCGCAAACCGGCTTCGCTCAAAGCCGTCAAAGACGTGCTCAAGACGATGGCGTATTATAAGATGAACGATTATCACCTCCATCTGAACGACAACTTCATTTGGATGTATAATTACACGCAGATCCCGAACGGACACAATGCTACGCCCGAGCAGAAAAAAGCCGCCTGCGAGGAAATTCTCGCTGCCGCGCCGACCGCTTTCCGCCTCGAATCCGACGTCGTCGGCAAAGACGGAACGCCGCTCACCGCCTCCGACCTTTACTACACGAAAAAAGAATTCGGCGAACTCATCGATTTGGCAAAGCTTTACGGCGTAACCATCGTGCCGGAGTTTGATGTTCCCGGGCACGCCATGAGCTTTGTTCGCGTTCGCCCGGACCTCATGTATCGCGGCAAGGTAACGAAGGCGCACGATGTCGAGCGCACCGCGATGCTCGATGCTTCGGATGATGTTTTTGACGAAAAAACGGGCAAAACCTATCGGGAAGAAACGCTCGACTTCGTGCAATCCGTTTTCGACGAATATCTCGTCGGCAAAAACGGCGAAGAACCCGTCTTCCGCACCCCGGTAATTCACTTCGGCACCGACGAATATTACGGCGACCCGGAAGATTACCGCGCCTTTGCCGATGCGATGATTAAATACGTGAAGAGCCGCGGATACACGCCGCGTCTTTGGGGAAGCCTTTCCGTTAAACGCGGAAAAACGCCCGTGGACGGCACGGGAGCGCAAATCAACGTTTGGAATCACGGCTGGCAAAATCCGCTCCTCGCGCTCGAACACAATTTTGACCTCGTCAACATCATCGACGTTTGGGCTTATATCGTTCCGAACGGGAACGGCAATCGAGGCGGCTACGGCGACTTACTCGACCTGAACTTCCTCTATTCGCAAAATTGGCATCCGCACAAAATGTCGCACAAGGAAGAAGTCGTTCCCGGACTCCCGAAAATGCTCGGGGCTTCGTGGGCACTTTGGAACGACAATTCGTTTTGCCGCGACACCGGCTTGACGGATTATGATTTGTTCGACCGTATTCGCCAAAGCTGCGCCGTTTTTGCGGAAAAAACATGGAACACCGGTGAGGACATCAGCTTCCGTGATTTCCAAAAGCTCGTCAAAAACGTCAGCTACGCGCCGCTTTCCAACCCGGAATACGTCGTGGAAACTGCAGACGGTAGCGACGTGCTTTTTGAGCTTAAAAAGAACGTTCCCGCCGGGAAAACGTTCGAAACGGGTATCGAAGGCATCGCTCCGAATTTTACGGCGGATCTGACGGTGAAACGTACGAAAAAAGCCGAAGGCAAAAACGTGCTCTTCTCCGGACCTTCGGGCGATATTTTTGTCGACGGTAATACGGGCGAGCTTGGTGTCACTCGCGATACCTGGGAATATGCGTTCCCGTATGAGCTGCCTCTCGGAAAAACCGTGAAGTTGCAATTTGTCGCCGACAAACGCACACTCACTCTTTACGCGGACGGAGAGGAAATCGGTGCACCCGTGCGCAAACTTTTTCCGGAAGCACATAAATTTACGAGCTTCGTTTTCCCGCTCGAAAAAATTTCGTCTTCCGGAAATTGCGAGATCGAGGCATTGAAGATTACTCGTATTTCCAAAGTCGGTGTTAAAAATGCCGTGCCGGAAAATATGATTCTCGACGTTAAGGCAAGCAGCGAACACGGAAAAGGTGCCGACGGCGACGCCTCCGCACTTTGGGACGGCGACGAAACGACGTATTGGCATTCCAAATACGAAACAAAAGGCGCAAGCGATACTCCGCCGTTTGAAATTGACATCATATTCAAGAAGCCGCTCGAGCTTAACGCGCTCAAATTCCTGCCGCGCCAAAGCGGAGACAACGGAAACGCAAAGCACCTCGCGCTCTTGGTAAAAACCGAAAACGGATTTTGGAAACGAATCGCAGAGTTACGGGAAAATAATCCGTCCCGTGAAATGAAAACGCTGAAGTTCCCGAAAATTACAACGGATGCACTTCGCCTTGTTATCCTCGACGGGGTGGGCGATTATGGCTCCATGGCGGAAATTTACCCGATTCTCGCGAAATAAAAAAAAACGACAGCACGCTGTCGAACTTTGAGGCGTTCCCGCGCGGCGAAAGCCGTTTTCAGCGGGAACGCTTTTTATTAACTTCGCGACTTTGCGTCTTGGCGCGAGTTTCTTCCTAAAAAAGAATCACGGAAAACACCGAATGTCAGGAAAAATTGTTTCCGGGTGAGAATAGGGCATCGTGCTAAGCCGCAAAGTTACGAATGTTTGTGTGTATATTCTGGGTGTTGAGAAGCAAGCTTCGGATTAACGAGGGCGTCAAAAGCGAATCCGGTTTCCCGAATTTCAAAGCATCCGTTTTCGTCGGCGTATTTGATTTTGTACGGCGGACCGCCGCCCGTCCAAGCGTTCTCATAATGCGCGGCACTAAAACCGGAGTAAGTTATTTTTGCATTCGGAACCGGATTGCCGTCCAAATCCAAAACCTGCCCGTGAAAAACAATCTTATTGGCAAGAATTCTGTCGAGCAGTGGCGTTCCCGTCCCGCAGGAGACACAAAAGGACAAAATTCCCGTAAGCGTTCCCGCAAAGAATAAAAAAACAATTTTTCTAATAAATCGCATTTTATATTCGCCAATAGCTGTCTCCACCTTGGTTTTTGTTAATTTGTTTTTCGTATTCATATTCCAAGTTGCGGGAAGCCGGATTAGGGTTGACGAGTGCTTGGAAGAGAAATACGCCTCTCTTTCTGGATTCGGCACTAATTTCAAAAATTCCGTAAAGCCCGTTAGGGAATTTTACGAAATAGAAGCACCGCTTAAAATAGTTCCAAGATTCATCATCTTTAAGGTAACCGATTTTTATCTCTTCTTGGTACCCGTCTTCCGGTGCGATAAAGTCAAAGTTTTCCTGCTTCTCAATAAATCCGCCGCCGGGAATACGCAATGTGTATTCCCAGTCGTAATTTCGCTCCTGATCTTTGTCTTTTTCGCACTGATACGAAATATAGATGCTTGTGTCGGCTTCTCTCCGTCGCCCCCGAGCAAGGTCAATCACAATCCTCTCCCCGTTCCGAAGAGCAGTCCATGCGTTTCCCTTGTTTATCATCCTCCCGCAGGAAAAATATAATGGCTCTCTAATGCCTTTTTTGCGTAAGCGAAAAATCGCCGGATTTTGCGAATCCCACGCCGGCTCATTCCCGACCTGAAGTCCGTAGCCGAATTTCTGTGCCGAAGATTCAGATCCGTAATATTCCGGATGCGTGCACTTTACATACAAACTTCCTCCGGTTTCGCGAATTTCAAAGCGTCCGTTTTCGTCGGCGTGTTTGATTTTGTCCGGCGGACCGCCGCCTGTCCAAGCGTTCTCATAATGAGCGGCACTAAAACCGGAGTAAGTTATTTTTGCATTCGGAACCGGATTGCCGTCCAAATCCAAAACCTGCCCGTGGAAAACAATCTTATTGGCAAGGATTCTGTCGAGTAATTGCCCGTTACAGCTTGTAAGCGGAAATATAATAGCCGAGAGTCCGAGGAATAGGGTAACAATCAGCCCGATTGTTACAAGTATGCGTTTTTTACTTTTCATCATTTAGTTCTCCATTTAATACTTCTTTCAATTCTGTCCAAAATTTCCACGTCGCTTGAACCGTCCAAACAAATTGGGCACTATGTGTCCGATTAAAACTATAACCATCTTTTCTATGCAAATCTCCCATATTAATGCTTTTTATCTCACTTCCGTTGGCTTGCATTCGTCCTTCCGTTCCCGCGACTTTCGTCTTACTTGAATCCACAAAGGACATCGCCTCGTATCTGTCCGTTACATTGTGCGAAATAAAAAATCTGTTCGCCCTCGTAGGAATATTTCCCGGAGTATATGAGTAAGAGCCAGTCCAACCTACGCCGTCCCACGGTTTTTGTGTCGCGTTGTTAAATTCCCATGCTTCTTCCGTAGCAAAATCTTCCGGCAGATAAAAGTTAAAGAAATTGCCTTTAATATTTTTAAGAAATCCTCGATAAGCGAGCCTTGTAACATCGGGATTAGAATCTTCTCCAAGCGAAGGGAGTGCCCACGCGTCATATTCGTTCCAAGCCCAATTCAACGTATTAGCGAATTTCAACCCTAAGTTTGTAAGTGTTTTAGTTGTCTTTTTTTGCTTTATTTCACTCCTGTCGTCATAGCACTCTGCCGGAATCGCTGCATTCATTAATACATATTTGTCGATCTCTGCCCCTTCTTTTAACGCGCTTCCGACAACAATATTGCCCATGCTGTGAGCCATAACATTTACTCTCATTCCGTTGTTTTTCAGGACGTCAAAATAATCACTTAGCGCGTTCCCGCATTTCCACGCAATAAACTCACTCGGGCAATAAGTTGTGCCTCCTGTTTCCGTTGGCCAATAAACCGAAGAGAAGCGTCCTGTGTAATTTTGCCACCAAAGGCGCTTAAACGCGGTTTCCGCATAAGAACGCGTTCCCGCTTTTTCCATATTCCAACCGTGAATAAAAACAATTTGCTTCCCGATTTCCTCATCCCACGGCTTTCGGAAACTTCCGAATTGATCGGAGCGCCAATAATATTTTTCACTGTCGGAAGAATTTGTTCCGACTAACTCTACTTGCTCAAACATTTTTCGGACATCAAGAAGTTCAAGCCAAACGGAGGCGGTTTCCTGAAGATGCGCGTCGGAGCGGGAAAACACCAAGGTAAATTTTCCCAATCCTTCCTGAATGCCCTCAAAGAGAAAGTTCGCCTGTGATTTGTCGTTAAAATTAAGCGGAAAATAGCTTTGCGTTTCGGGCATTTCGTTTTCCGTGCGCGTAACAAGCCCCCAAAGCCATCCGAGAATCGTTTTCGTCCAATCTGCAACTTCGGAAACGGCAATCGAAACATAAGATTTCTTCGAGGAAAGGCTAACGTCTTTTACCGCATTTTCGGCATCGTAAAGATAACGGAGCGAGCCGTCGGGATCCAAATGCTCCACGACACGAATCGCGGGAACGCTTTCACCGTGAACGACCAGAGAAGTTTTTATTTCGCCGTCTGCGAGTTGTCCGCGAAGCCAATCAATGCCGCTTTCGTCGCCGAAAAAACGAATCTGCAAGCGGGAAAAATCTTCCAAATCGCGAATGCTTTCGGGCTTTTCATTGTTGCTGTCCGGTTCGGCGGAGCCGCTTCGGTCGATAGCGGAAACCTCGTCTTCGCTCATGCCGCTTTTATCGGAATCGTTGTTTATCCAAAAGCGATAGGGCTCGGAAGCGGAAGTAAAATCGTCGCCGCCGAAGGAAACGTTCCGGTCGCGGTTTTTATCGACCGCCATGCAGATTTTTACGATGCGGAGATTGCTGACGACTGCCGAAAACGTTCCCGTCGTGTTCGGCGTAATGCTGATCCAAAGTCCGTTTTTTTCAATCGCAGGCAGATCCGTTTCTCCGATTC
This sequence comes from Opitutales bacterium, assembly GCA_017531845.1. Taxonomy (GTDB): domain Bacteria; phylum Verrucomicrobiota; class Verrucomicrobiia; order Opitutales; family UBA953; genus Spyradosoma. The sequence continues at coordinate 26,260 of JAFXKI010000007.1, read as the reverse complement.
CGAAAAAGAAACATTTCGTCGCGGTGCCGCCTGCGGGAACGCGCGCAGACTCAATCACGAGCGGCGTTCCGATGGTTTGCGCTCCTTCCGCCGAAGGGTCGCCCGCCGTAATCATCACCGTGTAGCTGTAGTCCAGCGTTCCCGATTTCGGCACTCGCCCGTAATGATTCCAAACCAAGGCATAGCCGCCGCAAAAATCTTTGCTCGCCTCCATCGCAAAACGCTGTTTTATGCCGCGGGAACGCGGACCCGCGCAAAGCTCCACGCCGAGTGTGCTGCCGCCGTTAGCTTGCCAATATTCGATGCCGTTGCCGACGACTGCGCTCCACGCGTTCGGATTGCCGTCCATAATATGATAACGGATTTGCCGCCCGTTTTCCCTCGCGGTTTGAAAGCCGTTTTCAAATCCCGCCGGCGGAGCCAAGTTCGGATTATTCAAAGAAATAATGCCGACGTTTGCCGCCGTTTCGTCCTCGGGAACGGAATTCAACGCAATTATATCAACGAATTCCGCCTGCGCCGTTCCCGCGGCGCAAATAAAGGCAAGCAACCCGGCGAAGCGTGTTGCCGGCAAGCCGCTTTTCCGTAAAAGAAAGAGAAGTCGGTTTTTTATAAAGTCTATTAAATTAGTAGTGATTAAGGGAGAAGAAAACACCCGCACCGGATAGAGTAAAGCCCAAAGTTAATTTTCCCGTTTTAAAAAAAACAAATTTCGGCGCGGGAAACGCTTTTTGTGAAAAATTCCGGCTTGTGTTTCGCCTGATAAGCCTATTCCATTTCCCAAAATAATATTTTCCGAAATATCATTTGTTAAACCTAAGTTATAGATACGCAGAAATGAAAAAAATCATGACAGCAGTTGCGGTCGCCGCGTTCGGCGTTTCCGCGTTCGCTCAAGAAGTCGCTCAGGAAAATGATTTCGCTATCAGCGCGAAATTTGATTTCGAAAGCCGCTACATCTCCGAAGGGAAGCGCCACGTGAACGAAAATACGCAGACGTCGATTTCGTTCAAGTATTTCGCGCCGAGCACCTCTTCGGATTTCGTGTTCACGCCGTATGCGGACTTCTTCTGGATGTCCCCGACGGACAACAAACGTAAAGGAGATCACACGGTTTCCGACGAAGGTTCCCTCACGCTCGGTTCCGAAGTCGCCGTCGGTGAAACGCTTTCGCTCGATCTCGGCTACAAATTCACCGGATGGAACGATCGCGCGGGTGCGGCGAGCATGAACTGGGCGCCCCTGAACCGCCGAAATGAAATCTTTTTCGGTATCAAGAACTCCATTTCGGTTGTTGACGGTAATCCGGAATGGGATCTCGAAGCCTCGGCTTATGTCCGCTACGACTGGAATCGCGACCAAATTTCTTATGAACTCGGTTTGTCGAAAGCCTTTGACCTGAACGGCGCAACGCTCGCATTCGGCGCGGTTTACGGCTACATCGACTGCAATGACGTTGGGGGCGACCAGGTGAAAGGGCTGAAAGGCGGAAACGACTACGGCTACGTCGCTTTCACGGCGGATCTTTCCTGCCCGATTAACGAAGGAACGGATATCGGCATCGGTGCCCGCTACGCTTATAACAACGACGGCGACGACCAGGCTTACAATTGGGACAACAACAGCTCCAACCTCTGGTGGGGTGCGTGGATTAACTTCCGCTACTAATTCGTAGTTATTTCCCGAAATAAAAAAAAGCGTTCCCGCGATGTTTTCTCGCGGGAACGTTTTTTTTTGCGTTTCCGAGAAGAAAAACGGGAGAACAGCCGTCTCGGCTGTTTGTGAATCCGCTTCAACCGGGTCAGAAAAACTTTGTGCCCTTGCGCGATTTTTCCTCATGGTGCGGTGTCGTTCGGACTTTTTTAAAATTTTCTCGGAAAGTGTATTCCGGCAAGGCAAAATGAAAGGAAAGTATGGCTGACGAAAAACAGAAAAACCCGGAAAATATCGTTCCCGCGGTGGACGCATTGGTTTCCGGAATGAATTACCGCCCGAGTTGGGACGAATATTTCATGGCGGCAGCAGTCTTAATCAGCATGCGCTCCGCCTGCGATCGCCTCCACGTCGGATGCCTCGCGGTTTCTTCCGGTGAGCATCCGAACCGCATTATCGCTGCCGGATACAACGGCTTTCTGCCGGGAACGCCGCATTGCTCCTGTGTGCGCGACGGACACGAGCAAGCGACTGTTCACGCCGAGCAAAACGCCGTCGCCGATGCCGCCAAGCGCGGCGTCAGCCTCATGGGAGCGACGATTTATGTCACGCATTTCCCCTGCATTAACTGTGCAAAAATTCTCGCTGCCGCCGGAGTCGGAGCGGTAAAATATCTGCACGATTACCACAACGATGAGTTGGTGCTTCCGCTTTTGGAAACGGCGGGAATCACCGTCGAACGCTTGACGTTCTGACGGAAACCGCTCCGTTTCCCGCCGCGACTTTCCCCGTTCGCGTATTCTATTTTTTTACAAACTTAAATTCTTGATTGCTTATGAGAACGAATTCGAATTCTGACGAAGCTTATACCTCCGAACCGAATGCCCCGACCGTGGAGCGCGAGCCGCTTGCCGCGATTGAAGAAAACGGCGAAGACCCTTTGGCGCGCCGGGAAAAATTTTCATGGAAAAGTTTCGGCGGCGACGGTTTCGTCGTTTCCGTGATTATTCACGCCGTGCTGATTCTTTTTGCGTTCTTCTATGTCATGGCGACCGTAAAACCGGCATCGGAGCCGGAACCGCTCTTCCTGTCCGGCGCGGGCGGCGGCGGGAACGGGGAAAATCCTTCGAAAACGCGCCCGATGCGCCCGAAACCGCGCGATATGGCGACGCAAAATAAAATCACGTCCAAAAATACGAGTTCGACACTCACGCTCCCCGAAATGCCGAAAATGGGTGCATCTTCTTTGGGCGGAATGAAGGCGGGCGGTCCCTCTTCCGGTTTCGGAGACGACGGTTCGGGCGGCGGAATCGGTCCCGGAAAAGGTGTGGGCATCGGCAACGCAAGCAATTTTGTTTCCACTTTCGGAACGCGTTTTTCCACGCAACCGAGCCTCGACGGCGCCTTGTTCGACCTGAAGCGTTCCCGCGACGGAAAAGTTACTTATTGCACAACCGCGCCGGGCGATGCCGCTAAGCGAAAAAGCGAACTTCACAAAGCAATCGGCATGCTTGACGACAGTTTCGACGTGAGAAAACTCGAACAACGCTACTTTGAGGCGGGAACGAAACTTAAAAGCAATCAGCTTTATATTTACAAGGATTTCAAAACAAAGAACGCGATTCGAGCGGAGGCGGCAACCGCCGCGTTTGCAGACGACGAAGGCAAACCGCCGTTTGACGCACCGGGTTGGCTGGTCGTTTACACCGGAGAAATTACGCCGCCGGAGACGGGCGAATATCGCTTTGTCGGCATGGGCGACGACGTGCTCATCGTCGGGCTCAACAAAAAAACCGTTTTTTACGCGTATTGGCCGGGTGAAGGCCACGGGAACGCCGTGCGTGAGCCTGCCGGAGCGAATTGGGAACCGAAAAACCATACGAAAACCGACGGCAAAGGTTCCGGAAGCGGCGGCACCGTGCAGAATCACCTTTTCAAAGGTTCCTGGATGAAACTTTCAAAGGGGAAAAGGTATAAAATCTGCGTCGCTTTCGGCGAAGGCGCGGGCGGCTATGCGGGCGCAATCTTAGGCATAGAAAAAAAGGGAGAGCGCGACGAGAAAAATCCGGATGCTCCGTATTCCGTTTTCAAGCTCGGAGCCGTTAATCCTGAAATTTCGGACATGCTTTTCATCGAAGGTCGCTACAAGGAAAACGGACCGAATTTCGGCGTAAAAGGCAGTCGGTAGATTTACTATTTTCAATGGAAAACTCGAAAATCTACACGGATATTGAAGGGCATTTTCTCTTGGCGCGCCTGAACGTGAAAGGGATTTTTGCGCGTTCCGTCGTTTGGATTGTCGAGTTTTCAAAGGAAAAAGGGGCGAGGGGGTTTATTTTAAATCGTCCGATGAACCGGACGCTTGCAGCCTGTTCGCCGAATTTTTCGGGAACGCCGCTCGGCGAAATTCCTATGCTTGAGGGCGGTCCCGTCGGCGTAGGGCAGCTCTGCTTCGTGTTGCGTTCCCGCGCTTCTGCGGACGGGAATCATAATGTGCGCGTCGGGGTCAGAACGGAAGAAATCCGGGATGTGATTTTTAATCCGGGCGTTCGCGCCTACGGATTTGTCGGGCGCGCTGAGTGGGCTCCCGGGCAGCTTGAAAACGAGATCGCGAGCGGGACATGGATGCGCGTTCGCATGAACGCCGATGCGTGGGATGCCGGCGGGGCGGAAAGCTTTTGGCGGAAACTTGTCGAAAAAATCCGTCGTCCGGAAGCGGCACTAATGCTTTGTGCGCCTGAGGATTTGTCCTCAAATTAAATTTTGCCGAGCGTTCGCATTGCCGCTTTGTTCGCATGGTTTTCTCCTTTTTTATTTTTGCCAAGCGGGAACGTATGACTCATCATCTTCTTCGGTTTTTATGACAGATAACAAAATGACAACTTCCAAACGTATCCTTTCTCAATGTTCATCTTTAGCGGCGATGGTGGCGCTTGCCGTTTTTTCGTCCGCGTCGCTTGATGCGGCAGTTGTGCAAAGTAATGTTTCGCTCGAATCCGGCGTTTGGCCGGTGATGGTGCGCATGGATTACAATCCGATTTTGCAAATTAAGGTGCAACCGTCTTCTTCCGCCCGCCCCGATAAGTTTGAGGCTCTCAAAATTGATTTTTCCAAAACGACAAATATTGCGGACATCGAAGCGGCGGAGGTATTTGTTGGAGGGAGCGATGTCGCGGCGGGAACGCTTTTCGGGACCGCAAAACCCACGAAATCAAACCCGATTCTTACAATTCGGGGTAAAAAATCTGTAGAACTCAAGCAGGGCACGGAAAACAATATTTGGGTCAGCGTTCGCATGAAAAAAAATGCGGATATCAATGGAAAGATCGCCGCAGTCGCCTCGCAAATGATGATTAACGGTAAACCGATTGTCGTAAATTCCGTTCCCGTCAATCAGCGCATCGGCTACGCAGTGGCAAAAGCCGGCGATCTCGGCTCGAAAAATTATCGCATCCCTGCCATTGTTCGTAATCCGAAAACGGGAACGCTCATCGCCACTTTTGATATTCGCTACAACCATGCGGGAGACCTTCCCGCCAATATCGATGTCGGCGTTTGCCGCTCCACGGACGGCGGGCAGAGCTGGAGCCCGGTGGAATCCGTTTTGTCCTCCAAGGACATGGAGGTAAAAAAAGGAATCGGAGACCCCGGAATCCTCGTTGATGAAAAAACGGGAACGGTTTGGATTTCCGCGCTTTGGGCTCCGCAGAGCGGACACCCGATTTTCTCAAGCTCCACGGGAACGGTTTCACCACAGGAATGCGGGCAAATGCTGCTCGTAGCCTCGAAAAATGACGGAAAAACATGGGGAAAGCCCATCAATATCACTCCCGATATTAAACGTCTCGGCGACAGCGATACCGCCGATTGGGGCTTGGTTTTCCAAGGTCCGGGAGCGGGAATCTGCACAAAGGACGGAACGCTGATTTTCCCGTCTCAGATTTGGGGAAACAAAGGAAAAGGCACTTGGGGCGTTCTCGTCTACTCCAAAGACGGCGGGAAAACGTGGACTTCCTCCAAAAAAATGCCCTGGGGCGGTTCCGAATCCACCTGCGTGCAGCTCAAGGACGGTTCCATCATGCTCAACGTGCGTCAGGGTTCTCCCGGAGCCCGCATCGTCGCAACCACCAAGGATATGGGTGAAACCTGGCAAAAATTCAACGGGGAAAATCTGCGCCAACCCGGCAATCTTTGCCAAGCGGCACTTTTGACTGCGGACGGGAAAAATCTGTATTTCTCGAACCCGAATTCCGGAAAACGCGACAACATGACGATTAAATATTCGAAGGACGGCGGGAAAACGTGGTCCGACGGGCTCCTCTACGACGAACGTCGGTGCGCAGGCTATTCCACACTCGCGTTTAACGATGACAAAAACAAAACCATCGGCGTTCTCTACGAAGGCTCGCCCGATTCGAAAACCCTCTTCTTCCTGAGCATTCCTTGCGAAGACATTAAAAAAGCCAAAAGCTCGAAATAAAAATTCGCTTTCCTGAAAATCCCCGCCTTCTCGGCGGGGATTTTTTTTCGGCATAGATTCACGACGAAGCCCGATTTTATTTTTTCAAAACGCCTTTGCGTTTGCGGCGGGAATACGTAATGCTCAGGCGGATATGCCAAGCGAAGAGCGAGCGGAGAATTTGCCTATTTTTGAACTGCGGGAACGCCTGAAAACTGCGTGCACGCGCTCTCGGCGCATCGTTCTCCAAGCGCCTACCGGTTCCGGGAAATCGACGCAGATTCCGCAGTTTTTGCTCGACGACGCGCTCGTTCCCGCCGGCAAACAAATTGTCGTGCTTCAGCCGCGCCGACTGCCGACGCGTATGCTCGCCGCGCGCATTGCGCGGGAACGCGGGCAAAATCTCGGCGGAGAAGTCGGCTACCAAATTCGTTTCGACCGTATCGAATCTGCGGATACGCGCATTAAATTTGTCACGGAAGGCTTGTTGCTACGCCAATTACTGGGCGGGAACGCGGCAGACTCCGAAAAAATCGGCGCGATTGTTTTCGACGAATTTCACGAGCGGCATCTTTATTCGGATTTAACGCTTGCGTTTGCTCTGGAGCTTCAGCGCACGACACGCCCGGATTTGCTCATCATCGTGATGTCGGCAACGCTCGACACGGATTCGCTTGCCGCTTGGCTTGCGCCCTGCGAAACGCTGACGGCTCAAGGGCGCATGTTCCCCATCGAAATCGAATATTCGGCAGCGGGCGGCTCAACCGGCTTTGCGGGAACGCAGATGCGCAACGGATTTTTGCCGCGCTATGCGGTTTGGGATCATGCGACGGCAGCGTTTCGCAAAGCGTTTCACGCGGAGCCGGAGGGAGATTTTCTTATTTTCATGCCGGGTGCGTATGAAATCACAAAAACGATTGCGGCGATCGCGGGAACGCCGGAAGGGCGCGAATGTGCGCTACTGCCGCTTTACGGCGAACTTTCCGCCGCCGAGCAGGATCGCGCCGTGGCGCCTGCGCCCGCGGGAACACGCAAAGTCGTCGTCGCCACAAACGTTGCGGAAACGTCGCTGACGATTCCCGGCGTGCGCGTCGTGATTGATTCCGGCTTGGCGCGCATTGCGCGTTACGATCCGCATCGCGGCATCAACATGCTTCTTATTGAAAATATTTCGCAAAGTTCCGCCGACCAGCGTGCCGGGCGGGCAGGGCGAACCGCGCCGGGACGTTGCGTGCGGCTTTGGTCGCGTGCGGATCAGCAAAATCGCGCCGTGCGCGACGTTCCCGAAATCCGTCGTGTCGAACTCTCGGAAACGCTTTTGCTTTTAAAGGCCGGAGGTACTGAAAATTTGGATACGTTCCCGTGGTTTGAAAAGCCGGAAGCGCCCGCGCTGGAAAAATCGCTGGAGCTTCTACGCGATTCGGGCGCGCTCGACGCGGCGGGAAAACTCACGCGCACGGGCGCGGCGATGGCGCGTTTCCCGCTTCATCCGCGCTACGCACGCATGATGATTGCCGCGAACGAGCTCGGTTGCTTGCGTCAAATCGCCTTTGTCGCGGCGATGGCGCAGGGGCGCGACATTATGCTCGAACTCGCCGATCGCCGACGTAGCGAAGACCGCGAAGATTTGCTCGGCGAAACGGATTCCGATTTTTTCCATCGCCTGACACTGCTCGGCATGGCGCGAAAAAAAGATTTTGATTTCGAGTTTTGCAAGCGTTGGGGCATTCATGCGGGTGCGGCGCGGCAGGCGGATCGGCTCGCGGCACAGTTTTTGAAAATTGCGGAAAATGTTTTTGCGCGGGAACGCCGCGAAAGTGAAACGTTGTCGGCGGGAACGGCAGGTGCGCCGGACGTTTCTCCCGATATTTATGATGCCGTTCGCCAATGCCTTTTGCTCGGGTTCGTTTCGCAACTGGCGCGGCGCGTTGATGCGGGAACGCTGCGTTGCAAGCTCGTTCACGGGCGTAGCGGCGAGTTGCGGCGCGGGAGCGCGGTGCGGCACGCGAGGCTCTTGGTCGCGGCGGATGTGGAGGAAATTCAGACGCGCGGTGAAGTTACGGTTTTCCTTTCGCTTGCGACGGCGGTCGAAGAAGCTTGGCTTGAAAAATATTTTCCCGAAGATTTTGAAACGCGCGACACGGTGAGCTTTGATGCGGCGCAAAAGCGCGTGCTCACGCGGCGGGAACGCGTGTTTCGCGGACTCGTACTGAGCTCACGGGAACTGCCGGATGTCGTGAGCGATGCGGCTTCGCGTATGCTTGCGGATGAGGTGATTGCCGGGCGGCTTGTTTTGGAAAAATGGGATACGCAGGTCGAAGCGTGGATTAACAAAGTGAATTTTGCCGCGAAGCATTGCCCGGAGCTCGGCATCGCGACGCTTGATGATGACGGGCGGCGCATGCTTGTGGAGGAGCTTTGCCTCGGAGCGACGGCTTACAGGGATATTCGAGAAAAATCCGTTTGGAAAACGCTTCGCGGCTGGCTCTCACAGGAGCAGGAAATGGCGATGGACTCGCTGTTGCCGGATTCGGTTTCGCTCCCGCGCAAACGCCATCCCGCGAAAATCGTTTACACGGCGGATTGCGAGGCGGTTATCGGCGCGACGGTGCAGGAACTTTACGATTGCCCGGGCGAACGCTTAAGAATTTGCGGCGGGAACGTGCCGCTCATCGTCGAAGTGCAATCACCGGCGCGGCGGACGGTTCAACGCACGGCGGACTTGGACGCGTTTTGGAAAACATCTTACGAGCACGTAAAAAAGGACCTCAAAGGTCGCTACCCGAAGCACGAATGGCGGTGAGCGCGCGCTTTATAGATTTTCCCATTCGCTCGGTTTGAAGCCCACGTGTACGGCGTTTTTCGAGATGAGAAGAGGTCGCTTCACGAGCATGCCGTCGCTCGCGAGAAGAGCGATTTGTTCGTCCTCGCTCATTTGCGGAAGTTTATCTTTCAATGCGAGTGCTTTGTAGCGCAATCCGGAAGTATTGAAAAACTTTTTTACGGGAACGCCGCTATGGGAAATCCAGTTTTTCAATTCGTTTTCCGTCGGGCGGTTTTCAACGATATGCCGGGCTTCAAAATTTACGTTTTTTTCTACGAGAAATTTTTTTGCGCGTTGGCAGGTGGTGCATTTCGGGTATTCGATAAACAGATATTCGCTCATGGAAATGACGCTAAATAAGATATTTAAAGAGTGCAAATTTCAATTTTTACTTGCCAATGTGCGTCCAAAACTCCAAAAGCAGTTGGCTTAGTTAATCAGGATTTCGACCACAGCCACAGAAGTATTTACAGAAAAAGCATGAAGACGCTCATCATTGCCGAGAAACCGTCGGTCGCGAAGGACATTGCGAAAGTGATTAAGGTTCCCGCGAAGGGAGATGTTTTTGAAAATGACGAATACGTGATTTCATCGGCGGTCGGTCATTTGGTTGAACTTTGCGAGCCGGAGGATTACGACGCGAAGTTTAAACGCTGGTCTCGCAAGACGCTTCCCATTATTCCGGGAGATTTTAAGATAAAGGCATCGAAGGAAAAAGGCGCAAAAGAACAGTTTCTCAAACTGAAAAAGCTGATGGCGCGTAAAGATGTAGGAACCGTGGTCAACGGATGCGACGCCGGGCGGGAAGGCGAATTGATTTTTGCGTATATTTACGAGCTCGCCGGAAGCAAGTTGCCGGTAAAACGCTTGTGGTTGACGAGTATGACGCCCGCCGCGATTCGCGACGGTGTTACGCATTTGCGTGAGGGTTCGGAAATGGCGGATTTGTGCTCGGCGGCGCGTTGCCGCTCCGAATCGGATTGGCTTATCGGTATGAACGGTACGCGCGCGGTAACGCTACGGACTTCTCCTGCCGGAACCGGGCAGGTGTCGACGGTCGGTCGCGTTCAAACGCCGACGCTTTCACTCATCGTTCAGCGGGAACTGGATATCCGCAATTTCGTTCCGAAGGGCTACTGGCGCTTGGCGGCGGAATTTTCGCTTACGACGGGAACGTATGAAGGTTTGTATCAACGCCCTGATTACAAAAAACCGGCAAAGGGCGAAACTCCGGCAAATCCGGACGACCGGGCGGATCGCATTTGGGACAAAGCTCTTGCGGAACAGATTCTTGCCGAGTGCAAGGCTTGCCCGGCGGGAACGGTTTCCGAGGAAAAAAAGCGCACGACGGAGGTTTGCGGTCGCCTCTACGATTTGACGACTTTGCAACGCGAGGCGAACAAACGCTTCGGCTTCCCGGCAACAAAAACGCTCCAGATTGCTCAGGCTCTTTACGAAAAATACAAGGCCACAACGTATCCGAGAACGGATTCCCGCGCGCTTCCGGAAGATTATATTCCGACTTGCTATCATACGCTGAACGCGCTTGATGCGACGCGCTTCGGCGGTTTCGCCTCACGTGTCGTCGAAAACAAATGGGTGCGCCCGAATCGCCGCATTTTCAACAACGCGGAAGTGAGTGATCACTTTGCGATTATTCCTACGGATCAGCCGCCGTCCGGCGCGCTCCCGCCTGATGAAGCGAAAATCTACGACATGGTCGTGCGCCGCTTTATTGCCGTTTTTTATCCGGCTGCGGAGTTTGACGTAACGACGCGCATCACCACGCTTGCCGGAAAGCACAATTTTAAAACGGAAGGCAAAGTACTTGTCGCTCCGGGCTGGAAGGAAGTTTACGGAAAAGAAGAGGGCGCCGCCGCAGAAGATGCGCTACCGGCACTTTCCGATGCAGACGGCGGGAACGCCAACGTAAACGAACTTCAATTACAGGAGGAAGCTACAAAGCCGCCTGCGCGCTACACGGAAGCGACGTTGCTCGCCGCAATGGAAAGTGCGGGAAAATTCGTCGAAGACGAAGAACTCGCTGAGGCTATGAAAGAGCGCGGACTCGGCACTCCGGCGACGCGTGCGGGAATAATCGACCATTTAATCCGCACAAAATATGTTGAGCGCGCTAATCGCGAAATGATTCCTACCGTAAAAGCGGAACAGCTGATCGCGTTTTTGAAAGTTGCAGGCGTGGAGTATTTGACGAGCCCGGCGATGACCGGAGATTGGGAATACAAGTTGCGTCAGGTTTCAGAGGGAAAATTGTCCCGCAGGGAATTTATGAGCGGAATCGTCGCGCTCACGCAACAAATCGTTGCCGGCGTGAACAGCGGCGGAAGTGACGATCAGTGGACGGAAATTGCCGTTAATTCTCCGACGGACGGCTTGCCTATGATTGAAAACTACCGCATGTATCGTTCGCAGGACGAAGTCAAGGTCGGGAACGGGCGCGAATTTCCCGCGCTTACGGTTTACAAAAATGCGAGCGGGCACAATGTTACGCCGGAAGAGCTTGCTATGTTGCTCGAGAAGGGAGAAATCGGACCGTTCTCGGATTTCAAATCACGTTTCGGGAAAAACTTTACGGCGACGCTGAAGCTTGAGAAAAATGAAAGCGGATTATTGCGCACGACTTTTGTATTTCCGCCGCGGGAAGGCGAGGAAGAGGAAGCCGTTCCCGTTGATTTTTCGACGGCACCCGTGGTCGGAATCGATCCCGTAACAAAGTGCAACGTTTACGAAACTCCCGCCGGCTATGCGGTAAATCCCGCAGAGTTACCGAAAGACGCTAAAAAAGTTCAGCCGTTTTCGATGAAGAAAAAGTTGCTCGGGCTGGAAATTCCGCGCGAACAAATCGAAAAACTTTTGATTGCAAAGAAAACGGATTTGCTCTCCGGCTTTGTTTCAAACAAAACAAAGCGGAAATTCGATGCCTTTCTCGTTTTAAAATCAAGCGGAAAGCTCGGCTGGGAATTTCCTTCGCGGGAAGCGAAACCGAAACCTGCGGGAACGCCGAAAAAAGCCCCCGCAAAGCGTAAGCTCATCAAAAAACCGACAAAAAATACCGACGCGGATTTTGAAGTCGGATAAAAGAAGCTGTTAGCAACGAAAAAAGGGCATTCCGCCGTATTCATGGCGGGAACGCCCTTTTTCATTGCTTCGCGGCACGGTTTTCGAGAGAATTTTAAAACTATTTTCTTTCCACTATGAAGCGTATTTTCGTTGAAAAAAAAGCGGCATTCCGCGAACAGACAAAACATATTCTCCAAGACCTCCGCGAATCTCTCGGTCTGCCCGGCTTGGCAGACTTGCGCATCGCTCAACGCTACGACATCGACGGGCTCGCGGACGAAGATTTTCGAAAGACCCTCCCGACGATTTTCGCGGAACCGCAGGTTGATGATGTTTTTGAAGATACGCTCCCGTGCGGAAAAACAGACACGGTTTTCGCCGTGGAATATCTTCCCGGGCAATTCGACCAGCGCGCCGATTCCGCCGCGCAGTGCGTGCAGATGCTCACGCTTAAGGAGCGTCCGCTCATTGCCTCTGCGCGCGTTTATGTGCTGAGCGGCGAAATCTCCGAAGAAGATATTGCTCGCATCAAGGCTTACCTCATCAATCCCGTCGACTCCCGCGAAGCCTCTCTGGACGTTCCCGCGACGCTTAAGCAGGAAATTCCCGCTCCCGCCGCAATTCCGAGCATTGAAAACTTCTGCGAAAAATCCGCCGAAGAACTTTCTGCTCTGCGCAAAGAGCTCGGCTTGGCGATGAGCGATGCGGACATTTCTTTTGTCCAAAAATATTATCGCGACGAAGAAAAGCGCAACCCGACGCTCACCGAAATCCGAGTGCTCGACACGTATTGGTCCGACCACTGCCGCCACACCACGTTTCTCACGCGCCTTAACAACGTTTCTTTTGACAACTCGCCGCTTGTCGCGCCCGTCGAAAAAGCGTGGAAAAATTATCTCGAACTCCGCAAAGCACTCGGTCGCGAAGAAAAAACCGTTTGCCTCATGGACGTTGCTTTGCTCGCGATGCGCGAACTCAAAAAGCAGGGCAAGCTCAACGATCTCGAAGTTTCCGAAGAAATCAACGCCGCCTCCATCGTCGTTCCCGTCACCATTGACGGCGTAACGGAAGACTGGCTCGTGATGTTTAAAAACGAAACGCACAATCACCCGACCGAAATCGAGCCCTTCGGCGGTGCGGCAACCTGCCTCGGCGGTGCGATTCGCGACCCGCTTTCCGGGCGTAGCTACGTTTATCAGGCGATGCGCGTTACCGGCGCGGCGGATCCGCGCGTGCCTTTCTCCAAAACGATTCCGGGCAAGCTCCCGCAGCGCAAAATTGTGCGCGGCGCGGCGCAGGGTTATTCTTCCTACGGGAACCAAATCGGACTCGCGACGGGAATGGTTCACGAAATTTATCACCCGGGCTACGTTGCCAAGCGTCTTGAAATCGGAGCCGTTGTCGCCGCAGGATTGAAGAAAAACGTTGTTCGCGGCACGCCCGCTCCCGGAGACATTATCGTGCTCGTCGGCGGACGCACCGGGCGCGACGGAATCGGCGGCGCGACGGGATCGTCCAAGGAACACACGGAAAAAGCGCTCGAAAACAGCGCGGAAGTTCAAAAAGGCGACGCTCCGACCGAGCGCAAATTGCAGCGCCTTTTCCGCGACGCGGAAGTTTCTCGCCTCATCAAGCGTTGCAACGACTTCGGAGCGGGCGGCGTTTCCGTTGCCATCGGCGAACTTGCGCCGTCGCTCGATATTCATCTCGACCGCGTTCCGCGCAAATATGAAGGACTGAACGGAACGGAACTTGCAATTTCCGAATCGCAGGAACGCATGGCGGTTGTCATCGATCCCGCGGACTTGGAAAAATTCCGCGCTGCCGCCGAACGCGAAAATTTGGAATCCACGCACGTTGCGGACGTTACCGACACCGGTCGCCTGCGTATGTTCTGGCAAGGCAACACGATCGTCGATTTGTTGCGCGCATTTCTTGATACGAACGGAGCGACGCAGGAAGCGGACGCGCACGTTTGCGCGCCGGATCCGATTGCCAATCCGTTCTTGCCGAAACCGCTTCTAAACGGCGATGCGAAAGCAACTTGGCTGAATGCGCTCGGCGATTTGCGCTGCTGCGGACAACGCGGCTTGGTGGAACGCTTTGACGCCTCCATCGGCGCGGGAACGGTTTTGCATCCGTTTGGCGGAAAAACGCAAACGACGCCGACCGAAGCCATGGCGGCAAAAATCCCGGTGCTCGAAGGCGAAACCGATGATTGCACGCTGATGAGCTTCGGCTTCGATCCGGAAGTTTCGAGCTGGTCTCCGGCACACGGCGCGGCGTTTGCCGTCGTCGATTCCGTGGCGCGCCTCGTTGCCGCCGGCGGCAATCCCGCGAATGCGCGACTGACGCTTCAGGAATACTTTGAAAAGCTCGGCGGCGATCCGAAGCGCTGGGGCAAACCGCTTGCCGCCTTGCTCGGCGCGTTCACGGCGCAACTTGAGCTCGGCAACGGTGCCATCGGCGGGAAGGACTCGATGTCCGGCTCGTTTAAAAATCTCGACGTTCCGCCGACTCTGGTTTCTTTCGCCATCGTTCCCGCGAAGGCTTCCCGGGTGATTTCTCCGGAGCTGAAAAAAGCCGGAACGAAACTCGTTCACGTTCCCGCGAAGCTTACGCCGGATCGCATGCCGAATTGGGCAGACTTGCGCGAAAAACTTTCCGCTCTGCATAAACTCATTCTTGACGGGCGCGTGTTTGCCGCTCGCACGGTGCGCGAAGGCGGGATTGCCGTTGCGCTTACGGAAATGGCTCTCGGAAATCAAATCGGTATCGTGCTCGACGCGTGTCCGGACGGAAAATTCTTCGTTCCTGAATACGGAAGCTGGGTGCTTGAAGTTGGCGCGGATGACGATCTTGACGGTTTGGAACATCGCGTTCTCGGGAAAACACAGGAGAAAGCGGAGGTTTCTTGGTGCGGAGAATCCGTTCCTTTAGCAGAGATGCGCAAAGTTTGGGAATATGTCCTTGAAAGTGTTTTCCCGACACGTGCGGCTCCGGCGGACACTGCTCCCGCTCCTCAGATTTTTTCCTGCACGGATCGAAGCGTTCCCGCGAAAGCAAAAATCCGCGTGGCAAAGCCGAGGGTTCTTATCCCGGTCTTCCCGGGTTCGAACTGTGAATACGATACGGCTCGCGCGTTCCGTGAAGCCGGCGCCGAACCGGAAATTTTCGTTGTGCGGAATTTGACAACCGCCGCCGTTGACGAATCTCTGCGTGCCCTTGCAGACAAAATCTCGAACACGCAGATTTTGATGATTCCGGGCGGCTTTTCCGCCGGCGACGAACCGGACGGTTCCGGAAAATTCATTGCCTCCGTATTTAAAAATCCGGCGGTTCGCGATGCCACGAATGCGCTCATCAAGGAGCGCGACGGCTTGATTCTCGGTATTTGCAACGGCTTTCAAGCATTGATTAAACTCGGACTGGTGCCGTTCGGCGAAATCCGTGACATGGACGCCAATTGCCCGACGCTTTTCCACAATCGCATCGGACGCCACATCTCGCGTTACGTTCACACGCGCGTCGCGACGGTGAAGTCTCCGTGGCTTGCAAACGTAAATGTGGGCGACGTGTTTACCGTTCCCGCGTCTCATGGCGAAGGCAATTTCACGGCATCGCCGGAGGTTGTTGCGCAACTCGCCGCAAACGGGCAGATCGCTTTCCAATATTGTGATGCGGCGGGAACGCCTAGTTACGATATTGCCTACAATCCGAACGGTTCGTATCAGGCAATTGAAGGCATTATTTCTCCGGACGGACGCGTTCTCGGTAAGATGGGACACTCGGAACGCCGCGGGAACAATGTCGGGAAAAATATCCCCGGCAACAAAAATCAACCGCTTTTTGCAGCCGGAGTTGACTACTTCGCTTAACTTTCGAGTACGCGAGGGGCGGTTTTTATGTCTTCCCTCGCGGGAAGGTCACTTTTTTCGAGAAACAGCAAAATCTAAAAGCGGCGGTAGGAATACCTTTGTTCGCGTAAGAAGTGCTTAAAAAAGGTTGTCTTTATTATAAAAAACTCCGCATTCCTAAACGGGAATGCGGAGTTTTTTACGGAACCGCTAATGACTAAGCGCGTCCGAGGTAGCTTTTGTCTTCTGTGCTGACGCGAATGATTTCGCCTTCCTTGATGAAGAGCGGAACCATAACCGTGAGCCCGGATTCGATTTTAACCGCTTTTTGTGCGTTTCCGGAAGTATCGCCCTTGATTGCGGGCGGAGCTTCAACGACTTTCACGTTCACGGATGCGGGAAGATTGACGGAAACCGGTTTTTCTTCAACGAAAAGAATATCGTAAGATTGACCTTCGATGAGGAATCCTTCGGAGTCCTTCAGCGTGGAAGCCGGAATCGGAAATTCTTCAAACGTTTCCGCGTCGGAGAATACGTAGTTGCCGTCCGCCTGGTAGAGGAGTTCGAGCGGACGAATGCTATTTTCGAGGACGTCGAAAGATGCGCCGATGTTCGTTCGAACCGGAATAACGCGTCCGGAAGAGAGAGAACGAAGCTCCATCTGACAGTAGGAGGCATTGTTCGGCGGCGTGCGGACTTGGCACTCGAGAACGAGGCAAAGATCGTTGTTGTAGCGAATGATGTTTTTGCGCTTGATGTTGTTGACGGTGGTGTTTGCCATAGAATAAAAGAATTAAAGGTTTCAAGATCGCAGAAAGAGGAAATTGCGTCAAGTTTGTAAATTGAAATTTGCGGGCATGCGTAGGCAAATGTTTGAGGTCCGAGGTGCTGAAAAGTTGGGCAGGTTTGGCCGAAAATTTTTCCTTTACGAAACTAAAAAGAGAAAAAAGGATTCATCTTCTTGTTTTGTTTGCGAAATACCTAAACTTCTAAGCCTTTCAGCTTTTAGCGAGCGCGCTTAAGTAAATTTCAATTTCCTTGAATAAGCTGCTCTTTTTTGTGAGAATTCGGAAAGAATTTCCCCACGTATTTTCATATGAGCCCTAATTTTTTTGAAAAACGTTCCCGCCGCGGGTTCTCGTTGGTCGTTTCGCTGGTCATGATGGCACTAATGCTGATGATTGCGATTACCCTGGTCTCGTTTGTTTATGTGCAAGCGCGGCTGACGGAGAGCAAGCTCAAGCGAACGCAGGCGCAGATTAACGCTATCAGCGGAATGCGCGTTGCCTTAGGGCAGCTCCAGCTTTTGACGGGCGATGACCAACGTGTAACGGCGACGGCGGATATTTTCGGCGGTGCCGAGAACAACTCTCTGCCGACCGGCGGAGAAGCCTTTAACGGAAAGCGGTTCTGGACCGGTGTTTGGGCAACGGGCGGTTTGGACAAGACAAAGCTCCGAGACTGGAGTATTTACACTCCGGACAAAAAACCGTTCCTCGGCTGGCTTGTTTCCGACTACGACGAAGGCAAGGAAATTTATGCTCCTAACGAAAATCCGATAAGTAAAGATACGGCGTCAAAATCAAACGCGACGCTTCTGAAACTCGTGCAGGAGGATTTTCGCGTCGATGATAAGAAACTGGACTTGGTGACGCTTGTCGGGAAGGGTACGTTGGGTTCCGGAAAAGACGCCTCAGATGAGCTCTCTTACGGCGAGCGGGAAGTGAAAGTGCGCCGTGTGCCGCTGGTGAAATATTCGGCGGCTTCGGACGAAGCCATTCGCCCGATTACGGGATCGTTCGCCTACTGGGTCGGGGACGAAGGCGTGAAAGCACGTATTAATATTCCGGACGGCACGGATGAAAAATTTGTTAAAAATCCGGATTGGAATCAGCGTTTTAACATCGTTGCTCAGCGCAACGGTGTTTCCTTGGTTGAAGGCTTGGAGCGTTTTGATTCTTGGTGGGAAAAAGATGTCGAGGCGGCAAACACTGCTTCGGCGACGCGCTTAGGCTACGTACCCAACGCGGGAACGCTACCGGTTTACGTCGAAGCTCTCGGTGCCGGGAACGCAACTGAAGTGAAAGAAAGTGCACGCAGGCTCTTCCACGACGTTTCGTTTGTTTCCCGGGGAATTTTTACGGACACCTACAACGGCGGCTTGAAAACCGACCTTTCTTTGGCATTTGAAATGCCTTGGTTCAGCGAGGGTTCGTGGAGAAAAGGTTTTCGCGATATCAGGCAATTTCACGGGAGCGGTGAAAAGAATGATTTGAATTTGCTCAGCAAATTTAAAGTTCCCGCAGACGAAAAGTGGTGGACAACCCAGCCGAATGAAGGTCTGGGCTACCTTTACGAAATCACTACCGGGGAGTCAACCCGTAGCGGAAACAACAATATGGAATATTTGCGCGGACCGACGTGGGACTTGGTGCGCAACTATTATCGACTTTATAAGCGGGAAGATGAGCGAAAAGGATTTCGCGGCTTCAAACCTCGGGAAAAGGATTCGTGGATTGCTGTCGGTAGTAAGCCATATTCCTATATCGTGGGAGCTCCGAACGATCAGGGACACGGCGTTAATCTCGGCGGCTACTTCGGTCCGAAAGGAAACTACGCGTTACTTTCCGCCCGACATACACTTAAATATTGGCCGAGCCGGGGTGCGCTTTTGCCCGAATTTCATGGTAAAAACCGCAAATTGTCCAGCGACGGTTCCGGTTATAATTTCCCCCTGATTATTCCGCAATCCATGCGTATCGCTCCGATTGTGCGCCGCATGGTTATCCGCTGTTCGATTATTATGAATCAGGACACGGCGGCTCTTTGCTTCGACCCGATATTTACGATTCATAATCCGTATAACGTCCCGATGGAATTTTACGGATTCGGTGCCTATTGGACAAAGTTTTATCCGTTCCATTTCCGTCTGCGCCGAATGGACACGGACGAAAGCGGCAAAACCAAAAATTGGCCGGGAACGAACAGTCCTCTTTTGGATTGTAATTTCTTGAGCATTATGGGGCAGAATTCCGGAGATATTGTTTGTACGGCTCGCGTTTTCGCGGGAACGGACGATGTCAACAAAGCCTCAAGCGGGAGCATCCGTTTGGAACCGGGAGAAGTTAAAGTGGTGTTCCCGACTTCGTCTGCGCTCACCAATTCCGGGCTCGCGAACAGTAACATGGTCATTTCTATCGGTGATTTTGACTATGAAGAAAAGGGCGCGGCGGCAATCCGTTTGCCGGGAATTAATTTGGGGCAGCTTTCACAGAGCGGACAATCCGAATCCCTGACGTTTGAAATCGACTATGGTCCGTTTGAAAACGTTGCTAACAGAAACTCGCTCTATAACGACTTAGACCAAGTTGCATTCAATCTTTATTATCCGACAGCCTCCACCGGTGAAAATTTGGAGACCCGGAACGGCGTTCAGCGTATTTGGCGCCGCATAATGGACTTGGTTGATATTTCTGACGAAAATCTTACGCAAGTAATTGCTTTTCGCCGTTATTTGCCGCCGGACGGCGGTTGGCACAATGGTGTCGCAACCGGACAGCAAACCGGCGGTACCGGAGTACTCAATTCCGAAAAAACGTTTTTTGCCTATATTGACGTTTACAATCAGGCGTCTAAAGATTCTCCGCTCGTCGGTCCTCTTGTAACGAATCCGCGTGCATGGGTGATGGACCCGCGTGCGTGGGACGCTGACATGAAAGAACGTAATGTGGCGCTCGGTTGGAAAAAGGTAATCGAGCCGGATAAGGGCATCAGTCCTGTTCAGTATTCTTCCCGGAAAGGCTTTTGGGGCGACGGGCTCGGGCAGGGCGAAGGGCAATCCAATATTGTTCTTTTCGAAATACCGACAGCTCCTCTACTTTCTCTCGGGCAGCTTCAGCACGTGGAATGCTCCGTGCTTGATACGGAACCGGGCTATGTCGTCGGAAATTCTTATCCGAACATCGGAATCAAGGATTTGAAGGAAATATTCTTTTGGCCGGAAGAAGGTTATATGCGGAACGGTGCGCCGGAGCGCGTTTCCAATTTGCACTCGCCGCAACCTCGTGCAGATACGCCGTTCGCGGCGAATTTGAACTTGTTTGACCGTTACTTTTTCTCCGGAATCAATTTCGGGAACGCGGATTCTTCGCAGGCCCAAGACATTGATTCTTTTGTTGAGAAAGTTTTTTCTCCGAACGAGAAAACGTCTCCGTTCCCGAATAAGCGAATTTCCTTGATTCGTGACTTTGGAGCCCGCAAGGAAGCAGACGTGAAAAAAGATTTTTACGATCCGGAAAAAGTGGCTCGTAATCTGACTTTTAACGGTTCGTTTAACATCAACTCGACAAGCGTGGAAGCGTGGTCCGCCGTGCTTTCCGGGCTTCAGGGAAAAATGATTTTGCTCGACGGCAAATTTAAAAAAATTGCAGATACGCCGTTCGCACGATTCATCTCTCTTATCGGTCGCTCCGTCGGCGGCTTCGGAACCGTTGCCGACAATTCCGGAGACGACGGGAACGGTTGGCGCTGGTATGTTGATGCGAGCGAATCGGACATTCGTAAACTTGCGGAATCCATGGTGGAACAAGTTAAAAAACGCGGACCGTTTATGTCGATGGGTGATTTTGTCAACCGCCGGCTTGACAGCGGAACTTCCGGACAGGCAGGCGCGCTTCAGGCAGCGATTGACGACTCCAAGATAAACAAAAGTCGCGCTAGTTCATTCGGAGATTCCGGTGCCGTGAATCCGGATCAGACGCGTTATCCGAACCTTTTCTCCACGGGAGAAAAAACGGATAAAAAAGGTGTTCCCGGTTACGTTACGCAGGGGGATATTCTCGCCAATGTCGGATCGGCTTTCTCGGCGCGCTCGGATACGTTCACCATCCGTGCCTACGGAGATATATCAGGAATTACGGGAACGCCGGAAGCCCGTGCATGGTGTGAAGCCGTTGTCCAGCGCGTTCCCGAATTTTTCAATCCACAGGAAGATACGGATGATGAGATGATAGATGGCATAAGCTTCCTGGAAAACTATCGGGAACACCAGTCCGACGATTTGCCGAAAAATCACGTTTTAGAAAAATGGACCCGCAACTCGAAACTCTCGGCGGTAAACGCACTTTTCGGTCGCCGGTACAAAATTATTTCTTTCCGTTGGCTCTCCCAGGACGAAATTTAATCGATTCCGTTCGCGGATAACGAAGTTTTTTTCTTTTTTATCTGCGAACGCAACAATAATTAGCATTTCTCAAACTTATGAAATACTTCAAATATTTACTTATCGGATTAATCGGCTTGCTTTCGGCGATCACTGCCGGGGCACAATCGAGACGTGGGGTTGAGACCGTTCCTGCGTCGGAAACGGAGACGGTAACGTTTCGCTGCGCCTTTTGGGAAAAACCGGCAAGTGCCCCGCAACTTTTTGTCAAGGAAGGGCGGAATTACGTTTATCTGAATGTTTTAAAAATGGCTTTTGCCAGACCCTACAAATACCGCGGAGCGTTGCCGATCCCGATTTTCCGCAAAGCGACTCAGGAAGAAATCGCACAGCGCAAAGCGGAAGGCGTGAAGGCGGCGGATTTGGAATACATCCCGCTCTTCTCCGTTAACCCGCGCGGCTTGAAAGATATCGGCGTTATTTTCTTGCCCGGAGCTTTGGAAAAAAAGACGGATGATGCGCAATTAGTGTTTGATTACAGCGAAAAAGCTTTCCCCTACGGAACCGTGCGCGTGCTTAATTTTTCCGGTCGTCCTCTGCTCGGACGTTTGATTCCTCAAACCGAAGAAGAAAAGAGTGAAAATTTTCGTTTGAAAAATAGGGATGGTTTCCTCTCGAAGCCGTTTGAGGGAGAACGCCGTATTTACGAAATTCAACTTGCCGCCATCGTAAATAAAAAACCGGTAAAAATTTATTCCTCTGCCGCCGCATTTTACAAAACGAACCGCGTTTTGCTTTTCATCGTCCCCAAAGACACCCAATCGGCAAAGGACGTGAACGCGATTCCAAAGCTGGATTTCCGCATGCTCAAAGATCAGCGTCCGCTTGCTCCGGTTTCCGCGGAGACGGCGACTCAGAAAAACGCGACCCGATAATTTGTAAATTTTCCTCAAAAAACTTCTATTAGCTCTTCAAATATTTATGAACCGCCGTCTTCGCCTTGCTTTTGCGCTTTGCGCTTCCGTAATTTTGTCCGTTGCTTGTTCAACCAAGCCTTCGCAACCCGAAAAACCCGTTCCCGTTGTCCAGATAACGACGGTTCAGGCAGAGCCGCTTTCCCTCCCTAAACCGGAAATTTCCAAAGCGGAACTTCAAAAATCGGACGCTCCTAAAAAAACTCCGCAGACAAATATGCCCGTAGAAAAGTCTGAAAAAAAAGAACCGACGGGAACGCAGCAGCTAAAACCGAACCCGGAGCCGAAAAAAACCGAAGCGCCCAAGCCTTCTCCTGAACCCGTTGTCGTAAAAGAGCCGCTTCCGCCGCCGGCAAAAACGATTACGCTCCGTTGCGCTTACTGGGATAAGCCGTCGCAAAATATTTTTGATATTTATGTTCGTCAAAACGGAAAATTTCAGCGTTGCCAGCTCTTTGAACTTGTTTTTTCCCAAAAATTGACACCCGAAGTTGAAAAAGACGGGAAAGTAACGGTTTATCGGAAAATCGACGGTGATTTTTTGCCGATTTTCTCAATCGATCCTTGCGGAATGGATAATCTTGCAGTTGTTATCTTGCCGAAATTCAATCCGAACGAGCCCGATGGAGCGTATGTTCAACTTCTTGATCTTGAAGAGAAAAAATTTCCGAAAGGCGCTCTCAAGGTTATAAATTGGAGTAAGGAAGACGTTGTCGGAGATATTGTGTTCAGAGCCTCGGATATCAACCGCCGTTTCCTCCTGCGATGCGGAGAGTTTTTCATTTCCGACTCGCTTACGAAAAATCGGGATATCTGTAATATCAGCTTTGTTGATCCGCAAGATCAGAATCGCCCTGTTTACGAATCTGCCTTCAGTCTGTTTAAAGAAAACCAAACCATACTTTTTGTTCTAAAAAACAGGGAAACCGGGGAATTTGAGTTCAAAATGAGCAAAATCCGTTAATCGCAAATCTGCTTTGTGTGTCCGGTTTCGAGAAAATAGCTTCGCGGCAAAACCCGCGTGTGTTGCGGCTCGTAAAATTACGGGAGCGTGCTGCGCGTGTCGCTGAAGGTGTTTTTTTGCTGGAAGGCTTGAGAGAATTGGAGCGAGCCGCTTTGAGCGGCGTGGAAATTCTTGAGTTCTACTTTTGTCCGGAACTGATTCGCAATCCGCTTGCGGAAAAGGTTTTTGCGCTTGCGAAAAAAAGGCTCCCGGCAGCGGCGATTGTGGAGCTTTCGCGTCCGGCATTTGAAAAGGTTTCCTATCGGGAAAAACCGGAAGGCGTGCTCGCCGTGGCAAAAATGCGAGCGCACCGGCTCGAAAATCTCCACGTTCCTGCGGGGACGCCGCCGTTGTTCCTTATTGCCGAATCCATTGAAAAACCCGGAAATCTCGGCGCGCTACTACGTACTGCGGATTCCGCTGGGTGTACGGCACTCATCTGTTGCGGTGATGCTGGAACGGATATTTACAATCCGAATACAATTCGCGCTTCGCAGGGAACGCTGTTTTCCGTGCCGCTGGCAGTCGCTCCGAACGAGGTTGTTTTTGCGTGGCTGAAAGCGCAGGGCGTAACGGTTTTTGCCACTTCGCCTGCTGCAAAAAAAATCTACTGGGATTGCGACCTCCGCGTTCCCGCCGCGATTCTAATGGGCACGGAAGCGACCGGGTTGACGGATTTTTGGATAGGAAAACGCGCAGATGTCTCCATCGTTCCCGTTTCTATTCCGCAGGCGGGCTTGGCGGATTCTCTCAATGTTTCTATGGCGGCGACGATTTGCCTTTTTGAAGCGGTAAGACAGAGAAATTTATGAAAACTTTTTGTTGCGCGCTTTCTAGCTAAAACAAAAAAAACGTTCCCGAACATTTTTTTCGGGAACGTTTTTTACTTTTTTGAAAAATTAGCGTTCTTCTCCGCCTTCAAACGAGCGCATGCCGCCTCGGCGCGGTCCGCCGAAGTTGCGGCGCGGACCTTTGTTGAAGCCTCCGCGATTACCGCCAAAGCCGTTGCGGGGCGCGTTCCCGCCGAAGCGCGGACGGAATCCGCCGTTCCCGCGGCGCGGCGGTTGCTCTTCGCGCGGACGTGCGATATTGACTTTGAGGGGGCGACCCTGAAATTCTCGACCTTCGGTGTTTTCAATCGCGTTTTGCGCTTCGGCAGGAGTTGCCATAATGACAAACGCAAACCCGCGCGCACGACCGGTGAATTTATCACGAAGCACTTCCACGGATTCTACCGTGCCGAATTGCCCGAAGTAGGCTTGGAGGTCATCTTCCGTGGTTGCCCAGGCAAGATTTCCTACGAATAACTTATTATCCATTTAACTAATTTCTATTTGTTGTCTTCTTTCTTGCGAACACCCGTTCCCGACCGTCGGGTTTCAAAACCGACAAATCTTCGGTTTTCCGTGCGCGATGCAAGATTTCCCTGAAGGAAAGACAAAGCACAATCATCCGCTTTCGTAGGAATTTATCAAGCCGCAAATTTACTACCTCGTGCGTTCCCGCAGCTGATGCGAAATTATTCAATCCGTATGTATTCCCTAACGAAAACCTAACAAAATCCTAACTTTCGGGCGGTTGACATTCCGTTTGAAATTGGGGATTGTTTCCGAATTGTTTGAATATTTTCAAAAATTTAACCCAACTAAAGTAACACTATGACAATGCTACTTCTTCAGGTCTTCGGTGGCTTGGCGATTTTCATCTTCGGGATGAAATTGATGGGCGACGGCCTCCATAACGTTGCCGGAGACAAAATGCGAACGGTCTTGCGCCTCTTCTCCGCAAACCGCTTTGTCGGAATCCTTTCCGGCGCAACCGTCACGGCGGTTATTCAGTCCTCAAGCGCGAGCACCGTCATGGTTATCGGCTTCGTCAACGCGGGGCTTCTGACGCTTGTGCAAGCGATTGCGATTATTTTCGGCGCAAATATCGGGACGACGATTACCGCGCAAATTGTCGCCTTCGACATCGAGTGGATTATCATGCCGTCGATCATTCTCGGCTTGCTGTTGAGCTTCGTTCCCGCGCGCTCGATTCGCAATTGGAGCGAGACGGTCATCGGGCTCGGCTTCATCTTCCTCGGCATGACGCTGATGAGCGACGAGCTCAAGGAACTTGCGAAAGATCCCGCGTTCATGCAGCTTTTTCAAACCTTTAAATGCGCTCCCGTCGACGGCGTGATTCCGCCGCTCGCGCTCCTCGGCGCAATCGGCGTCGGCTTGGTCGCGACGTTTATCGTGCAAAGCAGTTCGGCGGTTTCCGGGATCGTTATCGCGCTCGGCGTCGGCGGACTCGTCGACCTTTACACGGCGGTGGCGTTGATTCTCGGTTCGAACATCGGGACGACGGTTACGGCGCAACTTGCGTCGCTTACGGCAAACCGCGTGGCAAAGCAGGCGGCTCTCGCACACACGCTTTTCAATGTGCTCGGCGTGATCATTATCGCGGGAACGTTCTGGTTCACGATTGACGGCGTGCCGATTTTCTTTAAAGCGGTTCAATTCTTCTCGGGAACGTCCGGTCTTTCCCCGGAAGAAGCTCAGGGCTCGCTTGCTCGCGAAATTGCGAATGCACATACGATTTTCAATGTAACGGCAACGGTTATTTTGGTCGGATTCATCCCGCTTTTGGCAAAAATCTGCGAAAAAGTGATTCCGCTCGAAAAGGAAAAAACAAAGTTCCAACGCCTCGAACCGCACTTGCTTTACACGCCGTCCATCGCGCTGGCGCAAACGGCGGGAGCGCTTCGCAAAATGCTGAAAAAATCTTGGAAAATCGTCGATTGCGCGCTTTGTCTTTATAATAAAAACGACGAGAAAAATCAGGCAGTTCTCAAGCAACTCGAAAAGCGCGAAGCGGACGTTGACGAACGCCAAAAAGACATTACGGAATATTTGGCGAAGCTTATGCAGGTCCAGCTCACGACGCAGGAAGCCGAACAAATTCCGTTGCTTTTGCACTGCACGAACGACGCGGAACGCCTTGGCGATTTGGCGTCCGACATTCGCGACATCATGAACCGCGTTCACGCGAACAAGTACAAATTCAGCGAAAAAGCGGAAAAGGAATTTGACGATTTACACACGCTTTTGACGAGCCTTGCAGATCTCGCGATTCGTCTTTTGGAAAAGAAATCGACGGACACGCTTCTTGAAGCGAAAGGCACGAAGCGCAAGATGAAAGATTTGCTCAATGCGGTTGAAGCCGACCACATGGCGCGCGTGAACGGCGGTTCCTGCTTGCCT
>JAFXKI010000006.1 GCA_017531845.1 Opitutales bacterium | reverse complement strand
CGCAAAAAAGCCGTGGAGCTGTGGCAAACGGATATTCCCGACAGTAGCGATTTGGAAAAACTCGCGAAAATTCTTTTCTGCTACGAAAATCCGCCGATGATGGGCAACCGCTACGTGAGCGGCTCGCAGGATTCGCTCGGGATCGTAATGCCGGGGCTGAACAAACTTGATTATGACAAGGGCTATTGGCCGGTAAAAATCACGTCGAACCGTGATGCGGATTTGCTCAAATGGATTGAGGAACGCATTTGGCTCGTTCCGCTGTACCCGCGCCGCGCCGAATACGATGTTTTCGCGGGAACGCATGTTGACGCGACCAATGCGAAGGCGCTTGCGGATGCGACGGAAGCGGCGTGGGATGCGATTCTTGCGAAAGACGCAACCGCGTGGGGCGCGGCAACGACGGCTGCGTTTGAAGCGCAAATTGCGATGTTCCCAAACATGGCACCGCCGGACGTTCACGAAATGATTGCCAAATACGCTCCCGTCACTCTCGGGCACAAAATCTCCGGTGCCGGCGGAGGAGGTTACCTCATCCTCATCTCCGAAAACCCAATCGAAAACGCACTCCAAGTGCGCATCAGGAGATAAGCGATGAAGAAAGCATTAAAAAAAATTGCCATTGACGTTGCATCCTGCCTTTTTCTGAAAAAGCAGACTCGAAAAAAATTTAGACAGTCAATGCAGTTAAAATGGGGAGTCGTCGTCCCCCCAAAAACAGAGCATTTAATACCCCCCCTCCCTGGTTGCAACACACAAATAAAAAGGCGTGCATTTGTCTCATACCTTCCCAATGTCTATGGGCGAGAAGACGATTTAGGCTATATGCTCTGGCATCAAAACAGACGGGAACAACTCGTCATCGGGCGCGTTCTACATGAAATGGGCTACGAAGTAAAAGTCGGATTATGGTCTGACCCAGCATGCGTTGATAATCGCTCGTACGATTTAATCTTCGGAATGGGACCTACATTCGAAGAAGTTTGCCGCCGCAATCCGTCTGCGTTGAAGATCTATTATGCGACAGGGGCTCATCCGGATTTTCACAAAGTAGCGGTAGAAACTCGCGCAAAAGATTTCAACCGTCGCCACAATACGAACATTGTCCCGGAACGAAGTGTCGGGACAGAATCGTCATCTGTCGTAGAATTTTCAGAGGCCGTTTTTCAGATTGGCACTTCATTTACCCTTGAAACTTACCCGGAGCAATTCCGCGAAAAAGTTCAGCTTATCAATCAATCATCAAATTTTATCGGTGAATGCGATTTATCAAAAAAGAAGGCCTGCGTTTCACAAAAAAACTTCCTTTGGATCGGAAGTGGAGGAAGTATTTTGAAAGGACTCGATCTGTTAATTGACTACTTCTCCCGCCACCCGGAATTCAACCTCTATGTTGTTGGGAACGTGGATCGGGAGCTAAAAAATATCTATAAAAATACACTCAAAGGGAGTAAAAACATATTTCTTTTCGGCTTTCTAAACACTCAAACCGAGAAGTTCCGTAAAATTTGCTACCGATGCGGATTTTTAGTGTTCCCGAGCTGCACGGAAGGATGTCCCGGAAGTGTTATAACGGCAATGAGAATGGGGTGCGTCCCCATTGTCTCTCGACCGGCATCTTTCGAAGAAATCAATGATTACGGTTTCCTTCTTGACGAATTGACCTATGAGAAGATTGAGCAAGGGGTTAACTGGGCGACATCTCTTAGCATTGAAAAATTTCAATACTTAATCTCCAAAAACATTGTATATTCCCAGACAAGATGGAATTTAGAGCGCTTCGAAAAAGAGATATTCTCTGCTTTCTCATCTACAATTCAAAAATTTCACTCCACAACCAATGAATAAATTTTTCGCTAATCTGCTTGTTGCCTTTATCCCGAATAAAACTCGACGGAAAGCGCTACGGGAAAAACTTGCCGTGAAAAGAATTCGAATGACACCCGGAAACGTAGTGTCTATCAAGGGGGGTATCACAAAAAATATTCATATATCGGGCAAAGGCAACCACGTCCTCGTAAAGAAGACGGATTCTCCGCTTCACCTCGAAATTTCCATCACCGGAAACAATAACGAAGTCATAATAGAGGAAGGACTTAGAATCGAATCCCTATGTCGAATAGCCATTGGAACAACACCATGCCCCTGCAACAATGCAAAAATTTATATTGGAAAAAATACGCGCATCAACGATGTCTATTTTCTTTTAATGGAAGACAATTCAACAATTGAAGTGGGAGATGATTGTCTTTTTTCTTGGGGAATTTATGTTTGGGCAACTGATTCCCATGCAATTTTTGAAGTCCCTGAAAAATACCCGTACAATAAATTTGACGAACTTGAAGAAAAGAATGTTAAAAACAAGGGACATTTTATAAAAATCGGCAATCACGTATGGGTAGGTATGGATGTGAAAATAGGCAAAGATACCACAATCGGAGACGGAAGTATTATCGGGTGGGGAAGTGTTGTTACAAAATCCTTCGACCAAATAAACTGTATTATTGCAGGAAATCCGGCGAAAACAGTAAAACATTGTCGCTCTTGGGATCTTCTATCTGCGAATATGCCTTTATAGAAAAAATCGCACAAAAAACGTAATGAAAATAAGCATTATCACAGTAAATTTTAACGACAAAACCGGGCTTGAAAAAACGCTCCAAAGCTCAATTCGTTTAACACTCCCGGTCGGAGTTGAAAAGGAAATCGTCGTCATCGACGGGGGAAGTAAGGATGGGAGCGTCGATGTTTTGAAAAAGTATTTGAGCGATATTACCTATTGGGTTTCGGAAAAAGACCGTGGAATTTTCCATGCGATGAATAAAGGTGTCGCCGCCGCTTCCGGCGATTATTGCATTTTCATGAATTCCGGAGATTCATTCGCATCGGAAAACGTCCTTGAAAAGATTTTCGCAAATCCATATCCGGAAATGCTTAATGCGGATGTTATCACCGGCGGAACGTTCTACATCAACCCGGAAGAAAACACGGAAGAGTTCGGACTTCCTCCAAATTATCTCTCACTCGGATTTTTCTATAACAAGACGCTTCAGCACCAGTCTTCTTTCATCAAAACGGAAAGGCTTCGACAATTCCCCTACGACGAAACGTTAAAAATTACGGCAGATATCAAGTTCTGGATTCAATGCCTGGTTTTGGATAACGGGAAGTATATTTCAACGGGCGTTCCCGTCGCGAAATTCGACCTCTCCGGAGTAAACGCTCGACCAGAGGGAGCTGAAGGCATTGAGGTGCGCCGGATCTTTTCGGATTTAAAATTGGACAAAATTATCTGCGATTATGACTTGGTAATGAAGCCCAAGAATTTTAAAATGAGAATCTGTAGGCATTTCTTTTCGAGAGCCCTCAAAAAGTTTTTCCAAGACGGAATCCCAAAATGAAAATTTCGATTATCACCGTTTGCTATAACGCCCAAAAGACGATTGAGCGCACGCTTTTATCCGTTTTTTCGCAAACCTATTCAGCCAAAGAATTCGTTGTTATCGACGGCGGTTCCTCCGACGGAACGCTCGAAATTTTGAAGAAATATGCCGACAAAATAGATGTTCTCGTCTCCGAACCGGACAAAGGTATTTACGATGCGATGAACAAAGGTGTCGCGAAATCTTCCGGCGATTATTTGATATTCATCAACTCTGACGATTATTTTTACGACGAATCAGTCCTGGAGCGCGTTGCACAAGCTCAGCGTGCGGATTTTATCTTCGGAGACCAATACGATGAAGAAGACGGTCGCCGGGAACTTGCTCAAAATCTTGACGCGCTCGACGTCTATCATATGTTCCGCGGGCATTTTGCCCACCAATCTATTCTGGCAAAACGGGAACTCTTTCAAAAATACGGGAGCTTCGACTTAAGCTACAAAATCTGTGCCGATTGGGATTGGATTTTACGCTGTCTCGTGAACGGAGCGACAACTACACGCGTGAACACCCCAATCGCCGTATTCACCGTCGGAGGTGCCTCCAGAATCGCCGGGAAAAAAGGTCTGCTCTCACGGGAACGCAAACAACTGATAAGGAAAAACCTCGGATCTTTGCCTGTTGAAAACGCGCTGATGAAAACGGAAAAACTTTTCCGAAATCTCCTGCGAAAGACCGGGCTCGACAAGAATATTGACTCCTTGATACGTGCGAAGCTACTCAAAAAATTCCCACCGAAAAATCTCCCCTCAAGTCGCAGAACTCGAGATTCGGGATTTATTTCTTTTTTCAGAATTTCTGATAGGTTATAGTCGAGGGCTGTAACCTATTTTTTGATTTCCTCTCATGTTGTTGCATAAAATTGTCCACGAAGCACTTCGCCCGTTGATCAATCTTAACAGAGCCGCCCTCAAGTTGCGGGAACGGCTTTCCTCAAAACGTGAACATAACGCGATTTTTGTAGACGCAAACGTTTACCGCAATTGGAGCGGGGAAATTATTCCTCAAAATTGGGGAGATGACTTAAATGCTCATTTCCTTTCTCCGCTATTTTCACGGAAACTCTTTTTTTGTCCTCCTTCCTCAAAACAGACAAAACACCAATTTATCGGAAGCATAATCTTTCCGGACGCTCAAAATCAAAAACGCATCATCTGGGGAAGCGGACTTCTTAATCCCAAAGATTGCCCGGGAAAATCCGGATTCGAAAATCAGACCTTTCTCGCTGTTCGGGGACCGTTGACGCGAAAAGTTTTAACCCAAAACGGAATCAATTGTCCGGAGATTTACGGCGACCCCGCCCTTTTGCTCCCGCGATTTTTCGACTACACTCCACCACCGAAAGAAAAACGCCACGGAATCGGGGTCATCTCCGCGTGGTGGGAACATAAAAACCCTTCATTTTTCAACTTCATGAAGAAAGTCGAAGCCGTCGGAGCCCGCCGCATTAAAACACGCGGATATAAAGACTGGCGGGACTTCATCCGGAAAATCTGCAGTAGCGAATTTGTCATCTCTTCGTCCCTGCACGGAGTCATCGTTGCCGAAGCCTACAAAATTCCCTGCCTTTGGGTTATTTTTTCTCCCAAGCAACAAAACGAAGATCACTACTTCAAGTATTGGGATTTTTATCAATCCATCGGGAAAAATATTCCGAAGCCGCTCCTTGTGAACGAAAACACAACTCTCGACGAATTACGGGAAATTGCCTCGCGTTGGACTCCCGGAGAAATAAATACGGATGCGCTCGTCGCAGCCTGCCCGTTCCCGCTTCCCGCCGACGCGAAGGTAAAATAGTCGATTTATCAGTCAAACGGAATAAATCTGTCAGATACACAGAATAAGAATACGAAGAGCTCCGAAAACGGCAACAAAGCAGAGCCGAAAATTCTGCCACCCTGCCTTATGAGATTTCCGGAAAGGAATCGAGCGTCCAACTCAGAGTAAAACGCGAGCCGTCGGCACGGGAAAATTCCAAAGCCCACGTTCCCGCGGGAAGGTCTGTCAGCCGCCGCTCAAAGCGCGTTCCCGCAAGTTGAGAAAGCAATTTTTGCAGGGCAAAAAATGCGGCGCGCGGACGCGGATTTTCCGGGGCGGAATCATCGACCAAGCCGAAGCCGCGATGCACGAGCCGCCACCAATACACACGCGAAACGTGCCCGCTCGCGATTGTGAGCAGCCAATAACGGCACATAAACTTCGCGCAATCCTCCTCGGAGACACGCGGCGGCTCAACCGTCCACGGCGCGGCGGGACGCGTTTCCCACGGACCAAACATCACGAACGGCGAATCGATCGGTCCGTAAACACCGGCATTCAAAAGCGGCCAATTTACCTCCGAAATAATAATTTTCTCTTTTTCAAAACCGTAAGTTTTCGCAAACGCACGGTGAATCGCACACTTTTCTGTCGTGTCGAATTTTCCCTGAAAATTTTCCGGCGCGCCGCGGCGATCCACGTAAAGATGCTGAGAAAGCGCATGAAACGTTCCCGCGGGAATGCCCGACATCATACCCGGCAACTGATGCAAATCAAAGTCGATGCACGCCGGTCCGGTCAGCTTAATTCCGGGGAATTTTTTCTTTGCTTCAATTGCCGGGGCGAGCAGTTTTTCGTAATCGGAAAAATCCCACACGCCCCATTTTCCGCGATTCGTCGCGTGACCGATTTCATAAAAATCCGCAAATCCGTGCGTTCCTTCCACGACGGAAAAAACCATTTCCCGCCAGCTTTTCGCATTGCGAATTGCCGCCCGATCCTGAACAAGCGCAACCGCGACCGCGTTCCCGCGCGCGTGCAGAGCGTTTGCTTTTTTCACGACATCTCTCCAATGCGCCGCGCCCTTGTGATGATACGTGCGCAACAAAACCGGAAGTTTGGCGTCTGCGGATTTTTCCAACTTTTCGAGCCAGCTCAACTGCGTTTCCCAAGAGGCGTCCGCTTCCAAACACATTCCGAGCGTTCCCGCAAAATCCGTTTTCTCGGAAAATGAAGCGGAGCTCAGCGTCTTGTAATTTTTCCAAAGAGCGTTCCCGCGAAGCAAAAATTCCTTCGCAATTTTCAAAATATTTCCCGGCGAACGGAATTTTCTCCGATCCTTTGACATATAGGCGGGGATTGCCTGTTCCGAACGCCCGTCCCAAATCCAAAGCTCTCGCCCGAGCGGAAGAATATCCGACGACGGCGAAGCCTGCGCAATCCGGCGGTCCTCCCGGCGAATTTTCCACTCGCGAATCGGGTGCCGCCACGGACGCAACGCCGAGTGCCGCTCAAATGCCTCACGCTCTTTTTTCTCCGCCAAATGAAAAGCACCCGGCTCCCCGTAGCCCATGTAATACATCGAATGAAACACGCGCCGGAAGTCCGACGGCAAGTCCAAGCGCGCCAAATCGCGTCCGCGTTGCTCATCCGTCAGCGTTCCCGCGGGGAAAATCCGCACGCGGTCCAAGTCGATCAGCAAAACGCTCCATGCGCCCGCGTCCGTTTTTTTCATCGCGATGTTCTGGTTGCCCAAATCGCGGTGGATAATTCCGCAATCGTGCATCGCGCGGCACGCGTCGGCGGCTGCCTGCATCAGCGACATGAGCGCTTCGCAATCCGGATTTTTCGCATAAATATGAAAAAGCTCGTCTCGGAAATTCGACATCGCGGGGACAAATTCCGTAATCAGGCGGCTTTCGAGCAAGTGCCCGTTCCCGTCGCGCCGCTCGGCAAGGGCAATCGGAGACGGCGTTCCGACTCCGTTTTTTTCCAAAATCCACGCCGCTTTAAACGCGCGAAACGCCTTTGAGCCCTTGTCTTTTTTTTCAAAAAACTCCCGCAAGCGCCCCGGCGCTCGATACGTTTTTACGACGACATCGCGCGGCGTTCCCGCCATTTCACACGGTGTTTTCACCACGCGTTCCCGCCCCTGCTGAAGCAAAACCGCGTCCGGGCGCTCTTCCTTCGCCGTCAGCAATTCCTTCGCCGACGAATTTTCCCACGCCGGATTGATGATTATGCGCCAGCCCGCAGCAGACTCCTGCCACGCGGGAAAATCGGGAGAAATTTTAGGGGAGAGAGAATCCATGGGGAGCTTCATGTTAGCACACACCGCACACAAAAGCATTCCCGTTTTTATAATTTTTAGAAAAACTACCAAATTCATTCCTTATTGATTCGCGGCAGGAAAATGCCGTATCGTGTGCGCCGTAAAAACACACTGAAAAACATGAAAATCCAATCTCCGTCTCGTGCACTTGGGAAAGTGCATTTTCTCACTGTCGCCATACGCATCTTCGCCGCGCTCTGCAAAGGGCTTGCCTACCCGTTCCACGGATTTTTTCCGAAAAAACGTTTTATCATTCCGGCGCGCGCGGGAACGCGGAAACAGGGAACGCAGGCGATTCCGAAAATTATTTGGCAAACGAACTTTTCCGAAAAAAGCACTTTGCCGATTTACGTCAATTATCTCTTTAACCGTTTTTTTGCCCGGGATTTCGAACACCGATACGTCAGCACCGAAGCCCGAGAGGAATTTTTCAGGAAAACTCCGTTTCCCTTCATGCCGGATGCCTTGGAAATTTACCGGAAACTCACGGACGGCGCGGCGCAGGCGGATTTCTGGCGCGCGGCGACGCTCTACAAAAGCGGCGGCGTTTACATGGATATCGACGCCACGCTCGTCGCTCCGCTTGCCCGCGTTTTAAAAAACGAAGCTCGCGCACTTTATACGGGAAAAAGGCTAACCGACGTTACCAACTATTTTCTCGCAACCGTTCCCGAAAATCCCGACTTCAAAGAAGTGATGCTTCAAATCCGGGAAAACATTCTTTCCCACACGGGAACGGAATCCGTCTTCGTTACGACCGGTCCCGTTGTTTTTCAAAAAATTTTAGCGGGAAAAGATTTTTCGTTCCTGCCTCGCAATGCGCTGTGTGTTCAGGGTGTTTTCTCGAATGAATATTTTCAATATATGGACAAGCCTCGCGGAAAATGGACCCACAAAAAAGCCGGCGAACTGATAAAAAAAGACGGATAAAAAATGCGCCCGTCTCTTTTTCGGAAAGGCGCATTTTCTAAAAACGTGTTAAAAGTTTAAAAATTGAAAGCAGTAAAACTTTTAACAAGCGTAAATCCTCAGTCTTTTTTGTAAAAACATTTGGATTGTTCCAATGCCGCTTGGAAAACGGGAACGTTCAATTTCGCGTCCGGAATGAAGCGGTAATTCCGGTCGAAAATTTCGTAGGAACCGCCCATTTTCACGTGCGTGATGCGATCTTTTTCAATCACCGCCCATTGCTCCGGATGACCGACGAGGAGCCATTCGCGCGGCGCTTCGTCGAAGAGATTTTTCCCGACAGAAAAATCCTCCGGCGGATTTTGCACGTTCAAATAATTTTTCAAAAGCGAAACCGTTACGTCGTAATGCGCCGTCCAATGCGAATAGGTTTTCGGCGGGAGCGACGCGTCGAAAAGCACAAACGGAACTTTGAGCTGATGCGCGGAAAAACCGTTCCCGTGCCCCCAAGTGTTGTTCCCGTCTTCGTTAAATTCCTGCCCGTGGTCGCCGGTCAGCACGACAATGGTATTTTCGAGAAGCCCGCGTTCCCGCAAGTCGTCAAAAATCCGCTTCAGATGTGCGTCGAGCCAGTAGGCGCAATTTTGGTAAAGATTGAAAAATTCCGTCGGATCGGTGTCTTTCCCGAGCATTTCGTATTTCGGATTTTCCCAAGTCGTGGGAAATTTTTTCTCGGCATCCTTCGGCATCGTCATCGCGTGCAATTCGTCAAAGAACAAAAATCCGAAAAACGGTTTGCGCTCGGCGGCGGGAACGCTCGTGTATTTTTTCGTAAAATCAAGCCACGCGTCGGCGGTCTTCACGTCGCCTTCCGCAGTGGAAACTCTGGCGGAAAGATTATAGCGCATCACGCCTTCGGGAACGTTTTTGAAAATGGTGCGCGTGAACGGCGGATTCGCCAAACTCGCCGTCGCGTAAATGCCCATTTCGTATTTGTTTTTTACTAACGTATCGATGAATGCGGAGCTGACTCCGCCGTCGCGAATCGCATAAAAGTAATGCCCCGGAAGCCCGTGAAAGAACGAAATCACGCCGGTGCGCGTGCCGTGATCGCCGCTGTAATGCTCGGTGAAAACCTGAGCATTTTTCGCAAATTCGCAAGCGTTCGGCATGACCTCCGGCGCAAAGGTGCGAAAATTCCACGAATCGATGAAAATCACCAAGATATTTTTCGTCGGGGTTTGCGTCGAAACAAGTTCCGCACGCGGATACGCGAGAGCCGTTCCGGCGTTGAGCTTGATTTTTTCACGCACTTTTTCCGGATCGACAAAACCGTGCTTAATTAGGAAACGATTCGCCGTCAGAGGAAAATGCCCGGGATAAACTTCCGCAATTTGATAAACCGAGCGGCTCCCGTTTGCCGAATAATACGCGTGCATCATGTGCGAAGCGACCAACGCAACGATTAAAACCGCAATCGCCGGAATCATTGCCTTCTTCCCGCAACGCGAAGCAAGCAAACGCGCCGCGAACCAGAGCCCGACGCCGGCAGCGACAACTAAAACCGCCGCACCGATCATCAGCAGAATTTGCCCCGCAGTGAAAACAAAAATCCCGGCGGCACCGTCGCCGAAAAGCAATTCGAGTACAAACCCGTTGTATACATGATAACGATACAAACCGAAAACGAACGTATCGATCAAAACGAGCGCAAGCCCCGACGTTCCCGCCGCGACCGAAAGAATCGCCGCAACCGGCTTTCGCGGGAACGCCAATGCCCACGGCAGGCAAAACGCGACCCACGCGACAAGCGCCCACATCGCGAAATGCCCGAACATCGTAAACAGCGCGTAAACCCAACCTTCGCCGGAAAAATCAATGCTCAATTGGCGAAAATAATTCAGCGAGACCAAGCCCGTCA
This sequence comes from Opitutales bacterium, assembly GCA_017531845.1. GTDB lineage: Bacteria > Verrucomicrobiota > Verrucomicrobiia > Opitutales > UBA953 > Spyradosoma. The sequence continues at coordinate 95,385 of JAFXKI010000006.1, read as the reverse complement.
GCAATGTCGATAAAATAAAAAACCACGCGCCGCGCTTGAGAGCGGTGCCACGGGGACAAAACGATTTTTCTTCCGCGGGAACGCCCGTCGATTGTTTGTTTTCCATGTCGTCCATAATCTTAGTCTAAAATGACGTAAAAAATTTATCTACATTTTTTAAAATCGCAAAAAACGCTCAGGCGTGATGATGCGGAAGAAAATCCCGCAAGTGAAAATGCCTCCACGACTTGTGGATTTTCACCCAATAATAGCCCCAGTCGAACAACTTGTTTTTTACGCCCCATTCTTTTTCCAGGCGCAGTCGATCCGTCGCCATTTGCGGCGCCGAAGGAATTTTCCCGCCGACATCTATCGTTTTCAAATGCCCGGACGACGCTTCCAAAATGAAGTTTCCGCGATGCGCGTCTCCGTGGGTGCAACCGAAACGGTGAAGCGTGCGGATAATCTCCGCCGCTTCCTTTCCGTAATTTTTGTAAAACTCCGGAGAGGCTTCCTGCAAATCATGCCCTTCAACATATTCCTGCAGGAAAAATGAATGTAGAACGCATCCGCAAAAGCACTTATCCGCGACAAGAAAAATCTCCGCCGCGCCGCGAAAACCGCTCCGAAAAGCCTTATGTAAAGTTCGCATCAGCCGCATCGCGTTACTTCCCAGGAAAAAAGACTGAACAAGATAATCAATGCGGTGGCGATCCCGCTTGTCCAATTTGAACAAATACTTTTTCCCGCGATATTCCACCAGCCAGCAACGGCAACGCTTATCGTGGAACAGAACCCGACGGCAATCGCCGCTTTCCGTGACATCGCCCTCTTTCTCTTCTTTGGAAACTTCCGAAATCAACTTCCAAAAAAGCGTCATTTGCTCTCCGGCATTCGGCTTAAACAAAACCGAATAACCCGCAATTTTACTCGAAATCAGATCATTATTCGCAGACATAAACAAAAGAGATTATGCCTGTTTTATAAAACAAACGTTCGATAAGCTCAAACTTTTTTTTACTTCCAAGAAAAATGAAAAAAAAAAAGTAACCGGGAGCCAATTACCGACCACCGGTTACCGGATTCGTCTTTCTCTCGGGAACGCTAAAGGTTCCCGGAATTAATTTTCAGCACCGGACAGAATGTGCTGCTTTCTCCGCCGAGAATTTCGCCGGACGGCACATTTTTCGGCAATGCCGTTCCCGCAGGCGGCAAGAAAACGTAAATCGCTTTTCCGTCCTCGCTTTGCGTTGCCAACACTCCTTCAAAGCCGAAATACGGACGTGTCCCGTAAATGGCTTCTCCGTTGGTGCGGAGCCATTTTCCGACGCCGCGAAAAACTTTTTTCACTTCTTCGGGAACACTTCCGTCCGCCTTCGGTCCGATGTTCAGAAGCAAATTTCCACCCTTTGCCGCGCATTCCTGCAACTGCCTCACAACGGTTTCGACGGACTTGATTCTGGTGTCGTAACGGTTGTAGCCCCATTTGTCCCCGACGGTCATACAAGTTTCCCAATCCGTATCGGGATAGCCTTTCGCGGGAACGTGTTTTTCCGGAGACATCGTATCGCCGCAACGAATATCCAGCTTCACATTCGTATCGGTATCAAATCCCGAATACGCATAGAGGCGGTTATTCATGACAATACCGGGTTGAAGCTCGCGACAAAGCTCGATCAGCCCGGGAGCGTCCCAGCCACGCTTCCCGGACGCCGCTCCCTGCGAGTAATCCCACCAAATCACATCCACGTTTCCGTAATTGGTGAGCAATTCACGCACCTGGTTTTTCAAATAATTCAAATAAACGGGATGGTTGATCTCTCGCCCGGGAACGCCTTTTCTCCAAACTTTCTGCTGTTGCGGGTAGCACAAATCCGGGCAAATCGTGTAATCATAATTCGGATGAGCCCAATCAATCACGGAATGATAAAACCCGACGCGCATTCCGTTCCCGCGAAACGCATCAACAAATTCCCGCGTAAAATCCCGCCCGAACCGTTCTTGAGAATCGTAGTCCGTTTGTGCCGAGTCAAACATCGCGAAGCCGTCGTGGTGCTTTGTAGTAAAAACGGCATAACGACAGCCCGCCGCGCGCGCCAATTCCGCCCATTCCTCCGCCACGCCCTTTCTCGGGCGAAACAGCGGGAACGCTTCCTCCCGATAAGTTTGCGTATCGGTTTCCACGTTTTTTTGAATCCACTCCGTTCCCGCGGGAACACCGCGCCACTCGCCGCCGAGGCCGGAATAGAGCCCGAAATGGATAAACATCCCGAACTTTGCGTCCCGCCACCATTTCATGCGGGCATCACGTTGCTCGCGTGTCTCCCAAACGGGAGCGTGGTCCTCATCTCCGGCAATTACGGGAACGCACTCACTCTGCGTTTCCGCAAGAACCGCAGTGCCTGAAAGAAAATTTACGGATAAGGAAAAAAATCCTAAATAAGCAAGCGAAAGTAGCCGTTTCATAAAAAATCCTCGCAGAAGATGTTTGCCAAATAGCGGCAAATCTCTCAACAAAAAACAAGGCGGCGGCGAAACACTAAGGATTCGCCGCCGCTGTCTCTTACTACTGACTTAACTCTCTAACTTCTCTATGTTGTCTCAACCTCAACGATAAAAGAAGCGAAACCGCCTTCTATTTTTGTTTATTTTTCGCGCACAAAAAATCTTTGCGTTCCCGGAGCTAAAAAAATTAAATCGTGGTTAATTATGTCCGAATCCTCCATTCAGCTGAAAGTCTTTGAATCCGCGAACGGAAACCTTCCGCCGCTCACACCCGTGCAGGAAGAAATTCTACGCCTAAAAAAAGAACGCAAAGCCGTGCTTCTCGTTCACAATTACCAATGCGCGGAAATCCAGCGCGTGGCGGATTTTGTCGGAGATTCTCTCGGGCTTTCTTATCAGGCCGAAGCCGCAAAGGACGCGGAAATCATCGTGTTCTGCGGCGTTCATTTCATGGCGGAAACGGCAAAAATCGTAAATCCGTCGAAAAAAGTTCTCCTCCCGGTCATGGAAGCGGGGTGCTCGCTGGCGGATTCCTGCCCGGCGGAAGAGCTCGCCGCTTACAAGGCGGCTCATCCGGAAGTTTACGTTGTCGCCTATATTAATTGCAGCGCGGAGGTCAAAGCACTCGCCGATGTCATTTGCACTAGCGGGAACGCAAAAAAAATTGTCGACCAAGTCCCCGCCGACAAAGAAATTCTTTTCGTTCCCGACCAAAATCTCGGCTCTTGGGTCGCCGACCAAACCGGACGCAAAATCAGCCTTTGGCCCGGCAGTTGCTACGCACATGTGCTGTTCAGCGTCAAAGAAATCGAAAAAGCGAAAAAAGCGTTTCCGAAAGCGCCGGTGCTCGTCCACCCGGAATGCGTTGCCGGCGTTCGCGCCCTTGCCGACATCGTTTGCTCAACGGAAAAAATGGTCGACTACTGCAAAAATTCTTCGGCGGATACGTTTATCATCATCACCGAAACCAATATGCTGGAACGCCTCCGCAACGAAATTCCGAACAAAAAATTCGTTGCCGGTCCCACCGCCGTCTGCGCCTGCAACGAATGCAAATTCATGAAAATGAATACGGCGGAAAAATTGCGCGATTGCCTACGCGACATGACGCCGGAAATCACCATGGACGAAGATTTGCGTTCCCGCGCCTATATTCCGCTTAAACGAATGCTCGAATGGAGCAAACGGTAGGAAGAAAGCGGGAAAAAGGAAGAGTGGAAGAGGTTGCGGTTGCGGCTAAAGGAACAAAAGTGAAGCGGCAATCGCAAACAAGACCCCGGCGGTAAGAATATTTAAAATCTCGGAAACGCCGGGACGCTTATTCAGTACCGAAAAAAGCGCGCCCGCGCCAAGCGAAACAAGCGTAAAAATCACAAATGCCTGTGCGGAAAAAATCCCGCCGAGCAAAAGCATGCTCCGCCACGGCGATGGCGTTCCCTCCGGGACAAACTGCGGCAACAGTGCCAGGAAAAACAGCGCGACTTTCGGATTCAGCACGTTCATCAAAACTCCCGTTCGGTAAAGCGCGAAAAAACGGGAACGCCCGCCCTCACCCTCCGCACTTCCGATTCCGTCTTTTCGATGACGAAACGCCTGAACCGCCAGCCAAAGCAAATAAAGCGTTCCCGCGATTTTAAGCACGTTAAACGCAACCGCCGATTGGCGAAATATCAGCGAAACACCGAACGCCGCCAACGCCGTGTGAAAAAACACGCCCGTGCAAAGCCCCGCCGCCACGGAAATCCCCGCACGCGATCCCTGAGCCAAGCTTTTGGTTGCCACAAAAATGATGTCGGGTCCGGGCGCAAGTGTCAGTAAAACCGCCGCCACCAGAAAAGAAAAGAGAGAGAGCATTTTCTATTTTTATTTAAGAACAAAAGGCGCAGAAAGAGCAGCGCGTCTTCTCATTTCTCCGCCGCAATTCCGGAACGCATCACAAGATCGCGCAAAGTCGGATTATACATAAACGGATTTTTCAAAATCTTTGTCAGAAGTTTAAGGCGCAACTTTCGCGTTCCCGTGCAATATTTTGCCGCAAGCTCCGAAAAACTTTCCGGGCTGAGCGTTCCCGCCCCGGAAAGCACCTTTGCCAAAATCTCCGCCGAATCAAGCGCATAACTCATGCCTTCAAGCGAGCTCGGAGAAATCATTCCCGCCGCTTCACCGATAAGAAACGCACCGTTTCCGTCTCCGAGCACAAAGTCACTCATTTTTTCCGGACGCAGAACACAACAGGCTTCCGTGCGCACGGGATTTTTCAAAGAAAAACCGAACCGCCGTGCCCGATCCCGGAAAATCTCATACGCACGGGAAGATTCTTCCCGCGGGAACGCCGCCCCGAAAACGAGATCCCCGTCTTTCGAAACCGCCCAGCCATAGCAGTCCGTCAAGCGTTCATCAAAGAAACAGGCGTAAAGCGGACAGGTTTGCGTATCCGAAAACCATTGTTGTACCGCCGTGTAATTACGAATTTTATACGCAGGAAAAAGCTTCCGGCGCACCATGGAAGACGCGCCGTCCGCACCGATAAGCGTGCGTGAAAAAAACGTTTTTTCTTCTCCGCCGGCATAAAGCGTTATTTCGAAAATTCCGTCCGCATTGCGGAAAAATCGCCGCACCGTCGCCTCGTGAAAAACCGTTGCGTTCCCGGGAATCAACGATTTCAGCCAAAGATCGAAGCGGTGGCGATTCATGTTGATGTAAAAGCGCCGGTAAGTGCGTTCCCGCGTGGTTTTTAAATCAATTGTGCGCACAGAAAAAAGCTGCGGGTCGGCAAGCACGGATTTCGGTAGCGCGAGCCCTTGGCGCGAGAGTGAGCGTTGCGCATCCTCGGCAAGAAGCCCGCCGCAAGGCTTTTGAAAGCCACCCGCCGCAGGATCGGATTTTTTTCTGTCGACGGCAAGCACGCTCAAACCGCGCTCAGCAAGAAGGCGCGCCAACGTCGCCCCGGCGGGACCGAGCCCGACGATTGCCGCATCAAAGATTTTTTCCGATTCCGAAATTTTCGACATATTTTTGTTTCCTAAAAATGTTTTCCTAAAAAAAGCGTCACGATTCCGCTTCGTCCAAAGAAAAATCCGCTCTTATTCGAAGTGCCTGTAACTAATATTATTAGGAATCATTAATGAATGCTAATTCTTTTTACTTTGTATCTTAGCGGCTTCGAGCGAAACTTCATTCGAAAAAACGTTCCCGCAGGGGAACCATTCGGTTTTTTCGTGGACAAACCCGAAAACAAAATATAGGGTATACCCCTATACTCAATAACCGAAAAAAATTAATTTGACCATGTCTTGTCCGAATTGTGAAAAAATAAAAGCACAAGCACTCGGGAACGCGCCCTGCCCTCAAGCGCAAAAGCGCGCGCAACAACGGGAGCTTGCATTTCTCCTGATTTCTTTGGGAAGCCTCGTTCTCGGTTTTTTGCTCTCCCGGCAGGAATGCGGCGTTCCCGGCTTTCCGCTGACGGATCCGTCGTGGATTGCCGTGGTGCTTTGCGGATATCCTATTTTTAAGGCGGCGTGGCGCGCGCTTTCACGGGAGAAAAAAATCACTTCCGCACTCCTCATCAGCATTGCGATTGTAGCGGCAATTTCTCTTCAGTTTTTTGTTCTTTTTTCCGAAAGTAGCGAAAGCGTGCACGAACACGGAAGCTATATTTTCGCGGCGGGAGAAATTTCGTTTTTGATGGCACTTGGGGAAATGATTGAAGCGTGGACCGTAAAAAAATCACGCAAGGGTATCGAAGCTTTGATAAATCTCACACCCAAGCAAGCACTCCGCAAAACGGCAGACGGAGCAACGGAAACCGTCCCCGTGGAAGCGTTGCAAAAAGGCGATACGGTTTGGGTGCGCCCCGACGACATGATTCCCGCAGACGGTATCATTATTGAGGGAGAAAGCTCCGTCAACCAAGCCGGCTTAACCGGTGAAAGCGTTCCCGTCGATAAAGTGCCGGGCGACGCCGTTTGGGCGGGAACGAGAAATCGCTCCGGCGCGCTAACCGTGAAAGTTTCCCGCCGCAACGCAGACAACGCACTTTCGCGCCTCATTCGCCTCGTCCGGGAAGCGGAGGCGAAAAAAGCCCCGATCCAGCATATTGCCGACCGCTGGGCATCGCGCATCGTTCCCGCCGCGATTCTTTGCGCCTTCCTTGTTGCCGGATTCGCGTATTTTATTTTGGATACAAATTTTCTTTCCGCTCTGATTCGCGGGGTAACGGTGCTTGTCGTTTTTTGTCCGTGTGCCTTTGCTCTGGCTACTCCTACGGCGATTGCGGCGGGAATCGGGAACGCCGCCCGCAGAGGCATTCTCATCAAAAGCGGCGAAGCGTTGGAAAACCTCGCAAGCACGGATACGGTTGTTTTCGACAAAACGGGAACGCTTACCCGTGCCGAACTGCGGATTGAAGCCCACTATTCCTCCGGACGCCTCTCCGAGCGGGAAATGCTCGCGTGGTGTGCAGCAGCGGAAAGCCGGTCCCAGCATCCGATTGCGCAAGCAATCGTTGAAGCGGCAAAAGGAATTTCTCTTCCGCGTGCGCGAAATATTTCCGCTAAAAACGGAATCGGCATCACGTGCGACATCGACGGCGAGGAAGTTTTCGTCTGCTCGGTCGCCGCTCTGGAAAAAGAACGCATTCCCGTTCCCGCCCCGGCACGCACATTTATCGATGCCCGAAAGGCACAGGGCGAAACGCTCGTTTGCCTCGCGGCAGACGGCTCGCTCGAAGGCATTTTTTCTCTCTCGGACACGCTACGGGAACGCGCCGCCGCAACCGTCTGCGAACTCAACGCCGCCGGCTTTGCCACGCTTATGCTGACGGGAGACAACGCCGCCGCCGCTCAAAAAATGGCGAAGCTCACCGGCGTAGAAAGCTTTTTTTCCGAATTACTTCCGGAGCACAAATCAGGAAAAATAAGCGAACTGCGCGAGAGCGGGAAACACGTCCTCATGGTCGGAGACGGCGTAAACGACGCGCCCGCGCTCGCCTCGGCAAACTGCTCCATCGCCATGGGAGCGCGCGGCTCCGAAATTGCGGTCGACACGGCGGATATTACGATTTTGAACGATCATCTCGATTCCGTTCCCGCGCTTTTAAAGTTTTCCCGCATTGTTTTGAAAACGATTCACATCAACTTCGGGATTTCCTTAGCGATTAATTTTCTGTCCGTGATTTTAAGTGCCACGGGCGTGCTCAATCCCGTAACGGGAGCGATTGTGCACAACGCGTCGTCGGTCCTTGTCGTTTCCCATTCCGCGTTGCTGATGTTCAGGAAAACGCTTTTCCGGCAGGCAGATTCCGAAGTCGGGCGAAACCCCGCCGAGGAAGCGCGCGTTTAAATCCCGAAAAATTCGCGTGTATTCGCTTCGGTTTTTTCGAAAATTTCTTCGACGGGAACGTTAAAAAGTTCAGCCGCAAATTCTGCCGTGTGGCGCATAAACGCGGGCTCGTTGCGCTTGCCGCGCAGTTTCAGCGGAGCTAAATACGGGCAATCCGTTTCGAGCATCAGGCGGTCCAAGCCTTGAGCGAGCGCGGCGCGGCGCACGTTTTCCGCGCTCTTATACGTCAACGTTCCCGTAAACGATGCGCGCCCGCCGCGGGCGTTGATTTCGCGGATTTGCGCCTCGTCTTCGGCAAAGCAATGGAAATCCACGCGCCGCCAATCCACACCGGACTCGTCGATAAGCGCAACGGTTTCGCGAAACGCGTCGCGCGCGTGAACGACAACCGGCAAACCCAGTTTTTTTGCCAAAAGAAGTTGCCGGGAAAAAGCGATTTTCTGACGGCTGAAAACGGCTTCCGCCTCCGCCGCCTCTTTCGGCAACCAATGCCCGTCCAAACCGATTTCACCGACGGCAACCGGGCGCGGCGTTTTTTCAAAAAAAGTTTCGAGCAGGGAAATTCGGGCGTCAAAATCTTCTCCGACTTCCGTCGGATGCAAGCCCGCCGTATAAAAAATTTTCTGCGGGAACGCTTCGGCGAGTTGCCGATAAATTTCCCAATCATCGGCGTTCGTTCCCGCGACGACAAAGCGCGTAACGCCTGCCGCCTCCGCACGGGCGACCACGGATTCGATTTCGCCGCTACGGACAAACGTATCCAAATGGCAATGACAATCAATCATCGAGCCAATCTTCTTCGTCTTCAAAAAGCTCTTCGTCTTCTTCGGCGGGCGGTTCTTCCGCTTCCGCCGAAGTTTCCTCGTCTGCGACGGCAGATTCTTCCGCGGAAATTCCGTCCGAAGGTTCTTCCGAGGCGGCTTCGTCGCACTCCGCCTCAAGCGGCGCGGGAACGGTCGCCGTTTCCGGATTTTCTTCCGCAAGCGATTTTTCTTCGGGATCGGACGCGGGAGCGGGTTTCGGTTTGGACGCACCGAAATCCGGAATTTCTACTTTGCGCTGAGTTTTGGCGGGGAGTTCGGAAACAGAATTTTCGGAAATATGCAACGCCGCCAAAAAGTGTTTTCTCTGGTGCTCAAAGCGCGGATCGCCGGAAAAAAGGATGTAGCCGACAGCCGCCAGCACGGAAACACAAAAAATCGAAACCGCCACCGCGAACCACGGGAACGCATCTCCGGCAGGAGCGGGAACGGCGGGTTGCGGCTCGGGTGCGGCGGCGGCGGGAACTTCGGAAGCTTCCTCGGGAATTTCCGGGGGAATTTCCTCTTCTTCGCCTTGCGGATAAGCCTCCGCGTCGGAAGAATACGCGTCGTCCGAAGCCGGCTCGTAGCCCTGCTCATAATCGGCGGGCGCCGCGTAATCTTCGTCGGAAAGCATTTCTTCGCCGACGGAATTTTCGGGCGACTGCGCCGTTGCGTCAAAATAAGCGGAATCCGGTTCTTCTGCGGGAAATGCGGCGGCGGGAACGGTCGCGTCGGGCGCGGATTCCGCCGTTTCGGCAAATTGATTTTGAAGCCCGGAATAAATTTCCTCGCCCGTTTCCGCGTCAATCCGGACGGCAACCTGCCCTTGCCGCTCGTAATATTCCCGACAGGCTTCCTCGTAGGCGGCTTTTTGGCGGGCGTATTCCTCCTGCGCGCGCATCATCGCAATGGCTTGCGCCCGCTGAGCCTCATACGCTTCCATCTGCTGCTCAAAAATGCGTTGCGCGAACGCAGCGGCACGGGAACGAATTTCCTCGTCGGAGAGAATTTCGGCAGAAGGAGAAAAACCTTGGTTTTCCACGGAAGACTGTTCTTGAGGCGACATCACGGGTTCGAAGTTTGAAACAGATTAAAAAAATCCCGCTCCGAAATTGCGATTCCAAAAAACGAATTTTTCTGCGCGCGCCGTCAGCGGGAACGCGAACGGGAAGTTTATCAGGTCGCGAACGGAAAACTCGCGAAAACGCGCTCGACAAGCGTTCCCGGTTTTGGCTTTTTGAGGAAATCATGTCCGACTCTACTGCTCCCGCGAGCACGTTTCCGCGCCGTATCGCAGAAGCCTTGCTCGATGTTTTCTTTCCCCGCCAATGCCTTATTTTCGGTATTTCCACGGAAGATTCCCCGTATCGCTTTATTTCGAAAAAAGGTTATTCCGCCCTGCGTTTTATCGGCGAAAATGCCTGTCCCGCCTGCGGAGCGCCCTGCGCCGGAATCGTTGCCGAGCGCGGACAATGCGTATTTTGCCGAAACCGCAAATTTTATTTTGAGCGTTCCCGCAGCCTTGTCGTGCTCGATGATGTTTCGAGCCGTTTAATTCATGCCGTCAAATACCGGGCGTTTCATGCGGCGGAGGCGGATATGGCGAAAATGCTCGCCGAAACGGAATTTTTTGAAAAATACTTTTCGGGAGCGACGCTCGTTCCCGTGCCGCTTTTTCACACCAGAGAAAACAAGCGCGGCTACAATCAAAGCCGGATTCTTGCCGAGGAAATTGCGCACAGGATTCCGGGAACGCAAGTCGAACTGCTACTGAAGCGTTCCCGCGATACCGGAACACAAACCTTGCTCAGCGCGAACTCCCGAAAAGTAAACGTGCGCGGAGCATTTTACGTTCCCGAAAAAATCAAACCGCGCATCTCTCCGCGAACCCGCTACATCGTTTTAGACGACGTTTTCACCACCGGCTCCACCTTAAGCGAATGCGCCCGCGCACTCAAAAAAGCCGGAGCCAAAATCGTTGATGCCGCCACATTCGCCCACGGGTAATTTCTGCGGCACAATAGAAGAAGAATGCCCCAACAAAAAAAAACGTTCCCGCAGATTTCCCTGCGGGAACGTTTTTTAGGCTCTAACCGTTAGGCTTTCTTACTTTCGGCGGCGACGCGAAGCAACAAGCGCCAGCGCGCCTACGCCTGCCAAAAGCCCGAACGCCGACGGCTCGGGTAAATGCGTTCCCGTTTTTTGCAAAACATATTTTTGAACGGCGATCCCGCTTCCCACCGAAGCTATTTTTGATTTTGTATGATCGATGGGGCTTGTTGCCGAATCGCCGTAGAAACGCAAGCCGATGAGCGTCGTGGCGACTTCTCCCGCAAGCTTTAAGTCATACTCGTAATGTTTGTTCAATTCGGAAACGAATACGGAAACTTTTCCCTTGCCGGAAGAAGACGTCGTCAGCGTAATTTCGTAACTGTAGCTACCCGCCCTGGGAAGTGAAGACTCCAAGACGGTAATATTGGGAAGCACAGTAAGCGGATTTGCCGTAAATCCGTAGTTCGGCACGTAAACGGAAGTCGACGCGAAGAAATTACCCTGAACTTCAGCGATATTTAAGTGCGCTGTTTCGGATTTCCCGATAACAATGGAATAATCCTTACCGTTAATCCCGAACATGACTTGCGCCTTGTTGTTAATATACGTCGTTCCGCCGTAGTTGACGGAAAAACCGAAAACGTATTTGGCGTCTTCGTTGAAGTTTATCTCATAATTCGCGGTTTTTTCCGTCGTGTCAAAAGTCCAGCCGCTTGTAGCAAGCGTGGTTCCGGAAAAGAATTTTTGAATTCCGCCGGATTTTACCCAGACTTCTTCCGCATTTGCCGCTGCCGAGAGCAATGCGAGTATTGAGGTTATAGTTATTATTTGCTTTTTCATTTCTATTTTATTTTTGGATTAAGAATGTTTTCGGCGGCACCCTGCCGACAAAAACGGCGACATAAAAAATAGATTTCTTTCTATTTTATTTTTGGATTAAGAATGTTTTCGGCGGCACCCTGCCGACAAAAACGGCGACATAAAAAATAGATTTCTTTCTATGTTCGCGAGCAAATAATTACCGAATTAGTAGTCTTTATTAAAACTTCCAGAACGCGTTTTCAGACGTTCCCGGATTTTTAGCGGTAGTAAAAAGAAATACGCGAAGTTTCGCTGTTTTTTCCGATAAACGCGACCATGTCGGCACGCCACGGGTCGAAAGGCGCGCGGGAACTCACCGCATCGAGGCAAGCGTGGGTCGCCGGCTTGGACGCATCCGAGAAAACGACACGGACGTTGTCTACCGTGCCGTCAGAGTTTAGCGTAAATTCGATGACGACCACGGCTCGCGGCTGGACGATGGCGGATCGTTGCACGGCGATATTCCATGCCGCTTGGATGGCTTCGAGCATTCTCTGCGTGTAATCGCCGAACTCGCTGTATTTTGCATCAAGCGAGCAGGTTCCGATTTCGTTCACGGCGGTATTGCTACGCATTGTGATGGATTTGAGTCCGGGCGGAGGAAGGATTTGCGGACGCGGCGCGGGTTCGGGGACAGAATCGTCGCCCTGTTCGCCTTTTTTTGCGGGAGTTTCGCCTTTTGAGAGCGTTCCCGCAGCAACGGTGGGAACGTCCACTCCCTGTTTTTTTGCGGATTCACCTTCACGCGGGGGCGCGGGAACGGCGACAGGCGGATTCGGTTCGGCAGGCGGATTGCGGAGCTCGGGAGGAAGAAGTTCGCGCGGAATAGCGACATCGGAAACGGCACGGGAATCCTCAAGCTCGCCGTCATTTGTCGGAATGCGTTCCCGCGACTCGGGAACGGGATTTTCTTGTGCAGCGCGCTGATTGGCTGCGGAGAAATGAGATTCGTCTTTCGGCGTTGCCGCCGGTGCCTCCGGATTTACGGGAACGAATTGGGGCTTACGTCGAAATTCCTCCGGCAAAAGGTCTTCCGGTATTTCCTCCAAAAGCTCCTTCGGCAAAACTTTAACGGGTTTAGCAGGCACAATCGTACGCGTCAAAAACGAAAGCGTTTCCGGCGCGGCTTCGTATATCGCACCGTGAATCGCCAACGTCAGCACGGATGCCGCTGCCAAGCGTTTCCACGAAAACGCACGATAAACGGCAGATGAAAGCTCCTGCCATTTATTGTGCGCCTGCTCCTGTTTTTGCCGATACATTTATGCCTTTTCTCCAAAAAATCATGAAATGCCGGCAATATCAAACTCCGTGTCTTTGCGGCTCCGTGAGAAAGCTTTATTTTTTCTCACGAAGACACGGAAACGCAGGGTCTATTTATTTTTTTTCGTCTTTTTCGCCCGAGCCGAAAAAGTTCCATACGGCATCGACGGAATCGGAAATCGTATCCGTTGTAGCGTTCACGGCGTCTTCGGTAAATTCCGCCGCTCCGGAAACAACATCAACGGCGGCATCGGTGGTCGCTTTCGCCGCATCGCCCGTGAATTCCGCCGCTCCGGAAACCGCCGAAACAGCCACGTCAGTTGCGGACTTTGCAGCGTCTCCCGCCATGACGGCGGCATCAGAAACGGCGCCCATTGCCGCTCCCGTCATATCGCCGATTGCGGATTTGCGGAAGACATCGATAACGCTCATAAAATTGCCGGCGACTTTGGTGCCGAATGCAAGGGGCGTAAGATTTTCATCCATGCCGATTCCTTGGCTAAAATCGGCGGACATGGGCGGAAATTTCATCGGCATTCCGCGCAAATACGCGGCGAGGCGAACATCTTTGATGACGAAATAGCGCGCGCCGATGTAAATTTCTTCGCTCGGCTCTTCGGCATCTTCAGTTTCGTTCTGCGTTCCCGCGACGGGTTCGGCGTCCGGCTTCGGTTCGCCTAATACGTTTTTCAAAACAACATCAACGTTGGCGATGCCGGAACGCAACTGTTCGTAAGTGGCACTCGGATTTAAAATTTCTACACGATCAAATACTTTTTTCTGTGTAAGGAGCGAAAAAATATCTGCGTCCACATCAATCAAATCGACGGAAAAAATATCGTGCAAAAATTCGGAACCGTATAAAACCGGCTTCCCGACGAGAATTTTCTCGAAGCGCACATGCCCCGTGAACGGATAAATTTTCACCGATTCAACGGAGCATTTGTCCACGCCGAGAAAAGATGCGCCGAACGTGTTCACGCCGAACTTGACAATCGGACCCAAAAAGAAAGCAACAATCGTCAAAACGAGAATAATAACAAACAGCAACACCCACAAAATACGGCGAAGCCAACGGCACTTTTTTTTCGGTTTTTCGTTGTCGGCGGGAACGGATTCGATTTCGGATTGGTTGTTTTCCATAATAATAGATAAGCGTCAGAAAAATAAAAATTCAGAAAAATTTGCGCGCTCTCCGTTTTTGCGGGAACGCGCAAATTTTGCGTTTAATGTATTCTAAGCCGAGAAAAAACGACTGTAAATCGTCGGTCTGCTCCGATTAGATCAGCGGATAGCCGGTAAACGGCGACGGCTCGCCTTTGTTGCGGCGGCGAATGGACTCGAGGTATTCGTCGCGGAATTTCGCGATCCCGCCCTGCACCGGCCAAGCTTCGCCTTCGCCGTGCGCGCAGATCGTGCGTCCGCAAATATTATCGGCAACGTCTTTGAGCGTATCGATATCTTCCTCCGTTCCGTTCCCGTCGCAAACGCGCTTCGTGATGCGCGCCATCCACATCGAGCCTTCGCGGCAAGGCGTGCACTGCCCGCAGGATTCGTGTTTGTAAAATGCGTTCAAATTCGCAAGCGCCTGAATCATTTCGACGGAATCGTCAAAAACAATCATGCCGCCCGTTCCGATGGAAGAACCGCACGCCATGAGGCTTGCCGCGTCGAGCGGAACGTCTTCCAAGTAAACTTCCTTTTCGTTCCCGTCGGCGTCTTTGATTTTGTATTTTTCGTCAAAACGAAGCGGTTTCATCGATGAGCCGCCCGGAATAATCGCCTTGAATTTGCGCCCCGGAAGCGGGCCGCCGCACATATCGTTGAGCAGTTCTCCAACCGTTACGGAGCCGGAAGCGATTTCGAAAATTCCCGGTTTTGCGACCAAGCCGGAAACGTTCATGATACGCGTTCCCGCGTCGCCTTTCGCGCCGATTGCCGCGTATTTTTCGCCGCCCATTTCGATGGCGTTCAAGCATTGACAAACGGTTTCGACGTTGTTGACAACCGTCGGGCAATTATAAAGCCCGAGCACCGCCGGGAAGTAAGGCGGCTTAATACGCGGCTGACCGCGTTTGCCTTCGAGCGCTTCGAGCAAGCCGGTTTCTTCACCGCAAACATACGCTCCCGCGCCGCGATGAACAACGATTTCGAGCGAAAAACCGCTCCCGAGAATATTGTCGCCGACCAAATTTTTCGCGCGCGCTTCCTCGATGGCTTTTTCCAAAATCTGCGCGCCGTGGATAAATTCGCCGCGAATGAAAATAAACGCCTGCTTCGCCTGCGTTGCGTAAGAGCAAAGCACGATGCCTTCGATGAGCTGATGCGGATCGTAATAAATCACCCAGCGGTCTTTGTGCGTTCCCGGCTCGGATTCGTCAGCGTTGACGACGAAGTAAATCGGCTTGCCGGATTTGCGGTCGAGAAATTTCCATTTCATACCCGCGGGAAAGCCTGCGCCGCCGCGCCCTTTGATACCGGCTTTTTCGACTTCGGAGCAAAGTGCTGCGGTATCGCCCGCCTTGAGTGCTTTTTTCAGCGTTTCGTAGCCGCCTGCCGCAATGTAGGAATCAATATCCGGTTTAAAATCCGGATTTTTTACGCGCTTGTAAACGATGAGCGTTTCCTTTTCGTGAAGAGGAAGATTTTCTTTCATGCTCTAAAAAATTTTTGCGGTTAAACTTTTTCGTTCCGTCTGATTATCCGAGCCATTCCGTGCGGTCGCCGAAGGTCGGAGCCTTTTTGCCGTAATCCGGATCATTGAGCGAGGCGCGGATTTTTTCCGCAAGCGCGGGAACGCTTTCCGGAGTTACTTTTTCGTAAAGCAGGTGATCGACTTGGACAACCGGTCCCGTGCCGCAGCACGCGAGGCATTCGACAAATTCCAGCGTGACGTTCCCGTCCGCACTCGTTTCACCGCGCTTGCAACCGAATTCCGCTTCGAGCGCTTCCATCGTTTTGTAGCTCCCGCGAAGCGCACAGGAAAGCGTGCGGCAAACCTTGACGTGGCGTTTCCCGATAGGATTCAGGCGGAACATCGGGTAAAACGTAACCACTTCGTAAACGTTAATCGGTTCGATTTCGAGCTTCGCCGCAATCCATTTCATCGCCGCATCGGTAACGTAGCCCAATTCCTCCTGTGCAATGTGCAGGAGCGGAAGCGTCGCACTGCGTTTCTGCGGATATTTCGCGACAATTTTGTCTGCCTTCGCAAGCGTTTCGGGCTTCAATCCCGTTGCCGCCGCAAGCGCGTCACAATCAATGCCTGTCTTCATAGAAAAAAAAAGAATGAAATGAAAAAGCTTTGTTAGAAAAAATTCCGGATTTTTCGGAAGTTTATCACGAAAGCTTTGAGCTTCGCACGCCAAAATTTTATGGAATTTTTCTCCGAAACTGATTTTCATAGTCGGCATACTGCTTATGAAACTGACACACGCCCCTTTCCGGTGCGCCGCCGCAGGCGCACTCTCGTTGCTTTTTTGCGTTCCCGCCGTCAATGCCATGGTCGCCTCGGTTTATGACAGCGAAAAAAAGACCGCCACGACAACGCACAACACCTCGATTCCGGACGGATATTCCGCCCTCAACGAAATCTGGAACCGCACGGTTTATTTGGGAGACGATGCAAGTGGTGGCACGGGAACGTATCTCGGGCGGGCAAAAGACGGCTCCCACCTCGTTCTCACGGCAAAACACGTTTCGTTTAATAAATCAGAGGCATACATTTCAACAACAAGCGGTGAAAATTTGCAACTTATCGCAACAAAAAATTGGCAGATAGGAACCGGAGACCTGCAAATTCACGCCGTTTCCGCAGACGAGACAACCTCCGCCTATTTAGACGAACTCGGAAACATCGAAATCTACGATAAAACACCGGAAAATACGCAACCTCTTTTCTGTGTCGGCACGGGGAAAAGTTCAAAGATCGGCAACTCCTTTACATCCGGGAACAGAGAAAAACAGTGGGCGGTATTTGCCCGGGATAACATTTCCGACGAAAACAGGAACGTAATGCCCACCATCGACGTAAAGGAATCCGGAGTAACGACCACCTGTTTTGTGGAAATTCTCACCAAAAACGGAACAAGTATGCAAGCGACGCAATACGATTCCGGAAGCGGAGTTTTCGTTTGGGATTCAAGCGAAAACAAATGGAAAATTGCGGGCGTTACACTCGCCGTCGGATCAAACATCGACATTGATACAAGCATTATCGGCTATTACCAAGAATCCGGAAAAGACTCGCCGAAAACGTGTTGCACTTTCTTCGCCGATCTTTCCCAATACGCTCCGCAAATCAACGCAATCATGGCTATTCCCGAGCCGTCGGCATTCGGTTTGCTTGCGGGAACGTGCGCCTTGGGGCTTGCCGCTTCCCGTCGTCGGCGTTCCTGCCCGCTTCCGCTTCGTTAAATTAAAAACAGAAAAAATCATTTCCCGGGAACGCTTCCCGCTATAAACTAATGTTTGTTATGAAGAAAATCGGAATTCTGAACGGCGTAAATTTAAATCGGCTCGGGTTGCGGGAACCTGAAATCTACGGGAAAACCACGCTTGAAGACCTCGAAAACAACCTTTTCGAAACCGCCAAAACTCTCGGCGTGGAAATCGAATGTTTTCAAAGCAATCACGAAGGCGCGCTCGTCGATAAAATTTGCGAATGGGCAGACAAGGGATTTTCCGGAATCGTCTTCAATCCCGGCGCGTTCACGCACACGAGCATCGCCCTTCGCGACTGCATCGCAGGCTGCAACATTCCGACCGTCGAAGTGCACATTTCAAACGTTTACACGCGGGAAGAATTTCGCCACACCTCGCTCATCGCTCCCGTTTGCATCGGGCAAATCGCCGGGCTCGGGCTCGCCGGCTACGACCTTGCGCTCTTCTGGCACGCCAATGTAAACGGCGCACTTCTCGTTACGAAATAACAGCAAAAACGTATCCGAATGCCCGATACGCAAAAAATTTTTATCGTTCCCGAGGAATGCGACGGCATGCGCGCCGACAAAGCGCTCGCGGAAATGCTCCCGGAAATGAGCCGTTCCCGTATCCAAAAAATCATCGACGCCGGCGATGTCATTTGGAACGAAAAGCCCGTCGCCAAAAAAACAACGCTTCCCGCCGGGGCGAAACTTCAAATCACGTTCCCGCCGGAGCCCGCCACAGACCTCGTTCCCGCCGATATTCCGCTCGACATTCTTTTTGAGGACGAACACCTCGTCGCCGTCAACAAAACCGCCGGAATCGTAACGCATCCGGGCGCGGGAACGGGAGACGACACGCTTGTTCACGCCCTGCTCCACCACACGAGCGGAAAACTCGCGCTCGCCGGCGGAGAAGCCCGCCCCGGCGTCGTCCATCGCTTAGACAAGGAAACGTCCGGCGTCATTCTTTTTGCAAAAACCGATGCCGCTTACTACGCCTTAATTGAAAAATTTTCCGAGCGTGAACTCGACAAACAATACGTAGCGCTCACGGACGGCGCGCCGGATTTGCTCGCCGGAGTAATCCGCGAACCGATTGACCGCCACCCGACGCACCGCACGAAAATGTGCGTGCGCGAAAACGGGAAGCCCGCACGCACGGATTGGTTCGTCGAAGAACGTTTCGGTGATCGCGCCGCGCTTCTGCGTTGCGTTCTGCATACCGGACGCACGCACCAGATCCGCGTTCACCTCGCGCATCTCGGGCACCCGATTTTGGGAGACAAAACCTACGGGCGCACCCAACACCGCCACGAAGGCTGGCCCATGCCGCGCGTCATGCTTCACGCCGAACGCCTTCGCCTCGAACACCCGATTTCAGGGGAAGTGCTCGATTTGCGCGCGCCGCTCCCGCCGGATTTTTACAACCTCGCGGAATACTTGCGGGAACGCTACGGTTCGCGAAAAATCATGAGAGACAATTAAAAAACTCTGCGACGGGAAAATCCTGCCGCAGAGTTTTTTTTTCGAAATTACATCGTTCCCGCCCGTGCCGCCGCGTTGATTTTCGCGATAAGCGACGTCGTGGAAAATCCGGGCAAAAACGGCAGAAAGCGAATTTCCGTTCCCGCCTCCAGCAAAGCCGCGCGCTCGTCGGGATTGAGCGTTTCGAGCGTGTAGTCGCCCGCTTTCGCATAAACATCCGGCGCAAGGGCTCGGATCTCCGCATCAAGGCGCGGCGTGTGGAAGAAAAAAACGCCCTTAATAAATTCAAGCGCACCAAGCGTGAACGCGCGCTCATAATCTCCCTGCACAGGGCGCGTCGGACCTTTGAGGGCGCGCACACTTTCCGCTCCGTTTAAGCCGATCCAAAGCTCATCGCCGAGTTTTGCCGCTTCGCGCAAATAATACACGTGCCCACAATGCAGAAGGTCAAAACAGCCGTTGGTCAAAACGAGTTTTTTGCCTTGAGCTTTTAATTCGGCGCGGCGGGCAACGGCGGCGTCGAGCGAGGAAAATAGCTTGGGGTTGTTTTGCAGAGGAGAATCTTTCATGGAAATAAGTGAACGCCGAAACGCAAATAAGGCAAGGCTAAGACGCCCTCAAAAAACAATTTTTTGAAAGAAACCTTAACGGTTGCGGGAACGCGGATGCGAGCGGCGATGCTCTTCGGTCAAACGGGAACGCTCAACGGCGGTGTAAATCTGCGTTGTTCCGATGTCAGCATGCCCGAGCATTTCCTGAATCACGCGCAAATCCGCTCCGTTGGCAAGCAAATGCGTCGCAAACGCATGGCGCAATTGGTGCGGATGTATTTTTTTATTAATTCCGGCGCGACGCACCTGTTCCTGCAACAAATGCCAGAGGGTTTTTCTCGAAATCGCTTTTCCCCAAGTGCTGATAAAAAGCGCGCTCCCGGTTTTCGGCTTCGCAAGACGCGGACGCCCGCCCTCGGAAAGATAATTTAAAATCGCACGAACGGCTTGGCTCCCGACGGGAACGACACGTTCCTTTGCGCCCTTCCCGCGCACGCGCACCACGCCTTCATCAAAGTTCACGGACTGGATTTCAAGCCCGCAAAGCTCGCTCGCCCGCAAGCCGCTTCCATACATGAGTTCGAGCATCGCGCGATCCCGCAATCCCTGCGGAGTTTCCGGATGCGGGGTTTCGAGAATTTTCGAAACTTCCTCCACAGAGAGCGTATCCGGAAGATCATTACGAAATTTCGGACGGGAAACAATTTCGGAAAAATCGTCAGCGCGTATTCCCTGCGCCACACAAAACTTAGCAATTGCGCGCACCGCTGAAAGTTTTCTCGCCACGGAACGCGCGGAAACGCCGTCTTCGTTAAGCTCCGCAAGCCATGCGGATAAATGTTCCGGGCTCACGGATCGCCACGTTCCCGCCATTTTTTTTCTCCGCAAAAAATCTCCGAACTGCAACAAGTCCTTTTCGTAAGAACACACCGTGTGCCCGGACAAACCGCGTTCAAGCCCGAGAAATGCGGTAAAATCATCAATCCCCTCTCGAACGGCGGAGACGGGAACGTAATTCGGTTCTTCGCGGCGGCGCGTCATTTTCTCTACCGAAAAAAAAACTTTAGTGTCGCACAATCGTCGGTAAATAACGCTCTTTAAACAAACGCCAGAACACGACGAAAAACGCCGTCAGCGGCACCGCAAGCACCATTCCCAACAAGCCGTCGAGTGCATTTGACCAGAAAAAAATCGCCACCATAATCACCATCGGATGCAAACCCGTACGCGTTCCCATAATTTTCGGCGTCAGGAAATAAGACTCTATCAACTGTGCGACACAGAAAACAACGAGCGCGGCAAGCGCCAACCAAATTCCGCCCGACAAAAAAGCGAGCGGCAAAATAAGCGACAAGCCCACCAACGTCCCCAGATACGGAACAATATTCAGCAAGCCTATTCCCATGCCGATAAGCATGCCTCCCGGAATTTTCAACGCGCCGAATCCTGCGGCAAGAATCACGCCGTAAAGCAGCCCGATAACAACCTGCCCTCGAAAAAAGGCAATGAGAATGTCCCGAAACTGCCGCACCAAAAATGCGATATCCTGAGCGACCCGCTCCGAAAAAAACGCACGCGATTCCCGTTCCACAATTCCGATTAAATCCCGGCGCTCCGCCATCAGATAATACAAATAAATCGGGACGGATGCCGCCGCCGCAATTTGAGAGAAAAGCGCGCCGGACTTTTGGAAAAAAGCTTTCACATGCGGGAACGTCGCAGAGATCAATGCTTTCACCTGCCCGGGAACGCTCGCGCTTTGCGCAAGAGCTTCCCGAATATTCTCCTTTTTAAAATGCTCTTCTATCCACCCGAAAAGCTCCGGGAACCGCTCCGCCATGCGTTCCCAAAGCACGGGGAGTTGCTGAAAAAACTCGCAGGCTTCCGCCGCGCACAACGGTATCAGCCAAAACGCCAACCCCGCCGCCGCCGCGACCACGAGAACAAAAAGCGTCAGCACGGAAAAAGCTCTCGGCAGACGAAATTTTTTCTCGAAAAAATCACAAACCGGCTGCAAAAGCAGAGAAAGAATAACCGCAATCGCCAACGGCCAAACAACCGTGCTGAAAGCCGCAAGAAATTTTGCCCCGAGAATGAAAACCCCGACAACGAAGCCTACCACGACGAGCACTGCCAAGCAGGTAAGTGCCGCGGAAATTATTCTCTTTTGAAAACTTCCGAACATCGGGAACGCATGCCCTATTTAAACGGAAACGCTTACCACACGCTGACCACCAAATCCCGCACCTTGCGAGCCGCCTCGCGCGAAAGCACCGGGAAAGACTGCGATTCGCTCAAGCCCGGAGCTTCACCCGCGTAGGCATCCGTTGAAACCGAGATTTTCCGGTTACGAAAATAGTACTTCCCGGAGCGTGTATTGAGCAGGGAACAATTTAATTCCAAGGTCAGTTGAGACACGCTGGCGAGCACCGAGTCCTCGGAGGAAGTCGCCACCGTATTGCGCCGGAAATCCGCAATTTCGATTTTGAGTTCTGCGGCACCGTTTTCGATTACCGTGCTCAGCTTCGGCTCACGATTCAGCGTTCCCGCAATATCGCGTGCCAGCATTGCTTGCGCTTGAGGAATATCCGCGTTGTTGACAATCGGAGCGATTTCAATCGTAGAAAACGGAAGCTTCCCGCTTGAGCCGAGCGAATAGCTGCACCCGGAGGAAAAAAAGAGCGTTCCCGCTAAAACGATTGTAGAAAGAAACCAAGAAATTTTTCGCATTTTGCGTAGTCTCCAATTTTTTTGTGTGAAAAAAGAAAGTAACGAAAATCAGTTTTCTCCCGGATCCCGGAAGCCTTCTCCCGCCGGGCTTACCGGCGTTCCCGCGTCTTCCGTTTCCGCCGGCGTTTTTGTGCTGCGGAAGCCCATCTCGTCGAGCGGTTTTTGCGACGGTGCGTCCAGATAATCCGTTGCATCGTAATTCGGATAACGCCCGAAAAGCCAATCAACCAACGTGCGCTCCGAGCGTTCCCCGCGGCGGATGCGCTCAAGTCGATCTTGCGCAGCAATGCCGGCGGGAGAATCCGGCGCGAGCGTTACGGCTTCGTTATAAAAGGTCATTGCCGCCCGCAAATTGTTATGCCGGGAATAGTAAAAATCTCCGAAAACGAGGCGATTTTCCGCAAGCAAATTTGTCAGCGTAACCGTTTTCTCGTAGGCAAATTCCGCCAAGGGGTGATCAGGGAAAAGCGAGTAGAAATCCGTGTAATAATTGATTGCGCGGCGCGTCGAAAGCTGATCCCAGTCCGCCCCGACAATCCCGGCTTCATACGTTCTCGCGAGCTCCATGTAGGCTTCGGGAACGAATTTCGCATCGGGATAAATGCTGATCATGCGCTCGAACGCATCAATTGCATCCAAAGTTTTATCAAACGAAAACCATTCCCGAGAAAGCTCAAACGCGAATTTTCCCTTATGGTAAAGCAGGCGCGGAGAAATCGGCAAATGCGGAGCCATTTCGTAAAGGCGATCGTAGTATTCAAGTGCCGTCGAACGATCCTTAAACCACGGAAGCCAACCGCCTTTGAGCGGACGTACGCCTTTGCGCACCATTTCCGTCACCAAATACGCTTGGATAATTGCATCGTCCACACGCGGGGACGCCGGATACGCATCTTCCAACGCCGAAAAACAATCGAACGCGTCCGCAAATTGCCGCCGGGCGGAATAAATTCGCCCGCGCTGATAAAGTGCTTCCGCCGCGAAATCGCTGTCCGGAAAACGCAAAATAATTTCTGAAAATGAACTTAGCGCCGCATCCGTTGCGCCGTCTTGCGCCTGCGCATACGCGATAACCGACATCGCAATCGGCAGTCCCGAATCCCTAACGGGAACGCCTTTTTTCAGCGCGGAATCCATGAGGTAATCCGCATAGGCGGCGACATTTTTGTCCGATGCGAAAACAGCTTCATCGATGCCGGAATCATCAGCCTCCGCCTCAATAAAAATCGCGACGGCACGGCGAAGCTGTTCTTTTTCGACGGGTTCGGACGTTCCCGTCGCAACGGAAAGAGGCTCCAACTTTTCAGTTGAAGCGCAACCGGAAAGCCCGATTAATCCCAACGTTCCCGCCGCCATTGCGACCGCGAGCCAAACCGAGCGTCTTTTCGTCCGCATTTTTTTCCGCATTTTAAGAAAGAAAAATGAAAAAAGAGAAATTAGAAACGGAATCCCTGTTCATTTCTAATTCCTCACTTCTCATTTCCCGAAAATTATTTCCAACGAATCAACGTCGCGCCCCAAGTGAACCCGCCGCCAAATGCCGTCAGCAACACCAAGTCGCCGGGCTGAATTTTGCCGGCGCGATACGTTTCTTCCATGCAAATCGGAATCGAACACGCCGAGGTGTTGCCCGTTTTTTCGATATTGATGCAGAATTTCTCAAGCGGCACTTTAATTTGGCGCGCCACCGCGTCCACGATGCGAAGATTCGCCTGATGCGGAATTACCCACTTAATCTGGTCCGCCGTAACATTGCATTTTTCAAGCAAGCGAATGCAGCATTCGGACATCGTGCGAACCGCAATTTTAAAGACCTGATTGCCCGCCATCGTAAGGCAATGCTCCTTATTGCGCACCGTTTCGTAGCTTGCCGGATTCATGCTTCCGCCCGCCGGGAGCGTCAGCAAATCGCCCTGCGAACCGTCTGCACCGAGAATGTTTCCGAGAATCCCGACGTAGGGCTCGTTGCACTTCGTCAACACAAACGCCGCCGCGCCGTCACCGAAAAGCACGCAAGTGCTGCGGTCTTCCCAATTGACGATGGAGGAAAGTTTTTCCGCAGTAATAATCAAAACGTTTTTATAATCTCCCGCGCGAAGCATGTGATTCGCGACCTGCATCATGTAAACAAAGCCGGAGCAGGCGGCAACCATATCAAACGCGGGAATGTCCGTGCGCAAACCAAGTTTCGCCTGAATTTTGCAGGCAGTGGACGGGAACGTTTGGTCTGCCGTTACCGTCGCCACAATCACGAGATCAATATCTTCCTTGGAGATTCCGGCATCGACGATTGCCTTTTCCGCCGCGCGCGTGCCCAGATCGGAAGTGGAATCTTCCGGAGCGGCGAGACGGCGCTCGACCATTCCCGTCCGCGTGCGAATCCACTCGTCCGAGGTTTCGACAAGACGTTCCAAGTCGGCATTTGTCAAGCGGCGCTCCGGCATGTAAACGCCCATTCCTCGAATATAAACTGACGGTGTTGGAGTTCTCATTGGAATGACAATAAAACAGTTTTTTTGGCGGGAAGTGAATAAAAAATTAGCGCGTTCCCGCCGCATTTCTAAAGCTAAAAACAAAGAGCCGGAAGCTCCGTAAATGTCGAGGCTTCCGGCTCTTTGTTCCGCGTTCCCGTTTTATTTCGTCTTCGGGATATCTTCGCCGATGTCAATATCCTGCGGGTGATTGCGCTTTTCCTTTTCGAGGCGATGAGCACGGCGGATTTGGCGAATCAGTTTATCCATGAGTTCGTCGATGGACTTGTAAAGGTCTGCGGACGTTACGCTGAGCACGATATTCGGTCCTGCGATTTCGATCGTCGATTTCGCGACAAACGACTGCTCGGGAGCTTTCGTCGGAATATATTCCAAATCGAAATTCGCACGGATAATGCGGTCATTGTGCTCGAAAAGCTTGGCAGCTTTTTCTCTTACATAATTCTTAATCGCTTCCGTAAGCTCGAGATTGATACCGGTAATATTAACTTGTCCGTTCATATTTTTACGATGGGGTTTTGGGTGTAATTTATAAGATTTTATCGTTTTTCGAAGTCTCCCTCGAAACAGTCGGAATTGAAGCACATAAGCACGGGGAAATCAAGACTTCAACGCCGCGGGAACGCATTTCCGGACAACATTTTTCCGTTTTACAGACGATAAAAAACGGGCTTAGAATCTCGCCATCATGCCGTTTCTCGAAGGAAAAAAAATTGCGCTCGGTGTTACCGGCTCCATCGCCGCCTACAAAGCCGCCGACATCGTCTCACTCCTCGTCAAGGAGGGTGCGGAAGTCCAGGTGCTGATGACTGAAGAAGCGGAAAGATTTATCACGCCTCTTACGCTGAAAACACTTTCCCGGCGTCCGATCATTTCCGGCTTGTGGGAAAATTCCCCTTCGTGGAAGCCCGGACACATCGACATTGCCTCTTGGGCAGATTTATTCCTTGTCGCGCCTGCGACCGCACATATTCTCGCCTGCTTCGCTCACGGTCTTGCACCGGAAACGCTTTCCTGCGTTTATCTGGCAACGCGCGCACCGGTCGTCATCGCGCCCGCGATGAACGTCAACATGTTCACGCATCCCGCCACGCAAACCAATATTCAAACCCTGTGGGAACGCGGAAACATCATCATTGAGCCGGCGGAAGGCATGCTCGCATGCGGCGATTCCGGCAAAGGGAAACTTGCTCCGCCCGCAGAAATCGTCGATCGCGTTGTCGATATTCTGAGAATTTGAAAATCCGTAAAAAACAAAAGCGTTCCCGCGTGCAATTTTGCGGGAACGCTTTTTTTGCGAAAATGCGGAAACGATTTTCTATTTAAAGAAGTCGCCGAGCGAGCCGAAGCCGCCGCCGGAAGAGCCGCCCGTTGAGAAGCGGCGCGGGGAACCGTCGTTCCCGCGATTGTCGCGACGCCCGAAGGTGTTCCCGTTTCCGCCGAAGCCGCCGCGCCGCGGAGCGTTCCCGCGCCCGTCTCGCTCGGCAAAACTTTCCCGCGCGCTGCGTGCCGCTTTTTCCGGATTCGTCTTCATCGAAAGCCCGATACGGCGGCGCGGAATATCGACTTCCATCACCGTTACGGAAACTTTTTGCCCGACCTTTACCGCTTCCGCCGGATCTTTCACAAACGTATCCGAAATCTGCGATACGTGAACGAGCCCGTCCTGATGCACGCCGATATCGACGAATGCGCCGAACGCCGTCACGTTTGTAACGATTCCCGGCAAGCGCATCCCTTCCTTCAAATCGGAAATTTCGTGCACGCCTTCCTTGAACGAGAATACTTCAAACTTTTCGCGCGGGTCGCGTCCGGGCTTTTCAAGTTCCTTCAAAATATCCTTCAAGGTAGGCAAGCCGACATCCTCGGAAACATATTTTTTCAAATCAATGCGGGAACGCAGTTTCCCGTCGGCGAGCAACGCGGGAACGTCGCAACCCAAATCCGCCGCCATCTGCTCGACGAGCGCGTAGCGTTCCGGGTGCACGGCGGAGGCGTCGAGCGGGTGTTCGCCGTCGCGAATGCGCAAAAAGCCCGCGCATTGCTCAAAGGCTTTTTCGCCGAGGCGCGGCACTTTTTTCAAATCTTTGCGGGAACGGAACGCGCCGTGTTCGTTGCGGTAGGCGACAATGTTGGCGGCGATGCTCGCGTTTAAGCCGGAAACGTAGCTCAGAAGCTGCTTCGAGGCTGTGTTCACTTCAACGCCGACTTTATTCACGCAGGAAATGACCACGTCGTCGAGCGAGCGCTTGAGCGCAACTTGGTTCACGTCGTGCTGATATTGCCCGACGCCGATGCTTTTCGGGTCAATTTTAACAAGCTCCGCGAGCGGGTCCATGAGGCGGCGACCGATGGAAACCGCGCCGCGCACCGTAACGTCTTCATTCGGAAATTCCTCGCGCGCCACTTCGCTCGCCGAGTAAATCGACGCGCCGCTTTCGTTGACGACGACGACCGGAATCGACGCGGGAACGCCGCAACCGCGCACGAACGTTTCCGTTTCGCGGGAAGCCGTGCCGTTCCCGATCGCGATTGCCTGAATTTTAAATTGGTGGCAAAGCAGGCGAATGCGGTTTTCCGCATCGGCGTATTGCGCGGACGAGCCGGCAGTCGGGTAAATCACTTCGTGGTGGAGCAATTTTCCCTGCGCGTCGAGCACGACGAGTTTGCAGCCCGTGCGGAAACCCGGGTCGAGTGCCAGCACGCTTTTTTGCCCGAGCGCGGGCGCCATGAGAAGCTCGGAAACATTGGACGCGAAAACGCGAATCGCTTCTTCGTCTGCGCGTTCCTTCGACTTCAGGCGCGCCTCGGTTTCAAGAGACGGGCCGAGCAAGCGTTTCCACGAATCGTGCGAAGCCGCGCGGACTTCGTTCCCGCATGCCCCGTTCCCGCCGACAAAAATTTTGTCCAAACGCGAAAACGCTTCATCTTCATTCACCGTGATGCGGAAAAACAGAAAGCCTTCCTTTTCGCCGCGGCGAATCGCCAAAACGCGGTGCGACGGCGCAGACGCGAGCGGCTCGCTCCACTCGAAGTAATCTTTGAATTTCGCGCCCTCGGCTTCCTTGCCTTTGATGACCTCGGAAGAAAGCTCGGCGGTTTTTTCGTAGATTTCCCGGCAGGAAGCGCGCGCCGTTTTGTCGTCGGAAATGCGCTCGGCGAGAATGTCGCGTGCGCCCGCAAGCGCGGAGGCAACGTCGGGAACGTCTTTGTCGGGCTCGACGAATTTTGCGGCTTCAGCGGCGGGATCGGCGTTTTGATTTTCAAAAATAAAATCGGCGAGCGGCTCGAGTCCGCGTTCCCGCGCGATCGTAGCGCGCGTGCGGCGCTTCGGTTTGTAGGGCGCGTAAATATCTTCGAGCTCGGTGGCGGTTTTGGCTTTTTCGACAGCGGCTTTGAGTTCCGGCGTAAGGTGTTTGTTGTCTTCGAGCGATTTGAGAATTGCGGCGCGGCGGGCGTCGAGCTCGCGGAGTTGCTCGAGGCGGTCGCGAATCGTTGCGATTTGCACTTCGTCCATTTCGCCGGTGGCTTCTTTGCGGTAGCGCGCGATAAACGGCACGGTCGCGCCCTCTGCGAGGAGCTTGGCGACAGCCATGACGCGCGTCACGGCAAAGTTGTTTTCCTGCGCGATGCGCAAAACGTAATCGGAAATTGCGAGGGTGTTTTCGGTAGATGTTTCAGCCATAAAAAAATTGCGCGCTATTTCATAGATTTTTGCGTTCCCGCGCGACAGCTTTTTTGAAAAAAAAGCGCCCCGCGAGAAAAACTCTCACGGGAACGCAACCATAATCACTAAATCCTCCCGGGATTAACGGGAAAGTCCGGACTCCTCCACCACGCCTTTGGCGCGGTCCCCCTCCCCTTATCAAGGGGAGGCGCTTTTGATTTCCTTTTTTTAGATTTAAAAAAAGCACTCCCTCTTACCAAGAGGGAGGGGACCATGCCAAGCATGGTGAGGGCGTTTATTAGCGGCGGCGGCGGCGCGACGCAACGAGCGACAAAGCCCCCAGCCCCGCAAGCAATCCGAACGCCGATGGCTCGGGAATCAAAGAAGTCAAAGCCTGGAATGCAGAAGCAACACTCGCGTTCCCGCCGGAAAATGCAATGTCTTTGTTCCAAACAACCAAATTGTCGATAGCTTCAGTTGCTTGTGCGGAAACGACAAGAGAAGAGACCGTTCCAAGATCTCCTTTTACATTCGTTTTAGTCCAAAAACCGGAGCCGGAATTTTGATAAATTCTAGCCCCACCATCACCCATCGTGAAGACGAATGTAACAAGCCCTGTTGCTCTAATACCGGAGACTTGAATATCGAAGTCACTTCCCCATGTGGCAGTAACACATTTCGTTTCCACATCCCACCCAATACCCAAATCTGCGCGAGATCCGTCAACATAAAAAAAACGCATATCTGCTGTATCAAAATCGATTTTAGAAAAATCAATCGTGCAGGCAAAAGTGATATCATCTCGAGTCCCGCTTTCAGAGGTCCCGGTCCAAACACCACCATTCTTAAGTGTAAGAGTGTACCCACTCGTCGTGTCTCCGGAAAGGTTCACACCGTCGGAAGTTGTAAGCGAACCATTATCAAGAGAAACATATCCGATAGCACTGTCTTTTGTATACGCCGACGCGAAGAGACAGGAAGCCGAAAGTATTACGGCGGTAAGTAATTTTTTTTTCATGGTTTTTGTTGTTTTTGTTTTGAGTTAAGAAAAACCGGGTGCAAAGACTATCTTTGACAAATTGCCCAATTTTTCGTTCCCATTTTCGCGAAAAAAAAAAGAATGTGTCAAATACAAATTGCCACAAAATAAGTAGCCTTTGTTTCAAAAAAGAATCCCGAACCGATTGGTCATCGGCGGGAACGCGAAACAAAAAAATCCCCGCCGTTAAATTCTGGCGGGGATTTTTCTTCGAACCGGCAGGCTCTGATTAACTTGCCTGCGGAGCCTTTTCATCATCAGCAGAAGCGTTCTTTTTGCCTTTCGGGAACATTTCGGAAAGTTTTTTCGTCATGTCCTTTGTTTTATCCACAACGGGAGCGACGGCTTCGGAAAGTTTCTTCATTTGGTCGCGGATTTCAACGCGGCGGATTTTCCCACTGATGGTTTTCGGGAGTTCCTCGACAAATTCGATCACGCGCGGATATTTATAAGGCGCGGTTTCCCGCTTAACGTGATCCTGAATTTTCTTTTTCAGATCTTCAAAATCCTTAACGGCTTCCTTGAAGGTTTTCGAAAGCACGATCGTTGCTTTCACCACCTGCCCGCGAATCGCGTCGGGAACGCCGGTAATCGCGCATTCCACCACGCCGTCATAAGACATCACGGCGCTTTCGACTTCGAACGGTCCGATGCGATAGCCGGAACTTTTAATCACATCGTCATTGCGGCCGATAAACCAGAAATAACCGTCCTCGTCGCGCGTTGCCACGTCTCCGGTGTGATACAAGCCGTCGTGATAAACCTTCGCGGTAAGATTACGGTCGCGGAAATATCCTTTAAAGAGTCCGGCGGGACGATTTTCGGGTTCGCAACGAATGACGATTTCGCCCTGTTGTCCGGCGGGAACGGAGTTTCCGTTTTCGTCCACCAAATCGACATTGTAGGCGGGGTTGGGTTTTCCCATAGAGCCGGGTTTGGGCTCCATCCACGGAGTTGTCAAAATCGAGCAAGTCGTCTCGGTTTGCCCGAAACCTTCACGCAACTTGATTCCGGTGATTTTGTAAAAATCCTCGTAAACGCTCGGATTGAGTGCTTCGCCCGCAATCGTGCACCATTTCAAAGAAGACAAGTTGTATTTCGACATATCTTCATGAAGCATGAAACGGAAAACCGTCGGCGGCGCGCAAAACGAGGTAATGCGGTAATCCTGAATCACCTGAAGCATGTCTGCCGGCGTAAATTTTTCATGGTCGTAAACGAAAACTGTAGCCCCGGCAAACCATTGTCCGTAAAGTTTTCCCCAAACCGCCTTGCCCCATCCGGTGTCCGCCACCGTCAGATGCAAGCTTTCCTCGTTAAGATTGTGCCAATACGCGCCGGTAACGATGTGACCGAGCGGATACGCATAGTCGTGTGCCACCATTTTCGGATTGCCGGTGGTACCCGAAGTAAAATAGAGAAGCGAAATATCGTCGTTTCGGTTAACGAAATCCGGACGCACAAACTCCGGTGCATGTTCCGTTCCCGTGTGGAAATCCTTAAATCCTTCCGGCACCATCGGACCTGTGGAAATAAGCGTCTCAAGCGTTTCGCAATCCGGCTTAGACACGCTCACGCGCTCGGTAACCAGCGCATCTCCGACGCACACAATCGCCTTAATCGATGCCGCATTGCAACGATAAACAATGTCTTTTTTCGTCAGCAAATGCGTTGCCGGAATACAAACCGCGCCCAACTTGTGAAGAGCAAGGATCGCAAACCAAAACTCATAGCGACGCTTGAGGATGAGCATCACCTTATCGCCGTGCCCGATTCCGCAACTTTTAAAAAACGAGGCGGTACGGTCGCTTTCCCGCTTCAAATCCGCAAACGTAAAATCAATATGCTTGCCGTGATCGTTCACCCAACAAAGCGCGCGCTTCTGCGGATGCGTTCTCGCCCATTCGTCGATTACGTCGTAAGCAAAGTTAAAGTTTTCGGGAACGTTAATTCTAAAGTTCTCGACAAAATCTTCTTGGCTGACAAACGATGTTTGCTTGAGGAATTTTTCTAGCATCAGAATTAAGAGCGTCTCCGCGAGGAAATTCTCACAACGACCTCTGAGAGGAAATTAGATGCTCCTTACTCTTTTTAGTCGAGAAAAAACCACGGGCGCCCGTCGCCAAAGCTGAAAGCCGCGTTCTCGCGAAAAAAGCACAAAAAAAGCCGGGTTTGCCACAACGCACAAGGAACCTGACAGCCGCTGCTTCCTTCCGGATCTGACGGGGTTCGCCGGCACTTATCGTATGGGACCCGACCGCCTCAAGCATTCCCGATTCCCCCAACTTATGCAAGCGAGAAAACGCCCCGTCCGAAGTAAAAATTTTCTAAGAAAAATCCGCTTTACAATGTATCGAAACACAAGCAGCAAACAAGGACGAGCGCCGCCAAACCAAAACGATACCACGCAAACGCCGAAAGCCCGTGCTTGGAAATCCAGTTCACCATCCATTTCACCGAGGCAAACGCCGAAACAAAAGCCACCGCCAAGCCGACCGCCGAAACTTCCGCGCCGAAGGATTCCAACATCTGCGGCGCGCACTTCAGCGTTTTATAAACCGATGCCGCGGAAAGCGTAATCAAGCCCAGCAAAAATGAAAATTCCGTCGCTCGTCGCGGCGAAAGCCCCGCAACATAGCCGCCGACAATCGTTGCCATCGAGCGGCTCATTCCCGGCCAAAGCGCGATACATTGCATCAGCCCGATTGTCAGCGATTGCTTCACCGACAAATCCTGCAAATCAAGCTTTTCCGTTCCCGCATCTTCGCCGAGTGCCGCACGTTTTTTCTGGCGCTTATCGACGACAAGCATCAGAACGCCCCCGACGATGAGTGCCACCGCCACCGTTACCGGATTGAACAAATATTCCTCGATTTTATCCGAAAAAATAAACCCGAGCCCGGCAGCCGGCACAAACGCGACAATCAGGTTGCGTGAGAGCCGCCAACTCGCGGGATCGCGCCGAAACACGCCGACAAGCGTTCCCGTGCAGCGTTTCCAATACGCAAAAAGCACGGCGATGATCGCGCCGAACTGGATGATAATCGAATACGCGTCCGCCGCCTCTTTCACCGTGAAATCCGAGCCGTCGCCATCGCGCACAATTCCTTCGCCGCCGCGCGCAACAATCGCCGAATCCGAATCCAATTCCAGTGCGGCATTCGCCAAAATCAAATGCCCCGTTGAAGAAACGGGCAAATATTCCGTCAAACCTTCGACCACGCCGAGAATCGCCGCGCTTTTCGCATCAAAAACCTCCTCGGCGGGAACGGACCCCGCCGCAAACGCGGGAACGCTCAGACAAGCGACAAAAACCAAAATGGCGGAAATAAATTTTTTCATAAAAAAAAAAGGGAATGCATTTTGCAAAAAATCACAATTTCTGCCGACACAAAAAAAACTTTCGCACGAAAGCAGGTGTTCTCCGTCCCGCGCCGTCCCCGTCTCTCATGACGGGAACGCGCGATTTCCCTTTTAAACTCACTCTCTATCGACAGGCGGAAACAGTTTTGGTAAAGATTAAAAACACATGAATTTCACCCCGGACAATTACCTGCTCATCTTCTCCGTTTTGCTCTTCACCAGTATCTTGGCGAGCAAGGCATCCTACAAAATCGGCGTGCCGATGCTTTTACTTTTTCTCGGAATCGGGATTCTTGCCGGGCAGGAAATCGTGTTTGAAAACACACTGACAACAAGCCTCATCGGGGAACTCGCTCTCGTTTTCATTTTGTTCGCCGGCGGATTGGACACGAAATTCCGCGATGTGCGCCCGGTTTTGCCGCAGGGCATTATTTTATCCACGCTCGGCGTGTTGCTGACAGCGGGGTTGCTCGGATTCGCAATTTTCGGACTGTCAAACTTACCTTTCGTCGCCGTCCATTTTACGCTTCCCGAATCCCTTCTGCTGGGAGCTATCGTTTCTTCGACCGACGCGGCATCCGTATTCTCGATTTTTCGCTCACAGCGCACCACGCTGAAAAACAATCTTCGACCGATGCTTGAGCTGGAAAGCGGCTCAAACGATCCGATGGCGTATGTTTTAACCGTTTCGCTGGTAACTTACCTCGTTGCACAAAACACGGGAACGGAAATTCCGCAAATCCGCACGGCGGTTTTTCAGCTTACGGTGAGTCTGGGGCTCGGTGCCGCGCTCGGATTCGCATTCGGGAAGCTTATGGTCCTCGTCATCAACAAAGCCCGGCTTTATGTGGAAGGGCTCTATCCGGTTTTGATTTTGGCGATGACGGCATTTGCTTTCGCCGCCACAAAAATGCTTAACGGGAACGGATTTCTTGCCGTTTATCTCGCCGGTCTCATTCTCGGGAATGCAAATTTCATTCACAAACGAGCCATGCTGAACTTCCACGAAGGCTTCGCTTGGCTGATGCAACTCTTGCTCTTTATCTCGCTGGGACTTTTCGCAAATTTCGCGGCGATAAAAGCCGTCGCAGTTGTCGGCATTATCATTTCGCTGATTCTTATTTTCGCAGTTCGTCCTCTTGCGGTTACGCTTTGCCTTGCGCCGTTTCGGACGGGAACGCGTGCGCTCACATTCGTTTCGTGGGTCGGATTACGCGGAGCCGTCCCTATCGTTTTCGCGCTCATTCCGCTTTCCACGCCGGGTTTTAATGAAAAAACGGCAACGCTCATTTTCAACATCGTTTTCTTTATTTCCGTTTCCTCGCTCGTATTGCAGGGTACCACGCTTTTTAAAATGGCAAAATGGCTCCGCCTGACTGCGGATGAAAACACGCCGCCCTCCGCCTTTGACCGCTCGACGGAAGACATCAATACCGTGAACGCTGAAATCACGCTCTCGGACAACGACGCGGGAACGGGAAAAACGCTTGCCGAACTCGCGTTCCCGCACGGCACCCTCGTCGTTATGATGAAGCGCGGAGAAAACTTTCTCACACCGCGCGGGAACGTCATCTTGCAGGCCGAAGACATTTTACAACTTCAGGCAGACACTCCGGAACATCTCCGCGACGCGGAACAAAAACTCAAACACGGGAACTGAAATTCTCTCGCCAAGCCGCGGTGCTCCGCAAAAATTTGCGGGCAAATTCGTATTTCCCGGCTTCCCTCCCAAGCAAAAAAAGCTTACGATTGCGTTTGTTTTTAACCCATCTGATTAACATGAAATCCCTAAAAGGCACCCAAACCGAAAAGAACCTGCTCCATTCATTTGCAGGAGAATCTCAGGCGCGTATGCGCTATAACTATTTCGCGAGCAAGGCGAAAAAAGACGGCTTCGTTCAGATTGCCGACATTTTCGAAGAGACCGCGAATCAGGAAAAAGAACACGCCAAGCGCTTTTTCAAATTCCTCGAAGGCGGTTGCGTTGAAATCACCGCATCGTTCCCGGCAGGCGTTATCGGCTCCACGGCAGAAAACCTGAAAGCCGCCGCCGACGGAGAGTACGGCGAATGGTCCACCGATTATCCAGCGTTCGCGGAAACCGCCGACAAAGAAGGCTTCCCGGAAATCGCCGAAGTTTTCCGCAATGTTGCCATCGCCGAAAAGCAGCACGAAAAACGCTATCGCGGGCTTCTCGCCAATATCGAAAACGGCACCGTTTTTGAAAAAGACGGCAAAGTCTGGTGGCGTTGCCGCAATTGCGGTTATATTTGCGAAGCGGAAAAAGCCCCGATTGAGTGCCCGGCTTGCGCGCACGCACAGGCGCATTTCGAGCTTCTCGCCGAAAATTGGTAATCGGAAAAAATTAGGAATGAGGAAGATTTATTTCTAATTCCTCATTCCTAATTTTTTTACAGTCGTGCCGGAAGCCCTGTCCAACGCTTGGCGGAATCCGCATTGCGCACCGCCATGGAATACGCCGCCGGCTCGCCGACAATAAATACTTTTTTTCGCCCGCGCGTAATTGCCGTATAAATCAAATTCCGCTTAAGCATCATAAAATGCGCTTTCAAAAGCGGAATTATCACCACCGGGAATTCGGATCCCTGCGATTTGTGAATCGTTATGGCGTAAGCGAGCTGAAGTTCACCGAGCTCGCCGCGCTCGTAATCCGCACGCACATCAGAAAATTTTACGGAAAGCGTTCCCGCCTCCGGTGAAACATCGTCTATACGCCCGAGATCGCCGTTAAAAACGTTTTTATCGTAATTGTTGCGATTTTGTAAAACTTTGTCCCCGAGCTCAAGGCGCGTGCCTCCGGCGGCGGGAACGCCGACCACTCCGCTTTTTTTAAAAGCTTTCTGCAAAACGGCGTTAAAATTCTGCACACCCGCGTTCCCGCGATGAACGGGCACAAGCACCTGTATTTCCTCCGCAGAACGAATGCCGAGAAGGCGCGGAATTGCCTGCGTTGCCAGCACGAGCGTTTTTTTTACGCAGTCTTCCGCACCGCTTGCCCGGATAAAATGAATGTCGCCCTCCGGATCAAACTCAAAAACGCTTTCCTGAACCGGTTGTGGCGTATGCGCATCCCCCTGCAAAATCGCATGCGCAGCCGTAACGATCCCGCTACGCTTGCCCTGACGGAAAACCGCGCTAAGCTTCGTAACAGCCACTCGCCTGCTTTGTATCAAATCATTCAATACATTACCCGCGCCGACGCTCGGAAGCTGATTTACGTCGCCGACAAGCACGAGATGCGCTGCTGCGGGAACGGCGCGAAAAAGCGCGGCGGCAAGTTTCGTGTCCAGCATCGACGCTTCATCCACAATGACAAAATCCGTCACGAGAGGATTTTTTTCGTTAAAAGAAAAACCGCCGAGCAAGGGTTCCGGCTTGAGAATGCGATGAATCGTTCCAGCCGGCATTCCGGCGGTTTCGCTCATGCGCTGAGCGGCGCGCCCCGTCGGCGCGGCGAGCGTAACCCGCACGTTTTTTGCACGAAGAATCGAACAAATCGCCTGGAGAATCGTTGTTTTTCCCGTTCCCGGACCGCCGGTAATGACGGAGATTTTTTCGCGAAGTGCCGTTTTAACGGCATCCGCCTGCTCGGGTGCGAACGTAAAGCCCGCGCGGTTTTGCGCCCAAACCAAAGCGCGATCGATGTGAATCGGCGGCAAGCGGTTCGGCGTTTCTAAAAGCGCGGAAACACAGGCTCCGATATCGCGCTCGGCGTGAGCGTAATCGCGTTTTTGCAAAAGCCGGACAATCTCGCGGGAACGCGAGCCGTCCGGATTACGCACATAGCGGGGCACGTCGGCATAAACAAAGCGCCCGGTTTCGAGCATTTCGGCGACCGTTTTTTCCGGCAACCCCGGATCCGTTCCCAAAAGCTCCGTTGCTTTTGCGATCAATTCGTCTTTCGGGAACGCCGTATTTCCGTCTGCCTCCGCAAGCTGCATCGCGTAAAAAACGCCGGCTTCGATGCGCTGTTTCCCTTCGGTGGGAAGCCCGAGATTAGAGGCGATTTTGTCCGCCGTAGGGAACGCGATACCGTCGATATCCTGCGCAAGGCGATAGGGATTTTCCTGCAAAGTTTTTTTAGCGTCCGCGCCGTAGGCTTTAACTATGCGCAGGCATTGAGCCGTGGTTACGCCGTAGGTTTGGAGAAAAATCATCACCTCCCGCAAGGCGAACTGTTCGTCCCAGGATTCCTTGATAGCGCGAACGCGTTGCGCGCCGATGCCGGGAATTTCGCGCAGGCGCGCGGATTCTTCCGAAATAATCCGAAGCGTGTCCGCACCGAAGTGCTCTACAATGCGCGCGGCGTAAGTTTTTCCGATTCCGCGCACCAGCCCGCTTCCGAGATATTTGCGAATACCATGGACGCTCGACGGAAGCTTCGATGAAAACGAGGATATTTTGAACTGTCGCCCGTGCGTCGGATGGCTCGTCCACACACCGCGCAATTCGAGCGTCTCCCCGCATTGAACGGACGGAAGCGTTCCCGCGACCGTAAAAGTTTCGCGCGTAGCCTCCTCGCAAACTTCGCCGATGGTGTAAAAATTTTCGTCGTTAAAAAAAATGATACGTTCCAATACGCCGACAAGCGTATCTTCCGGAATGTTCATTTTTTTCTGCGGAATCGCCATTTTGTCGTTAAAAAATGATTACTCCCGGATTTTTTCAAGCACCTCAAAGAAATCCGGAAATGTTTTTCCGCAACATTCGGGATTTTCGATTTCAATCCACGGAGAACCGTCGCCGCGCAAATCGAATGTGCCGAGAATCCCGAAACTCATTGCCACGCGATGATCGCGGTAAGTGGCGATTCGAATCTTTCCGCCGGGAGCCGCATCCGCGCGGGAACGCAATTCGCTGCGGGGAACCGGAGAAACCGTGAGAGAATCTTCCGTTTGCGAAACATTTTCCGCCCCGACGATTTTGGCAAGCTCGCACGCCATTGCCGCCACGCGATCGGTTTCCTGCTTGCGCGTGTGAGCGATGCCGCGAATCGTGAGCGGCGTTCCCGCCTCGAGCAAGGGCGCGACGGCGGCAAGCGTCAGAAACGTATCGGAAATCGCATTGAAATCGATGTCGAATCCGCGCGTTGAAGTCCCGGCGGAAACGCGGCAAAAAGCAGCGCCGCCCTGCGTTTCGAGGGTGACGGAGAGCAAGTCGTGCGGCGGCACGGCGAGTTCAACGGAGAAAGCAGCGTCACCCTGCAATCCGTTTGTATCTAATCCCTTAATACAAACCTCGCTGTTTCGATGAACGAAAGGCAAAATCGCGAAATAAGATGCGGCGGTCGCATCCGGTTCGACTGCATAATCAAAATCTCCGCGGGCGTAACCGCCGCCGCAGGTAAATGCGTTCCCGCGCGCTTCGACGGCACCGCCGAACTGTGCAATCATGCGCGCCGTCATTTCAACGAAAGGTCGCGAAACTGTTTCCCCTTTCAGAAAAACCTCAAAAATTCCTGTGCCGTTTTGCGTTCCCGCGACGGGCGCAATTTGCATCAGAGCGGAAAGAATTTGGCTCGAAGCGCGCGCGTCGACCGTGATTTCGCCGGCGGAGACACCGTGTGTTTTCATCGTAAACGGGAAAAATCCGCGCTCGCCGTGAAACTCAAATTCGCAACCGAGCCGAGCGAGTGCATCGAGCAAGCCCGACATCGGGCGTTTGCGCATCGCGTCGCTTCCGTCGAGGAAAAATTCGCCGTCTTTTTTCAGTGCGAGCATCGCCGTAAGAAAGCGCGCCGCCGTTCCCGCGTTGGCAACGAAAAGTTCGGCGCGGGAAGCGGGAATTTCTCCTCCGAGCCCGTCGATTTCAACCGTTTTTTCCGCTTCGTTCGCTTCGACGCGAAATCCGAGTTTTCGCAAGCAGGCTATCATCGTGTACGTGTCTTCGGAGAAAAGCGTTCCCGTAAGATGCGTCGTTCCCATGCGTAAAGCCGCGAGAATCAGTGCACGATTCGTAATACTTTTCGAGCCGGGCGGAGTTACGCTTGCCCGACGAAAATGGCGGAACGGTTTTATCGAAAGCATTTTTTTGAAAAAATTAGAAATAAGGAATTAAGAATTAAAGATGAGAAATGGGGGGGGGGCCGTTTTTTCTCATTTCTAAGTCCTCATTCGCTTTTATATTTGTAGCAGGCGGAAAAAAGCCCGAAGACAACAGCAACCGCCAGCATCAGTGCGGCAAAGAAATAAAAGCGATCCGAAGCCGTGTAATTCACGGTTAGCGCAACGACGAGCACAACGAGGAAATTCCCGACCGTCGTCGTCAGATTCCACAAACTCGTAATCGTGCTGCGCATCGCCGCCGGAGCCTGCGAGAACGCAAATTCCAAGCCCGTCGCGGAGAAAAGCACTTCGCCGATTGTCAGCACAAAATACGGCAACGCCATCCACCACACGGACATCGGCGGCGTTCCCGCCGCAATCGACGCATCGACGGACGTTTGCAACCAACCGCAAATCACGAACGAGAACGCGGCGAGCACCATACCGACCGTCATGCGGCGAAGCGGAGTAGTTTTAAAAAAGCGCGTGCGGTTGAGCGCAGGATAAATGAAAAACGACAAAATCGGGATGAGCGTCATCACGAAAATCGGGTTGATGTTCTGCATCGTCTCCGTGTTAATCGGGTAGCCGAAAAGGCTTGTCGCCGTCATTTGTCCGCCGAGAATCACCCAGGTTGTCGCCATTTGGTCAAATAACGCCCAGAAAACCGGAATCACGGCAAAGAGCAACAGGATTCCGCGAATGGCGCGGAAGCGTTCGCCGAGCGTCATCGAAGGCGCGGGAACGTCCTTCTCAACGAGAACGCTATCCGACGACGGCATTTTCGGGAGTGTGCTCTCCGGATGCGCTTCTTTCGCCAAATTTCCTAAGAACTTCGGCAAAAACGCCGCAATCGCAAAAATCACAAGCACCGCGAAAAATGCCGCCGCTCCCGTTCCCGCAACGAACAAAGTTTTCCCGAGGGCGTTCATTCCGCCCACCCATTGCCC
Organism: Opitutales bacterium; assembly: GCA_017531845.1. GTDB lineage: Bacteria > Verrucomicrobiota > Verrucomicrobiia > Opitutales > UBA953 > Spyradosoma. The sequence goes on along the minus strand of JAFXKI010000006.1, from coordinate 55,810 downwards.
GACCGGACCGAGCATCTGAGGCTTCACAAGCATAATTAACGCGCAGAAAAACCACGCCGGAAGCGCGCCGTAAAGCACGGAAGAGCTCGCCACACGCTTTGCAATCGTCGCCGCCGGCTCGTTGATCCATTCGCCGGAGTTGCGCTTGTAACTAGCCGTTCCCACGACAAAAATCAGCGTCGCCAAGCCCATCGTGATTCCGGGAATCCCGAACGCCCACGCGTAGCCGACGGAATCTTTGATTACCGGAATCAGCAAAAACGCAAAGAACGAACCGAAATTTATCGCCCAATAAAACATTCCGAACGCGCGAGCGATAAAGTTGCTTTGATCCTTCGAAAACTGTTCGCCCATAAACGACGAAACACAGGGCTTAATCCCGCCCGAACCGAACGCAATCAAGGAAAGCCCGACCACCAGCCCGAGTTGCGAACCGACCGTCAGCGCCAGCGTCGCGTTCCCGACCACGTAAAAAAGCGACATGGCGACGATTGTCCAATAGCGACCCCAAAACTTGTCCGCAATCCACGCACCCAAAAGCGGCATAAAATACACGCCCATCGTAAAAAGGTGCCCGATTGTCGTCGCGTAATCTTCCGCTGCGCGCAAACCTTCGGCACCGCTTGCGGAAAGGTCTTTCATCAATTCGTAAATGATGTAAAGCGTGAGGATGCTCCGCATTCCGTAAAAGCTGAAGCGTTCGCCCGCCTCGGTTCCGACGATGAAGAAAACGGAACGCGGAAAGCGGGATTTTTTGGGCGCGGGAGAATTTTCAGTCAAGGTCATGGATTAAAAATCGTGAACCTTCATTAGAAAATTTCCCGCGCGTTCCCGCAAAACTTTTTTAAGAAAACGAAGAACCGAACGGAACTTTAGCGCAATGCGCCAACAAAGGAACCGCGAACGAACACGAATCGCACAAAGCCGCTAAAGCGCAAAGCTTTTAAGCAACTCTCACGGAGACACAAAAACACAGATAAAACTTTGCGTCTTAACGCGAAAAAAAACGCGACATGTCTCCACTCCTCGTTTACGTGTCGCGTTCAACGCACAAAGCATGCGTGAGAAAATAAATTTTCGTCACGAGGCGTTCCCGATCAAAATGGAACCTGCCCACGCATCAGCTTTTCGGCGGAGTAATTATTTTTCAAATGACCAAGTTCCGTCTCCGTCGATGGATAAGCAGGCAAACGGGACAATATAAATTTCGTCGCGCAAAAATCCGCACTTGTCCATTGGGCAAACAATAAGGCGATTTTCCGGGATCAGGTAAAGAAGCTCGTAAGTTCCGTCCTCCCGGCATTTCGTTTTCCCCTTGGCTTCGTATTGGTAATATGTGGAGTACTCAATTTCCGTTTCGGAAACATCATCACCGTATGAACGAAATTTGTTGTTTTCTTCGACGACATTTTTTTTGAAACTAAATCGTGAAAGTCCGTCTTCTTTGTAGGAGGAACGTGTTTGGACGCGGAAATTTTCGTTCTCTTCAAATGGTGATTTTTCTCTGGATTCGCCGAGAACGCAAGCGTCGTTGATGAGCGTTTTTTGTTTTTCGCTTAAATCAAAGGTCGAAAAAAACCAATCGCGACGTTCCCGATTCTCCATATAGCGGAAAACGATGTCGGCATTCTTTTCGAGAATTTTCTGAAATCGCTCGTCCGAGGCTCTCGAGCCGTAGTATATCCACATAGCGATAAAAAACTCGAGTTGCCTAATGGTTGCCCGGCGTCCGAGATCGCCCCACAGAACATTCGCATAAAAGCGAAGTTCTCCGGTGCCGGATTCCCAAACGTGATAATACAGATCCCGAAGCGTCCTTTCGTCGTAATGTTCCCTTGCGGTGTTTCGTTTTACAGGCGACAGGAACGTTCCCGCGAGCAGTCCTAGTCCGAAAATTGCCGCCGCACCTAAAAAATATCGATTACTTGTTTTGAGTTTCATTACACAAATCTCCTGTCCAAAATCCGGAATCAATTCTTGGTGGAGTATTTAGAAGAGCCACAAGACTCGAAATATTTGTATTAAAATGTTTATGACCAACCGCCAACAAGCAATACCTAAAAAGTAGACTTTTTCAAAAAAAATCGTTTTCGTTTGCAGGAAAGAGAGAAGAAAATCAACAATACGAATCCGATCTTCCGCTTTGGATTGAAAACTAAGCAATACTATTTCAGTTTAAATTAAAAAAAAGTTTCGCGAAAAGCCGCGACGACATACAAAAAAACGCGTTCCCGCAAGATCGGCTTTTGCCGCGCGGGAACGCGTTTCGGTTACGGGAGCGCAGGGTTAAAACGTAACCGCGAAAACATCGAGCGCCTTGATAAGCGTCGTTATCGCGGAAACCTGAGCCGAAGTTACCGGCTTATTGGTTTTAATAACGGCGAGCGTTTCCCCGACTTCGTGGTCAATCGGCGCAGAAATGTTTTCGATATTAATTTCCGCGTCCCCGAGCACGCTGGCGATGCGGGCGAGCACGCCCGGGCGGTCCGTATAACGCACGAAAAGCAGGTGTCCGCGCAGGTCAAAATAAAGGCTCCGGAATCCGTCCACGCGGGAAATTATCGGCACGTCCTCCGCCACGATCCCGCGCACGGAAACGGTGTGATAGCGACCGCTGCTTTCGGTGAAAATTTCAAGCGTAATGGAATCTTCATCGACGTTCCCGCTGAGCGGTTCACATGCCTTATAATCGATTCCGTGTTCGCGCAAGGAAAGCTCCGCTGCCGGCGGCGGCAGGTTTTTCTCGGATTCCGGAAGTAAGCCTTCCTGGATTTTCGGCGTAAACCACTTGCGAAACTCGCGAAGGCTTCCCGAAAACGTGCAATTTGCCTTGCGAACCGGACGGTTGCCGCTAACGAGGCGCGCGAGCGTCGCCAGCATGCGCGCCAGTCGCAACTGCATCGGATGCAAGCCCTGCGGCGTTTCCGCGTTGACGACACAAGAGGTGTCTCCGTTTTCAAAATACGCGATTGTTTCTTCCGCGGCACGCTTTGCCGCGTTAAAATTCGCTTCTTTCGTATTTGCGCCCAAATGCGGGAGCATCAAATCGGCAACGCCCGCCGAGGGCTTTTCGCCTTCAGCGTCTTTCGGATGGACGTCCGTGGCGTAGAGAATTTTTTTGCCGGAAGCCTTCAGCTCCGCCAACGCTTCCTCGTCCACAACGCCGTAGCGCGAGCAATTAACCAAAAGCGCGCCGTCTTTCATGCGGGAAAGCAAATCCGTCGAAATCATTTTTTGTGTAGACGCGCCGCCGGGAACGTGAAGAGAAATCACATCGGCCTCTTCAAAAATCTGCTCCAGCGAAACCGGGCGAACGCCGATATTGATCGCGCGTTGCTTTGCGAGAAAGTGGTCGTAGCCAAGAAGCGTCGGCTCAAATCCCTGAAGCCGCTTCGCGAGAAGGCGCCCGATATTGCCGAGCCCGACGATTCCGACGGTCTTCTTCGTGAGTTCGAGCCCCATGTATTTCTTTTTTTCCCAACGTCCCGCGCGCGTGGAAACATCTGCGGGAACGACGTGGCGAAATGTCGCCAAAATCATCGCCACCACTTCTTCGGCAACGCCGTTGGCGTTTGCACCCGGAGTATTCATGACGTCGATACTTTTTTTGCGCGCATAAACGATGTCGATGTTGTCAAAACCGGCACCGGCACGCACGACGATACGCAACTTCGGCAACGCATCGATAATTTCCGGCGTAACCTTTTCGCTGCGAACAATGAGGATCTGCGTATCCGGATGCGTCGCGACAAGCTCCGGAAGCGGAGTTTCCGAGTTTTGAACCACTTCATAACCCTGCGCCGCAAGCATTTTGGAAGCGACACTGTCGAGTTTGGTCGGAATAAGAACTTTTTTCATAAAAAAAAACAAAAATCTGAATGCGAGTTTTTTTAGAAAAACACAGTTTGCGCCACCGGGCAAATTTCAATTTACGCGGGAAACTTTCAATTTGCGCGGGAACGCGGGAAGTCGTAGCGTTTTGGGCGATTCATGGCAGAAGATTTTGAAGATTCACTTTTCGGCGGGAACGCCGGCGATTTCTCCGAAAACAGGGACGCTACGGCAAGCTCCCGAGACACGGAAACGCAGACGGGCTTTCGCCGTCCGCTCGCCGCGCGCATGCGTCCGCGTGACTTGAGCGAAATTCTCGGTCATGAAAAAATCCTCGGCAAAGGTGCACTTTTGCCCCGCCTCATTGAAACGGACAACTTCGGAAGCCTGCTTTTTTACGGTCCGCCCGGGTGCGGAAAAACCACGCTTGCGGAAGCCATTGCCGCCGTCACGCATTGCCGCTGCGAACACGTCAACGCCGTGCTTTCAAACACCGGGGAATTGCGCGAAATTTTGCGAATCGCACGTGCGTTCCCGCAACGCCGCACGCTTCTACTCATCGACGAAATTCACCGTTTCAACAAGGCGCAACAGGATTTACTCTTGCCCGATGTTGAAGCCGGGAACGTCCGCCTCATCGGTTGCACGACGCACAATCCGGGTTTTTACGTCATTCCGCCGCTGCTGTCGCGTTCTCACCTTTTTCGCTTGGAGCCGGTTGAGGAAAAACACGTCGTCTCCGCGCTCGCCCGCGCGCTTTCGGACAAGGAGCGCGGGCTCGGCTTGCTCGAAATTTCCGCCGACGAAAAAATCCTCCTCTCTGTTGCGCAAATGTGCGAAGGCGACATGCGCCGCGCGCTAAACACGCTGGAAACGCTGGCTCTCTCGCGCCCGCCGAAAACCTCCATCGAAGAAAAAGACCTCGAAGCCTTCGCGCGGGAACGCCAAATCCGCTACGACCGCGGCGAAGACGAACACTACGACACGATTTCCGCATTTATCAAATCCGTGCGCGGTTGCGATCCCGACGCCGCGCTTTACTGGCTTGCCGTCATGCTCGAAGGCGGCGAAGACCCGCGCTTTATCGCACGGCGGCTCGTAATTCTGGCAAGCGAAGACATCGGCTTGGCGGATTCCCGCGCAATCGGCGTCGCCGTCGCCTGCCAGCAAGCCTGCGATTTCGTGGGGCTTCCCGAATGCGCGCTCAACCTCGCGCACACGGTTATTTTTCTTGCGACTTGCCCGAAAAGCAATTCGGCAACGGAAGCGCTTTTTGCCGCTAAAGCGGCGGTTCGCGATTTGCCGCGACAAAAAGTACCCTTACATTTGCGCGACGCACACACGAAATTAAACAAATCACTCGGACACGGGAAAACGTATTTGTATTCCCACGAGTTTCCCGAAGGCATTTCCGGGCAAACATATTTGGAAACGCCGCTGAAACTCTACAACCCGAAAACCAACGGCGCCGAAGCCGCTATCGCCGAGCGTCTCGCGCATTGGAATGATTTGCGAAAACAACTGCGCGGGAAGGCAAAATAACGGCATTCCCGGCTCGCCGCGCCGTTTTTGTAAGCCGCTTTTTTTTCTGCGCAAAAGATACAAAAATTAACGATTTGATACTTTTAGCCGTAATTTCTCTCCAAAAATGAACGTTCCCGCTGCCCGGACAAAAAAAATTCCGATTCCGAATATTTTCAAAGACTGGTTTCTCATCGGCATGGTCTCCTGTGTCGTGCTCGCCACGCTTTTCCCCGACATCGGGCGTAGCGGCGGCACCATTCACGCAGAAAAGCTTTCCGACCTCGGGATCGCGCTCGTTTTCTTTTTCCACGGACTGGGAATTTCGCGAAAAAATCTCCGAGACGGTATTTTGTCGTGGAAAATCCACCTTTGCGTTCAGGTAATGACTTTTGTCGTTTTTCCGATTCTCGCATTTCTTTTTTGCGCGGTCGCAAAGCCGGTCATTCACAACGATTTGGCTCTCGGATTTTATTTCCTCGGAGCGATTCCCTCGACCATTTCTTCGTCGGTCGCCATGACGGCGGTCGCGCGCGGAAACGTTCCCGCCGCAATTTTTAACGCCTCTCTTTCGAGCATTTTGGGGATTTTCCTTACCCCGCTGATTGTGAGCATTTTTGCCTCAACGGGCGGGAACGCGCTTCCCCTCGGCGAAACCGTCACCAACCTTTTCATCTTACTTTTTCTGCCGTTTCTGCTCGGTCAAATCCTCAATCCGTTTTTCTACAAAATCATTCTCCCCTACAAAAATCACATTAATATTTTCGACAAAATCGTCATTTTAATGCTCGTTTTTTCATCATTTGCAGATTCGGTTTACAACGGGCTTTGGACGAAATACGGAATTCGGCTTTTACTCGAAACTTTCGTCGGTGCGGCGATTCTGCTGACGGTCGCACTCGCGGGAACGACCTTCGTTGCAAGGCTTCTGCGTTTCAAAAAAACCGACGAAATCACCGCCGTTTTTTGCGGCTCCAAAAAAACGCTCGCAGGCGGTGTCCCCATGGCAAAACTGATTTTCGGGAGTTCTCCGCAAATCGGGCTCATCGTCCTTCCCGTTATGTTTTACCACCAACTTCAGCTTCTCGTGTGCACGATTCTCGCAAATCGTTACGCCAAACGGAAAAATTAACCCGTATTTCTTTTCTCCGTCTGAAAAAAGAGTTGAGTTTCAAGGCGTAAGCTAAATAATAATATTTTCGTTCGCTCGGACATTTTCCCCGTTTTTCTTTCACCTTTAAAATAACTATGGAACCCCAAAATCCCAACGAAGAATATCCGCTCCCGCCGCAAAACAACGCGGAAGAGGATTATTACAACGATATGCCCGCCGTTGATGAAAACGGTGAAGACCCGCTAAAGCGGCACACAAAGTTTTCGTGGAAATCATTCGGGGGAGACGGCTTCATCGTTTCCGTTATCCTTCACGCGGCGCTCATCGTTTTCGCGCTCTTCTACGTCGTGGCAACCGTGCGCCCCGAGCCGCCCGAACCCGCCGAATTCGTTTCCGGCGCAGGCGGCGGAAGTAACGGGGAAAACGCCAATCGCCAAAAGCACCGCATGCGCCCGAAACCGCGGGACATGAACACGCAGAACAAAATCACCTCCAAAAGCACGCGCGCCACTCTCACGCTTCCGGAAATGCCGAAGATGAGTAGCTCCATGGGTTCCATGGGCGGGATGAAGGCAGGCGGCTCCTCCGGTATCGGCGGCGGCGCAGGCGGCGGAATCGGGAAAGGCATCGGTCCCGGAATCGGCAACGGTCGCTCGTTCCTCTCCGCATTCGGAACCAGCTTCTCCAAAACACCGACACTTAAAGGCACGTTGTTCGACCTCAAGCGTTCCCGCGACGGAAAAATCACCTACTGCACGACTGACAACAACGACAAGGGAAAACGCAAAGAAGAACTCCACAAAGCAATCGGCATGCTCGACAACAACGGGTTTGATGTCCGAAAACTGGGGCAACGTTATTTCGAAGCGCCGACAAAACTCAATGCCAATCAGGTTTACATTTATAAAGACGTAAAAACGAAAAATATCATTCAGGCAACGGCTGCCACTGCGGCTTTCGCCGGAGAAGACGGGAAACCGCCTTTCGAAGCTCCGGGCTGGATGGTCGTTTACGACGGTGAAATCACACCGCCGGAAACCGGAGAATATCGCTTCGTCGGAATGGGTGACGACGTCATCATCGTCGGGCTCGACCGTAAAACCGTTTTCTACGCCTACTGGCCGGGAGAAGGTCACGGACGCGCTGTTCGCGAACCCGCCGGCGCAAACTGGGAACCGAAAGACCACTGTAAAAACGACGGTAAAGGTTCCGGAAACGGCGGCACGATCCAAAACCACCTTTTCAAGGGAAGCTGGATGAAGCTCCAAAAAGGCAAAAAATATAAAATTTGTATCGCTTTTGGTGAAGGTGCAGGCGGTTACGCCGGCGCAATTCTCGGCATCGAAAAGAAAGGTGAGCGTGCCGATCCGAACGCGCCCTACTCGGTGTTCAAACTCGCGGCTATCGAGCCGGAGCTCCAGGAAATCCTTTATATCGAAGGAAAATACAAAGTTGACGGTCCCAACTTTATGTCAAAACAAACCAAACGCCGCTAAGCCGCCGGTTTACTAAAAACAACAAAAACGCGTTCCCGCCAATCTCACGGGAACGCGTTTTTGTTTCTGCGGAAACAACCTCGCCTTACCGCACGAAAAGCAATTCGCGGTATTTCGGGAGCGGCCACATTTCGTTGTCGACGAGCAATTCGAGCTTGTCGATATGGTAGCGAATCGCGTCGAAATACGGCAAAACCGTGTCGTGATATGCAATCGCTTTTTCGCGGGCATCCTCAATCCGGTTTGCTTTTTTGCGGCATTCAATCATTTCCTCGGCATTTTTCGTAACGGCGCTGACATGCTCGTTAATCGCTTCAATCAGGCGGATTTGCTCCGACGCCAGGACGCTGAATTTTTCCGGCGGGAACACCGCCTTGAGCTTCGCAACATTGTCCAGCAAAACGGACTGGTAACGAATCGCCACGGGAATAATATGATTGTGCGACAAATCGCCGAGAACACGCGCCTCAATCTGAAGCTTTTTCGTGTAAATTTCCCACTTCACCTCGTTGCGGGTTTCCAGTTCTTTCTTGGAATGAATGTTCCCGTTCGCAAAAACCTTTACCGACTGCGGTGAAGTGTACGCATCGTAAATCAACGGAACGCTCGTCTCGCAGTCCAAGCCGCGCCGCGCCGCCTCTTCCCGCCATTCTTCGGAATAGCCGTTCCCGTCAAAACGGATCGGCTTCGACTCCTTAATGTATTTTTTAATAACGGTGTAAAGCGCCTCTTTCTTGGACATTCCGCCCGCAATGAGCGCATCGACCTCCGTTTTAAATTCCTTGAGCTGATAAGCAACCGCCGCATTGACCGCCGTCATCGCCGACGCACAATTCGCAATCGAGCCGATTGCGCGAAACTCAAAGCGATTTCCCGTGAACGCAAACGGCGACGTGCGGTTGCGGTCCGTGTTATCGACAAGCAATTCCGGAATTTGCCCGACACCGAGCTTAATCTGCTTTTTGCTGTCCACCTTGATCGCGTCGTCAACCGAGCTTTTTTCAAACGCATCGAGAATGTCGCTGACCTGTTTTCCGAGGAAGGAAGAAATAATCGCCGGCGGAGCCTCGTTCGCGCCGAGGCGGTGCGCATTCGTCGCCGATGCCGTCGAAGCCTTAAAAAGCGCATTATTTTTGTAAAGTGCCATCAGCGTATTCACGACGAAAGTCACGAAACGCAGGTTCTCCATCGAGTTTTTCCCAGGAGAAAAAAGATTAACGCCCGTGTTCGTGCTGAGCGACCAATTGTTGTGCTTGCCCGAACCGTTCACGCCCTTAAAAGGTTTTTCGTGCAAAAGCACGCGGAAATTGTGCCGGCGGGCAACATCTCGCATGAGCGACATCAAAAGCAAATTGTGGTCCACCGCAAGGTTGCATTCCTCGAAAATCGGCGCGAGCTCAAACTGATTCGGCGCAACTTCGTTGTGGCGCGTTTTCACGGGAATGCCGAGCTTCCACGCTTCGTATTCCAGCTCCTGCATACACGCGAGAACGCGGCGCGGGATCGCCCCGAAATAATGGTCTTCCAACTGCTGATTTTTCGCCGATTCGTGCCCCATCAGCGTGCGCCCCGTCAAAACAATATCCGGACGCGCGTTGAACAATTCCTCGTCAATCAGGAAAAATTCCTGCTCGCAACCGAGCGAAGACTGCACGTGCGTTACGTCGGAATTAAAATATTTGCAAACGCCGACCGCCGCCTTGTTCACCGCTTCCAGCGACTTCAAAAGCGGCGCTTTATAGTCGAGCGCCTCGCCCGCGTAGGAAATAAAAATCGTCGGGATAAAAAGCGTATCGCCTACAATGAACGCGGGCGACGACGGATCCCACGCCGAATAGCCGCGCGCCTCAAACGTCGAGCGCAAGCCGCCGTTCGGGAACGACGACGCGTCCGGCTCCTGCTGAGCGAGAATCTTCCCGCTGAATTCCTCAATCATGCCGCCGTTCCCGTCGCGCTCGACAAACGCGTCGTGCTTTTCCGCCGTACCGTCCGTCAGCGGGTGAAACCAGTGCGTGTAATGCGTCGCGCCGTTTTCCATCGCCCACATTCGCATCGCGGGAGCGATATGCGCGGCAAGCTCCAAAGAAACCGGCTCGCCGAAATCAATCGCATGCGTAATCGCCCGAAACGTTTCTTTCGAGAGATATTTCGCCATCGCTTTGCGGTTGAAAACCTTGCACCCGAAAAATTCGGAAATTTTCGCCTGCGGCGGGGGAACAACGACGACTTTCCGGTTGGAAGCACGTTCTACGGCATGAAATCGAATGTAAGACATAAGCTGGCAAAAAGATACGCCCGCGCGTTCCCGCGCGTCAAGCGGGTTTTCCGATTTTTACTTCAAAACGAAGCGAAATTTGGCATTTTTCGGCAAAAACTCCAAATTTTCACTTCCAAATGAAGCAAATTTTTTAATTTTTCACCGAAAAACCGATTTTTCGACTTCCAAACTCAAATCCGGGAAAAACGTATTTCGGAACGTTCCCGTGCAAAAGAAACCACGAATAAACACAAATACTCACGAATGTTTTTAACGCAAAGAACGCAAAGGAATTTCCGCAACAAAAACATTTTGCGTGCGAAGTAAAGTGGGACTTCACACAAAGCTTAAAATTCTCGCGCAAAGACGCGAAGCCGCAAAGTATTTGAAAAATAAAAAAAAACTTTGCGGCTTAGCGGCTTAGCGCGAAAAAAACGTTCCCGCGACCAAAACCACGGGAACGCTAACCATAATCTATGAATTAATATATTACAGAAATTATTTGCGGCGGCGACGAGATGCTACAAGTACCAACGCTCCAAGCCCAGCAAGCATTCCGAACGCCGACGGCTCGGGAATGACGATTGCAGATACTTCGCTTGCACTTAACGCCTTATTCCAAAGCGTGATATTACTGATTGTCGCCTCACCGCCTCCGAAAGCCGCGCCAATCTGGAACCACATAAGAGCTTGGTCAGTCGATGCCGTCCAATTCGAATGGCTTCCTTTAAGTTCCCCGTCAACATAGACAGACAACGTTTCCGTATTTGTCATATCGGAAACAACGGTTACGGTCGCATCTCCGGAATATCCGCTCATCAAGCCGGTACTAATATTCCCGCTTGTTCCAATGCTTGCATAGCCTTTGTTGAAAACCGACAATTCCCCACCGTCTGTTACCCCGATTTGGAGTGATTTTGAGTCGCCTGTCTCGCCGACAGCTGTCCCGCCGACAGAATACAACGCGACAAGCGTCTGCGAATCGCTTGCCGTGAAGCTGTTGACATCAAGGCTGAACGTAAAGTTCCCGTCGGAAAAGTTATTCGTGAGGCTATCCGTCCAGGGAGTTCCGCTTCTGTCCACAACAGCTTTACCATCCTCTACAGTAAAGCAATCATCATTCCCTGCCCCCACGACGGGAATCCCCGGATCCTCGGTTCCGGTTCCGGAAAAATCCCATGCGAAGACAACACCTTCTCTCTGCGCGTCCGTCATGCTGTTGTAGCCGAGAGAAGCGGCATTTGCGAAAGCACTTCCTACAGCGAGGAGAGCCGCGAGTGTGATATATTTTTTCATATAATGATTAAGTTTAATTGTGAGTGTTAAAAGTATTTTGCGGGTAAAAACCGGGACACATGCGGCGTTTCCGCCGTTTTGTCCCAATTCTCAGCGCGGATTGTCGCAAAAAAAAAAACGTTCCCGTCAAGCACGTTTTAAAAAAAAATCTCGCGCAAAGGCGCGAGGACGCAAAGCGCGCGAAAAAAAACTGGGGGGCCGCAAATCCGTGAGGGATATTTAGAACTTTGCGGCTTGGCGGCTTCGCGCGAAAAAACAAAACGTTCCCGCGTAAAACCGACTTTCGTCGCGCGGGAACGTTTTATTTTCTATAGGCTATTCGTTGTGCTACTCTGTAGCGGCGACCTGTTCGCCTTCGGGAACGGATTGTTCGGTCCAGCCGCCGCCGAGCGCCTTGTAGAGCGAAATCATCGAAGCGATCTTCGCAAAGCGCGTTTGCACGAGTGTTTGCTCGGCGGCGAACAAATCGTTTTGCGCGAGCAGAACGTCCGTGTAGCTGAGCACGCCGTCGCCGCCGCGATAATTTGCGGAAGTCAGCTTGTAGCGGCGCAGTTGTGCTTTGAGCGCGGCTTCGCTTGCGGCGATGCGCTTGTCGATGGATTCCTGCACGACGAGTTCGTCCGCCACTTCGCGGAACGCCGTCTGGATCGCTTTTTCGTAGTTGGCGATTTCAATTTCTTTTTGAAGTTCGGCAACATCGAGTTGCGCTTCGAGGCGACCGTTAAAGTAATCGAAAATCGGCACGTTCACGCTCGGCACAAAGCTCCACGTGCGCGCGTCACCCGTGAACAGGTCGTCGAGCTCGACGGAGGCGACGCCGCCCGTTGCCGTGAGCGAAATGCTCGGGAAGAACGCAGCGCGTGCGGCACCGATATTGGCGTTGGCGGCACGGAGCATGCGTTCGGCGGCGAGAACGTCCGGGCGCAAAACGAGCGCGAACGACGGGATGCCTGCGTCGAGCGGCTTGAGCAGATTCGCGGAAGCAATCGGAAGCGCGGGAACGCCGTCGAGTTTCGGGAGTGCGGTTCCGCCGACGAGGAGCGCGAGCGCGTTTTTCGCCTGTTTCTGCGTTTCGCGGAGTTGTTCCGTTGCAGAAACCATCGCTTGGTATTGAGCTTCGGCGGAGGCGAGATCGATTTCGGTAATCGCGCCTTTTTCGAAGCGGTCTTTCATAATGTTATACCAAACCTGCGTCGTAACGAGGGATTTTTGCGAAAGCGAAAGGCGTTCGTTCGCGAGCTGGAGCGTGTAGTATTGAAGCGCGATTCCGGCGACGAGCGAGAGGCGCACGGCGCGTTCGTTTTCGGCGGTGGCGAGCCAGGTTTCAAAAACCTGATCCGTCATCGAGCGCACGCGTCCCCAAAGATCGACTTCGTAGGAAGCGGCGACGCCGAGTTGCCAGGTGTTGGACGTTACCGCCTTCCCGTAGGGCGAAAGATATTCATTCGTGCGGGAACGCGTGAACGAGCCGTTCCCGCCGACATTCGGAAGCAGTTCCGCCCACTGAATATCGTAGCGTGCGCGCACCTGTTCGACATTCAGAATGGCGACGCGCAAATCGCGATTGTTTTCGAGCCCGGTTTTAATGAGGGCTTTGAGGCGTTCGTCGGCGAAGAATTCCGACCAGCCGAGACGCGTGACGGCGGTTTCGTCCGGCGTCGTCGCGGCGATTCCCGCGTAGGTTTCGGCGATGATATTGTTCACGTCGGGGCGCTCGTAATCGGGCGCCATTGTCGTGCACGCCGTTGCCACGGCAAGAAACGGAAGAACGGAAAGATATTTGAACATGATTTTTTCTTTTTTAAAGGATGGTTGAGAGCTTAAAGCTTAGAGCTTAGAGGTATTACCGGAAAAAGATTTTCAAAAAACTTTTCCCACTTGCGGGAACGCAATGACCTCTCATCTCTAAGCCCTCATCTCTCATCTTTCATTAGTGCTTAACGATTGCGTTCGGTTTGCGTTCGGCGGCGCGGAATACTTTACGGATGATGACGTAGAAGCACGGAATCAGGAAGACGCCGAGAATCGTCGAAGCCAACATCCCGCCGATAACGCCGACGCCGATTGAGTTCTGTGCGGCGGACGATGCGCCCGAAGCGCGAGCCAGCGGCAACACGCCGAGAATGAACGCGAACGAAGTCATCAAAATCGGGCGCAGGCGGAGCTGAACCGCTTCCAAGGTCGCGTCATAAAGATTACGACCCTGTTCCTGCAAGTCTTTCGCAAATTCGATGATGAGAATCGCGTTTTTCGCGGAAAGCCCGATGATGACGAGGAAGCCGACCTTGAAGTAAACGTCGTTGTAAAGCCCGCCGAGCATCGTTGCGCAAACAGATCCGAAAACGCCGACGGGAACGATGAGCAACACCGCGAACGGAATCGACCAGCTTTCATACAACGCCGCTAAGCAGAGGAAGACGATGATGAGCGAAAGCGCATAAAGCGCGGGAGCCTGGCTGCCGGAAGTGCGTTCTTCGAGCGATTGCCCCGTCCACTCGCCGCCGACGCCGTTGATCCCGACGCTTGGCAGGTGCTTCAGAACAATTTCGTCGAATTCGTTCATCGCTTCCCCGGAAGAACGTCCCGGCTTCGGCTGCCCGACGATGTTGAGCGACGGGAAGCCGTTGTAGCGTTTCAGCGCGGGAGCGCCCACGATCCATTCAAAGGAAACGATTTCCGAAAGCGGCATCATTTCTCCGGAATTTGTGCGGACAAACATTTTGGCAAGTTGTTCCGGCGACGATCGGTCTTGAGCGTCGAGCTGAACCATTACGCGCTGGACGCGGGAACCCTGCACAAAGTTGTTCACGTAAGAGGAACCGAAAGCGACCTGAATCGTGCTGTAAAGCGAGCTGATGTTAATGCCGTGCGCCTGCGCCTTTTCGAGGTCCACGTTCATTTTGAGCATCGGACCGTCGTTCAAGCCTTGGAGGCGCACCCCCGTCATTGCCGTGTCCGGCGCGTTGGCTTTTTTGAAGACTTCGTTCATCGCGTTCACGAGTGCTTCGTGCCCGATCCCGCCGCGGTCCTGCATTTGATATTCAAAGCCGGTGGCGTTCCCGAGTTCGGAAATCGCCGGCAAGTTGAACGAAAGCACCATGCCTTCCGGATGTCCGGCAAAATGCCCGGAAATACGCGCCGCAATCGCTTCGGCTGAATGTTCTTCGCCTTTGCGCTCGCTCCAATCCTTGAGCTTAAGAAACGCAAGTCCGACGTTTTGCCCGCGGCCGTTGAACGAAAAACCTTGGACGGCGAACATCGCATCGACTTCCGGTTGCGCAAGCGCGTAGTTTTCAAATTCTTCAATAACCTTGAGCGTGCGTTCCTGCGAGGCCGTCTGCGGGAGCTGGATAAGCGCCATAATGTTTCCTTGGTCTTCGTCCGGCAAGAACGCGGTCGGCAGGCGCAGATAGAGCCAACCGAAGCCTACTCCGATGGCGACGAAAGAAACAATCCCGATGATGCTGTGCTTAATCATGCGGGCTACGATGCCTTTGTAGCCTTTCGTCATGCGGTCAAAATTGCGGTTGAACCAACCGGCGATCCCGCGATGCTTGCCCGATTCGTTGTGCTTGAGCATTGTCGCGCAAAGTGCCGGAGTCAGCGTCAGCGCGAGGAAGAGCGAAAACACCATCGAGGAAATGAGCGTGAGCGAGAACTGGCGGTAAATAACGCCGACAGAACCCGAGAAGAACGCCATCGGAATAAACACCGCCGTCAAAACGAGCGTAATCCCGACGAGTGCTCCGGAAATCTGATCCATCGCCTTGCGCGTCGCTTCGCGCGGCGGCAAACCTTCTTCGGTCATGATACGCTCGACGTTTTCGATGACGACAATCGCGTCGTCAACGAGAATACCGATGGCGAGCACCATCGCAAACATCGTCAAAATGTTGATGGAATAGCCCATCGCGAAAAGCGCCGCGCAGGTTCCGAGCAACGCAATCGGCACGACGATGGTCGGAATAAACGTCGCTCGGAAGTTTTGCAGGAAGACGAGCATGACGATGAAGACGAGCACGATCGCTTCCACGAGTGTTTTAATGACTTCGTGAATCGAAATGCGAACAAAGAGCGTCGTGTCATACGGGAACGCATAGTTCATGCCTTCCGGAAAGTATTTCGAAAGTTCTTCGATTTTTGCTTTAACGGCGTTGGCGACTTCGAGCGCGTTCGCGCCGGTCGCGAGCTTGCAACCCAAGCCCATACACATTTTCCCGTTGTAGTGGGATTCGAACATGTAACTTTGCTCTCCGAGTTCGATTCGGGCGACGTCGCGCAGATAAACGCGGGAACCGTCTTCAAGCGTGCGCAGGAAGATTGCGCCGAATTCATCCGGCGTTTCGAGCGTTCCCGGGCCCTGAATCGTAATGCCGAGTTGCGCGCCGGGAACGGCAGGCGAACCGTTGACTTCACCGACGGGAACCTGAATGTTTTGCGCTTGGAGCGCGGCGACGACATCCGTCGAAGTCAGCCCGTAGGAATTGAGTTTGTTGGCGTCGAGCCAAATACGCATCGCGTTTTCCGCGCCGAAAAAGTCAACCTGCCCGATCCCGTTGATGCGTTGCACCTGGTCGAGAATGTTGGAGGCGATGTAGTTCCCGATTTCCGCTTTCGGAATCGTGCCGTCTTCGGAATAAAACGCGGCGACGAGGAACATGTTGCGCGCCGCCTTTTTGACGGTAACGCCCGTGCGTTGAACTTCGGACGGAAGCTGCGGCGTGGCGAGCGAAACTTTGTTCTGAACTTGAACCTGCGCCGTATCGTCGTCCGTTCCCGGATTGAAGTAAACCGTAATTTCGCAATTCCCGGTCGAGTCCGACGAAGACGTCATGTAGAGCAAATTGTCGATCCCGTTAAGCTGTTGCTCGATAACGGCGGTAACGGTTTTCTGCGTTGTTTCCGCAGACGCTCCCGCGTAGGAAGCCTGCACGGAGATGGACGGCGGCGCAATGGTCGGGTATTGCGCAATCGGCAGGAACTTAATCGCGATGATACCGAACAGGATGATCATCAGCGAAAGCACCCACGCAAAAACCGGGCGGTCGATGAAGAATTTTGCCATGTAAATTCCTTGTTTCTTTTAAATTTTTGTGGAGGAAAATTTTCTGCGGGAACGTAATGTTTTTTCAGATACGTTCCCGCGAGCACTCTTTATTGTTGCGGTTCCGCCGGTTCTGCGGCTGCGGGGGCTTCGGCATTTGCTTTCGGCGGAACGATTTTCACGCCGGCTTTACCGCTTTGCGCAAGCGCCATGCCGATGGAAATCAAGCCTTCCGTGGCGATGCGGTCTCCGGGTTTCAAGCCGTCCTTGATCGTCCAGAAATTACCTTCCATTTTCCCGATTTGAATCGGGCGCGGGCGCACCATGTCGTTTTCGTCGATGGTGAAAATCGTTGCCTTGCCGGCGGTGCCGAGCGAAACGGCTTTTTGCGGAACGAGAATCGCCTGTTTGTCCACGCCTTCTTCGAGCACGGCGCGGGCGAACATTCCCGGAAGCAAAAGATTGTCCGGATTCGGGAACTCCGCACGGAGCGTATACATGCCTGTGGATTTATCGACGGAAACTTCGGAGAATTTGAGCTTTCCGGCGTGTTCGTAAACCGAACCGTCGTCAAAAACGAGTTTCACGGGAACGGTTTCCTCGTCGATTTTTTGCACCGTTCCCGCGGCGATTGCCTTGCGGAGTTCGAGAAGCGCGGTCGCCGACTGCGTAAAGTCAAAATTAATCGGATCCATTTGTTGGATAACCGCCATTTTCGTAAGCGCATTTCCGGAAACCATGCCGCCTTCCGTTACGAGAGCCGCGCCGATAATGCCGGAAATCGGCGCCGTAACCGTCGCGTAGCCGAGATTGATTTCCGCAGACTTCAACTGAGCTTCCGCCGCCAAAAGAGCGGCTTTTGCCGTGTCGACGGCAATCATCGCATCGTCGTAGTTCTGACGGCTCACACCGCCGGTTTTGATGAGCTCGGAAAAGCGGTTAAACGTGATTTGCGCGCCGTTTAAATTGGCTTTGGCGACTTCGACCTGCGCGGCGGCGGCATCGCGTGCTGCCTGCAACGGTGCGGGATCGATTTGGAAAAGCACCTGATCTTTTTCGACTTTCGCGCCTTCTTCAAATTTACGTTCGAGCAAAATTCCCGTCACGCGCGCGGAAACGTCCGCAAGGCGCACGGCATCGACGCGTCCCGGAAGCTCGCGCACGATTTTAAGCTCTTCGTATTTCACCGTTTCGACGGCAGCGGCGATTTCCGCCGGGCCTTTCGGCGCTTGCTCTGCAGCTTTCTTTTCATCGCAGCCCGTGAACGCGAGCGTTCCCGCGAAAGCCGCAAACGCGGTCAGAAAGAAGGTTTTCTTCATTTTATTTTGCTTCATAAATTTAAGTTTGTCCTGTTTTTCGTTAAAAGATTTATGCTTTCTGAGAAAGCGTCGGCGGAGCGCTAAACATTTCCAGCACCATTGCCATAAACATTTCAAAGAAGTCTTCCCGCTTAATATCTTTCGGGTAAGCGCCTTTTTTAAACGGAGCGATCGCCGTCCACCCCGCAAGCATCGCGTGAACGCTTTCAATACGGAAACGCACTTCCACCGAAGAAAGTGCCGGAAACGTCTTTGAAAATTCCGTAAAAAACCTTTCGCGGATTTCCTTCGTCGCATTTTCAATCGATTCGAACACGCGCTGTTCAAAAACACCGCGTCTGGCAAGCAACATCGTGAAAAGGTGATGAACGACTTCCGAGACGCTTTCCGTACGAGGAAGAATCATTGCTTCCAGCAGGCGGCGCGGAGTAATCGGAGACGTTCCCGCCTCTTTTCGCGCACGCTCCAGCATCTCAAGCTGTTTGTCCATCAGCGGCTTCACATAGCGGTCAAACACTGCAAAGAGCAGAGCTTCCTTATCTTTAAAATAATAGTAGGCAACGGAAAGATTAACCTTCGCCAAAGACGTAATATCACGCATCGACGCGCCCGAAAATCCTTTGTCGGCAAAAAGGCGTTCCGCAGCTTCCAAAATACGTTCCTGAGTTCGCAGGCTTTTTTCGCGAACAACTGTGCTTTTTCTCATCATAAATTAGAATGAACGTTTTATTGTTACCGCTCGCAAAGGTCAACGGGATTTCTCGTTCTTTATAAAGTTTTTTTGTAAAGAAAGCGTAGGCTTCCGGACGCGTCGGCTGCGTTTTTAATTTTTTTGAAAAAAAAACTCGCACGGGAGCATGCCGAAAGTCAAAATTGGCGGCTCCATCGTGCCGGAGTGGCGGAATGGTAGACGCTGCGGACTTAAAATCCGTTGTCTTCGGGCGTACGGGTTCGAGTCCCGTCTTCGGCACCATGTTTCCAAGCGCATTTCATTCTTAGTTATTAAGACAAGGAGACAAACACCATGAGTCAAAGCAACATACGTCCGGAATCCATGGCACGTATTAACACGCCGGAATTGGCGAACGCGTTTATCGAGGAGCAAATCCGAGAAGTTCGTGCCCAAGTCGGCGACAAACAAGTGCTTTTGGCACTTTCCGGCGGGGTCGATTCCTCTGTGGTCGCTGCACTGCTAATCAAAGCCATCGGCAAACAACTCGTTTGCGTTCACGTCAACCACGGGTTGATGCGCAAGGGCGAAAGCGAACAGGTGATTGAGGTTTTCCGCAACGGATTGGATGCGAACCTCATTTATGTTGACGCCACGGATCGCTTCCTCGATTTGCTCGCCGGCGTCGCCGAACCTGAAAAAAAACGCAAAATCATCGGAAACGAATTTATTAAGGTTTTCGATGAAGAAGCCGGAAAACTCTCCGGAATTTCGTTCCTTGCTCAGGGAACAATTTACCCGGACATTCTCGAAAGCGACGGTGTAAAAGCTCACCACAACGTGGGCGGACTTCCCGAAGATATGGAAATGGAACTCGTCGAGCCTCTTAAGCTGCTTTATAAGGACGAAGTCCGTGTCGTCGGCAAAGCACTCGGGCTTCCCGACGAGATGGTTTTCCGCCAGCCGTTCCCGGGGCCGGGTCTCGGCGTGCGTTGCCTCGGTGCCATCACGCGCGACCGCCTGCACGCGCTCCGCGAAGCTGATGCGATTTTGCGGGAAGAATTTGACAAGTGCGGGCTTGCAGGAAAGGTTTGGCAATACTTCATCGCCGTTCCTGATTTCAAAAGCGTCGGCGTGCGCAACAGCAAACGCTACGAAGGTTGGCCCGCGATTGTTCGCGCCGTCAATACCGTAGACGCGATGACCGCGACGATTGAAGAAATTCCCTACGCTGTCTTGCACCGTATCACGGATCGCATCACGCATGAAGTTGAAGGCATCAACCGTGTTCTTCTCGATCTCACACCGAAACCCATCGGCACGATCGAGTGGGAGTAGGGGAAGATAGATTAAAGGTTAAAGATTGGAGCCCTCTCCGGGCTTCGTAAAAAAAAGCGTTCTCGCAGAAAAACGGCTTTTGCCGTGCGGGAACGTTTTTTTTTGTTTTTGAAAAAATGAAAAGCTAAATACGCGCCGGCAAACCGGCATCACGCAACGCTTCCTTCGCTTCCCGGATCGAATAGGTTCCGAAATGGAAAATCGACGCAGCAAGCACCGCGCTCGCTTTCCCGATTTTCACGGCATCTACCATGTGTTGCAAATTTCCAGCTCCGCCGGAAGCGATCACGGGAACGCCGACAGCTTCGCTCACGCGACGCGTCAGCTCCAAATCGTAGCCGGTTTTCACTCCGTCGCAGTCCATACTGGTGAGTAAAATCTCTCCCGCGCCGAGTGAAACGACTTTTTTCGCCCAGTCGACAACGTCGATTCCGCAAGGTGTGCGCCCTCCGTGGGAATGAACCTGCCACGTATCCGTTCCCGCATTTCGCCGTGCATCAATCGCGACGACGATGCATTGGTTACCGAAGCGTTTTGCCGATTCCAAAACAAGATTCGGATTAGAAATCGCCGCCGAGTTCAGAGAAACTTTGTCGGCACCGGCATTGAGCATGGCGCGAATATCTTCAACCGTGCGCAAACCGCCGCCGACGGTCAGCGGCATAAAAACCTGATCGGCAGTGCGTTCGACAACGTCCCGCATGATGTTTCTCCCGTCGGAAGATGCCGTAATATCGAGAAAAACGAGCTCGTCCGCGCCCTGTTTTTCGTAAGCACGCGCGCAATCGACGGGATCGCCGGCATCCCGCAGAGACTCAAACTGCACGCCTTTAACGACGCGTCCGTCTTTAACATCAAGACAAGGAATAATTCGAACCGAAAGCATTGATTTTTCTTTTTTTCAAAAAAATAAATTAGTTAGTCGCCGACTTGCTCCTCAATAGGATCGGTCGCGATGAGATAGGCAATTGCGGAAACGGATTCTCGATAATCGTATTCGGCGGAAACGGAGGCGGCGCGCGCTTCCGTGAGCGAAACCTGCGCGTCCGTGCGGTCGAGCGAAGATGCTTTTCCGACATCAAACTGAGCGGTAACAATGTCAAAATTTTCGCGCGCCGCGCGCTCGGAAAGGAGCGCGACATCGCGTTGTTTCTGCGCGCGCGTTTGCGTAAGCACAGCAGTGCAAAGCTTGGCGTAAAGATTTTGCTCGTAGGCGGCAACTTTACTGCGCGCCGTGCGCAATTGAGCAACGGCATCTTCGATTGCTCGCTCGTTTCGCCCGCCGTTAAAAACGTTTTGAGTGAGCGTTCCCGCGCCTATCAAATTCCAGATTTTGGGCATGTCCAATTCGCTTCCCTCAAGCGTTGCGGAAAAATTCAAGCCGAGCGACGGATACAGATCAGCGATTGTTTTATCCACGTGCGCGGAAGCTGCTTTTTCAAGTGCGATGAGGGATGCCAAACCGGGTTCGCGTTCCCGTGCGATTTTCATCAGCGCATCGACGTTCGGTTCAAAAGTGCCCATCACGTTCCCGCCCAACTCATAATCGGGCGACTCCGCGAACCCGAGTGCGAGGTTTAAATCAGCGCGCGCCGTTTTGACATTGTTCGCGATGCGAATGCTTTCAAGCACGGCGTTGTTGTAGTCCACTTCCGCTTTCGTGCATGCGTATTTGGTGCCTTTTCCCGCGTCGCGATAAGCGAGCATTTGTGCCAGGTGTTCTTTGTATTGTTCAACCGATTGTTCGGCGACAACGTTCAACTCAATGTTTCTGCGCAATTCGAAATAGGCTTTGCGCACATTGTAGCGCACAAGATTTTCCGCTGAGAGCAAATCTTTTTCCGCCGAAATCAGCTTTGCCACCGCCTGCTCGAATTTTGCATCGGTTTTCCCGAAGTCCCACAGCAGGAGATTCAGAGAAAGCCCGAGTTCGTTCCCGCCGCTATTGTGAAAACTCTGCCCTCGCTTCGAATCATTATGCGTCGAGCGCGCGTAAGTCGCGGAAGCATCTAATGTCGGCATATAATCCGCGCAAATATTTTTGACGGCAAGCTGAGCGGAAATCACGGCTTGGCGGGACTGGAAAATTTTCGGATTCGCATCGAGCGCAATTGTTTCCAAGTCTGCAAGCGAAAGCACCATTCCCGGCGCGTATCCGTATTCCGAATACTCCACCGTACGTTCTCCGCGCAGGCGGTTTTCAGGATTTTGCGCATCGCGCGCTTCCTCCACTGTCGAGCACGCCGTTCCCGTAAGTAATGCGCCAACCGCCAGTATCGACCAAAGATTTTTTTTCATATCAGACAAAATTTTCATTTTTTTAACGGGAGAAGCGCCCCTCATTTCGCGTTTTGCGGGAGAGGCTTTTCCCGAAGTTTATTTTTTGAATCGGGCTCATTCGGCTTGCTCGTTTTCCGGAGTTCCGTCGGGAAGGTTTACGGTGCGGCGGCAGCGTTCCCGCATACGTTGGAAAAGCGCATAAAGAGCCGGCGCAAAAATAATCCCGATGAGCGTTGCGGCAAGCATTCCGGTAAATGTCGTTACGCCGATGGCGCGACGAGAACCGGCACCGGCACCCGTCGCGATAACCAGCGGGAACACGCCGAAGAGGAAGGACCACGCCGTCATGAGCACCGCGCGGTAACGCAACGAGGCACCGAGAAGCGCGGCGGACTTAATAGAATAACCCGCCTCCCGGGATTGCTTGGAAAACTCAATCATCAAAATAGCGTTTTTCGCGGAGAGCCCGATAAGCATCACCAAACCGAGTTGTGCGTAAATACCGAGCGAAAGCCCCCAAACCAACAAACCGACAAGTGCGCCGAGCGTCGGAATCGACACCGTCAGCATCACGGGAACGGGAATCGTCCAGCTTTCATACTGAGCGACGAGGAACAAATACGCGAAAAGCATCGCGAGCACCATAATCAGCACGATTTGCCCCTGATTTTGCCGTTCCTGATAGCTCTGCCCTTTCCACTCGATGTGGTAACCTTGCGGCAATTTCATTTTTTCCAAAATCGCCATCACTTCCCCGCTCGTGTAGCCGTCGGCGACCTGCACGGAAATATCGGCGGAAGTCAGCTTGTTGAAACGCTGAATTTCCGTCGGGCCGACCGTGAATCGCAATTTTGAAAATACGTTGAGCGGCACCATTTCTCCGGAATTGCTCGCAACGAGTAACCCGCGAATATCATCCTGTGTTACGCGGTAAGCCTTGTCCGCCTGCATTTTAACGTAGAACGCATCGCCCGCGTAGTTAAAGTCATTGATGTAAAACGATGCCAACTGGCTTTGCAGTGTGGAGAAAATACGATCCACGGGAACGCCGAGAGACTCCGCCTTCACGCGATCGATATCAAGGAATAGTTGCGCCGTATCCGCGTTGTAGGACGAACTTGCCCGGCGCACCTGCGGGAGCTCGTTTAAGTCCGCGACCAACGTTTTTACGACATTCGAAAGTTCCTCGGGGGAAGCGTCGCCTTCCGCGCAAAGCACGGCGGAAACGCCGCCGACAGCACCAAGTCCCATGATTGCCGGCGGTGTAAAAAACATGATGCGGGCTTCGGGAATATCCGCCGTTGCCGCCTGTAATTTATTGATGATGGCATCGAGTTGCGTTTCCGGAGTCGTGCGCTCGGACCAGTCTTTGAGGCGGACATAGCCCATGGCGACGTGTTCACCGTCGCTTCCGATACGGCTTCGTCCCGGAATCGTCATCACGGCTTTAATTCCGGGAATTTTCGAAATGCGTTCCCGCACTTTTTCAAGTGTCGCCTCCGTGCGTGTAATGGTCGCCCCCGGAGCGAGTTCGATATTCATCGTGATGGAACCTTTGTCTTCCTCCGGCAAAAACGAACCCGGAATTTTTTCCGAAAAATACCAAATTCCGGCAAAAAACAGCACCATAAACCCGACGGTCAAAGAGGCCCGGCGCACAAGGCGGAGCACGAAACCGAGATAGATTTTTTTCGTGCCGTCCAAAAGCGCATTAAACGGCTTAAAAATCGGAGAAACACGTTCCCGCGGCGGACGCATAATCAGCGCACAAAGCGCCGGGCTGAGCGTCAGTGCCACTACGGTGGAGAGCACGAGAGCGATACACATCGTTACCGAAAACTGCATGTAAATGCGCCCGACCATTCCTCCGTAAAATGCCAACGGAACATAACACGCGATCGTAACAAGTGTCGTCGCAATAATCGCGCCCGTGATTTGCGACATACTTTTTATCGCCGCATCCTTCGCCGAGAGGCGTTCCCGCGACATCAGAGACTGGCAGTTTTCAACAACAACAATCGCATCGTCCACCAAAGAACCGATAACCAGAATCAGCCCGAACATCGTCAGCACGTTCACGCTGTAATCGAGTAAATACATGAACGTAAAAGTTCCGACAAGCGCAACCGGAATCGCAATCGCGGGAACGAGTGTCGCCCGCCAATCCTGCAAAAACAGATACGTTACGAGCACGACAAGCAAAAGTGCTACAATGATGGTTTCGACAATTTCTTCCAGCGAAACAACGATAAACTGCGTCGGGTCATACGACACATCATAGCTCACGCCCGGCGGGAAACGCGTCGCCATATCATCAAGCACCGCACGCACTTTTTTCACCGTCGCAAGCGCATTCGAATCGCTGTTGCGGAAAATCGCCATACCGACGGATTCTTTTCCGTTAAAATTCGCATGTCCGGCATAAGTTCGCGCGCCGAGCTCCACGCGCGCCACGTCTTTGAGACGAAGAATGCTTCCGTCTTCCGCCGTGCGCACGATAATATCGCCGAATTCCTCGGCATTTTTCAGGCGCCCCTGAACATTAATTTTAAATTGAAGATATTCGTTGCCCTGCTCGGACCCGAGCGTTCCCGCCGCCGCCTGGATATTTTGAGATTCAACCGCCTTGGAAATATCTTCCGTAGAGAGTCCGAGCCCGGAAAGGCGGACCGGATCGAGCCAAATACGCATGGAATAAACGTCCCCGCCCATCGCGTCGGCGGAAGAAACGCCGTCCACACGAGAAATCGCATCGGCAACCGTGCTTGAAATGTAATTACTCAATTGCATCGTATTCATCGACGTGCCGTCCGTCGTGAACGAGAACATCGCGAGAATATCGTTGCTGCGCTTGCGCACCTGCACGCCCGTGCGCTGGACTTCCGACGGCAATTTCCGCTCCGCCTGTTTGATGGCGTTTTGAACATTGACCATCGCAATATCGTCGTTCACGCCGGTTTTGAACGAAATCGAACACGAATACTGACCGTCATTGCTACAGGTAGACGAAAAATAAAGCATATCTTCGACACCGTTGATAACGGCATCGAGCGGCGTTGCTATAACATCGCGCACGGTCTCCGCGCTCGCACCCGTGTAACTGGCGGAAACGCGAACGCTCGGCGGTGCAATTTCCGGATACTCTTCGACGGGCAAGCGCAACAGGCAAATCATCCCGGCGAGGAAAATCACCAAACTGACAACTGCCGCAAAGCGCGGACGTTCAATAAATATTTTGGAAAACATCGAATTTTTCAGAAAAAAAATTAAATGAATAACGAATAGCAGACAGTGGATAATAATTTCTTGTTCAAGATTTTTGCCTCCGCCAAAAATCTTAGCGCCGCGTTATTCGTTATTAACTATCCATTATTCGCTTACCTTGACTTTTCGCCCCGGAATCGCCTTGTGCGTCCCGTCCGTAATGATACGTTCGCCCGGCTTCAGCCCGTCTTCGACGAATTGGAGTTCGTCCGTCGTCTGTGCAAGCACGACATTGCGGCGAGACACACGATTATCCTCGTCAAGCACGTAGACATACGGACTTTGCGTATCATACATCACGGCGGACGGAACCACTGCCGGCATCTGCGTTCCCGAGCGGCATTCCAAGACCACGGAAACCGTGCTCCCGGGAAGAAGTTTCGCATCGGGATTGGAAAACTTTGCGTAAATTTGCACCGTGTCGGTTTGCTCATTGGCGGTGTTATCAATGAAATCGACCTCTCCGACCGTTTCATAATTTTTTCCGTCCGCCAGCAAAAGCGCAATACGGCTTTGTTCTCTCAATGTTTTTTCGTTCCCGAAAATCGAAAGAAAATCACGATTACTCAGCGAAAAGCGCACGCGTACGGGATCGAGCTGAACGACCGTTGCGAGCGTTCCCGAAGCCGGTGTAATATAGCTTCCCGCCGGGGTTGCGTTAATCCCGATTCTTCCGTCCGCAGGCGCGTAAATTCGCGTATTTTTCAAATCATCCAAAGCGACGATCAAATCCGCCTCCGCCGCAGAAAACAACGCCTTGTTCGCCTCGTATTCACTGCGGGCGCTTTCAAGTTCGTCCTGCGTCGAAACCTCCTTGTCAAAAAGTTGCTGTGTGCGCTCAAAATTCGCCTTGGAATAAGCCACACGTGCGCGATACTCGGCGATTTTAGCTTCGGCGCTCTTCCGCGCGGCGATGTAGCGAATGTCGTCCAAACGGTAAAGCAATTGCCCTTTTTTCACGAAATCACCTTCCTTGAACGCCACTTCGAGCAAATCCCCGGAAACGCGGGACGTAACCGCAATACTCGCCGGAGAAACCACTCGCCCGGGATAACGGCGCGTAATAATGCTTTCCGCTTCCTGCACCGTTCCCGCCGCCACAAGCTCCAGCTTTTCCGCCGCGACTTCTTCGGCGGCAAGTTGCGTTCCCGTCAGCGAGGCTAAAAAAATTCCCAAAAACAATGCTGCTTTCATCTTCATAAATTTAAGGAAACTATCCTATAGAAACGCCCCGCAATATCAAACGAAAGTTTCAAAATATTTTGTTGTTTGTTTATCAGTCGCGTTCCCGTGCAAAATAGAGCCGTCCTTCGCAAGAAAGATAAAAGCCCTCATGAAACCTCAGAGAGCACAGTGTTTTTTCAAGGTTCGTTTCGCGAGTTTCCTCGGAAAAAACTACCGTCGGCGCGACGGCACGGGAACGCTGTTTCGTACACGAAAGTTCTCACGGAACAATAGAGTAGAAGACGCGTCCGCGTCCCGTCCTGAACTCCGGGCTTTTAAGAGCGTTTTTCAGTCGAACGGGAACGCCGCCGACTCGGTCGTTTTTCTTCAGATTTCTCCGCGCCCTTGCTTTTCGCCGTATCCGGTTTTTTCGGCAAAACGCCACGCACACGGGAACGCCGATTTTTTTCCGGAGAAAGTGATTTTTTCTCCTTGGAAAGTTTTGCGTCCGCCGATTTTTCTCCGGAACAGGTCTCATCGGCATCGCGTATGCAAATGGAGCCGACGGCGGATATTTCCGGAGCAATTCCCAGTGATTGCAGTTTCAGGAAAAGCTCCCGGGAAATCCAAGCATCTGTTGCCGCATAAACAATTTGCTGGGGAGAAAGTTCTTTCGCTGCCCAATTCGAAACCTGCGCCGCCTTGGAAATGCGCCCGCCAAGAAAATACGCAGTCAGCGCACGCAGACCGGTATTTTCGATGCGGGCGGCGCGAGTAAATTTGCTCGCGTCCACAAAACCCGCATCGTCAAACGGAGCCCGCACTTTAAGGTGAAGCACATCGTCTTTAACGGCAACACCGACCTTGAGAATATTCGGATTTTCAAACAGGGGGAACAAAACGGGAACGCCGCCGCAAAAATCCAAGCGAAACAGATATACGCATTTTTTTCCGCAAAGTTGAACCAACGAAACCATGTAGCCGACGCCTCTGCGAAAACACGGACGCGTTTCCGTGTCAAACCCGAGAATTTTTTCGCGGGAAAGCGCACGCACCGCTTTTTTTGCCGTTTTTTCGTCTTCAACAAGGACAATTTTCCCCTCGTATTGCATGAGAGGCAACGCGCTGATAAAGTCTTTTTCGATGCGTAGCATCGGCTTTTTTTCGCCCGATTTCATTGAGTTTCAAAAGAAATTCCCATTACCCGAAAAACGCAAATTGAATTTTTTTTCGCAAAAAGCTTCTCTGCGTCATTTCCCGCGTGTGATTTGGCGGAGCGCTTCGTAGGCGGCGATTCCGGCGGCAGTGGAAAGATTCAGCGAACGCAAAGTTTCCGCAGGTTGCGGGATTTTGATTTCAAAATCTTTCCCGATAAAATCGTGGAGCCACGCGGGAGCGCCATGACCTTCATTGCCGAAAACGAGTCCGTCGCCGTCGCGAAAATCTGCGTCCCAAAGCCCTTTTTCCGCCTTGGTTGTCAACAGCCAAAGCCGCGTCGGGCGTTGCGGGAACGCCAAAAATGCGTCCCAGTTTTCGTGGTGCACGACATCGAGCGACTTCCAATAATCCATGCCGGAGCGGCGCAAATGCGCGTCGGTAATTGTAAATCCGAGCGGATGAATCAGGTGTAGGCGGGAACGCGTAATCGCACACATGCGCCCGATGTTGCCCGTATTTTGAGGAATTTCCGGATTAAAAAGAATGAGGTGGAGCATTTTGAAAGTAAGTTTAAAAGCTGAGGAGCTGAAAAGCTTAGTCGGCGAGCCGAGATGTTTTCCTTTATATGGTTAAAACAAGATTCTTTTTCTACAAGCAAAGCAACTAAACTTATAAGCTCTTCAGCTTTTGACAAAGTCGGATTCACCGAACGTGCACATCTATTGCCGATTCGCCAAACTTGTTTTCAGTGCGACAAGCAAGCGGGAAATCTCCCGAAAACGTTCCCGAAAACGAGCAAAATCAGACTCGGAAATGAAACCAAGATCCACGGATAATTGCATCTGACAGCAAACTTCCATGAGCGAACCGTAAGCGATTTCAAGAAAACGCTCCTGGTCTTTAAACGATTTTCTGCTTGAGCCTTCTGCGATATTCGACGCTACGGAAATTCCGGCGCGCCGAATCTGGTCCGCAAGACGGAAACGTTCTTCCGCCGGAAAATTTTCCGTAGCCGTATATACCTCTTTCGCCAACGTTCTTGCTTTTTGCCAAACAATTAGTTTTTCAAAATTAAACTTGAATTCTTCCATAGTAAAATTCCCGGCGAAGCAACTAAACTTCTCAGCTCTTAAGCTCTTCAGCCTCTCTCTACTGCGGATAAACCATCATGCACGCCATACCGGCGGCTTCGGCAGCATCAAAACCTTTCGGGCTGTCTTCGACGACAAGGCATTCCCGCGCGGGAACGCCGAGCTTTTCCGCCGCAAGCAAAAACAAATCCGGCGCCGGTTTGCAGTTGGCAACGTCTTCCGACGTGATGACCACCGGGAAAAGCTCCGCCACGCCGATAGTTTTTAAAATCTCGTGAACCTCCTTACGAAAACCTCCCGAGGCGACAGCGAGCTTTGCGCCGCGCGCGGCAAGTTTTCTCGCGTAGGCACAAACATCCGGAATCGGCTCCACTTCGCAAATATGCTCGGCAAGATACGCGTGATAATCCGGAAGCAGTTTTTCAATGCTGATTTTAAAACCGTAACGATTTTCCAAAATCGCAATCGTGTCCGCCGTGTTCATGCCGCCAAGCGTGCAGAAAAAATCCCACGGGAACGCCCAGTTCTCGCCGACTTGGCGGCGCACGGAATATTCCCACGCAGCGTGGTGCAACTTCATCGATGCGGCAAGCGTGCCGTCGCAATCAAAAATGTACGCAGAAAAAGGTTCTTTAAATTCGGAACTCATACGGCGCAATCTAACGCGTTCCCGCCCCTCCCCGCGAATAAAATTTTCCGCCGAAACCCTTGCACGCGGAAAGAAGCGACAAAAAACAAATTTTTACTCAATGCTCCTGAAGATTTCCGGGACTCGCGGCGTTCTATTTTAAACGTTGCCTTTTCCGGGCAAAACGGAAAGCTTTTCGGAAATGCCGAAGTTGCGGACAGTTTGCCTTTCAAATGCGTTCCCGCCCGATTCTCAATGCGGGGAATTTGCGGCGGCGGCGTTTTCCGCAATCGGAAAAATCGCAGAATCCCGCAACTGGCTTTTGAGAAAATTCTGCGGAAAGTTTGAAACAGGGGAAGAAACGGAAGATTTTTTGCCGATCCTATCCCGAATGGACGGAAATTCCGCTGATACAAAGCTTTGGCGCGGCTACAGGATGCTTTCGGCAAACTCGGTGACAACGGCGGAAAAAATAGCTCAAATGGCACGCCGCGGGAACGCCTTTTTAATCTTGAACCCTACCGGGCTTTCCACTCAGGAATGGATGCTTGCCCTCGCTCAGGCACAAACCGCGATCCCGTGGGTCGATTCCGATTGGCCGAGAAATTATCCCGCCTGCGATCCTTTTTGGACACTCGCGCTGAAGCACCGCCACTCGCTCTCTCCGGCAACGTTAATCGCCTCTGCGTTGATTCGCTCGCTTTACGGAGAAATTCGCCCCGCACCGGAAAATTTTTGCGGCGTGCACGCGGCAATTTTCGCGACGGAAAACTTACGGGAACGCAACGCCGGCGTTTTCCCGAATTTGGAACGCTCAGCAATCATTCCTCCGCCCGTGGATAATACCTTTTTCACATTTGCGGAAACGTCTCCGGAGCGCTCCTGCGTATGGGGCTGGGACGGCGGTTTTTCCGAAAAATCCGGAGTTCTCGTTGTGCTGGACGCTTTTGCCCGCCACGCGGCAACGCATCCGTATATGCGGATTTTGCTCGCGGGAGATGAAAATTCGCCGGAGGCGGAAAAGTTGCGCTCCCGCATTCGCGGCGTTCCCGGCTTGGCAGAGCGCGTGGATTTTATCGGGACCGTGAGCCGGGAAAACCGGGTCCGGGATTTCCTGCACCGCATCGGGCTTTACATTTACATTCCGCAGGACGAAACAGCGTTCCCGCTGCCGGCAGCCGAAGCGATGGCGTGCGGTTGTCTTGTTTTTGCCTCCATGACAAAAGAAATGCAGGATTTGTCCTCCCCGGACAGCCCGCTTCTTTTCAACGCCTGCGCGCCGGAAACCGTGCGACTGATGAGCGATCTCATCATAAAAATGTCTCTGGAAGAATGGGCGCTGACGGCGGCGGACGGCGCCGCACGTGTGCAGGAACGTTTTTCTCCTTCGCGCATCGAAAACGCGTTGGCAAAGTTTTTGGAAACAGCAGCGGTTTTCCCGCCGGAAACGCCGCAGGAATGAGCATCGCATTTTCCGCGGGAACGCGTAGAATGGATTCCTTAGAATTTTTATGACGAAAAAAACGAAACCTTCCGACGGCGTTCCCGCACCGAAAAAGCTTGCGCTTTACACGCTTGCACTCAATGCCGTGCAAATTGCCAAGCTCGGAGAAATTTGCGCGAACGATCCGGCGTTTGAGCAAACACAAACCGCGTATACACATTTTTCATACAAATCAAAATCCAAAGGCGTAACGATTGCCGCATACACATCCGGAAAAGTCGTCATTTCCGGAAAAGGAACGGAAGAATTTGTCGTAAACACTCTGGAACCGCAGGTAACGGGCATCGCTCGGATCGGCTACGAAGAAGTTCACAATCCGGAATGGTTTGAACACCACGCCGGATTGGACGAATCGGGAAAAGGCGACCTCTTCGGACCCGTCGTTTCCGCCTGTGTTATCGCAGAAAAATCCGCCGTCGAAAAATGGCTCGCCGCAGGAGTTAAAGATTCTAAACAGATTTCCTCCGATAAAAAAATTTTAGAACTCGAAAAAATAATTCGAGCAACGCCCGGAGTGATTGTCAAAACGGCATTTGCCCGTATCGGAAAATACAATACACTTTATACGAAATTCGGGAACCTGAATACGCTCCTCGGTCATTTACATTTTCTCGCGCTCAAAGAAGCGCTCGCGCAAGCGGAAGAAAACGGGAACGCGCTTCCGGCATGGGGGCTTCTCGACCAATTTTCAAAAACCCCGATTGTGCAACGCACCCTTGCCCGCAACGGAATTGAATTCGATTTGAGGATGCGCACAAAAGCGGAAAGCGATCCCGTTGTCGCCGCCGCCTCCATTGTCGCACGCGCCGTTTATGTCCGCGAACTCGAAAAAATTTCCGAGCTTGCGGGAACGCGCTTACCTAAAGGCTCCGGAGCAGAGGCAAAAAAAGTGGCGACGGAAATTTTCCGCAAATTCGGAGCCGCTCGCTTCGGCGAATTTGTCAAACTTCACTTCAAAACCGCTTCCGAAGCGGCACTCCCGTAACTTCCACTCCACAACTCCTCCACTCTTCCACTCCTCCACTTTTCCACTCCTCCACGATTTCCGATGCTTCGCGCCTACCATCCTTTTGACGTTCCCGCCTATTCGCAAACGATCACGCTTTCCCGCGAAGAAAGTTTTCACATCGTAAAAGTTCTGAGGGCAAAAACTTCCGAAAAAATCTCCGCTTTCGACGGACGCGGGAACGTATGGATCGGGAAAATGCTTAATTCCGATGCCGGGGCACTGGAGCTCTCCATCGATTCGCACGAGCATTTTTCTCCGCCGAAATGCCGCCTCGCCCTCGCCCAAATGTTGCCGAAAGGCTCGTTAACCGACGACATTATCCGCGCCACCGTCGAGATCGGGCTTTCCGAGTTTTATCCGATTCTCGGCTCCCGCTCGGAAATGAAACTCGACTCCGCACGAGCCGCACACAAACTGGAACGCTGGAACGCCATCGCCGTCGAGGCCTGCAAGCAAAGCGGCAATCCCTTTGTTCCCGAAATTTTCCCCGTCACATCTTCAAAAGAATTTTTCGCCAAAATGAAAAACGAAAGCACGGGAACGCTAAAACTCACGGCAAGCCTTGAAGCGGGAACGCGCTCATGCCGCGAGATCGAAAATGATTTTCGAGAAAATCCGCCGGAAAAAATTCTCTGGCTCGTCGGTCCGGAAGGCGATTTAACACCGGACGAATACTCCGCAGCCCGGAACGCGGGCTTTCTCCCCGCGCGCCTCGGTCCGTTTGTATTGCGCGTTCCGACAGCGGCACATTATTGCCTTTCCGTTGCAGATCAGATGCGCGCCAACTTTTATTAAACAAAAAGCCCGCAATCCTGTATTTATGCAGGTTTGCGGGCTTTTTAAAGTGGCGGAGAGAGAGGGATTCGAACCCTCGGTACCTTGCGGTACACAGCATTTCCAGTGCTGCACAATCGGCCACTCTGTCATCTCTCCGTTAAGCCGAAAATTGAGGTGAGATTAAACGGGGAATTATTATTTTCGTCAATCTCGAAAATTAATTTGCAAAAATCTCTCTGAAAGCGCGACTACCGCGTTCGCATTTTAGCGGCGAAATAAATTGCTTTAATGCGCTCAAAATCTTCTTCTCGCGAACCCGAAACGAGACAATAATCGTATTCTCGCCAGCGTGCCATTTCATCGAGAGCTACACGCATGCGGCGCTCCACTTCGTCCGGGGCATCCGTCCCGCGCCCGGTCAGACGGGAACGCAATTCATTCACGCTCGGCGGCATTATGAACACGGAAACGAGCGCACGTGCCAGATTTTCATCTGTTTGTGCGACACGACGAACGGTTTCCGCGCCCTGCACATCGAGATTCAACAAAACATCGCTCCCGGCATCGAGAATTTCGCGCACTTGAGCGTGCCGGGTGCCATAGCGGTTAGAATGCACTTGGGCGTATTCGAGAAAATCCCCGGCGGAAACTCCCTGCTCGAATTCGTCCCGGGAAAGAAAAAAGTAATCGACTCCGTTTTTTTCCGTTCCTCTCGGAGAGCGCGTTGTGCAGGTAACGACGCGGCGGATGTTTTGCGGGAACGCCTCCGTCATGCGGTCACAGAGCGTAGTTTTCCCGCTCCCGGCGGGACCGGAGACGAGTAGCAAGACGGGCGAAGGAATAAAATTTTCGGAAATCATAGATAAAAAAATTAAAACATTAAAACTTGAGGCTCACGGGAGCCAAAAAAGACCGGCAAAAAGATTTGCACACCCTAAAAGGACGGCACCGGTACCGACAAGTCGCAAATTACGAAGAGAGCGGGTTGTCCACTCTATCGCATTTCTCAACACGTACGGAGACGCTCCCGCCCAAAGTGCGCCGATAATGAGCAAATAAGACGTTCCCGCGAGAACACGCGAATACGGAAGCTGCCCGAAGCCGGCGCCGAGAAATTCGTTGCTGGCAAAAAGAATCAATACTGCGAGCCCTCGAAGTGAGAGCAAATCCGGCAAATATTTGAATGCGAGAAGCCCGGCTCCGCCGAACAGCACTATCAGCCACGAACGCGGAAATCCGGCGAGATCCACATTCGGGATTGTCATCAAATGATAAATGAACCACACAAACGCCGCGCCCCAAAGCACCCATGCCGCCGCGCGGGAACGCGGGATGGCGAGAAGCGCCGGGGAAATTTTTTCTCCAACAAACAAGAGTAACGCACCCAATGCCGTAAGCGAACCGCCCGCAACCAAATAAGCCTGATACAAAGTCATATAGGGATTCATCATACGCATTTACACTTACTCGGCAAATTTCAATTTGCGTTCTATGTAAAACAGACAGAGAATTGAGGAGCTATGATACTTGCCCCACTTAAAGACTCCGCGCGCTATGAAGCGCTGAACCCCTATTTCAAAAAACTCTTTGACTACGTCAAGACTCACGATTTAAAGAGCGTTCCCGCCGGAAAAATCGTCATCGACGGAGACAACGCATTTATCAATGTCGTTGACCATCCGGGGAAGACCAAGGAAACGGCAAAGCTCGAAAGCCACCAAAAATACCTCGATGTCCACGTCCCGATTGACGCGCCGGAAACACTCGGCTGGACACCGCGCGGAGACATTCCCGAAACACCCTACGACGAAGCCGGGGACTGCCAACTCTACGAAGGAGCCGCCAAAGTTTACACTACCGTTCAGCCCGGAGAATTTATCGTCTATTGGCCGGAAGACATTCACGCTCCCGCCATTTCCGATCGCCCCTTCCGCAAACTGATTATGAAGGCGCGTTGCGACTGAGCGTTCCCGCAAAAACAAATAACGGGTGTATTTTATTATTTCTGTAAATTAACCAAAACCAATATTCAAAATTATGGCTAAGAAACTCCAAGGACTTGTTGCCGCACCGCATACGCCGTTCAACGCCGACGGGAGCGTCAACCTCTCTGAAATTCCGAAGCAAATTGATTTGCTCGTCAAACAAGGCGTTGTTGGCGCTTATATTTGCGGAACAACCGGCGAAGGCATTTGCTGCTCCGTTGCCGAACGCAAATCCGTCATGAAGGCCTGGGCGGATTACGGCAAAGGAAAACTTTTCATCATCGTTCACGTCGGCGCACTTTCCATTGCGGATGCTCGGGAACTTGCCGCTTACGCTCAAGAACTCGGCTTGGACGCCACCTCCATCGTTCCGCCGAATTTCTTTAAACCGGGCTCCATCGACGGATTGATTGACTACATCAACTCTGTTCTCGTCGCCGCTCCGAACCTGCCCTTCTACTATTACCACACGAGCATGTCCGGCGTTAACTTCGACATGGAGCAATTCCTGATCAAGGCGGACGGAAAAATCCCGCAACTCGCCGGCATCAAGTTTAATTATCCGGATCTTTACATGTTCCAACGTTGCCAACGCGCCTGCGGCGGAAAATACGACATCACCTGGGGCATCGATGAATGGTTCGCGGGAGCACTCGCCTGCGGAGCCGAATCCGCCATCGGATCGACTTACAATTACTCCGCACCGCTTTACTACAAAATTTGGGACGCCTATAAAAAAGGCGACCAAGCGGAAATCGCGAAAGGCATGGCGAAAGTTTGTGAAATCGTCGACATCCTCGTGCAATACGGCGGCGTTTCCGGCGGCAAAGCCATGATGGCTTATCACGGACTCGACATGGGAGGAGTTCGCCCGCCGCTCGGCAACCTCTCCGCAGAGGCAAAAGCGGATTGCGTCGCACGGCTCACCAAGATTCTTGCCGACTAAACGCAAGTTCATTTCGCAGCAAAACAAAGGCACCGAAATCTCGTTGGCCTCGGTGCCTTTATTTTTATCCCGCCACAAAAAAACTATTTGACAACAGACAAAGAAACCGTCTTAATTAAGCCCACTTTTGATTGCCCAGTAGCTCAGTGGCAGAGCAGTTGACTGTTAATCAATTGGTCGTTGGTTCGACCCCAACCTGGGCAGCCACTTTATAAATCCCGCGCAACGCAAGTTGATGCGGGATTTTTCTTTTCACAAATTTCAATTTGCATTTTTCGATTAAAAAAATTCTCCTTTAACACTTATGGCAAAAGTAGATCTAGACCTTTTACAATTTGTATTGGAACGCAACTCCATCGACGCACGCCTGACCGCCCAAATTCTTTCCGATATTCAGGAGCAGATGAAAATCGAAAAAATGGAAGCGGAAGAAAGAGAACCGCCGACAAAGAAAAAATATGTCTTTGTTGCCAGCGATCCCGAAGGCGTTCTGGACGGAAAAGAACTCGTCGGCTGGGTTGTCCAAATCCCGGAAGATCAAAGCGAATTTTCCGTCGAAGAACGCATTTTCGCAGCTACCTATGAATACAATCGCTCGAAGAAAGGACGCCGCGACCCCGCAAAAACCGTGGGAGAAGCCTGCGAACGCGTTCCCGCGAAATTATTTCGCGAACAAAAAATTTGGGTAAAAAACAAAGAAGCCGCCTATCTGCTACCGACGTCAAACATCCTCCCCGGTGCGGCAGAAATGAGACCGCAAGCGGATTAATCTTCGAAAAAAAAGCGCCGACACCAACAAGTATATTATTTTTGTATACGGCTTGTGTTCCCGGCGCTTTTTATTTCTTCCGTGAAAGATTCGCTCCAAAGCGGATTCTGCAATCATTTCTTATCGGGGACGACAAGACTTTTCTCAACGCTTTCCGTTTTTTCTTAAAAAATATTTTTTAGAAAAGATATTGACGGAACGCCGTTCTAAGCCTGTATTTATCTGCGTTAACACACGGTTAACATTTTATAGACTACAACAAATATCCCAAAAACTCCTATGAATAAAGGTGAACTCATCGAAGCAGTAAAAGCTAAACTCGGCGCCGACGCCTCCAAAGCCCAAGCCGAACGCGCTGTTGAAGCCGTTCTTGAAGGCATTAAGGAAGGCATTAAGAAGACCTCCTCCGTTCAACTGATCGGATTCGGCACCTTCTCCGTTGCCAAGCGTGCCGCTCGCAAGGGCATCAACCCGAAGACCGGTGAAAAGATCAGCATCAAGGCTTCCAAGAACGTTAAGTTCAAAGCCGGCTCTGCTCTCAAGGCTATCGCTGCCAAGGCGAAATAAGTTTTGTTTCGCTTTACGAAGACTCGTCCGCAAGGGCGAGTCTTTTTTTACGTTCCCGCCCCGCCGGGATTTCTCAAAAGCGAGCGCTTTTCCGGATTGCTAAAATTCTGTTTACGACCTCGCCGTTCCCGCCTACGCTTAGTTCCGTATGATTCCCGTATTGATTGTCATTGCTTTTCTCCTTTTGGTTTTGTTTTGGGGAGTTTCCGTTTATAACGGGTTGATCTCCCTGCGCAACCGATTCAAAAATGCCTTTGCTCAAATTGATGTTCAGTTGCAACGGCGTTATGATTTGATTCCAAATCTCGTGGAAACCGCAAAAGGTTTTTTGTCACATGAAAAAGAAACGCTTCAAGCCGTAACGGAAGCGCGCAATATTGCACAATCTGCCGCGAAGACCGCGAGCGGAGATCCCTCCGACGCAGCGGCGATCAGCAAACTTTCTCGGGCGGAAGGTGTTCTCGGCTCCGCTCTTTCGCGCCTGATGATGGTATGCGAATCCTATCCGGATTTAAAATCCGACCGGCACATGGCTCAGCTCATGGAAGAGCTTTCCTCCACTGAAAATAAAATTTCGTTTGCACGCCAAGCTTACAATGACTCCGTAATGGCTTACAATAACGGGCGCGAAATGTTCCCGGCATCCGTTATTGCCAACGTTTGCGGATTTCTGCCGGCGGAATTGCTCCGGCTTGAAAACGAGGAAGCGCGCCAAGCCGTAAAAGTTCAATTTTAATGAGCGAGAAAAATATTTTAACGCTTCGTAATCTCTCGGTTGTTCGCGGCAGGCAAACCGTTTTCTCCAAATTGTCGCTCTCCGTTCCCGTCGGGTGCAACACAGCAATTCTGGGACCGAACGGCGCAGGGAAGTCCACTTTCCTGAAGCTTCTCACGCGGGAAATTTATCCGGTCGCCGCCGAGGACTCGGAGCTGACAATTTTCGGGGAAAAACTTTGGAATGTGCGGGAATTGCGTTCCCGACTCGGGATCGTTTCCAACGACCTTCAGCATCATTTCCCGGAAGACGCGCTCGGACGCGATGTCGTCCTCTCCGGATTTTTCTCCTCCTACGGAGTATGGAGAGACCTCTCCGTTTCGCGCGGACAACGGCAGCTGGCGCGCAACGTGATGCGCATGCTCGAAATCGAAACCTTGGCGCAGCGGGAATTCGGGACGTTTTCCACCGGCGAACAACGCCGCTTTCTGCTCGCGCGTGCACTGGTAAATTCCCCTGAAGCCCTCGTATTGGACGAGCCGACAAGCGGGCTGGATCTGAAATCGGCGTTCCGTTATCTACAAAAACTTCGGGAACTGATGTCCGTCGGCACTACCGTTATTCTGGTCACGCACAACCTCGCAGAAATCACACCGGAGTTTTCCCGCGTCATTTTGCTCAAAAACGGGAACGTCCTCGCCGATGACACGCGGGAACGTGCCCTTACCTCTGCCCGCCTTTCCGAGCTTTTCGATTTTCCGCTCGCCGTTTCCGAAAAAAACGGGTTCTACTCCGTCGTTCCGGCACAGCCGCAATCCAAAAATTAACCAACGTTCCCGTTTTCTAACTTTCCGTTTGCCAAGTTCACGGGAAACACACAAAATCGCCGATACATTTTAAATCATTCTTGTATTCTTTTATGAAAAAAGTATTCCTCGCCGTTTCTGCATTTGTCGCCGCAATCGTTCTTTCCGGTTGCACGTCTCAACCCGTTGACCAGCCCGGCTCCCGCCGTCCGGAAGGCACATGGAACAGCGTTACGGGAACGCTCACGGACGTTCGTTACTACAACAGCGACGTCGACGCCGTTTATAAAGCCGCCGAAAAATCCCTTCGCGACCTCGGAATTTTTGTTACCGGCTACACGCAGTTTAAAAGCGGCTACACACTCTACGGGCGAGCTGTCGGAGATTATAAAGTAACGGTCGACATTGTCAGCCGCCAAGTCTCGACACGCGGCACGGATCGCGCGCCGATTCCCTACACGGAAGTCAGCGTCTCTTACGGAGCTTGGGGTGATTTGGCAGCCTCGCTCCAAATCATCTCGAAGATTTCTTCGAATCTTCCGAGCGAAAAGTAATTTTTCCTGCAAAAAGCCGTCCTGCAAAACAGGGCGGTTTTTTTATTCCCGAAAATTAAAAAAACATTCATGAAAAACACAGAAACCATCGTTTCCGAAACGCTCACGCGTTTACGCGAAAAATCGCCGCTCGTGCTTGCGTTGACCAATTCCGTCGTCCAGCCGCTTACGGCAAATCTTTTGCTCGCCGTCGGCGCGGCGCCCGTAATGCTTACCGATGCCTCGGAATGTGAAGAGCTCATTCACAGTTGCGCAAGCGCGCTACTCGTCAACCTCGGCACACTCTCGAAAGAACAGGCCGCAGTCATGCGCTCCGCCGTCAACGCCGCAAACACGCAAAAAATTCCCTGGGTGCTCGATCCCGTCGCAGTCGGGCTTTTGGGCTTCCGTTCCCGGTTTGCCCAAGAATTACTGGCGTTGCAACCTTCTGTGATTCGCGGTAACGCCGCCGAAATTCTCGCTCTTGCCGGCTACGATGCCAAGCCGCGCGGACCGGAAAGCACCTGCGAAAGCGACGCCGCCGTCAACGCAGCAGAGGAACTCTCATCAAAAACCGGAGCCATCGTGTTGGTTACCGGAGAAACCGATTACGTTACAAACGGACGCCTGCTGACAGCATTTTCCAACGGGCACGAAATGATGACGCGCGTAACCGGTGTCGGGTGCGCCATGGGTGCGCTGACGGCAGCCTGCACCGCCGTCGCGGAATCCCCTTTCGCCGGAGCCGCCGCCTCCGCAGGGATTCTGGGAATCGCCGGCGAAATAGCGTTTGAAAATTCGGGAGCACCCGGAACGTTTGCCGCAAAATTGCTCGACGCGCTTTATGAACTGACGGAAGACGAGATACGTTCCCGCCTGAAAATTGCCGAGCTCGGTTAAAATCGCCCCACCGTTCCCCTTTCCTTCGTAAATTCCCGGCTTCCGTAAATCGTTTTCCCTTGCGGGAACGCATTTACCGGAGTAGGCTTGGGGAAACGTTTCCCTTTGCGGAACGCGGCAAAAAAGAAACAGCAAAATTCCTTTTTTTGAAAATTCCAATGAAATTCAATACTCTCACTCCTGAAGAAGCAGCCGCTCTTATCGGAGACGGCGAAAATATCGGTCTCAGCGGCTTCACCGCAGCCGGAGCGCCCAAAGCCGTTCCGCGCGCGCTTGCCGAAAAGGCAAATGCGGAACACGCCGCCGGACGCCCGTTTAAAGTAAATCTTTTCTCCGGAGCGTCGACTTCGGCTTCGACAGACGGAGTGCTCGCCCAGGCAGACGCCATCGGCTATCGCACGCCGTATCAATCCAATGCGGACTTGCGCAAAAACATTAATTCGCAAAAAACGCGCTACAACGATATGCATCTTTCGCATACCGCAATGTACATGCGCTATGGCTTTATCCCGCGCGTTCAGACCGCAATCGTCGAGGCGACGGAAGTTACCGACGACGGAAAAATCGCACTCACGACCGCCGGCGGAAATACGGCAACCTACTGCGCACTTGCCGATCGTATCATCGTCGAGCTCAACGCGTATCACCACCCCGGACTGAAAGATTTGCACGACGTTTACACGCCGGCGAATCCGCCGCATCGTGCGCCGATTCCTCTAACCCATGTTCAGGACCGTATCGGGACGACGTGGCTCCAAGTCGATCCCGCCAAAATCGTCGGCATCGTCAACACCAATGAAAACGACCACATCGCACCGTTCAAGGACAGCGATCCCATTACCGATAAAATCGGCGAAAACGTTTGCAACTTCCTGGCGGACGAGCTTCGCGCGGGACGCTTGCCGAAAGAATTTCTCCCGATTCAGTCCGGAGTCGGCAATATCGCCAATGCCGTTCTCGCCGCCCTCGGTCGCAACACTGAAATTCCGCCGTTCCGCATGCACACGGAAGTCATTCAGGATTCCGTCATCAAGCTCATGGACGCCGGTCGTTGCACCTTCGTCGGAGGTTGTTCGCTGACCGTCTCGGACGATTGCCTTAAGCACATCTACGAAAACTTCGATTTTTATAAAAACAAAATCGTTTTGCGCCCGCAGGAAATTTCCAACAATCCGGGTATCGTACGCCGTCTCGGGTTGATTTGCATGAACACGGCGATTGAAGTGGACCTTTTCGGTCACGTCAACTCCACGCATTTCTACGGTCGCCAAATGATGAACGGAATCGGCGGCTCCGGAGACTTCGCTCGCAATGCGTATCTCACGATCTTCACCTGCCCGTCCGTCGCCAAAAAAGGTGCGATTTCCTCCATCGTCCCGATGTGTTCGCACATCGACCACACGGAACACGATGTCGACATTATCGTCACGGAACAAGGTGTTGCCGACCTGCGCGGCAAATCTCCGCGGGAACGCGCCGAAGAGCTCATCGAAAAGTGCGTTCATCCGGAATACAAACAGTTGCTTCGCGATTACATTGCACGCACGCCGGGCTACCATACGCCCTGTGATGTTACGAAAGCTCTCGAATTCCACCGCGCATTTCTCGCCGAAGGCGATATGCGCAAGGCTAACATGGCGTAAAACAGCCGGAAAAACGGAATCTCAAAAGGTGTTTTCGCAATTAGCGGGAGCACCTTTTTATTAAGAAAAAAGCGTTCCCGCGCGGCAAAAACCGACAGACGGGAACGCCTTTTTTTTAAAATCTGAAAAACGCTACGCTTTTAAGCTTTTTAAATAGCGATCGATGCGCATACAGGCTTCGTCGATGTTCGCGTAGGATGTCGAGAAACTCGCTCGGCAAAAACCTTCGCCGCATGCGCCGAAAGCCGTTCCCGGCACCATGGCGACGCGCTCGGCGTTGAGCAAGCCTTTGGCAAATTCCATCGAGCTCAGCCCTGTCGAAGAAATGTCCGGGAACGCGTAAAACGAGCCGCGCGGCGAGTGGCATTTGAGCCCGAGTTCGTTGAAGCGGCGCACGATAAAGTCGCGACGTTCCCGATATTTTTCGCGCATTTCGAGCATGGATTTTTTCCCGTTGCGCAGAGCTTCAATTGCCGCTTCTTGCGAAACAATCGGCGCGCAGAGAATGCCGTATTGATGGATTTTCAAAATACCGTCGATAATGTCGGCGGGACCGCAAGCGTAACCGACGCGGAAGCCCGTCATCGCGTAAGCTTTGGAAAAACCGTGCAGGAAAACGGTGCGTTCCCGCATTCCCGGAATCGAGGCGATGGACGTGTGGTTGCCGTCGAAAGTCAGCTCGGAATAAATTTCGTCGGAAATGACGAGCATGTCTTTTTCGATGGCGAACTCGGCGATTTGTTCGAGCAGTTCCCGCGACGCGGTGCCGCCGGTCGGATTCGTCGGAAAATTAATCAAAAGAGCCTTTACTCCGGGTTGCCAGGCTTTGCGAAGAGCTTCGATTGTGATGGCGAATTTGTCTTCCGCCTTTGTTTCCACGGCGATGGCTTCCGCGTGGCAAAGTTTAATCGACGGGCAATACGAAACGTAGCACGGCTCGTGGTAGATGACTTTGTCGCCCGGATTAAGAATTGCGCGCAACACGGCATCGAGTGCTTCGGAAACGCCGACCGTCGTGATAATTTCCGTTTCCGGATTGTATTCCGGACCGTAATTGGCGGCGACGTATTTGGAAATTTCTTTGCGCAACGCAATCAAGCCGCGGTTGTCCGTGTAGCTGGTGTGCCCGCGTTCAAGCGCGGAAATAGCGGCATCGCGAATATGAAACGGCGTAACGAAATCCGGTTCGCCGATCCCGAGCGAAACCGCGTCTTTCATTTGTGAAACGATCGCGAAAAAATCTCGAATGCCGGATTTCGGCATCGTGCGCACGTGAGAAGCAAGAAAATCTCTCATTTTTGAAAAAGTATAAAACGAATGGGGGAAAGTTTTTTAGTGAATAATTCTCTCTTCAAAGATTTTGCTTGGGCAAAATCCATC
The DNA here is from genome assembly GCA_017531845.1 of Opitutales bacterium. Taxonomy (GTDB): domain Bacteria; phylum Verrucomicrobiota; class Verrucomicrobiia; order Opitutales; family UBA953; genus Spyradosoma. The sequence continues at coordinate 12,805 of JAFXKI010000006.1, read as the reverse complement.
GCATTGCCTTATTCACTGTTTATTGTTCACTATTGTGAAACGGCAAGGCGCTCCGGTTTTTCCGGTGCGGCAATTGTGTATCCGGATTCTTTATACGCGCGGAGCATGAAGTGCGTTCCCGTCGACAAAACACCGGCGATGCGCGCGAGCCGGTTGTGGACGAAGTTGGCGACCTTGTAAAGATTATCCGCATTTACGATGACGAGCAGGTCGTAGGCGCCCGACATCAGGTAGCAACTTTCCACCTGGTCAAACTGGCTGATGCGCTCGGCGACGCGGTCGAACCCGCCGCTCACATCCGGAGAAACCTTCAGTTCGATAACGGCGCGAACGCGCGTTTCTTCGTCAAATGCGGGATTGAGCACCGGACGCCATCCGAGCAAAATTTTTTCGTCCTTAAGATGGGCGATTTGGGCTTCGACTTCGGCGGGCGTGAGTTCGAGGATGCGAGCCATTTGCTCAGTCGAAAGCTGCTCGCCTTCAAGAATCAGTTTGAGGACTTTGTTCATCGTTCCGGCGATAAAATCACGTTCCCGCACATCCCGCAAATTGAAATTTAGCAAACGCAAGGCGTTCGCTAAATGTTTAAAAGCTGAGAAGCTGAAAGGTTTAATCGGCTATGCCGAGAATTTTACTTTTATAAAATAAAAAAAGGATTCTTTTCCTTGTTTCGCTTACGAAACAACTAAACTTCTAAGCTCTTAAACTTTTCAGCATTTGTTGCTCGTTTCGAGCAACAAATTTCAATTTGCGGAAAAATGCGGGAACGCGGAAAATCCCTCACATGGAAGATTCCTCTTCTTCAAAAAATTATTTCGGAGCAACGCGCTGGGCGATTTACGACCTCGGGCACACGGCGTTTTCGATGATCGTGCTCGCCGTGCTGTTCCCGATTTTATTCAACGAATACTGGAGCACGTCGCTGCCGGAGCCCGAAGCAAAAACGTTTTGGTATTCCGTCACACTTGCGGGCGCGAGCATTTTCGTTGCCTTGCTGTCTCCGCTACTTGCCGTCATTGCGCAATCCGGCGGCTTGCGCATGAAATTTTTCCGTGTTCTCGCGGGAACGGGCATTGCCGGGATGACGGGGCTTGCGTTTATCGGCGAGGGAGAGTGGCAGGCGGCATCACTGATTTACGTTCTCGCCGCCATCGGTTTTTTCGGAGCAAATTTATTTTACGACTCGTTGTTGATCGATGTCGCCGCACCCGGGAGGCGGCACTTTATCAGCGGTGTTTCGTTTTCACTCGGCTATCTCGGCGGCGTGCTTTTGCTCGGAGGGATTTTTTTGTGGATGCAATTTTATAGCGAAGCATTCGGCGCGGGACGGCTGTTTGTGCTTGGTGCGCTCTGGTGGTTAGTTTTTGCGTTCCCGTTGCTGCTACGCCGGGAAGCACCGCAGCAGGCGGAAAGTGCCGGAGACACGAGCCTGAGACGACACTTTTTTAACCTGCGCGAAACCTGCATCGCGTTTTGGCGGGAACGCCGCCTCCGCTGGTTCATGCTCGCCTATTTTTGCTACATCGACGGCGTGCATACCATCATCACAAGCGCCGTGCGTTACGGGAACGCTCTCGGATTTTCTCAAAACGATTTATTTCTCGCGCTCTTCATCGTCCAGATTTTCGGCGTTCCCTGCGCAATGATTTTCGGACAACTCGGAAAAATTTTCGGCGCAAAGCCTGTGCTTTTCTCCGCGCTTTCGATTTATATCGGCGTCGCGCTCTACGGCTCAATGATGCCGACGGGAACGCTGACGCTCCTCGGTTTTGAAACCTCGCCGATGTTCATTCTTGCTGCGCTTATCGGCATGGTGCAAGGCGGCGTCCAGGCACTGTCGCGTTCTTTTTTCGCCACGCTCATTCCCTCCGGGCGGGAAATTTCCTTCTTCGGCTTTTACAGCATGATCGGACGTTGCTCAACCGTTCTCGGACCGATTCTTCTCGCAGTCATCGCTGCGGTCTTCCCAAGTGGGAGCGACGGTCTGCTTTCCACGCGTGCGGGTATTGCATCCATCACCTTACTTTTCGTCGCCGGCATGGTCTTGCTCGCAAAAGTCGGGAAAAAAGGCTAAGTTTCTTTTACGTAAAAAATGCTGACGGGACCTTACAATCTGAACACGACACGAGAACTGCTCGCGCTCCTTTCGCATTCTCCGAAAAAATGGCTCGGACAAAATTTTCTCGTGGACGGCAACATCGTCCGCAAGTCGCTTGAGCTTGCCGAAATTCGCGCCGGAGACGTTGTCGTAGAAGTCGGTCCCGGCTTGGGCACTTTAACGACAACGCTTCTGCAGGCGGGCGCGCAGGTTTTCGCGGTAGAACGCGATGCCACCCTCGCCGCGCATCTGCGGGAACGCGTTGCGCCGCATTATCCGGAAAATTTTGATTTAACGGAAGGCGACGCGATGGATTTCCCGCTTGCCGCGTTCCCGCAAAAAAAACCGGCGGGAACGCCCTTCAAAATCGTTGCCAATCTGCCCTACGCGATTTCCACGCCGTGGATGGATGCGGTTTTGGAAAGCGGAAATTTGCCGACAACGCTTGTTCTGATGCTTCAAAAAGAAGCGGCTGACCGATTTACCGCAACCGCGGGAACAAAAAACTACGGCGCACTTTCCGTCATTCTCGAAGCGGCTTACGAGCGCCTTCCCGGGCACAAAGTCCCCGCGCAATGTTTTTTTCCGCCACCGAAAGTCGATTCGTATTTGTTGCATCTGCGGTGCCGGGAAAATCCGGTCATTTTTTGCCGGACAGCACGCAAAATTATTCGGGAGCTTTTCATTTACCGACGCAAGCAACTTGGTTCCGCACTGAAAAGAGCGGCAACAGACGCATTTTTCCCGTCGGAAAAAATCAACGCTTGGCTGGAAATTCTTCCTCAATTCGGGATCGATGCGCTTTCCCGACCGGAATGCGTTCCCGCTCCGGCGTGGATAAAATTGAACGAAATTTTAAGCGAGGTGTAACCGGGTTTTCCGCAAAAACCGCCAAAATCCGTAAAAAGAAAGAATTTCGATGCGCGCCCCGTCTCCTATTCTTCGTGTAGAAAACGTTTCCGTAAAATTTTTGAGACGCACGGGAACGCGGAAATTTTTCGGGTTCGGCGGCAAGGAAATTTTCACGGCAGTGAACCGTGTTTCCTTTGAAATTCCCGCCGGGAAAACCGTCGGTTTAGTCGGAGAATCCGGGTGCGGGAAATCCACTCTCGGTCGCGCAATCCTTCGGCTTCAAAGCATTGATTCCGGGAAAATATTTTGCGGGAACGATGAGATTTCACGTTTCCCGACAGCACGGATGCCGCTCCCGCTTCGACGGAAAATTCAAATGATTTTTCAAAATCCCTACGCCTCGCTCAATCCGCGCCAAACGGTTTCCAACGTTCTCTCCGAGCCGCTCGAAATCCATTTTCCCGAAATGACAGCGCGGGAACGCGAAGACGAAATCGTTGCGTTGTTGGAGCAAGTCGGGCTCAACGCGGCTCATCGCCTGCGCTATCCGCACGAATTTTCCGGCGGGCAACGTCAGCGCATCGCCATCGCACGCGCGCTCGCCGTAAAGCCGGAACTCATCGTTTGCGACGAGCCCGTTTCCGCGTTGGACGTTTCCGTTCAGGCTCAAATCATAGACCTTTTGAAAAAAATTCAGGCGCAAACCGGTGTCGCCTATCTGTTTGTCGCGCACGACTTGGCGGTTGTCGAAGATTTGAGCGACTACGTCCTGGTAATGCGTAGCGGAGAGATTATTGAACGCGGCACGCCGGAAGAAGTTTACGGATCGCCACAATCCGATTACACGAAAACGTTGCTTGCTGCCGTTCCCCGCCTTTGACTTGCGCGTTCCCGTATTGCACGGAGACGCGACGAAAACCGACCGGCATTTTTCAAAATAATCCGGAAATACAATTTAAAATTTCTTGCAAGAAGAAGCGGAATTCGACATCTTTTTTCGTTCACTAAACATTTTACAGCCGTGAGAGAAGATTATCTGAAACAAGCGAACAAAGTCATTAAGGATCCGAACATTCTTATCAATGTCGTTTCTCACCGTGTTCATCAGCTTCAGCACGAAGGCATGACTCCGCTGATCGAATCCCTTGAGAAACTCGAACCCGAAGATATCGCCCTCCGCGAAATCATCGAAGGCAAGCTCTCCTACGAATTGCCGGAAACCTCGCGCTAAAACGCGCTTCAAACAAAAAGCGGGAAACGGGCGGACGCGGCGTTCCAAATACCGGAGCGAGTCGTCTGCCCTTTTTCTTTTTCTAAAATTCGTGAGCAAAAAAAAAGATAACAAGCGACTTTCGGAAGTCCGTAACCCCAAAGCCTCACGGGATTATTTTCTCGAGAGCCGCTTTGAAGCGGGCATTGCGCTTACGGGAACGGAAGTCAAAGCCGTGCGCCTCGGACGCGCAAATATCGCCGATGCGTTTGTCCGTATCGACAACGGCTCCATCCCGATTCTTTACCACGCTCACATTTCCGAATACGACTTCGGGAACACCAATAATCACCAGCCCTACCGCCCGAGAAAGCTTCTCTTGCACGCGCGCGAAATCCGCAAACTTGTCGCCGAAATCCGCTCCGGCGGGAAAACCATCGTGCCGACCAAACTTTATTTTCGCCACGGTCTGGTCAAAGTCGAAATCGCGCTCGCCCAGGGGAAAAAACTTTTCGACAAGCGCAACGACATGAAAAAGCGCGACGACGAACGTTATGTGCGCCGCGCGCTCCGCCGCCATTAAAATCACATTGCGGCGTTCCCGCCTCCGCGCTACCTTTAAAAAACTTTCTCCATGCCTCGTTCCCGCACCATTTATTTTGTTTGCACCGGCAATACTTGCCGGAGCCCGATGGCGGCGGCACTTTTTCGTGCAGAATTAGATCGGGTCGGATTGTCGGAAAAATTTCACGCAGAATCTTTCGGATTAGGGGCAGCATACGGAGAACCCGCCACCGAAAACGCCCGCATGGCAGTAAAAGAAAACGGCGGCGATTTGTCTGCACACCGTTCCCGCCGGGCTTCGGACGTTGCGCTGAACGCAAACGATATTTTTATCGGAATGACTCCCGGACACGTTCACGCGCTAAAAACGCTTCCGGCGCAGGTTTTTTGTATCGGAGAATTTTTCCCGAAAAATACGTTCCCGCGCGAAGTTCCCGACCCGTTCGGCGGAAACGCCGATGACTATCGCACCGCGCGTGACGCCATTCTTTCCGCGTTCCCGCGACTGACAGCCTTTCTGAAAACCCTCGGCTAAATTTTCTCCTCATGACCGACGACGAAGATTCGAATCCCGGTAAAAACGACGGCGCGGAAACGCTTTTGGTTTCCCCGCAGGATTTCGTTTGCAAAAAAAAATTCGCATTCGAACTCGGCGGAGAAATTCCCGAATTTACCATCCGTTACGAAACTTACGGGAAGCTCAATGCCGACAAGTCGAACGCCGTTTTGATTTGCCACGCTCTCACGGGCGACCATCACGTCGCCGGGAAGCACCGTCCGGAAGACAAGCGCCCCGGCTGGTGGGATCATTTTATCGGAGAAGGCAAAGCCGTCGACACACGCAAATATTTTGTCATTTGCTCCAATTGTCTTGGCGGTTGTAGCGGCTCCACGGGACCGAAATCCGTTAATCCCGCCACCGGCGATCCCTACGGCATTGACTTTCCCGTGCTCACGCTACGCGATATGGTGCGCGCGCAAAAGGCACTTGTCGATTTCCTCGGAATCAAAAAACTTCACGCCGTTATCGGCGGCTCCATGGGCGGAATGCAAACGCTTCTTTGGGCAATTGAATATCCCGATGCCGTGAAAAACATTGTAGCGATGGCATGCACGGCGCGCCAAAACACGCAAGCGATCGCCTTCAATGCCGTCGCCCGCGCCGCTATCGTCCAAGACCCGAACTGGCTTGGCGGATACTACGGCGAACTCGAAGGCACGGGTCCCCGCACCGGGCTCGCCGTTGCGCGCATGATGGCGCACATCACGTATCTCTCGGACTTCAGTTTAACGATGAAAACGCGCAAAGATCCGCGTATAGAACTGCCGGGCGGACGCATTGCCACCAGCGAATTTTTAAGAAAAATCACGTTCCCGATCGAAAGCTATTTGCACCACCAGGGAGACAAGTTCCTCGATCGCTTTGACGCCAATTCCTACCTCTACATTACACAGGCAACGGATCGCTTCAACCTTTCGGAAAAACGGTCCCTCGATCAGGTTTTCGCCGATATCAAGGCTCGCGCGCTCGTCATCGGATTTTCAACGGACTGGCTTTATCCGCCTTGGCAAAACCGCGAAATCGTTCTCGCGCTCCAACGCGCCGGAAAGGACGCACGCTACGCCGAAATCGAAGCCGTCAGCGGGCATGACTCGTTCCTCCTTGATTCCAAGCGGCTCTACGACCTTACCGCGCAATTCCTTGCAGAAAATTGAAATTTGCCGTAGCTAAATTTCAATTTAGTTTAAATGCTCAAGTGCTAGAGAGTTTATTCGTTTTGCAAACAAAACGAAGGTGTAATCTTTTTTTTAAACTAAAAACAGGTAAATCTCTCGACAAAGCCGGTTAAACTTTTAAGCCGTTCAACTCTTCAACTTTTGCGGAAGCAAACTTCGGCAAATTTCAATTTGCGGGAACGCAAGCTTTGCTTTAAAATTTCGGTTTTTTACTGAACTAAATCGCTATGAGCCAAACTGAAGACTCCGGAAAACCGACCCTTTTGAAAGCAGGAGCTGCGGAGAGCAGCCCGAAAATGCGCGGCGCAGACGTCGTCGTTCGTTGCCTTGAGCTTCTCGGCGTAGACACGGTTTTTGCCTATCCGGGCGGTTCCGCCATCGAACTGAACCAAGCTCTTTCCAAAACAAAAAAAATGCGCATCATCCTCCCCCGTCACGAACAGGGAGGCGGCTTCATGGCAAGCGGCTATGCGCGTTCTACCGGCAAACCGGGCGTGTGCTTTGCAACCAGCGGCCCCGGCGCAACTAATCTCGTTACAGCGATTGCCGATGCGTTCATGGACAGCATTCCCGTCATCTTCATCACCGGACAGGTTTTCTCTCAATTCATCGGGAAACAGGCATTTCAGGAAACGGACTTTTTCGGCATGACGCTTCCCATCGTCAAGCACAGCTTCCTCGCTCTCAAGGCGGAAGAACTGCCGGAAATTATGTTCAAAGCCTTTAAAATCGCAACGAGCGGACGTCCCGGTCCCGTCGTTATCGATATTCCGAAGGACGTCCAACAAGCCCTTTTTACGCCGAAATTCCCGAAATCCATCGACGAATTTCCGACAAAAATTCCCGGCAAAAAGCACGCGATGGACGACGAGCTCAAGCTTGTCCTGGATCTCATTTCTTCCGCAAAAAAACCGGTGCTCTACATCGGAGGCGGGATTATTTCGTCGGAATCTACGGAGCTTTTCCGCAAATTTGCAAAACTCACCGGCGTTCCCGTCGCATCCACGTTAATGGGGCTCGGCGTGTTCCCGCCGGACGATCCGCAATCGCTCTATTGGTTCGGTATGCACGGTACCGTTGCCGGTAACTGGGCGGTTTATCATTCCGACCTGCTGATCGCGATGGGCGCGCGCTTTGACGACCGCATCACCGGTCCGGTCAAAACCTTTGCGCCGAACGCAACTATCGTTCATTTCGACATCGACCGCGCCGAGCACAACAAAAACAAGCGCGTTCAATTTCCGATTGAAGGCGAAATTCACGACGCCCTCGAACGTCTCATCGATCTCGCCGAACGCACAAACTTTAAAAAGCCCGATCTGACAGAATGGTTCAAAATCATTGACGGTTGGAAAAAACAACATCCGTTCCCGTTCAGCTACGACCGCCACGGCTCTCCGCATATCATGCCGCAGGAAGCTATCGAAGCCCTTTACCAAGAAACGAAAGGCGAAGCCATTGTCTGCACGGGTGTCGGACAACACCAAATGTGGACGCCGCAATATTATCACTTTAAAAATCCGCGCACGTTCATCAGCTCGCTCGGCTCCGGCACAATGGGCTTCGGCGTTCCCGCCGCCTGCGGTGTCGCCGCCGCCCACCCGGATAAAATCGTCGTCAACGTGGACGGCGACGGCTCCGTTCTCATGAACATTCAGGAACTTGCGACGATGTCGGTTGAAAAACTTCCGGTCAAAATTGTTATCCTGAACAATCAGTTCCTCGGAATGGTCGCTCAATGGGAAGACTGCTTCTACGGTTCCAACCGCGGGCAAACCCTGCTCGGCGACGTCAACAACATCGGCTCTCCGGATAACGTTCCCGGGCTTTATCCGGATTTTGTAACCATCGCGAAGGGCTTCGGCGTCAACGGTCGCCGCGTCATCAAGCGCGAAGAATTACACGATGCCATGCGCGAAATGCTCGATACTCCGGGCCCCTTCGTGCTCGATGTCGTCGTTCCCTACGGCGAACACGTTTTGCCCTTCCTTCCGGCAGGACGCTCCGCGCTCGAAATCATGACAAACGAGTCCTGCAGAGATTGCACTATTGCCCGCCTTGAACGGCTTTGGGGCAAAAAAGAATAAACTCCGCTTAATACGAAAAACGTTCCCGCAAAAAAACAGCCCGCGCGGGAACGTTTTTTTTCGTATATAAAAAATCATTACCCTCCTTCTGTTTTCTACCCCATGTTGAAAAAAACATTTCTCGTTGCATTCTCTCTTTTTGCCTCCACGGCTTTTTCCGTCGGTGCGGGAACGCAAACAGAGCCTTCTGCGCCAAGCGCGTCCGCGACCTCTCATCAACAAACGCTCTCGTTGCCGGAAAGCGGGCTTCCTGCAGAATGGCTTCAAGGCGAACCCGTTGTGCGATGGGAAAAAGACAAGGTCTACATCTTTGAATTTTGGGCAACATGGTGCGGTCCGTGCTTAGCGGCGATTCCGCACATCGAAGCCATTCATCAGGACACGCTTCGAAAAAAACTTCCCGTTCAAATCATCGGCGTGAATATCCGGGACCGAGCAGATCCGAAAACGCTGAAAAATTTTCTCGCCAAGCGTAGCACCCCGCCGACCTATACCATCGCAGTCGACACCAAAAAGAACACGGAAGCCGAGTGGCTGAAGCCGCTAAAAGTCGTCGGGATTCCTTTTGCATTCGCTGTCAAAAACGGGAACGTGCTCTGGAAAGGGCATCCGATGCGCCTCTCTTCCGAAATTGTAAACGCGATGACGCGTCCGGATTTCTCCGCAGATTTTGTGAAATCTCCGCGGGAACGCGCCTCGGAAGCACAAAAAAGAGTGCAGGAAATTGCAACGCTCTTTTCCGAAGGGAAAACAGAAACTGCAGAGACGGAGCTTCAAAAACTCCTTGGCGATCTCAGCGTTCCCGAGCGGCAAAAAATAGAAGCCCTTGAAATTCCCGTTTATCAGGCACTCAAAAATGAAGATTTTCGAAAGCTTAACGCCTGTCTCCGTCGCCTCGCAGACGCATTTCCGGAAAGCTTTCAGTGCCAGTTGCGCGTCGCCAATTTTATTCAAAGCACCGACGACGTTCCCGCCGAAGAGAGAAATCTCGCCCTCGCGCTCGAATGCTTAGAACGAGCACTCGCGCTTTGCGGCGACATGCCGGAGCAACGCAGTTTCCTGTTCACGCGTATCGCCGATGTTTACGACGCGCGCGGAGATGATTCCGACGCGCTCTCCGCGCGGAAAAACGCGTGGGAGCTTTCCGCAGAACATGCCCGCCTCCGGAAACTTCGCGAAAAACTCTCGCAGAATCCGCAACTGCTCTGCCTTTTCGACAAATTGGACACAGAAGCGCAAGCCGTTCCCGAAGATTTCACAGCGATGTTCAAGCCCGAGAAAACGTGTGCACCGTCAGCGAAAAATCCGCCGCGCGTTGCTTCAACCACTCCGGAGACCGGGAACGTCATCAAGTTTTTCAGTTCCCTTAAATGGCTTCGCGGACAATGCCCGGAAACGCTCCCGCAAAACGGAATACTCTTTGTAGATTTTTGGGGTCCGCTTTCCGAAACCTCACAAAACTCGTTCTTCCGCCGGGGTCCGGCACGGTGGTTTGACGAAAAATCGGCACGCGTTCCCGGCGCGCAAATCGTCGTGCTTGCCGTCGAAAAAACGCCGGGAAGAGCTCAAAAAGAACTCACGTTCCCGCGCAACGAAACCCCGTATGCCGTTGCGGTTCTTCCCGCGGACGCCGACAAACAAACATTGGAAAAACTTTTTAACGTTTCCGCCGTTCCCGCCGTTGCCGCACTTCGCGACGGGAAGGTGATTTGGGCCGGCGCCGAGCAGGATTTGCCGGAATGGATTTTCGAGGAAGCGACTCGCGCCGATTACGACCACCAAAGCGCATCCGCCCGCCGGGCGAAAGAACATAAAAATTTCATCCGCACTTCGGGAGAAATTTCAAAAATACGTAATCTCGTGCGCCAATCAAAATTTAACGAAGTGCGGGAACGCATCGCTGAAATACAGGAGGAAATCGAAAAGCACCCGGCTCTTGAAATCGCTGCGGCAGACTTGCTCATCGGCGAACCTTTTTCTAAAGGCGAATTCGACGCAGTCGGAAAAATTTGTGAACGTCTTCTAAAAAAGTATCCGGATAATATATACGTTGCCGAATACCAGATGAAGACGCTCTGCTCATCGCCCAATCTTAGAGCGCAAAATCTCCCGCTGCTCATCCTCGCCTGCCGAAATATTCTTGCGGCGGGAACGCCGTATCAGGCGGCATATTTTGGCATGCTTTCCGATCTTTACGAAGAAGCGAGTGACACGGAAAATGCGATTTATGCCGCTTTCTCTGCTCGCAATCACTCCGGGAAATATCAGAGCTTCAAGACGGCGAAATCTCGTGTTCCCGAGAATCCGCTGTAGTATTTTTCCTCCGTCGCCGACGGGAAGCCGCAAGCAGAAGCACTCCGACGCCGGCGAGAACGCCGAACGTTCCCGGTTCCGGAATTTCAGCCGAAGAAACCGTAACCGACGCGACCGGCATGCGATGACCTTCCCACGAGTTTAGCCCGGAGTTCTTATAGATTCCCCATCCGCTCGGAAGCATAGAACCGCTGTATTGGTCCGCCGTCACGGCAATTCCCAACGGCATGGCATGTTGCTGATACAAGGTCAGAAGCGGGATCGTGCTTTCATCGGCATTTGTCAGCAACGTAGCCGTCGCGTTTTTATCTACAAACAAAAACTGATAGCGTTTCCCGAGTTCCAATTCGATGCCTTCAAATTGAAAATTTAAATTTGTATTGGGAGAAAAAGATACACTTTCGGACAGCCCGACAAAATCGCCCACATTCCCGTCTTCGACGAAGGAATAGACCGCGAGGCGAGAGTCCTCATAGGAGCCGCTTGAGCGCGCCAACACATCCACGCTATCAAGGGAGACCAACGTTCCGGCATGTTCCGCCAAAATATTTCCCGGATCCGTAAGTGCCGCCGAGCCGCTTCCAAGAGCCAACGTAAATCCGTAATACGTTCCCTGATTATCTTTCTCCGCTGTTTCGACCGTAACCGTTCCCGCGCAAGCCAAAGAGCATCCGGCGACGAAAAAAGCTATGCATCCAATATATCGTTTCTTCATAGTAACTCCTTTTGGAAGAAAAGCGCACACGTTCCCGCATTTTTTCTAATTTTTTTTGATTTGGCTAAAGAATGATTTGTAAAGTGCCGGTGTCAGGTGGGAACGTGTTTTTCGCGCTGTGGCAGTCCTGCGGTGATATTTTTGAGCCACGGAAAACGCGGGAAGCACGGAAAGTTGTTTTTTTGAGAGTTTTGTCCGCGCAATCATCAATGTTTTCGAAAATTTAATTTTTAAAAACATGCCTTTCGGAAAAATAAACTACACATTTTTGGGTGGAGCAAGTATCGGGAAATACTGCGACGACATGATTGCCGTTATGAACATCGAAAAGTTAAGTGATTTTCCCAAATTTCGCCTGGGCATTTTTTCATGCGGAGGCGGAGTAAATCTCATCAATCCGGTTCGTGATTTGATTATTGAAAAAGCGAGATGCGACGTAATTATCTGCGCGGCTCAAAGCGAAAATCTCGCCATTTATTCCAAATTAACATCCTTCGCACTGGAAGCAAAACGACCCTATCGAACATCAAGCGCATCATCACCACTTCCCCCTTCCATCTCTGTCAGTACCAACCACTATCGAGCCGGAATTATCGCAACCTTAACAGATCTACTTTAATCTTCTCTCCTATGAAAAAACTAATTCTTAGTGTTATCGCACACGCAACACTTCTCTGCGTATTCTTTTTGAGAGGCACACCTCCTCCTCCCGGTCCTCCACCTCAGGATACGCCAACTTTACGAGAGGGTCCATACGGAGTTGATGTAAGCATCTACGAAATCACACAAAAGCAATATCAATTAGTAATGGGCAACAACCCTTCGCATTTTAAAGGAGACAACCTCCCCGTTGAGAATGTCTCGTGGAATGAAGCTGTCGAGTTTTGCAGAAAGCTAACCTCTTAAGACAAAATTTAACACTGGCGGGAATACAGCAGACTACTTAGAAAAAGCTGGTTGGTACAACGAAAATTCTAATCACGAAAGACATCCTGTTGGGAAGAAACAACCTAACAAATTCGGCTTGTTCGATATGTATGGAAACATGTGTGAATAGATTCGTGAAAAATACACGGACTGAGTCCTTGCTTTTTTTTCCGAAAACGAAAGGAGCCCGTTCCTCATTTTAGAAGAACGGGCTCCGTATAGACTGGCGACGACCTACTCTCACACAGCAGCGTGGCTGCACTACCATCGGCGGTTGAGGGCTTAACGAGCGTGTTCGGGAT
>JAFXKI010000001.1 GCA_017531845.1 Opitutales bacterium | reverse complement strand
GCCCGCTGTGGAGCATATCGTAACAGCCCGAGACAAATACTTTTTTCTTTCCGGTCGCGGGATTCAAATCTTTTTCCGTTAAATTTTCATTCATGGCTTTATTTCTTTAAATTGGGGGCATCGGCGTTCCCGCGAAGCACTTGGAAGCCGCTTCGCTCAAAGAAACATCTGTGAAAATCTGCGCTATCAGTGGCTGAACTTGGGTGGTGTCGGATTAGCTGTGTTGGGGTGGTTTTCCGTAGAGTTTTCTGTAGAAATTTCTGAGAAAGTTTAAAAAGAGAAAGAGCTTTTCCGCAATGCCGTATTTTCCGACGGGAATGCCGAGGGTGAATTCGAGCTGAAGGCGGTCGCGGGCTTTGGCGAGCCACGGAAAAACCTTATTTCCCCGAAAGTCGATAAGCTTTATGCCATCGGGTGTTACCATAAAATTATCGAATTGAACATCGCCGGAAATGATGCCGTGGGCGTGGCTTTCCGTGAGAAGATTTTTGATTTCTTCCGCCCGGTCCGGAGAAATCGGCGGACGCAGGGGCGCACCGTCCAAAAATTCCGTGACCGAAATTGTTTCCTTTAAAATTCCTCCGGAAAATTTTTCGGCAACCAGAAATGTTTTCGGAATCTTGGTGAATCCGCGTTCCCGCGCGCGACGGGTGATTTTGAAAATATTTTTGGCATCGGAGCCGAAAAGGAACGCCTTGAGTGAACGGTCAAAACGGAAAACGAATAGTTCCCGCTTGATCACGACAGGCGTTCCCGCGATTTCGGTTTTAAGAATCAGGCGCTTGCGCTTGGGCGCGTCCATCCTGTCCGCCAAAACTTTCCCTTTTCGCTTGTCTAATATTTCGCGGATTTGCGGGAACGCTTCGGTAAACTTTTGCTCGGAGGCTGAGAGGGAAAAATTGTCGATACGGAGCGGAGAGATCATTTTTGCGTGTCGGAGGCGCGTTCCCGTTGAAGGAAGAACAGCCTCACATATTTCATTTCCGTGTAGAAGTAGTGGTTTACAGAGAGAATCCAACCGATTTTCCCGTCAAGAAATCCGCCTTGAAGTACGTACATTTTGAAAAAGGCAAATGCCGGACGAAAAACGATGTCTTTGAAAAATTTTGCACGCTTGCCTTCCGCGAAAGCTTTTTCGGCGGCAAGGCGCGTGTATTTTTCAAGTTTGTTTAAATATGTGCTCCATTTTTCATAAGTAAAATGGAGCATCGGCTCACGAAGCTTTTTCAGCGGGTAGGGGAAAATGATTTTCGGGTGCACAAAGCCCTCAACGCGGGAACCTTCGCGCGGCATGAGACGCGGAACAAAATCCGGACGCAAAACGCCGTGGTTGACGCGAATCCCTTTAAAATGATTGATGCGTTTGATGGCGTAAGCGGTTTTTTCCCCGGAAAGAACGCGTTCCCGTATTTCGTCCGCAAGCTTCGGTGTGATGCGCTCGTCGCAATCCAAGAGTAAGATCCACGGTTGTGTTGCTTGCGCGATGGCAAATGTTTGTTGCGCGCCCCAGTCGCCCGCCATCGCGCGTTGAAAAACTTTCGCTCCGAGGCTTTCGGAAAGCGATTTCGTGTTGTCCGTAGAAAAATCATCGACGATTACGATTTCGGAGGCGAAAGCAACGCTTCCCAGGCATTCGGTGATATTTTTCTCTTCGTTTCGGGCAACAATAACGACGGAAAGAGGTAGTTTTTGAGGTTCTTTTGTTTCCGGGGACATTGCCCGAATAATATCCGAGTTTCCCCGTTGCGGGCAAGGTAAATTCCAATTTGCCAGTATTTCCCCGGAGTGCTAAAGTCTACTTATGCCTCTCACCGTTTTTACCTATCATCGAGTTTTGCCGAAGCCGCATCCGGACGCATTGAGCACCGACGTTTTTGAGCGTCAGCTGGATTATATTCGGGAACGTTTTACGATCCTTTCCCCGGAAGACGCGTTGGCGTTTATTCAGGGGAAATTCGGAAACCCGAGCGGACGCTACGCGATGCTTTCCTTTGACGACGGGTGGTTGGATAATTGGTTTTACGCGACACCGATTTTGAAAAAGCACGGCTTGAAAGCGGCATTGGCTCTCTCGGCGGGCTTTCTGCATGACGCTCCCGTGCGAAGCCTCGGCGACGTTCCCGAAGAAATTGTCGAGCGTCACAATCTTGATGCGGAGCAAATGGCTCCGTCCGGAGATACGCTTTGCTATTTGTCCCGGGCTGAAGTGCGAGCAATGCACGATTCCGGTTGCTGGTCGATTGAGGCTCACGGGACGAAGCACATTAAAAACAACCGGGAAATCAGTTCCATCGCGGCGGCGGGAACGGGCGTTTCCGGGAACGATTTTGAAAATTCGCTTCGTGCGGATTTGAGAAACTGTATCTGCGAAATCAATACAATTACGGGGCGCGCCCCGAAACTGATGTTTTGGCCGTGGGGGCACTATTCCGATATTTCGGTGAAAATTGCCAAGGAGGAAGGTTTTGCCGCGCAATTTACGACGGCGAAAGGCTCGGTTTCATTTAACGACAAGCGCGACATTCTCCCGCGCCTGAATGCAGCTGCGAAATGGGAAAAATTCAAACGCAACACGTTTATTTTCAGCCGTCCGTGGCTCGCACGCTTGCACGACTTAGTCGCGCACACGGAAGTGCTGAAAAAAGTTTAGCTCCTCTTTAAAGATGCTCCAAAAGAGCGTCGATATGGAGTTCAAGCGAGTAGGGGTAGAGAACGGATTTTTCCGGCGCATCGAGAGCCAGCGTTCCCGTGCGGTGGTGTTCCCGTGCAGATTCAATTGCGGAGCGGACGCCTTCCGGAGTGCGCGAAAATTTGATGCAGCCCGGCTCGCAAAGCGCGTCCGTCGCTCCGCAGGCTTCCGAAAGAAGAGCCGGAGTTCCGCAGAGGATAGATTCTACGGCAACGAGCCCGAAGGCTTCGTATTTGCTGGCAAGGATAGTCGTATCTGCCGCAGCGTAGCATTTTTCCACGTCTTTGCGGAAGCCGATATTAATCGCTCTCGGGTGATCAATCGGGCGGCGTGAAGCAACGGCGAGTTTGATTTCCGGATCATTTATTTCATCAAGCGCGGCGAGAATTAAATCTGCGCCTTTAAGCGCGTGATTGTTCGACGGAAAAAGCAATACGAAGTCGGAATCTTTTACGCCCCAGGATTTTCGCACTTCCGGGCGGGAACGGCGTGTTTCGAGATTGAATTTCGAGGTGTCGATCGGCGGAAACAGGCAAACGACTTTTTCCGGCGGAGTGGCATTGAGCGCAACAATTTCATCGCGTGTCATTTGCGAGTGTGCGACGCAGATTTTTGCATTTTTGTAGAGCGCAAATTCATGCGACATCGTCATTTTGTCCGTGAGCGACGGCTTCTTTTTGCCTTTTTTCTGTAAGTGCGCGAGATGTGTGCCGCCGGAAATAGCCATATCTGTAGGCGCGGGAACGCGCGAGGCACTGATAATCTTCCACTCGGGTTTGCAAAAGCTCACGGCGCGGTTTTCAAAGTCCCAATTCGCAAAGCGTTGCGAGAGATTCCACGGAAATTTTGCGGGAACGCGAATCAGCTCAATTTTATCGCGAAGATTTTCCGGAAAGACGGAAATATCGGTGCGCATTGCAATGCCGCGCACGGGAATGCCTTTCGCCGCGAAACCGCAAATCATGTCAACGACGGCGCGCTCCATGCCGCCGGCGCGTGCGATGGTGTGAAAAATAAAATTAATTCCCGGGATTTTTTTTTCCATAAAAACCGATTTTAGAATTTTATTTCTTCACAATGCCGTGCGGTGTCCAAAATTCGGGCGAGGCGAGGGCTCGATTGAGGATTTCGATGTTTTTCGCGTCGCGGGAGCGGTCGTTTTCTTTGTGAAAAAGGTGATACTGCGCTCCGGCAAATTTTAACGATTGCCGCCGAATCCCCAGTTTCATCAGGCGAACTTCGATTTCCGCATCCTCGCGCCCCCAACCGGAAATGCTTTCGTTGTAACCGTTGACGGCAATTAAATCTTTTCGCCAAAATCCCATATTGCATCCTTTGGAAATATAAGGTTTTCCCCGGCGATAGCGTTCCCGAAAGAAACGAGTGAGCAAGGGAATGCGAACGGCATTGAACTTGTTGCAAACTCCCGGAGAAAACGGCGTTAAGCTTGACGTTCCCGCGGCGAGAACTTGCGCCGTGCGTTCCCGCGTCAGCAAAGTGCGGCTCCCGCAGGTAAACCAGCCCGGACGCGCGTTTGCCAAATGGTCTTCGATAAAGCGCGGCGACAAAACGCAGTCGCCGTCAATCTGAACAATGTAATCGCACGAACACCGCACAATGGCTTTGTTCCAAATGATGCACTTACGAAATCCGTCGTCCTCGTGCCAGACGTGGATTAGCGGGCAGGGGAAATTTTTTTGAAAATTTTCGATAAGTTCCCGCGTGGCGTTCCCGCTTCCGTCATCGGCGATGATGACTTCGTCAGGCATTCTCGTTTGTGTTTTAATGCTTTCGAGAACAAGCCGCAACGCTTCCGGCCAATTATAGGTCGAAATCAAAAGGGCACAGGTCTGAGGTTTTTTTCGCAACTCCGTCATTGTCGTTCAATCTGCCCGGGAACGCAAGGACGTTTCGACTTTGCGCGTCGGAACTTTTCGAATCCTGGCAGAAAATGCGTTTTTCGGGAAATGTTTCCGTTGTCGTGGAATTCGTTAGACTTGCTTTTCCCGCCGATTCGGGCAAGAATGTCCCCCTTATGATTAAAAACATTCTTGCAGTAGTCGGTTTGTTCGCGCTCGTCGCCGGCGGCGCGGCTCTCGCCGTATTTAAACCGTGGGAAAAGACGGAAATCGTCTCTGTCGCGACCGTGTCCGTTCCCGTCGTTTACTTCGACGCCTTGCGCGAAGACGGCGTCAATGTGGAACGCGTCAGCATCGAAACGGGGAAGAACCAGAAAGCGGTGCTTTATGTTTCGTATTCCAAGCTTTTCAAATCGCCCGTGATTTTGCGTGCCTTTGACCGTAACCGTAACGAAATCGGTCGCTCAAAGCGCGTTATTTCCGGCGATGTCGAAGAAGCGGATTACGCGGACTTTGAGTTCGGTGCGCGCGTGCCGATGAAATCCGTAACGTTCTTTGAATTGACGAAATCGAAGGTCGAACCCGTCGCCGCCGAAGAAGAAGCTGAGCCGGAAATGACGGAAGTGGAAACGGTTTCCGACGTGGCGGAAGCGGAAGTTCTCGGCGAGGAAGAACCTGTTGCCGACGCCGTTCCTGCCGTTGTCGAGCCCGAAGCCGTTCCCGCGCAATAATTTTTTCAAAAAGGTAAAATCATGGCGAAAAAGGTTTCTGCCCCGAAGAGCGAAAAAACCTTCGAAATTCCCGCCTTCCTGCGGGAACTCCTCGAAGCTAAAGCTCCCACCGGACATGAATTCGAAGCGCAGGCGGTTTGCGATAAATACATGAAAACCGTCGCCGACGAGTATCGCAAAGACGTGCTCGGCAATCGCATCGCGACGCTCAATCCGAAGGCAAAAACCTCCGTCATGTTTGCCGGGCACATCGACGAACTCGGGCTTCAGATTTCCTACGTCGACGACAAAGGGTTCCTCTACTTCAACCTGCTCGGCGGGCACGATCTGATTATTCCGAGCGGCCGCCGTGTTTTGATTTTAACGAAAAACGGCATCGTACTCGGCGTTACCGGAAAGCGCGCCGTTCACCTGATGAGCCCGTCCGAACGCACGAAAGTGCCCGAAGTTCACGAAATGTGGATCGATATCGGAGCGAGTTCCCGCGAAGACGCGCTCAAACGCGTTGCCATCGGCGATCCCGCCGTTTACGACGAAACCGTCGAGATTCTGAACGGTTCCGTCGCCGTTGCCCGCGCTTTTGACGACCGTGCCGGTTGCTACATCGCGATGGAAGCCGCTCGCCGCTTGGCGAAAGAAAAGAAACTCGCCGTGCGTGTTGACGCCGTCGCAACAACGCAGGAAGAAATCGGCACGCGCGGCGCGCAAACCGCCGCCCAAGGGCTGAATCCGACCGTCGGGATTGCCATCGACGTTACGCACTCGACCGACCATCCGGACGCCGACAACCGCAAATTCGGACGCATCACGCTTTCCGGCGGTCCCGTGATTTGCCGCGGCCCGAACATCAATCCGATCGTGTTCGACAAGCTCGTTGCCGCCGCCGAAAAACTCGGCATTCCGTATCAGCTCGAAGCGGAATCGCGCCCGACGGGAACGGATGCACGCGTCATTCAAATGGCAAACGGAGGCGTTGCCGCCGGCTTGATTTCCGTGCCGTTGCGCTATATGCACACGCCGGGCGAAGTCGTCGATATCGCCGTCGTCGAACAATGCGTGCAACTCCTCGTTGAGTTCACGAAATCCGTTTCCGCCGGCGAATCTTTTGCTTGGTAAACGAAATTCGTTTTTGCAGAAAAATCTCTCGCGAGGCGCATGCTTCGCGAGAGATTTTTTTGAAATAAAAAACGTTCCCGCGAAATCAATCACGGGGCAGGTATCCTTTTTACTCGCATCATCGCAATTCCGCCAAAAAAACGCAGTATTTTTGTATTTTCGGGATATACTTAAAAATTTGGGACTTGCCGCTCTGTGCGATTGGATCGCGTAAAAAAATGGCGAAACGGCGCTCTCTTTATGAGATTAACTTTGCGTTCCCGTGCCGAAGAATTCTTGACCGAAAGCCGTTCCGAAAGTAGAATCGAAAACTCAATTATCCCTCAAACTTTATTGTTTTTTACCACAAAAAAATTAACCGACATGAGCAAATCGAATATTGTCACGAAGGTTTCCGACACGAAGGAAGAAGCCGTTAAAGAAGTCGCTGCCGAAATCGCAGCCCTTATCCGCGCACGCGCCGCAGAAGGCAAGGAAGCCGTTCTCGGGCTCGCCACGGGCTCGACTCCGGTCGCTCTCTACAAAGAACTCATTCGCCTCCACAAGGAAGAAGGCTTGAGCTTCAAAAACGTTACCAGCTTCAACCTCGACGAATACTACGGACTCCCGGGAACGCACGACCAGAGCTATCGCTACTTCATGAACACGGAGCTCTTCGACCACGTCGATATCGACAAGGCGAAAACCCACGTTCCCGACGGAACCGTTCCCGCCGACAAAGTCGCCGAAATGTGCGAAAAATACGACGCGGACATCAAGGCAGCCGGCGGCATCGATATTCAGATTCTCGGCATCGGTCGCACCGGGCACATCGGCTTTAACGAACCGCCCTGCGGCCCGGACACGCGCACGCACCAGGTAACGCTCGACGAAATCACCATCAAGGATAACGCGCGCCTCTTCTTCCACGACAAAATCGAGGAAGTTCCGACTTCCGCTGTTACGATGGGCGTCGGCACGATTCTCGAATCCAAGAAAGTCATTCTTCTTGCTTGGGGCGACAACAAGGCGGACATCATTTACCGCTCCGTTTGCGAAGCTCCGACCGAAAACTGCCCGGCAAGCTGGCTCCAGAACCACCCGAACTGCGTGTTCGTGCTCGACAAAGCCGCCGCCGCAAAACTCTAAAACAAGGCGAAAGTGATAGTTGATAACGGATAAATATACCTTGTCGGTTGTCAACTATCAGTTTTTAGCTTTCCAAAACCTATCACCTGTCAGTTTTACCTTTTCCCGTTATGATTAAAGTTTCTCCCAAATTTGTTCCCGAAATCGATCCCGCGTTCGTTCCCGCCGTTCTGTGGAACCGCGAATACCGCAAGCTCGCGGCGGCAACCGCAGATTCCGCTCCGCTCGCCATCGGGCTTGAGCGTCCGGACGGAACCGCTTCCGTTTTCCGCACCGTTTGCCTGCCGTGCACGCCGGATTTTGCTCCGCTGAACAAAATTTACGTCGAACGCCTCGTAAAATTCCTCCTTTGGGCACGCGGCGGAACGAAAGTTTATGTTTCCGGAAAATATGCTCCGTGCATCGCCGAAATGCTCAAAAAATGCTACTGCAAGGGCGGCGAACGCGAATTTGACGTCGGTTTCGTAAAACAACTTTTCGGCGAAGATCTCGAAATTCTCGCCGTTGACGAAGCCGGACTCCCGAAAGAAGCCGCTTCCCACCTGCCGCTCGGGCGCAATCTCGACGGTTGCCGCATCGGTTTCGACCTTGGCGGATCCGACCGCAAGTGTGCCGCCGTTATCGACGGCAAGGTCGTTTTCTCCGAAGAAGTAAAATGGGATCCGTATTTCCAAGCCGACCCGGAATACCACTACGAAGGCATCATGCATTCGCTCAAGCTCGCGGCAGCGCACCTTCCGCGCGTTGATGCGATCGGCGGCTCTTCCGCAGGCGACTACATCAACAATCGCGTCGGCGTTGCTTCTCTTTTCCGTGGCGTCAAAGATCCGGAACTCTTTGAAAAACGCGTTAAAAATATGTTCATCGACATCGCCAAAGAATGGGGCGTGCCGTTTGAAGTTATCAACGACGGCGACGTTACAGCGCTCGCAGGCTCGATGAGCATGAACAAAAACGCCGTTCTCGGGGTTGCGATGGGAACGTCCGTCGCCGCCGGCTACGTCGATCCGGAAGGGCACATGACGAACTGGATTTCCGAACTCGCGTTCGTTCCCGTCGATTACCGCGAAAACGGTCCCGCCGACGAATGGTCGGGCGACCTCGGTTGCGGCGTGCAATATTTCTCGCAACAGGGCACGGGGCGCCTCATTCCGATGGCGGGCATTGAACTGCCGGCGGAAATGCGCCTCCCGGAAAAGCTCGAAGAACTCCAAAAGCTCATGAAGGACAACGATCCGCGTGCGCGTAAGGTTTATGAAGCCATCGGGATTTGCTTCGGCTACACGCTCGCGCATTTCGCGGAATTCTACGCTTACGAAAACCTTCTCATCATGGGACGCGTAACGTCCGGAGAAGGCGGCTCGATTATCATCGACAAGGCGAACGAAGTCCTCAAAGCCGAGTTCCCGGAACTCAAAATCAACCTCGTCGTTCCGGACGAAAAGGACAAGCGCCACGGGCAGGCAATCGCCGCCGCTTCGCTTCCCGCCATCCCGAAAGCGTAAAAAGAGCTTAATGCTTAAGAAGAGCGTTCCCGCGAAAAACGGTTTTTGCCGCGCGGGAACGCTTCTTTTTTTGTGCCATTTTCTCTGCCCGAACTCGAAAAACACTTTGCTACGGGAAGGTTTTTTTAGGAAAATAAAACCTGATGACCAAGCCCCCGTTTACAGTCTCCGCAAAAGCCGTCAATCTCGTCGCCGAAATCGTAGAAGTATTAGGCGCAATAAGAAATATTGAAAGTAGCTTTCGACGCGTTGAATTAAGAAAAGAGAATCGCATAAAAACGATTCAGGGCTCGTTGGCGATTGAGAATAATTCGCTTTCCTTTGATCAAATTACGGCAATTCTCGACGGGAAGCGGGTTTTAGGTGCGCCGCATGAAATTCTGGAGGTAAAAAATGCAATACAAGCCTACGAACTTTTATTGGAATTGAATCCGTATGAGGAAAAAGATTTGCTTCGGGCGCATTCCCTGATGATGAATGATTTGGTTTCGCGTAGCGGGAAGTATCGGGATAGCTCTGTCGGTGTTATTGCCGGAAAAGAAGTTGTGCATCTTGCTCCTCCGGCAGACCGTGTTTCCTATCTGATGTCGGATTTGTTTGAGTGGCTGAAAAGTAGCGAAGAACACCCGCTTATAAAATCCTGCGTTTTTCATTACGAATTTGAATTTATCCACCCGTTCAGCGACGGGAACGGTCGCATGGGGCGCTTTTGGCAGACGGTAATTCTTAAAGAATGGAAAAGTATTTTTGCCTGGATTCCGGTTGAGGTGCTTGTGAAAGAAAATCAGATTGCTTATTACGAGGCTCTCGGTTCAAGTGATTCCGACGGAAGTAGCACCGCATTTATAGAATTTATGTTGGAGCTAATCCTAAGAAGCATCCGCGAAATTGTCGCCTCCGAAAAAATGGCTCCCAAGGTGAATAAAAAGGTGTCTTTAAAGGTGTCTGAAAATCAACGAGAAATTCTCAAGGCAATAAAGAAAAATCCTTTTGTCTCGCTTGAAGACCTATCCGAAATTGTTGGAATCGCGAGGAAAAACGTGAGTGCAAATATAACGAAGATGAAAATAGCCGGACTTATCCGACGTGTCGGAGCAAGAAAATCTGGGTATTGGGAAATTGTGAAGCGACCGTAGCGTTCCCGCGCGGGAACGCAGATTTTTACGGGATTTCGGGAACGAAGGCATTCCCGTCTTCGTTGTTTGTGCTTTTTTAAAACAGAACGCACAGCGAATTTCTTAACCGCTTGGCGGCGGGAAGCAGTTTTTGAAATGGGTTGGCGGGAAAACACAGCTTTCTGAAGAAATTTTCAGCGCGTTCCCGTCGGCGGGAGATGATTTTTTTCTGCGGGAAGAAGCGCCGGAAAATATTCCGTTTTAGCCAAGTTCCCGCCGGAATTTGCGTGCGGCGGATTCGGGAATCAGTAGGCAAAAATCAGGAGAAAAACGCAGAGCGTAAGCGGAGGAGAAGTGAAGCGTAGCCATGGGCTTTCCCGAAATTTCGGAATTGTTTCGCCGAAGAAAAATGTCGCGAATACAACCAGGCTGCCGACGATCCCGAAGATTTTATGCGGAAAGGAGAGCTCTGCGATTCCGGGCAGTGCGGAAAGCCAAGCCGTGCCGAAATCCAGTAACAAAAGCGGAATCAGGCTCAGCAGGAAGGAAATTTTTCCGAGCGCGATCCCCGCAAGCGGCAGGCATGCGATTAAAAGCGCGAATGCGCCTGTCCATGCCGCGAGCGAAACCGCCGGAATCAAAATCACGTTTGCCGCAAGAGAAATAAAGGAGCACATACCGAATTCCGCGATGACAATCGGCGTTCCCGCAAGAAATGCCGCGCCCGAAATACAAAATCCGGAAACGGCGGCGTGCTGTATTTTGAATAATATTTTTTGATGCAACCTAAGCGCGCCGAGCGGAATTTTGCGCCGGGACTCCAAGACGTTTTCAAAAAAATCCGCCAGCGGTATTCCGTAGAGCAAAATGGCGGCTACAACCAAATACGAAAGGCGAAAGCCGGTGTTTCCTAAAACCGTCGGCTCAAGCATCAACGCAAAAAACGCCGAAAAAAGCAGTCCGTGAAAAGCCATGCGCCCGCGCCCGAAAAGCGTTCCCGCGAACAGGAACACGAGCATCGTCCACGCACGCACGGCGGAGGGCGGAGCACCGACGATTTGCACATAAAACCAAAGCGAGCCGAGCATCGCCGTCCACGCAAAGACGCGCGGAGTTCTCAGCGCATGAAGCAACGTAAGTATTCCCGCGGCGAGAATGGAAACGTGAAGTCCGCTCACGGCGAAAATGTGCATCGTTCCCGTGAGCAGGAAATTTTCTTTCTGTTCAGGCAGGAGTAAATTGCGTTCGCCGAGCAGCATCGCTCCGAGAATGCGTCCGGCGCGCTCCCGCCGGGGACTTTCGTCCGAAATTTGCTCCAGAGCGGTTTTCAGTTTTTTGTTTATTCGGGCGCAGAAGCGCAGGAAAAAATTGCCGTCGCGAGCACGGATTTCCGCGTTTTCCACGCGCGTGAGCGTTGCGCTGACTCGTTCGCGTTTTAAGTAGGAGAAAAAACCTTCGCTACCCGAAAATGCGTCCGGCGAAAGTCCGCTCAACACGCCGCTTGCGCAAATTTTTTCTCCCGGCATCGGGGCATTTCCCGGGAAAAGTTTTTTAGGGACGGAAAACCAAATACGCGTTCCCGCGAGCGCGTCGAGCCCGTCTCCGGAAATTTTTTCAATGCGCGCCAAGCCGTTAAAATTTTTTTCGGAGGCGGAAAACATACGCTCCGTATAAAATTCAACATCGGCCTCTCGCGGGGATTTTTTTGACCAATCTTCAAGCGGCGGCGCATGAAAATTCCACCACGCGCAAAACAGAAAAAAGGCGGCAATCGGGAAACAGATTTTCCAAGTGAGCCGAAATTCGGAATTTGCCTCTTCCGACTTCGGGTAAAGCAATTCAAGCCCGCTTGCAAGGCTCGCGGCAAAAAGAAAAACCAGCCCGGCGATAAACCAGCGAAATTCCGGGATTTCGGAAAACCACGGAGCGTTTTCACAAAATGCGAAGGCGCAAATTTGCGGCAGCAACAGCCAAAGTAACGGGAAAGACGAAGGAAACCGCGCCGGAGCTTGCGGCGATTTCGGGTCGTCGTTCCCGTGGAGCTCCATCGTCAGGAATCGTTGTTTACGCGGAAAACGCCGCGCTTGGGGGTAACGATAAATTGCACGGGAACGTCTTCCTGCGAGGCGCAGGAAATTTCCGGAAGCACCTGGCAATCGTAGGCGAGCCCGAGCGTCGGGATGGATTCGGGAAGCGCGCTGAGGAAACGGTCGTAGTAGCCTTTCCCGTAGCCTACGCGGTTTCCTCGCTCGTCAAAAACGACACCGGGAATCAGGCACGCGCCTGCGACGGCGGGATCGACTTCCTCGCAGCTGTCCACCGGTTCGAGCACACCGAAGGTGCCGCGATTTAAATCGTCCGTTAGGCTTTTGATTTTGAAAAAACGAATTACGTTCCCGAAAACCTTCGGAACGATGACGGTTTTCCCGCTTTCCATCGCGCGCAGAATAATTCCCGGAGTCGGCATTTCGCTACGCACGGAAACGTAACAGCAAACGCAATCCGCGTCGCGAAACGGCGTCCACGAGCGCACGTGTTCCCGCACTGCGAGCGCGGATGAGAGCACTTCGGAATAGGGAATGGCGTCGCGCAAGGGAAGAATCCGGTTGCGCAACTGCTTTTTTGTTTGCGGCGAAGCGTCTCCGCCGGCGGCTTCCGGATGAATGATTTCGCGATGAATCGGGCAAAAATTCATAATACAAAAAAGCGAATTTCGCGTTCTTTTTTTTTCTGAAAAATTATTCGCCGAACGCCTTCGCCAATTTTTCCAGGAAAAAGTTCGGCGGGCGAATCGCGATCCCGTCACGGTTCATAAACGCGTGAACGGTGTAGCCTGTCGTGAGAATCTCGTCGCCGCGCAGCACCTCATAGTCAATGCGAATGCGTACGCGCGGGAACGTCTTCATCATCGCGTGAATTTTTAACTCGTCGTCGTATTTGGCGGAATTTTTGTAATTACAATGCGCTTCGAGAACGGGCAACATAAAGCCGGCGTCCTGCAATTCGCGATACGGCAATCCGATTTCCGTCATGAGTTGCGTTCGCGAAACCTCGAACCACGGCAGGTAATTGGCGTGGTAGACAACGCCCATGGCGTCGGTTTCCGAAAAGCGGACTCGAATATTGGCGGTGGATTCAATCATTTTTTACAAATAACGATGATGAAAAATAATTGCGAAAAAAGTTATGTATTTCGGAAATCGCCTGCAACTTATTTTGTGGGATGCGAACGCTTCTTTTTTGCGAGTTTTCGGAGAAGAGCGGGGCGCAACGGGCGGGCAACGATGTATCCGATGCAGTTGCGCGCGCCGCAGCGGCAGGGATGTTCGAAAAAACCCGCAAGTCCGAAGCCGTAGTCGAAGGAAATTTCTTCTCCGGGAGCGATATTTCTTAGCGCACGGATTTCCATTCGGCGTTCCCGCGTGTTCCAAACGGCTTCACAATTTTCGTCGCAGGAATGATTGATGAATCTTGCCGGATTTTCCGTTCCCGTATCCGTAGCGTCGATACATAAATTTTCGTCGATTTCAAAAATATAAATCGGCGCAAGCGGAGTTTCGCGGGAACGCGCTTTGCTTCTTTTTTCAGCTTCTTCCGAGGAAATAAGCTCGCCGGAGTAAATGCAAACGAGCGTTCCCGCCGGGATTTTTTCCGTGGCAAAAACACCGCTTCCGTGAATCGGAGATTGGCGAACGGAAATCATCTCTTTAACTTTTCCACTCCTCCACTATTCCACTATTCCACTCTGCCGGAGAGTTCCGCAAGCTCTCGGAGCGTTCCCGTGTGTGAGGCGAACGCTTCGTCGAACTGCGTTTCGGTAAGCCGCCATTGCCAATTGCGTTGCGCGGTGCCGGGTTCGTTGAAGCGCGCGGCTTCGCCGAGCCCGAGAATGTCCTGCATGGCGACGACGGCGATTTTGGCGTGGGCTTTGAAGGCGGCGTTGATAAGCGTCCAATGCGGCGTTTTCCCGTCCGTCCAGAAGTAGCGGCGAAAGTGGTCGCGAGTGTGTTCGCTTGTCGAGTTATACCAGCCGACGCAGGTGTTGTTGTCGTGCGTTCCCGGATAGGCGACGGTGTTGGAGCCGATGTTGTGAGGAAGATAGAGGTTGGAAGCGTCCCCGCCGAACGCGAATTGCAAAACCGCCATGCCGGGGAGCCCGGAGTCGGCGAGGAGTTTGCGCACACCGTCGTTCATGTCGCCGAGGTCTTCAGCGATGAGGCGAACGTCGCCGAGGTTTTTTTGAATACTTTTGAAAAACGCCAATCCGGGACCGAGAGCCCAGCGACCGGTTTTCGCCGTGGGAGAATCGGCGGGAATGCTCCAGTAATCGTAAAAGCCGCGGAAGTGGTCGAGGCGGACGATGTCGTAAAGCTCGAAATTGGCACGGAGGCGGCGCATCCACCAGTTGTAATCGGTTTTGGCGAGTGCGTCCCAATTGTAAAGCGGGTTGCCCCAAAGTTGTCCGTCGGCGGAGAAATAATCGGGCGGGACACCGGCGACGGCGGTCGGCGCGCCGGTTTTATCGAGCTGGAAGATTTCGGGATTTTGCCAAACGTCCGCGCTGTCGAGAGCGACGAAAATCGGAGTGTCTCCGATGATTTTTACGCCGTGTTCGAAGGCGTATTTTCGGAGAGCTTTCCACTGCGAGAAGAAGAAGAACTGGGCGATTTCGAACATTTCGACATCGGCGTGAACACTCAGCGGGAACGCAAGTTTTTTTGCGGAGCCGAAATTTCTCGCCTCGGCGGGCCATTCATACCAGGGCTTGCCCCTGTAGAAATTTTTTAGCGCGGAATAAAGCGCGTAGCCTTCGAGCCATTCGCGGTTTTTTTGCCGGAACGCTTCAAAATCTCCGAATTTTTTCAACGCGCCCGGGTTCTTCACGACGTTGGCATGAAGCTTTTTTAATACGGGGAAAAAAGCGTTCCAAAGCGCACCGTAATCGACGCGTTCCCGCGGGAGCGCGGCAAGCGGCGCGAGGTCTTCCGCTTCAAGAAGCCCGGCTTCGGCGATCAGCTCAAAATCAATTAAATACGGGTTGCCGGCAAACGAGGAAAAACACTGGTAGGGCGAATCCCCGAAACCCGTGGGACCGAGCGGACAAACCTGCCAGAGCCCGAGGCGACACGCCGACAGAAAATCAATAAAGCGAAATGCACTTTTCCCGAGAGTGCCGATGCCCTGATTCGAGGGAAGGGAAGTGGGGTGAAGCAGGATGCCGCCTGCGCGTTTTTTAAGCCAATTAAAAAGAGGTGCCATCGGCAAAATTTCACCAAGTCCGCCGTTCCCGCGCAACGGAAAAAGTTCGGCGCAAGTTTGTTGAAAAAATCTTTGCGTTAAGAAATCCGCGTTCCCGTCGCGGCTAAAGAACGCCCTCACCATGCTTCGCATGGTCCCCTCCCTCTTGGTAAGAGGGAGAGCTTTTTAAAAATTTAAAAAAAGGAAATCAGAAGCTCCTCCCCTTGGTAAGGGGAGGGGGACCGCGCCGAAGGCGTGGTGGAGGAGTCAAAAAACTTCGCGACCTTGCGTGAAATGTTTTTTTGAAATCTCGCGCCAAGCCGCCAAGCGTTTGAAAGATTTTTAATAAAAACTCTGTGTCTCCGTGAGAACTTCTTAAAAAAAAACTTCGCGACTTTGCGTCTTTGCGCGAACCTCTCCAAAAAAAATACGTTCCCGCCGCAAAATTCCCTTGCGTCCGTTTTTTTTTTTTTCGTAAAATCCGAAAAATAAAAGGGACAAATATGCCATGTCCCTTTTCCCAATTTAATACTACACAACTACACTAATCATTACAAGCTATGAAGACCTCAAAATTCTTCTTTTCTACCCTCATTGCAGCCTCCGCAATGACCGCCACCGCGTATGCGGATTATACGTGGGATCGAACCCGAGATTATTCGTTTGCGTGGGATTTTTCTCAGACGAATACGCAGAACAATCAAACCGGTGTTCTTGGCGGAACGGTTAGTAATACGTTTGTGACCGAAAGCGTAACAATCAATGACACTGCGGCGACTGCTATTAAGGAAGGAAGTTCTGATGGTCAGTATTGGGAAACGGAAACTAATTCATTTTTCTATGATGCTCTACAGGAAGTAACTTCCAACACTGGCGAAAGAACGTTGACATTCTCTGTTGATTATTATTGGACGGGTGCGTCATGGGGAGAAAATATTCTTCACATCGGCGCGAACAATACGGGGCTAGCCCTTGGTCTCAGCGGAGGAGGTTATGTTTCCTTCGGTCTTGGGACGGCGACAGACGCTATCTTCTCCAACAATAAAACAACTTTAAAGTTGAACCAGAATGCGTGGAATACGATTACTTGGTCTCTTACCGGAGATACGTGGGCGGCATCCCTTAACGGAAGCGACGCCGTTTTTGGAGGTTGGATAAGCGATATTACTTGGGCAGAGAATGCTTCGGAGCGCAACAAATACAGTATCGGCATTAAGGCGCCGGGGTGGAATACGGAGACTACCGGATTGAACGACTCCGGATGTAAAATTGCGAATCTTTCTGTCTCTTATAAAGAGATTAATTATGGTAATTTAACTTGGGCAGGTGGGGAAACCGGAGGAACTTGGGATAAATCGGCTGCGTCGTGGGATGACGGTGTCGCTTTTGCAGACAGAGACTCCGTGACGTTTAATACTGTTGATGCGACGGTTACGGTTTCCGGCTCGCTTGTGCCGGGCGCGGTAACAATTTCCGAAAATACAACGTTTACGGGAACGGATTACAAAATTGAGCCTATGGGCGCGGTAACGATTGCCGCTGGAAAAACGTTGACGCTTGATGGGTCGGGAACGCTTTCTGTTCGTGATTCATCTCCGGGAGTATCAATTGGGAGAGTATCAATTGGGAAGGATTCAACCTTGGAGGTTGCGGTTACTTCGGGCGTCTCAAATACGGTTACGATTGGCGGGACGGGGGCGCTTGTGTTTTCCAGTAATGTGACGGATTTTGAGAACGCTAATACGGAAAACACCCTTACAATTATCAATAACTCCGAAAGTGATAAGTTTACGGGAGCCGTTCGTTTGAAAAATGTCCAAATGGCGGCGACGACGAATACACTTGGAGATGCCAGCCAAGTAGTGCTCGAAAATGCATCATTGCATTTTCGAAACACAAAATCTGAGTTTTCAAAGGATATAGTCGTTGAATCCGGAAAGAACGGATATGTTCGCTCGTTTGGATACAATAAGTTTGATAATAGTGCCGGTGTGACAATTTCCGGTAGCGTCTCCGGAGACGGAACATTGATTGCTCCGGACGACGGAGATGTGAAGTTCACGGGAACTGTCGCGCTTGGAAAATACAGCATGATCAACCCGTGGGGCGGGGGGAGTACGGAGTTCGCAGGAAAAACGACACTTGGTGCTTTAGAAATTGCATCTAATGCCACGGTAAAAGTTTCGGGTTCGTTGGAGCTTACAACGGCGGTCGGATCGGATTTTGAAGGGACACTTGAGGTGCTTGCCGGTGGAACTTTGACGCTCTCGGGGCATGATGCGTTGGGATTTAACGGCGACGGCTTGGATTCCGGCGTAATTTCTCTTCAAGGTAATAATAGTACTGAGAAGGCGAGTCTTGTTATTAACGATTCCGATGGTAATGGTAATAACAGCATGACGCTTTCTAAAACGCTTGAACTTAAAGGTTATTCAACTGTTTCTGCGACGGAGGGGCGTTCGTTTAATTCTTGGAATGGAAAAATTAAGGCGTCGGGAATCGAAAATGAAATTTCTTCAACGATTGGGCTTCGTAAAGAATTAATCGTTGATGTCGAGGACGGCGGAAAACTAATTATTTCCGGAGTTATGCGTAATGGACAAGCCCCTGTGGAGGGAGGGCTTTTAAAGTTCGGTTCCGGAGAATTGACGCTTTCAGGTAATAACACCTACACCCAAGACACGACGATTTCTGCGGGAACGCTGGTTGCGGCAAGCACAAGTGCGCTTGGTGGCGGAAACGTTTCTGTGGCGAATGGTGCTAAGTTGCAGATTTCGGTTGAAAACGTTGATGCGGGAGCAATCAATTTGGCTTCCGGCGCAACGCTTGTTGTCGACTTGGCTGATTTTGCAGATGTGCTTGATGCAGACAAAGAAGTGCTGACGATTCTGACGGAAACGACCCTGACCTTTGGCGATGTCTCAGCGGCATCGGACACGCTGACCACAGAGCAATTGAGTTATTTGTCGGTTACGGACAGCTCCGGAGCATTTTCCAAATATGTAAATAAAGAATGGTCGTATAGCGACGGGACGCTTTCTCTCACGCTTACGATTCCTGAGCCGTCGGCGTTCGGATTGTTGGCGGGTGTAGGTGCGTTGGCGCTGGTGGCGTCGCGTCGTCGGCGTTCCCGTCGCTAAAGAACGCCCTCACCATGCTTCGCATGGTCCCCTCCCTCTTAGTAAGAGGGAGAGCTTTTATAGTGATTTAATTAAAAATTAGAAATTAATAAAAAAGCTCCTCCCCTTGGTAAGGGGAGGGGGACCGCGCCGAAGGCGTGGTGGAGGAGTCAAAAAGACTTTTCGGAGCGGGGCTTAGCTTTGCTCCGGATATATAGATTAAATGAAGTTAGTTGGGCGTTCCCGTCGGTTTCGGCGGGAACGCTTTTTCAAAGCAATTTTTCTATATTTCTGTTTATTTATCGCGGGAACGTGATTATTCTTTTCCCTTTTCATGCTATGAGCGAAGAAACCATTTCTCCTGAAACGCCGGCGGTCAATCGCCACTTCATTCGTCAAATCATCGACAACGACCTCGCCGCGGGAACGGTCAAGAGCATCGTTACGCGTTTCCCGCCCGAGCCGAACGGCTACCTGCACATCGGGCACGCGAAGGCGATTTGCCTCGATTTCGGCATGGCGAAGGAATACGGCGGGAAATGCCATTTGCGCATGGACGATACGAACCCGACGCGCGAAGACGTCGAATACGTCGAATCCATTCAGGAAGACGTGCGCTGGCTCGGCTTCGATTGGGGCGAAAATTATTTTCATGCCTCGGATTACTTCGACAAAATTTACGATTACGCGATTCAGCTGATTAAGCTCGGCAAAGCCTACGTTTGCCACCTTTCCGCCGAGGAATGGAAGGATTACCGCGGCGTTCCCGACAAGCCCGGAAAAGCTTCGCCGTGGAGGGAACGCTCCGTCGAGGAAAACCTCGAAGAATTTGCCAAAATGACGCGCGGCGAATACGACGAAGGCGCGGCGACGCTTCGCGCGAAAGTCGATATGTTTTCGCCGAACATGCACATGCGCGATCCCGTCATTTACCGCGTGCGCAAAGTCTCCCATCACAACACGGGCGACAAATGGTGCGTTTACCCGATGTATGACTTTGCGCACCCGCTCGAAGATGCGATTGAGGGCGTAACGCACTCGATTTGCACGCTCGAATTTGAGGTGCATCGCCCGTTTTACGATTGGGTAATCAACACGCTGAACACGCCTGCGAAGCCGCATCAATACGAATTTGCACGCCTGAACCTGACTTACACGATGATGAGCAAGCGCCGCCTGCTCGAACTCGTGCAGGAAAACCTCGTCAACGGCTGGGACGACCCGCGCATGCCCACGGTTTGCGGGCTGCGCCGCCGCGGCTACACGCCGGAATCCATCCGCAATTTCTGCGAAATTATCGGCGTGACGAAATACAATTCGCTCACGGATGTCGCCTTGCTCGAACACACCGTGCGCGCTGATTTGAACAAAACCTCGCCGCGCGCGATGGCGGTGATGAATCCGGTCAAAGTCGTTATCGACAATTATCCGGAAAACCAAGTCGAAGAACTCGTCGCCGTCAACAATCCCGAAGACGAAGCGGCGGGAACGCGCATCGTGCCGTTTTCGCGTGAAATTTTCATCGAACGCGAAGACTTCATGGAAGACGCGCCGAAGAAATTTTTCCGCCTCACGCCGGGACGCGAAGTGCGTCTGCGCTGGGCTTACGTCGTCAAATGCGTTTCCTGCGAAAAGGACGCGGACGGGAACGTCTCCGTCATTCACTGCACTTACGATCCGGAAACGCGCGGCGGGAACACGCCCGACGGACGCAAAATCAAGGCGACGATTCACTGGGTTTCCGCAGCGCACGCCAAGTCCGTCGAAGTGCGCCTCTACGATCGCCTTTTCACGAAAGAAGAGCCGGCGGACGTTCCCGAGGGCGGCGACTGGCGCGACAATCTGAACCCGAATTCGCTCACCGTCGCGACCGCGCTTGTCGAACCGTCGCTCTTGGACGTTCCCGCCGGCGCGCGCTTCCAGTTTGAGCGCATCGGCTATTTCTGCGCCGATCCGGATTCCAAGCCCGGCGCACCCGTCTTCAATCGCACGGTAACGCTCAAAGACTCCAAAAAGTTTTAAGAAAAGCGGGAGAAGCGACAATTCCTTAGTTTCCGGAATGTAGTAGGTGCTTCGAAAAGTTTTTTTGCCGCATCGTGTGCTTGGTGCGAGGCAAAATTTCCCGGAAAAGGCAGCTCCCGTAAAAATTTAACCTCAAACAAAACAAACCAAAATGAATACGAAAAAACTGCTCTTCTTAACCTCGGCGGCTCTGATTTCCGTTGCGGCATTTGCGGACGAAGTTGAATGCACGGACGGTTCCGTTTACGTCGGGAAAATTGAAAGTATTGACGGCGGCGTCATTTCCGTTGAGACCAATACGGCGGGAACGGTGAAAGTTTCCCAAAGCGAGGTCGTCTCGATTACGACGGATGCTCCGGTTTTTGTGCGCACGCCCGACAAAAATACCGTGCGCGGGAGAATCGTTTCGGAGTCGGACGGACGCGTGAAAATTGACGGCGGCAGCCTTGCTGCGGATCTCGAAATTTCCCAAATTCAAACGTCGTGGCAAGACGGGGCTCTTTCGCCCGAAGAGAAACTTCTCTCCAGCAAATGGGCATATTCGCTCGGCGCGTCGATGCTCGGTAAAACCGGCAACACGGAAAGCCTCACCGCCGGCGTTTCCGCAGAAGCCGTTCGCACGACTTCCGACGACACGCTGAAGTTTTACGCCAACTACAATTACGGCAAAACCAAGGAAACCTCGGGAACGAAAGATTGGTCAAAATCCGCCGACGACCTGCATTGCGGCGTGGATTACGAACATAGTATTTCTGCGATGACGTTCTGGTATGCGCGTGAAGATCTCGGTTTCGACCGCGTGAAAAACATCCGCTTCCTTTCGACCTCCGCCGCAGGTTTGGGCTACAAAGTAATTGACGAGGACAATTGGCATTTCTCGCTTCGCGGCGGTCTTTCCTACCGCTACGAAACCTACAAAGACTATATGCACGACGGGAACTGGGACAATCCCGACGATACGTCCGCGCTCGGTCTGGACTTCGGCCTACATCACGACTATTCGTGGGACTGGGGAAAAATCGTTACCGACATTTCCTACACGCCGGCGTTTGAAGATTTCTTCGGCGATTACGTCGCCACGCACGAATCCTATGTGGATTTTGACGTGGAAAGCATCGACAATATGAGCGTGCGTATCGGCATGAAAAACGAATACCGCGCGGAAACTACCGCCGCCGATCATTTGGACACGACTTACTACGCAAAAGTCATTTTTGTTTGGTAAAAAAAAACGGATAACAGTCATTCCGGCTGTTATCTATCGGAGAAGCTGACGGAATCCGCTTCTCTTGCCTGAAGCGTTCCCGCGAATCGGTTCGGTTTCGCGGGAACGCTTTTTTTTATTTCGGTTTACAAAAACCGGGAGAGACTTTTTTTTGTAGCGCATGTCTCTTTTACTCCGCTTTTCGTTTTACGCCCTTGCGGTTTCGCTTTACTTTCTAAGCACCGTAAATTCAATGAGCACTCCCATTTCCCCGGCTCAACGCATTGAGCAACTCCGCAAAGAAATCACCGAACACGACGAGCGTTATTACCGCAATGCCGCTCCTGTGATTTCCGATTTTGAATACGATTTACTGAAATCCGAGCTGAAAGCCCTTGAGTCCGCTCATCCGGAATTTTCTGCGGAAAATTCGCCGTCGCAAATTGTAGGCGACGACCGTTCCCGAGGTTTCGAAAAATTCCCGCATCGCGTTCCGATGCAGAGCCTGGACAATACTTATTCCGAGGGCGAATTTCTTGAATTTTGCGCACGGGTCGGAAAAGACGTTCCCGCCGGGGAAATGAACTTTCTCGTCGAACCGAAAATCGACGGTGTTTCGGTGTCTTATACTTACGAAAACGGAAAATTCGTGCGCGCGCTCACGCGGGGGAACGGAGTGGAGGGCGACGATATTTCCCGCCACGTGGCAAATATTGCGGGCGTTCCCGCAGCGCTTGTTCCGATTCCCGGAAAGCCTTTTCCGAAAATTGTGGAAATCCGCGGCGAAATTTACATGCGCAACGGTGAATTTTTGCGCATCAACGCGCAACGCGAAGCCGAAGGGCTGGAACCGTTTGCAAATCCGCGTAACCTCACGGCGGGAACGATAAAATCGCAAAATCCGGAGGAATCCGCTCGGCGCAGGCTCGACACTTTTGTTTACGGATTGGGCGCGTGCGAGCCGGCGGGAACGTTTGCTTCCCTTTCCGAACTGCGTGCAACGCTTCATGCGTGGGGATTCCCCGTTACGGAATTTTGCGGGAACGTGCTTGGCGGAGATGCCGCCGCAGAAAAAATTCGCGAGCTCGGAGAACTGCGCAAAAGTTATCCGTTCCCGACGGACGGCGCAGTTGTCAAGCTCAACAGCTTGGCTCTCCAGCGCAAACTCGGAGAAAAATCCAACGCGCCACGCTGGGCAATTGCGTTTAAATATGCGCCGGAGCAGGCGGAAACCACGCTTCGCGCCATCACGTTGCAAATCGGGCGCACGGGGAAAATCACGCCCGTTGCCGAGCTCGATCCGGTCGAAGTCGCGGGAACGACGGTTTCCCGCGCCACGCTTCACAACGAAGACGAAATTGCCCGCAAGGATTTGCGCGTGGGAGATCGCGTCATTATCGAAAAAGCGGGAGAAATTATTCCGCAGGTTGTTCGTTTCGTTCCGGAAAAACGCAGAGCCGATTCCGAGGTTTTTTCTTTTGAAAACGAACTGAAAAAACTTGGAATCGATGCGGAGCGGCCCTTGCGATTGGTTGACCCGAAGAGACCGGAAAAAGGCTACGAGCGCGCGGTTGCGTGGTATGTGAAGGAAAAAGATTCTCCGGAGCTTCGGAAGCGACGCCTGATTTATTTTGCGGGAAAAACCTGTATGGATATTCCGAATTTGGGAGAAGCCGTTGCAAATCAGCTTGTCGACCTCGGATTCGTGAAAACGCCGGCTGACCTTTATACACTGAGCTTGGAACAAGTTCTCAAACTCGAAAAATTTAAGGAAAAATCCGCACAAAATCTCCTCGCAGGAATCGAGGCTTCGCGTTCCCGTGAGCTTTGGCGCCTGATTAACGGCTTGGGGATTCCGAACGTCGGAGAAACCACCGCAAAGGATTTGGCAAAAAAATTTAAAACGCTTTCCGTGCTCGCGGCTGCATCTGCAGAGGATTTGGCGACGGTTGCCGGCATCGGGGAAATCGTCGCCTCCAGCGTCGCCGAGTTTTTCCTGAAGCCCGAAAATCAGGCACTCTGCGAAGCTTTTATTGTAGCAGGATTGAATACGGAAATCGCGGGAACGCCGGACGATTCCTCCGCTGTCGAACAAATTTTTGAAGGAAAAATCTTTGTGCTGACGGGAACGCTTCCGACGCTGAAACGTGACGACGCGAAGAAAATGATTGAGGCACGCGGCGGGAAAGTCGCCGCCTCCGTCAGCAAAAAAACAACTTGCGTGCTCGCCGGTGAAGAAGCGGGAAGCAAGCTCGAAAAAGCGCGGGCACTCGGCATCGAAATCGTCGATGAGGCGGAATTTTTGCGGCGTAGCGGCGAGGTATCCGTTCCTGCCGGGAGAATGGCTTCGCCCGAAGAACTTTTGCTCGATTTGAATTAGAACATGCGCGTGCCGCCGTAATACATGCGGTAGGTTGAGGAGTCCGCTTCCCGAATGAATTGAGAAATTTCGAGAAGGGATGCATCTCGGACCGAAGACATTTTCGGGTAAAGCATGAAGAGGCGTTCTTTCGCACGCGTGCAGGCGACGTAGAAGAGTCGACGTTCTTCGTCCACATCGCCTGTTTCTACAGCCCGGCGCAGGGGGAAAAGTCCGTCCGCGCATCCGATAACAAAAACGACGGGAAATTCCAGCCCTTTGGCTTGGTGAATTGTCGAGAGCCGCAGGGAATTTTGTCCGCCGTCGCGTTCCCGCATATCTTTGTCGGTGGTTTCCGAGTTGAGAAGGGCAAGCTGTGTAAGCATATCGCCGAGGCTTTCGAATTTTTCGGCGAAGCCGATCATGCTTTCGAGGTCGTCGAAACGTTGTTGCCAATTCGGATAAATTTTTTTGAGAAAATCTCCATACCAACCGTCGATTCCGATGCGAACGACTTCCGCGGGCGTAGCGAGAACGGTGTTTTCGGGAACGGGATTTTCACTGCGCAGGTCTTCTTCGGAGAGGCGATTATCGTCTTTGCGGGCTTCCGAAAAAAAGTCGAACAATTCCCCCGGAGAGTTTTCCGAAACCTGATTTTCCGGAGTTTCTTTTTCCATGCCGGAGGGAATTTCCGCACCGTAAAGAGCCTCCGACATGTTTTGCCAGGTTAAAACCAAATCCCGGTAATCGTCCCGTGCAACTTCGGGAACTTTTTTCATAACCAAGGGATCAAGCAACGCGGAGAGAATCGAAATGTTTTTGTTCGACGCCGTGTTTTGCCCGGTTGCCCAAATGCGGTCTGCCGTGCGCGGACCGATTTTGTCGATTAACCCGAGAACGCGCGTGAACGCGACGCGATCGTTGTTGTTTTGCACGAAACGAAGCTGCGCGACAAAATCTCGGACGTGTGCCTGCTGGAAAAATTGAATCCCGCTGGTGATGACGAACGGAACGGAAAGATTGGTGAGTTCGAGTTGGAGTTCTTTTGCCTGAAAATGAGCGCGATAAAGAACGATGATATCCGAAAGCGCATAGCCTTCGTCTTCGACGAGCCCGCGGATTTTTGAAACAACGGTTCGCGCTTGCGCAAAGGCATCTAATTGAGGAATCACGAAGGGTTGAGAGCCGTGTTCCTTTGTGGAGCGCAGCTGTTTGGAAAAGCCGGATTCTTCGGTGCGGGCATTTAAAATGGAATTTGAAAAATCAAGAATCTCCGGAGTGGAACGATAATTGATTTCGATTTTGTGCAATTCCGTATCCGGAAAATTTTCCGGAAAATCGACGATGTTTTTATAGTTGGCTCCGCGCCACGTGTAGATGCATTGGGCATCATCCCCGACCGCCATGACGTGCGTTTCCGCTCCGGTGAGGAGGCGGACGATTTCGGACTGCAGGGTGTTGGTATCCTGAAATTCATCGACAAGAATGTGCCGAAACCGGTTTTGATAGCGTTCTCGCGCCGGGGGATCGTTTTTGAGCAAATTACAAAAAAGCTCAAGAAGATCGTCGTAATCGCAGGAATTTTGTTGGCGTTTTGCCGTCGTGTATTCTTCCCAAATCGAGGGAACGATTTCTTCCGCGCGAGGAGCCCAGCCGAGGCGTTCCCGGACGATTTCGCGGATCGGTGTGAGCGTGTTGCGTGCGAAGCTGACGGCATCGTAAATTACGCGCGGAGAGGGCGCGTTTTTGCCTTTGACGAAGTCGGGAGCTACTTGCTTGCAAATACTGCCGAAGAGAGTGTCCGCATCGTCGGCGTCAAGAATTGTGAAATCCGGACGAATGCCTACGGCGGGAGCGTTGGTTCTTAAAATGCGTTGCCCGATACTGTGAAAAGTTCCGCCCCAAAATTGAGCGCGCGGAATACCCGTTAAGTCCTCAATGCGCTCAAGCATTTCACCTGCCGCTTTGTTGGTGAATGTCAGCAACAAAATTCTCCACGGCGGGATCCCTTGGCTTAGAAGCCATGCCACGCGATAAGTCAGCGTTCTTGTTTTTCCGGAGCCTGCTCCGGCGAGAACCAGCGCGTGTCTTCCCCGGGACGTTACCGCGCCGAACTGATCTTCATTCAATTCGGAACGGAAATCAATCGGCGGGAACGTCGGAAGGTCGGGCATATTTTTTGCCGGATAATTAGCGGGAGAAACCGGGAAGAGCCCACTCAAATTCACCGAAGATGCGCGTCAGCTCGTCTTCGACAAATTCCCATCCGGATTCGTTGAGACCGCCGGTATCGGTGTTCACGTGGTCCCAATTCGGGATGCGGATTTGTTCGCGGCGACCGTCGTCGGTGTGGACGAGCACGGATACGGGCGTATGCCCGAAGATTCGGGAAACTCTAACCACGCGAGTAATGTCTTTGGTCTGATTTTCTGTCATGTAGTGTTGATCGTGGGTTAATGTTTGGATCGCTGCCTCACCGTGAGGCAAACACGGGAACGCGCAAGTAAACAGAACCCGTCGCGTTCCCGCAAACTTTATTTTTCTCCGCGTTTTTCGTTTTTACAAAACACAGAGCGTGATCCCCATGACAAGCATCCCGACTCCGATTCCGTAAATGGAAAGATGATGGTGCCCCCAGCGTTCGGACATGGGCAATAACTCGTCAAACGAAATAAAAACCATAACGCCGGCGACCGCCGCAAAAAGGATTGCCAGCACGGTGGGCGAAAGAAACGGCATCAGGATCAGCATTCCGATAACGGCGCCGACCGGTTCCGCCAAGCCTGCGGCGAACGAATAGAGAAATGCTTTTTTGCGGCTTCCCGTCGCGTGAAAAATCGGGACGGAAACCGTGATACCTTCCGGAATGTTGTGGAGGGCGACGGCAATGGCGATCGGGATACCCAGCTCAAGTCCGCTTAAGCCTGCGGCAAAAGTCGCTAAGCCTTCCGGAAAATTGTGAATGCCGATCGCGAGCGCGAAAAGAAGTCCGGAGCGTTTGGAAATGGCGGCGGGAACGCTTTCCTTGAGTTCTTCCACGCCGTGCGTTTCGTGGGGGTTTTCCTCGGCGGGTACGAGTTTGTCAATGAGCATCGCGACTCCGATTCCGGCAAAAAACGCAGCGAGCGCGAAAAGCTTTCCGTAAACGTTCCCGTGCATTTCCGCCAAATCCGTTTGCGCCGAGGCAAAAAGCTCGACGAAGCTGATAAAAATCATGACGCCGGCGGAAAGTCCGAGCAAGAACGTGAGCATTCGTGTATTCGTTTTTTTTACGAAAAAACCGATAGCTCCGCCGATTCCCGTCGCCAACCCGGCGAATACTGTTAATCCCAAGACAATTAAAATTTGCTCGAATGAAAAATTTTCCATACTCAGAACACGAATTGTATTTTGTTCAGAAATACGTTTCCGTCAATTTCTGTTTGTCGAATCGCGGGAACGCGGGGTAAATTTAGTCCCGTATGAATATCATCGACGTTGTCAAAGAATACGTGAAATTTCCCAGCATCTCCGCCGACCCCGCGTTTGCAGGCGGCGTTAAGGAAACCTATGAATTTCTCGCCGCGCTTTTGGATAAAGCCGGAGCAAAATCCGAAATCGTGCCGACGAGCGGAAATCCCGTCGTCGTCGGGCGGTTTAATGCGGACAAAAAAGCGTTCCCGCACATCATCGTTTACGGGCATTACGACGTGCAACCCGTTGACCCGATTGAGCTTTGGGAAACACCTCCGTTTGAACCGACGGTAAAAGGAGGAAAAATTTTCGGGCGCGGAACTGCGGACAACAAAGGTCCGCACGCCGTTTCGACCGTTGCCCTGGCGAACCTTCTCGAGCGTCGACCGGATTTGCCGCTGCGCGTTACTTTTGTTTTCGAGGGCGAAGAGGAAATCGGCAGCACGCATTTTCGAGAATTTCTCGATGCGCACGCGAAAGAACTCTCCGAGGGCGATTTCGTTTTGCTCTCGGATACGTCCAGCCCGAGCAAAAACGAAATCGCAATCACTATCGGGTTGCGCGGTATGATGGGCTTAGAAGTCAATGTCGACGGACCGAACAGCGACTTACACAGCGGGCTGCACGGCGGTGCGGTGATGAATCCGCTTCAGGCTCTGATGGAAGTCTGCGCCTCCCTACATAACGCGGACGGCACGGTAAATGTTCCCGGGTTTTACGACGGCGTGCAGGAACCCGCCGCATGGGAGCGCGAAGAGTTTGCGCGTTTCCCGCAAAGCGAAGACGATTACAAAAAGTTTCTCGACGTAGATGCCCTGTATCACGTTCCCGGATACAAGCCTCTGGAATGCGCGCGCTTCATGCCGACTTTAGAATTTAACGGAATCGGCGGCGGTTACCAGGGCTCCGGCTCAAAAACCATCGTTCCCGCGAAGGCTTTTGCAAAAATCACTTGCCGCCTCGTTCCCGGGCAAGACCCGGCGGACATCCGTGAAAAAGTTTCCTCGGCGATTTTGTCGAGAATGCCCGCAGGCGTGCGTGTGAAATTGACGCCGATGCAGGGAAATCCGGCGTATTTTATTTGCCCGCCGAATCGTCCGAATACGCCTGCGGACATGAATCCGGCGCTCGCGCGTGCATTTGATGCGGCGGAAAAAATCATTGAGGAAAAATTCGGGAACGCGCCGATTTACACGCGCGAGGGCGGTTCCATCGGCATTATCGAAGATTTTCGCCGCGTTACGGGAATGGATTCGCTGATGATAGGATTTTTCACGGCGGATTCCCGCATTCATGCGCCGAATGAAAATGCGGACATTTCCATGCTCGAAAAGGGCGTGGCAACTTACGAAGCAATTTTCGAAGCCTGCGCAAAAGCCGCAGACTAAAAAAGCGGGAACGCAGAATGAAAATATCTTCAGCCATCCTTGCGGGCGGGATTGCGGCGGGAACGCTTCTGCTCGGCGGTTGCATTTCCTCGAAACGCATGACGGATATTTCGCCGCTGGGCGAAAAAGACGAGCCGAAGAAAATGTCTGCCGAGCGCACGAACGCGTGGCCGCTTTATTACGCGACGGGCGCGGGCGGCGTTTCCGTGCTTTGGCCGTTTTTGGATTTCGACGACAACGGCTGGGCGTTTCGCCCGTTTTACGTCAGAGACGGCGACGAGCATTCCGCGCTTTGGCCGCTTTCCGGCTGGGATCCCGAAGGCGGCTGGGTGCTCAATTCGTATTGGGATGGTTCTTCTTTCGGCGCGTTCCCGCTGTTTCATTGGTCGACCTCGGAGCGTTCGTTCCGAATCAATTATATTTTTCCGTTTTGGTGGCAGAATGATTGGAGCGACTGGGGCTTATTTCCGTTCGGCGGTGTCGGAAGCGGCGACGACGATTGGCGTTTCCTGAATTTTTATTACCGCAACACGGAAACGTATTCGCATTGGAATTTTTGGCCGCTTTTACTTAGAAAATCTCACACGGGAAAAGGCGCGGG
This sequence comes from Opitutales bacterium, assembly GCA_017531845.1. Classification (GTDB taxonomy): domain Bacteria; phylum Verrucomicrobiota; class Verrucomicrobiia; order Opitutales; family UBA953; genus Spyradosoma. The sequence continues at coordinate 11,972 of JAFXKI010000001.1, read as the reverse complement.
CGAGCCTTACAAAACCGACTGGCGTTTGCTTTACGGTTTGCTCGGCGGCTACGAAGACGACAAATCCGAAACTGCGGCGTGGCTTGTTCCGCTGTTTTACGACCGGGAAAGCAAAACGCACGACGATTATTTCACCTGGGTTTTCCCGACATTTTTCCGCGGCGGCGAGCACGACGATTTCATCAACACGCTTTTTCCGTTTTATTTTTACGCGGGAAGCGGGAACGATTATGCGTTTATCACGCCGCTCGGCTGGCACACGGAACACGGCGATTCCGAAACGACCGCCGTTTTGCCGCTCTATTACTACAATACACGCGGGGACGACAATTACGTTTTTGCGACACCGCTCGGCGGCTGGGGAAAATTTTCCGGCGGCGGTTATTTGCGCAATCTGCTCGGACCGCTCTACATCGATTACGCGTCGCCTGCCGAAAACTACGAATTTTCCTCCGTGCTTTGGCCGTTTTACATGCGTTCCCGCGACGGCAAGGAAGAATCGACTTACCTTTTCCCGTTCGGGCATCGCTGGACGGACGGGAACGAAACGCGGCGCGGATTTCTCCTCGGCTTGGGAGCGACGCGTTCCCGCGACGACAAAACCTCGTGGGCGATTTGGCCGCTTTACGGCTCGCGAAATGATTTTTACAACGCAGACTTCCGCTACTTTTTCACGCTCGCCGGAAGCAAGAAAAATGCCGATGGAACGCGAAGCTCGAACTGGCTTTTCCCGCTTTATCACTACTTCAACAACGGGGAAAACGATTACGAATTTTATTCGCTGTGTTACCTTTTCGGTGTAGAAAATTCGTTTCGGGATTACAATACCGCGCGCAAATTCGAAAATTACCTGTTCCCGTTTTATTTTTACGAATCGTGGACGAAATGCGACCAAAGCGGCGTTCCCGTAACGGATGAAGCGCATCTGCGCGATTTTTACATCCCGCTGGTTTACGGCTTCGACACGCAAACGTATTCCGGCGCGACGGAAAAATCCCGCAACGACTGGGCGCTGATGTATCTTTTTAATTTTCGGAATTCAAATTACGCGCCGCTCCCTCTGATGCGGGAATACTCCGCACAGGCGTTGGAAAAATTTTCGTATTCCCGCTGCATCAATACGCTTTGGGAAACGCGCCGCTTCCGGATTTGGAAAGACGGCGCGCTGACGCCGCGGGAACAGCTGATTGTCTGGAATGCGGAAGATTATTGTCTCAATATGAACCCGAAGAGCGATTCTCTTGCGTTCCCGGGAGACAGAAACTGGGCTAAATCCCACGGACGTATCGATTTGGACAAAGAAATTTTTGCTGAAGGCGAAGAGGAAAATCTCGGCTGGGGCGAACGGAGAAAAAAACGTGAAGCGTTTTATCACCGCGAATTGCTGAAAATTTTCCGGCGAAAAGGGATTGCGGTAGAAGGGCTTGTCTTTGACGGATTTTTCGACAAAAACGCGATGACGCGCGCCGTGCAGCAACTCGTTGCCGAAAACACGGAAGTCCTCACGGAAAAGGAATTTCAGGTTTGGCCGTTTTACGAGTCGCAGGAAGTCTCGGACGGCAACTTCGAAAAGGAATTTCTCTGGGGCGTATGGTATTCGCGCGGGAACGCCGACGAGTCGTTTGCAAGCTGTTTGAAATACCTTTATCGCCGCGAGGCGACATCGGCGGGAACGAAGCTCGACGTGTTCCCGTTTATCAGCGTCGATACGGGCAAGCGCGGCGCATTTTCCTTCCTCGGGAACTTCTTCAAAATCGTCAACGACGACGAAAAAGGCTGGAGCGGCAATTTCCTCTTTATTCCCTGGGGCGATTAATTTTTCCTTGGCGTTGTTGCCTATTAAATAAGTAGTAATTACGTATTGACACTTCGGTCAGATTCGTTAAAACGGGCTTCAAGTATGAAAAAGCGCGTAATACTTCCCCTCTCTTTCGGAATTATTCTGTCCGGAATTTCGTCCGTCCATGCCGGCGATTTTACGCTTTTTGCGGCAGGCGTTGATCCGAACGATCCTACGAGCTATTACAATGCCGATCAAATGCAGACCCCGACCTGCTGGGCAGCGGCGGGAAGCAATGTTGTCGCGCACTGGCAGGATCACCACGTTGATTCCGTTCCCGCGGGAACGCCTACCGGAACGGACGTTTACAGTTCGTTTTTAAGTTTGTACTCCGCTCCGGCAGGCGGGAACTCCGACAAATTTTACCAATGGTGGCTTGGCTATTATTCTACGGAATCTTTTGACGGTACACTCAAGGACGACTGGCAATCGCTGAACGTCGGCGGGTATTACAAGGACGTATACACCTACGAGGAAGCAATGGATATGGCGTGGTCTCATTATACCGGAAATTCCGACTACAGTGCCCGCTACGCAAGCCGCGCCATTTACTATGCGCTTTTGAACGGGTATTCGTTTGCGATAGGAATTCCCGGCATCAGGCACGCGTTCACGGTTTACGGGGCCTCTTTCGATCCCGTAACCGAATTGGTGACTTCGCTTTACCTTTGCGACTCCGGCTACGTCGTTTTCAGCAAAGACAAAATGCACCGTGCGAGAATAAATCTTACCGGCAACAAGCTATACCTCGCCGGCTTCTACACCGAAGAAAATGATTTTGCCGGCTATAACACCCATCGACAGCTCGACAACCTTTACTTTCTGGGCAATACGGAAACGGATACGATGAATTTTGTTTGGAACGGAGAGGCAATTCCCGAACCGTCGGCGTTCGGTTTGATTGCGGGCTTGGGTGCTCTCGCGCTGGTCGGGATGCGCCGTCGTCGCCGACCGCAATAAAACACGTGCCTCATTCGAAATCTGCAATTTAGGATTTCTCCGCCGCGTTCCCGTCAATTGATTTTGCGGGAACGCTTTTTTAGAGCAAAAACTCGTGCGTAAATCCCGCATTTGGCGGCTTGACCCGCCGCGAGGAAATCTGTTTCATTCCAACTCTTATTTTTATTTTTTTTAGATAATAGCAATGGACATCAAAATTGAAGAAATCAATGCGACGCGCAAAGCGGCAACCGTCAACGTTCCCGCAGACGTCATCGACGCTCAACAGAAAAAACTTCTCGGCGAATACGCCGCACACGCTCGCATTGCCGGCTTTCGCCCGGGGAAAGCTCCCGTCAGCGTGGTGAAGCAAAAATTCGGGAAAGACTTGCAAAAGGAACTTGCTCAGCGCATTACGCAGGAAGCCTACAAGAGCGTTCGTGCCGACGAATCGCTCAACGTCTATTCGCTTGTCGACGTGAAAGAGCCGGAAATTACCGAAGGGCAGCCGGCGGAAATCCGCTTCGAAATTGATGTCGTTCCCGCGTTTGATCTCCCGGAATACAAGGGCATTGAAGTCGAAAAGAGTGATCTCGCTGTTTCTGACGAAGAAATCGCCGACATGATTAAAAATCTTCGCTCGCAACGCGCCGAGTTTAATAAGGTGGAAAAAGCCGCCGAGAAGGGCGACTACGTCAAACTTTCTTACGAAGGCACAATCGACGGAAAACCCTTTGCGGAAGTTGCTCCTGATGCCGCTATCTACGGCAAGCAGACGGGAACGTGGGAAGAAGCCGGAGCGGATGAGACCTTCGGTGCGACGATTAAAGAAATCGTTTCCGCACTCGTCGGGATGAGCGCCGGAGACAAAAAGGAAGTTACCGTAACGTTCCCGGAAGATTTCTCCGCCGAAGCACTCCGCGGAAAAACCGCCGTTTACACGGTGGACGTCGCCGAAGTGCGGGAACGCGTGCTTCCGGAAATGAATGAAGAATTTTTCAAATCGCTTCATGTCGCGGATGCCGACGAGCTGAACAAGCAGGTTCGCGAAGGGCTTGAAACCCGCAAAAAAAATATGGCAACGTCCAAGAAGCGTGAAGAGCTCATCAACAAGCTCAACGAAAAAGTTGACTTCGAACTTCCGGAAAGCGCTCTCGAACGCGAAAGCTACAACATCTTTGTGGAATATGCGAATATGCAACTCCGCCAAGGTGTGAAAGTTGAAGAAATTGAAGCCCAGCGCGAAGAGTTGATGAAAAACACGAAGGATGCTGCAAAAACGCGTGTCAAAACTCAGCTTCTTCTCAATGCCATCGCGAAGAAAGAAGGCGTAAAAGTTGAGCAGGACGACATCAACAAGCGTATTTCTCAGGAAGCTTATATGAGCGGTCAGCCGGTCGAAAAATTCGTTAAGGAATTGACGAAAGATCAATCCCGCCTCATGGAACTTCAGCAGAACATTCTTTTCAACAAGGCTCTCGACATTGTCGTTGAAGCTTCGGTTGAAAAACAGGCGTAAGTTAAAAAATCGTCAGCAAAAACGTGCGGGAGCATTTAGCCGTTCCCGCACGTTTTTTTTGTGTGTTTCCCTACTTTCTCCGGCGCGCTTTGGCTTTGACAGCAGGAAAATACGGTTTGGATTTTTTCGCGGAAGCGGGCGTTCCCGCCGCACCTTTTTTGAGCAGGGCAATTTGGTCGCGCAACAATGCGGCTTTCTCAAATTCGAGACGATCGGCAGCGGCGAGCATTTCTTCTTCGAGCTCTGCGAGCACGGCGGCGACATCTTCGTCGCCCGCGCCTTCCGCCGCCATCAGCAGCGTTCCCGCATCTTCGTCCGGCGGCGGAAGCAGGCTTTCCTGCACGGCGCGACGCACGCCGCGCGGCGTAATTCCGTGCTCGGCGTTGTAAGCCGTCTGGCGTTCCCGCCGCAGTTGGCAAATTGCGATTGCGCGAGCGAGCGACTGCGTCATCACGTCCGCGTAAAGAATAACGCGTCCGTTTTCGTGGCGCGCGGCGCGTCCCGCCGTTTGGATGATCGAGGTTTCGCTACGCAAAAAACCTTCCTTGTCGGCATCGAGAATCGCTACGAGCGCGGCTTCCGGAATGTCCAAGCCTTCGCGGAGCAAATTGACGCCGATGAGAACGTCGAAGGCGCCTTGGCGCAGGCGGCGCAAAATCTCCACGCGTTCAATCGCGTCGATGTCGGAATGCAAATATTCGGCGCGCATTCCGCGTTCCCGCATGAATTCGCAAATATCTTCGCTCATGCGCTTTGTGAGCGTTGTAACAAGCACGCGTTCGCCGCGCTCAATCGCGAGCGTTGTTTCGTGAATCACGTCTTCGATTTGTCCCTTAATCGGGCGCACTTCCATGACGGGATCAAGCAAGCCCGTCGGACGGATAATCTGCTCGGCAACGACAGCGGAATTTTCCAGTTCGAACGGCGCCGGCGTGGCGGAAACGAAAACGGTTTGCGGAACGACTTCGTCAAATTCCTCCGGTTTGAGCGGGCGGTTTTCGACAGCGCTCGGCAGGCGGAATCCGAATTCCACAAGGCGGTTTTTGCGGGAACGGTCGCCGTGCGACATGCCGTGAATCTGCGGAAGCGTAACGTGCGATTCGTCGATGAAAACGAGAAAATCCTTCGGGAAAAAGTCCAGCAGGCACCACGGGCGTTGCTCCGGCGTGCGTCCGCCGATGTGCATCGAGTAGTTTTCGATGCCGAAGCAAAAGCCCGTTTCGCGGAGCATTTCGATATCGTTTTCCGTGCGCATACGGATGCGTTGCGCTTCGAGCAATTTGCCTTCGCGCTCGAACTTCGCAACCTGCACTTCGAGCTCGTTTTGAATTTTCCCGATGGCTTCGTTGATGCGTTCCCGCGTCGTGATGTATTGACTTGCCGGATACAAATCAAAGCGGTTCAGCTTTGTTCCCGCGCGTCCGGTGAGCGGATCAAGCTCGCGAATGCTTTCGACTTCGTCGTCGAAAAACGTGATGCGTATCGCAGTTTCCATATACGCGGGAAAAACATCGACGGTGTCGCCGCGCACGCGGAAAGAACAACGCTCCAGCTCAATGTCGTTGCGGCGGTAAACGTTGGCGACGAGGCGTTCGAGCAATTCGTCGCGGCGCAGGCGCATCCCGACGCGCATCGGAATCATCATTTCGCGAAAATCCTGAGGCGAGCCCAAGCCGTAAATGCAGGAAACGGACGCGATGACGATGACGTCGCGTCGCGAAAGCAACGCCGAGCTTGCCGCGATGCGTAGCCGCTCAATGTCATCGTTAATCGCGGAATCTTTTTCGATATAAGTATCCGTCGCGGGAACGTAGGCTTCCGGCTGATAATAATCGTAGTAACTGATGAAATATTCGACGGCGTTGTCGGGGAAAAAGTGTTTGAACTCGGAATAAAGCTGGGCGGCGAGCGTTTTGTTGTGCGAAATGATGAGTGTCGGGCGTTGAACGCGCTCGATGATGTTCGCCATCGTGAAAGTTTTTCCGGAGCCGGTTACGCCGAGCAGTGTCTGATATTTGTTCCCGCGCTCGACGCTTCGGGCGATGAGGTCGATTGCCTGCGGCTGATCACCCGTCGGTTTAAATTCCGATGAGAGTTTGAAAGGCTTTTCGCCGCTTGTGAAAACGCCGTCCGACATCGCTTAGAATTTTTTGATTTTAGCGTCGGGAACGCAAAGCCTTTTTCAAAAAAAAAGCATTCCCGCGAGAGAGATCACGGGAACGCTTTTTTATCCGGTTTTTTTCAATGAATTAGTGAGCCGGGCGCGGGTCGGATTGTCCGATTTCGCGGAGCAGATTGCGGAACCACGGAAGGGCGATATTGAACGGTTTTCCGCCTTTGATGCGTTCGAATTCAATCGGGCGAAGGCGATCCTGGTGGGCTTCGTCGTGCCCGACAACGCCGCTTTCCCCGCGCATCGCCGCATCAACCGCGAGATCGACGCAGCCTTTGATGAGGGTGAGGTCTTCCGCATTGGCGGGAGCGGAGCGCGCAAAGTAGCCGGATTTCTGGACAAGCACCTTTTCGGCGCCGATCATTTCGGCAAATTGCTTGCCGAACCATTTACCCGGATTGATGGCGTCGAGTTTGACGTGTCCGAATGCGTCGCGCGGCACTTCTTCGCCCTTGGCTTCCATTTCCTTGACGATGGCATCGACGCCGGCACCTTCGGAGATGAAGATGTTCACGCAATCGTAAAGATCCATGACGGCGTGGAGTCGTTTGGCTTCCTGGGCGATATCGATTTCGATTTCGGGAATATAAATGCCGTGAACGTCATATTTCTTCGGGTGAATACCGACTTCGGGAACGAATTCGTTCGCATAGAGGCGGCGGCGATATTCGCGCGCGGTTGCAGCAGTGAGCCAGCCGCAATTACGCCCCATCACTTCGTGAACAATGAGCATGCGCGGGTTCGCGGAATTTTCGGAAACGATGTTTTTGAAGAAAATCGCACCTTGTTCGGCAGCGGTCCAGGCTCCGAGAGATTGGCGAATCGGGTAAACGTCGTTGTCGATCGTTTTCGGCAAGCCGATGACCGTCAGATCGTAATTGTTTTGCTTGAGGAACGCCGCGAGGTCGGCAGCCGCCGTGTTGGTGTCGTCTCCGCCGATGGTATGAAGTACCTGAACACCGTCTTTGACGAGTTGATCTGCGGCGACTTTCTGCGGGTCTTCGCCTTCTTTGACAAGTCCGCGCTTCACGCAGTCTTTAACGTTGGTGAGCTTAACGCGGGAATTGCCGATCGGGCTGCCGCCGTAAAGAAGGAACGTAAAGGCTTTTTCACGGATTTCCGGCGTGATTTTGATGCTGTCTCCGAGGAGCAGTCCTTTGTAGCCGCCGCGATAGCAGATGATTTCGATTTCCGGATCAATTTCCGAATAGCGCATGATGAGCCCGCCGACAGCGGCGGAGAGGCAGGGCGCGAGCCCGCCTGCAGTAAGGATTGCAACTTTTTTCAATTTCATAGTCAAAAGATAAAATTTAGGCAAAAATCATAACTTCCCCGGAAAACTTGGCAAGCGGAATGAAAAAAAATCCGTAGAAATCAAGGGCTTGAAAACCGGGAACGGGAACGCATCCTTACTTTCCCGTGATTTCGTCGAGTGTGCGCACGCGGTTGTGGGCAATCGGCGTCCATTCCACTTTTTTGAAAATCGCCGTGATGGAAATCGGCAAATACGTCAGCATGAACAGCGGGAACGTGAACGCGTAGAAAATTTTCTTAAACCAGTGGCAGTGGATTTTTTTCCATTGTGTGACGGTTGTAATCGCGCCGATAAGCCAAAGCGTGGAGTAAATGCCCCAAAACGCACCGAAAAGGCTCATGCCGATGCGGCTCAGTTCCCAGCCGAGAGCGAGCCCGACAATGACACAGACGAGGCAATTTAAAAGTGTCAGAATGCTGATAACGAGCGCGGGCATAATCGTCATCGTCATGTCGTAGCAGGACGTGAATTTTTCCGAGAAAATATTTTTCAGCAGGCTGTTTCCGTATTTTCCCCAAACCTGAATGTAGCCTTTTGCCCAGCGCAGGCGCTGCTTCCAGGATTGGGCGAACGTAACCGGTTGTTCGTCGTAAAGCTCCGCCTTGGGCGCGTAGCCGATTTTTCGTCCCTTTACGACATTGTAGACGGTAAATTCAATATCTTCCGTGAGCAGGAAAAACTTCCATCCGCCGACTTCCCGCATGATTTTCGATGCAAATGTAAAGCCCGTTCCCGAAACCGCGCAGCTTGTACCGAGCAACATGCGGGCGTGGTTCAGATATTCGCTTTCGCGTAAAAACCAAAGAGCGTAGCCGGCACTGATCCAGTTGTCCCCGTAGTTTTTGGAATTACGGTAGCTGGTGATGACTTCATAGCCGTCGGAAAAGGTTTTGTTGATTTCTTCGATGTAGTGCGGGTCGAGCACATTGTCCGCATCAAAAACCGTATAAGCGTCGAAATGCGCGTCCCCGTAATCGGCGACGATTTTTTCATAAAGAAATTCAAGCGCATAACCTTTGCCGACTTTTTCTTTGTTGAAACGTTCGTAAACAACGGCTCCGTTTTCCTTGGCAACGGCGGCGGTTTTATCCGTGCAGTTATCGGCGACGACAAAAACCGTAAAATTTTCCCGCGCGTAGGTTTGCTTGTTCAGGCTTTCCAGCAAAAGCGGTAAAACATTTTCTTCGTTGCGGGCGGAGATCAGTACGGCAAAGCGATGCGGGACTGCCGGCTTATGCGCTTTGTCTTTCAGAAAAAACGGGACAGCGATGTAAAAAAACTGGTAGAGGTAGCAGACCAGAAAAATGATGCCCAGCGCCATGTTAACGGCAACAAAGACAAGCTCTCCGGAAGAGGAAACGGATTGGGCACTTTCTATCATGGAAATTGGAGGAAAATCGCTGAGAGGAATTTAAATCTAATACGCAGGATTATACGCACGTTTCGCCGTAAACGACAATCTTTTTGTGGAAAACTCACGGCGTTTTCGGGAACGTAAAATCTGCCCCTCCGATAAAAAAAAGATCGCGCACCCTTGCGGGAACGCGACCTTTTTTTAAGCTTTAGTTTTTAAGCTTTTCTTATTTGCAACGCGCGATGATGTCGTCGGAAACCGCGAGGAGTTCCGGCGAAGCGTGACCGATCGTGTTTGCGAGATAATCGGTGTTGGCTTCGGCGAGTTCCTTGACGCGGTTGGCGTCGATAGCCATGACGGCGTCGAATTCTTCCTTGGAGAAGTCAAGACCCGTGAAGTCCATATCTTCGTAGGACGGAATGTAGCCGAACGGCGAATCCTTAGCGGAAGCCGTGCCTTCGACGCGGCCGATCATCCACGCGAGAACGCGAGCATTGTCGCCGTAGCCCGGCCACATGAACTTGCCTTCCGGCGTTTTGCGGAACCAATTGACGTGGAAGACTGCCGGCGTCTTGGCGATTTTCGCCATGGACAAGTAGTGCGCGAAGTAGTCGCCCATGTGGTAGCCGCAGAACGGAAGCATCGCGAACGGGTCGCGGCGGAGAGCGCCGACCTGACCTTCAGCAGCAGCCGTTTGTTCGGAACCGACCGTGGCGCCGAGATAAACACCGTGTGCCCAGTTGTGCGCTTGGAATACGAGCGGAATGTCGTTCATGCGGCGACCGCCGTAAACGAACACGTCGACGGGAACGCCTTCCGCGCTCTGCCAATCCGGGTCGATGCACGGGCAGTTAGCTGCCGGAGCCGCGAAGCGGGAGTTCGGGTGCGAGGAGAGTTTGCGCTTTCCGGTCTTTTCGTCGATCATGTCGGGCGTCCAGTCGTTGCCCTGCCAGTCGATGAGGTGTGCCGGCGGTTCCTTGGTCATGCCTTCCCACCAGATATCGCCGTCGTCGGTAAGAGCGACGTTCGTGAAGATGGTGTTTTTCGAGCAGGAAAGGAGCGCGTTCGGGTTCGTATCCATAGCCGTTCCCGGAGCAACGCCGAAGAAGCCGTTTTCCGGATTGATGGCGCGGAGCTGACCGGTAGCGTCCGGCTTGATCCATGCAATGTCGTCGCCGACGCAGGTGATTTCCCAGCCTTTTTCACGGAGTTCTTTCGGCGGGATAAGCATCGCAAAGTTCGTCTTACCGCAAGCCGACGGGAACGCAGCCGTAACATAGTGTTTTTTGCCTTCCGGAGTTTTGACACCGAGAATGAGCATGTGCTCAGCGAGCCAGCCCTGCTTGCGGGCGAGGTTCGAAGCGATGCGGAGCGCGAAGCACTTTTTGCCGAGGAGCGCATTTCCTCCGTAGCCGGAGCCGAAAGACCAAATCGTGCTTTCTTCCGGGAAGTGGACAATGTAGGTGTTGTCCGGATTGCACGGCCATTTCACGTCTTCGACGCCCGGTTTGAGCGGCATACCGACGGAGTGGACGCAGGGAACGAAGAAGTCGTCCTTTTCAATGTAGCGGAGAACTTCCGTCGTGACGCGAGCCATGATGCGCATCGAGACAACGACATACGGGGAGTCCGTGATTTCAACGCCGTATTGCGCGATCGGGGAGCCGAGCGGGCCCATCGCAAACGGGATGACATACATCGTGCGGCCTTCCATACAGCCGTCGTAAAGGGCACGCATTTTTTCCTTCATCACAACCGGATCTTCCCAGTTGTTCGTCGGTCCGGCATTTTCCTTTTCCTTCGAGCAGATGAGGGTGCGCTTTTCAACGCGAGCAACGTCGCGCGGGTCGGAACGATAAAGGTAGCAGCCTGGACGTTTTTCTTCGTTGAGCTTAATCGCCATACCGCTGGCGACCATTTCTCCGAAGAGCTTGTCGGCTTCTTCCTTGCTACCGTCGCACCAGTGAACCTTTGCAGGTTTGCAGAGGGCAACGAATTCATTCACCCAGTTGATGAGTTTTTGGTTGGTTGTAGGTACTTCCATAGTTCTAATGCTGTAGAATTAAAATGCTTTGAAAATGCTCCGTTGAATCTAATGCAGGAACGCCCGCCTGAAAAGCCTTTTTTCGTTCCCGCACAGAGGAACGCGTTGCCTCATCATAAAGTGCACCGAAGGTTCTTTGTAAAATTAGTTGGATGCCTCATGAAAAAGTGCACTGAATAAGTCATGCGACAAAGAGGTCCTACGATGAGCAAATCTGCAAAAAAAGAGTTTTTAAAAAAGAAGCGTTGGGAGTATCGGCTGTGCGTAAACAGGCGTCAAAAGCACGAGCTCATTGCCGAGCTTTCGCAAACCTGCGATTACTCGAACAAATACGCGATTCGCCTGCTCAGCGCGAAGGCGTTCCCGCTGAAAGAAAAGCCGAAACCGCGTCAACGCTGCTACACGCAAGAGGACTTGTTTTGGCTCAAACGCGTTTGGTGCGAAAGCGATTTTCTCTGCGGAAAACTGCTTACAACGATAATTCCTGCCGTGCTCGAAAGTTTTGACCACAACGGAATTGCCGTTCCCGCGAGCGTCCGGGAGCACCTGCTTAAAATCAGCCCAGCGAGCATTGACCGGATGCTGAAAACGGCGAAACAGGATCGCCCGGCAAAGCGTCGCGGGAACGCGCAAGTTGCGTGTAAATTTCGTTGAGAGATTTCACGTAGTCAAGATTTGCCGGCGAAACATCGGTCGGGAGCAAGTACGCGGTGCGCGTTTCGTCGTTCGGCACGCCGTGTCCGGAGTAATACAAAATGAGCTCGGCGTTTTCGAGCTTTCCCCGTGCT
>JAFXKI010000005.1 GCA_017531845.1 Opitutales bacterium | reverse complement strand
CTGTACCACTTTATCAACTGAGGGCAATACAACACCAAATTTGCTTCTTCTCGGTTTGGCATATATCCCATGTGCAATTTTCACAAGCATACCTTCTGTCGTTAACTCAGACAAAATGCTTCCCACAAATTCTGTGTGGTATTCAGGGAAATCAGACCGAAACAGAATGCAAGCTTCTGACATCGCTTCTATGCGCTGCCTAAGAGTTGTACTATCTATTGAGTATTCATTAGCCATAACACCTTTGAAATTTTGATGATTTTTCAAATATAAAGATACAAAAAGTATTCAAATAAATGATGAATTGCCAAAAATTTTGTTCGGTTGACTCATATAATATCACTTTATACAACGCGCAAGCGAGTGCGAGTAACTTTAAACAATAAAATCGTTTGCTTCATGTATTAGTATTTAATTGTAGTATGAATGGGAATTATTCCCTAACAATATCAAGAAGTCTATTCTACTTTTTTTGCAGCAAAACACTCTCGAATACCTTTTGGTTTATCTTGCTTGCCTCATAGGTCTTCAACCGAAACACAAGAGCAATAAACACTTTAAGATCATAGAATGTTAACCAACTTGCAGGAGTAATCACATTGCATTGCTAAGTGGTCACAAAAGGGAAAGCATACACTCTTATATGGTGCTCTGATGGCGAACACCTTAAATGCACTTCTCATAATCTTTTTTTGGGTATAAAATTAGCGATCAGCGAGTTACATATTGATACGCAAGCTACCACAGAACGATGAAACGTGGCAACACAAAGGGAAACTTTACTGCACTGTTGGGTAATGACTTACCAAACGTTCTATTTCATTACCTTACGCGCCTTTGCTTTATCGCTCTTGTTACCATTTCAAAAGTTTACGGTGTAATGCGTTATCAGGCAGTGATAAACGCACGTTTTCGCCTTTTTTTACTCCGAGAACTGTAGTTTTTTCTAAAAAAAAGCATTCCCGCATGGAAAAATCCTTGCGGGAACGCACTTTTTTTTTTCGAGAGAACGGAATCCTTATTTCTTCTTTTCGTTTCCGGCTTCCCAGGAATAAACGTAGGCTTTGTCGCCTTCCTCGACTCGCTTGCGGTCGCCCTTGTGCCACCAATAGAAAATCGGCGAAGCGATATAAATCGAAGAAAACGTCCCGACGAGCACGCCGAAAATGAAGACTTTTCCGTATTCGGCAACATCGCCCGCGCCGAAAACGGCAAGTGAAATCGCGGAAAGGAAAACCGTCACGGATGTCAGCAAGGTGCGTGAAAGCGTGCGATTAATCGAAAGATTAATCACGTCGCTAAGCTTCATGCCCGGATTGTTGGAAAGCTCTTCGCGAATACGGTCAAACACGACAATCGTATCGTTGATGGAATAGCCGGCAACCATCAGAATTGCCGCAATCATCGATGCCGAAAATTGCCCGCCGAAGATCAAATAAAGCCCGGTAACCACCACGATATCGTGAACCGTGGAAATCATCGCCCCCACACCGAAGCCGACTTCGAAGCGGAGAGCCACGTAAATCATAATTCCGAGCACCGCGAGAATGAGCGAGAGAATCGCCATTTTCACCAGCTGAGCACTGACCACGGCTCCCACAGCTTGCTTTCCGACAATAATTTCCTCGACCGACTGCGTTCCCGCCGGGAACATTTCCGGATGCGTTTGCAAGAGCTTTGAGGCAATTTTTTCGATGTTGGAAAATTCGCCCTGCGAGGCATCTTTCGTCAGCTCACACTCAATATTGAGCGTCTGCTCCGAGGCACCGACTTTTTGCTGGTAAACCGCAGACGAATCTTCAATGCCGACAGAGCGAATCAGCTGCTGAATCTCGCCGACGCCAATGTGCTTGCTCGTATCCTGAACAATACTCAGCGTAACGGATTCACCGCCCTTGAAGTCCTTACTCAAGCATTCGTCTCCCTTAATGAACGGGAACGCAACGCTGGCAACGACAAGAAGCGTTGAAATACCGATGGCCCCGCGCCAATGCTCCATAAAGCGGAAATTCGGCGTTTTTTTCATCAGGCGAATCCCGAAGAGCCGCCGCGTAAGCCCGACATTTACAAGCAATTCCTGCAAACCTCGGCAAGTTACCAAGCAGGTGAAAAGCGTGGTTACAATACCGATTGCAAGCGTCACCCCGAAGCCTTTGACGGAGCCCGTGCCCATCCAAATCAAAATCAGTGCCGTTACCAACGAGGTTAGCTGCGAGTCGAAAATCGTGACGAATGCACGGTCGTAGCCAAGCTCAAGTGCCGTTTTGAGCGATTTCCCGTTGTTGAGTTCTTCGCGAATACGTTCGAAAACAAGAATGTTCGCGTCAACCGCCATACCCATCGTCAAAACGAGAGCTGCTATTCCCGGCAGAGTAATCGTTGCGCCGATGGCGCACATCACGCCGAAAATCATAAGAATGTTCAACGCAATCCCGATAACGGAAATGACACCGCCGGAAAGGTAAAACACCAGCATGAACACGACAATGAACCCGGTCGCTACTGCCGCCGCCATCATCGACTGGTTTTGAGCATCTTCCGCAAGCGTCGCACCGACGTTCGTCATATCCTGAAGTTCCAATGGGAACTCAAGAGGATTGTTCAGCGCATTGGCAAGTTCCTGAGCTTCCTTTTGGTCAAAATTTCCGGTAATGGAAGCACCGCCGCCGTAAAGCCCTACTTTGCGCCCGCCTGCGCCGGCGTTCAACGTCGGTGCAGACATCAGCTTGCCGTCGAGAACGATGGCGAAGCGTCCGTCCCCGCCCGTGCGATTGTCCTCATCGGCGATGCGCTGAGTTACATCCCCGAAAATGCGTCCGCCGTCCGATGTAAAGCGAATCCCGACCTGCAGGGTCAAGCCGTCCGGGCTTTCCACGTGAGCGCGCTCGACAATGGCACCCGTCGCTTCCGGAGCTTTTTTTACATAAAGCGGGAACGACGTGGCTTCACCTGTTTTTTTGTCGATGTGATGATCGTAAAGCACTTCATAAGCGGCGACAGGAGACGTCGCCAAGCGCGGATCCGAACGCAGGCTTTTTATCGTTCCTTCCGGCGTTCCCGTTTCCGGCACCAAATAGCGGTGCACCATGCGAAATTCAAGTTTTGCCGGCTTTTTCAACGAATTAATCGCTTCCGGATTGTTCGCAGTATCTTCGCCCGGAAGTTGAATTTCAATCGAATCGTTTCCGACCGGACGAATCACCGGCTCACTCACACCGAATTGATTAACACGGTCTTCCATGACATTGACCGCCTGATTAATTTGAGAAAGCTTTTCTTCGGCACGTTCCCGAATTGCCTGTTCGACGGCAGCCTTTTCTTCCGGAGTTTTCGCTGCGGCGAGCGCGCGTTTATCCGCCTCCGCCGCCTCCGGATTCACGCGCAGGGTAAAGGAAATTCCGCCCTGCAAGTCAAGCCCGAGCTTCAGTTTTCCCTGAGAGCGGCGCAAGAGTTCCTGCATAAGAATCTGATTTTGCTTCTCCAAAATCGGCTCACGCACCATGCGAATATCCGGGAAAAACTGTGAAAGCGCAATCGGCGTTCCCGCATTTCCCTTGCCCGCCGCGATGTCTTTCAACGCAGCATAAGCAGTCGGAGATTTTTTATCGGCGGGCACGCTTTCGTCGCGGTAATCGGCAACGCGTCGGTCCGCTTCTTCCAGAATGAGTTTAAACTCTTCCTGCTTCGCCGTTACGTGATTTTCAACATATTCACGGAAAGGCGTGCTTTTGAGCGGCATCATGCTAATCAGCGCATATCCTAAAAAAAGCAGAGACGCAAAAAGCCGCCAAAAAATCTTGGTCGTCATAAAAACGTGTTAAAATGTAGAAATTAGAAATAATAGATCAGAAACCGAAGCGGGAACGGAAATCCCGCCTCCCGGTTTCCGATTTCAGAAAGTGCGAAACTGCGCACACAGCCGGCTACCGGTCGGGAAAAATTTATTTCTTTTCCGGAGCGTTTACGAGTGCGCTCACTGCCGCGCGCAGGAACGGAATGCGCGTGCCTTCGGAAACCTGAAGCGTAACCGTCGTTTCGTCCAAAGAAACGATTTTGCCGACAATTCCGCTTGTCGTGTAAACCGAATCTCCGACCTTGAGCTCGCTCTGCATCTTCTGCAATGCCTTTTGGCGCTTCGATTGCGGGCGAATCAAAATGAAATAAAATCCGACAAAAATCAGAACCCAAATCAGAAGCGTGGACATTCCGAACGCTCCCTGCGGCTGTGCGGGAACGCCTTCAGGAGCCGGCGCGCCTTCAACGGCGACCGTTTCGACGACTTGAGTCGCGGGAGCGGCTTCAACCGCCTGTGCAAGAATCATTACATTATTCATAGCTGTATTTTGCATAAATTATAAAAAATAAAGGCGGAAACTATGCCCCAGCCCGTGCGGGAACGCAAATTGAAATTTAGCGGCGAAAGTTCCACCGCTAAAAGTTCAAAGCTTGAAAATTGAAAAGCTTAGCCGGCGTTGTCAACGCAGCTCGGCTTTTAAATTTCTCTAAATCCCGAAAACGGAGCGGACGGCGTCGCCGACACGGTTTTTCGCACAAACCAAATCGTGACGTACGGGAGCGGTTTCAAGCTCGGCAAAGCGAGGCGTTTGCCCGATGATCTCGCCGAGTTTTTTCAGATTTTCAAAATCGTCATTCCCGCAGGTTCCCGTGAGTGCGCGCAGCATTGTCGCCGGAAATTTCCACGGAGCCGCCGTTTCCGCAATGACGGCGGGAACGCTTCCGCGATTGCCGAGTTCGCGCAAAACTTTCCAGCCGATCGCCGTGTGCGGGTCCGCAAAATAATTCGCATCGCGGTGAATTTCCGCAATCGCCGCTTCGGTTTCCGTCATCGTCGCAAAGCCCGAATCAAAGCCGGCGTCTTCCGCCGCGCGGCGTTTTTCGTCGTCAAAACGGAACACGCCGCTCGCTTTGAGAGACGCCATGCTTTCGCGCGTCCACGCGGAATCGCGCCCGGAAATTTCAAAAATAAAACGCTCGATATTCGACGAAACCAAAATGTCCATTGAGGGCGAATTGGTGATTTTGAACGCGCGATGCGTGTCGTAAACGCCGGTTTTGATGAATTCGGCAACGACGTTGTTTTCGTTCGACGCGACGATGAAACGGCGAATCGGCGCGCCGAGTTTTTTCGCATAAAATGCCGCGAGAATATTCCCGAAATTTCCCGTCGGCACGACAACATCAAAGCCTTCGTCGCCGAGAATGCAGGAGAAATGCAGTTGCCGCCACGCCATAATGTAGTAGCAAACCTGCGGGAACAGGCGCCCGATATTAATCGAATTGGCGCTGGAAAGGAAAATTCCCTTGGCGGCGGCATCGGCGCGGATTTTTTCATCGGCGAAAACGGCTTTCACGCCTGCCTGCGCGTCGTCGAAATTGCCTTCGATGGCGCAGGCATGCACGTTCCCGCCCTCGCAACAAACCATTTGGCGACGCTGAATTTCGGACGTTCCCGTCTTCGGGAAAAACACGAGCACTTCCGTTCCCGCGACATCCGCGAAGCCGCGCATCGCCGCCGAGCCGGTGTCTCCGCTCGTCGCCGTGAGGATTGCGGCTTTTTTCAGTCCCGCCTGCTCTGCGGCGTATTGCAAGAGCGTCGGCAAAATCGTCAGCGCAACGTCCTTAAACGCGGCGGTCGGGCCCTGCGCCAAGTCCATGAAAACGACGTTGTCGCAAACCGGATTAAACGGCACGGGAACGGCGGGATTTGCGAAGCGCGCAACGGAGCGTTCGACGGCGGCGTTGCGCACACTTTCGGGAATATCGTCAAAAAACAGCGCGAGGAGTTTGCGCATCGTTCCCGCGTAATCGCAATCGGCTTCGAGCCAGTCCGGGAGCGCACTTTTAGAGGGAATTTCGGCGGGAACGTAAAGCCCGCCGTCGGGTGCGATACCGTTTAGAAGTGCTTCGGTTGAGGAAACTTCGGGCGCGAGTCCGCGCGTGGAAATGTATTTCATGACGCGCAACTCTAATTGCGTTCCCGCATTCCCGCAAATTGAAATTTGCCGAACACACGACGGGCACCGGTCTTTTCGCTCATCTCCGCTTCAACTACGCGGACACGCACGGTTTCTATTTCGAAAAATTGATTTCTCCCGGAACGGTCATTTCCAAGCGGCAATCATTCAGCGACCACTTTTGCGGCTTGAGTCGGGATTCACCGACGCCTTTCACTCTGTTTCCGCGAATCAGAACGTCCGCGCAACGGCGAAATTGGAACGGCGGTTGCTTCCAACCTTTAAAATCCTCGTTGTAAAAAATCTCATTGTCTTCAAACCGGATTTTCTCCGTCGAAATCGCGAAAAGCAGCGGCACGTCAAAAGTCCGGAAAACATTGTCCGAAATTTCGATGTTGCGGTGATAAAAACGCTTTTGCGAAGCCAAGTCGCGCACTTCCGGATAAATCGAAATAATCGCATTCGTAAACTGGAACCGCGATGTCAGGTTGTTTTCAAAAATATTTTCACGAATAACAACGTCCTCGCACGCGCCGCTCTCATACCAACCCTGCGCGTCGCCCGCGAGCAGAATTGCCGAGCCGGCGACGTTTCGGAAAATATTATTTTCAACGAGTACTTTACGCGGTGTTGTGAACAACGCTCCGCGCGCGCGGTTGTTCTGAACCACGTTCCCGCGGAAAATCACTTCCGGTTGGTAATCTGCATTTTCAACCGCATCTCCCGGCTTCACACTCGCGGGAACACTCCCGGCAAGCGTAATCAAAACTTCCGTCGGCGAAATGCGCCGAACGGATTTCACGGGAACGGTTTCCGTTGCGTTTTCCAAGGTTTTTCCTGCGATAAAACGCAGATTTTCTCCGGGTTCAAAAATCTCGAAACCGATAGCCTGCCCGTGCCGGTAACGGCAACGAATCGTGTCCGGAGCGACAACTTCCGCAACATCCAAGCAGGTGGAGTGCACGTTGATTGCGTCGTCCATCATTGTTTCAAAGAACGAATTTTCGACACATACCAGGCCTTTGACATTGGAAAAATGCGTCGCGTCTGCACTTGCCGAGTAAACGCGTCCGGTTTCGGGGCGCGGGAACATACCGCTCGTTTTCGCCTCCGCCGTTTTCGTTCCGGTAATCGCAATGTTTTCCGAACGCTGGGCAAGGAGCGTCATCCCGAAGCTCGAATGAATCGAAACATCGCGGAGTGTTGTGTCTTTCGCGCGATAAATTACGCACGCCGGAGCCGGGCGCCACCATGTGCGGAGCGTGAGTGTGTCGCCGACTGCCACGCCGTCGCCGTCTCTACTGAAATCGCGATGCAAAGCGATTTTCCCGTCGGGCAAAACCGTAACGGTATTTCCGCAACCGATGTCTGCCGTGTTTGAAACAATATTTTTCGTTCCCGCGCGAAACGCGATAGCGGAGTGAATCGGCTGGAGCGAATAATTTTCGCCGACGAAGAAAAGTTTGTCGCCGTGAATTTCATACGGGAACGCCTTTTTGTCGATGGAAACGAGTGTCTTCCCGTCTTCAAACCCAAGCACTTTCGCCTCGGAATAAAGCGGGCGCGCAAAATCGATGCGCACGCCTTCAAGCGTTACGTTTTCACAGTCCATGAAAAGCACCGGCAGGCATTTTCCGTGGAAAATAAACGTCGATCCGTTCCCGCGAATTTTCAAATTGCGCAAATCGACGAGCGGCAGCATGACCTGTTGAGTCGGCTGCTGATCGTGATTGGAAATCCAAAGCGACATATCGAGCGCGTTTTCCGCGTAGAAGTGATACGTTCCCGGGGCGAGCACGATTTCTCCGGCTCCGTCTCTGCGGGCATCGCTCAAAATTTTCCGAAATACCTCGGATTGGTCTTTTTCGATATTCGGCAAAAGCCCTTTTGTCTTTGCAGACAAGGATTCCGCGCGCAATTCAGGGCGGGGAACATGCCCTTTTTTCCACTTCAAATCCACCCAGTTCGCATGGTCGGAATTGTTCGTTTCCCCCTCAAGCGTAAGCAAATAAAGTTTTTTTGAACCGCGCGGCACGGCGACGCTGAATTTTCTCGCCGGATCTCCGCTTTTCATCACGCCGGAGGACCAAAGCACCTGCGTTCCCGAAAGCACGCGAAACTCCACGCCGTCGCCTCCGGAAACTTCGTCATCAAGCCCGACTTTCCCGATGAGTTTCAGCTCGAATTGCTGCCCGGAGCGCGGCACCTCAAGCGGAATCATCGAGCATGCGTGCGTGCCGATGCCCCGCTCGTAGGTTTTTCCCGCAATACGAAGCGCGTTCCCGTCCACGGATTTATCAATACGCATTTCGCCGAAATCCTGTTTCCCGCGAATCAGGGATACGGCATAAAATTCGGCGGCGGAAACGGGTTTTGATTTCTCAAGAACATTCTCAAATGTATCCGCAAAAATCGGAGCAACACACGCGGCGGAAAAAGCGGTCAGGGCGAGAGTTTTAAGCAATTTCATGCCCCGAATTATCAAAACCGCCATCGATCCCGTCAACGCGCTTTTTTGTAGCTCTCCGCAAAAAATCGTCCTAAAATCGCCGCACATTTTACATTTTTCATTCCGAATTATTATCAAATTAAAAAACATGAAAGCGCTCGTAAAAAAAGAAGCAAAACCCGGCCTCTGGCTGATGGACGTTCCCGAACCCGTTTGCGGTCCGGATGATGTTTTGATTCGTATCAAAAAAACCGCCATTTGCGGAACCGACGTGCATATTTACAAGTGGGATGAGTGGTCGCAGAAGACCATTCCCGTGCCGATGACGGTCGGACACGAATACGTCGGACACATCGAAAAAGTCGGCGAAAACATCCGCCACCTCAAGGTCGGGCAACGCGTTTCCGGCGAAGGACACATCGTTTGCGGCTACTGCCGTAACTGCCGCGCCGGGCGCCGCCATCTTTGCCCGAACACGCAAGGCGTCGGCGTCAACCGCGCGGGAGCGTTCGCCGAATTGCTCGCGATTCCCGCGAAAAACGTCGTGCCGCTCGCCGATGATATTCCGGACGACATCGCCGCAATCCTTGACCCGCTCGGGAACGCCGCCCACACCGCCCTTTCCTTCAACATGGTCGGCGAAGACGTGCTCATTACCGGCGCGGGACCGATCGGCATCATGGCAATCGCCCTCGCCAAAGCCGCGGGAGCGCGCTACGTCGTCATTACCGACGTGAACGACACGCGCCTTGCGCTCGCACGCAAAATGGGCCCGACGCTCGCCGTCAACACGATGCAAACTTCGCTCAAGGACGTGATGGCTCAGCTCGGCATGACGGAAGGCTTTGACGTCGGTTGCGAAATGTCCGGCAATATTCACGCGCTCAACGGCATGCTCGAAGTCATGTCCTGCGGCGGCCGCATCGCTCAGCTCGGCATTCCTCCCGGGAACGCGGCGATCGACATGAGCAAATTCATCTTCAAAGGCTTGACGATGAAAGGCATTTACGGACGCGAAATGTTCGAAACTTGGTACAAAATGATGGCGCTGATTCAGGCGGGCATGGACGTTTCGCCGATTATCACGCACCATCTCCGCTACGATGAATTCGAAAAGGGCTTCGAAGCCATGCTCAACGGCACGGCGGGTAAAGTCATTCTCGACTGGTCGAATATCTAAGAGGAAAAGATTAAAGATTAGAGTTTAAAGATTAAAGAAACTCAAAAAAAGCGTTCCCGCAAAAACGGCTTTCGCCGCGCGGGAACGTTTTTTATATTCTTACGCTTTAAACGTGTTTGATTTCAGCGAAAGTTTTGAAGCGGGCGTTCCCGTGGGCGGAGCGGAGGCAATTGCGCTTACGGAGCGGATTTTCTCCGGAGATTCCCCGTGGCTAAAAAAATGCCTGCACATGGAATCGCGTCCGCAACAAACCAATATGGCTCTCGCCGCCGCGCGCGCGTTCTCCGCTTCCGCCGCCCTGCTCTTCGAAGCGGGAACGGGTGTCGGGAAAAGCCTCGCGTATCTGCTTCCCGGAGTTATTTTTTCACTTCTTTCCGGAAAAAAATTTGTTGTTTCCACCAATACGATACCGCTTCAGGAGCAAATTCTGAAGAAAGATTTGCCGATTTGCCGCAAGCTTTTTTCCCGCGTTCCCGAGCTCCGAAAATATGAGAACTTCAAAGTCGTGCTCATGGTCGGCAAGGCAAATTACCTTTGCAGCACGCGGCTCGCTCAGGCGCTCAAACGCCACGAAGGGATTTTCGACGGGCACGACGGCTCTGACACCGCACGCGAACTGCTCCTCATCCGCGATTGGGCGGCGCAACCCGATTGCACCGGCCTACGCGAGCATTTGCCGCAACGCGTAAGCGACGAAGTTTGGGAAATGGTCAACGCCGACTCCGCCGCCTGTTCCCGCAAAAACTGTTCGCACAAAAATTGCTTCTACCAACGAGCCCGCGCTGCGCTCGACGCCGCGAATCTCGTCGTTATCAATCACCACCTGCTCTTTTCGCTCATAGGTGCGGGAGCAACGCCGCAGGGCGACGAAACGGGCATTCTCTATCCGAACGATTTCGTCGTCATCGACGAAGCGCATCGCGTTCCCGACGTTGCCACGGATTATTTCGGGGTGGAAATTTCCTCCACCGGTCTACTCCGCCTCCTCTCGCGCATTGCCGGTGCCTACAAAAAAGGCGGAGTTTTGCGAGAATACGGACACAGCGAAGGGCTCAATCTCATTGCCGAAGCGAAATCCGCCGTCGAAGATTTTTTCTCGGACTTGCGCTTTCGTTTTCTCGAAAAAAACAAAACGTTCCGTTTTCGGGAACGCGACTGGGCTCAAAATGTTTGCGAAATTCCGCTCGGCAAGCTCGAAAACAAGCTCAAGCAAATCGCGCAACTCGAAGAACGCTCTCATGCGAAAGACGAGATCAACGATTTTGCCAAGCGCATCGAAGCGCACCGCCTCGCGATTCGCGAATGCCTCGAACTGCGCAATGCGCCGCAAAACGTCTATTGGGCAACGCTCGGAACGGGTAAATTCCGCACCGTTACGCTCTGTGGGAAGCCGGTCGATGTCGCCAAGCAACTCGCCGCCACGCTTTTTTCACGAAAAACCGCCATTGTGCTTTCCTCCGCCACACTGAGCGACGGGAACGCAATGACGCGTTTCCGCAAACGCTGCGGCGCGGATTTGGTAGACGAAAATATTCTTTCCCTGCGGGAAAATTCTCCCTTTGACTACGAGAAAAACATGGAGATTTTTCTCGCCAAAAATTTACCCGAGCCGGACAAGGAAAACGGCTCACTCGCCACAGAACACCTCACCGAAATTTGCGCGCACTGTATTGCCGGCGTTCCCGCCGGCGGCACACTCATTCTTTGCACCAGCTACGAAATTTGCCGAACGCTCGCCCACGGTTTGCGGGAACGCATTTCCGACGCTTCGCGAAAAATCCTCGTGCAAGGTGAAGATTTTTCCCGGCAGGAACTCATGACGCGCTTCGTCGCCGCCGGAAACGCCGTACTAATCGGCACTTCGAGCTTTTGGACGGGAATCGACGTGCCCGGAGCCGCGCTTTCGCAGGTGATTATCACGCGACTGCCTTTTTCCAACCCTCGCGAGCCGCTCGTGGAAGCGCGCGGCGAATGGATTACCGAAAACGGAGGGAAACCGTTTTTTGAAATGTCCGTTCCCGACGCCGTGCTACAGTTTCGCCAGGGCATCGGACGGCTTATCCGCAAGGCAAGCGACCGCGGGCGCATCGTCATTCTTGATTCCCGCATGCTCAACAAAACCTACGGCAAACGCTTCCTCGCTGCGCTTCCGCATTCGCAACACAGCATTTTTACGCGTGAAAATTTCCGCGAGGCGATTCCGCCCTTTTCCATGGAAGTTTAAAAGCCGAGAAGCCGGAAAGTAAAAAAATGCGTTCCCGGATTTTCTTCGCGGGAACGCATTTTTTTTAAGGACAAAATAACAGGCAGGATTATTCTTCGTCGCCGATGTCTTCTTCGTCCCCCAAATCATCGTCCTCAAGCGGAGAGGAATTATGCACGAGCTTGCGTTTTGCCTGCGCGACGGGAGAAAGCATCGCTGTAATCGCACGTCCCTGCAATTTCGGCTTACTGTCGAGCACTCCGATGTGGGAAATTGCTTCAACGAGGCGCTGAACGGCTTCGTACCCGAATTCCGGATGCTCAAGCTCACGAATGCGGAACATCAGCGTAACTTTAACTTTGTTCCCGTTGAAAAGAAACATTTCCGCGCGGCGCACTTTCACCATGAGGTCGTGCTCGTCAATGCGCGGACGCATTTTCACTTCCTTAAGCTTTGTTGCAGACTGCTTTTGCTGCTTTTGCTTTTTGGCTTCTTCGTAAAGATATTTCCCGTAATCGACAATGCGGCAAACCGGCGGCTGCGCATTCGGTGCGATTTCGAGCAAATCCAAATCATGCGCCTTGGCAAGCGAAAGAGCAGACGAAGTTGCCATAATCCCGAGCTGTTCCCCTCGCGGACCGATAACGCGAATTTCGGGAACGCGAATGCGTTCGTTGCGGCGCGGACCCGTGTCCCGGCGATTGTTATTGCGATTGTTATACGATCCGCGGTTCTGACCCGGACGGGCGGAATTATTGTTTCCGCCGAACTGCTTCGGTGCTGCCATTCAGTGATTGGATATTTTTTATGGAAAAATAGCTTGGATTCGCGAAATCCTGCCCCAAAACAGTCTAAGATTCAACATAAATCCGCATAAACGCGGCTTTGCGAGCGTTCTTTTTATTCTTATTTTCAAAAATTTTCTTTACTTCCCGAAACTTCGTAGAAAACTTATACGGTAGTCATTTACACCTATGCAAAAAATCAAAATCGGAATCTTAGGTTACGGAAATCTCGGCCGCGGAGTCGAACTCGCGGTCGCCCAAAACGACGATATGGAACTCGTCGGCGTATTCTCCCGCCGCAATCCGGCAAACGTAAAGCCGGCTCTCGCGGGAACGAAAGTTTTCGCCCTCGATGCGATGAACGATTTCGTCGGGAAAATCGACGTAATGATTCTCTGCGGCGGGAGCGCAACGGACCTCCCGAAGCAAACGCCGGAATGCGTCGCAAAATTTAATTGTATCGACAGCTTCGATACGCACGCAAAAATTCCGGAGCACTTCGCCGCGGTTGACGCCGCCGCAAAAGCCGCAGGAACGGTCGGAATCATCTCCGTCGGTTGGGATCCGGGCATGTTTTCTCTGAATCGCCTTTACGGGAACGCCCTGCTCCCGCAAGGAAAAGATTACACGTTCTGGGGAAAAGGCGTCAGCCAAGGACACTCGGACGCGATTCGCCGCGTTGAAGGCGTTGCCGACGGCAAGCAATACACCGTTCCCGTGCAGGACGCGCTCGACGCCGTGCGCGCCGGGAAAAACCCGGAGCTTTCCACGCGCCAGAAACACACGCGCGAATGCTTTGTCGTCGCCAAGCCCGGAGCGGATTTAGCCCGCATCGAAAACGAAATTAAGACGATGCCGAATTATTTTGCCGACTACGACACGACCGTGCATTTTATCTCGCAGGAGGAACTCGACCGCGATCACGCGGGCATTCCGCACGGCGGATTCGTTTTGCGTAGCGGCGCAACGGGCGTGAACGGCGAAACGCAACACGTGGTCGAATACGGCATCAAGCTCGGCTCGAATCCGGAATTCACGGCGAGCGTGCTCGTCGCCTACGCGCGCGCGGCAATGCGCTTGGCTGCGCACGGAGGCAAAGGCGCTTACACGGTTTTCGACATCGCTCCCGCGTGGCTTTCGCCGAAATCCGGTGCCGAGCTCCGCGCGGAATTGCTGTAAAAATCAGGATACTTTCCGAGAACGTTAATCGGAAAATAAAAAAAGGGAAACGGTTTTATTAACTGTTTCCCTTTAATTTTTTTCCAATAGACGGCGAAGATCGTCGAGCGTCGTGCAGGAAGCAAGCTCGGCGCGCACGCGTTTCCCGCCGACAACGCCGTAAGTGAAGGGATGAAGCCGTGCAAGCAACCAGCGGATGTTTTGCGTTCCCGCATCGCCGCGCGTTTTCGCTAAAGTTTCCGCGTAGCGAAGCAGCGTCGAAAAAACGGCTTCCGTTGTCGGCGTTTCCGCGCCCGATTCTGCGTTCCCGCTTAGTGCATTTTTAATTTGAGAAAAAAGCCAGGGCTTTCCGAGCGCGCCGCGTCCTATCATCAATCCGGAAACGCCCGTTTCGCGCACGCGCCGCAACGCCGTTTCCGCATCGCGGATGTCTCCGTTCCCGACAACGGGAATTTGCACCGCGCGAACGACTTCGGCGATTTTTTCCCAATCCGCTTCGCCGGAATATCCCTGCGCTTTTGTCCTTCCGTGGACGGCGAGCACACGGACTCCAGCGCCCTCCAAGCGTTTTGCTGCCTCAATGTGTACGAAAGCGTGCGAGTCCCAACCAAGACGCATTTTTGCCGTTACGCTCGTTGCGGGAACGGCGGAGACTACCGCTCGGGCAACTTTTTCTAACAAAGGCAAATCTTTCAAAAGTCCGGATCCGGCATTCTGCTCAACTACTTTTCGAGCCGGACAGCCGAAATTGATGTCGATAAAATCCGGATACAGGCGGTTTTCCAACAATGCCGCCGCCCGCGCCATAGAGTCCGGATTTGCTCCGAAAATCTGAATTCCCATCGGGCGTTGTCCGGGCGTGAAATCCACATCGCGCCAAGTGCGTTCCCGTCCGCGAATCAGCGGTTCGCTTTGAACAAATTCGGAAACGAGAACGTCCGCGCCATGTTCCTTGCAGAGTTCGCGAAACGCGATGTCGGTAAATCCGGACATCGGAGCAAGATAAAGCGGTATTTCTCCCGTCCGGAAAATTTCTTCAAAACGCGACATTTTTCATCTAAGCGAAAGATGCGGAAAGCATCTTTCAAGTCAAGGCTTCCGGATTGTTACGCCAACCCGAGTTTGCGAAGCTCGGCAACAAGCTTTTGTTGGAACACGGGAACGTCCGTCTGCGGCGGGCGGTAACCTTCCGGAAATTCCGCTAAGCCGGGGCGACCGCTTTGATCAATGAGCCATTTTCCGCGAACGCCGTCGGAAAACGTCACGTCGCCGCTCGCGATTACGCCGGGAATCTGAACGGTATCAACGCTGAGCACAACTTCGCCCGGCGCGGGAACGGGAGCCGCCGTTTCAGGCTTTGCATTCACTTCTTCCTCAGGTTTTTCGGTTTCCTGCGCTTTTGAGGACGGAGCGCAATCCTGCAATTCCAAATCCAAATCATCGACAAGAAACCGCACGTCCATGTAAGTCATGGGTATGTTCAGCTCATCGTTAATTTTTGTTTGAATTTGCGCGAGCGAAAGTCCTTCGGAGACCCACGCTGCCACCTGTTTTTTCTGTAAATCCGTAAGCATAAATTTCTCTTTTGATGGGCGGGATTATCCGTCATAGGCGGCGAACTATCAACCGTCAATTTAGCGACGGGATCGCCAGCTCAAGGCGCGGTGGAGCACGGCACGCATCGCGCCGTCGGATTCGCGCACGTAAACTTCGACCACGTCTAAGCGAGTCGATTTCGGGCGTTCCCGCAATCCGTGCAAATACGCATCGGCGGCACGGCGCAAGGCGGCTCTTTTTCTGGCATCCACAGCGAAAACCGCGCCGCGCGGGTCGTTTTCCGAGCGCGTTTTCACTTCGACAAAAACGAGGGTTTCAGAGTCTATCGCGACGATATCGATCTCGTCCCGTCCCGCGCAAAAATTGCGGCAGAGAATTTTCATTCCGTACTCTCTTTTCAAGAAATTTACGGCAAATTTTTCCCCTGCGTCCCCGCGTTCCCGCCTCCATGTTTTCTTTTTCGCGGGAACGTCTTTTTTGAAGATTTTTTGAAAAATGCGCACAAAAAAATTCACTTTTTATTTTCCTTTTTCGCTTTGATTTCCCTGATTTTCTTTTTCATTTCTTCGACAGGAATTTCCGGCTTCCCTCCGGGGCGATATTGTTTCCAATCAATTCCCGCCCACGCCATTTGGTCGATTTCGTCTGAGGTAAAAGGAATCACGTTCGGACTGTAGGGATAAAAATTTTCGCTGTTGGCAAAACGGTTGTCTTCCTGAAATTTGTCCCATCCTTTCCGCATTTTTCTGACAAATTCTTCGCGTTCGCCGGGAAGTTCAAGGCCTATGTGCCAGCCCCAATTTTCCAGAAGGCATTCGGGTGCGGCGGCTTGCCGGGCCCGGACATAGGCAAGGTTCCGCCCGAATTGGCGCATTTGCAAGCCGAGACTGCTTCTGTCATGAGCCGTCACGGTTCGCCAAAGTGCCAGGGCATCCGGCGGAAAATCCTCTTCCGAAAGACTGTCGAGCGATGCCGGGCGCGGGATGAGTTCGTCACCGCGATAAGCGCGATACGTCCAGCCTTCCCTGTCTTTATCTTTTACGGGCTCGTTGAGGCGGCTTACAAAAACGCCGTTTAAAATTGTATTGAAAGAATAATTACGGCAAACGCGAAAGGCGAAAACACCTCCGCCGCTCACGGCAAAATTTTTATAAACGCCGCTTCCCGCAAAATCCGAAACGCGGGCGCGCGCCAGCACTTCGCCGTCCGTGTTATTGTCTCGCTGAAAACGCACTTCTATCGGAAAATCACGATATTTTGAGCGCGGCATTTCCGGATTCGGGCAATAAAAATACAGCGAAACGAGCTGCGTTCCCGCCGGCACTTTAACGTAAGCCCAAACGTCGGGTCCCTCCTGCTCAAACGGATAAGCTTCCCCGTGATCGTCCCACTCCGCTTCTTCGCGCATGTGGCTTTCGGGTTCAAAAAGAATGTTTTCGTTGTCCATTTTATTCACCCAGTGAACCCAATGGCGCAGAGCGTCCGGTTTAGCACTTTTTCCGATTCCGCCCCGGACGTAATACGCGTGATCAAAGGTATATCGGCAAACTTCATTCGGAGCGAAGACCGCACAGAGGTTCGCACTGCGTTGCCCGTAGCGTTCGCACCAGTTCCCGCGCGTTTCCCAATCCTCACCGAGAAAAACCGCCCACGGTTTCCCGCTCGGCAGTTCCGGCGCATTTTCCAGGCGTTCCCGCATCACTGCGACTTCATTTTCCTCGCTCGGAGAAAAATCAAACGCCGGAGCCTTTTCGCTCTCATTTTTCAAAATTTCGGGTATGCCGTCGCTCTGTCCTCGAATTGCCTTTAGTCCGTTCCCGTAGCTTGCGACGAGCAAGGTTTCTTCGCCAATCGGCAAAACGGATCGCACCCAAACGCCGTCTGCCTGGCGGGCATCAAGCCCTTCCCGGATTTTCGGGGCGAAGCCGTTTTCGGGATCAAGTAGCACCAGCCCCCGCCGACGCGTTCCCGCCCAAAGCCCGTCTTTCGTCGCCTTCAGATAAGTTATAAAATCTTCCGGCAGAAGCTTCTTCTTCGTCTCCGCATCGGGAAGCTCGATTTTGTCCGGCTTCCCGTTGATGAGCAGTTCCGCCTTTTTCGGAAAATCCGCGCCGCGCAGAAATTCCCAAGCTCCGTTCACGTTTGTGAATCCGAGTCCGGAAACCGTTCCGCAAGCCACGTTATTTTCGCCGAAGGCGCAAACCCAATTCACGAAATTAGAAGGAAGCCCCGTTCCCGCCGCCGAAGTCGGGAAAAGCACGTTGTTTTTTCCGCCGAAGCTCCACGGAGCAGCGATTTTTTTCCAGCTCGCATAAGCGTTTTTTGACGAAGCGGAAGCCACGCCGCCGCACTGAAATCCCGCCCAGAGCGTTCCGTCGACGGAAAAACTCACGCACGAGGGTTGATTTGTCGGCAATCCGTCTAAAATCGTGAAATGCTTCCATTTTCCCGTTTCGCCGAAGCAGACGGAAATTCCGCAATCATGGGCAACGGCAACGTCGCCGCTACGCGGGGACGTTGCGAGCGAAAAAATCCGCGTTGCCGGCAACCCGCTTCTCCGATTGAGCGTTTGCCAGTTTTTCCCGTCAAAAACAGCCACGCCGCGGCGATCCGTTCCCGCCCAGATGCGACCGAATTTATCGCGACAAAGCGCATAAAAATGCTCCGTTTCTGGAAATCCTTTTTGCGCGGGAACGCGTTTCCACGTCCACTCCCCGTTTTCTTTTTTCATGCGAAAAAGACCTTGCCGCTCCGTTGCAATCCAAATTTCGCCGTCGTTCCCGCGTTCAAGCGCGGTTACGAATTGAGCCGGAAACTTCTTTTGCAGGGCTTCCGGAAATGCGGATTTCCACTCCGAGGCGATCAGAGAAAGCGCAAAGAGCCCCAAAGACACACCGAGAAAAATTGTTTTTTTAAAGAAGTCTGACATACGGGTTGTTTTTTGAGGTTTAAAAGTTTTCGGGGAGATAAAATTCAACGGAGCGGGACGCGTCGCCTTCGAGAAGTTGTTTATCTAAGAGGCGAGCGAGCGGGAGCGCGGAAGAATCCGAGTAGCAAGAGCGCACGCAAACCGTTGTCGTGCCGCGAATAAAGATAATGAGCGATTCCGCGCTTTTTTCCTCGGGATAAAATGAAGAAGTCATGCGCCCGCGCCAGGAAATATTGAGGTCGCCTAAGTTCGGGAACGCATCTCGGTGCGTGGCGCGCGCTAATTGTTTCATCGTAAGGCGTGCACGTTGTTCCGTGTCCTCGCTGTATTTAAGACGAAAATACAGTGCCCAATCCCACGCGTCTTCAAAGGTTTTCGCGTGCGCGATTTCAACATCGTAATCCGTCCCCTTGGGCTTTGTTTTCTTTATTTCGGGATCATCACGCCAAACATTAAAGCCGAATAGTAGCGGTTCCTGCCACTCATTCATATAAAATTTATACTTTTTAAAAAGGGGTGGAACCGTTTTTTGAGAAAGCTTTTTCCACGCGTCAGGATCGTGCATTCCGGCGGGAACGCTTTTCGGTTTTAAGTGGTTTTTCAAAAGCTCAAAACGCGTTTCCAATTTTTTGTAAGCATCACGCTCCTGCTCCGGTTTGACTGCAAAAGTTTTTAAGTTCTCTATTTTCTTTTTGCGTTGTTGTTCCTTCCATTCGCGTTCCCGCTTCGCACTTTCCTCATCCGCAATCCTACGACGACGCACAAGCTCCGCCTCATACGCCTTACGAATCTCCACAAACTCCGGAGTGTCCTCCGGCAAAAATTCTGCCTCGCCTCTGAGAAGAGCAGAGAGAGATTCTGCCAACTCCGAAAACGCTGAAAAAGGCGCAGGGCATAGTCGCTCTTCATCCATCGCCACACATACATTCCCGCAAGCGAAGTAAGCTCTATCCTTACTTTTAGAAATAACGCCGTAATCTCCGAGATCGGCAAGCTCATAATCCTTCTCTATTTCAAACCATGCAGGATACGTTTCCAGTAAGAGGTCAAGGAAGGTCAACCGAGTTTCATCAGCACTCTTCGTCCAGTAAATATAAAGCAGGATTGTTTTGTTTAGGCGAGACGAGTATAGTGCGTAATATTCTTGATTACCGTTCTCTTCTATAAGAATCCACCCGGGAAGACCGAAGAATTTCTTTTTAAACTCGCCCTCTTTGTAATATCCCCGATTTTCTTTAGGAAAGATAAGCCCGAGTCTTTTCTCAACGCCTTTCAGTTGTTCTTCAAAAAACGGAGTGCGAGCAAATCCGTCAAAAGGGCGCGCTGTAGACGGCAATGTCGCACAAAAAATTAAAGTCAAAAGCAAAATTATTTTTTTCATTTTATTTCAATTATCGGTAAGTCCTTAATTTCAGAATCCCATCTCGGTTTAATTAGTTTTTGATAGAGCCAAAAATCCACTCCGTTAATCAATAAGCTCATGGCACTACAGGCATCGTAGACTTGATTGTTAAACACTACATAGCTGTGTTCTCCCCAATAAGTATTCGGATAAGGACCTTGTATCCATGTTTGTTCTCTGGGAAAAACATGAATACCGACTAAACCGGCAACAATCGTTAACCCTGCAGCGGAATCGAAGCAATTTACATTTTTTTCGGGTCGTATATATTCAGACAATTTAAAGCTTCCGCTACGGTTGTAGCATGCAGAATTGCTTTGATAAGGTTTTTTGTACAGTGCACTTGTTGTGGACATTAATGTCTCCTTGCTTTTCAGCTTTCCTTTTGTTCCGCATTTTTCTATCGCGAAATCCAGTGCGTCCGTCCAAGGCTTTTGCGTTCCCGCGCCTTCTTTCCACGGAGATTGCGGCTGACCTAAGAGTTTATACACGGAAACAGTCGTCGTCCGAACATCGTCCCAGCCGTAGGCGGGAACGCCGTTAAAACCCGTAACAGCCCATTTCCAAGACACATCGCCCTTATCTATTTGCGGAGAAACCGCCGTAACTCCCGAAAAAATTCCGCTCGAAGAAGTGCTCCAGGATTCCGAAATTCCCCACGTTAAACCCATTCCGCTCTCTTCCGCTTTCGCCCGAACTCTATTCAATCGTGACGGACGAATCTTGAAATCCACTTTTACCGTCGGGCGAACGCCCGCCCGATACGCTACCGGTTGCGTTCCCGTGAGGCTCCATTCCGGTCCGACAAAATCCGGTCCCGAGTAGTTTTTTCTCAAATCTATCCCGTCAGAATCGCTGTTCCCGGGAACGTGATTAAACGTTATGCTCTCAAGAGAAACTTCCGGCGCAACCACTACCAACGATTTCGTATCGCTTCCCGCAAAATAAGGTCCGTTGTCCGCAGGTGAACCGTCACGCTTCGGCGGCAACGGATGCTCTCGAACCTGATAATACGTTACCGTTGCAGAAAATTTGTCTTCTTTACCCCAATCCGAGGCTTTATCCAAAACCACCAATTTACTGAATTGGTCAATTTCCCCTTTATTATCGAAAACATCCTCAACTCGCCACACGTTCCCGTGCGCCCACTCGGCTTTCGGCGGCTCGACAAGAATAAACTCTTTGCGCGGAATCGGCTTTTTTTCAATCGTTACCCAAACTTTCGCTTCGCTTTTCCGGGATTTTTTCGAATTAAAAATCGCCACACGTTCCGAATTTCCCGTCTCCGCGATTGGAAGATCCGAGTGTAGTTTTATCTCCATCGTTCCGGCAAAGAGCGGGAACGCCGAAAGAACAAAAAACAAAAATCCGATTTTTCGGGTAAGTAAGAAGTAGAGCATGCGGCGATGATGAAATCCCGCATACCCTTCGTCAAACTTAATCTACCTTAAAGGTAGACATTAAAAAATCACATGGGGATTGCGCGCTCGAGGGCAAAAGCGCGCGAGCCTTTGAGCATGACGTTCCCGCGAAACGAGGCGATGAATTCGCGAAGCGCGTCAATATCCGCAAACACGCGCACGCGTTCCCGCGGAAAGCCCGCCGCGATTGCGCCCTGCCCGATTTGCGCGGCGTTCCCGCCGAAAAGCGCAAGAAAATCCGTCGCAGCACAAAGCGGCAATTTTTCGCCGACTTCGCGATGAAGGGCTTCCGAAGTTTCCCCCAGTTCTCCCATGCCGCCGAGCACGAAAAGGCGCGGCATTTCCGGATTTCCCGCAAAACGCTTCGCAAAAGCATCCGCCGAATCCAGCATCGATGTCGGAGAAGCATTGTAGCAATCGACAAAAATTTTTCCGCCGCACGCGCGTTCCCGCACCTCGCCTCGATTTGCAGACGGCTTCCACGCATCGAGCGCCGCCTGAATTTTTTCCGGCGAAACGAATTCGCTCGCAGCCTGAATCGCCAAAGCCGCGTTTTCCGCCAAGCCGCGCGAAACGTTCCGCACGGTAAAAACACCCTCCTTTTCGTGCGTCGCCTGTATTTTTAAATAAAATACATTGTTCCCCGCATCCAGAATTTCGCAAGCGACGCTATCCGCAAAATAAGCGATTCCGAATTCATCGCGTTGCTTCCATGATTCTGTAAGCGTCGCTTCTTCCGCATTGCGGGAAAGCACATCGGCAAGTGCCGCGCGAATCTTCCGGAAACTTTCGTATTGCAACAAATCCGCATTGAAAATCACGCGCCCGTCGTGAACATCCGCCGCGAGCGAGGCTTTTTCCCGCGCGATGTTTTCCATTGTGCCCAAGCCTTCGAGGTGCGCCGGCTTGACATTGGTGACTAACGCGACATCCGGAAAAATCATTTGCGCAGAAACGCCGAGTTCGCCGGGAACGCTCATGCCCGCTTCAACCACAGCAAAGCGGTGGACTTCCGGATTTATTTTCAAAAGCGTAAGCGGCACGCCGAGCGTGTTGTTCAAATTTTTCTCCGTCGCCAAGGTCGGTGCTTCCTGCGACAAAATCAGCGCGAGTAAGTCCTTCGTCGAAGTTTTCCCGACGCTTCCCGTAACGCCGAAAACCGTTTTCCCGACGCGGAAATTTTCGATGCGATGCGCCGCCGCGAGCTTCTGCAGAGCCGCGACAGTGTCGGGAACGACAATTTGCGGAAGCGCGACTTCGGGAACAAAACGCGAGACGAGCGCTCCCGCCGCGCCGCGTTCCCGCGCCGTTTCGAGAAAATCGTGCCCGTCGCGATTTCCGGTTTTGATGGCGATAAAAATTTCGCCGGGAAGAATTTTCCGCGTATCAATTGCCGCGCCCGCGATTTTTCCGGGAACGTTCCCGCCGCGCCATTTCGCGCCGAGTATTTTTTCGACAAATGCGCCGTTTAAAACATTTTCCATGCGCTAAAATTTAGAATCGCCGCAAGTTTTTTTACAGAAGAAAAATCGAATTGGAAAGCTTTGTGCTTCGTGGTTTTTTCTTTTTATGCAAAAGAAAACACCAAGCGGAAAACCCTTTAACGCGATCCCGGAAGGATTCACGCGCTACCGTTGTATCGTCGCCTACGACGGCACGGATTTTCACGGTTGGCAGAGTCAGGTTTGCGGGCTCGCCGTGCAGGATTTTCTCGAAAAACGCCTGGCACAAATCACGCGCGAGGAAATTCGCATTCACGGAAGCGGGCGCACGGACTCCGGCGTTCACGCTCGCGGGCAATGTTTTCATTTTGACTCACGCTGGAACTACCCTCCGGAAACGCTTTTGCGCGCACTTCACAGCGGGATGCCGGCGGGAATTACCGTTTTGCGTGCGGCGAAAGCGAAAGACGGATTCCACGCGCGCTTTTCCGTCAAAGGCAAACGCTACTGTTACCACATTCGAGAAGGTTTTCCGACGCCGTTTCAGGCTCGCTACTGTTGGAGCGTGGGGGAAAGAAAACTCGACGTTCCCGCGATGGTGCGCGCGGGAAAACTCCTGCTCGGAGTACACGATTTTTCCGCCTTCGGCGCAAATCACGCGGCGGCGGAACGCGAAAATCCGATTAAGGACTTACGGCGGCTCGACGTAGTGCGGCGCGGTAAAGAGATTTTAATTACAACGGAAGCAAGCGGCTACCTTTACAAAATGGTGCGGCGGCTCGTCGGCGGGCTTTACGCTGTCGGCATCGGCAAAATGTCTCCGGAAGCATTGCTCGCCTACCGCGAAGCAAAAATCTGCGACGCGCGCGTCTCCACCGCTCCCGCGCGCGGGCTTTTCATGGAAAAAGTTTTTTATTAACCGTCTGCGCGGGAACGTATTTTGCCCGGAAAATTTTAGAGGAAACCGAAGAAAAGTCTCTCACCCGAAAGTTAAGTATTTTACCCGTTGGCGGGACTTGCAAAATATTCCGTGAGCAGCTCGGAAAAAAAGTGTTTTCGCGCGGGCGTTTCGGCGCGTTCCCGGCAAGCTTCCAAAAAAACTTTTGCGGAAGCGCGTTCGGCGGGAACGTGTTCGCCTACAAATCGCGCATAGCTCGCAAATGCAAACAGCGGCGCGCCCGGGCATTCGCAGGCGCGGCGATAATAGGCAGCGGATTTTGCGTAATCGGGCACGCCGTAAATCCTGTCGGTTTTAATGGCGGTCAGTTGCGCGGCGAGAATGTAAATTTGGGGATTTTCGGGATCGGCAAGGCTCGCTCTGTGCAAAATTTCCAATGCTTCTGCGAGAGCTTTTTTGTGAATTTCGCGCTGAACGTTTTCGGGAACCTGCAAAAAACCGCCGCGTTTGCGGATTTCCCAAACCGGAAATTCAAAGGCGACGTAGTTTGCCGTATTTTCAAGGAAAAATAATTGCTCCGGAGCAAGCGTCATCGCTAAATCACAATATTTCATGCAGTCAACGGGATCGCGTTTCCCCCAAAAATGGAACGCGCGCAACCAAGCTATATCCGCCAACACCGTGCGAAAACCGCCTAGCGTGCCGAGCGCAATTCCCGTTCCCGCCGAACGCTCAAGTGCCTCCGGAGAAAATGTACCGACACGTTCCCGCACCTCTTTCCAGGCGATTTCGCCAAACGGGAAAGAAAGCGCTCCCGCGATTCCCAGACACAAGATCGCCGCGCCGAATCTCATTTTTCGGCGAAAAACATCAAAGAGCGAGTCGCTGTCCGGGGCGTTTTTCACAAAAAATCTCCGTTCTATCAAATTTCCCGGGATCGGAAAAACCACAATCCGATAAAAACAAGTGCAGCGATCCAAATCATGCCGTAAGCCAAGGCACTCCAAATTGCGCCGCACGACAAACCATCGGGAGCGAGCACGAGTGCTTCCCCGACGTTAAAAAGCTGAAGATTCGGAATAAATTTCGTTGCCGCTTCCGCCAGCGTCTTTGTCCAGATCTGCGATTTTCCTTCCGAGGCGAAATCGGCGAGCACGTATTGAAGTTGCCCGATAAGCAACGCGACAAACGAGACGACAACCGCGTAAAGATACGTCTGCGCAAAGCTTGCTACCGCAATCGTCATCGCCGCCACGATTCCGAGGCGAACCCATTGAAACACCGCAAAAACCGCGATCCCGTCAAAATTCAAAACCGGCATAGGCAAGCCTCGAGCCATAGCAATTTCCGCCACCGTTCCCGCTCGCCACGCCAAAACCGCCGCCAAGACGCCGCACATCAGCACAACAAACACGCCGAGCAAAAGCCACACGCCCAGGAATTTCCCGAACAGAAATTCTCCTCTGCGCACCGGTTTGGCAAGCATCGTAAGTGCCGTGCGGTTTTCTATTTCCGTGAAAAAAAGTTGCACGGACGTTACGACCGACAAAACGGAACCGAAAAGGAAAATTCCGCCGAAACCGAAGTCGGCAATAAATTTGAGCTCGGAATCGCCGAAGTCAAAATGCGTCAGCGAGAGCGATACGCACATCAGCCCGCCGCCAAGCAGAACCAAGAAGCTGAAAAATTTTTGCCGAGCCGCTTCCGTAAACGTATTGCGGGCAATCCAAAAGATTTTTTTCAAAAAACTCACGTCCCTGCCCTTTTTATTTTTTAAGATTTTTGAGAAAATATTTTTCAAGAGAAATGCGCGGCTGAGACACGTCCTCAATGTAAATGCCGTAGCGTTCCCGAAGTTCGGCACAAAGCTCCGGCGTCAGCGGAGTGCCGGGACCGATCACCGCAAGTTGCTTGTCGCGCTGCGTCAATACCTCATCGAGCGTTCCCGCGACGGCGAGTTTTCCCCGATTCATGATGGCAACGCGATCGCAAAGCTCTTCGATTTGCCCGAGCAAATGCGAGCACAGCACGACGGTTTTCCCCCGGGATTTCATTACGCGAATCGCGTCTCCGATTTCCGCAGAACCGATAGGGTCTATTCCAGCCGTCGGCTCGTCCAAAATCACCAAATCCGGATTGTGCACCACGGCTTGCGCGACGCCGATACGCTGAAGCATACCCTTGGAGTAAGTTTTCACGCGGCGTGCGGCGGCGGCGGTCATGCCGGTCAGCGCGAGCGCGTCTTCCGTGGCATCCTCAATTTTTTGAGATGGAACTCCACTCATCCGGGCGTAGTATTTCACCAGCTCGCGTCCGGTAAGATAACCGTAGAAATACGGTGCCTCCGGCAAAAAACCGATACGGGAACGCACGGAAATATCCGAGCTTTTTTTACCGAAAATGCGGCATTCGCCGGAAGTCGGGCGAAGAAGCCCGAGAATGATTTTCAGCGTCGTGCTTTTTCCGGAGCCGTTCGGTCCGAGCAATCCGAAAATCTCGCCCGAATTCACGGAAAAAGAGACATTGTCGACGGCACGCAATTTTACGCCGCGCATTCCGACTCGAAAATCTTTGGTCAGATTCTCAATTTCTATCGCCGGGATTTTATTTTCTTTTTCTGAATTCGTGCTTTTCATCGTCGCTTATCCCGCAATGGAGAAACCGTAAACGGAAGCGTTACCCGTTCCCGTTTTTTTCTCCGTCTCGCGGATGAAAGATTTCATTTCGTCCTCGACGGCGGAAACGAAGGCGAGCACATCGCGTTCCCGACCTTCGGCGTGCAAATGCACGCGTCCGTCGGCAAGATTACGTACCGTTCCCGAAACGTCAAACTCGCGTGCGATTTTGAGTGTCTGCCACCGAAATCCTACGCCCTGCACGCGTCCGCCGAACCACGCATCTGCAAAAAAAACGGCTTTCGTTTCCATATTTTCCAATAAAACCAAGCTTTCCGCGTTCCCGCAAATTGAAATTTGCCGAAGAGCACGCGTCGGCAGAAGCGCAGAAGTGGAACCCGCTTCTCCGTGAGTTTTATTTTTACAAAAACAAAAAGAATTTCGTTACTTGTTTCTCTTTCGAAACAACTTAACACCTCCTCTCTTCCACTTTTCCACTTTTCCACTTTTACTATCCCTTCCCGGAACCACAAATTTCTATTTGCTTGTTGTTTGGTCTTTTTTATAAAGTTCTTGCTAATTATGAATATGAAAAGCACCCTTATTCTTCTTTCCGGACTGGCAATTATGCCCTTTTTTGCCTCTTGCGGCAGCGTTGACGTTCCCGCCGAAAAACCGGCGCAAACCGCCGTCGGCGTTC
Source organism: Opitutales bacterium (assembly GCA_017531845.1). GTDB lineage: Bacteria > Verrucomicrobiota > Verrucomicrobiia > Opitutales > UBA953 > Spyradosoma. The sequence goes on along the minus strand of JAFXKI010000005.1, from coordinate 3,551 downwards.
CCGAGGAACTCGATTACGAAAAACACCCTTTCCTGAATCCGTCGCTGAATATCGCGTGGTCGCGCCTTACGCCGGATAAAATCGTCCCCGACGTGAAAATCGCACTCAAGCGTGCACGTGCCAATATCGACAAAATCGCCGCTCTTCCAACAGACGTTCCCGGCGCACTGACCTACGAAAACACCGTCGGAGCGCTTTGGGCAAACGCAGCGGAATTTGACTTCGTTTGGGGGAAAGTAACGCACCTCGAGAGCGTCGCCATGTCCGACGAGTTCCGCAAAGCCTACGCGGAAATTTTGCCGGAAGTTTCTGAATACGAAACGAAAACCGGCCTCGACGAACGCCTCTGGTCCGTCATCAAAGCCTACTCCGAAACCGAAGACGCCAAAAAACTTTCCCCGCAAAAAGCACGCTACTTGAAAAAAGTTTGCGACGGCTTCCGCGACGGCGGCGCAGACCTTCCCGCCGCACAAAAACGCGAACTCACGGAAATTTCCAAGGAGCTGACCACCGTCACGCAAAAATTCTCACAAAACGTGCTCGATGCCACCAACGCGTGGCGCAAGCTCGTCACGGACGAATCCCTCCTCGCAGGCTTGCCGGAATCCGATAAAGCCGCAGCCCTCGCCGCCGCAAAAAAAGCCGGCTTGGCAACAGACGAAAAACCGGCGTGGCTTTTCACGCTCCAGAGCATTTCCTACGGTCCCGCGCTGAAATATCTTGAAAACGAAGCACTTCGGAAAGAAATTTGGAACGCAACGGACAAACTTTGCATCGGCGGCAAGTTCGACAATTCGCAAAATATGCTCCGCATTCTCGAATTGCGCCAGCGCGAAGCCGAAATCCTCGGCGAAAAGAATTTTTCCGATCTCGTCTTGAAACGCCGCATGGCGAAAAACGGCGACACTGCAATGGAGTTTATCAACAAACTCTACATGCAGACAAAAATCGCGTTCGACCGCGAATACAACGAATTGAAAGCCTTCCGCAAAGCCAATGATCCTGCCTACGACGGCGGAGATTTTAAGCCGTGGGATTTGGCATTTTGGACGGAAAAAATGCGCCGCGCTAATTACGCCTTCAATGCAGATGCCGTAAAACCCTACTTCTCCGAAGATAATGTCATGAAAGGCATGTTCGACTTGCACGAACGCCTCTACAATATCGATATCGTCGAAGAAAAATCCGTTTACATCGAACCCGGGTCCGGAAAAACCGCCCCGGCGGGAACGTTTGAAGTCTGGCATCCGCAAGTCAAATTCTATTCCCTTTACGACAAAGCGACGGGCAAAAAACTCGGCATTTTCTATACGGACTGGTTCCCGCGTGAATCCAAGCGCAACGGCGCATGGATGAATCCCTGCTACGCCGGAGACCGTTCCCGCGGAGAAATCAATTACGGGCTCGTTTGCGGCAACATGACCGCTCCCATCGGCGACGCTCCCGCGCTCTTCACGCATTACGACGTTACGACGATTTATCACGAGTTCGGACACCTGATGCACCACCTGCTCGGGAACGCGGAAATTCCCGCGCTCAACGGCACGAGCGTCGCGTGGGACTTTGTCGAACTTCCCTCTCAACTCAACGAAAACTGGTGCTGGGAACCGGAAGTGCTCGCGTCCTTCGCCAAGCACTACGAAACCGGAGAGCCCTTCCCGGCGGAGCTTGTCGAAAAGATGACGCGCGCGCGCAATTTCCAAAGTGCTTACCAGCAAATGCGCCAGCTCAGTTTTGCCTATGCCGATATGTTCCTCCACATGAATGCAAAGGAACTGCTCAAAGACGGAAAAAAACTTAACGACATCGGCATCGAAATCACCGAGCCGCTCACGTGGAAAATGTCGCCGACACCGAACACCAACCTGAATCGCTTCACGCACCTGTTCCGTAGCCCGGTTGCCTACGCCTCCGGATACTATTCCTACAAATGGGCGGAAGCACTCGAAGCCGATGCGTTTTACTCCGTTTTCCGCAACGCCGACGGCTCGCTCAACTACGACAAAGGGATGGATTTCCGTAAAAAAATCCTCGAAAAAGGCGACACGGAAGACGCAGACAAACTCTTCCGCGACTTCGTCGGACGCGATCCCGACTGGAACGCCATTAACGTTCTTCACGGTATTTCGGACAAATAAAAACCGGGAATTACGGGAGGCGCGGCGGGAGTGTCGCGTCTCCCGTCGTTCATTTCCGATTTTTTCAAAACGAATTTTCAAAACAAAATATCTTTCCGTATCGCTTTATTAATCGATTATGAAACACACTATGAAAACATTCATTCCTGCAATCGCGGCATTCGCCGTAGCTCCGTTTATCTTCGCCGACGAAGACGCGACACCGTCTTTGACCGCAGCTCCGGCTGATGCCGAAGTTTCAGCGAAAAAAGTCGAAATCACACCCGAACAGCGTCAGCTCTTTCTGAAAGGCTTAGGCTGGCTTGTCGGTCAGCAAAGCGGGCTCGTTCAAGAGCTTCGCATCTCCAAGGAAGACGTTCCCGCCATCGCGGAAGGGTTCCGCCTCGCTCTCATCGGCGAAGGAAAAGACATCCCGACACAAGTGATGGCAAACAACGACGCCTACGGAAAATTTATCGAGGAAATGCAAGCTCACGCCGTCGCCCAAGCCGAAGCGGAAATGAAGGCTGCCGCTGAAGAAAACAAGAAAATCGGTGCCGAATTTATCGCTAAAACCAAGGCGGACGACAAAGCCTACACCACTCTTCCGTCCGGCGTCTTGATGAAGACAACAAAAGCCGGCGACACCGACAAAAAGCCGACCGACAAAGATACCGTTTCCGTGCGCTACACGGGCAAACTCGTTGACGGAACGATTTTTGACAGCTCCGCGCGCGACGAAAACGGCGTTCCCGCCCAATTCGTCTCCGGAGAAGGAGAAACCGTTGATCTTCCGCTCGGACAGTTGATTAAGGCTTGGACCGAAGCGATCCCGCTTCTCGGCGTCGGCGGACAATGCACAATCATCGTTCCTGCAGATCAGGCTTACGGCGATAACGCCGTCGGAATTATTCCGCCCGGATCTACCCTCATTTTCGATATTGAGCTCGACGGCATCTCCGCTCCCGAGGTAACGGACAACGCGGATACCGATGAAAACCCGGAAGATGACGACGATCCCGTCGCTGAAGAAATCGATCTCGTCGAAATCGACGAAGACTAAGCTCTTCTAAACCCCAAAAAGCGTTCCCGCGAGATCGTCACGGGAACGCTTTTTTGTTTGGAAAAGAGAACAGGCATTTCGCCTGTTTAAGGCAAAATGCCTGTCCTGCGCGGCGCAATGTTTAAGCGGGCGCGCCGGGACGTTGCTTCGGAAGTTTGTCGTAAAACATTTCCGCGCGGTCGATGATGTTCGCAACGTTTTTGTAAATCTTGCGAAGATTTTCGAGCAACTCCAGATAAAGAATGCTCACTTCAGGCAAGCAGGAACCGCCGTTCACGCGCGCCATGTGGTCGGCTTCAACCGCATTGAGCAAATCTTTCATCTTGCGCTTCGTGCCTTTCGCTTCAAGAAGCGTGTCCGTCGATTTCTTT
>JAFXKI010000004.1 GCA_017531845.1 Opitutales bacterium | reverse complement strand
TCCCCGGAAAAACGTTCCCGCTTCAAGCGGAAGGCAAAAGCCGATAAAAGCAATGCAACACGCGCAAAATAATTTCGAGATATAAAACACAACCGTGAAAGTAGTGTTTAAAAACATCCCGTCAAATAAAAAACGTTCCCGCACGGCGAAAGTCGTTTTTGGCGGGAACGTTTTTTTTCAAAAAATTTACAAAATCAGCATGGCGTCGCCGTAGCTGTAAAAGCGGTAGCGTTCCCGCACGGCTTCAACGTAAAGTTCTTTGAGCCACGCGATTCCTGCGGTTGAATCCGGCGTAAGAAACGACGAAACCAGACACATCAGCGTCGATTTCGGCAGGTGGAAATTCGTAATCATCATCTCTGCCGACAAAATTTTCGACGGCGGATAAATGTAAATTCCGGCAGTTGCGGCAACACTTCCCGACGGCGGAATCAGCGGGTCGCCCGCCGCCCGGCGGCGCGTAAAATCCTCCATCGCGCGCAAGCTGGTTGTGCCGACGGCGAGTCGCGGCGCGGCAAGGTCTTCCCGCTCCAGTTCGCAACGCGTTCCCGCCGGAATCGTGTAAAATTCCTTGTGAATGGAATGCCCTTCAATCGTCGCTGATTTTATGGGTTGAAATGTGCCGAGCCCGACATGGAGAGTCAGGTCAAACATCCGCGTTCCCTTTTCCTGCAATTTTTTCAAAAGCGCGTCCGAGAAATGTAAACCGGCGGTCGGCGCGGCGGCGGCTACGGGTTCTTCGCGGCGCGCGTAAACCGTCTGATAACGTTCTTTGTCCAGCGCGGAAAAATCCTGTCCCTGCGGGCGGGAGCGCTCGATATAAGGCGGGAGCGGGAGTTTTCCGATTTCGGCGGCAACGTCAAGCACACTTTTCCCGCCGGGCATTTCAAATTCGACAAGATATTCGCCGCCGCCCTCTTCGCAAATTTCCTTGTCAATAACGCGTGCCCGATAAACGCCGGGAACACCGAAAGTCCCCGATGCGGCTTTCTTTCCCGGCTTGAGCAGGCACCACCAGCGCGTAGGAATTTCGCCCGGACGCAAAAGCAGGCATTCGACTTTTCCGCCCGTTTCTCGCGTTCCCGCAAGGCGTGCCTGCAAAACGGCGGCATCGTTTCGGAAAAGCCGCGTTCCCGCAGGAATCAGATTCGGCAAATCCGCAAAAATATGATGAGAAAACGTTCCCGTGCGGCGATTTACGACGAGGAGTCTCGATTCTTCGCGCCGCGCCGCCGGTGTCTGCGCAATGAGCTCGGGCGGAAGCTCGTAATTGAAAAGTTCAACGTCCATGGCGCATCAGCTTTTACGCAAACTCCCGAATTCTTTTTTCTTTTTTGCGAGCGTTTTATCGAGATTGATTTGCTTGCGGATATACGTCGGCGTGTCCAAATCTTTTCCTTCAAAAAGGCGACTGCGCGTATCCGCAAATCCGCCGCGGCGGTCATCGAGCCCAAGACCGGGTTCTTCACGATCAAAATCGTTCCCGTCCGCATCGTCCGAATTTAGCACGAGCACGCCTCCGGGCATGGCGTCCGAAGCCTCTTTTTTCGGTTTTTTGCGGACAACGCGTGAAGCTTCACGAATCCCCGCCGCGCCGAAAACGCAAATTTCCAGGCGATCGCCGAGAGCCGGATTCACGGCATAGCTCGGAAGCGTCCGCAAATCGCCTCCGAAGCGGTTTTTCACGCGTTGTGCCGTTTCGCTGACAAACGCGAGTTGCGGCTCCACGCCCGTTTCGATGTGAATCGCCAAGGTTTCCGCCGTTCCCGCCACGGAGGTGCGCGTTTTCAAAAGCGGGCAACGGAAAAGCTCCGTCAACGCGTCTTCCTGCGCGTTCCCGCCGCTCCCGAAGCCTACGGAAAACAGCGTGCGCGTTCCCACCGCCGGGAAAAGATTGCGAAACGCCGCCAAATCCACGCGCATGCGCCCGGTCGTGTTCAAAAGCATTCGGCAACAGGATGAAACGCCGCTTTCAATCCAGCGATCCGAAATTTTGAATCCTTCCGAGAAACTGCCGCCGGAGGCAACCGCCTGCGCAATCAGATTGTTTTCAATCAGGATAAACGCATTACTGTTCGCATGCAAAGCATCGATCGCAAGCGAGGCCTGCTCCGTGGACTTTGCGCCTTCCCACGCAAACGGAGTAGTTGCGAAACACACGGAAACCAAGCCGATTTCGCGCGCGAGATTAGCGACTTCGACAGATGCGCCGCTACCCGTACCGCGTCCGAGCGACGCAATGAGAATGAGCAAATCCGTTCCCGCGAGCATGGAGCGAAGCGTTTCTTCCGAAGCTTTTGCCGCCGCCGCGCCGCGCATAGCATCCATTCCCGCGCCGCTTCCTCCGGTAATCGTTTCTCCGATTAAAACCGTTTTTACGCCGAAGCGTTCAAGAGCCGCGAGTTCCGCCGCACTGGTGTCCACGGCAATAAATTCCGCCGCAAAAATTTTTGCCTCGCAAAGGCGCGCCACGGTGCGCGTCGCCGCGCTGCCGACGCCGACCACTTTCAGGCGCAACGGCGGCGAAGCGGGAGCCGGCGTTCCCGCTTCTGAGAATTCGCCCGGAGGATTTGCATTCCCGTTCGTTTCCGACGGTTTATTTTCAAAATTTTCCATCTCGTTGTTTTTTACAGATTAAACCGCACGGCTAAAATATTTCGCGAAAAAGCCGGCGAAACCATCCGACCTTTACGTCTCGCTCGGCGGATTTTGCCTGCGAATCCCGATAAAGTTTTGCCAAACCTACAACCGTAGAATACTTCGGTTCCGCATAAGCACGGGCAAAGCTGAGGCTCGGCTCACCGATGCGGACTTCCGCGTTCCCGAAAATAGAACTTGCCAATTTCCCGATTCCTTCCATTTGAGCGGTCCCTCCCGTGAGAAAAACCGTTCCGGAAAATGCCGACTCAACATTGATTTTTTTCGAAATCAAAGTGAACAGCTCTCGCAGGCGCACTTCCGTAATCAATTCCATTTTGTAACGGGAAACATGCTTAGAAAAACCTTTGAGCTCGCCATCGAACGAATCGAGATCAATTTCCGCAAACACGTTATCGCCTTCCCGTGCATAAGCGTTCCCGTATTTGATTTTCAGCCGCTCGGCATCTTCTTTGCTGATTTGCAAACCGAGCGACATATCATTGGTGATGTGCTCGCCGCCCACGGGAATAACGCCCGTGCAAACGACCGCTCCGTCGCGGAACAACACAAAATCCGACGTTCCCGCTCCGATATCGATGACGAGGCGGTTGTCATCCATAATTTGGGCAAACGTGCGAATTGCCTCCGCCGAAGCAAGCGAGGCGGGGAAAAGCCCGCGCACTGCCATTCCGTAGCGGTTCGGAATCTGGTAAAGCTCCGTCAGATACGTATCGTCCGCATCAATGACCCACAAATCGTAAGTTAATTCTTTCCCGCTCAGTCCGAGCGGCTCTTCCCGTTCCCGTCGGTCGAGCAGATACCGGCGCAAAAGATGTTGGACGATGTGACGGTTTTCGGGAACGCGGTGAATGCACGCGGAAAAAGCATCGTCACGCGCTGCCTCTTTATCTTCCGCGCGCACACAGCCGCTTTTCACGCTCGTCAGCCCCGTCACCGAAAATCCGCCTACCAAAGCTCCCGAAACGGCGAGACAGGCACCGCGAACGCGCCGCGCCGCACCCGCCATTTTCTCCGCCTGCCGAATTGCCGAATGCACGCTTTCCTTCAATGCGCCGAGATTGACGATTTCTCCTTTGCGCATCCCTTCGGTTTTCGCACAAAAAGCACCGATAACCTGCAACTGCGGCTCCAAATCGACAATGAGCACTTTTGTTTCCGCGCTGCCGATATCAATCACCGCTAAAATATTGTCCTGTGCCATGGAAATTTCCTCAAATTACGGATTCTCCGCCGAAAGAGGAATCAGTCGCATTTCGCGAAATTCCTTCATCGGGTTTTTCCGGTTGGTAATAAATAAAACACGGTACGCGGGAGCGCGCGTCGGTGCGCTTAAAACCATATCCCACGTCCCGTTTGCCCGTGCAGAAGCAAGCAATTTCAAATCTTCACGAAAACGCGTTGCCGAAAAAACGTATTCCCTAATTTTGGCGTGTCCCGGATTTTGAACTGCCGCGAACGGCACCACGCTAATCAACGACCACGGGCGAGCAATATCCCGCTCGTCCGACGGGAAATCACGCAACGAAATCGTGTCCCACTCTTCAAATAATTTACGGTAAGAGGTGCGCGCCGTCTCGATAAAATCAGCCAATTTCGCCATAACGGGAACGCAGTCAAAACCCGTTTTTGCATCAATCGCAAGGCGAACATCCCGCAATATCGGCAAGCCGCTTTGGCGCACAGCCCACGCGTCGGACGAAAAAACGACACCGTCTGCCGCGACAAAGCGCACTCCCGAATCATCATCTTCCAAGCGGGCAATCGGCTTCCGCTCTAAAACATCAATACGCAACATTCCGTCCGGATGCCTCAAAACTCTCGCCGCGTAAATTTGCGGATGCGCCAGCAAGCGATTGCGCAGATGATGAAGGTTCGGAGCCTCGTTTTCATCAAATTCCGTCCACGCGCGGAACCACGCTTCGTCCAACAAGCCGCCGTTATTTTCAAAATGCACCGCTACCGGATTTTTTTCTTCATCCGAAAGCCCGGACATCATGTCAATCCAAACATACGCCAGCAACGATGCGATCCCGCCTACAAGAAGCGCCACGGAAAATTTTCTCAAAATCTCATAAACCCGTTGCCGTTTTCCGGATTTTGTATCTCCGCTCAAAACCACATTTTGCGGCAACGCACGCCATTCTTTGGAATGCATTTGCTCGATGAGGTTTTGGTGATTTTGTTTACGGGACATTTTCGGAGGAAAACTTTATGCGTTCCCGTTCCCTCGCGCAAATTGAAAAAGCGTTCCCGCGACTTTCGCCACGGGAACGCTCTTCTTAAGGCAAATCTCTAACCTCTCTTAATACATGCCGCCCATTCCGCCGTCCGGCATTGCAGGCGCGGCTTTCGGCTCTTCGGGAACATCCGTAATGAGGCATTCCGTCGTGAGGAGCATCGAGGCAACCGACGTTGCAGAAACAATCGCAGTGCGGGTAACCTTCGCAGGATCGACGACTCCGGCGGCGACGAGATCTTCGTAAACATCCGTTGCGACGTTGTAGCCGAAATTGCCCTTTCCTTTGAGCACTTCCTTCACGATGAGCGAACCTTCGACACCGGCGTTTTCGCAGAGCGTGCGAAGCGGTTCTTCGATTGCACGGCGAACGATTTTCGCGCCCGTTTTCGCGTCCCCGTCAAGGGTTTCGATAAGTTTGTCCACAGCTTTTGCCGTGCGCAGAAGCGCAACACCGCCTCCGGGAACGATACCTTCTTCGACAGCCGCGCGCGTGGCGTGGAGCGCGTCGTCAACACGATCTTTCTTTTCCTTGAGTTCGGCTTCGGAAGCGGCGCCGACCTTGATGACGGCGACCCCGCCGGCAAGCTTCGCGAGGCGTTCCTGAAGTTTTTCACGATCGTAATCGGAAGAGGTCTCTTCGATTTGGCGGCGAATAAGCTTTACGCGACCTTGAATGTCGGAAGATTTTCCGGCGCCTTCGATAATCGTCGTATTTTCCTTATCGACGACAACGCGTTTTGCCTTGCCGAGATCGGCGATGGTGATGCTTTCGAGCTTGATTCCGAGGTCTTCCGTGATGAATTTCCCGCCCGTGAGGATGGCGATGTCTTCCATCATGGCTTTGCGGCGATCGCCGAAGCCCGGAGCTTTCACCGCGCAAACATTAATCGTGCCGCGAATCTTGTTCACGACGAGAGTTGCGAGCGCTTCGCCGTCCACATCTTCGGCGACGATGACGAGCGGTTTTCCGGCTTTGGCGACTTCCTGCAGAATCGGGAGCAAGTCCTTCATCGAGGAAATTTTCTTCTCAAAGAGGAGCAAGTACGGATCATCGAGCACACATTCGAGGGATTCCGCGTTCGTGCAGAAATACGGGGAAAGGTAACCCTTGTCGAACTGCATACCTTCAACGACATCGAGGGTTGTTTCGATAGTTTTGGCTTCTTCAACGGTAATCGTTCCGTCTTTGCCGACTTTGCTCATCGCATCAGCAATAATGGAGCCGATGGAATCATCCCAATTGGCGGAAACGGTTGCGACCTGCTTGATTTCGTCGCTGTTTTTAATTTTCTTCGCGGAGGAAGCGAGTTCCTTCGTGATGGTTTCGCAAGCGGCATCGATCCCGCGCTTGACAAAAATCGGGTTCGCGCCGGCGGAAACACTCTTCAAGCCTTCTTTGTAAATGGCTTCGGCGAGAACGGTGGCAGTCGTCGTGCCGTCGCCTGCTTTATCGGCGGTTTTGGAAGCGACTTCGCGCACCATTTGCGCACCCATGTTTTCAAACGCGTCCGCCAATTCGATTTCCTTCGCGACGGAAACACCGTCCTTGGTCACTTTCGGCGCGCCGTATTTTTTGTCGATCATCACGTTGCGGCCTTTCGGTCCGAGCGTGATTTTAACGGCTTTCGCAAGCGTCTGAACGCCGGCGAGGATTTTGCGGCGACCGGCTTCATCAAAAAGAATCTGTTTTTTTGCCATAGTTTTTATTTCTTTCTAAAAAAATTAAATGACGGGAACGTAAAAATTATCCGAGCACGGCGAGGATTTCGTCTTCGCGCACGAGAATGTACATCGTGTCGTCGATTTTAACTTCCGTTCCGGAATATTTTCCGATGAGAACCTTATCGCCGACTTCGACATTGAACTCGACTTTCTTACCGTCTTCGACCTTTCCGGTGCCGAGCGCAACGACTTTGGCTTCCATCGGTTTTTCTTTTGCCGAATCCGGAATAATGATTCCGCCCTTGATTTCCTCGGCGCATTCGCAACGCTTCAAGAGAACGCGATCGCCGAGCGGCTTGACGTTAACGGATGCTCCGCTTTTTTTGCAGCAGCATTTTTCTTTTTTATCTTTGCTCATATTGGAATGTGTAAGATTGTGATTTAAAATAAAAGTGTCCCTAAAAACATGCACATTGCGTGCCAAGATTTTTTGAAATTACAAAAAAAAATCCGGAGGAGGGCTTTTCAACCCACTTTTTCAAGCGTGGCGCAGACTTCATCAATTAAAAATCCCGGTGTGGATGCACCCGCCGTAACGCCGACCACGGAGTAGCGTTTCATCTGTTCCAAATCGAGCTCGCGCAATGTCTCAATGTGATAACAGGGCAAACCCTGACGTTCGACCAGTGTCGCCAACTTCACGGTATTTGCCGAATGGCGTCCGCCGATAACGACGATTGCCTCCGCGCCCTGCTCCGCGAGGCGAACCACATCTCCTTGGCGGGAACGCGTCGCGCCGCAAATGGTATTGAAAATCTGAGCATTCGGATAACGTTCCCGCACTTTTTCCGCGAGAATTTCAAACTCGTCCGGGAACATTGTGGATTGTGAAACCATGCAAACTTTTTCGCCGAGCGGCGGAAGCTCCTCAAGATCCGCTTCCGTGCGCACGGCAAAGCCGCGTCCTTCCGCATAGCCGAGAATCCCTACCACCTCTGGGTGATTCGGATCCCCGAAAACAAGCGTCGAAAAACCTTTTTTGGCACAAAGTCGAACGCGCCCGGCTATCACACCGACATCCGGACAAGTTGCATCTCGAAATTCCGCACCGAGCGTTTTCAAATACGCTCGGCGTTCCGGCGTTACGCCGTGTGCGCGCACAATCACAACCGCATTCGCCTTTTCTTCTTCCGAAAGATTGAGGTTTAATTCCGATCGGGAACGATAATCGCCGACTTCACGCACGCCTTCCGCCTCAAGCTCCGCCATCATTTGCCGGTTATGAATGAGCGGTCCGTCTGTAAAGACGGGTGCTCGTCCGCAGCGAACATAATCTCTCACGATATTGATGGCTCGCTCTACCCCCCGACAAAACCCGGCACTTTCAGCTCTGAGAATTTTCATTTTCAAAAAACGCCCGGAGGCAAATTACTCTTCCTTTCCGTCTTCGGGAAGAGGTTTTTCATAACAGATAAATCCGATCATAGAAACGGCGGCGCGCTCAATATCGGCAATAATCGTGCGGATACGTCCGGCAACGAAGTGGTAGCCCAAATGGAAAACGATTGCGAGACAGATACCCACGCCCGTCGCGGCAAGTGCGGACGCAATATCTCCGGAAAAAACATCTGCATTGGCATAATGTCCGGACGCGCGCATTGTCAGGAACGCGCGCAAAAGAGCGAACACCGTTCCCGCGAGCCCCACCAGCGGAGCAATTTTCGCGAGGGCGCGAATCGTTCCCGCGCGGCGCTCGAGTGCCGGAATTTCCAACAGCGCCGCTTCTTCCGCCGCAATGCGCATATGCGCTTCTCCTTCTTTGGAGTGAAGCAAAACGGCTTTAACAACACGCGGCACCGCGCCCGGAGAATCTTCACAAACCGTCAGGGCTTCGTTAAAACGCCCGTTGCGCAAATTCGTGCAAATCCCTTCAACAAAGGTATCTGCCTGAATTTGTCCGCGATGCAGATAAATCGATCGCTCGACGATGACCAAAAAGCCGATAAAACCGATCGCGAGCAAAAGCCAAACAAAGGGCCCGCCATCGGCGACAAGCGAAAAATTCACGGCAGAATCCGCCGAAGAAAGAACTGTAATCTCAGGAGTCGTATTCATTGATAAGGATAAAAATCAGGAATTAAAAATGAGAAACGGGAACGGCAGTTTTTTTTCACAAAATTATTTTTCGAGAATGCGTCGACGGCGTTGCTCCGCATAGCTTTTCCCGGGAATCAATCCGAGCTCGCTCCATTCCCGCGCTTTTTCATAGGCATTGCGAGCGGATTCGTAATCACCGATTTTTTCGTAAGATTCCGCCAGTGCGAAAAGACAACGCGCTACCCAGTAGCCGCCCTCTATCGCCTGATGCGTTTCCGGTCTTTGAACCGAAACCACGTCGGACGCCGTTTTCCAGTAAATTTCACGAGCCTGCTCAAGAGCCTGTTCCCGCGCGCCGGCACTACTGTTTTCGGAAACGGAAGATTCTTCCGCATAAGCCCACTTAAATCCGGCTTCCGCTTTTAGAGAAAGCGGCTGATCCGGCAAGCTGAAAAGGCGTTCATACGCAGCCTTGGCTTTCCCGATTGCATCACGGAAAGCCTCGCGTGCACCCTCGTCCCTTTCGGCTCTTGCGGCAAGCGCAAGCAAAGTGTCCGCCCTGCGCATTTCCACAATGCGCATAGAAGGCCTATCTCCTTCTACGGCAATCAAATTATCGTAGACGGCGAGTGCCGAATCGAAATCGTTCAAAATGCGGAAAAAGTCCGCCTGCCTCATGCGGGCATAAAAAGCGAGCGGGCTTTTCGGATAGCGGGAAACCAGCATTTGCATTTGCTTCACGGCTTCTTCCGGACGCCCGATGGTCGCCGCCGCCTGCGCCGCTTCAAAAGCGGCGATCGCAACATATTCCGCAAAATCCTCCTTCGCGGCATAACGATCGATTAAAGTTTCGTAACAAACCAATGCGCGCGCAGGTTTTCCGACTTCATTAAACCGGCGACCTTCTTCGAGCCAGGAAACAACCGCCGCCGCGCTGTCCGGATAACGTTCCCGCAAATCTGAAAGCAATCGCAACGCTTTTGTGTGCTCTCCGGACAAAAACAGCGCACGCGCTTTAAGTAAAACCGTGCGGCTGACTAATTCCGATGCCGTTTCCCGAAATTCTTCGGAAATAATTTTTTCCGGACTCGCCGCAAGCGCGGCAATTAAATTCGCATTATTCAGCGTCATTTCCGGATCATTCAAATCCAATGCCAAAAGAGCCTGCGTCCAAAGTATCCGCAACCGAAAATCCGGGATCAAATCCGTACGTTCCAAAAATTTTTTCGCCCTCACGGCGGCTTCTTCCAAATATCCCTCACGGTGCAAACCTTCAATAACGGCGCATTCCGTGCGCATCGACCATCCGGCGGGAACTTTTTCGGCAGTTTCCGTTTCCAGCAATTCAGCGGCCTCGCGCACGTTCCCGCTTTGAATTTCGCTGTAAACCTGCTGAAAGAAAATACCGCCCAAATTTTCACGTCCTACGGCATCGGACTCGGAAGAGGAAACCCGCGCATAAGCATCGGCAGCGAGCGCATAGTCACCGGAGAGAAAATTGCAATCGGCGATGAGAATGTCGGCACGCAAAGCTTCTTCCGGAGGCAAATTCATTCCGCGCAAGCGTTCCAGCAACGAAACCGCACGGCGATACTCTTTTTCCTGAATAGCAATTCCCACAAGCAAACGCAATGCATCCGGCACAAACGGGCTCGCCGGGAAACGCGAACAGAGTTCTTCTGTCAAAGATTCCGCACGGCGGAAATTTTCGACTTCCGCGGCGATGCGCGCACGCGTGAACAACTCAAGGTCGCGCACGCTTTCATCCGGCGGCAACGCATTTAAAAAGCTTTCAATTCCGTTTGCGGCAAGAATCGCCTCTTCGGTGCGCCCTGCCTGTTGCAAAGTTACCACATTGCGCAACAAGCCGGAAAACGCCGCCGATTGCCGCGTTCGCGGCGGTCGCTCTGCGATAACGCGCTCGAAAGCGGCGCGTGCGATTTCTCCGCCGGGATTTTCCGCCCACAGTCCTTCAAGCAAGGCAAAATCCGCCGCATCTTTTGCGGGAACGGGAACTGTTTCGCTCAACGCGGCACGCGCTTCGGCAAGGTTGCCGCTTTTCGCAAGCGCGACCGCATAAAGTTTTCCGGCGTCCGCAAACGCAGGCGTGCCTCGTGCCGCTTCCCGAGAATCTTTCAGCTCCTCCAAAGTCTCTTTTGTCGGCACCGCCCCGCGAACAACCCCACACCACTGGCGCAAAAACGAAACGTTTTCCTTGTCCGCCGCGCGGAGCATATTTTTTTCCGCCGCGTCAAAATCCGCGTTCGCGTCCTCTTCGTTTCCGAGGAAAAATCCCGAAACGCCGCGCACTAAAAAAAACCATGCGCGCTCCTGTTGCGGGAACGCATCCGCCGACAAACCCTCAAGCTGTTTTGCCGCTTCCTCAAAATCATTTTTACTTGCCGCGACAAACGCTAAGCGCAAACGCTTTTGCGGAGTATCTCCCGATAAATCCTTGATCGATGTTTCCGCCGCCGCAAATTCCCCAAGCGCAATTTGCGCCCCGGAAAGCGTCAGCAAAAGGCGATCCCGCTCCGCATTCGACAAACTTTTCCCGTCCAATTCCTTACGGGAAAGGTCCACCGCAAGTGAAGGCAGGCCCGAAAGCAACGCAACTTCCGCCCCGAATCCGCGCATCAGCGAATCCGCCTCTTCGAGAGATTTTTCCGATAACAAACTCAACGGAGTAAACTCGGACAAAGCACTTTCCGGTAATTCCGGACGCGCCTCCGCAACAAGTACGGCTCCCGGGAAAACCGATAACGCCGCAACCAAAAAACCTGCTAAACGGGAAAAAGTGGACATCGTTGCCCGTAATTTTGCCCGAAGTGCCGTTCGCAGGCAACGGAAATTCCCATTCTTTTTCCTTGCCGAAGCTTCTTTTCCGCGCTTCATTCTTGAGCATGAGCTCCAGCTGTCAATCCGCCAACGACGACTCGAAAATCCCCGATCTTCCTCAACTGCTCGCGGCACACGGGCTACGCAACACGCAACAACGCCGCGCCATCTGGAGCGCCGCTTACGAAACGCCCGGACACTTTACCGCGGAAGAGCTTCTGCTCGCCGCGCGGGAACGCGATCCGTCCGTCTCTCGCGCCACAGTCTACCGCTCCATTCCCGCGCTCATCTCCAGCGGAATCGTCAGCGAGCTCAACGTCGGGCGCGATTTCAAATATTACGAAAGCACCCGTGGTGCGGGAACGTTCAAAGGGCATATCGTTTGCGACAATTGCGACAAAATCATCGAGTTCGACGCGCCTTTTATGGACTGGTACGGGAGAGCCATCGCCAAAAAATACGGACTCGAATTCATTTCGCAACATTTGCAAATCACTGCCGCCTGCCCCAAATGCGGCGGGAACGCTCATTGCGTGCACGAAAAATAAAACCGACAGTTTCGAAAACGAAAACCTCTGCCGCTGAAAACAAAACGTTGTGCCTCTGCGTTTTTTTTGCTTCGGCGTTTAAGAAAATTTACGGCAGACGAAAGTCGCATTTCAGCCCCGGGCGGAAAAACGCCGTTTTCCCCGTAAGCCGCAAACTCCATTTTCCGTTTTCAATATTCGCGGGAACGCAAAACTCCGCAGTGCCCGCCGCAATTTCCGTGCGAGACATCGTTGCAAAAACGGGAACGCGCTCCGCAACTTTCTCCTTCTGCTTTCCGTTGACGTAGAGATTTGTTTTTTCCAGGCGAACGAGCTCCGCTTTCAACGAAACCAGTTTCGCGGGATCGCCGTGCTGCACGCGCCATTCCGCCCGCACGAATTCGCCCGCCCGCAACCTTCCCGCCGGGAAAATCACGACCTCATACCGCGGATTTAAGCTTCGCAGGCAACACCATGCCGCAACGAAAATTAACCCGATACCAATCGCCGCGAAAACGCCGATAATCGTCATCGGGAAGAGTCCCGGGTGTCCGTCTGCAAAAAATCCCGCACCTACGGTGAACAATATCAAATTCCAAAGTAACGCAAATCCGCACACAACGATCGCCCCGAGAAGCGAATCTTCCCCGTTCGATTTTAACGCTCCGAGCGCGGATTGCGCTTCTTTTTTCTTAAATTTTTTTCCGAAAAAAGTTCCGACCAAAAGTCCGCCGCCAATCAACGCAAACGGCATGCCGAAAACAATCATGACAATTTTGCGTAGCGAAAATCCGCTTGCCGGTCTCATCAGTGCGTTTTCTTCCGGATTTTCCGGATTAAACCAGCAAATTCGGATTTTTTCGTATTTTTGGAGACGTTCTTTTTCTTTGTCGTAATCGTTCGACGACGAGTTCATCGACATAAAAATATCGTTCCCGCGATAGGTTTTCCCGCCGACAGAAAATTCGTAAACGATTTCCGGCGAATAAGATGTACCGCCCTTACTTCTTCTACGGCTTTCCAGCTTCGCTGAAATGATTTTGCACGGAGCGGAAATCCACGTTCCCGCCGCCTGTTCTTCCGCCCGATATTTTTTTACGCCGAGCGTCGAAACCGTGATGCCTGCGCAGAAAAAAACGAATCCGAAAAGCGCGAGAAAAATTTTCGAGCCGCGCGTTTCCTTAAGCTCGTCGGAAGATTCCGGGACGGAATCCGCTTCCGTCGCAGAACTAAACGGATTTTCTTCGGAGAAAGTACCTCCCGTTCCCGCTAAAATTTCCGGTTGCGAAGTCGCGGGAACGCTTCCGGACGGAGGAGCTTTCACAACCGTAAGAATCAGCGACACCAGGCGATACGCGCCCAGCGAAAACAAACCGATACCCGCCGCGACAAAGATCCCGAGAAACAATGCGGGACCCCATACGTTCCCTGTTTCCGTTCCGTTTTTCAAAACGGAAAAAAGAAAGCCGCCGGAAATTCCCGTCCACAAAATACTGAAAAATAGCATAAACGCTGTCGAAAGAACCTCGCCGATTGCAATCATGAAGCGTTTCAAGCGCGTTCCCGCCGAAAAATACGCGTCCCGAAATTCCTTCATTGCTCCGATTCTGCCGCCGATTTTCATTTTCTCCGAGCAAATGCTTTTTCACCCTTCGATGCAAAAGAAAACGCAATCGGAACGCATCTTCGCACGACAAAAAGCTATGCGCTAAAAAAATCGCTCGCAGAGATCAAAAATCTCCACGAGCTTTGGCGCTGTCTATGTATTCTGCTTATCTATTTGCCTTGGCTTCCGATTCCTTAATGGAAGAAATAATATTTTCCATTTGAGAAATCCAGGGAAGGAGAGCTTTTCCTTCCCGTGATTCGGGATCGGCTTCCCGGGCAAGTTTCAAATATACAAGAGCTTTTTCCAAATTGTGGCTCATCGCGTAACCATCGCTGACAAACTTGTAGAGCGCCAGACGGATCGGCGGCAGGAGGGTTTCATCCTCCAACATCTTCAATGCCTCATCTCCGGCAGCCCTCAGATTCGCAGCGGAATTTTTTCCGCTCATCTTTTCAAAAAATGCAGAAATCATTTTTTTCTGCGAAACCAAGAGCGCTTCGTCGCGCATTTTTTTCGCGAAGCCAAGCAAATCTTCCGGATCCGCAGCGATAATTTCACGAATGAGATCCTTTTGGAAAACCTGAAAATTCGGAGGAAGCTTACTCAACGCTGCGGCAAGCGCCTCCGCGCGCGGCGTTCCCGTTTCCAACGCCATCGCGGCGGCAACAGCACTTTTAAATTCCTTTTCTACGGAAAGAGCCTGTTCCAATTGTTCGTAATAATGAGCCGGAGACTTTCCGGGGCCGACAATTACCGCATAGGGATTTCCGGCAGAATCCAAAAGCAACACGGACGGGAAACCTCGCACTCCATAGCGAAAACGTACTTCATCGCGAGCCTTTCTTACTTCCGGCGTCAGCGCCTCTTCCTTGCGCGGATAATCCAGCTCCACGAACATCAAACCCTTATCCGCCAAAAATTTTTCAAAATCGGGCTTATCCAAAACCGTTGCGCGCAAATGTTTGCACGGCGGGCACCAGTCAGAGCCGGTAAACTCAACCAGCATCAAAGATTTTGTTTTCTGCGCTTTTTCAAGTGCAACGGCGAGATCCGTTTCGGCTGAAGGCGGAATCGCCCACGAGGAAACTGAACACAGAAGGGTAAAAAATGCTACAGCGAGAATATTTTTTCGGGGTTTCATAACGTGCGCTATTTGATAAAAAAAATTTCCGTGCATCAATCTTTTTTCTCTGCCCCCGAGAAAAACAAAAATCCTACCTAAAACAGTGAAAGCTGAGACGGATCCGTTCTCACCGCTCGCGATTTCGGCGGAGATACCGGAGCAGGATGCGGTTTCGCGGGAACGCTTTCCTCCACGACGGGAACGGAAAAACCTTCGCCCGGTTTCTCTTCCGTTTCAAGACTACGGCGGAAAGCGTCGTTAGACTGCTCCAAATCCGCCAAAATTTCCCGCGCGCGGTTAATTACACGTTCCGGCAAACCGGCGAGCCGTGCCACATGGATTCCGTAAGAGCGATCCGCCGCACCGGGAATAACAGTGCGAACAAAAATGATTTCGTTATTCCATTCCCGCACGGCAACGCAGAAGTTTTTCACTCGGGGAAGTTCTTCCGCGATGCGGGTCAACTCGTGATAATGTGTGGCAAAAAGCGTGCGCGGTCCGCAATCCGCGTTCCCGTGAATGTATTCGGCAACGGACCATGCAATGGAAAGCCCGTCGTAAGTTGAAGTGCCGCGCCCGATTTCGTCAAGAATGACGAGGCTTCGGGAAGTCGCATTGTTCAAAATATTTGCCGTTTCGTTCATCTCGACCATGAACGTGGAATTCCCGCGCGCAAGTTCGTCAGATGCTCCGACGCGGCAAAAAATGCGGTCGGCGATGCCGAGCCGGGCGGATTTTGCAGGCACCCAGCATCCGATTTGGGCAAGTAGCGTAATCAGCGCAACTTGGCGGATATACGTGGATTTCCCCGCCATGTTCGGACCGGTGAGGATGTTAATTTGCGTTCCCGACGAGGAAAGCTCCGTGCTGTTCGGAACAAATGTTTGCGACATTCCCGGGCGGCGCAACATTTGCTCCACGACTGGGTGGCGACCGTCCGTAATTTGCAAAACGTCCGAATCGTCCACTTCCGGTTTGCAATAGTCCCAAGTCTGGGCAATTTGAGCCCAACCGGCAAAAACGTCAAGCTCGGCAAGCGCGAGTGCCGTTTCCGTCAGCGAGGAGGAATGCTGCAACACATTTTCAACAATTCCCGTGTAAATCTCGGCTTCTCGCTGGGAAACAAGTTCGTCCGCCTGCAAAATTTCCTGCTCTTTCTGCCGCAACTCTCCCGTTGTATAACGTTCGACGTTGACGAGTGTCTGGCGGCGGACCCACGATTCCGGCACTTTTGACAAATTTGATTTCGTAACTTCGATGTAATACCCGAACGCACTCGTATACCGCACGCGAAGATTGCGAATATCGGTTTCGTTCTGAAGTTTTTTTTCAAATTCCGTGAGCCAAATTTTGCTGTCGGTGCGCAGATTGCGTAAATCATCCAGCCGAGAATCGTAGCCGCTACGAATCACCCCTTCCAAATCGACGGGCAAATCCTCCGCCAACGCACCGGACAGAAGCTCGTAAAGCTCTCCGTGCGTCTCAATACGGGCGCTTACGCTATCCAGCGGAGAAGGAGAAATCATCGCCAAAGCCTGCTTAATCTCGGGAAGCTGGGCAAGTGATTCGCGAATGGCGCCTAATTCCCGCGGCGCGCGCAAGCGGTTTTGCAGGCGAGTAAGCGTGCGGGCAATGTCTTTAACATAGGCAAGCGCAACCAGTACCCGGGACATTACCGTCCGGCTTTTGAAAAAGGACTCAACGCAATTTTGCCGATTGCGAATTATTGAAATATCTCTCGACGGAGACGCGAGCCAACGCTCCAACAATCGCGCGCCGCCCGCGGTTCGCGTGCCATCGATTGCCGCGAGCAACGAGCCTTCACGCGTTCCCGCTGCAGAGCGAAACAACTCAAGGTTACGCGTTCCCGCCGCATCAATAATCATGGAATCGTCGCTACGCAGCTCTGAGATTTTTTTGATGTGAGCCGGAGTCTCGCAAAGCGTTTCCGAAACGTAATGCAACAACGCGCCAGCGGCGCCGAGCGCGGGATTCCCTTCCGCGATTCCGAAACCTTGGAGGCTATTGACTTTGAGAATCTTGCAAACGGTTTCGGTTCCTATTTTCGGATCAAAATGCCAGTCCATCGTGCGCGAAACCAAATTCCATTGAAGCAAGCCATCCAAATACGGAGGCGTGCGCCCCTGCTGCCACGACTCCGGCACGAGAATTTCACTTGGTCGCAACGTTTGCAAAACCGCCAAAAGAGAATTGCGTTCCCGTGACGTGGCGATGCGAAATTCCGCCGTTGAAACATCCAGCCACGCGGCATGCAATCCCGACTTGTTCTCGTCTATGGCGAGAATATAATTATTGTGCTTCGCTTCGAGTTGTGTTTCCTCAAGCGTCGTTCCCGGCGTAATGATACGAACGAGTGCCCGATTGACGAGTTTCCCGGGCTTGGCGACTTCCGTCTGCTCGCAAATCGCGATTTTTACACCGGCAGAAAGCGCTTTTTGCAAATACGTTTGCAAGGCATGATAAGGCACGCCCGCCAGAGGCAATCCGGAACGCTTCGTCAGTGTAACGCCGAGCAATTCCGCGCCGCGCTCCGCGTCCGCACCGAACATTTCATAAAAATCCCCTACACGAAAGAACAAAAGCGTATTGGGCGGAAGCTTATTCCGAAATTCCCAATACTGCTGAATCATCGGGGTTTTGTTTATATCTGCGGACATTCGCTGATTTTGGCACGAAGGCGTTCCCGTATAAAGGGAAATTTTTGCCGGGAAAACTCCGAAGCGTTCACTAAAGGCAAAACACTTCGACTCTCGGAAAATCTACTTTTTATGAGCAACTTTATTCGTTATTCATCAAAACGACGTTCGGCTTGTAATTGCGAATAAACCGCAGGAAAACCCACGCCGTAACGACCACGGACGCCACATCCGCCACCGGAAAACTTAGCCACACGCCGTTTTGCCCGAAATAATGGGGAAAAATCAGCAACCCGGGAACGAGGAAAAGCAGCTGGCGGGTCGTCGAGAGCGCAGCAGATGTTTTTCCGTGGCCGATAGACTGGAAAAAATTATTGATCACAATCTGCCCTCCGACTAATGCGAACGCCGCAGAGCCGATGCGCAAGCCCACGACCGTAAATCCGATCATGGCTTCATTATCCGTAAACGCACGCGCAATCACCTCCGGGAAAATTTCACAAATCAAAAATCCGAGCACCGTTATCGCCGTTCCCGCCCAAAGTGTAAGCATAAACGTTTTTTTAACGCGATCTGTCCGGCACGCACCGTGGTTGTAACCGATAATCGGCTGCGCCCCCTGCGTTAGTCCGGCAACAATCATCGCTATTAAAATTAATACGCGGGATAAAATTCCGTAAGACCCCACGGCAAGGTCTCCCCCATAGTCCAAAAGCTGACGATTAATCACGACCGCAACCGCGCAGCCGAAAGCATTGAGCAAGCTCGGTGCCATACCGATGGAAATTACCGGCAGCACCGTTTTTCTACGCGGACGGTAAATTCCCCGCATAAAATGCACCGTGCTTTTTTCACGGGAAAAATGAACCAGCACAAACACGCATCCGCAAAGCTGCGCGCACAACGTCGCCAAGCCCGCTCCGGTAATCCCCCAACCGAAAATTTTGATAAACAACGGTGCCAAAATAATATTTACCAACACAGAAAGGCACAAGGCGCCCAATGCCAAATTCGGGTAGCCCGTTGAACGCATTATGTGGTTTAAATTAAAAAATGTATACGTTACCGGCGCACTCAACTGCATAATCAGCATGAATCGATACGCATACGGCAACGTTTGCTCGCTAGCCCCGAACGCAATCAGAATCGGCTCCAAAAAAAACGCCGTCAGCCCGCCGAAAACCACACCGACGATAAACCCGAGCAAAACCACGTTCCCGAACGCCTGCTCCGCCCCCTCGTAATTTTTCTCCCCCAAACGAATCGAACACAACGCCGCCCCGCCGATTCCAAGCAACGTTCCGAGCGCCGCCGTCAAATTCATCACGGGGAAAGCAATCGCCAACGCAGACAGCGCATACTCGCCAACCCATTGCCCGATGAAAATACTGTCGACGACATTATATAGCGAAAACACCACCATTCCCGCAATTGCCGGAATCGCATATTTCAACAAAAGCCGCCCTACGGGCTCCGTTTCGAGGCTAAGCATCGCATCAGAACGCATACACGCCTCTTGTAAAACTCCTGACCTACAAAAACAACAAAAAAACGTTCCCGCGAAATAAATCACGGGAACGCTTTTCTTTAAGCGTTAAGCTTTAAATTAGCGATTGATGTCGCCGAGCATCTTTCCGCCGAAGACTGCGGCTGCGCCGAGTTCTTCTTCGATGCGGAGGAGCTGGTTGTACTTCGCGATACGGTCAGAGCGGCTCATCGAACCGGTCTTGATCTGTCCCGCGTTTGTCGCAACGGCGATGTCGGCAATCGTCGAATCTTCCGTTTCGCCGGAACGGTGCGAAATAACCGCCGTGTAGCGATTGAACTGCGCCATTTCGACGGCATCGAGCGTTTCCGTGAGGGAACCGATCTGGTTGACCTTGACGAGGATGGAGTTCGCCGTCCCGGTCTGGATGCCCTTCTTGAGGAACGCCGTGTTGGTGACGAACAAGTCGTCGCCGACGAGCTGAACCTTGCTTCCGAGCTTGTCGGTGAGTTTTTTCCACGTCGCCCAGTCGGTTTCCGCGCAACCGTCTTCGATCGAGATGATCGGGTAGCTGGAGCAAAGGTCAGCGAGGAAATCAACCATCTTGTCGCCGGAAAGCTTGCGACCGTCGGACTTTTTGAAGATGTATTGTTTCGTCTTCGTGTCGTAGAACTCGGAGGAAGCGACGTCGAGAGCGATGCAAATATCCTTGCCGAACTTGTAGCCGGCAGCCTTAACAGCGGCGGCGATCGTGTCGAGAGCGTCTTCAACGGAGTCGAGGCGCGGAGCGAAGCCGCCTTCGTCGCCGACAGCCGTGTCGAGACCGCGTTTCTTGAGAACACCCTTGAGCGCGTGGAACGTTTCTGCGCCCATCTGAACCGCCTGACGGAGCGAAGTTGCGCCGACCGGCATGATCATGAATTCCTGGAAGTCAATCGGAGCGTCGGAGTGCGCGCCGCCGTTGATGATATTCATCATCGGCACCGGAAGAACCTTCGCGTTCGGTCCGCCGAGGTATTTGTAAAGCGGTTGTCCGACGGATTCCGCAGCGGCTTTCGCGACTGCGAGAGAAACGCCGAGAACAGCGTTCGCGCCGAGTTTGGATTTCGTCTTCGTGCCGTCGAGCTGGAGCATCGCCTGGTCGATTGCGACCTGGTCGAAAGCGTTGAATCCGACGAGCTCCGGAGCGATCAGCGAGTTGACATTGTCAACGGCCTTGAGCACGCCCTTGCCGCAGAAGCGTTTCTTCGGGTCGATGCCTTTTTCGAACTGCTTCACGGGAACGCCCGAGTCGCGGAGTTCGAGCGCTTCATTAACGCCCGTGGAAGCTCCCGAAGGAACAGCGGCACGGCCCATGGCGCCGGATTCGAGGATAACGTCGACTTCAACCGTCGGGTTGCCGCGCGAATCGATGATTTCGCGACCCTTAACGTCAACGATGCAATCAGTTGTGTATTCCATATTTGTTGTAGTAGTAATGAATTGATGAGTGAAAATACTATTGACTATTCCCTGTCGCTAAAAACTACGCAGGAATTTCCGCGAACTCGGAAACTGCCGTTCCCGCGACTTCCGGAGCGATCTTTTTGACCATGCCGGTGAGAATGCCGCCGGGCCCGCATTCAATCGTTTCGGTAACGCCGAGCTCAACGGCTCCGCGCACGCAATCTTCCCACAAAACGGAGGAAACGACCTGCTTGGCAAGTGCTTCGCGCATAGCGGCGGGATCGTCGATGAGCGTTCCCGTCGTGTTCGTGAAGACCGGAATTTCCGGCTTTTTAAATTCGACGGATGCGAGGAAATTCGCAAACGCGGCACGCGCCGGTTCCATCAGGCGGGAGTGGTAAGCTCCGGCAACGACGAGCGGAATTGCGCGTTTAAACTGCTTCGTTTCGTTATTCTTTGCACACGCGGCAGCAATTTTGTCCGCATCGCCGGAAATCACGATTTGCCCCGGTGTATTAAAGTTCGCCGCATCGACATCAAATTCTTTGCAGAACGCGAGCACATCTTCGCGGGAGCCGCCGATAATCGCAGCCATGCCGCCTTTCGTTTTGTCGCAGGCTTCCTGCATGAGGCGTCCGCGTTCGGCGACGACTTTCAGTCCCGTTTCAAAATCCCAAACGCCGGCGACCGCGTAGGCGGTGAGTTCGCCGATGCTGAGTCCGAGCACGCATTTAAGGTCGGCGAGCTTGCCTTGTTCTTTCAGAATTTGAGCGATAACGTAGCCTTGCGTGAAAAGTGCCGGCTGGCAAACGCGCGTTTCGGTAAGCGTTTCCTGCGGACCTTCGAAGCAGATTTGCTTCAGATCGAACGGCAAAACGGCGTTCGCGCGGTCATAAAGTTCACGCGCAATCGCGGAATTTTCGTAAAGCGACTTGCCCATTCCGACTTTCTGGGCGCCTTGTCCGGAGAAAAGTAGTGCTTTCATAATTGGCTTATTATTGCGGGTTCGCGCGGGAACGTAAAGGGAAAACGTTTTGAGAAAGCCGCTTCGGACGAAATAAACGTTCCCGCGCCCGAAGCCGCGGGAACGCCTGTCGAGATCACTCTATTGCAGAAATTATTTTCTGCGGCGACGCGAAGCGACGAGCGCAAGCACGCCAAGCCCCGAAAGCAGAGTAAATGCGGACGGCTCGGGAACCGCCGTAATGCAAGTCGGACAAGCCGCCACGGCGGAATTTTCCGCTCGCAGGAAAGAGAAACTCGCCATGCGCGGAGCCGCGGAAAACAGCACCGTTTCCTCCGCAACTTCCGCCGACAACGAAGCGTCGCTTTTACGCACAATTTTAATTTGTTCACTTGCGGCAAGCTCAACGTTTCCGTCCTTTATTACTGTTTTGAGCGTTTCCAAATCCACTTCGGTTTGCTCTCCGTTTACAATTTTTACGCCGGACAGTTGCTTGGCATTCACTTCTGAAACGACCAGTTTTGCACCTGCCGCAAGCGTGATTTCTTTGAAGTCTTCCACATTTTCAACGGAAACACGGATAGTTCCGCCTCTATTGACATGGACGTCACCGGAGCCGAGAGCCCGCACATCCGTTACAACTAGCGTTCCCGCGGCAACCACGATTTTCCCGGCGAAACCGGAGTTATCCCCGGAAAGCGTGAGAACGCCGTTTCCGGCTTTTGTCAGGACAACGCCGCTTGCGGAAGAAAGATTTCCGGAAAGTTTTCCGTCTTTAAGATGATTCGCGTGAATTTTCGAATTTGCCTCAAAAACGATGTTGTTCCTGATTTCCGTTCCCGTGCCGTCAAACACAAGTTCCCCGCCGGAAATCACGCTGATTTTAGCCTGAGAATTTAAAGAGGAGGTGTTCAAACGCAAGCGACCGACACTTACTCCGGAATCTTTTCCGACTTCAATCGTTCCCGCAAACGCGGAGAGATTAAAACCGCGCCCGTTCCCGTCGCGCAGTTTCAGCGCGACTTTCCCGTTGCCGGCAACGCCGGACATATCGACGGTTTCGGACGAGGAAACGGCTCGCGTCTCGAGCGTCGCGTTTTCGGCAACCGAAATCGATTGTTTTCCGTGTTCGCTCATTTTCACGCGTGTTCCGTTGCCGGAAATTTCAAAACTTCCGTTCGCCGAATTTTCGGACAGAATTTTCATTCCGCTCCAATCGTGCGTTCCCGCGACAAAGGAGATTTTCCCGGAGTCGGAAAAATTGACGGAACCGGAATACGTTCCCGAAGCATTATCAGCACCGACACTCAAAGTTCCCGAAGCAATTTCAATAGCACCGGACGTTCCGGAAACGGATTTCACGGAAAAATCATTTTCTCCGGAAATCTTTAAATTCCCGCCGGCAATTACCAAATCAGCCGCGCTCGCATTCGAATCTCTTTCCGCTATTTCTAAAACGCCCTGATTAATTTCGAGCGTTCCCGACGTTACCGTAGCGTTGGCGAGGTAAAAAGTGTTCGCCCCGGTTTTCGTCAGTTTTTTCCCGGCAAGATCAAGCGTAACGCCGGTGTAGCCGGCTCCTATCAGCCCGAAATTTCCGCTCCCGCCGATTTCCGAGTCTGCGGAAAGTTTCAGCCCGGTAATTTGGCGATCGTCCGAGCCGACATCTTCGCCGTTGTTCACGAGCGCGCCGCCGGCGAGCTCCATTTTGTAGCAGTTATCTCCGGTTTTGAGATTTCCGTTAATATCCAAGGTTCCGCCCTTTTTGATAACGGCGGCGTAGCGGGAGCCGGATCCGGTGGTATCGCGAGCTCCGAGATTTGCGGTGCGCCCTTCCAGGATCAAGGTTCCTTCTTCGACAATAAACTGTCCGGTGAAATAAACATTATTCCTAAAAATGCGCAGCGTTCCCGAGCCCCTTTTTATGAGATTCCCGCTTCCGAGAATGCCTCCGGCGAGAGCGGCTTCCGTTGCGTTCCCGCTCGCGGACTCTGTTTCAAAAACGGTGCCTTCGGAAGAGACAAGTGTAATTTCCGTGCTCGATCGCTCCGTCCAATTTTCGGAGGCGACAATGGTTGCGTTCCCGAGATTAAGATCCGCACCGTTACCGCTCATCCCGCCGGCACCGATTTCGAGTCGAACTCCGTCGATGTTATAAGTTCCGATGTTTCCGAAAGAAACGCGATTCGTTTTGATGGTTCCGCTTCCCGTGATTCTGTTATTTTCCGAGGAATTGTTTCGCCCCGAAGCGAATTCCAGCCTGTCGGAAAGTGCCAGCACGCCGTCGACCCGCAAATTTTTCAATCCCCATGAGTTGACAAGTGCTTTTGCGTTCACGGTTACATTTTTTTCGACGGAAATATTACGCGCATAATTGTCGGACGCCTTCGTCGAAATCACGCCGACTTCGTGAACGGCATTTTCGTTCACTCCGGCAGCGGTTTTGAACTTAAGCGCAACTCCGTTCCCGTGAAGTTCGACGTTCCCGCTTGTTTTCACGCTTCCGGCAAATTCGAGCATGCCGCCGTGCACGAAAGTTGTTCCGGAATGCCCCGCCGTGGCGGAACCTAAAATCAACGTTCCGGCATTGAGCATCAGTGCGCCGGTAAAACTCCGGTTGTCTCCCGCAAGCGTGAACGTTCCCGTAGATCCGGTGCTGTTGACCGAGATTTTTCCGTTTCCGGAGATATTTCCCGCATAAGTGGTGTTCGCCGTCGTTCCCGCGCTGTAAGCGACGCGCATTTCCGAGCCCTGATAGAGGTGAACATTTCCTTTCAACCCGTAAAAATCGGAAATCGCGTAAGTATCCTCAAGTGCGAGTCCGCCCTCGATATATTCCTCGCGGTGCTTTACTCCTTCGTTCATCACGAAAACGCCGTAGCGCATCACCTCCACGGTTCCCGTCAGGCGCGCATGCGAACCGAGTGTAAATGTTGCTCCGCCCCCGACCATGACATTCATTTTTGCATCAGCATAATGCCAGTCGTCCGCATGCGAGTAACGCTGAGTATTCTTGCCGCTTGCGGAACCCAAACCGTGAACGGTATTCGTTCCCGCGAGCTTAACGTTCCCGCTTCTGATATCCAGGCGGCTACCTGCGTTTTGCAGATGCGTGAACGCACTGTGAAGCGTCCATGAAGAATTCGTTCCGCCGTCGTAAATAATTTTTAATGACGAATTTGCCGTATCCCGGAATGAACCCAAGAAAGTCCGGTTGCCGGTTTCGGAAAAAGTCAGCGTTGCCGCGCCCTTGCTGTTTGCGATGAATGCATCTTCTGTCAGCGCGTTAACCGAAAATCCGTCGGCGGAAACGTTCGTGTTCGAAAGTTTCCACGTCATGGAATTTCCGTTCATGTCGAGTACGCCGCCGCCGTTTCCGAAAGTCAGGTCTCGCGCGATTTGCTTTGTGTTTTTGATGACAACGGTGGCTCCGCCGCTCACAAGCACATTATACGCAGCATAGCCGTTTTCGCGTTGCAGGAACGTTTTCCCGGTTCCGCCGACA
This sequence comes from Opitutales bacterium, assembly GCA_017531845.1. GTDB lineage: Bacteria > Verrucomicrobiota > Verrucomicrobiia > Opitutales > UBA953 > Spyradosoma. Next base: position 132,689 of record JAFXKI010000004.1, on the reverse strand, counting down.
CTGAGCAACGCATTGGAATCTCCGTTCCCGCGAATATGCAAGTCCCCGGCACCCGTCTTGCGCCATTCATACATATGATTCGACGGGTTCGTCTGATAAAGATGAACGATTGCGCCTTCGTTAACGACATAGCCGGCGGAATTAAGCAAATTATTTTCCGCACCTTCGGATTTAATGTTGTAAACGGCGTTTTGCAAATTGCCGCAGTTAAATTCAATGTAACCGATACCGAGATCAACGGTGTCCGACAAAATAATATTGTTGTTTTCGCGCGTTGCCGTGAAAACAAGATTTTCGTTAAAGAAAAGATCTTCGTCCTTCTGCTGCAAATACTTCTCGCTATCGTAAGCATACCAGTTTTGCCGGTCTTTTACGTCCGCAAGATTTTTCCATGTCTGCTGCCCGCTACGCACGCCGTTGTATTCTCCCAGAACTTTTCCGGAAGCGGCTGTAACCTTCCCGTAGTAAATTTTTGTCGAACGCCCGGCGGCATCTTTTTTATTTTCTCCGCTATACGAAACGGCGGAGAGATATACTTCGTTGATTCCGTTCATATCGGGGCGGACGTTGAACGACTCCATGATTTCATGCGACCACGTGACGTTCCCGCGCGCCTGTCCGTAAGAATTTCCGCCGCCGGATTGTTGTGCGGCAAGATATTCGTAGCGTTTTGTTTTATCGTTATAAAAGAAAACCGGACTTCCGGAATCACCGCCCTGAATGGCATTCGGGAGCGGGTTTTTGGTGTTTGCGCCTACACCGTTCCCGAAATTCGGGTTTTGGTGGATGCTGATATTTGTCGTTCCTGCGTGGGTTTGTGCGTTTGTGGCTTCATTGATTCCGCCGACGATATACTGATACGCGCCCAACAACGGAGTTTTCGATTTTGAAGACTCATTCCAAAGATTCATCGCTCCCGAGCCGGAGTGGTAAATATGCTTTCCCTTTAAAAGAGCCATATTTGTTTCCTGCGTCAGCGGATTCCACGTCGCATCCGTTACGATTTTGCTTTGGCGTTGGAGCATGTAGTCATACGCTCCGCCGGTCGCGTTTTTCGGGAACAAACGGAAAACCTCAGAGCCCCGAATATCAATTGCCGAGTAGTTTATTGCGTGCTCCGCGCCGATTTCGCGATGACCGAACGACGCGTTAATCGAGCCGTTGTGGTGCACCGTTGCCATGATATTCGCTCCGATAACGACTTGCGCGCCGATATCGTCCGTTGCGGAAAAATCGATCATGCCCTGTGTATTGGAAATCTTCCAGGGTGCGGTACTGTCCGTATAGGAAATCACAATTCCGCCGTCGCGTTTCCGAATGTGCTCTAAAAGCGCGTTGGCGTTGGTCTCATAGCGACCTTTGTTTTGCCCGAAATTCGTATACGTCTGCAATGCGACGTCGGTGTGCATTGTCGAAGCGTAAGCGTTGTCGCAGAGCGTTGCCGCCGCGAACAAAGTAAGCGCCGAGCAGGAGATTTTCTTGATATTTTTCATGTGTTATTTTTCTGTGTTTTAAAAAATCTCCACAAAAATGGTAGTGTTTTGTTTTTTAGACAAGAAAAATCCTCCTTGCGGGAACGCAAAGAGGACTTTCCGCCGAAAGCGCGTTTTTCTTTTTCAAAAAAAACTCAAACCAAACCGGCAGCTTCCGGAAATCCGAGCGCAAGATTCATCAGCTGAACCGCCTGCCCCGATGCGCCTTTGACAACGTTGTCGATGCAGGACGTAATAACGAAATTTTTCGTGCGCGGGTCGTAAACGGCGGAAATATCCGCGCGGTTCGTTCCCGTAACATGCGCCGTGTCGGGGAATTTTCCGCTTTTCAAAATGCCGACAAAGGGTTTGCCCGCGTAAGTTTTTTCCCAACACGCGTAAACGTCTTCTACCGACGCGCCGTTCGCGGGAACGATAATCGTCGTGGAAATCCCGCGTTTCATCGGCGCCAGATGCGGGCAAAACTGCACGACAATCGGCGTTCCCGCCGCAAGAGAAAGTTGTTCTTCGATTTCGGACAAATGGCGGTGTTTCGGCAAGCCGTAAGCCTTCGCCGATTCGTCGCGCTCGCAATACGCATAAGCCAAATCCGCCTTTTTCCCCGCTCCGGAAACGCCGGAATACGAATTGATGATGCACGTTCCCGCCGCCGGCTTAATAAGCCCGGCGCGCAAAAGCGGAATCAGCGGAATCTGAATACTCGTCGGGTAACAGCCCGGGCAAGCCACAAGTGCCGCCGTTTTCCACGCATCGTTTTGCGCGAGCTCCGGAATGACGTAAGGCGTCTTTTTCAAAAGCTCCGTATCCGGATGCGGCTTGCCGTAGTATTCCTCGTAAATTTCCGGCGAGTTTAAACGAAAATCCGCCGACAAATCGAAAACACGCTTGCCCGCCGCAACGAGCGGGCGCGCATATTCCGCCGCAACGCCGTGCGGGAGCGCGAGAAACCAAACATCAATCGCTTCGGCGCAAATCGCCTGCGGATCCGCCTGAATAAATGTCAGCCCGGCGGGAATCATTTCGCGGTACTGCGGCATCACTTCCGCCAACGGCGTTCCCGCGAGCGAACGCGAACACACACAGGCAAGCTCCGCGTTCGGGTGGCGCGACAAAAGCCGCACAAGTTCTTCCCCGGCATAACCGGAAGCACCGACAATTCCGACTTTGATTTTACTCATAATAGCGTGCCATTTTCGATTTTCCGCACGGGAACGCAAAGTTTTTTTTCATTTAAAAATCCTATCAGAAAAATAAAGCTTGCAAGTCTCCCGAAAAAAACATAACTTCGGCACTTTCTTTAGCCACTTTAGCTCAGTTGGTAGAGCATCTCATTCGTAATGAGAGGGTCGTCAGTTCAAGTCTGACAAGTGGCTCCATTTTTTTAACGTCCGCAAAAATGCCGGGCGTTTTTTTTAGGAAAAAATTTAAGAACTCTAAGGTCGTTAAAGACTAAAAAAAAGCGTTCCCGCGCGGCAGAAACCGTTTCGCGGGAACGCTTTTCTTTAATCTTTCCTTAGTGGCGGAAGTGGCGGTGTCCGGTGAAAATCATCGCCATGCCGCGTGCGTTCGCAGCGTCGATAACTTCCTGGTCGCGCACGGAGCCGCCCGGCTGAATCGCCGCCGTTGCGCCGGCGTCCGCCGCAGCGAGCAAGCCGTCGGCAAACGGGAAGAACGCGTCGCTCGCGATAACGGAGCCCTTGAGCGAGAGCCCGGCTTCGCCCGCCTTCCACACGGCGATGCGGGAAGAATCGACGCGCGACATTTGCCCGGCGCCGATCCCGAGCGTGCGCTCGCAACCCGCGTAAACAATCGCGTTGGACTTAACGTGCTTGACGACTTTCCAGCCGAAGAGCATCGCGCGGAGCTCTTCTTCGGTCGGCTGGCGTTCCGTTACGACTTTGTAAACGCTCGGATCAATCGCCTTAATATCGCGTTCCTGCACAAGCACGCCGCCGATGGCGTAGCGCACGTCGTAAAGCTTGTCCGCCGAAATCGGCTTCACCTGTTCCATAAGGCGCAGATTTTTCTTTTTTGCGAAAATTTCGCGCGCTTCCGCCGAGAACGACGGAGCGATGATAACTTCGGAGAAAATGTGCGCGATGCGTTCGGCGAGGTCTTTGTCGACTTCGCGGTTGGCAACGATGATGCCGCCGAACGGAGCCTGTTTGTCCGTTTCAAAAGCCTGATCCCAAGCTTCGGCGAGCGTTCCCGCCGTCGCGATGCCGCAGGGATTCGTGTGCTTCAAAATACCGACGGTCGGGCGGTCAAACTCCGCGATGAGATTCGTCGCTCCCGTGATGTCGAGAATATTGTTGAAGCTGAGTTCCTTGCCTTGGAGCTGGTTGAAGAAGCTGTGAAAATCGCCGAAAAGCTTGGCGTTTTGGTGCGGATTTTCGCCGTAGCGGAGTTCCTGCGCGGTTTTCAGATTCAGATTAAACTGACGCGGGAACGCCGGCGCGGTTTCTGGTGTCGGCGTTTGTTTTTCCAAATAATTCGCAATTGCAGCGTCGTAAGCCGCCGTGCGGGAGAAAACCTTCATTGCGAGTTCGCGGCGGAACGCGGGAAGCGTCGCAGGATCGCCGTCCATGGCTTCGAGCACGCGGGAATAGTCAGCGGGATCGGTAACGACGAAAACGCTTTGGTGGTTTTTCGCGGCGGAGCGCAACATCGACGGTCCGCCGATGTCGATATTTTCAATCGCGTCTTCAAAAGCGCAATCCGGCTTCGCGACGGTGGCTTCAAACGGGTAAAGATTGACGACGACCATGTCAATCATCGGGATTTCGAGCTTCGCCGCCTGTTCCATATGCGCGGGAAGATCGCGGCGGCAGAGCAAACCGCCGTGCACGCGCGGGTGGAGCGTTTTCACGCGTCCGTCCATGATTTCCGGGAATCCGGTGTGCTCGCTCACATCGGTAACGGGCAAGCCGCCGTCGCGGAGCATTTTAGCCGTGCCGCCCGTGGAGAGCAGCTTGTAGTTGTGTTTTTCGACAAGGACTTTGGCGAAATCCAAAAGTCCGGTTTTGTCGCTGACCGACAGGAGCGCAAGTTTCTGCATAGTGCGTGCATTTAAAACTTTTTCCCGCGGGAACGCAAGCGAGCGAAAAACCGGCGGCGCGTTCCCGTCGCAAACCGCGAATAAGCCGAAAAAATTATTCGCGGAAGAGCGCGACGTCCGACCACTCGCCCATCACGCGCCCTTCGACGCGGACGTTCCCGCCCCACGCCGCACGCGCCTTCGCCTCAAAAACGCGCATCACGGTCGCCTGCTCGCTCGCAAGAATCCCGCTGAGCGCAAGTATTCCGCCCTTGTTAACCGCCGCGAGCAAATTGTCCGCATAAATGCAAAGCACGTCGCTGATGATATTGGCAAGAACGACATCGGACGCACCGGCCTTGAGCAATCCGGTTTCCAATCCGTCGTGCGTAAACACGACCGCATCATCGGACAACGCGTTCTTGGTTCGGTTTTCAGCGGAAACCTCCACGGCTTCAGGGTCGCGGTCAAAACCGTAAACTTTTTTACAGCCGAGCTGAGCGGCGGAAATAGCAAGAATCCCGGAGCCGCATCCGGCATCGATTACGGACGTTCCCGCGACGGCATTCGCATCGCGCTTCACGAGAAAATCCACAAGACGCTGCCCGCAAAGACGCGTCGTCGGGTGATCTCCCGTTCCGAACGCAAGCCCGGCATCGAAATAAACGACGGCGGCACCGGCGGGAACGTCGTATTCGGCGCGCCTCCACTCCGGCACCCAATGCAAGCGTCCGTAGCTCCACGGATGAAGATTTGCCTTGTAGGCTTCCTTCCAATCGCGATCTTCAAGCGTTCCTACCCCCGGTCGCTCCGGCAGCATTTTAAACGATTTTCTCAAATCCGCCCAAGCATCAAGCGCTTCCGCCTCGCTGTCAAAATACCCCATGAGCACGTGGGGTCTGCCGGCTTTTTCGTGAAAAATCAGCCACGGGGAACGCACCAGTTCGCAGAAAAAATCCTCGAGCGGCTGGGCTAACGAACCGTCAATTTCGCAACGTGTTTCGATCATTTTTGAAAAATTAAAGATGAGAGAAATAAAGGCTTAAAGAACCACTTCGCCGAGAGAAATCCGTCGAATCACATCGGGCAAAATCTTGTGTTCCTGCGCGTGGATTTTTTGAGCAAAAGTCTCCTGCGTATCCGTTTTTTCACGACGCACAACCGCCTGATCAATAATTGCGCCGCGATCAAGCTCCGCGTTTACGAAATGCACCGTGCAACCGCTGACCGCCACTCCGTAGCGCCACGCCTGCCCTATCCCGTCCAAGCCCTGAAAAGACGGCAACAACGACGGATGCAAATTGATAATGCGATTCGGAAACGCCTCCAAAAGCGGAGCTTTCAAAACCCGCATAAATCCGGCAAGTACAATCCATTCCGCACCTGAATCTTTAATCGCCTGCGCCCATGCCGCCTCCCGCTCCGGAGAAAATTTTGTCTTAAACGGTCCCGGATCCAGCTGCACGGCGGGAACGCCGTAAGCCTTCCCGTGCTCGAGAATTTTTGCCCCGGGAATATCACAAAAAATCGCTACGGGCTCGGCATCACCGAGCGTTCCCGCGCGGTAAGCCTTCAAAATGGCTTCCGCGTTGCTTCCGGTTCCGGATCCGAGTATCGCAAATTTCATAGCCGAAAACGCTACGCCGCTTCCGACGCGAAAGCGAGCGGGAAAATGCAAAAAAAAAATCGCCCTCGACGAAATAACGCGACGGACGATACGGACAAAAAAATGGTGGTCAGGGGCGGGATCGAACCGCCGACACAGGGATTTTCAGTCCCTTGCTCTACCGACTGAGCTACCTAACCACGAAAGTGTAGAGAAGAATTAAGCACCAAATTCATACGCTCGTCAAGCGTCTTTTCTTCAAAAAATTTTGCCTTCGCACAAAGGCTCGAAGCCTTAAGTGGCGGCTTTCTTTTCTAAAAAAAAACGTTCCCGCGACGCTGACCGCGGGAACGCTTTTGTCGGAAATTTCCACGAATTAATACGCTCGCGTTGTGCGGTTTTCGTAGAAATTGACGTAGGCGCGGTTGAGCGCGCGGAATCCGCCGGGTGTCGGATAATTGCCGGAAAAATACCAATCTCCCGCGCTTCCCGGGCAGGATTTGAGCAAGTTTTCCAGCGATTGAAAAATGAGGACGAGTTCGCCTTTCCAATCGCAATCCGGGTAGACGAGCTCGGCGCATTTGCGCGCGATTTCCTCTTCCGAGAACTGATCGTAAATGCGTCCGACGTGGTTGACCATCGCCGGCTCCGGCTTTTCGAGTTCCTTGAGGCAATCCTGATAAACCTCGCGAAGCAAGTCGCCTTTGCCGGTTTGCTGGCAAAGCTGAATCGCCGCCTGAAACGCAAGGAATTTTCCGAGTTCGCTCATGTCGATCCCGTAGCAGTCCGGGTAGCGCACTTGCGGCGCGGACGAGCAAACAATGATTTTTTTCGGATTCGGGCGCGAAAGAATTTTCAGAATGGATTCGCGAAGCGTGGTTCCGCGCACAATCGAGTCGTCGATAATGACAAGATTTTCGCCTTCGCGCACGACGCCGTAGGAGATGTCGTAAACGTGCGAAGCGAGGCGGTTGCGCGTTTTTTCCTGCGAAATAAAGGTGCGGAGCTTGATGTCTTTGTGGGCGACTTTTTCGCCGCGCGGCCAGTTGCCCATGATCAGTTTTTCAATCAGGGCTTCATCGACGTTCCCGTTTTTGACGGCGGCGAGAAGCTCGTCGCGCACTTCGCGGCGGCGATTCACGCGCAGTTCCGCCATCATGCCGTAGTAGGACGTTTCCGCCGTGTTCGGAATGAAGGAGAAAACGGTGTGTTCGAGGTCGTTGTTGATTTCCTTAAGAATCTGCGGAACGAGAGCCGCGCCGAGGGCTTTGCGTTCTTCGTAGATCGACGGATCGTTCCCGCGCGAGAAGTAAAGCCGCTCAAAGGTGCAATGCGTTTTCGTTCCCGGTTCAAAAATTTTCTCGAAACGAATATCGCCGTAGCTTTGAACAATCATCGCCGTTCCCGGCGTGAGTTCTTCGACCTGATTTTCCGTGGCGTTGAAAATCGTCATCAGCGCCGCGCGTTCGGAGGCGACGGCAACGACTTCGTCCGTGCGCAAAATGAAGCAGGGACGAATGCCATTCGGGTCGCGCATCGCGAACATATCGCCGTTTCCGGTGGCGCCGCAGAGAGTGAAGCCGCCGTCCCAGCGATGAGAGGCTTTGCGGATGACTTCGGCGAGGTCGATGCGGCGGGAAATGATTTCGGGCATTTCGCGTCCGGGAACGCCGGCGTCGCGCAATTCGCGGAAAATCGTCGTGTGCGCGTCGTCGAGCCAGAAGCCGAGTTCTTCAAGAAGCGATTGCGTATCGGTGGAAAGCACCGGATGCGCGCCGCGGTTAATGAGGGCTTCGTTCAGATCGCCGGGATTTGTAATCGAAAAATTACCCGCAATCATCAGGTTTCGTGTCGGCCAGATAGATTTGCGGGCGAATGGGTGGCAGGTGGACAGGTCGTAATTGCCGGAAGTTCCGTAGCGAAGATGTCCGATAAGTAATTCTCCGCCGAAATTGAAGTTCTGCTTCACGGTGGCGGGAATTTCCGGAATGATCTTCCCGGATTTTACTTTTTCTTCGTAATCGGCGAGCTGGCGGGAGAACATCTCGGTGAGAGCGGCGGAGCCGAGTGCCCGGTCGCGCGCCATGAAGCTTTCTCCGGCGGGAACGCCGAGCTTGACGCATCCGATACCGGCGCCGTCTTGCCCTCGATTATGCTGTTTTTCCATCAGCAAAAAGAGCTGGTTGAATCCGTAAAGCGGCGTTCCGTATTTGTGCTCGTAGTATTCGAGCGGCTTTAAGAGCCGGACAACGGCAATTCCGCATTCGTGCTTAATTGGATCGCTCATATAGAAGTGAGCACAAAAAAAACAAAATTTCGCGTTCCCGTCAAAATTTTTGAATGAAAAAACTCCGGTTTTTCAACCGGAGTTTTTTTTGAAAAGAAAACGAAAATACTAAAATTTCTGTAGAATTTCGCGAGCGGCGGCGCGGAAAATTTGCGCCGGAACGGAAGCGGGCGAGGCGGCTGTAATCGGCGTTCCCGCATCGCCGCCGCTACGGATTTCCGCACAAATCGGGATTTCTCCGAGCAGTTCGGTTTCGAGCATGCCGGCGGTTTTAGCTCCGCCGCCTTTCCCGAAAATATATTCCCGCGTTCCCGTTGCCGGATTTTCGAAATAACTCATATTTTCAATCACGCCGACAAGCGGAACTTCCACTTTGGAGAACATGCGCGCTCCGCGTTGTGCCACGGAAACGGCAACGTCCTGCGGCGTTGTTACAATCACGGCTCCGTCAATTGCAAGCGTTTGCACGAGCGTAATCTGCGCATCGCCCGTTCCCGGAGGCAAATCAACCACGAGCACTTCAAGTGCGCCCCAATCCACGTCGTTGGCAAATTGCCGAATCGCCTTGCCCACAACGGGACCGCGCCACACGACGGGTGAATTTTCGTCCACGAGAAGCCCCATCGACATCACTTTGAGCCCGTGCGCTTCCGGCGGCACGATTTTTTCCCCGCGCAAAAACGGTTGTTCGTTCACTCCGAGCATCATCGGAATGCTCGGTCCGTAAATATCGCAGTCGAGCACGCCGACGCTTCCTGCTGCGGGCGCAATGCCTTCCTCTTCCAAAACCTGCGCAAGAGCGACGGCAAGGTTTGCGGCAACCGTTGATTTTCCGACGCCGCCCTTGCCGCTGGCTACGGCGATAATACGGCGCACACCGGGAATTTTCTGCGGCGGCGGAGGCGTTGTCGAGCCCGGCGCCGCAGGCATTGTCGTTTTGATTTCGACAAAAATTTTCCCGGCGGGAACGCCTGCGGTTTTCAGAGCGGACTCAACGGCATTTTGAAGTTGCTCGGGTATTTCCGGCTTGGAGGTCGTTACAGCGATTTCGACGGCAACGTTCCCGTCGGCGGAAACTTCCGCCTTCTTAACCAAGCCGAAGGAAACGATATCGCGGGAAAGCCCGGGATAAGCTACTTTTTTTAAAACTTCGAGAATTTGTTCGTTCTTCATTTTTTTCCTTCACGGGAGAAGCGACACGCCTGTCGCTTTTGAAAAGAACCTGTTTCGCACGAAAAAAATTTCCGCGCATTACTCTTTCCGAGCAACGGTCTCTCGCCGGGAACGGCAAAAGCCGCTTCTCCCGATATTTTTATTTCAAAATCAAAGTATCCGGATCACAGCAATTTTTCAGAGAATCAATTCCGATGCGGCGGAATTTTGCCTTTTGCGGATTTCCGGTATCGACAAGAGCGAGACCCGTCGATTTCCCGATTTCCTCGGTTACGACAATGTGACGCCCGTCCGCGCACCAAACGGGATGCGAGTAGCGACGCGTTCCCGTGAGCGCGCCGACATCAAACGCGCGCCCGGTTTTTCTATCGTAAACGGCGACAGCCATTTTCCCGGAGCGGTTGTAGCAAAATGCGATTTTGTTCGGAAAAACGGGATTCCAGGAAGGCTCCGTCGCGTAGCCGAAGCCGGGAATTGAAATCCGGTTTTTTTTCCCGCCGGAAACGGGAACGGTGTAGAGGCGCGGCGCGCCGGCGGTTCCGCTCGTGAACACAACGGTTTTTCCGTCGGGAGAAAACGACGGGGACGAGGACGTATCGCCGTCTTTCACCAGCGCGTGGGCCTTCCCGCCGGAAGCGGGCGAGAGAAAGATGTTCATCGGTCCGCGAACGGAAAGCGCGAGCGCCACCGTTTTCCCGTCGGGAGAAAATGCGCCGCCGGTGTTCGAGTTTTTGTAAGCGGCGAAAGGCTTGGATTTGAGCGTCGCCAAATCAAGCATGTAAATATCCGCCGCGCCGCTTTTGAAATATGTGGTGTAGAGCAGCTTTGTTCCCGCCGGATTCCAGTGCGGCATAATCGAGCGGGAACCGTGGCTCGTTACCTTGCGCGTGCTTTTAAAGAGAAGATTTTCCGTCGTGTAAATTTCGGATTTTGCGCCGTTGCCGGCGGCGAAGGCGAGTTTTGTTTTGGCGAAAATCGGCTTCAAATCCCAACCCCACGGCTTGCCGAGCGCGGCGAGAATTTCGTCGCAAAGGCGAAGTGCCGCAGCGTTATCCGTTCCCGCAACCACAATTTCCTGCGGGAAAATTTTGCAGGAAGCGACGAGTGTGCCGCCTTGCCGCTCCACTTTGACGGCAGGAACGTTCCCGCTCGTGCGCATTTCAACCGCGCCGTGCAAGTCCAACGCCTTTTGCACAAGCCCGCCCAACGCCGAATCCGTAGATTGCACCTTGATCGGGCAAATTCCCTGCCGCACATTAATCAAAATCGGATCGCTCACCACGACATCGCGCGATTGCGCAAACGCGGGAACTCCGGCAAAGCAGGCGACAAGTGCCGCGAAAACGGATTTTTTAAAAAAAGAAAACATGGAAAAAATAAATTAGGAATAAGGAATTAAAAACTATTCGCCTTTATTAAAATCAACGTAAGCTTCCGTCAAATCCGTGGAAATCAGGCGATAATCGTGCACGCCGAGATTCAGGTGCATGTGAATCGCAAACTCCTTGTTCCCGACAACCTTGCGCCACGCCGCTTCGTTCTGTGCCTGAAGCTCCCCTTTGAGGAAAACGGGAACGTCGTTGTAAAACAGATCGATTTTCGTTTGGTCAATCCCGCATTTGGCGTAGCCCGCCGAGCAAAGCAGGCGTCCCCAATTCGGGTCGCCTCCGCACCACGAAGCTTTCACCAGCAGGGAATTTCCGATGGAACGCGCAATTTTATTCGCATCCGCCGCCGTGCGCGCACCGTAAATATGCAAGGTTACGACGCGGGAAATTTTTTCTCCGTCGCCGACGATTTTTCGCGCCAGACCAAACGTTACCGCATTGAGAGCTTCCTTAAAAAGAGCGAGCGTTCCCGCGTCTTCCTCGGAAATTTTCACGCCGCTTTCGCCGTTGGCGAGCACAAGCACTGTGTCGTTCGTGGACATATCGCCGTCCACGGTAACGCAGTTAAACGATTGGCCGACCGCGTTCCAAAGGCATTTCTGCAGGAGGTTTTGAGAAATTTCCGCATCCGTTGCGAGCAGGCCGAACATCGTTGCCATGCCCGGCTCAATCATTCCCGCGCCCTTTGCCATGCCGGAAATCGTAACGGTTTTCCCGTTTACCGTAAACTTTGCCGTGCAGGTTTTGCGGCGCGTATCGGAAGTAAGAATCGCGTCTGCAGCGCGCAAGGATTCTTCCGGCGTTCCTGCGAGGTTTTTTGCAGCTTCGGCGATCCCGCGCGTCATTTTTTCCATCGGCAAATTCACGCCGATGCGTCCGGTTGAGCAAACAAAAAACTGCTCCGGCGCAACGCCGCAAGCCGCCGCCGCAAGTTCGCACATCGCGTTTGCGTCTTTCATGCCCTGCTCGCCCGTGCAGGCATTTGCGTTCCCGCTCGTCGCCACAATCCCGTGCATCGGCGTTCCCGCCGCCGCGCCGCGCAAATGCGCTTGGGAAACGTAAACCGGAGCCGCCTTCACGTCGTTCGTCGTAAATGCGCCCGCCGCCGTGCAGGGTTTTTCGGAGAAAATAACGGCAACGTCTAAGCGCGCCAAATCCGCGTTCCCGCGAATATTACAAGCCGCCGCACCGACGGAGAAACCGGAAACATCCGCAATACCGACAGAGTCATCAAAAAATTCAATAGCCATAATAAGCCCGAAATTCTGAACCGCGTTCCCGCGAAAATCCACCACGTTTTTTTTGAGGAAACGCTCACCGCTCACGGAGAAGAAAAAGAAAGTTTCGCCGCATAACGTTCCCGCGCGAAGCAAAATCGTCCCTAATACAAGGTTCCAAAATTTCGCGCAAAGACGCGAAGACGCAAAAATTTTTTTATAAAAAAATCATTCGTGATAATTCGTGGTTATTCGCGGTTTCTTTTTTACCTATTTTTTTCAAAACTTCGCGGCTTGGCGGCTTAGCGCGAAGTTCTTAAAAAACGTAGCGCGGAAGTTTGATTCACTTTTGTTTCTTGCCGAGAACCGCATCGCCGTAAATCGAATCCAGGCGCACCGTGCGAAATGTATTTGCAAGATTTTCCCCGGGAAATTCGCTCGCGGGAACGTTCACGCGCACGAAATTTTTCGTGTACCCGGGCCAAATTTCGCCCTGCGGATTTTCAAAAAGAATTTCTTCGTCGCGCCCGAGAAAACGCTGCATAAAAGCGCGGTGCTTTGCGGCGGAAAGCTCGCGCAGGGCAACGGAGCGGCGTTGGCGAATAGGCACGGGAACGCGGTCCGGGCGGCGCGCGGCGGGCGTTCCCGCGCGTTCCGAGTAAGTGAAAACATGCGCGTAGGCAAACGGATTTTCCGTGAAATTGCGGCAGGTTTCGGCAAATTCTTCGTCCGTTTCTCCGGGGAAACCGATCATAATGTCCGTCCCGATACAAATATCCGGCACGCGGCGATCGATTTCGCGAATAAAATCCAAATATTCCGCAAGCGTGTAATGGCGGCGCATATCGCGCAAAATGCGTTCGCAACCGCTTTGGAGCGGCAAATGCAAAAACGGCGTGAGCGGGTGCGCGGGATCGCTCATGCGGTCAAAAATACCCTCGGGAATCGTTTTCGGCTCAATACTGCCGATGCGAATGCGGTCAATTCCGGGAACGCCGGCAACCGCGTCGACCACGCCGAGAATGTCTTTCCCGGAATTATCGTAAGTGCCGATATTCACGCCCGTGAGCGTGATTTCGCGCACGCCGCGCGCGGCAAGGCTCTGCGCCTCCGCGACCAAATCCGCAAGGTTGCGGGAACGCGCTCTGCCGCGCGCAAACGGAATAATGCAGTAACTGCACATGAAATTGCAGCCGTCCTGAATTTTCAGATTCGCACGCTTGGTAAACGGCGAAGCACAGGTAGCCGAAATCGAAAATTCCGCCGTCGGCATTTTCCCGCAAATAATTTCCGGGCGTTCCCGTTTTTCCCCGTCTCCGATAAAATCGAGCACATTGAGCTTGTCTCTATTTCCGACAATCAAATCCACGCCCGCGATTTTTGCAATCGCCTCCGCGCCCGTTTGCGAGTAGCAGCCGACCACGGCGCAAAACGCCTGCGGATTCGCCTTGATAAAACCGCGGATAATCTGACGGCATTTCGCTTCGGCAAGCTGCGTTACCGTGCAGGAATTGATGATTGCAAGATCTGCGGGAACGCCCCACGGCACAATTTCGTAGCCGCGCGCTTCGAGGCGATCGCGCAAAGCCTCCGTCTCATATTGATTGAGACGGCAACCCAGCGTAAACAAACTCGCGCGCTTCAGCGGGCGGATATCGGAAAATTTTTCCATGCATGCGAAAAACTAATAAAAATGTGTCGTGGCACAAATAAATTTTCGCAGACACTTTTTCTTGAGTTTTACGGAAACGCAAAAGGACACAAAGCCGTATTTAAGAGGGGCGGGAACGTTTTTTAGAAAAGTCTCTCACAAAGCCACGAAGAAAAACATCCGTGAAAATCCGTGTTTATCCGTGGTTAAAACCCAACCAAACTTTGCCGTGTCACATTTTTTAATTCATCTTTTTAAAAACTTGGCACGGGCTTTGCATTAAACGAAAGCACTATGAGTAAAATTCTTGGAATCGACCTTGGTACCACCAATTCTTGCATGGCTGTCATGGAAGGCGGCGAACCCGTCGTCATCCCGAACAGCGAAGGCGCGCGCACGACGCCTTCCGTTGTCGCGTTTGCGAAAAACGGCGAACGCCTCGTCGGTCAGGCGGCAAAACGCCAAGCCGTTACGAACCCGAAAAACACGATCTTTTCGGCAAAACGCCTGATCGGCCGTAAATTTGCGGAAGTTCAGGAAGAAATCAAATCGTTCCCGTTCACCGTCGTTGAAGGTAAAAACGGCGACGCCGCAATTCAGGCGGAAGTGAACGGCAAAACGGAAACCTTCGCGCCGGAACAAATCTCCGCGATGGTGCTCGCCAAAATGAAAGCTGACGCCGAAGCCTATCTCGGCGAAAAAATCACGCAGGCGGTCATCACCGTTCCCGCGTATTTTAACGACGCTCAACGCCAAGCCACGAAGGACGCGGGAACGATCGCAGGGCTCGAAGTGCTCCGCATCATCAACGAACCGACCGCCGCTTCCCTCGCTTACGGTTTGGATAAAAAATCCGACGAAAAAATCGCGGTTTACGACCTCGGCGGCGGAACGTATGACGTTTCCATTCTCGAAATCGGCGACGGCGTTTTTGAAGTCAAAGCCACCAACGGCGACACTCAACTCGGCGGCGATAATTTCGACGAACGCATCATTTCCTGGCTCGTTGACGGCTTCAAAGCCGAAAACGGAATCGACCTCCGCAACGACCCGATCGCGCTCCAACGCCTGAAAGAAGAAGCGGAAAAAGCCAAAATCGCGCTTTCGTCCACCAATTCCACCGACATCAATCTGCCCTTCATCACGGCGGACGCAACCGGACCGAAGCACTTGAACGTCCAGCTCACGCGCGCCAAGCTCGAACAGCTTTGCGACGACTTGCTCGAACGCACCCGCATTCCGTTTGAAAAATGCTTGCGCGACGCCGAGCTTTCCATGAGCGAAATTAACGAGCTCGTTCTCGTCGGCGGTATGACGCGTATGCCGAAAGTCGTCGAAGTCGCCCGCAGCCTCGCGGGAAAAGAACCGCACAAGGGCGTGAACCCGGACGAAGTCGTCGCTATCGGAGCGTCCATTCAGGGCGGCGTGCTCAAGGGCGATGTTCGCGACGTGCTTTTGCTCGACGTTACGCCGCTCACGCTTTCCATCGAAACCGCCGGCGGCGTTTCCACGCCGATGATTGAACGCAACTCGACGATTCCGACGAAAAAATCCCAGATTTTCTCGACCTACGCGGACAATCAGACAGCCGTCGACATCCGTGTTCTCCAAGGCGAACGCCCGATGGCGAAGGACAACAAGCAGCTCGGTCTTTTCCGCCTCGACGGAATCAATCCCGCACCGCGCGGCACGCCGCAAATCGAAGTTACCTTCGACATCGACGCGAACGGCATTTTGCACGTTTCCGCCATCGACAAAGGCACCGGCAAGAGCCAGGAAATTTCCATCACGGGATCGTCCGGCTTGAGCAAGGACGAAGTTGAAAAACTTCGCAAGGAAGCCGAACTTCACGCCGCGGAAGACAAAGTCCTTCGCGAAACCGCCGAAGCACGCAACAAGCTCGACGCCTACGTTTTCCAAATCGAAAAGCAAATCAAGGAAGCCGGAGACAAAGTTCCCGCCGAACAAAAAGCGGAAATGGACAAGCTCCTCGCCGACGCGAAGAAAGTGCTCGAAGACAAATCTTCCACGCTCGACGCGATTAACGAACAGGTTTCCAAAATCGAAAGCATCATGCAGGCGGCTCAGCAATTCGCCCAGCAGCAACAACAAGCCGGAGCGGGAACGCCTCCGCCGCCCCCGCAGAATGACGCTTCATCCGCCAAGAAAGGCGGCAACGGCGCCGTCGATGCCGACTTCGAAGTCGTCGACGATAAGTAAGATAGTGGCTGGTAACCGGTAACTCGGAGCCGGGAGTTAGTAACTGGTAGTTTCCAATTACCAGTTCCGAGCTCCCAGTTACCAGTTACAAAAAAAAACGTTCCCGCGCGGGAACGTTTTTTTACTTTTTCGGGAGGAAGAAATTTCTTTGCCGTTCGGTAATCGGCAGTCCGGCGATTTCCATCATCCGCAAAAAATCTTCCCACGCCGCGCGTTTTGATTTCATCGAATCGTTCCGCAAAAGATACGAGGGATGATAAGTTGCTACCACGGGAACGCCCTTAAATTCTAAACTTTTCCCGCGCATTGCACCGATGCGGCGGTCCGGGTCAAACCCGAGAAGCCCGTTCACCGCAGTCAAACCGAGCGCAACGATAACGCGCGGGCGGATAATTTCCACCTGTTTAGACAAATACGGCAGGCAATAGCGCATTTCGTCCGGCGTCGGCGGGCGGTTTCCGTAAAGCGTCGGGAGCTCCGGGCGCCATTTCATGATGT
This sequence comes from Opitutales bacterium, assembly GCA_017531845.1. Classification (GTDB taxonomy): domain Bacteria; phylum Verrucomicrobiota; class Verrucomicrobiia; order Opitutales; family UBA953; genus Spyradosoma. Next base: position 116,119 of record JAFXKI010000004.1, on the reverse strand, counting down.
TGCCGATGTAGACCTGCTCGCGGGAGAGCCCGGTTGCGGCAATCATTTTGGTCAAAAGTTGTCCGGCGGGTCCGACAAACGGGCGCCCTTCCGTTTCTTCTTCCGCGCCGGGAGCTTCTCCGCAGAAAAAAATACCCGCCTCCGGATTGCCTTCCCCGAAAACCAGCTGTTTTCCCGCATGCAAATGTTCATTACAAATCGGATCGCCCAACATTTGCTCACGAAGTGCGGCAAGCCGGTCTGCATTGGAACCGTTCGCGGGAACGGATGCCGCCCGCGCTTCGCTTACGGAAAAATCGAACGTCGGCTCTTTTTTCGCCGGAGGCGGAGCTTTGGGCGACGCAAGCGGGGGCGTTTTTTTCGTAGAATAAAAATTCTCCGACGAAAACGACGGAAACGCGGAAGCGGAAGACCGGGCATCCGGCGCGGGAATGCGGGCGACAGGCTCATTCACGCGCAATTTTTGTTGCGGGACAGTCTTCGGCGGGAGCTCGGCAACGGGCGTCCTTGCCGGGGGAACTGCCGATGCGACCGCCGCGACGCGTTCCCGCAGAGCGGAAAGAGCTTCCTCGGAAACAAAAATATCCGTTACGCCCTCGCGCTTGAGAGCATTCAGATTTCCGAGCAAAACTTCCAGTTCCGCGCGCATTCGGTTTCGTTTTTAATGAAAATTGATAGCGGAAGATTTGATTATCAATTATCCGTTATCAACTATTCCCTAAAAATTATTCCATTCCCGGGACAAAACGCAAAGTTTTGCCGTCGTTCAAATCGAGAGAACGGTAATAGCATCCGCGGCGCGGAAGCCCGTTCTGCCCTTTCGTGTGACAGGCTCCTTTCCCTGCGGGACGCACCAGGTAGAGGAGCGAATTTTGTTCGCAATTTACGCGGACTTCGACGAGTTTCAAATAATCGCCGGAAGTTTTTCCCTTAACCCAAAGTTCATTGCGCGAGGTGCTCCAAAAGGTTGCCATACCTTCCTTGAGAGCCGTTTCAAGCGCGAGCGCGTTCGCGTAGGCGACAATCAGGACTTCCTTCGTATCCGCATCCTGCGCGACGACGGGAACGACATCGGATTGACATTGCGCAACGGCTTTGCGCAGTTTCGTGAAGTCAAAATCAAAGGTCAGACCTTCTTCAATTTCTTTGCTCATGGTATAAAAATTAGGATTTAAAACGAAAATACTTGTAAAATTCAGATTGCCCGGAATCCGGAATTATTTCTCAATCCGCCCCGTTTATCAATTACTATTCAGGCGCTCAACCACCAGCGCAAGACGCGCGGAAAGCACTTCGATGCGACGCATGATAAAATTGTTTGCAAGAAGCACGGGCATCGCGATCAGCAACCCGAGCATTGTCGTCGTCAGCGCAAGCCCGACACCGCGCACCAGCATTTGCTGATCCGGCATTCCTCCCGTTTCCGGAAAAAGAATATAGAGCCCGTAAACCGTCCCGAAAAGCCCGATAAGCGGCGCGATGGAAACAATGGATTCGGGAATAAACATTCCTCTTTCCATGCGCGAAACTTCGAGACGAGCAAACGCCGTCAGCGCCGCAGAATCGGGATTTTCCCGCAAAGCGTAGGCGACAATGCGCCCGCCCGCCGTCTTCGGGAACGCCTTTGCCGCCGCCTCAAAATCCCCTGCAAGAATCAACTCCAAAGCCTTTTTCGGTAAAATGCGCGCCTCTCTCAAAGCCAGCATGCGCTCAAGAATCACCGCCATTGCCAAAATCGAGCAAAAGCCCAAAGGCCAAATAAACCACCCTGCCCCCTCAATTATCGTTTGCATGTAAAAGAAGATAACGGCGTTCCCGTAAAGACGAAACGCGAAAATTCATATTTTACTAAACAAAAACCTCCGGTTCCTTTGAAGGGAACCGGAGGAAAACACATGAAAAACCAATTACAACAGCTTCTGTTATGATTGGAAAGGATTTATCTCGCTTGGTCAAACCAGCGGGACATGCTCTTAATAGACCATGTTTCTTTATTGCCGTCAACAACAGTTTCAACAATATCGCCAATTTTTTTCCCGATAAGCTTCTGAGCAAGCGGCGTTTTGTAAGAAAGAATATTCTTTTCCGGATTGCTGTCCCACGCACCGAGAATCGTGTAAACGACGGGAACGCCCGAAGCGGGAACGAGCTCGACGATGGAGCCGACGCCAACTTTGTCCGCCGGAGTGTCGGAAAAGTCCGTAACCTGAGCGCGTTCGAGCTCGGATTCGAGCAAGCTCTTGCGGGCGAGAAGCGTTTCCTGGTCCTGACGGGCCATTTTGTATTCGGAGTTTTCCTTGAGGTCCCCATGTTCCTTTGCCACGGCGATGGCTTCCTTGTTCGCCGGAATCTGCACTTTGATGAGATCTTCGAGTTCGTTGCGGCGTTCCAGTAACGACCATTCCGAAACAAGAAGCGCGGAGGAAACTTCCGGTTCCGAATCTTCGACAGCACTTCCGGAAATGAGCGAAAGGATGCGCGGATAAATTTTGATAAAGCGGGCGAGAAGCGACTTTTTCATCAGCGGCTCAAAACCCTGATTGAGGTTGAGAGCCTGCGCCAAGTCACGTGCGATTTCTTCGTTCGCGTCTTCCAGCAAATCCGGAATCAGCCCGTAATCGTCGCTGAGCTCTTCCGCGAGCTGAATGCGGCGGTTCGAAGTGGACATGACGGCTTCGCGGTCAATCGCGTAAAGAATTGCGTTAAGCAACTGATGTGTCATCAGCGGCTTAACGATTTTCTGATACTTGCGTGAATTGCGGTTTTTGATAATCCAAATCAGAACCGGGCTACGCAGGTTTTGCCCGTCGAGCCATTCCTGAAGCTTGCGGGAAAGAAGCTTGTCTTCGCCGCGCTCAACGAGGAACGTAATGCATTCTCCCGTGAATTTTCCCGTGCTGTCTTCAAGAAGCTTCAGAGTAACGTTCTTCCATTCGCCGTTTTCGGCGTAAACGCGGGAAAGAAGGTCAAGCAAACGTTTCAGGCACGCCGGCGTTTGCGGAATCTGGCGCGCGACTTCATTCAGTTCTTCCTGAGAGCAGGAAAGGATGACAGACTTGGACGTCGGCTCAAGAGAGTCAACATCTTCCTTAAAGAAGCGGCAAAGGTCATTGCGCACCCAAAGACCGTAAAGGCATTCCGCCTTGGTGAGGCGTTTTGCGGCCTTAATCGCATCCGTCAGCTCTTCGAAAATTTTATGTAAATCGCCGACGATTTCCGGATCGCTCGCCTTATAATGGTGAAGCGGCTGCGGCATATCCGGATCCAACTGCGGCAGCTCGTCCGTCGCTTTCACCGAAGAGAATTGGAAAAGTTTTTCCGCAAGAAGAATTTTCTTTTTCGGATTTTTGTTGCGATAGTATTCCTCGAGGATTTCGCGTTCCGGGCTGACTTCGTCGTCCTTGTCCCGAAGCTCGAAATCGCCCTCCTTCTTCGCGGGAACGCCGACGGAAGGATCTTTCAGCAAAGCTTTTTTTGTCGCCACCCACCATTTTTTCATTTTTGCGGGACCGAGCAGACGCCCAAGCACGAGTTCAATTTCCGTCGCCGTCATTTTATGATCCGGCGCCACCGCCAAAATTTCCTTCACCAATTGAACGGGATCGTTCTTGATGAGTTTTTCAATCGTCGCCGCGTCCGTATGCTTACGAACGAGCAAGTGATTTTCCGGCAAAATCTCAAGCTTTCCGACACAGAAGCCCGGGTCCATGCGATGCCCGGTCTTCCCGACTTCAGGGAAATCAACGATAAGGCGTTCCGCCGCGGAATCATAGCCCGTAATTTTCCCCAATCCCCACGCGCGGTGCATACAATACGCACCGATCTTCATGGCTTCCAACTGCCCGCGGGTAGCCGAAAGTTCAGGATTCTTCAAAATCAAAGCGTCAATTTCTTCTGTGGTCATAAGATTCCGACAATTCAAACATAAAAATGAGACAAAAAGCAAGAAAATCTAAGCACACACAGCCGGGAACGAAGTAATCATCAGTTTTACGAAAAGTTCAGGTGCCGGGGAAAGGGCAAAACCCGAGCGACGGTCGATCGGGCATCGGTCTCCCCGGCTCTCTGAATTCTTTTCCTCGCAATTAATGGCAATCGCAACCGCCGCCGCAATCACAATCTCCGCCGCAGGAGCATCCGGAAGTTTCCGGGTGCTTCATCGCGATTTCCGCCTCCGTGGCTTCGCGCACCGATTTGACTTCGACATCGAAAAACAGCGTCTTGTCCGCAAGCGGGTGATTCCCGTCGAGCTTGATCTTTTCGTCGGTAACACCGACAACGGAAAACGCGTGAACATTGCCGTTCGCGTCCTGCGCGTGAAAGCGCATTCCGAGCTCTATCGTTCCCGGGAACTCAATACTGCTGCGCGGGACTTCGATAACCAAATTCGGATCGGAAACACCGTAACCTTCCTCCGGAGCTACTTCCACATGCTTTTTATCGCCGACACCAAGCCCTTCCATTTCTTTTTCCAAGCCGGGAATAATATTTCCGGCTCCTTGGAGATACTGAAGAGCTTCGCGCCCCGCGGAGGAATCAATAACGTTTCCGTCTTTGTCTTTTAACGTGTATTCAAATTTAACGACTGTATTTTTTGTAATTTTCATCGCGGAAAAGAATACCGAGAAAACACTCGAGCTTAAAGGGAAAAGCGTTCCCGTTAAAAAAGGAAGAATCCGCTAAATATATGAACTATTTTTAGGTAAAAACGTTGCGACTCTGCGACACGTGAACCCTACAAAGTTTTTTTTCAATTTGCGGGAACGCGGCACGACTGTTAGTCTCCGAGCCGTTTTCCACGACTATGCCGAACGTCCTCGAACAACCTGTTATTCTCAGCGGGAACGCGTCCCGCGACGAAATGCTTCTTTCCCTCTTCAATGCATTTGAGCATCAAAAGGTCGCCGCCGAAGAAGCCCTTGAAGCCATGAAGGCGGCGGCTCTTGAACGCGAACGCACATCTTCCACTTTTCTCGGGCGCGGGCTCGCGCTCCCGCACGGGCGCACGGACGCGCTCGACGAAATCCGCATCGCCGTCGGAATTTCCGATGCAGGCATTCCCTGGGACGAAGACGGCAATCGCGCCCACCTCGTAATTTTACTCGGCGTTCCCGCGTCGATGATCCGCGATTATCTTTTACTCATGCAAAAAATTTTGCGTTGGCACAAAGACACAAAGACGCTGGACGCCGCCGGGCGCGTCATCGATGCCGCCTCGCTTCTTTCCGAGCTCAAGTCCCTCATTTCCTGATAAATAAAAGCCCGACAATTAGAACCTCTAACGAAAAATGGCTTCCGAAACCGAAAAAACCTTCTCGCGCTGGATGCGGCTCGCGCTGGATTTGCGCGAAAAACTTCGGCTCGGCGACACACAGCTCATTTACCTTTGGGCTCTCGGCGCAGGATTTATCGGAGCCATTACGGCTTTGGTGTTCAGCCTTTGCGTTCACGGCGTGCAGGACACGCTGACACTAACGCACGGCTTGACGCAAGTTGACGCGTTTCGCGCGCTCGAAAAGTGGCACTGTGTGCTCGTCCCCGCAATCGGCGGGCTTTTGGCGGGCTCAACGCTTCTTTTCATGCACAAATTCGTTCCCGTGCGGGCAACGGAATACATGGAAGCCATCGCTCTCGGCAACGGCTACGTGCCGCCGAAACCGAGCTTACTGCGAAGCCTTTCCGCCGTTTTTACCATCGGTTCGGGCGCAGCCATCGGGCGGGAAGGTCCGCTCATCCAAACCTCGGCAGTCGCCGCCTCTTGGCTTGGTTCAAAATTCAGCCTGCCGGCACCGCGCTTGCGTCTCGTCGTTGCCTGTGCGGCAGCTTCGGCGATGGCGGCGACATTCCACACTCCGCTTTCCGGCGGGCTTTTCGTCGGAGAAATCGTTCTCGGTGCGCTAACGCTGGACGTGCTGGCTCCGTTGCTCGTGGCGAGCTGTGCCGGCTATCTTACGCTGAGCCTGCTCGGAGCGGTCGACCCGATTTATCAGGTGTCGGGAGATGTGATTATCGGTTCAAATCAGCTCATCGTCGCCGTCAGCTGTATCGCGCTTGGCGTTATCGCGTCGCTTGCGGCAAACGGTTGGCTTTGGCTTTTGAAAAAAGCTCGGAAATTGCTGAACGGCAAGCATGCGTGGCTTCCGGTGCGCTTGGCGATCGCGGGAGCGCTCGTCGGTATCGCAGCGATTTTTTATCCGGAGCTGACCGGGAACGGCTACACGATGATTCGCGGGATCGTCGCCGAGCAATTTTCACCGGAACAGGCGGCAATTTTGCTCGCGCTCAAAGTCGGGATCGTTGCCTTTGTTTTCGGCGTCGGCACCGTCGGCGGGGCACTCACGCCGAGCCTGACAATCGGCACCTTTATCGGATTTCTTTTTTCCGCTCTGATGACGAAACTCGGCGTTCCCGGCGACCACGCCATCGCCTATTCGCTCGTCGGCATGGCGGCGTTTTTCACGACGGCGGCAAGCGCGCCGATGACTTCGCTCCTGCTCGTCGTTGAATTTACGCTCGCGGGAACGCTGATGTTTCCGCTTCTCATCGGCGTTGTCGTTTCGCACGGGATTGCTCGCCTTTGCCGCACGGAATCCATGTATCACAGCGCGCTCGCGTCCGGTCCGCGCAGCATTTTTTCCAAGCCTCTCTCGGCGGTGCGCCTGATTGAAATCGCGAGAAAAAATCCGCCGACGGTGCGCCCGACCGACAAATTCGGCACCGTCGCCAAAGTTCTCATCCGCCACCCGTCGCAGACGATTTTTATTACCGGAGAAAATGAAAGCTACCGCGGAGCCATTGTTTCTTCGGATATTTTGCAGTTCGCGCAAACGAAAGAACTTGCCGAAGCCATTATCGCCATCGACGTTTCCCGAAACAATTTGCCCGTGCTTCTGCCGGAAATGAAACTGCCCGACGCACTGAAAATTTTCGCGGCGCGAAAACACGAAGACTCGCTCGCACTCGTCGAAAACGAAGAAACGCGAAAATTACTCGGCGTTGTCAACCGCTCGGACCTTTACCTCGCTCTCGGCGAAATTATGCGCCGGGAAAAAGTGCGCTAACCCGAAAAATCAGTTTTTTCCGGGAACGCCGGCATCAAAGCCGCGCTTTTCCAAATAAGCTTTGAAGCGGCGGAGATGAGCTTCGTCCGGACCGTCGAAGAAGGAAACGCCGGCGGCTCCGTTGCCAAACGCCGCATCAAGGCACGCCTCAAAATCATCTTTAATGTCCGGGAAAAATAATCCCGCGTAAATTTTTGCACGTCCGTTGACGGCGGAAACGCTTTCTTTCACGGAAGCGCCGATCCAGTCCGCGCCTTCATTGTAAAAGCCGTTGTAAATCATCGGGAAAAACGCGTCGAGCGTCCAATCGCCCCAGCTTTGGCGCACCATGCGCCGCGCCATCGACGGTCCCGGGAACACGGCGGCGGAGATAAATTTTCCGTCGCTCTTTACGCGGCGCGCAATCGTGTTTGCGACGTTCCCGACGGCATCGTAGCGGAAATTCAGCCACGATTGGCTTTCCTGCGGGAACGGCAGTTCGAGCGGATCCTGCCCCGTTTTTTGCTTAAACGCTTCGCGGCAAAATTCGCAGTAGCAATAATCGTATTGCGGCAGTTCCCGCGTCTGCTCAATACCGTAATTTTTCCACAAATTAACGGGAAGAATCACGTCCGGCAGGCGAATGTAATCGAGATGCACGCCGTCCACATACGGCAAATGCGCGTCGGAAAGATAGCTTTTCGCAAGTTCCGCTGCGATTTCCGGGCGGCTCGGACAAAGGAAACGATAGTAATCGACGTAGGCAGGTTTGTCGTGTGAGGATTCGCCGAGGCGGTTCACGGCATACCATTCAGGATGCGTTTCGAGAAACTCGGCGCGATTGAGCGTCCAGCGCCAGTAATGCGCCTCCAAGCCGGATTCTTTGCAAAGACGGTAAACGCGCGCGTCGTAACCTTCAAAAAGCGCGGCGGAAATTCCGCATTCGCGCATCAGCGCAAAGCGTTCCCGCCAAGCGTCGTCCGTAGTTTTTTTATCGATACGAAGCCAAACCCAATTTTTGACGGCGCGCGGCGCGAGCGGCTCTGCGCGGAATTCGCCCTGTTCGTTTACGAAATAACGCGTTTTTAATGCGGGAACGTCTGCAATCACGCGAAACGTATTTTGTGTTGCTTCAACGGAAAGCGTAGTGCCGCTCGGTAGCGTTCCCGTTTCTTTTTCCGTCAGGAAAAACTGCTCCGGCGTGCGCAGATAATTGCGTTCCCGCGCGAAATTTTCCTGCTGAGCGTAGAACATTGCCCAAAGCAATTTGTAAATACTTTCCGGATACGGAAGCGAAAAATTTTCAGCTTCCGAAAGCGGCGTTCCCGCGTTTTTATCCGAGAAAACCACGTAGCCCCAGCGGTCCGGCATGTGCATGTCGATTTTTCCCGTCGGCGACCAAACCCAGTTTTCTTCCGGACCGCCTTTTTTCAGCCATTGCACACGGGAGAAATTCACGCGCCAGCATTTTCCCGCCTGAAGCGGATTGTCAAAATTCTGCGTCAGCGCCTTGCGCGGAATCGCCATTTCAACCGTCCATCCGGAATCTTTATCCGTCGCGTCGTTGAGCGTTCCCGCGCAACGAACGGCGGTTTTGAGCCCCGGGCAATTCCACTGCGTGAAAAAATTTCCGCCCGAGCGATACGGCTTATCAAGCATCAGGTCGAACACCGTATTGAAGGCGTTGACTTCGATTTCGAAATAATTTTTCCCGTCGCCGTCCGGATCGAGAAAAACCTCAAAATCGTTGTCGCGATAAATGATGGAATCGTGTTCAGTCAGGCTCGCCTGAAGATTCGGCTCCTCCATCTCGGCGGCGACGTAAAGAAAATCGTCGTCCCAGAGCATTTTCGCCGTCGTGCGAAACTTCGGTTTAAGAAAATCCTCGCCGCTGATATCGACAAACGCCGCCGTCGCGGGAACGTTTTTCCAAGCGGCTTCGTCAAGCTTTCCGTCGATTTTTACGGCCTCGCCGGCGCGTTGGCAAACGTAGGTTTTCGGCGGCGTCAGAAAACGCTCGTATTTTTCAAAAAGCGTTTGTGCGGAAAGTGCCGTTCCCGCCGAAAGCCACACCCAACCGAAACCGAGAACCAAGTTTTTCATCTGCAAAAAAATTAATTGCGGGAAGAAAATCGGGCAATTGCCGGTTCTATCATTTTTCGCACAAGATTCGGAAAATCATATCCGATACAGGAAACGCTTTTCGGCAAAAGGCTCGTCGCCGTAAGCCCAGGCATCGTATTGACTTCGAGGAAAAAGTATCGCCCGTTCGGTAATAAAATGACATCCGCCCGCGAATAATCGCGGCATCCGCAAACCTTAAAAACGGTTTCCGCCGCAGAGCGCACGGACGCGGCAAGCACCTCCGGAAGCGGAGCCGGAGCAAGATATTCCGTCGCGCCCGCAGTATATTTACTTTGAAAATCATACGCACCGCTCTTCGGGCGGATTTCGACGATCCCGCCGGCAACACCGCCGATGAGTCCGACCGTCAGCTCGCGCCCGAAAAGACGCGGCTCGGCAATCCACTTCCCCTCGCGAATTTTTGAAAGCGCACGCTTCACCGCACGCGTTCCCGAGAGCAAATACAGTCCGACACTCGATCCTTTATCAGCCGGCTTAAGAACGATTTCCCGCCCGAGCCGACGCACGAGGCTTTTCGCCTGCGGGCGGCTTTTTGCGCAAAAAACAACTTCCTGCGTAACGGGAACGCCCGCCGCTCGCAATTTCTCTTTTGTAAAGGCTTTATCGATACAAACCGTGCAACACGCTTCTTCGCAACCGGCGTACGCGAAACCGCGGGATTCAAGTTCGCGCTGAATTTTTCCGTCTTCGCCGTAGTCTCCGTGGATCACCGGGAAAACAATATGTTGCGCCGGATCAAGATCGTCCGGCAATGCGTTCCCGTCCAAAACCCTCAGTTCGACACGCGGGAACGTTTTCTTCAAGGCTTCCGCACAGGCAATACCGGAACGAATCGAAACGTCCCGCTCCGGAGAAACCGCACCGCACAAAACGACAATCGTGAAATTTTCTTCAGACATAAAAACCTCCCGTTTTTTCAAAAAAAACAAAAACGCCACAATTTAAGAAATTTTGCGAACCTGAGACGCGACAAAGTCCGACATCGCGAGCAAATGCTTCGCGCCCGCATCGTCGGCATAAGGTGCGAGCGCGCCTGCCGCGATCTGCGTTTCCTTCAGGAAATAAGCACGGCTTTCATCAAAAACTCCGGCATCGCGCATTTGCGCAACCACTTCTTTGATGCCGAACGTTCCCGCGGTAACCTCTGCGAGGAAGCGTTCCCGCGCCGTCGCGTCCAGTTTTTGCAGAAAAAGGATTTCCGGAAGCGTAAATTTCCCGCTGGCAAGATCCGTTCCGAGCGTTTTTCCGATAGTTGTTTCGTCGCCGAGATAGTCGACAATGTCATCAAAAATCTGATACGCACGTCCGAGGTGCCGACCGAATTTTGCAAATGCCTTTCCTTTTTCGAGTCCGCCGCCGGCGAGCGTTGCGCCAAGCAGAGCGCTAACTTCAAAGAGTTCACCGGTTTTCATCTGAATCATCGCAAAATAATCGTCGAGCGAGACAGACGCGTTCCCGCGTTCGGCGGTTTGCCAAATTTCGCCGGTGCAGATTTCGCGCGTCGCGTTTGCGAGCGCGCGGCAAAGCTCCACGGCGTCAAAATCGGACATCAGCTTGAGCGCATGCGCGAAAATCGCGTCGCCGAGCAAAACGGCGGTGTGCGAGCCGTATTTAGCGAAAAGCGTCGGCGAGGAATGGCGGATTTTTGCGTCGTCCAAAATATCGTCGTGAACGAGAGTCGCGAGGTGGATCAGCTCCACCGTAGCGGCGGCGCGAACGAGTTCCGGAGCTACCGTTTCCTCATTTTCCCAGCCGGAAAAAAACACAAGAGCCGGGCGCAGGCGTTTTCCGCGATGCGTAAACGTGTAGCGCAGGCTTTCCCGTGCAGCGGGCGCAAATTCCAGCACCTGTTCTTCCAAAAACGCATCGAGCGCCGCCAAATGATTTTTCAGCGGAGCAAAAATGCCGCTGGCGTTCAGCGTTTCCGTGAGCGGCTTTGAAGAGTTTTTTTCCATGACTGAAAGCGGGAACGTATTTTCGTTAGGAGAAAATTATTTTGCGAATTTTTCGACGAATTTTTTGACGCGGGAAAGCACGCGTTCCTTGCCGAGAAGCTCAAGCAATTCGTGCAAGCCGGGACCGCCCGCCTGCCCGGAAACGGCGAGGCGCATCGGCGCAAAGTAATCCGTCGGCTTTACGCCGTTTTCCGCGCCGAGCTTTTCAAAAAGCGCGTCAATCGTCGCGGGAGCGACGTCCGCCGCTGCTTCGAGCGCGGGAACGAGTTCGCGGCAACGCGCCGCGGGATCGCCGCGTTTGCTTTGTTTGGCGAGTGCCTTTTCGTCAATCGGGAAATCTTCCGTGAAAAAGTAGCCGACGAAGTTCGGGAGCGTGTCGAGCGCGTTCATCTTCGGTTTGCACAGCGCGAGGACTTTTTGCAGATAATCTTCGTCCGTTTTGTCGTCGATAACTTTTGCTTCGCCGAGCACGGGAGCGGCGAGCCACGCGAAAGATTCGTCCGGGAGCGCGCGCAGATATTCCTGATTGAAAAACGCCATTTTGCGTTCGTCAAAACGTGCGTTCGCCTGATGCACGTCGGCAAGGTCAAATTGCGCGATAATGTCCTCAATCGGGAGAATTTCCCGCCCGTCCTTCGGTGTCCAGCCGAGCATGCAAAGGAAGTTGCGCACGGCGGCGGGCAGGAAGTGGCGCGACTGATATTCTTCGATGAGCGCGCCGCGGTCGCGTTTGGACATTTTGCCCGAGCCTTCCGTTTTCAAAATCAGCGGAATGTGCGCGAATTTCGGCGGCTCCACGCCGAAAGCCTTGTAAAGCTCAACGTGTTTACTCGTGTTGGAAAGATGGTCTTCGCCGCGAATGACGTGCGTGATTTTCATCGCAATGTCGTCAACGACGTTCACGAGGTGGAAAACGGGTTCGCCGTTCCCGCGCACGATGACGAAGTCGCGGTCTTCGGCGCGTTCGACGCGCCCGCGAATAATGTCGTCGATAATAACCGGCGCGGCGTGAACGCGTTCGTATTCTTTTTTCAGAAAATCGTCATAAACGGTTTCGCGTTCGCCTTCGAGACGGAACCAAATCGCGCCGTCCTTTTCGTAGGCGCGCCCTTTGTCCATGAGTTCCCGGACTTTCTGTTTGTAAAAATCGCTACGCTGCGATTGGAAATACGGGCCGTAGTCGCCGCCGACTTGCGGACCTTCGTCCCAGTCCATTCCGAGCCAGCGCATGGATTCGAGAATGACGTCGAGAAATTCCTGCGTGTTGCGTTCCTTGTCGGTGTCTTCGATACGCAAAACGAACGTTCCGCCCGTGGCGCGGGCGTAAAGCCAGTTAAAGAGCGCGGTGCGTGCGCTTCCGATGTGAAAAAAGCCCGTCGGGCTCGGTGCAAAACGTGTGCGAACTTCACTCATGGTTTGAAAAATGCGTTCCCGCAAGGAAATCACGTTCCCCGCGTTCCCGCAAATTGAAATTTGCCGAAGCACGTCGGCAAATGCTGAAAAGCTTAAGAGCTTAGGAGTTTAGTTGTTTCGCAAGAAAGACAGGCAAAGAGTCCTTTTTATTTCATAAAAGTAAATTTCTCGGCGAAGCCGATTAAACTCCTCAGCTTTTCACTCATAAAACTTTTATTGCGGGAGCGCAGGACGGGAACGCATAATGAGGCAACGTATGCAGATAAATTGGCGAGAAAAAGCAATCGCGCTCGCGGAAATTTCGGATTTTCTCTCATTCGAAATTTCCGGCATTCGTTGCGGCGCGCCAAGGCCGCTCGCCGTTGCCTGCTCCGGCGGCGCGGATTCGCTCGCCGCGTTGCTTCTGACTTGGGCAAAGTTCCCCGAAGCACGGGAACGCCTTTTTGTTTTGCATTTCGATCACTCCGTGCGCGCGGAAAGCGGGGAAGATGCGGAATTTGTCCGCGAAGTTTGCTCCGCGCTCGGCATCGGATTTATCTGCGAAAAACGCGTTTCCGAAAGCGGCGAAAAACTCGGCGAAACCGAGCTCCGGCGCGCCCGCCTGGATTTTTTCGCCCGCGAAATGCGCGCCCGAAACTGCAAAATTCTCGTGCAGGGACACCAGCGCGACGACGTGGCGGAAACGCTTTTGATGCGCCTCACGCGCGGAGCGGGAACGGACGGGCTCGCCGCCCCGCGCAAAATTTCCCGCCAAGCCGACGGACGCGTTTTCATGCGCCCGCTCTTGGAGGTTCCGAAGGTAAAAATCGTTTCTGCCCTGCGCGCTTGTGAAATTCCGTGGCGGGAGGATTCCACCAACGCGGGAACGGATTATTTTCGCAATCGCGTGCGCAACCTCGTGTTGCCGGAACTTCGTGCCGCCGCACCGTTTGAAAACATCTCGCGTTCCCGTAAGCTCGCCGAAGAAGATGCCGATGCGCTGGATTTTTTAGCGGAAAAAATAACGAACGAGGCGCAAGCGCAGACGGAGAAGACGGCAGAAAGTTTGCACGTCTACAAGCTTGGCGGCGGAAGCGATAAAAATGTTGCTTCGTCTGTTCGGCTGTCGGCAATCGCACGGCGTGTTTTGAGAAAAATTTTTGCCCAAGAAAAAATAGAAACCGACGGAGCGGCAGTCGCCGACGCGCTCGTCAACGCAATTTGCGCGGGAACGCCTTTGAAAAAGCAAATCGGCAACCGGGAAATCGTTTGGACGGGAACGGAATTACGCGTGGAAGAAGCACGCTCCGCCCGCTCTCGCAAAAACGAAAAATCGCCTGCAGAATTTTCCCCTCTCCAAAATCCCGCTTCCAGCGAAAGCGGCAAGATGCTGCCTCTTCCGTATTTTTTTGAGAAAGTTTTCGTCACTGAAAAGCTTTTCGCAAAAATCCGTGAGGGCGCGTTCCCGCCTTCGGAAACGGCTTTTCTGGCGGGAACTCCGGAAATTTTTGTGCGAAAACTTTTTCCCGGAGAAAAATACCGTCCGCTCGGCGCGCCGGGCGAAAAATCCGTCCGCCGCATTTTTATTGATAAAAAAATTCCGCGAATTTGCCGCGAAACACTTCCGGTTTTCGCAGACGGCACGGGAATTGCATGGATTCCGGGATTGCCTCCGGCGGAACGCTTTCGCATTTGCGAAGCGGGAACGTCGGCTCTGCGGTTGACTTACCGCCGAGAGGCTTTACCTTTATAAACCGTCGTTTTTGCTTTCACGCGCACGCGCGAAGAAGGCGGAAACATTCCCGAAATCATTCCATGGCACAAAAAGAAGACGACAGTAAAAAACCCGCACCACGCACCGACTTTCGCGTATTGTTGATGTGGGGCGCAATCATCGCCGTTCTCATCGGTTTGTTGGTTTACACACCGGGCGGAAAAGTTCCCGCGCGCGAAATCACGGTGGCGCAGGTTCTCGAATTTGCAAAACAAAAAAGCATCAGCACGCTGACGCTTAAAAACAATCCCGTCGGCGGCGGCAAAAATTATTACACGATTACCGGGGAGCTTCACGGCGCTGCCGCTATGACACCCGGCACGGAAGCTACCGGCTCCGGCGTTCCCGCGCCCGCGCAAAACCTCGGCAAATTTAATGCGTCAGGCACACTCCTTGAAGACGATATTAAATTGCTTCGCGAAAGCATTCCTGCACAGGGCTTTAAAGACGCTCCCGCCGGATCGCGCGTCGGCGAAGTTATTTGGGCGGTTTTACCAACGCTCATTATCGGCGGCATTATCCTGTTTTTCATTTTCCGCTCCTATAAGCGCGCGCAGTCACAACAACTTTCATTCGGGCGTTCCCGCGCAAAACTGCTCGACAAGGAAAAATCAAAAGTTTCGTTCAAAGACGTTGCCGGTTGCGACGAGGCAAAAGAGGAAGTTTCCGAAATTGTCGAATTTTTAAAAGAACCGAAACGTTTTTCCGAAATCGGCGGACGCATCCCGAAAGGCGTGCTCCTCGTAGGACCTCCCGGCACCGGGAAAACCCTGCTCGCTCGCGCTGTCGCCGGCGAAGCGGATGTGCCGTTTTTCTCCATTTCGGGCTCCGACTTTGTTGAACTTTTCGTCGGCGTCGGCGCATCCCGTGTGCGTGACACATTCGAACAAGCCCGGAAAAATGCACCGTGCATTATTTTTATCGACGAAATTGATGCCGTAGGGCGTCAACGCGGAAGCGGACTCGGCGGCGGAAACGACGAACGCGAACAGACGCTGAACTCGCTCCTCGTCGAAATGGACGGATTTGATCCGCAGGAAGGCGTCATCGTTATTGCCGCTACCAACCGTGCGGATGTGCTCGACGCCGCCCTGCTCCGCCCGGGACGATTCGACCGACAGGTTTACGTCGATTTGCCGGATATTAAAGGTCGCGAAGCCATTCTTCAGGTGCACGCGAAAAAATTTAAAATTTCGGAAAAAGTCGATCTCGCCTACGTCGCCAAAACGACCACCGGATTCGCCGGAGCAGATTTGGCAAACCTTCTGAACGAAGCCGCCCTCATTGCCGTGCGTTCCAAGAAAACGGAAATCGACATGGTTTCGATCGAGGAAGCCCGCGACAAAATTTCCTACGGGCGGGAACGCCGACGCGTTATGGACGACAAAGACCGCGCCACGACAGCTTATCACGAAGCCGGGCACGCGCTCGTTCAAGTTATGGTTGACGACGGCACGATGCCGCTTCACAAGGTAACGATTATTCCGCGCGGCGGCGCACTCGGTATGGCAATGTTTATGCCGAGCAAAGACATTCTCGGGCGCACGAAGACACAGTTGCTGAACACAATTTGCTCCACAATGGCGGGTCGCATCGGAGAAAAGGTTTTCACTCACGACATCAGCTCCGGCGCATCAAGCGACATCAAAAGTGCCACCTCGATGGCACGACGCATGGTCTGCGAATGGGGGATGAGCTCGCTCGGACCGGTCGCATTCGGGGAAAACCAACAAAATCTTTTCCTCGGGAGAGAAATTGCCCGCACGCAAAATATCAGCGAAGCCACGCTTCAAAATATCGACCGCGAAATTCGCGACATCATCGAACGTCAATACGAGCGCGCAGAAAAACTCATTTCCAAGCACGGCGAAGCACACAAAAAAATCGCCGAAGCCCTTTTGGAATACGAAACGCTCGACGGCATTCACGTGAAAGAAATTATCGAACACGGAGAAATCCGCTCGCCGATTGATTACAAGCCCCTTTCCGCACGAGAAAAAGAAGACGGGAACGCCGAAAACACCGACGGCGAAAAAACGCCGGACACTCCCAAATCGGAAAAAACCGTTCCCGCAGAAAGCTCCCAATAAAAAATCTCTGTTTTTCCCATGATCTCTCCGAAAAGTCTTTTGGCAGGAATCGCCACCCTCATTACCGCAGCACTTGCCTGCGGCGCGACTGAGGCGGAAAAAGCCCAAATCACCGCCGTATTCCGCGACCAGATGCGCGACGCCGTCGTTGCCTGCATCAACGGAGAAATCATCACGCTCAACGACTTGCGCCGGGAAACAATGCGCTTCATTCCCGAACTGCGCCGCAACGCCAAGTCTCAAAGCGATTATCAGAGAAAAATCCAGGAACTGACGCAGGGCACCGTTCAAAGCCTTACCGATACGCTTTTGCTCGTAAGCGCCTTTGACGATTCCGGTGCGGTAATGGACGATAACTACATCGAGCAACGCATTAACGATATTATCGAACAGGATTTTGACGGCGACCGCTCAAAATACCTCCAAATGCTGCGCCAAACCGGAAGCAACCCGCTCGCTGATAAAAGAAGAATGCGGGAACGCATCAAAGCCGCCAGCTGGGACGACCACATCGTCCAATCCGCCGTAAACGAAATTTCTCCCGCCGAAGTCAAAGCCGAATACGACGCTCGTATCGAAGAATTTCGCAGTGAAGCCTCCGTCGAATACGCTCAAATCGTAATGTTTGCAGGCGCATCGGAAACCGACACACAGGTAAAAGCGACTGCGGAGCGCATCCAAAAACAACTCTCCGCAAACGCCGACGACTTCGAAGACACGGCAAAATTTTACTCGCGGGACGATTATCGCTCCGCCGGCGGCTATGTCGGTTGGAAACCGCTCGCCGACCTTTCCGAACAAATCGTTCCCGAGCTCGAAAAAATCAAAAACGGGGAAGTATCCTCCGTTATCGAACTCGATGCGCCAAACGGAAAAATCTTTGTCATTTTAAAGCGCATCGCCTACCGCGAAGCCGGAATCACACCCCTCAAAGACGTGCGCGCGCAAATCGAAAATCAGTTGCGTTCCCGTAAAATACAGCAACGCCGCGCAGAAAAAATGGCGGAGCTCCGCGACGAATATCACATTCGTTATTATTAATTCCGTAGGCGTTCCCCGCGAAGCAAAACCTTCTTTCGCGGGTAGCGAAAAGATCCTCGCGCAAAGACGCGAAAACGCAAAGTTTTTGAAAGATAAAAAACTTCGCGGCTTGCGCGAAAAAGAAACGTTCCCGTTAAGCAAAGTTTTTGAAAAAAATCCGTGTTTATCGGCGTCTATCCGTGGGGGCTTTATTTATTTTCTCGCAGGAACGCAAAACTGAGGTTTTTTCGGATTGGCACGGATTTTGCATTTTGTGTCGGTAATTATGAGTAATTCCACGACACACACATTTCAGGCGGAAGTGAAGCAAGTGCTCGATATCGTCGCGCACTCGATTTACAAGGATAAAGATATTTTTCTGCGCGAGCTCGTTTCTAACGCGAGCGATGCGCTCGAAAAGCTCCGCTACACGCAACTGACGGAGAAAGACGTTTTTGAACCGACGCGCGAGCTCGCCGTTGAAGTTTCCACCGACGAAGCTGCGGGAACGCTCACCATCGCCGATTCCGGCATCGGGATGACGCGCGAAGAACTCGTCGAAAATCTCGGCACCATCGCACACTCGGGCACAAAGGCTTTTTTGGAAAAAGTCAAAGAAAGCGGCGGCGCGAACGAAAACCTCATCGGGCAATTCGGCGTCGGGTTTTTCTCCGTTTTCATGGTTGCCGATGAAGTTAAATTTTACACGCGCACCTGGCGAGCCGAAGGTGAATCGCTTTGCTGGACGAGCGACGGGAACGGAAGCTACACGATTGAGGACGCGGGCGAAGCGCTCCCGCGCGGCTCGAAGCTCGTCATCAAACTCAAAAGCGACTTCAAGGATTTTTCAAAAAAAGACAAAGTTAAGGAAGTTCTCGAACGCTACTCGAAATACATCGCGTTCCCGCTCAAGCTCGACGGCGAAAAGCTCAACACGATGCAGGCGCTCTGGCTGAAAAACAAAAGCGACGTTACCGAGCAGGAATACAAGGATTTTTACAAATTCCAATGCCATGCGTGGGATGAACCGCAGGACTGGATGCATTTCGCCGCCGACGCGCCGCTTGCGATCAATTCCATTCTGTTTTTCCCGACGCACAATCCGGAAGCGATGGGCTTCGGGCGCGCCGTGCCGGAGGTTTCGCTTTACTGCCGCAAAGTGCTCATTGATTCCGAGCCGAAAAATCTGCTTCCCGAGTGGCTTCGCTTCATGAAAGGCGTGGTCGATTCCGCCGACATTCCGCTGAACATTTCCCGCGAAACGTTGCAGGATTCGACGATTATTCAAAAACTCAATCGCGTGCTCACCAAGCGCGTGATTAAGCGTCTCGAAGAACGCGCGAAGAAAAAACCGGAAGAATTTGCCAAGTTCTGGCGAGACTTCGGAAATTACCTGCGCGAAGGCATCGCGACGGATTTCGACAACCGCGAAGCGCTCGCGCCGCTCTTCCGCTGTGAATCCTCAATTCTTGACGCGGGAACGCTCACGAGCCTGCCCGAGTACGTCGAGCGCATGAAGGATTCGCAGAAGGAAATTTACTACCTCGTCGGAGCCAACCGCGAAGCCATCGAGTCCGGACCGTATCTCGAAGCCTTTAAGGCGCGCGGCATCGAAGTGCTTTTCCTTTACGACGGCGCGGACGATTACGTCATGGGGCAGCTCGGAACGTTTAAGGAAAAATCCATCGTTTCCGCCGATTCCGCCGATATCGAACTCGGCGACGTGCCGCAAACGGGAACGGGCGAGCCGCTTTCCGAAGAAAAAATGAAAACGCTTTGTAGTTGGTTTGCGGATACACTCGGCAAAGAAAAAGTTGCCGAATGCGCCACGGGAACGCGCCTCGTCGATTCTCCCGCCGTCGCGCTCAATCCGGATAAATTCATGACGGCAACCATGCGCCGCATGATGAAGCTCATGTCGAAAGACGCGGGAACGCCGGACAAGCCCGTCGCCGTCAAAATCGAACTCAACCCGCGCCACCCGCTCGTACACAAGCTCGATACGCTCCGCGACGCGAACCCGGAACTGGCAAAGCTCATTGCCGAGCAGGTGCTCGATAACACGCTCATCGCTGCCGGCTTGCTCGACAATCCGCGCGGCATGACGCAACGCATTTACGAGCTTCTCGGAAAACTCTAATTAGAGCTTGAACGATAAAAAAAGAGAGCAGCCGCGAAGACTGTTCTCTTTTTTTTGAGGTAAAAGCGCGAACCGAAAGCGCGCACAAAAAAACGTTCCCGGGACTTTCGCCGCGGGAACGTTTTTTTTTCAGAAGACGCCGAACTCTCTTAGAAGCGCGCCCGGACACCGAGGTTCGCGGAGTGTGTCGCCGTGTCATCAAGGTCGGTTTCGTAGGAATAACCGCCGCTGACGGACCACGTTTCGTCAACGCGGTAATCAAAGCGCGGACCGATCTGAATCGTGTTTTCGTCCATCAGATACGCCGTCGAGGAGAAGGATTTTCCGCGCAGATCGCCGGAAGCAAACGCCGCATCCACATCGATATCGGAATCGAGGAATTCGTGCGCGAATGCCGCGTCGAGGCTGAAGCGGAGGCTTCCCGTTGCACGCCAGCTGAGTGTGGCACCGAGTTTTCCGCGCAGGGAGAGGCGTTCCGTTTTGTCGACGTCGAGAGCCGTCTGGCGTCCGCCCTCTTCCTTAAATCCGTCCGCGTAAGCGTAGCCGAAATCGAGACCGACATACGGAGCAAGGTCGATTCCGCGTTCCTTGTCGAGCGTCCAGCCCGCACCGAAGAGAAGCGACGCGTTGATGTCGTTCCCGTCTGTCGAGCCGGAAAGCGTTTCGCCGTTGTAGCCGGAGTTGCGCTTTGTTTCGAACGAGGTTGCGCCCGCGCTCAAGCCGTAGCCGAAGTAAGTATTTTCAAATACCGACATTCCGTAAACGCCGAAGCGGGTGCTGTTGCCTTCGTGCTTGCCGGCACCGCCGTGCAAGTCCGCCTTCGCGAAATCGAAGCCGAGGCTCACGCCGAAAACGGTGTTGTTCGACACGGCGACGTCGAAGCCGCCGAGAATTCCCGTGTGGGAAATATCGTAGTTGGCGGATTCCGTGCCGTTCCCGTCGCCTTCACGTTCGGAGCCGACGACGTTCACGAACGGTTTGAACGTATTCTTTTTGTCGGAAATAAATGCGCGTTCGTAGCGGCGCTGTTCGAGGCGTTCCCGCAGCAAATCGTTTTCAAGAGCCGCAAAGCCGCTCTGCATTTCGACCAAGCTGCCGAAAGACACCGGAGAAAGCCCGACCAAGCGTTCGTCGCTTTTCGCCAAGTCGCCCTGAACATAATCCCAAAGCGGCGAATTTGCCTCGCGGAGCACGGAAGCAAGCCCGCTCAAACCGGACGGAACATCCGAGTATTCCGTTGCCGCATTGAGGATCACGATTTGCCCGTTCACGTCGCGCGTCACCTTGTAGCGGTTTCCGGCAGAATCCGTAACTTCGACCACCGTATTCGGGTCGACGTTCCCGCCGTATTCGCCGCCGAGAACGACAACGCGTTTGTTGTCGAGGCTTTCCGTTCCGGTAACTTTAAGCTCAATCTTCGAGGCGTTCCCGCCGTCCGTGGAAATATAAACTTTCCCTCCGACATCAAGTAACGCACCGTTATTAACCGCATCGTCCGTAACGAGAATTTTCAAAATCCCGTTCAGAGTGAGGTTACCCGTAAGCCCGGAATTTTCCGAGCTTGCCGAAAGCGCGCGCAGAGCCGCAGAGCCGGGCGTCGCCGTATAATCCACGACGAGTGAGCCGTCGGATTTGACAAAAACTCCGCCGTCGACCGATGCTCCGTTCGTGAGCGTCAGCGTTGCGTTATCCAGCACGAACAGATTGTTCTTGCCGGTACCGAAATCCTTTGCGGCGCGGAATGTTCCGCCGGAATAAATCGTTCCCGCCTTGTCTCCGAAGGTGAATTTCGTGTTGTCGTAAAGCGAGGTTACGTCGTAGTCGTTGCCGTTTTTGAGCTGCAGGAAGCCGCCGGTCGTGATTCCGACCCACGACGCGCCCTGCCACATTCCTTCATAGTATTCTGCCGGGGAAGTTCCGCCGACTTCAACCTTTGTTGCCGCAAGGGTTGCCGCTTTATTCGCCTCAACGGAAAGCACGCCGCTTTCTACCTTAAGCGTTCCCGCAAAGGTATTTGTCGTGTCATAGTCATAGATACCGTAGCGCGTGTAGAAGTCGTCCGGTGCGGCAATGACGAGCGTTCCCGCGCCGGAGATATTTTTCAGATTGCGGGGAACGATTTCTCCCTGATCGTTGACGGGCGTTCCGGAAAGTTCAAGGTCCAACGTTCCGTCAACATTCACTTTTGCACCGTCGAAAAGCTGTTTAGCAAGCTTCACCGTCGCGCCGCTCTGAATATCGACCGTTCCGGCGAAACCGGAAATTTCGCCGCCGAAGCGATAGCCGACAGCGGCTGTCTTTTCGATCGTCAATTTTCCGTCACCCGTTAGCGTGGCATTGTTGTTGTTCACGCTACCGCCAACGTTTACGGCGAGTTCGCCGTTCGTTCCGATTTCCACCGTGCCATACGGATCCCAAGCGACATTTCCGCTTTGAAGCAATTTTCCGTTTGCGATTTCCACTGTTCCGCTAACGGTGTGCGGATTCGTCGAGTCTCCGGAATCTTTAAGCGTGAGCGTTCCCGTGCCGGAAAGTTTCAGCGTCGCGCCGGAAGAAACCAAATAGCGCGAGTTTTCAACCGTTTGATCCGAGGCATAGTTCAAATCGAGCACCGAACCTTCGCCTTCAATCCAAAGTGCGCCCGGCAGGTTATTGCTCGTTTGCACTTGGCTGCCGCCGGAAACATGGAGCATCCACTTACTGTCGGCAGCGGCAGTCGTATCAAGTTTCAGCGGGGTTACCGTCGTTCCCGTGCCCGCAATTTCAAGCGTGCCGTTGCCGTCGATTTCGGCGGAAAGCGTATCGCCGCTTTCAAGCTCGTCGATTTTCAAGGTCGCGCTCTTTCCGAGAGAAATCGCACCGGCTTCCGCTTCGAGTTTTACACCCTTCCAGATCAAAGTTCCGCCGGAAACCGTCAGTTTCTGATCTGGGTCTTTTCCGAAGGTGTAATCGGAAACCGTCCATTCGCCGTCGAGCGTTTTCGTGAGCGAACCCGCATAAGCCGCGTTCATCACAGCTCCGTTGACTCCGGAAGCCGCCGTCAAAACAAGCGTTTTTACGTCGTTTGCCAAAGCCGCATCATACGTTACGCCCGCCTTGTTTTCGTTAACGAGTGTAACCGTCGCGCCGGAAAGCGTTCCCGTGACGCTTTGCGCCGCCGTTCCCGTCGTGGTCAACTTGGTGTTTTCATCGGCAAATTTAAGCGACGAATCGGAGATATCCCCGGAAACGGAAAGTTGTCCCGAAAGCGCAACGTCCTCGGCGGACGAAATTGCGCCGAGCGAAGCGGTTCCCGAGACTCCCGCGGAGCCTTCGCCCGTCAGCGTCCAGTCTCCGAGCTTCGTTCCCGCGATTTTCAAGGTCGCACCGTCAGCGACGGAAAGCTTTCCCGCACCGCCTTCGGCGACAGCGAGCTTGGCGCTTGCGCCGAACTCGAGCGTTCCCGCCGTTACCGCAACTGCGCCGATTGTTCCCGCGTCAGCCGTAATCGACAATTTTTTATCGCCGAGCTTTTCAAAGGTTCCTGCACCGGAAAGCTTAGAATGTGCACTCAAAGTTTTGTCGGAAGAAGTTACATTTACAGCGATAGTCGCCGTCTTGTCCTTCGTTTCAAAAGTCGGAGTTGTTCCGCTAATAACCGAGTCAGAAAGCGTCAGTCTCGCATTCTCATGTGCGACAAAAGTTACGGCATTAGCCGGTCCTTCGAGTTTTCCCGTCAGGTTTGTATCTTGCTTCGCTTCGATAACGGCTCCGTGGAAAAGTCCGAAATCATTTGTATACGTTCCTGTTCCTTCCGCGTCGAAAATAATCTTTCCGTAAGCGGCAACGCTCGCATCACCAAGCGCTCCCGTATTTGCAATAGTCGCGGTTCCGTAAACGTAAAATTGCTTCAGATTTTCGGAAGCACCGTTAATCGTCCAGTTCGCATCTTCCGCAACCGTAACCAAATTGGCATGGACCTCTTCGGCAAACTTCATTGCGCCGAGCGTGCCGTAGCCTTGAAGCGTGAGATCGGAGCCCGCCGTAGCGGAAACTTCCTCGACAGTGAGTGCCTTGTCTTCCGCCGCGCCGAGGAAGATACCGCGTCCGCTGAGCGAAACCGCCGTCAGCGTCGCGCTTTCGGCATAAGTGGCAATCGTTCCGCCGATAGCCGTTCCCGTGCCGACGAGCGGTGCTGCGCTTTCGAGGGCGAGAACGCGACCCGTGCCGTTTGCCATCCAGTCCGAAGTTGCTCCGGAAACATAAAGCGTTCCGCCGGAAGCCTTGATCGTGCCGTTAAATGCAGAGCCTGCATCATTTACGTAAAGTTCGCCGGAGACGTTGAGCGTTCCCGCGCCGGAAAGCGATTCCGCGAGCGTGTTCACGCCGTCAACCGAATCCGCCAATTCCGCGCTTCCGGCAAATTCCAACGCTGTGCCGGAAGTGATTTCCACTTCCGCCTTCGATGCCGTTGCAAACAGCATCATATTGCCTTCGGTAACGGAAATTTTCCCGTCGAAAGACAAATCCTGCACTCCGCCGCCAAAGACAAGCTCCTCGAGTCCTTCCATGACCATGAGCGTTCCCGCGCCGGTTTTTTCAATCGTTCCCGTCGAGCCGTCAGCCGTGCTGACTCCGTCAAGATACGCGGCGACCGCTTCTTCTTCTCCCGTTACGTTAAATGCCAACGTCGCATTATCGAGCACGATGGACGGAGCATCTTCATCACCGTAAGTTGCGCCCGTGAGTTTGAGCGTGCCGCCCTTGACATTGAGCGTTCCCGTGCCGCCGAAGACGGAAATTTCTTCATCCGTGCCAACCGAGAATGTTGCCTTGTCCGTCAAGTCGAGCGTTGCGGAAACGCCTTCTCCGACGTAGAGCGCGTTTGCGGTCGCGGTCGTCCCCTTGGAAATCGCGAGGCTTGCACCGTTGCCGAACGCGACATAGCCCGCCTTGAACGTCGTGGCGTCAACCGTCACATTTTCTGCGTTGACGTAGAGTGCGCTGAGCACGGTATTTCCGTCAATTTTCGTAAGCGAGCCGAAATTGACCGTGTCGCCCGAGAGCGTAATGTTCTTTCCGGCGAGGGTGGTCGCCGTCGTTCCCGAGGAGCTGATGTCGCTGATTTTGAGCGTGCCGTTTCCGATGTTTTCAATCGTCGTGCTGCTTCCCGAGCCGAGCGTAAGCCCGGCGGAAAGTTCGCTTGCGTTTACGCCGTTAAAGCTCAGCTTCGCCGTCGCGTTTTCCGCAATCGTGTAATTTTCAGAAATTATGCCGCCGTGAGTAAATGCGAGCGTTCCCGCTTCGTGGATCACGGACGCTCCGAGCGTAAACGCTTTCGGAACGTCGTTTTCTTTTTCGGAGGAAACCAAAGTCAGCGTTCCCGTGCCCTTCTTGTAGAGCGCGGCATCTTCCGTGCCGTAGGAAGCGATGCTTCCCGTAAGCGTAAGATTGCCGGAAACCGCCGTGCCCTTGTAATTCGTCGTCGTAGACGAACCGTCGGCATTGTTCGTCACAACGTCAAAGCTCGTATCCTCGCCGATATAAAGATTGCCGGAAATATTGCCGGAGCCTTGAAGCGTTCCCGTGCGATACGCGCCGAGACCGGGTGTTTCCGTGTTACCGTCCGTTACGTTGAGTCTGCCGCTGACCGTGAGAGCGTCGAGCGTCGTGTTCGCACCGTCCGTATCGCCGATGAGAGACATTTCGCCCTGATTGCCAACTTCGACGGATTTAATCGAAAGTGCCGCGTCCGCGCTCCCGACCAATTCGAGACGCCCGCTGTCCACGGCGAGTGTGCCGAGCGTCGAGTTGCGCGTAATTTTGAGCGCACCCCAGCCCGTTTTCGTCAGTTTCGCATCCGCGCCGCTGATTGCGCCGGAAACTTCGACCGTCGTATTTGCATTAACCACGCTGATGATGCCCGCGTTGACGATTGCCACTTTTTGGTCGATGACCCCGACGGATTCGTTCACGTCTTCCGTTGCTTCATCGTCTCCCGGGAGCGAGATATTGAGCGTTGCGGACTTCGGCGTGCCGTCGTCGTTCACGCCGCCGCCGATGGTGAGCGTCGCGATTTTTTCGTTCGCGGAATCCGTTTTATCGACGATTCCGAGCGCGTCGACATTGAAGACTGTCAGCGAGCCGGAAGAAATCGTTACCGAGGAAAGATCGTTTACGATGTAATTTCCGATAGTAACATTGCCCGCGACCACGGTCAGCCCGGCGCTCTTTCCGGTCGTGTTGCCGTTGTCGTAGACCGCGTCCGTGAGCTTAACGATTTTCTGCGGTTCGGTGGGCTGCCCGTCCTCGTCCGTTGCCGGAGTCGGCGCGTTCAGGCTGAAAGTGCCGTTGTTGGCGATATTGAAGACCACGCCGGAGGTTTGAATCGTATTGTCGGCGATGGTGATGCTTCCGCTGTCGCGGAATTCGACGTAGTCATTTGCCAAAAATGCGGAAGTCGTATTGCCGGAGGTTTGTTCAAGCGTCCAGTCCGCTTCTTCGGTAGCGTTCGTCGTCCACGTCGCGACGTTTGCGTTCCAGACGAGCGTTCCCGTGGCGAGGAGGTCGATTTTCTTTTCGCCGATATCCAGCGTGAAACTGCGGCGACCGTAGGTTTCTACATCGGTGAAGGTCAGGTTCGCGTTGTCGCCTTCCTTCGAATCAAACGAAATCAGCGTATAAGGCGTGGACGTGATCGTCTTGCGGAATTCCGCGTCCAAAGTGATTGTGTTGGAATCCGTCCAAGACAGCTTGCCGCCGACGGATGCCGTTCCGGAGAACGCGAGTGTCGCACCCGAGAGCGTAACATCGCTCGTAATTTTTCCCGCGCCGAGCGTTGCGGACGAACCTTTTTCGAGGACGAGGTCGCCTTCCAAGGTAACCCCGTTCGCCAATTCGAAGGAGTGCGTGTCGCTGATCGTCAACTCGCGCGAACCGACATTGACCGTGCCGCCCTGCAGGCTGAACGAGCCGTCAAAATCATAAACCGCATCCGTGTCCAGCGTGAGCGTTCCCGCGCCGGTCTTCGTCAGCGTTTTGCCGCCTGTCGAAATATCTTCAGACTCAATTTCAAGCGTTCCTTTGGAAATTGCCAAAACGGTATCTTCGGACAACGCCAACCCGCTCGTGATTGTGTTCGTGCGATTGTTGTCGACCGTAACCGTTCCCGCGAGGGAAAGCGTGCCTTCACCTCCGATTTTCGAACCGTTCCCGGTGAAATTCAACGCGTCGAGCGACAGCGTTTTCCCGGAAGCGATTTCCACATTCGCCTTTTCGTGCAAGGTGAGGGAATCGCCTTCGCCCGTGATTGAGAGATCTTCGGAAACAAGGAGTTTGCCGTTCTTGTCGTTGGTATAAACGACTGCCTTGGAAAGTTCCGTTCCCGCGCCGAGCGTGAGCGTCGTGTCTTCGCCTGCGGCGAGCATCCCGCCCGCAAAAGTGTAGGAGCCGGAGAGCGTTACGCCGTCCTTGTTCGTAAATTTGAGCGTTCCCGCGTTGAGTGTCGTGCCGCCCTTGTTGGCATTTGCCTTGCCGAGCGTGAGCGTTCCCGCACCGTTTTTGATGAGCGCGGACGAAGTCGCGGCGACATAGCCTTCTTCGCCTTCGGTTCCCGTCGCCGTTTCGACGGCTTCCGTGATTGTGCCGTTGAGCGTAATTTCCTGCCCTTCGCCGACATCAAACGTCGTCGCCCCGCCGTTGAGTTTTACGTTCGCATCAGACGCCCAGCCTGTGGCTTCTCCGAGAACGGAAACGGTTGCATCTTTGAATTGAATAAACTTCTGATCTCCGGCCCCGGCAATTCCGTCCGCTCCGATTTTGACAGTGATGTTTTCAAAATTTAAGCGAGAAGCAGACGATTCAAGATTTATCGTACCAAATTCAACATTTGTTGTCGTTGCACTTGTTCCGACAAAGCTCCCCGAACGTTCATACCCGGGAATATCCAATGTCAACGTATCTGCTTTTAAAACAGAACCTTCCCCAAGCGTAACGGAAAGCCCCCATGTATTTGTGATCGTTTGAGCCGAGAAGCTCGCATTTTTACCGATGTTCAGAGACTCGTTATTTCCGAACTCTGCAGTTCCTGCGACGGAAATATTTGCACCGTCAAGCACGGACATGGAACGCCCGTCTCCGTCTTGAATTTCAACCCGTTCAAAGTCTCCGAGGGCAAGGTCTCCTCCCAGCGTGAGAGTAGACTGCGCTCCGTTGACCGTCAACTTTCCGTCAATTGTTCCGTTTGTATTGATTGTTGCGGACGATCCCGTAAGCGAAACGTCTCCGGAAACGTTGATAGAGCTGTGTTCACCGGAAATTTCGAGGGAGCCCGCCGAAAGCGTCAAGCCGCCGAGAGCGGAATCCGCCGTTCCGACCGCACCGGAAAGAATCAGTTTTCCGCCGTCTTTTACCGTGAGCGTTCCCGCTCCGGAAATATTGCCGGAAAGCGTCGTTCCCGTATTATCTCCGTAAACACGGATTGCGCCGTTTGTTTCAG
This sequence comes from Opitutales bacterium, assembly GCA_017531845.1. Classification (GTDB taxonomy): domain Bacteria; phylum Verrucomicrobiota; class Verrucomicrobiia; order Opitutales; family UBA953; genus Spyradosoma. The sequence continues at coordinate 88,087 of JAFXKI010000004.1, read as the reverse complement.
CGACTTCGATATTTTTGTCGAAAGTTGAAGCTTCGTTAAAGAAATTCAGAGAAGCGCCGTTTGTCAAACGAACCGAAGAAGCCTTTGCAAGGTTGCTCACACTCGTAACCATCGCCTCACTCGGGTTCTTCGCAAAAACCATATCAACGGCATTTAACTCCACCGCGCCCGTAAAGCCGGAGCCGGACAAATCAAGCGCAAAGAACTTTGCGCCTTGAGGGGCACTGACGCTTAGCGTTCCCGTGCCGGAAACCTGCCCGAGAGACAAAGTGCTAAAGCCGTCAACAGCAGCTCCGCCGTTTGCCGCGACGGTTGCGCCCTCGGCGATATCAATCGACGAGAAATTTTCCGTTCCCTTGCCGTTCGCAAGCACCACCGTTCCCGCGTTCACATCAAGCGTTCCCGTGAACTGCGAACGATCCCCGGAAAGCGTAATTTTAGAATTTTCAATGCCGTATTGAATCGTTCCCGTGCCGGAGAAGGATGCACGCAAATTCAACGGCTCTACTCCTGTAAGAGTCGGCTGAGCCAAAATCACGGTTCCGGCTTTCGCCACCTTGAACTCCCCGGTGTAAAAATCGGAACTCGCGGCATAGAAATACAAAGCACCGCTTTCAACGGAAATGCCTTTTGCCGCAGAAAGTTTTCCGCCTTCCTCGCTTATCGAAACACAGGCATCAGCTCCTGCATTTATCGTAATTTCAGCGGCAAAAACGTCTTCATCAACGATGGCGTATGCCCCTTTTTCGTATCCTTGTTGGGCAAATTCCGTGCTTACGGAACTTTCATTAAATATCGCATTCATTCCGGATTGGAATGTTTCTTTCGGATCATTCCAATTCTCGCCGCTCCACTTGCCATAATAGTCTGTTTTCGTCCAAACAAAATCTTTTGACTCCCGATTTTCTTTGAAGTAAAGCGTATCGCCGTCCCAACTGAAGACACCGGATTCATAAGTTCCGAGCCCGGCGAGCGTCAGCGTTCCCGTGCCGCCCGTAAATTTTCCGTCGGTTGTCAACGTTCCGAACGCCGTTTCCCACGCAGATTTTCCGGCGGAGCTAAACGTAAACACCGCTTGGTTTGAACCGAGCGTCAACTGGTCAATGAAAAGCGTCAATTCCACACCGGATTCCACAACAAAGCTGTCCGCAATCGTCGCCTGAACCTCCGTATCCCAAAGTTGACCGATACGAATCGTCCCGGCATCAGAAATCGTCAAATTCGACAACGTAATATCGGACGCCTCCGTCGCGGAAAGATAAAGCGTTCCGCTATCCGCAAGTTTCAGATTAGAAACCTTCCCATCTTCGATGACAACCGAAGCTCCTTTTGCAAATTTCGCGCCGGAAAAATCAAGCTCTCCCGTTCCCGTCTTCACGAGAGAAACATTGCTCAACGTTCCCGCGAATGCGCCGGAAGCAACCGAAACTCGCGTGTTTTCCGTTTCGCCGGAAAGCGTTCCCGTAGCATTTGAAACAGTTTCAAACACCAAATCTTTCTTCGCTTTAAACGTCGCCCCGGAAGCGATGGACAAATCCTTGTAGCTTCCGTTTTCAACATCCACGCTAAGGATGCCGGACTTCGCGTTAAACGAACCGGAAAATGCGCCGGAATACGCCAATTCCTCCGCTCCGGATTTTGCAATCGTTCCCGTCCCGGAAACGGCTCTATTAAACGTTCCGCCAAACGCCAATTCAAGCGTCCCGGTTTCGTTAATAACAATCTCCCCTGTGGAAAGAGCCGCACTCTGCGTCGCTTTCAAGATCCCACCAGACACCGTTGTCTTTCCATGAGAATTCACTCCGGAAAGAATTTGTGTTCCGTTTCCGGTAATCGTCAATTCTGTGATAGTGGATGCAAGCGTTCCTCCGAAATCATAGTTTGCGTTATTGGCAAGATTAATTGTTAGCGAGTGCGCTCCATTTTCCGCATCCATTCCAGAGTTGTCGTCAAGGGCAGCGCCTTTGACTGTTCCAAGAGTCCCTTTAAGACCTCCAATTGTCATATCTTTGGAAAGACTCAGATACGAAGAAATTTTCGAAGAATCAGGTCTACTACTTTCTTTCGACTTGAAATTGATAACACCTCCGAAAACACCATCAGCCGAATTCAAAATCCCCAGAATCCGACGATTTCCGGGCGTATTGGAATCTGCAGCGGCCGTCTCCAAAATCCATTCTCCGGTGAAATTCGCTGTATTCCCGGTAAATGCCATCTTCTTGAAGCCGTCGCCCTGGTTGCTAGACGTCGGAACTGCACTATAAATCGTTCCGCCGCCAAAAAGATCACCGGAAATTGTTCGGTGAAATTTATACGAGACACTCTCCGTTAATGTGGTCTCCTCTGAAATTTCCAAATCCGCCGAAATTTCACAATCCCTATCTACATTCCAGGAAAAAACGCCCCCGCCGGAAATTTTAAACAGTCCTTCCCCGGTAATTGACGAATTTCCACCGCGATAAATCCACGTTTTATTCTCCGGGATCACAAAATCCAACGTTCCCGCACTGACTTTCAACGCACCGTTAACAAGCGAAACTTTTTCAGAAGAAAGCACTAATGTTTTTCCGTCTCCGTCAAATTCGATATTCAAAACTCCGGACTCGCCAAGAATATCGATATTCACGTCCGTGGCATCGCCGGTAAATTTAAGTGTCGTTGTCTTGTTTACCGTCTGTTTAAACGCGCCTGTCCATCCACTAATATCTCCAGAAAATGCGTAAGTAACGCTATTAGCAGGTGAACTGATTGCATTCTCGTATGTTCCCGACCCCGAGATATTCCCGGTAAAATAAATTGTCGAATCACTATTATTGTTCGTTTGTTTGAACGCAGGAGAGCCGTCCTCTGCATCGGTAAAAATAATATTCGTGGAAACAGCAAAAGTCTTCTCAGTACTATTCCACGCATCATTAATGTAGCCGGAAATACCGCTTACCTCGACCCAAGAACTCTCATTCCCGTAATTTCCAAAAACGAAACCGCCTGTAGACTCTTCATGGAGATTGCGATTAGAAATCTTTACCGTTCCCATCCATTTGTCAGACAAGGTTCCGGAAAGCGTTCCCGTTGAGCCTAAGTCAATCTTTGCGGTCCCGGCAAGAGAAGAGCCGGACGTAAGAGTAAACGCCCCGGAAACCAGAACTGTTCCAGAATTAAGCGTAAGCGTAGAATTGCCATTAACCGTCACAGCACCGGACGCAACAGTTCCCTCCACTTCCATTTTTGCCGTGTTATTGAATGTAACCGAATCCCCACTTTGGAAGGTTTCATCCGTATCTCCGTTTTTCCATCCGGAACCGTTACTTTTCCAAACTCCGTCTTCGCCGCCGTTCCAGGTTAAATCAAGGACCGAAGCTTCCGAGAAAGTAACAGCAATTTTATTCTCCAAAATGGTTGCAGAAGCGGCACGTTGATTAACCAACACTCCGTCAATGTAGAGCGCAGCCTTAACTTGTTCCGCCGTAATTCCGGAAAGAGCTCCGGTGGAAGACAACAATGTTCCTGCTGTCTGCGAAGCGATATTGAAAATAACACCCTCCGTCAACGAAACATTCCCTCCGACGGAAATTGCGGATTTTTCAGCCGACAATTCTCCTAAATCCAAAATCGCACCTGCCGAAACCGTCAAATTCCCTCCGACAGTAAGAGTATTCTCTACTTCACGAAGCAACTTTCCTCCTTCAACAATAACATCTCCGCTTCCAAGAGAACTCGCGTTTGCCGCAACAAGCGTTCCCCCCTGAATCGTTGTTCCTCCTGAATAGGTATTTTCTGCCGAAAGCGTAAGCGTTCCCGCCCCGGTTTTTACAAGCTTTCCCTCACCGCTCAACGCCTGTTTGATACTCACATTGTATCCATCTGTATCAAAAGTCGTTCCGTCATCGGCATTGCTTAAACCAAGTGTTCCGTTGTTAAACACCGAGACGGAAAAATCACTTGTAGGTCTAATAGTTAACGCGCCAAAATTCGTTTTATGCCCCCATTCATTTGCCGATGTAATACCCCCAGAACCTATATTCAAGGTAACCCCCGAAATATTATATGTTCCGGCATTTCCTAAAATAAGCCCCTGAGCAAAAATCTCCCCTTCGCCGGAAACTATACTTTCTGTTTTCCCTGTAGTATACTTCATATTTCCGTCAATGAGAAGTACCCCGTCAACCGTCAATGTTTCAAGTCCCCATCCGTTATTAAGCGTCTGAGCAGAGACCGTTGTACCAGAAGCAATTGTAAGCACTCTGTTATTTCCTTGGTTCGTTTCGATGGATTTAACGCTGTGCCCCCCACCATTCGAGAACTTTATCGTCCCTGAGACAAAAGTAATTGTTTCAAGCTTCGTATTTCCACTAAAATCCGTCGTTCCCCGAACTTGTCGAAAATCGTTGTTTTCAACCGCTCCTTTAAAGGTGAGTGTTCCTCCGTCAGTGTGTGTGAGTGTCCCAATCCCGGAGATGTCTCCGACAACAGACATATTCCCGCTGCCGTAAAGCCGAATAACACCTCCGTTTTTCCCAACTACAATATCCTTGGTAAAGCTCCCTCCATTGTTGTTTCTAAACAAAATCCCCCCTCCATTAAGCTCAAGCGTCCTTGCACCGCCTAAACAACTTTCTTTAATGGCGGAGACGCCATCTCCCTCCAGCAAATCTAAAACCCCCGAAACCAATGAGAGCGTTCCGGTAAAATCTTCCGAAAGCTGAATTCGGCTAAACGATGGGTCACTGTTCCCAGTATCGGATGTTGAGCCTCTTGAAACAAACGCAATCGTTCCCGTCCCGACAACCGCCGTCAAATCATTAACTGTTTCATTCTCAGCTACAGGCGATCCTATTTGAAGCGAAGCATCTTTCGAAACAGAGATTATTCCGCCAACCGTGGATGCAGACATTGCAAGCACGCCTCCGGATACATTTATCGAGGTTTTTTCTCCAAAAGAGACATTCCCGCTAATTGTCCCGCCGTTAGAAAACGTCAAATCACTATCTACCACAATAGATGCGGTATCGGAATCCGTGCGAACAACTCCCGGTCCGATTAGCGTGATTGCGTTCCCGGAAAGAGTCAGAACACCGCTTCCCGAAGCTGTAATAGCATCAGTCTTAATTCCTTCGCCGGAGACATTGACCGTTGTTTTTTCAGTCAGGTTAAATGCCGCATACGTTCCCGCTTCTGCCGTGGAATTTGTCCATGCCGTAGAACCGATTGCATCATTTGTCCAAGCCGTTTCCGTCCCGTCAAGATTCGCCTCTGTTGCCGTTCCCGCATAGGTATTAACGACTTGAATCCCGGAAAGTGTTGCACGCTTGCCGGAATCTCCCATTATGACGTTTGACAGCGTTAAAACACCGCCATGATCCGTTACCTTGATGGCATTCGTTCCAAGCACTATAATTTTGCTCGCATCCGTAGAACGGTCGCCCCACTCCGTGCTTCCAGTCGTATTCTCTCCGCCGACATAAGAAACACCGTTTATATTTACCGGAGCATACTTACCGCCGTCTCCGCTCAAGTAAACATAGACATCGCAAACAAGAAACGATGAATCAAGCGATACCGTCCACGCATTTCCCGCGCTAAGATCGAGATATGACGATTGAACCATCCCAAGAACCGTTTCCGTAGCATGTCCTCCCGGTCCCCACGGATCTTGCGGAGCGTTCCATGACACAGATACCCCGGAAATTGTCTCCCCGTCATAGTTTTTAAGGGTAGAAGACGAACCCGTTTTCCCCGTAGCATTTGTCCATCCGGTCGCATCAACCCCCGTCGCGACTCCGTCCTTATCGTAGGTCGCTAATCCCGCTGTTCCCGTGAGACTGTCGCTAACGTTGTTTTCCGTTTTTCCGAAATTCAAACTGATGATTTCCCCTGCGCCATAAGCAACGGGCGGGAACGCGACGGGAGCGAGGGCGGACGCGGTGAAAGAGGCGGCCGCGAAAAGGAGCGTAGAACGGAGTTTCATAGCTAAAAAAGGGTGTTAAGGTTTTTTGTGGGGGCAAAAAGTCTATTTTGTTGCGGGGATTTTACGCCGTTCCCGCGCAAACGCAAAACTTTTATTTCGTGCGGGAACGCGATTTTTTTTGGATTAACCACGGAAAGCACGGAATTTTTTGAGGCGGCTACGGGGACGACCTCACCGCTGTGCTACGCTTGCGGTACCTCTTGGGAAGAGGGAGCACTTTTTTTTCTTGGGAAGGGGACGACAAGTTTTATTCGCTTCTTGCTTGCTTTTTCTTAAAGGAAGCCGTTTATTTCGTGCAGTTGCTTCTTTTATGTCATTGGGTATTGACTCAGGAAGCAAAGACAGGGCTTTCGGTGAAAAAACCGAAAGCCCTGTTTTTTTCACGGGCGCGCACAAAACCCGCCCGAAAGCGGGAAAGACGTCAGCTAAATAAACCAACGGCAAAGTAGCTCGATAATCTCGATTGTTATCTTGATTATGGTGAACACTGCCGCAGTAATCATTACCGCATCTTTTATGCCCTTGGGTATTGACATGAAAGCCTCTTACCCGCCGACACTGCGCACACCGCAGAAATTCTCAAAAAATCAAATACTACTTGAATAGTAGTTAATATAAATATTTTCAGCAAGCTTTAATAAGCCACAAGCTGTTCTTTCGTAAATTGTGTAAGGTGCTACGGGAACGCCCTCTCAGCTGTGCGACGCTCGCGGTACCCCTCCCTCTTGGTAAGAGGGAGAGCTTTTTAAAAATCTAAAAAAAAGAAAATCAGAAGCTCCTCCCCTTGCTAAGGGGGGGCGCCGAAGGCGTGGTAGAGGAGTCAAAACTTTTCAGCCTTCCACGCGGGAACGTTTTTTAGAATAAACACTTAGACCTCACAAAACCCATCCGTGAAAATCCGTGTTTATCCGTGGTTAAAAAACCAAACTTCAAAACACGGAGCTCCGTGGCTTCGTGAGAGTTTTTATCCCAGGATTTTGCGGAGGACGTATTGGAGGATTCCGCCGTTGGCGAGGTAATGCGATTCCGCGAGCGTGTCGATGCGGCAAAGCAAGGTCGTCTTGGCGACTTCGCCGTTGGCGCGGCGAATCACGAGCGTGACGTTTTGCTTCGGCTTCACGGGATTTTCCAAGCCCTCAATATCGAAAGTTTCCGTGCCGTCGAGCCCGAGCGATTCCGCGCTTTCGCCGTTTGTAAATTCGAGCGGGAGCACGCCCATGCCGATCAGGTTCGAGCGGTGGATGCGTTCAAAGCTCTGCGCCACGACTGCGCGCACGCCGAGAAGCGCCGCGCCCTTCGCCGCCCAGTCGCGGGAAGAGCCCATGCCGTAATCGACTCCGGCGAAGACGATGAGCGGCGTTCCCGCCTTTTTGTAGGCTTCGCTGGCTTCGAAAATCGTGGTCAGCGTTCCCGCAGGCTGAAGTTTGGTAAAGCCGCCTTCCTTGCCGTCCGCCATCTTGTTTTTGATGCGCACATTGGCAAAGGTGCCGCGCACCATGATGCGGTCGTTCCCGCGACGCGAGCCGTAGGTGTTGAATTTTTCGCGCGGAATGCCGCGTTCGGTGAGGTATTTCCCGGCGGGTGTTTCGGGAGAAAATGCGCCGGCGGGCGAAATGTGGTCGGTTGTCACGGAATCGCCGAGGATGGCGAGCGGGCGCATTCCCGAGAGCTTCGTCGGCGGCGGAAGCGTCATGCCGAAGCCGTCGAAATACGGCGGGAGCTGGACGTAGGTCGAATCGTCGCGCCAGCCGAAGAGCGCTCCCGTCGTCGCGGGAACGGTTTTCCATTCTGCCGTTGCATCATCGAACGAAGCGTAGCGCTTGGCGAACATTTCGGGTTTGATGCCGGCGGCGATGAGCGCGTCGATTTCCGCCTGTTTCGGCCAAATGTCTTTGAGGTAAACGGGTTGCCCGTCCGTTCCCGTGCCGAGCGATTCGTTTTCCAAATCGATATCGATGCGCCCCGCGAGCGCGAAGGCAACGACGAGCGGCGGCGACATGAGGAAATTCGATTTGATGAGCGGATGAATGCGCGCTTCGAAATTGCGGTTGCCGGAAAGCACACTCGCCGTAATGAGTTTGCCGTCGCGAATCGCGGTCTCGATTTCGGGCGCGAGCGGACCGGAATTGCCTATACAGGTCGCGCAGCCGTAGCCGACGAGATTGAAGCCGAGTTTGTCCAAATACGGCGTCAAGCCCGCCGCGTTCAAATAATCCGTAACGACGCGGGAACCCGGCGCGAGCGAGGTTTTCACATACGCGGGAACGCGCAAACCTTTTTCCACGGCGCGTTTCGCGACCAAGCCGGCGGCGATGAGCACGCTCGGATTCGAAGTGTTTGTGCAGCTCGTAATCGCGGCGATGACGACGGAGCCGTCGCGCAGCGTTCCCGCCTCGGTTGCCGCGCCCTTCGTTTCTTCGCGGAATTTGTCGAACGCGTTTTTCACGTTTCCGAGTTCGATGCGATCCTGCGGGCGTTTCGGTCCGGCAACGGAACGCGTAATCGTCGAAAGATCAAGCTCGATGACTTTCGTGTAGTTGATTTCGCCCGATTTCGGCATGCCGAAAAGCCCCTGCGCTTGGAGATAATCGCGCACGACGGCGACTTTCTTTTCGTCGCGCCCGGTGAGGCGCAGGTAGTCGAGCGTTTTTTCGTCAACCGGGAAAAAGCCCATCGTCGCGCCGTATTCCGGAGCCATGTTGGCAACGGTCGCGCGATCGGCGAGCGAGAGCGTTGCCGCGCCTTCGCCGAAAAATTCGACAAATTTGCCGACGACCTTCGCCGCGCGGAGAATTTCCGTCACGCGGAGCGCAAGATCCGTGGCGAGCACGCCTTCCGGGAGCGTTCCCGTGAGGTGCACGCCGATAACTTCCGGCGTCTGGAAGCAAACCGGCTGTCCGAGCATTCCTGCTTCCGCCTCGATGCCGCCGACGCCCCAGCCGACGACGCCGATGCCGTTGACCATTGTCGTGTGCGAGTCCGTTCCGACGACGGAATCCGGGTAGAAAACCGTTCCCGCGGGCGTTTCTTTTTCAAAAACAACGCGCGCGAGATATTCCAAATTCACTTGGTGGCAGATCCCGACGGCGGGCGGCACGACGGAAAACGTTTTGAACGCGCCCTGCCCCCACTTGAGCAATTCGTAGCGCTCGGTGTTGCGGGAAAAATCCTTTTCGATGTTTTTGCGAAACGCGTCGGGCGTTCCCGCGTAGTCGATTTGCACGGAGTGGTCGACGACCATATCCATCGGCACGAGCGGCTCGATGAGCGCGGGATCGCGTCCGAGCTTGGCGACGGCATCGCGCATCGCGGCGAGGTCAACAAGCAACGCCACGCCCGTCAAATCCTGCAAAAGCACGCGCGCGACGGTAAACGGGATTTCCGTGTCGGCGGGCTTTGCGGCGTTCCAGTTGGCAAGCGCGCGAACGTCGTTTTCCGTAATCAGCGTGCCGTCGCAGTTGCGAAGCACGCTTTCGAGGACGACGCGCAGGCAAACCGGCATTTTCGAGACCTGACCGATTCCCGCCTGTTCAAGCGCGGGAACGCTGTAGTAAAAACCTTTTTTGCCGGCTGCCGGGCAGTTAAATTCGCGAAGCGTCTGGAAAGGATTGTTCATAATTGGGGGGCAATCATAGAAAAACACAGGCGTTCCCGCGAGAAATTTCCACGGGAACGTATTCCCAAAAAAAGAACCGCGAACAAACACGAATTTTCTCAAATGATCTTCATTTGCGGAATTTGCGAAGACGAGCAGTTCTGAAATCTTTTTTATCTTTCTCCCTATTGAATCAATAGATTATTTAGCACAATACTGCTTCCCGCTATCCGCCAACTTTTTCAAGATCATGAAACACACATTTTTCGCCCTCCCCGCCGCGCTCGTAACCGTTCCCGCGGGAACGTGATTATTCCCTCGCGGGGCAAGGCAGGTTTTGTAAAATGAGGCGAGAAAGGCTTTTATGATTTGAAAGAAAATACTTCTCGCAATTGTGATTCTTTTATGGGCTTATTTTTGTATGGCGATGGCGGCGATTGTCGGATTTTCAAATATGCTTCCGTCGTTAACGATTCCGATGATTTTTTTGATTTTCGTCGGCGGGCTTTTTTTGCTCGGTTCATGGTTTTTCAAAAGCCGGAAAGTCGCGAAAACAGCTACGGTTACAATTCTCGGAGCTACGCTCGTTGCCGTTTGCGGATGCTCGATTGCTTATTGGATCGATTGGCAAACGCGTTCCCGTTACGACGTTGTTCGGGCAAACATCAACGAATGGGATTATCGCCCGTTCAGGAAAGGAAACAAACTGATAGTTCCCGAAAACCTGACTCCGGAACGGCTCGCGGGAACGCTCCCGAAACTGAGCGGTGCCTACGCGCTTTATCCGGTTTACGCAGCGGTAGCTCAGGCGCTTTATCCGCATCCGGAAAACAGCGGCTATTATATTTGGGAATTTGTCGATACGACCGGCTCGGATCGAACATTTCAGATGTTGAATCGCGGGAACGCGGATTTAATTTTCGGCGGCGCGCCGTCGGAAGCGCAACTCGAAGTTGCTCAAAAAGCGGGAATACAATACGAAATGACACCGTTCGGACGGGAAGCGTTTGTGTTTTTCGTGAACAAAGAAAATCCGATCAACAATTTAAGTTCCGAGCAGATTCGCGGAATTTACTCCGGGAAAATTAAAGATTGGAAAGAAATCGGAGCCCCGGAATCGGAGGAAATTATCGCATTCCAACGCAATAAAGGAAGCGGAAGTCAAACGATGTTGGAAAAAATCATGGCGGGAACACCGATTGCGCCGCCGATAGAAGAGCGCGTTTCCGATGGCATGGGAACAATCCTCACACAAACGGCGGAATACCGGAATAAAAACAGCGCAATCGGGTTTTCTTTCCGCTTCTACACGCTGGAAATGATGCACAACGATAAGCTGAAACTACTTTCGATCGACGGAATTGCTCCGACAAAAGAAAACATAGTGAACGGAACGTATCCGTTTATCGCGGATTTTTACATGATTTCGGCACAACCGCGTTCGGAAAACACAAAGAAAATCGTTGAGTTTATGTTTTCTCCCGCCGGACAGGAAATCATCGAAAAAACGGGCTATATTCCCCTGCCGAAAAGCAACCCGATAGAAAAATAACACAAAAAAAAATACGCCGACGGGAACGCCGGCGTATTTTATGCTCACTGAAAACAGAATTATTTCATGAGCAACATGTTGCGGGAACGCTTAATAGCGGCCGTAACATGGCGTTGCTGCTTAGCGGTAAGCCCCGTAATGCGACGCGGCAGGATTTTACCGGTTTCAGTAACAAAACGGGAAAGAGCTTCAACGTCCGTAAAGTCGAAATCCAACGGAGTTTTTGAATGTTGTTGAGTGGTTTCCATAACTTTCTTTGTGAACGTCGATTAACTCATTTTTCTTTCCACATTGCAAGAATTATTTTTTTTAATTTTTTCCGGCATAAAAAAGAAACTCTTTGTTTCCGTCTCCGCCTTTGATGGGAGAATCGCAAAGCCCTAGAAGAGAAAAGCCCGGAAGCTCCGTCTCGGCGAAATTCAAAATTTCTTTTACAACACGTTCGTGGATAGCCGAATCTTTTATGATTCCGGAAGTTTTTGAAACTTCCTCGCGGGTGGCTTCAAATTGGGGCTTTATTAACATTATCAATGCTCCGCCCTGCTCTACCCGATTCCACGCCGGAAGAAGAATCATTTTCAGCGAAATAAACGATAAATCTCCAACCACCAAATCATAGCGTTCCCGCGGGAGCGCAACGGAATCCAGCTGGCGCGCATTTACCTTTTCTAAATTCGTAACACGACCATCGCTTCGAAGTTTGGCATGCAACTGACCGTGCCCAACATCTACGCAGGTTACGGAAAGAGCACCGTTTTGCAAAAGACAGTCGGTAAAACCTCCCGTGCTTGCCCCGATATCAAGCGCGTGTTTTCCGGCAACAGAAATACCGAAAGATTCAATGGCACCCGCAAGTTTTTCCCCGCCGCGAGAAACAAACCGAGGCGGAGATTCCACAAAGAGCTCTGTTGTTTCCGGTACCATTTGAGCAGGTTTTGAAATCAGAGAATCCGGACCGCTCCGCACTTTTCCCGCCATAATCAAAATTTTCGCCCGGGAACGTGATTCCGCTTTTCCTTGACGAAAAAGCAATTCATCCGCACGTATTTTTTTTTCGGATACCATATTATTTTTCTAAAAAAGGAGAAGAAGCTACAGCGACTTCGGAAATGAAAAGAGATTCGGAAAACTTATTCTCCACAACAAGTTGGAACTCAGCCGATTTTAGGTTTTCCGGTAAAACAAAAAAAGCTTTCAGAATAAAATTCTCCGGAAATCTTGTAGATTCCTCTTTAACAAATTGTATGCTGCTTGCGGGAAGCAAAGTGCCGTCAGAAGACAGAAGCAGAAAATCCGTTTTTTCAATGAAAGTCTGCTCTGTCAGGTTTTTGCTATCTAACGAGAACGCCATCCGAATACAGTCCAGATTCCTTTTTCCCGAAACAACAGCGGGTATCGATATTTTTGTCTTCCCCGGATCGGCAGATATATTTTTTGAAACTTCGGCAAAAACAAACAATTCCTTTTCCGTATCAACAGAATCATTTTTCATTCCCTCTCCGGAATCCATCGTATACCAAGAAACGGATACAATAATAGAAACAGAAAGAAAAACGAAAATATATTTGGGAAGTTTCTTTCGGATATTCAAAAGAAGAGCCATAACGGCAACACCGCAAAGCACCAAAACTAAATAAAAAGAATCCATATCTTTAATTACATCACGGGAACGAATGATAACTCATTTAAAACGATACTCCAAAAATAATTTCAAGGGTATTTGTTAAGTTTTTTCCTATACAGTATACACCGTCTTTACGAACAATCATTCCACGGGAAACAGATTTATGTATATATTTTTCTGATACATAATCTATCTTTACGGAATTTAAATCTTTTAAATCAAAAATAGGGATAAATTTTTTAGGAAGACCGCTCCATGAAAAAAGTATTTTCCAGCCGCTCGGATTAAGATCTTCTCTCGTTTTAAGCAAAAGCCCCGGAGACTTCTTTAAAATTTCAGGGATGCGAGAAACGGGAACGGTAACCGAAAAAGCAGTCGGAGTATTATCCAAAAGTCTTAAAAAAAAATCCGTATGTTTATTTTTTGCTTCACGAAAAAAATCTTCCGGATCTATTCCGGACAAATTTAGTCCGTTCCAGGAAGCATGGAGATTCTTATCATGGGAAGGAAAACTTTTTTCATACCAACGCTCAAAAGACCCCTCACCTAACTGCAATCCGACTTCAAAATGAAGGTGTTCAAATCCCGGTCGGATTTGATAAACTGACGAAGTATTTCCCATTATTCCTATAGGCGTTCCCGAAGAAACCGACATCCCACTTCTGACTTCGAGAAAAATCTTGTCCAAGTGAGCATACAACGAATAAAAACAAATGTTTGAATTCCGATGCTCAATCACGACATATTTTCCGTAAGAACCGTTATTCTCGCGAGAAACATGAACTATTTTTCCGTCATAAACAGAATAAACACGATCCAATACCTCCCCCTGCCCTCCCCTTTTAGAAGCTCTTATATCCCATCCTTCATGAAAACGCTTACCGGAATTTCGAACCATACCGAAACATCCTGAAGTCCAGCGACCGGAGACGGTCGGCTGAATATAAGACCTCATTTCTATTTTATTACAAGGCAAAAGCAGATCTGTCGGAGGCAAAACAGCGGAAAAAGAAAATGCCGGGAGTAAAATAACTCCCAGCATCGAAAGAAATAAAAATTTTAACTTCATTGATTTTCTTTATATTCCCGAAACTCCAAAATATAACCGTTTAATTCAAAACAAAGCTCATCTAATTGAGATAAGGCTTCGTTTCCGCTCACGGAAGTCATAACAAAGAAAAATAAATCATTCCGTGTCATATTCTTCTTTAAAATACAAAAACCGAGAGGCTTTCCGTCCGCAACCAAAAGGAATTTGCGCCCTTCCGCCCTAGAGGCAATTTGTTCCAAGCGGATGGAATAATCATCTTTAATTCTGAAAAACAAACCGGGAATGTGTGTATCCAAAACGGGATCGTATTTCTGAGAAACAACACAATCCGAAAGTGCATCAATATTAAAAACCGGATCCCTTGAAACCCGTATTTCCTTATTAATAACAGGAAGCATAAAAGTACGGGAAATATCGAAAGTTCCTGATTTTTTCGGAGATTCAAGATAGAAAGCAACATAGTGCTCCGGCACTTTAGAAGCACAGGAACATAAGAAAAAACACAAAACCGAAAAGAAAAGTGAAACCAATAATTTTCTCATAGCAAATCAGGTAAATCAGGTGAACATTCCAAAAATATTTTCAAGAGAAGTCAAATCTTCAGGAAAAAAATCTTCTAAAGAAACGATAAATTCTTTTTTAGTTTTCACATGAAGAAATTTCTGATTTTTCCCATTTTTTTGAGAAAAAGCTCTCAAAATGCGTCTTTTTTCGAGTAAGAGGGCAAAAAGTTGCTTTAAAATCTCCTTTTCTCTGCTTTTTTCACCTTCAAAAAGAGAAAAAAAGAACTCTTCATAATGAAATATTTTCTGAATTTCCTCTGTTTTATAAGAATTTTCTTTAGAAAAGACTCTTTTCCACTGTCCTAAAATTCTTCCTTGGGGAATAAAATCAGGAATACGTCCTTTCAAAACATCAAATCTTTCAATTTCCCCGGAGCGATTCATACAAATAAAACAAAGAATTTCATCACCTTCAGAAAAGGAGACACCGCTAACTGCACAACACTTAGAGAAAGATTTTATAGTCCATTCCATAAATAAAATCGGAACAATGTTCCACGTAGAACATTACTTTCTTTTTATTGAATTTAAATTAACCATTAATAAAGAAATGTCTGCAGGATTAACCCCGCTAATCCGCTCAGCCTGCGCCAGGTTCTTAGGGCGAACAGAAACCAGCTTCTGCCTGGATTCAATCCTAAGACCTGAAACTTTATTATAATCAAAATCATCAGGAATAGATACTCCCGATAAATTTTTCATTCTTTCAATCGACTTACGCTCCCGAAGAAGGTATCCCCTATAGCGAACCCTATACAAAACCTCATCTTTTATGGAATCCGGAAGAGAAACAAAATCAACCGGAAGGGCAGGGGGAATAGAATTAATATCCTTACGCAAAACATCACCGATAATACCTCCTTTAATTGTCAATTTTTCAAACATTTCACACCAATGATCAACTAAACGGCATTTATTCTTAATATTTTTTAAGCGGGAATCGGGAAGCAAACCCAACGACTCAACCTTATTTAAAAGCCTCAATTCAGAACTTCCGTGATTAAATAGTAGTCTATATTCCGCACGACTTGTAAACATACGATAGGGCTCCTGTGTTCCTTTAGTTACCAGATCATCAATAAGCACACCTCCGTACCCCTCATCCCGATCTAAAACCAAAGGTTTTAATCCTAAAACCTTCGTAGCCGCATTAACTCCGGCAACTAATCCCTGAATAGCAGCCTCCTCGTAACCGGAAGTTCCATTGATTTGCCCTGCAAAAAACAAATTCTCAACATTTTTCGTTTCCAATGTAGGAAAAAGTTGAGTAGGCGGAGCATAATCATACTCAATAGCGTAAGCAGGTCGTAGCATCACCGCATTTTTCAAAGCGGGAACGCTTTTTATCATTTCCAACTGAACAGAGAAGGGTAGGGAAGTGGAGAAGCCGTTAATATACCATTCATCAGAAAACAAACCTTCAGGCTCAAGGAACAGCCGATGGGTATCTTTATCTGCAAACCGGACAAACTTATCCTCAATACTCGGACAATAGCGAGCTCCTACACCATGAATTAATCCGGAATATAAAGGAGAAGAATGAATATTATCTTTAATAATACTCCCTGTATTAAATCCGGTATCCGTTAACCAACAAGATTTTTGATTCGTACCCGGTTTCCATCCGGGAATTTTGAATTGTTTTTGTTCCACGTGGAACAAATCTTCATCTCCCCTTGTATCATAAAAGGCAAAGAATGACGGTTTTTCATCTCCTTTTTGTTCTTCGCACTCAGAGAAATCAATACTTGAACCCAAAATACGGGCAGGGGTTCCTGTTTTCAAACGATCGATCTGAATTCCAAATTCAATAAAACTGTCTGATAGCGTTTCTGAATTAAAATCTCCCAAGCGTCCGCCGTAATTAATATTGGATCCGACAAACATCTTTCCTTTAAGAAACGTTCCCGTCGTTACCACTACGGTTCTACTGTAAAATTCTATTCCCAGAGAAGTTTTAACACCTACAACCTTTCCGGACCTACAAATAAGACCTGTAACAATAGCCTGAAAAAGAGTAATATTATCCCTTATTTCACAAATACACTTCATTCGGGCTGAATACACCAGTTTATCACACTGAGCTCTGGGTGACTGAACAGACGGACCTTTAGAGGCATTAAGCATCCTAAATTGAATTGCCGTTGTGTCTGCGCAAACTGCCATTTCTCCGCCCATGGCATCGATTTCCCGAACGATATGCCCCTTTGCCTGCCCTCCTATAGCGGGATTACAGCTCATTTTTGCGATTGTATCCAGATTACCGGTCAGCAACAGCGTATCTGCACCCATTCTGGCGGCTGCGAGTGCAGCTTCGACTCCGGCATGACCTGCGCCTACAATAATGACTTGATAGGGCTTGCTTTCCCCGATTCTGATTTCTTTTTTCATGCTATTTTCCAATGCAAAAAGAAGAAAATATTTTATCTAACACTTTTTCATTATCAAATTGTCCTAATATTTCAGACAATTCTTCTAATGCTGCTCTGAGTTTTGCTGAGACAAATTCAACGGGTAAATTTCCTATAATCTCGGAAGCCTCTCTGAGTTGATTTTCTGCCCGGTTTATGGCTTCCGCGTGGCGGGTAGAGACAATTAATACGTTCCCGTCGGGAACGATATTTTTTTTTCTGAATATTTTAGCCAAGAAATCTTTTATTATTCCTCCGGAATCTTTCTCCAGAAGAGAGATAGAGATATTGTCTATCTCCGGTAAAAAGACATTTTTATCAAATGCCTGAGGTTTATCCGCTTTATTAAAGAGAATGCAAGTATTATCCGGTTTTATTTGCTCTAAAATTTCTTTGGAAAGAAGGGGAGGGGGGGAGGAGGCATCGACGACAAACAACAGAAAATCAGCCCCCGAAATACAATCTAAAGTTTTTTCGATACCGGATTTCTCGACCTTTGAAACAGCATCATCACGAATACCTGCCGTATCTACAATTCTTATACAATTTTCTCCGATTAAAATATTTTCGGAAATAAAATCTCTTGTCGTTCCCGCTTCATCACTGACCAAAGCTCTATTATTTCCTACAAGAGCATTCATCAGTGACGATTTACCGGCATTCGGAGCACCAAAAATAACAACATTAATACCTTCATAAACCCGTGACGAATACTGTGCAGATGCCTTAGTTTCCCTAAGGCTTAAAATTAATTCGCCTACTCTTTTTTTGAAATATTCCGGATCAATTTCCGGAACTTCTTCTTCAGAAAAATCAATCTGCGTTTCCGTCTCGGCAAGGAGCATTAATATTTCTTCATTCCAACTGAAAATTCTTTTTCCGAGTTCACCGGAAAGTAATTTTCTCGCAGCGTCAAAGGCTCTTTCAGATCGTGCGGAAATTATTTCCGCAACAGCCTCCGCTTGAGTTAAGTCCATCTTCCCGTTAAGAAAAGCCCTTTTCGTAAATTCTCCGGGCAAAGCAGGGTTACATCCACGACGAAAAAGATCTTCTAAAATTCTGTTAACAATAAACGGATTTCCGTGACATGAAATTTCCAATAAATCTTCACCGGTATACGATCCCGGTTTCGGAAACATTGTCCACACACACTCATCAAGGATTTTTCCTTCACAGCTTTTATATGCTCCAAGATAAGCCTTACGGGGTACTATTTTATGATTTTCAAAAGCCAATTCAGCAATCCGTACGGCAAGATTCCCGCTCACACGAATAAGAGCAAGCGCCGATGATCCGACCGGCGTAGCAAGTGCAGCAATAGTTGAAAAATCATTCATAGAAAGCGTCCGTCATTAAATCACATAACACACGCGATTCGCAAGTATTGAGACTTTCTGTTCTTATAAAACACAAAAAAAAAGAAGCCAACATTTCTGCGACTTCTTTTTTTTTAACGGATTTCTTCCGCTTACTTACGCTGAGGCATAATCACACAGAGGAAACCCTCATCTTTTGTCTTAATAACCCCCGGACTAAGTTCGTCTTTAAATTCAAAAACGACGACATCTTGAGTCAAAGCCTTGAGAGGATCCGACAAAAACTGCGGATTAAATGCAATTTTCATCTCCGCACCTTCATATTGAACGGCAATTTTATTGCTTGCTTCATTTTCTCCTCCGTTAGCGGCGACTTCGACGGAATTTTGAGAAATATTCAAGTGAACGGAATTATTTTTGTCCGTAGTTACTTTTGCGGCAAAATCAACAGAACGCAGGAACATATCTCTTTCTATTTCGATACGATTTCCGGAATCCTTCGGAATTACCTGCTTGTATTGCGGATAGTTTCCTTCAACCACCTTAGAAACAATTTTTATTTTATCGCAAAGACCGTTATCGGCTTTTTCGTCAATATCGACTTCAAACATCACCTGACGCTCACTCAAGCCGATAGAGACTTTTCCCTTGTTGCCGAGTTGTTTCTGAAGTTCATTCACCGTTTTAGCGGGAAGAATAAAAGGTGTCAGCTTATTTTCACTGACGGCAACTTTGCGTTCACAGGTTGCAAGGCGACGTCCGTCCGTTGCCACTAACACCAAGCCATCATCCGAAAAATTAAAGAAAACACCGTTAAGCACATAGCGATTTTCGTCTGTTGATTGTGCGTAAGAAACACTCTTTATCATCGTAGACAAATCGCTTTGCTCGACTTCGAAAAGATTTTCATTACTGACAACAGGTAAGGGCGGGAACTGTTCCGTTTCAATACCGGTCATTACAGCATCCGAGCTTCCGGAAGTAATTTTAACTTTCGTTCCTGAAACGAGTTCGAAACTGATTTCACTCCCCATCAAACCGCTGACAATGTCTTTCAATTTTTTCACCGGTAACGTAATGCTTCCGGGAACGATAACTTCCGCCTTAACTAAGCAAAGAATACCGATTTCGAGATTTGTTGTCGTTAAACGCACCTTTCCGTCTTCCGCTTCAATCAAAACGTTGCTGAAAACAGGAAGAGTAGGGCGATTGCTTACAATATTGACGACTTGACTTAATCCTGCGGCAAAAAATTCGCGGTTAATTTTAAATTTCATGATAAATAGAATCTTTAATTAGAGTTATTGACGCAACACTATGTTTTTCACAAAAAGATGTTGTTTATTGATATTTTATTTTTTCTCTTTTCTTTAAATATCTTCGTAATAATTAGGGCTGTTAAAAATGTGCGTAACTTGTGGTAACCTTTTATTTAAAGCCCTTTTCAGACGTATTTACTTTGATAATAAGAACGTCAATTGCGTTCCCGTAATAGACTGAATAAATCCTTAACAAATTTATCCTCTGTTTATTAACAGGCTGTTAGAAGGTTTCTTCTACATCGTTTACAGGTACGTTCCCGGCTTTTGCTTTCTTTATTTTCATTTTCAAAGCGCGGATTAAGCCGTAAAAAACGTAAATTAACAAAGCAGCAGGGATTGCAAAAATATGGAATTTTGCCGCAACGATAATAAACAGAATGATAAAAATAAACGCCTGAGCTTTCGCCTTACTGTTCCAGTCTATGTGTTTAAAAGTCGGGTAGGGAATATTTGTTACCATTAAAATGGAAACAAGCAACATTGTCGGCAAGAGTATGATAGGAAGCCATGTTTTTAGCGTGGATGTCGCTTCGACGGCATTTTCGTCCGAGTTCAGATGAGTCAGCAACAAGACAAAAGAAGCCGTAATGGCAGCGGCAACCGGTGAAGGAATTCCCATAAAATCCGATGCGGGGCTTTTCTTTTCGTTCCCGGGAATCAGAGGATTGGTTAGCACGTTGAATTTTGCTAATCGAATCCCGGCACAGAGCAAATAGACGAAGCCGATAATAGCACCGGTGCTTGCTATAAAGCTGTTAACCCAGTCAAAAGAATTAGATCGAGCCGGATCGAATATCAGGAAGTAAACCAGAAATGCAGGAGCGACGCCGAAGGAAACGGTATCGGCAATGGAATCAAATTCCGCTCCGAACATGGATTCCTTCTTAAACATGCGTGCCATGCGTCCGTCAAAAAGATCGAAAATACAAGCTCCGAAGATCAGATAGACCGCCATCATGTAAAGCTCGTTCGCAGCGGCAATATTCGGTGTATGGTTTGCCTCAATGCATTTACACAAAGAGAAAAAACCGCAACACATATTTCCCGCCGTAAAAAAATTCGGCAAAAGGTAAATACGTGCGGCATCACGGACATTCCCGTATTTTACGGGTTTCTTTTCTTCTTGGGTATTTTCGTCCATTTTTTAACAGGGGTTGTGAGCGTAATAAAAAAATTATTTACTCAGTGAATCGAGATATTCCCAAAAGTTTTTATCCTGCTCGATAAGGTGTTCTTCTTTTACGGGCAATTTGGAGCGGAAAGCAAAGTCGGTGATGCTGTGTTTATAAAGGATGTGGCTACAGAAAATAGCACCTTTGCTTTCGGTAAAATAAATACGTAAATCACCTTCCCGTAAGCGGTAGTATGTTTTTCCGCCGCGGGAAAAAGCACCGTATTTGCTCTTATTTTTTTTGAGTTCTTCAGAGGTTACGGTGCTGAGTGCATCAATTAGAGGCATTTGTTCGAGAGCCGAAAGTTTGTTGAGCTCCGTCATTGCCTGATCGCTGAAACTGAGTTCATTCATAACCCCTCCAATTGTTTCCATTCAGCTAAATTATGCGAGAAAAAAAGCACGGAGTTTTTTTACCTTTCCGTGCTTTTTCGCGTTATTTGGCGTTCCCGTATTATTCACGTTCCATGAGCGGAACGAATTTTTTTATACATTCTCCGGTGTAAATCTGGCGCGGGCGGTGAATCTTTCCGCCCGGTCTCGATGCCATTTCGTGCCATTGAGCAATCCATCCCGGCATGCGCCCCATGGCAAAAATGACCGGGAACATGTTTAAGGGAATGCCTAAGGCTCGAAGAATAATTCCGCTGTAAAAATCAACGTTCGGATAGAGATTTCTTTTTTGGAAGTATTCATCGTTGAGCGCAATGTCTTCCAGTCTGTGAGCTATTTTCAAAAGGGGATCGCCCGCACCGAGCGTATCAACAACTTTGTGGCACTGCTCCCGCAAAATTTTCGCCCTTGGGTCATAATTTTTGTAAACACGATGACCGAATCCCATCAGACGTACTTCGCCGGTTTTTGCCCGCTGAACAAATTTCGAACCGTCATCTCCGGTTGCTTCAATTTCCGTGAGCATTTCAATCACTGCCTGATTTGCACCGCCGTGCATCGGTCCCCAAAGAGCACAAACACCGGCAGAAACCGAAGCAAAAAGGTTTGCACCGCCGCTCCCTACCATGCGCACTGTGGAAGTTGAGCAATTTTGCTCATGATCCAAATGTAGCAATAATAAGATATCGAGAACTTTCGCGATGTCCGGATGAACTTGTGTGTCTTCACCGGGCATGGAAAACATCATGTGTAAAAAGTTTTCGCAGTAATTGTAGCCGCGTTTCGGGTAAATTACCGGAAAGCCTTGACGGAAGCGGTAAGACATTGCAGCCAATGCACGGACTTTGGAGATCAAAACCGTTGCCGTTTTGTCAAAATTTTCCAAGTCTTGTTTCCGGTTATTTGAAGACAACTCGGGGTGATAACAGCCGAGAGCGTTAAGCATCGCGGAAAGCACAGCCATCGGGTGCGCAGAAGGCGGAAATCCTGTAAAAGAATTCCTCAATCCTTCATGAATTCCCGCGTTTACTAAGATACTATTTCTAAAATCTTCAAGTTCCTTTGAATTTGGTAAGCGTCCGTAAATTACGAGATATGCGCTTTCAATAAAATTGGAGCGGGCTGCGAGTTCTTCGATCGGGTAACCGCGGTAACGTAAAATCCCTTTTTCTCCGTCGATAAACGTAATTCCGCTGGTGCAAGATCCCGTGTTCCCGTAACCGTCGTCGTAAGTTATGTAGCCCGTCTGAGCGCGAAATTTCATCATATCAATGGCTCGCTCTCCCTCGCTTCCGCAAAAAACGGGAGCAAGATATTCTTTGCCGTCGATAATGATTTTTGCCGATTCGATATTTCCTGCGCTCATTTACAAAAAGTTTCTGAAATAAGTTAATTCCCAATTGATAATTAAAGCCGCAGTTTTTTGCGAAATAAAAATTCGGGTTAAAAATTAAAAAAACGGAGAACGTCCCCGTTATTTAGATATCCGGAAAATTTCGGAGAAAAAGCTCGGACAAAAATTTAACAAAGCTTTCAGAATCATTTAAGCAAGGAATTGTAAAAAACGCGTTCCCGCCGGCTTTGAGAAATTTTTCTTTTCCGCGAATAGCAAGTTCATCAAGCGTTTCGAGGCAGTCCGCTGAAAATCCGGGTGCGATAACTGCAAGATTTTTTACATTTTCCCGAGGTAAATTTTCCAGACGGCATTCGGTTGAAGGCTCCAGCCACTTTCCTTTTCCGAAATGCGATTGAAATGCCACTTCCCAACGGTTTTCAGGCAAGTTCAAAGCTTTTGCAAGTAGTGTTCCCGTTGTTTCGCATTCTTTTCTGTAACTTTGTGCTAATGGTGTTTTAACGGGAACGCCGTGAAATGAAATCAGAAGCTTTTCAAAATTTTTTCCGGCAATAAATCTTTCGGCAACTTCGGCAAGTGCCTTGATAAATTCCGGTTCTTCATAATAAGGTTTTGCAAAGCGAATGCTTATTTCCGGCGCATTTTTTTCAAAAATTTTTTTCGCGTGCTCTGCTGCCGTAATCCATGAAGATTCCGCACATTGCGGATAGAGCGGAATTATAAAAACCTCGGAAATACCTTCGCTTTTTATCTTTTGAAGAGCGTTTTTGACTCCCGGGTTTCCGTAGCGCATTGCACAAAAAACCTTCGCCCTCCCGCAAAGTTTCTCCGCAAGGCGTTCTCGCAATTTTTCCGTCTCATAAATAAGAGGAGAGCCGTTCGGCGTCCAAATACGCTTGTAAAGAGCCGCAGATTTTTTGGGACGCCGCGGTAAAATAAAGCATTCCAACAGAATTTTTCTAAAAATCCACGGAAGAGAAATAACGTATCCGTCTCCAAGAAACTCCCGCAAATACTTGCGAACGGCGGGAACGGTCGGAGAATCGGGAGAACCTAGATTTAATAAAAGAATTGCGCGGGATTTTTGCATTTTTTGTCGGGAAATTCCGCAATGCTTCCGTTTAACGAATATGAACGACACACTCGTAAATCGCCGGACCGAGAATTTCCAGGGAAGAACGGATGCCGTCAGGCGTCCCCGGTAAATTTACGATGAGTGCATGGCTCCGAATTCCAGCCGTCACGCGAAGTAAAACCGCCGTTTTCGTCGTTTCATAATATTTCATACGGAGAATTTCGCCGAAGCCCGGCAATTCCTTTTCAATGACAAGACGCGTAGCTTCCGGGGTTACGTCGCGCCGAAGCGGTCCCGTTCCTCCCGCCGTAAGAACAAGCGTGCACCCTTCGTCGTCAACGAGGGAACGAATGGCATCTGCGATACGATTTCGATCGTGACCGACAATACGCGTAACAAATTTTATATCTTCGCCGAGTAATTCCACGAGCTGCTTCTCAATTTCGATACCGCTCAAGTCCGGGGATTGCCCGGAAACAGTCCGATTACTGATGGTAAGGCGTCCTATTCTCAACATAACGCCCCGATTATGAGTTGCTTTTTGAAGAAGGAAAATCAAAAAAACACCCTGTCGCTATGTGTAAAAATGACGACCGGTCGCCTACCCCTAAGCGACCGGTCTTTTATTTTCTATATCTCGTTGCTTATTACCCCATCTCTCACTAAGTGAGAGAAAATTTATTAAGTATGAAAGCATTAAAGATTAAATATTTTAAAACGTCAATAGATTTTTTAAAAATTTTCAAAAAAGTTTTCTAATCCGCATAAAATAAAGAAACTTTTTTTAAAAAAGTCTTGTTTAAAAGATACTGTTTTTGTGTAAAAAGTCATTTTTTTAATGTTTTTACAAAAAAAATTAAAAAAATAACTCTCTTTTTTCTCTTCGGGAACGCTGAACCAAAAGAACTTTTCTGTTTTTTCAAAAATATGTGGTTTCCGCGACGTAAATAGTTCATTCTCAAGGTATTGATGCCGGACGAAAATAAAGTCAGAAGTAAAATTTTTTGCGTGATTGCAGGGCTTGCAAAAAGGCTCTGGATTTTATTGGCATTGCTTCTGGGGATTCAGGTCGGATTACTTTACATTTCCGTTTCCGAAGTTCGCGTTCCCGATTTCATCGTAAAATATTTTTTGAAAAAATTAGAATCGGAAGGCACTTATTGTTCAATCGAGGATGTGCGCCTGCGTAATTTAACCGTGCTTACGGCGAAGGGAATTTCCGTCGGTGCAACCAATTCCGATTCATTTTTGAAAATTCGGCGTTGTGCCGTGAAACTGGGACCGGATGCGCTGATTTCCGGAAATCCGATGCCTCGTTTTGTTTACGTGGACGGAGCGAAATTTATTTGTCCTGCGTCAAATTCTCCGACAGGTAAGGAAGATGTTATTTTTTCGGACGGAACATTGATTTTGCGGCGAAAAGACGGCAACGTTTGCGTGGATTCCGCTGAATTTTGCCTCGGGAACGCAAAAATTGTCGTCTATGGGAAAATTCCGGAAGCGGCTATACTTTCCGAAACCTTGAGAATTTCGGATTTCCGGGAATCCGAAAGAAAAATTCAAGACGCCGTTTCCGAAAAACCGACTGTCGGAATAACGCGTTTTGCAGGAGAAATATCCGAAATTTTTCGGACTCAAAATCTCCGGTCCTTACTCAATTCCTGTGAACTGACTGCGGAAATGAGCTTTGCGGAAAACTCGCTTGTGTTCGATACCGCGGCTCTTTTTCGGGAATTGAATTTTAATGAAAAAATACATTTAAAAAACATTTCGATTGAACAAAAAATCTCTTTCGATTTTTTGACCGGCGACGTGGTGTTTGATTCTCCGCTTTGTATTTTTGCTGAAAATACAAGCTTTGAATCGGGAAATCTTTTTACTGAAGAAATTCTCGGAAGCGCAAAACGAGTAACCCTTTTTTCAAGCCTTCCCAAATTGAATTTGTATCATAAAGATTTTCAAATTCCTGAACGGATTTTTTTGCGCGCGGATCGTTTTCGCTTGGTGAATTTAAGGCAGGGAGAATTAAATTTAGAAGCTTTAATCGGTGAGGTTGCTTCAACGGAAAATTTTGATTTTTCGGGAAATTTCGATTTCAAAGTAAATGTTGTTTTGGAAAAAACTGCACTTGTCTGCGCGGGAACGCTTTTTTCCGCACAGGAAACCCCGGCGTTGGAACTCTCTTACGACATTTCCGCTGATCCGAACTTAATCTGGAAATTTCCTCAGTTGCGCGCAATCGCTCTGCGGGATGAAGTAAAAGCACTAAAGTTTACCGAAAATCCGCAATTTCGGGGAACCTTGACTCTGGGACCGGATTTTAATTTCGAAAATACAAATTTTAATTTTTTTGCCGGAGAAACGGTTTTTGAAAATATTCATCTCTGCGGTTTACGCGTCGCGGGAACGCTTTCTCCGGAGGAAATTCGACTGCCGAATGTTACGGCTATCGGTTCCGATTTCGCAGCTTATGCGGACATGTTTTTTGAATTTGCCGACGACGGAAAATTTCGGGTGCGCACCTGGGGTTCCGTCGATCCGGAATACATCGACGGACGTCTCGGCTGGTTCTGGGAAAGAATTTGGCGCGATTTGAAAAAAGCTCCGAGCGAAAAGCGCCCCCGTGCCGACATTGACGTTTACGGGCGCTGGGGCGAACGCTGGGAATACGTTTTCGGTGCTATTGCCGGTGAAAAATGCTACGGGAACGGAGTGCTTATAGACGAAGTTTCTCTGCGCGTTTATGAGGATCCGCTCCTGATTACCGCGTTTGATATGCGTTTTAAAAGAGGAGAGGATTTCGCTTTCGGTAATTTGCAATGGCACTACGCAATGGAGCCGGAATACCACTACCGCGATTTTCGCTTTTTGTTCGACGGTTCCATGCCGCCTAAAGATGTTTTTCAAATCGTGGGAGAAGGTTTGCCGGAAGCTCTCTCCGGAATTGAAACCGATGAGGCGGGAACGGGAATCGTCTGCGGATACCTCAGCGGAGATCCGGCGTATTACCCGGATCGCCTTGCCGTTCAGGTCCACGGAGAGCTTCCCGGAGCGTTTTCCGTTTTCGGAATAGAAGGGGACAGTTTTAGAGGTGAAATCCTCTACGATAACGGCGTCGTTTTTGTCGGCGGTCCGTTTTTTGCCGAAGTGGAAGAAGGACTCGTTTCCGGAAAAATCCGCGTGGAACTTCCGGAAGACGGAACAGGCTCGGAAAATACTCGGGTCGAGCTCGACTTGGAATTGGAAAACATTCGGCGTTCCCGCCTTTTCGACACAATTGCAAAACTTGAAGGCGAAATTTCTACCGAAAAAAATGCACCCGCCGAAGCAGAACTTTCCGAACACAAAGATACTTCCGTAATCAATGCGTCTTTTGCGGGTTCGATTACGCTTCCGGATATTCGCTCTCTTTCGGCAACGGGAAAATTTTTCGTTGAAGACGAAAATCTGTTCAATCTTCAAATCTTCGGCGGATTCTCAAAGCTACTTTCCTCTTTGAAAATAGATTTGACGACGTTCCCGATGGATAGGGCAGAAGGGACTTATTCCATCAATAACGGGATGATTCATTTGCCGGATACGCGCATTTTCGGAGACAGCGGGGAAATCGATATTCAGGCAGATCTTTCTCTCGCCGATTTTTCAATCGACGGCGAGGCGATATTTAGAAATCTGCGCGGCACCCAAATACCGCTCATCGGAAAATTCGTGGAATGGGGTTCTTCATCGACCCA
Organism: Opitutales bacterium; assembly: GCA_017531845.1. Lineage (GTDB taxonomy): Bacteria > Verrucomicrobiota > Verrucomicrobiia > Opitutales > UBA953 > Spyradosoma. The sequence goes on along the minus strand of JAFXKI010000004.1, from coordinate 60,961 downwards.
ATTGCTTCCCGTAAAAATCAGCGGAACCTTGGAAAATCCGGAATGGAAAATTGCTCCGAAACTTCATCGTATTTGGTCTTGGGCAATTCCCAAATCCATTTACGATCCCGAATCCGACGATTTCGAAGATAAAGAAGACTAACATCAAAATAGCAACATTTGGGTTCTCTAAAAAATATTACCATAAAAGTAGAAAATAGGATTGCTCTTTGAAGTTTTTATCTTTACGGTCGGCGAAACGAATACGCGATACTTCAAAGCCGAAGTTTAAGGTTATTCACAAAGATATTACCACGGAAACCTGAGAATAAATGTGAATAACTTTTAAAATTCGGAGGTTATTCCGTAAAAATTAACAAAGAAAACCTTTATTTTAAAAGGCTTGGAATGGTTATTCACATAAAAACGGAAAGTTTTTGTATGTGGATAAAACTTTTGTGAATAACATAAAAATAGTTTCGACTTTTCATAAAAAAATTACAAAACTTCTGTCAAACAAGATAAATGAGAACCCGTCTTCAGATTCCCGTTTTCTTGCAATCCATTCATTAAAAAAAATAAAACCTTCATGAGATCCCTGCTCACAGTTTCCGGAGTTGTATTCGCTCACATTTGCGTATTCCTCCTTCTTGTCAACGGTTGCCGCGGACCTGAAAGCGGCTCCGATACCTGGCACAGCGACACGAGTATTTATTCCGGTGGCGCGCGCAAATCCGGACCGGCGGTTGCAAAGCCCGCTTCGTCGACACCGGCTCCGGCTTCCGCCGTTCCCGCCGCCTCCGTTCCGGAAAAAAAGAAAGCTGTTCCTGCGGAAGGAAAAACGGCTCCGGCTCCGGTCGCTTCCGAAACTACGGGAAAAGCGACGGTTTACCGCGTTCAGAAGGGCGATATGCTTTCAACAATCGCTGTCCGCCACGGTGTAACACCGAAAGAGATTGCGGATGCGAACGGCATTTCCCTCAATGGCATGATTTTTGAAGGACAAAAGCTGACGATCCCGGCACCGAAACCGAAAGCTAAGGAAGAAAAAGTTGCGGTTTCCGGTGATGTTTACATCGTTAAAAAAGGTGATGTTCTCGGAACGATTGCCCAAAAGCACAAAGTTTCCGTTGCTCAGCTGAAGAAGGCAAACAACTTGAAAAAAGACACGATTTTCGTGGGGCAAAAGCTGGTGATTCCGTCCAAGGAACAGAAAAAACCGGAATCGACGGAGGAAGAAAAAAAGGAAGCGCAGGTCGCGTCTGAGGAAGCTCCGAAAGCGGTTGCTCCGGCGGAGGGCGTTCCCGAGAAATCGGAACCCGAAAAAGCTCCTGAGGAAAAGAAGGAATCTGCCGAAACTGCAGATGCTGAAGAAAATTTCGGAATGCCTGAAGGCGGTTTCGGAGAGTTCGGTTCTTCTTTTTCGGCGGACAAGTCCGAGTCCTCCGGTCCGGCAACGGGAACGCCGGCAAAATAGTTTTTTCCGGGTTCAATTCGAATAAGGATTCGAATTAATGTCTGAGCGTCCCGGCTCCTCTTCCGGCTTTCCCCGCTTCGATACAGATGCGGGGATTGTCGTTTTCTTTGTTCTGGTGTTGGCGACTTTCGGTTTGGTAATACAGACGAGCGCCGGTCAGTATTTGCGGGAGTCCATGCGCCTGGAGCATGATCCGCTCTATACGTTTCGGATGCAACTGATCTACCTTGTGCCCGCGATGATCGCAGGATTTTTCTTTTACAAGGTGAACTTGCAAAAGTTGCGAAAATATGTGTGGTGGATTGTCGGGTTGGCTTGTGTTTTGCTGATTTGCGCGCGGGTTGCGATTCCCGGGGTAAAATTTTTCGGCTCGACGTTCCCGGGTGTGGAAGTGAACGGCTCTTGGCGCTGGATTAATTTAGGCTTTCTTCGGTTTCAGGCGAGCGACTTTGCAAAAATCACGCTTGTTTTCGCTCTTGCTCACTATCTCGCGGAAGCGCAACGTTTTTTACAACATGCGAAAATAACGTGGTGGAAACCTAAACATTTTTGTATTCCGACATCCGAGTTTCTCGGAGATTTGTTTTTCGGATTCATTAATCCGTGCCTCATCATCGGGTTGCTTTGCGGGCTCGTGGCGTTGGGTCCGGACTTGGGTACAATGGCTCTTTGCGCTGCCGTCGGTTTTTCCATGCTTTTCCTTTCCGGTGCCCGTTTAGCTTACCTCGTTCCCGTCGTGACAGCCGGCTTGGCGGCGTTTTCGGCAGTCGTTTATTTTTGGCCGAACCGCTTGAAGCGAATTACGGCATTTTTAGATCCCGAGGGAACAAAGCTGGAGGAAGGCTACCAGCTCTGGCAGGCATTGCTGGCGTTCGGCGGCGGCGGCTGGAAAGGCGAGGGCTTGGGAAACGGTGTGCAGTATCGTTACTTCCTTCCGGAAGCGCATACGGACTTTGTTTTCGCCGTTGTCGGAGAGGAGCTCGGTTTCGTTTTCGCTTCCACGGTGGTGCTCGTTTTTCTGTTAATTTTTCTGGTCGTGATTTTCAGGCTTCGCCGCATTCCGGATGTTTTTTACTTCAATATTTGCTTGGGAGCTTTACTTTTCATTGTTTTGCAGGCGCTTATCAATATGGGCGTGGTGACGGGAATGCTGCCCACGAAAGGGATGTCGCTTCCTTTTGTCAGCTACGGCGGCAGTAATATTGTCGTAATGTTTTCGCTGACCGGAATGATGCTCAATGCGATGCGGAGTTGGCGTCGAAGCGCGTTCCCGTTGCCGGCATTTAACGGGGAGCGCGATACCGTTTAAAAAAATCGGATTTTATTTATGAGAAAAACATTCGTTATTGCTTGCGGGGGAACCGGCGGACACTTATCGCCGGGGATTGCACTTGCGGAACGCCTCACGGATCTCGGCTACCGTTGTGTTCTGATCGTGAGCCGAAAGAAGATAGATGCGCGGCTCTTGGAAAAATATCCGCAGTTGGAATTTCGTCGGGCACCGGGCGCGGGGCTGGATTTTTCGCCGATGGGGCTGTTTCGGTTTTTTTGTTCGCAATGCTCGGCGATTGCGTTCGCGTTTGCTTTTCTTCTGAAAAATCGCCCGGCGGCTTATGTCAGCTTTGGCGGGTTTATGACTTTGGGAATGGCGCTTGTGTGTAAAGTGCTTTTCATTCCCGTTATTTTGCATGAGGCAAACCGCATTCCGGGCAAGGCGGTGCGCTGGATTTCCAGAATCTCGACACGGGTTTATCTTCCTCCGGGAGTTCGTGTAAAGGGACTTTCTCCCTTGGTTTTCCGCTCTGCGGGATTTCCGGTGAGACGCGAAATTAAGCCGCTTGATAAGGCGGAATGCCGCCGAATGCTCGGTTTCCCGGAACACGGTAGGCTTTTGGCGATTTTCGGCGGAAGCCAAGGAGCAAAACCTCTCAACGATTGGATTTTGTCCGCTTGGGAACAATTTTCCGCTGCCGGCATTTCCGTGCTTTGCGTGACGGGGCCGGGAAAGGATATTAAAGACGCACTTATCGAAAAAACTTCCGCTTCCGGAGCGCCCGTTGTTGCCCGGTTTATTCCTTTCTGCGATACGATGGCGGAAGCTCTTTCCGCCGCAGATATTGTTATTTCCCGTGCAGGCGCGGGAACGCTTGCGGAGTGCATCGCTTGCCGCGTTCCCGCAATTCTCGTTCCTTATCCGTTTGCCGCAGATAATCATCAGGCGGCAAACGCAAAATATTATCAGGAAAAAGGCGCGGGAATAATGGTGCCGCAATCCGAGATCGACTCACTTACGAGTATCGTTCTCGAAATTATTTCCGATAAAGATCTGTTGCCGCGTTTCCGCGAAAATATCGAAAAACTGTCGCGCGAATACGTTTGGGACAATGTTGTTTCCGACCTCGTGCACTACGCCACTAAGGAACGAAAAATTATCCGTGCAGAACAGGCATAAAAGCTCAATGAAATTCCGAACGGAAAGAGACTTTCATCCCGCAAAAACCTAATCTGTTCATAATTTTCGCAAACTGATTTCCAACCTAAAAATGAGTATTTCGACTGAAAAATCCGCATGGCTTCTCGGAGTTTGCGGAATGGGTGTAGGTCCGCTCGCCGTTTACATGTGCGAGGAAGGATGGGATATTTCCGGTTGGGACGACGCAACAGATTCTCCCATGCTCGCATTTTTGGAAAAAGCGGGTGTGCGACTGACCTCCACCCCGGATTTGGAGGTTGCTCTCGTCGGGCGTTCCAGTGCCGTCAAGCCCGGGCACCCGCTCTACGATTTGGCGCGGGAACGCGGTATGCGCATGGTGCGCCGCGGGGAACTTCTCGCCGAGCGCGTGGCATCGAAAAAACTGGTAGCCGTCTGCGGAAGTCACGGGAAAACAACCACGAGCGGCATGCTCGCTCAATCCCTTATAGCGGCGGGAACGGACATCGGCTATGTGCTCGGCGGTCTCTACAGGAATCCGTCTCAGCCGCCGGCGCATTTTTCCTCGGCAACGGATTGGGTAGTCGCCGAAGTGGATGAAAGCGACGGCACAATCTCCAATTTTTCCCCCGAAATTACAGTTGCCGTTAATCTTGATTGGGATCATCCGGACTATTATCGCTGCGAGGAAGATTTGGAAAAAACGTTTCGCGATTTATTTTTAAGAACGCGAAAAGCCGTTTTTATTCCGGAAAATTCTGCGCGGCTTGAGCGTATTGCCTCATCTGTTGAAGTTCCCGTGTTCAAGGTCGGACCGAGCGGCGATTACGCATTTCGGGTTTTGCGGGCGGGAAACAGCGAAACCGTCGTGGAACTCGGCGGAAAATTTAATACGGGAACGCTGACACTTCCCGTTGCCGGACGTTTCAACATCATGAATGCGGTTTTGGCACTCGCCGCTACCGCCTATATCGGAAACGGAAAAATCGGCGTAGAGCCGCTCGGAAAATTTTCCGGAATGCGTCGGCGTCAAGATGTGCTTTATCGCGGAAATCGCCTTAAGGTCATTGCAGATTATGCGCACCACCCGACGGAAATATCCGCGCTTTTGCGGCTTTTGCGGGAAACGCACCTCGGGCGAGTCGTCGCCGTTTTTCAACCGCATCGGTATTCCCGCACAAGGCAATACGCATCGGAATTTGCAAAAGCCCTTTCCGTTGCGGATGAAACTTTACTGATGCCGGTTTATTCCGCCGGAGAGGCTCACGTTCCCGGTGGCGATGCTGCGGACATTCTCGCCAACATTCCGGCGGGAACGGGAAGCATTCATTTGTATTCGAATACGGCGGGACTTCACGCCCGCCTGCGGGAAATTGCTGCCGAAAGCGAGGCAACGGAAACCCTCGTCGCGTTCATCGGCGCGGGCGATATTGACCGCATCGCCGCCGCCGTTTTTGTGCGGGAATTGTGGCTCAAAGAAGCCTCCCGCACGCGCGGAGATTCGGAAGGCTTTGCTCAACGCATGAAACGGCTTTTGCCGGCGGATACTCTCTTTGAAGAAGATAAATCCATTGGGAAAATGACAACGTTGGGGCTCGGCGGGAACGCTCGTTTTTACGCCGAACCCGCAAACGTGAACGAGCTTGAGGTGCTTCTTCGCGGCGCCGCCGTTTACGAAATTCCGGTTTTTGTGCTCGGGCGCGGATCCAATCTTCTCGTTGCAGACGAAGGCTTTCCCGGCTTGGTGATCCGGCTTTCCCAGCCGGCGTGGCGCGGCGCAAGGCGCGTTCGCCGAGGTTTCGACCCGGGTGCGGAAACGGCATCGGACGGGCGCGACCGTATCCGTGTCGGCGCGGGAACGAAGCTCAAGGAACTGTGCGGATTTGCAATGCGCGAAGGCTTGGGCGGCTTCGAGTTTTTGGAAGGAATCCCGGGAACGCTTGGCGGCGCATTGCGGATGAACGCCGGCGCGATGGGAGCTTCGATTTTCGATGTCGTCGAATCCGTTGAATGGATTATGCCCGACGGCACGCGCCATGAAGCTCGGCGCGAACAGATGAATCCCGTTTATCGCGATTGCCCGGAACTCCACGGTGCCATCGTCCTCAGTGCCGTTTTGGGCTCCAAAGAGCACCGCTCGCTTGAGGATATTCAAAAAGTTACTTCCGCTTATGCCGAGGTGCGGCGCGATTCTCAGCCGCGGGAACGCTCTGCCGGCTGCACGTTCAGGAATCCCACGGGCATTTCCGCCGGAAAGCTCATCGATAATCTCGGGCTCAAAGGCTCAAGCGTCGGCGGCGCGGAAATCTCGGATATTCACGCCAATTTCATTATCGCAAAAGAAGGAGCCAAAGCGGCAGACGTTCTTTCGCTTGTACGCCGCGTTCACGGAATCGTGAAAGCGGAATCCGGAATCGATCTCGTTCCCGAAATCGTTTTGTTGGGTTCGTCCTGGGAAAAAGAACTTTAATCACAAGGGCTTTTTTGATTTTTAATTCCGAAGTAAAAAATGGAAGTTTCATTTGTTCAAACCGTAAAAACCGCGTTCCCGAGCGGGCTTGATACGCTGATGTTTCTTGCTTTGGCACTCGTCGGTTTTTCTGCCGGAAAAATCGCCTCGCGTGCTCTTTTGAAATTTTCCGAAAAGCTACAAGCTTGGCTTCGCGGTCGCTTCGGAGCTGCGTTTATTGTTTTAAATTCCGTTTTCCGGATGCTTCCGGTTTCGGGCTTGGCGGGCGGCGTGCTTGCGTATCGCCTGCTGCTTTTTCCCGTTCCCGCCGAAAACGAAGCGGCAAATATGCTCGCCGCCGCTTCTTTGCTCGACCGCGCATTTTGGATTTTAATCATCATCGCGCAAACGCAACTGCTGTGGCATCTTGTGCTTTTGCCGATTCGTTTTATTCGAAAATATGCGGAAAAACACACGGGAAGCGCGGCGTTCGCCTCGCTCGCACCGCTGGCAGGCGCAGTCCTGAAAATCCTTATCCTGTTTTGGGGAATTTTACTTGTCGTGCGCGTGCTGACGGATACGCAACCGGCGGAAATTCTTACCATGATAGGAATCGGCGGACTCGCGCTCAGCCTCGCTTCGCAGGATACCGTGAAAAACTTTTTCGGTACGGCGATGCTCGTTATCGATCGCCCCTTTACCGTCGGCGATATTGTTGATATCGGCACGGGAACGCCGGCAACCGTAGTCGAAATCGGCTTGAGATCCACGCGACTGCGCACAATCGAAGATCACGAAATTTCGATTCCGAACGCAGATCTCGCCAATCGCGCAATCACCACCATTTCTTCGCGCGAAAAAATTCGCCGCGTGATAAATCTCGGTCTTACTTACGATACTTCGCCGGAAAAAATCGAAGAAGCCGTCGAAATCGTAAAATCCGTTTTAAACAATTCCGGAAAACTGGAAGCCGGAAGCGTTCCCGCCGTGTTTTTTAGCGACTTTACGGACTCCACCTTAAACATTCGCGTAATTTACGCTTTTTCGGGCTCCGATATTTCCGCCGCCAATGCTTTCGCACACTTCGTAAATCTCGAAATTCTGCGCCGATTCAATGCCGCCGAAATCCGCTTCGCGTTCCCGACCCGAACCGTGGAGCTGATAAAAAAATAATAAAACACTCTCACAGAGCCACGGAGTTTTTGGGGAGGTTAACCACGGATAACACGGATTTTTACGGATGTTTTTTTGTGGTTTGAGGGAACGCCCTCACCGCTGCGCTTCGCTTGCGGTCCCCTCCCTCTTGGTAAGAGGGAGAGCTTTTTAAAAATCTAAAAAAGGAAACTTACCAAATGGTTTTGGCGGGTTTGAGCTCGAGCGCGTTTTGTGTAATTTCGTCGAGTTCGCGGAAAAAATTCAGCCCGCTACGGCGTTCGATTTCGCGAATGCTTGCAAGGTGAGCGCGTGCGTTCCCGTCGATTCCTTTTTCGTGCGGAATGATAAAACCGAGCGTGCGCAGAGCGTTCCCGCGCTCTTCGTCGCGGTCGGCAACAATCATGAAAAACGCGTCGGGAACGAACACCTTTCCTTTGAGTTTTCGTCGCTGATTTTGTTCCTTGTTGTAAATCGGACCGCAGACGACCCAGACTTCGCCGAACGCGTGTGTATAGCGTTTTAGGATACGTTGTTCCAAATCTTTCCATACGCCCGCATTTACTTCGTGGAGCTGCGGGACGATGTTGGTCATCAAAAACGATTCGCGCTGGGCGGCTTCTCCGTAGCAAACCGCCATTGCCTGATTCGGAGCCATGTGTCCGCGGTCGTAGCCGGAATGCGTGTAGTCGGAAGGTTCGACGCGTGCGCGGGAACGCGTATCGGTTTCAAACGCGGGGCGATCTTCCGTTTCGAAGCTTTTCGGGCGGAAAACCTTGTAGGCGACCCAAGCGGGATTGCCTGCCGCGTTGTCGTAGCCGACGATGTAGCCGCGGTTTTTCAAAAAGCTGAGAGATTTGTCGCTTTCGGGTGTTCCGCCGAGCACAAGTCCCGTTGCGTCGAGCGTTCCCGCGTCCACACTTTGCCCGTAAACGAACGGCAGGTGTTGGGCGATTCCGTCGAGCAGGAAAACCATTTCGTCGGGCGTGGCGGGGCATTCCCGCACGATGTCGATGACGCTTACGATTCCGCTTTCTATGGTATCTTTGGTTTCTTCGTCGCCGAAAAAGTGAACGGTTTTGATGCCGAGGGCGGCGACGGCGAGAATTCCCGCGCAAACGGCGAGGCGTTTGAAGTTGAGTTTTCGCGGATTGATTTTCCGGGCTTTGCGTTTTTTCGCCATGAGAGGATTTTTGAAATTAAAAAAACTTACGGAGACTCTGAAACAGAGTACCCGGCAGAGTTAATAAATAACGAATAGTGAATAGTTAATAATGAATAACACAGTGCCGAGGTTTTTGCCTAAGGCAAAAACGTTGAAGACTGAATTATTCGTTATTCACTATTCATTATTGATTATTTTCACGAAATTGCGTTTACCGGCTTGAATAACCGTTCCCGCGGCGGTTTCGCGTGCGAGGCGCGCGTTCACGTCGGAGAGTTTTTCGTCGTTTACTTTAACGGCACCGCCTTCGATGAGGCGGCGGATTTCCTTTTTGCTCGGGAAAATTTTCGTTGCGGCGAGCAAATCGATGATGCTTGCGTCGGGCGTTCCCGCGGGAACGAGTTTGTCCCAAGCAAATTCCGGAATATCGGCGCGCACCTGTTTTTTGGAGAAAACGTTTTCGAACTGTTCGCGTTCGTAGCGCCCGGCTTCTTCGCCGTAGAATTTGGCGGTGAGCGCGGCGGCGAGCTGTTTTTTCATTTCCATCGGATGCTCGTTTTTCATGGCGGCGATTTCCGAGGGCGTTTTTTCCAAAAGAAGTTCGTAGTAAATCCACATCGTGGCGTCGGGAACGCTCATGATTTTGCCGAACATATCTTTCGCGGAATCGTTCAGCGCGATGTAGTTGCCGTAGCTTTTGGACATTTTGCGTTCGCCGTCCAAGCCGACGAGGAGCGGCATCGTGAGCACGGCTTGCTCGGGCATTCCCGCTTCTTTTTGGAGCTGGCGACCGACGAGATTGTTAAAAAGCTGGTCGGTGCCGCCGATTTCGACATCGCTTTGAAGCTCGACGGAATCGCGTCCCTGCAGGAGCGGATAAAGAAATTCGATGATGGAAATCGGCGTTTTCGAGGCGTAGCGTTTGGCGAAATCGTCGCGTTCGAGCATGCGCGCCACCGTCATTTGGCGGGCGAGCTGGAGCGTGTCGATCATCGACCATTTGCCGAACCATTCGCTGTTGCGGCGGACTTCGGTTTTTTCGGGATCGAGAATTTTAAACGCCTGTTCGAGGTAGGTTTTGGCGTTTTCCTCGATTTCTTCTTCGGTCAAAACGGGGCGCGTGGAGCTACGGCCGGACGGGTCGCCGATGCGCGTCGTGAAATCGCCGATGACGAGCACGGCCTGGTGCCCCATATCCTGAAACTGGCGCAGTTTGTTGAAAACGACCATGTGCCCGAAGGTGAGGTCGGGGCGCGTGGGATCGACGCCGAGTTTGACGCGGAGTTTTTTCCCCGCTTTGATGCGTTCGATAAGTTGTTCTTCACCGAGAAAAACTTCGGTGCGTTGTTTCAGAAGTGCGATTTGTTCTGCGGCGTCCATCGGAATAAATTTTTCCCGCCAGTTTAATCTTCGTTCCCGCGGGAACGCAAAATCGAAATTCGCCGCGCGCTTTTGATTGTGAAAGCGCAGAAGTTATTTTTTCGGAAAAACGGATTCGGTGTCGCTTTATCAGTATTATGGAAGAGAAACTGAAAGTTTACACAGTGTCGGTATTGATTGCGGTGGGTGCGGGAGCGCTGGCGGCTTACCTTACGGAGTCGGGAATGCAATCTCTTTACGCGACGATAAACAAACCGTCACTTGCGCCGCCGGCGATTCTTTTCCCGATTGTGTGGACGGTGCTTTACTTTCTCATGGGAATTAGCGCGGGAATGATTTGGCGGGAAAAATCCCCGGAAAAGGCGGTTGTGCGGCGGCGTGCGCTCATTGTTTACGCGCTGAGCCTTGCCGTGAATTTTTCGTGGTGCTTTGTGTTTTTCGGTTGGCGCAGTTTCGGGTTGGCCTTTGTGTGGCTTTTGCTGCTTTTGGGGCTGATTGTAAAAACGATTTACGAATATCGGAAAATCAACCTGCAGGCAGCGTATCTGCAAATTCCCTACGCGCTTTGGGTTTGCTTCGCCGGTTATTTGACCTGCTCAATTTGGGTGCTGAACGGATAGCTTTCCGGGAACGCACAAAGGGAGTTTTTTCTCGCGCTTTTTTTGACGGAGAGAGAAGATTCTGAGCATGAAAAAGCTTATTCCCCTGCTTCTGCTTTGTGGCTTTTGCTGCGTTCCCGTGCCGGTTCCGGGTGCGGGCGACGTTCCCGCCGTTTGCGGAAAAGAACAGAAAACCGAAAACTGGAAAAAACTTTTCGGAAACAATCTTTTTGATGCGGACGGAAAAAAAGTACCCGTAAGCAGGGCAATAAAGAAAAAATACGTCGGCATTTACGGCTCGGCTAGCTGGTGCGGACCCTGCCGGATGTTTACCCCGAAGCTGATCGAATTTTATAAAAAAAATAAAAATAAAATCGATATCGTCCTCATCGGCTTTCATTGGACACAGGAAGACGTTTGTTCCTACATGAAAAAATACAATATGCCGTGGGCGGGAACGTATCGGACCGAAAACGTCGAAAAATTTATCGAGCGGCACAATATTCCGGGTATCCCCGATTTGAGGATTTTTACCCACGGCGGAGAACCGGTAATCGCGGACGCGTATGACTTGAACGCATTGCAGAAATTTCTCGACGAAAACTAAAAAGCACGTACCGCCGGTGCGCGCTTCTCTAACGCTTCTTGGCTTTTTTCTTTCCGTAAGCGTGCGTGCGCGTGCCGTCCCAGCCCACGGCTTCCACGCGCGTGGAGCCTTCGGGATAGCGGACAACGGTAAATTCGTTGTGCTTCGAGCCGAGCCCCGTCATGGAAATTTGCGTGAGCTTGTCGCCGGAATACGTTTCGTAGGCGACGACGTTTTTCCACTTGCTGTGCGGGAACGTGAGCGTCGTGCCGTCTTCGGAGACTTTAACGGCGCGTCCCCGCGAACCTTTGACGGGCAAGCCTTGCTTAAAGGCTTCGATATTATTCGCACAAATGTAATAAATAACCGGGCTGGCGGCGGGCGGGAATTTTTCGCCGAATTTTTTCAGCTTTTTACAATCTTCCTCCGTGATTGTCAGTTGACCGCGCGCGTAATCGTCCATCTCCCTGTCAATCGGTTTGAGCATCCCGATTGCTTCAAAAAAGGGCATGAGGTTTTGTTTTGAAACCCTACAGGCGTTTTTCATGAACTCGAGCTGCAAGGCTCCGTTGTCGTTTTTCCCGTCTTCCGTTTTCGGGATCGCCGCCCTGCGGGCAATTTCGAACATTTTCGGATAAAAATCCGCCGGACCGCGCCCCGCCACGTTCATGTAGAGTTGAAGTTGCCAAAGCGGTGCCACTTTTACGAAATGGTCTCCCCCGTCCTCATAGTCTTCCTTTTTGTCCGGACCGTATTGGCAAAGCCAGTTTTCTTTGTAAACTAATGCCGAGTTCAAATAGGAATTAAAACGCCCGCCGATGATTCCGCCCATGCGGTCTGCGCAGTTTTCGGTTTCCAGACGAAGATTTTCCGGGCTCAGCTTGTAATTTGCCCAGCAGGAATAAATATTGTTCGTAACCTCGGTCGTGCACACCCACATCAGATTCGGGCGCGTTTGGTTAACGTGCCCGAACTCATGCGAAATCGCCCAAGAGTTTTTTAACACGCTTTCCGGATTACCGACTTGAGACATCGTCTTGTCGTTAAACGAAGCTCCGAACCCGTCCGCGTGCATAAAGCCTTTCCACATTGTGCGCCCGTGCATGTGGTTGGGTTTTCTCCGCCCGAATTGCTCCAGCCCCATAATTTCATTTTGCTGAAGGCGGATAATTTCATCGTAGTTGCGTATGAGAGCGAGCCCGTCTCGCGGGCAGGTTTTCTTCATCGTTTCCGCACAAAAAACAAGCTGAACGTATTTGCCGACGATGTCGAAGCAGTCTCCCTCAATATTGTCGAGCATCTCTTCCCAATCCTTGTTCGTTGAGCTCGCTTCGTAAAAAACGCCGTTCGGCGTTCCCGTCGCAATGTTGACGGCAATCGGGGCGGCATCAAGGTTTTCCGTATAATAATCAAAATACGCGAGCCCGTTGTGCTTTACCTCAAAAACATTCGCTCCCGAATGAAGCGGATACCTGTCGCCCTTGCCGTAGCGTTCGTCCTTGTCCCAACATTGAATTTTTAGCGCAACCTCTTCTCCCTTGGGGATTTTCCCGACAAAGATAACCGCAATTTCCCCCTCCTTAAAATAAACCCCCGTCGGATTTTCAAATTGGCTGTAGAAATTGGTCTTGAGCTCTTTCGAAAGCTTGTAAACAGGATAATACGGACGAAACCGGTGGCGGCGCACCTTCGGCTTGTAGGTTTTGTCCAACATGCGCTCCGCAATATCTTTTAAAACCGGGTTCTTCATTCTTTTGACGGTTTTTTCGGAAACGTTTTTCTTCAGTTGCGCACAAAGCGGGGACGTAAAAACCGCCTTCATCTCCGCTCGCGAGCGCTTCAGCCCCAGCAAAATTTTTTCCGGGGAATCCGCAACAGCGGGAACGCACAGTGCCGCAATGAAAACAGCGACAAAAAGCAGGCGCAAAAATTTGAGAAATCGCAACATAACCGACACCTACAAATTTAACCTGCACCCAACGAAATACAACTACGGATTTTTTCAAAATCATGCTTGACGGAGACGTTTTTTTTTTTTGCGACAATCCACGCTAAGAATTGGGACAAATCGGCGGGAACGTCGCGTTTATCCCCGTTTTTACCCTCAAAAATACTTTTAACACTAAAAATTAAACTTAATCATTATATGAAAAAATATATTACACTCGCGGCTCTCCTCGCCGCCGGTAGCGCTTTCGCAAATGCAGAGTCGCTTACGCTGGATAACGCCGTCGGCTATCTCTCTTTGGTTGACGGAGTTCTTACACCGTCTGCCGGAAACATCACGTATTCTAACGGAACGCTCTCCGTCACGGATGGAAATTGGACTAGCTTTAATAGCCACTCCAGAACCGTTTCAACGATTGCTATGACGTTTGATGCCGCCTTGCTTGCCGGTGGGGTCACTTCTAGTGCTCAGCCGTTGGTCGAGCTTGATGGAGGTAGTGCTGATTTGGGCTTGGGGCTCTCCTCGTCCGGAATGTTTACCGGAACATGGGTTTCAGGTAGTACAACTAATTATACTTACTTTACTTCCGGATATGGTGTTTCCTCCGATTCTACCGGGAATATCACAGTTGTGATCAGCCTCGGAAATACCGGAACGCGTATTTGGAAAGACGGCTCCACCTTTTGGAGCAACAAAAATCTGAAAGGAAAGCTCGACAACACTGGAAACGTCTCGGCAATCAACTTGAGCGAGCTTGCCGTTTCTGCATTAAACAACATCGTGGTTTGGAATGTTGATACCTACACAGACGTAGCCAACACGGATGCAGAAGGCGCTGTAAGCGCGATGGCGACGTCGGTATCCTTGATTCCCGAGCCGTCGGCGTTCGGTATGTTGGCGGGTCTCGGCGCTCTTGCGCTCGTGGCATCGCGTCGCCGCCGCAAATAATTTTTTGATGTATTAATTCATACGTTATTAAGTGTGGCGTTCCCGCGGCTTCGGTCGCGGGAACGTTTTTTTTTCGCGCAAAGACGCTAAGCCGCGAAGTTTTTTAAAAAAAGGTAAAAAAAGAAACCACGAATAAACACGAATTTTCACGAATGATTTTTTTATAAAAAACTTTTGCGTCTTCGCGCGAGAATCTTTCCGCTACTCACGAAAAATTTTTGTTTCTTCAAAAAAAATGTCGGCGGGGGTAGAATGCCGAAAGATGAATTTCCGGAACACAAATGCGCTTTGGAGCGCGGTTTTTATGCAAACGCTGAAAAATTGCGGCGTGCGCACGGCGGTGGTTTCGCCGGGATCGCGTTCGACGCCGCTGACGGCGGCTTCGGCGGAAATTCGCCGCTTGGAAACCGTTCCCGTGCTCGATGAGCGCTCGGCGGGATTTTTCGCGCTCGGCTTAGCGAAGAGTACGGTGCGTCCGGCGGTTTTGATTTGCACGTCGGGAACGGCGGCGGCGAATTATCTTCCTGCTGTCGTGGAAGCTCGGATGTCGCGCACGCCGCTGATTGTCGTGACGGCGGACCGCCCGCCGGAATTTCAGAATTGCCATGCCGGGCAAACCATTCCGCAGGTCGGAATTTTTTCGCATTTCCCCGTTTGGGAGAAAAATTGCGTTCCCGCGCTGAAGCTTGCCTCGCTTGAGGAAGCGCGCGAGGCGGCGTTTGAAGCGGTGAAGCAAAGCACGGAGCAAAGCGGTCCCGTGCATGTAAACGTGCAGTTTCGGGATCCGCTGGCGCCGTCGGTTTGGGAAAAAACGTTTCCGGGGGAAATTCCCGGCGATTTTGACGTGCAAAAATTTTGCATGATTCCGCAGGCGCCGATGCGCGATTTTCTCGCTGCGGGAACGGATGCGGAAACAATTTCTCTCGACGGGAAAAAAGTTTTAATCGTCGCGGGAACGGTGCCGCCCGGGCACGATGACACACAAAATATCGAGCGCGTGAGCCGGAAATTTTCCGCGCCGATTTTGGCGGACGCGACGCATCCGCTGCGCCGGTTTCCGCTGTCGCGGGAACGCCTGATTGAGCGTTACGACGCGATTTTCCGCAACGCGGGCAAGCCGTATTCTCCGAGCCTTGACGCGCTTCGCCCCGACGTGATTTTGCAAATCGGAACTTTGCCTGAAAGCAAATTTCTGCGCGCTTGGCTGGAGTCGCTCGGTGAAACGCCGGTTTATCTTTTCAATTACTGCGGCGATAACACGGACGCCTTGGCGCGCCCGAATGCGAAAATCGTAGCACCGCGTTTCCGTGAAATTTGGAATAATATTTTTTGTAATTGCGAATCGGATACAAACGGAAGCGTTCCCGCGAATGCGGAATTTCTCGCCGCGTGGAAGACGGCGGATGCGCGTTTTAAAACAAAATCCGATGCGTATTTTAAAAACGGATACAAAAATACGGGAACGCCGACGGAGCCGCAAATTGCGCGCTTTCTCTGCGAGAATTTACCCGAATCCGAGACGGCGATTTTTATCGCCAACGGAATGCCGGTGCGCGACATGAACGCCTTTTGCCCGGCGGGAGCGCGCTTTTGGGCTTTTCACAATCGCGGAGCGAACGGAATCGACGGTACGCTTTCGACCGCGCTCGGCGTGGCGCACGGCTGCATGGAGCAGACGATTCTTTATACGGGAGATTTGTCGCTCTTGCACGACACGAACGGTTTTTTAATCGCGCCGCATTTTTGCGGAAATTTGTGTATCGTTTTGCAAAACAACGGCGGCGGGAATATTTTCCGGCACTTGCCGGTATCGAAAGAGAATCCGCATTTCGAAAAACTTTGGCTTACGCCGCAACGGGCGGATTTTGAAAAAATCGCGGCGGCTTACGGCGCGGATTATGCGCGCGCGGGAACGCTCACCGAACTCGGCAAACTCCTCACGCGTTTCCGCTCGCATCAGGGGATTCACCTGATCGAAATTTGCACTGACGGCGAAGCTTCGCGTGCAATACGCGGCGAGCTTTCCTGCTGATTTTAGGTTCGTTTTCTTCGGCGCAATGCCGAGAGGAGTGCGAGCGTTCCCGCGAAAAGCCCGAACGCCGACGGTTCGGGAATTGGAGCTGCCGCGTTGAAGGGGACGGTTAGTGCCTGAATTTCGGAAATATAAAGCCCGGTTCCGGCAGTGGCGTTGAAAGCGTCGTATTTTTGAGCTTTGCCGTCGATACTGCTGAGGCAAAGATAGCCTTCGTCGTTCATGGAAAGGGCTTGTTTGAAAAGTCCGTGCGCGTGATCGTCGGAGTCCGTCAGAAAAAGAATGAATTGTCCGTCGGCGCGTTCTTCATAGCCCCAGAGGGTGATGGCGTGCCCGCCCACGGGACCGGTGAGGCTGAGTGCGGTGCCGTAATCGTTGTCGATATAGCTTTTGATGACGTTTTTAAATTCGGTTTCTTTGGATGAATCTGCCCAAAAAGCGTAGGTTTCGCAGAGTTTTGAAGTGTCGTAGGAGGCGTCTTCGCGGAGCGTAACGGTGCGCCCGAGGTCTTTCCAATAGCCGCCGGAATTTTCGTCGGAGAGCTTTGTGCTTCCCGGGAACGAGGTGGAATGCAGGCTTCCGCCGTTGAACCACCAGTTCCAAGCTTGCTCGACGTGGCTTCCGCCGTCGATCCAGTGGTTGCAGATAGTTTGGAAAATTTCGAGTTGAGCGATATTTTGGAGTCCGTTGATTGAAGTTGTTTCCGCCGTTCCGTTCGGTGTTCCCGCGGGCACGTTCCCGTAGCGGTCCTGCCACCATTGAAGCGTGTTTGCGCCTGCCGCAGCCCAGCACATGGCGTTGTCGGCGGGAAGGTCGATCCATTGCCAAGGGCGCCGGGCCGGAGAAAGCGCGTTCGGTTGCGGCCAATCGCTCCATTTGGTCTTCTTGTTTACGTCGTACCAGCCGCCTGTTTCGGAAACGCCTTCGATAAAAACCGGCGCGGCGACGGCGGGAAGGCAAAAAAACAAAAGAGCCGGGATTGCTGCCGTGTTGGTGTAAATTTTGAGCATTTGTTGTCTTATGGAAAAATGTCTTCCCGGAGTCAAAATATATTTTACCTGTTAGGTATGTTTTAGATATTTTTTCAAATAAAAACAGACATGAAAAACACAATGAAAAAAATACATATATCGGTTCTTGTTGCCTTGTTCGGTGCGGCGGGAACGCTTTCTGCGGCGGAGTTTACGCTTTTTGCGAAGGGGGTAGATCCGGCGAACTCGAGCACTTATTATAATATTGATCAAGGCTGGAACCCGACCTGCTGGGCGGCGTCCGGGAGCAATGTTTTAGCGCATTGGCAGGATCATCACGCGGGAACGCCTTCGAAAATTGCACCGACGGGAACGCAAGTTTACGACACGTTTCTTCGGGTTTATGAAAGGCAGTCTTCCGGACAATCAGACAGGCTCTACCGTTGGTGGCTCGGGCATTATTCCGCAATGTCGATGGGCGGCTGGTATCCCCAAGAAAATTGGGAAATGCTCGGCGGATACTACGCAGACCGATATGCGGAAAGCGAAGTTGACCAAATGGCGTGGCGTTACAATACGCACAATCTCGGGGATTTGAATTATACGACGGACATCAGCCGTGCTGTCTATTATGCACTGAATCAAGGTTATGCGATGACGATTACGATTCCTTACGATCGCCACGCGCTTACGGTTTACGGCGCGTCATTTGATCCCGAAACGGAGCTGATAACGTCTCTTTGGCTGTGTGATTCCAGCGGGGCGAGCTTTGAAGATGCTTTCGATAAAATGTTGCGGGTGAGGGTTTCGCCGCGCGGCGAAAATTTGTGCCTTTTGGGGCCTTACAGAGAGGGCATTTTTTATGAGAAATACGACACAAAAAAATATCTTGGCGATGTGGCGTTTCTCGGAAATATGAGATCGGATACACTGGCATTTATTTCGAGCGGGATCGCGATTCCCGAGCCGTCGGCGTTCGGGTTGTTGTCGGGCTTGGGGGCGTTGGCGCTCGTGGTATCGCGTCGCCGCCGCAAATAAGAGAGCTTAAAGCTTAGAGTGCGTTCCCGTGGGGGAATTTTCCTTGCGGGAACGTTTTTTTTTCGTGCGAAGCCGCCAAGCCGCGAAGTTTTTTTAAGAGGTTCTCACGGAGCCGCAGATGCACAGAGCTTTTATTTAAAAATCTTTCAAAAACTTTGCGATTTTGCGTCTTTGCGCGAGTTTTTTCCAAGATTTTTGCTTCGCACGGGAACGTGATGCAGAGGAAATTTCTTCCTGTTCGCTTCTCTCTACATGTCGCAAGTGCCCGGAGTCCGTTTCTCCGATAGAAATCGGAGAAACGCCTGTTTTCTCGCGAGAATCTGTTTTCCCTGCAAAAAAAATCTTTGCGCTTCTTGTGGCGGTGAGGCAAAATCTTGCGGCTGTGGAAACCCCGAATCTAACAAACCCTGTTGTGCCCAAGAAGTTTCTTGTGCCTTTTATCATGCTCGTCTCCTGCTTTGCGCTGTGGGGCTTGCTTAACAACATGACGGACAATTTGGTGCCGGCATTTAAAAACATCTTTTCCATTCCGCAGGAAAAGTCGGCGCTCGTGCAAGTTGCCTTTTACGGGGCGTATGCCGTGCTGGCGATTTTCGCCTCGATTCTGATTGAGGAATTTTCCTACAAAAAGGGCGTTCTCATCGGGCTCGGCGTTTATATTCTCGGCGCGCTGATGTATATCCCCGCGTGTATCGCGCAGAGTTTCGACATTTATTTTGTCGCGATTTTCGTGGTTGCGGGAGGTTGCTCGCTTTTGGAAACGACTTGTAATCCTTACGTGCTTTCGATGGGACCGCAGGAAACGGCGGTGCGACGTTTGAACTTCGCTCAGGCTTTTAATCCGGTCGGCTCGATTGCGGGGATTTTGCTCGCACAGCAACTTATTTTGTCGAATCTGAACCCGGCAACGGCGGACGAACGCGCGCTGATGCCGGCGGAGCAGCTCAAGGAAATCGTTCACCACGAATTGTTCTGGGTTTGCGCGCCGTATGTCGGGCTTTGCGGGATCGCGTTCCTGATTTGGCTCTTTTTCCTGTTTTTGAAGGATGACAAAAAGCCGGCGGCGGTCGAAGGCGGAGACGTTCCCGTCGCGGGAACGCAGGGCGGCGGAATGCGCGTTTTCATTGCGGCGCTTTTCAGCGTGGTTCCGCTGACGGTGCTTTATTTCCTCTTCCCGGAAATGAACAAGGTGGCGTGGGTGCTCTGCGGCACGCTCGGTCCGATTGTCTACATTTGCCTCGTGCCGAATTATCGCGCGATGCTGCTCGCGCTCTTGTCGAAACCGCGCTACTGGTGCGGCGTGATTGCGCAGTTCTTCTACGTCGGCGTGCAAATTGCCGCGTGGACGTATCTGAACGTTTACTGCTGTAAGGAACTCGGCGTAACGCCGGCGGAAGCGGCAAGCTATTATCTGATTTCGCTCGTGCTCTTTATCGCGTGCCGTTGGGTCGCGACCTACTTCATGAAGATGTTCAACCCGGCGGCGATGATGGCGATTTTCGCAACGGCGGCGATCGCGTGCTGCGCGGGCGTGATGTATTTGCCCTCGACGGTGCTGTTCACGATCGGCGGCTTGGATTTCTCGGCAAACGTGCTTTGCCTGATTGCGATGTCCGGTTGCATGTCGCTGATGTTCCCGACGATTTACGGGATCGCTCTCGGCGGTTTGGACGAAAAAATCGTTAAGCTCGGCGCGGCAGGGCTCATCATGGCGATTCTCGGCGGTGCGCTGATTACGCCGTGGATGGCGGGCGTGCTCGGGAACGCGGATTCCGCGTGGATTTCTCTGCTTCCGGGCTTCGACAATACTTGGGACACGAACCTCGGCACCTCTTCCGCCGCCGTCCGCGCCTCGTTTGTCGTTCCCGCGATTTGCTTCGCGGTGGTTCTTGCTTACAGCCTGATTTTCCGAAAGAAAAAGCTTAAAAAAGATGAGAGATGAGGGGAGAGTGCTTAGAGGTATTACCTGCGCTTTGCGCAATGAGAAGGTAGAAGCACTTACCTCTAAGCTCTCAGCCATCATCTATAACCCTTTTCCAAAAAATTATGAAATACGACACATTACCCACTATCGGAATTCGTCCGACGATTGACGGCCGCCGCCTCGGCGTTCGCGAATCGCTCGAAGACCAAACCATGAACATGGCGAAAGCCGCCGCCGCGCTCATCGAAGCCAACGTGACGCACGCGAACGGTCAGCCCGTCAAATGCGTTATCGCCGACACCTGCATTGGCGGTCCCGCCGAAGCCGCCGCCGCGAACCAAAAGTTCCGCGAAAACAACGTCGGCTGCTCGCTCACCGTTACGCCGTGCTGGTGCTACATCACGGAAACGTTTGAAACGGACGCGACGATCCCGAAGGCGATTTGGGGCTTCAACGGCACGGAACGTCCGGGCGCCGTTTACCTCGCCGCCGCGCTCGCCGGCTACGCCCAAAAAGGCGTTCCCGCGTTTTCGATTTACGGACACGACGTGCAGGACGCGAACGACACCTCGATTCCTGAAGACGTTGCGGAAAAAATCCTCCGCTTCGCACGCGCCGGTTTGACGGTCGCTACGCTCCGCGGAAAAGGCTACCTCTCCATCGGCGGTTGCTCGATGGGTATTGCGGGATCGATTCTCGACCACTCGTTCTGGGAAAGCTACCTCGGTATGCGCGTCCAAGCCGTTGATATGACGGAAGTCCGCCGCCGCATGGATCTCGAAATCTACGACAAAAAGGAATTCGAGCTCGCCATGGAATGGGCAAAGAAATACGTCAAAATCGGT
Organism: Opitutales bacterium; assembly: GCA_017531845.1. GTDB lineage: Bacteria > Verrucomicrobiota > Verrucomicrobiia > Opitutales > UBA953 > Spyradosoma. The sequence continues at coordinate 40,037 of JAFXKI010000004.1, read as the reverse complement.
CCGGATCGCAATCGCCCCGACCTCGTTCTTTCCCCGGAAGAAAAGGAACGCACGCTGCGCGAATCGATTCTCATGACGATTATTTTCCGCGACATGATGCACGGGAACCCGTATCTGAAAACGATTGACCGCGAAGAAGAAGGTCTCGGCTTCAACGCCATTTGCGGCGGGTTCCAAGGTCAGCGCCACTGGACGGACTACTATCCGAACGGCGACATGGCGGAATCGCTTTTGAACAGCACGTTTGACTGGAACGGTCCGCGTGAAGCGATCCCGTTTGCTACGGAAAACGACGCGATGAACGGCGTTTGCATGCTTCTCCTCCACCAGCTCACGGGGCGCGCGGCGTGCTTCTCCGACATTCGCACGTATTGGTCGCCCGACGCCGTCAAACGCGTTTCCGGCTACACGATGGAAGGTCACGCGAAAAACGGGATCATGCACCTCATCAACTCCGGCTCGACCGCGCTCGACGGCAACATGCAGGCAACCGGCGTGGACGGTAAGCCGATTATGAAAAAGACCGGCGAAACGACTTGGCAGGACATCGACGCGATGATGGCGGCATCCGAATGGTGCCCGGCAAACCGCGAATACTTCCGCGGAGGAGGCTACTCGCTCCACTTCGTTTCCAAGGGCGACGTTCCCGTGACGATGATTCGTATGAACCTCGTCAAAGGGCAAGGTCCGGTTCTCGTTATCGCCGAAGGCTACACCTGCACGCTTCCGGAAAACGTGAACAAGGTTCTCGACGAACGCACCGACCCGGGATGGCCGACGACTTGGTTCGCGCCGATTCTCACCGGCAAGGGCGCGTTCACGGACGTTTATTCCGTCATGGCAAACATGGGCGCAAATCACGGCGCGTGGACTTACGGGCACATCGGCGCGGACATTATCACGCTCGCTTCGATGCTCCGCATTCCGGTTTACGCGCACAACGTTCCCGAAGACAAAATCTACCGCCCGGCGGCGTGGAATCTCTTCGGCACGGCGTGCCCGGAAAGCGCCGACTTCCGCGCTTGCGCGAACTTCGGTCCGATCTACGGAAAATACTAAAATAAGTTAAAACGAATAGTTGATAACGGATAAGGCTTCCTCCGGAATCTCGTTTATGGAGGGAGCCCCGTTTGTCAAAACAAGCGGGGATGCCATTCTGTGGGAAACCCCGGAACCTTTCACTGGGATTTTTCCTGTTCGTTGTCCGCTATCCGTTATCAGTTATCAACTTTACCTTTTCTCTTCAATGTTTGTCCTGTGTTTAGATTGCGGCGCAACGAATGTGCGCGCGATGCTTGTTGACGAAACGGGAACGATTGTCGGAAAGGCTTCTCAGCCGAATGCGACCGTTCCCGCTCCCGAAAACGCGGAGTTTCACCATTGGGATGCCGACCGCATTTTGGCGCAACTCGCCGAGTGTGCGCGCAAGGCTCTCGAAGGCGTTCCCGCCGGCGAAATTAAGGCGGTTACGATTACGACTTTTGGCGTGGACGGTGCGCTCGTCGACGCGCAGGGCGAACTGCTTTATCCCGTCATTTCCTGGAAATGTCCGCGCACGGCGGATGTGATGGCAAGCGTCGGGAAATACATTTCTCAAGAAACGCTCAACCGCATTTCCGGCGTCGGTGCGTTTGCGTTTAACACGATTTACAAGCTGATCTGGCTTAAGGAAAATCGCCCCGAACTTTTGGAAAAGGCTTCTGCGTGGCTTTTCATTTCCAATATTCTCGCGTATCGCCTGACGGGCGTAATGGCGACGGATCGCACTATGGCGGGAACGTCGCAACTCACGGATTTGGCGAGCGGCGAATTTTCTTCCGAAATTCTCGGCGCACTCGGTTTGGAAAAATCTCTTTTCCCGAAAATCGTTGATGCGGGAAAAATTATCGGAACCGTTACCGAGGATGCGGCAAAAAAACTCGGATTACCGATTGCGGGCGTTCCCGTGGTTTCGACCGGGCACGACACTCAGTTTGCCGTTTTCGGTTCCGGTGCGGAAAAAAATCAGCCTGTCCTTTCTTCGGGAACGTGGGAAATTCTCATGGTGCGTTCCGAACAGGCAAAACTTTCTCCGGAAGATTACAAAGACGGCGCGACCGCGGAGCTCGACGGCGATCCCGCGCTCCGAAACCCCGGCTTGCAGTGGATCGGCTCCGGAATTATCGAATGGGTCAAAAGCCTTTGCTATGCGGGGGAATCCTACGATACGATGGACGCCGAAGCCGCCGCGCTCCCGCCGGGAAGCAACGGCGTTACGCTCAAACCGAATTTTCTTCCCTCTGGAACGGAAAAGGGTGCTATTTGCGGGCTCGTTCTCGGGCGCACGCGTGCGCACATTTACCGAGCTGCGATGGAAGCGCTCACGTATCGCCTGAAATCGCGTCTTGCACGGCTTGAGTCCGTGGGAAATTTCAAGAGTGAAAGTCTCGTTCTCGTCGGTGGCGGCGCGCGCAACAAGGTTTGGACACAGATTCGCGCGGACGTTCTCGGAATTCCCGTGAAAGTTTCCAAAGTTTCCGAAAGCACGGTGCTCGGCGCGTCGATGTTTGCGTTTGCGGGCGCAGGTGCGTTCCCGTCGCCGGAAGCCGCACGCGATGCGTTCGGAATCGAATACGAAACTTATTGCCCCGGCGAAAATGCGGCAAGCTATCGCTTGTTAGTGAATAGTTAATAATGAATAGGGAATAACGCAGTTTCCAAAATTTTTGCTGAATTGTTCATTATTCACTATTCGTTACATAAAGTTTTTCTTTTTAACAATTAATCTCCTCAAAAAAAATGTCAGACGATTGGTCCATTAAACCCGAGCTTCCCAACTTTATTTTCCCGTGGGAAAACTACGATCCGCGTTCCCGCGAAGAAGTGGAAGCGTTTTTTAATTCTCCCGAAATTCGCGTCATCAAAGAGCGCATGTGCGACATCGGTCGTCGCCTCTGGGCGCGCGAATACGTTGACGGGAACGGCGGAAACATTTCCGTTCGCGTCGCGAAAAATCTGCTCCTTTGCTCGCCGACGCTGATTTCCAAAGGCTTTATGACGCCGGAGGATATTTGCATGGTCGATATGGAAGGGCGGCAGAAAGCCGGGATTCGTCCGTCCACCAGCGAAGTTAAAACGCACATCGCGATGATGAAGTCCGTCGGCGTGAACGCTTGTATTCACGCGCATCCGCCGCACTGCAATGCGTTTTTGTTCGCCGGAATCGTCCCGCCGTCGGGCATCAATCCGGAGGCGGATATTTTCCTCGGGCATATCGCGCTCGCTCCTTACGGCACTCCGGGTTCGCCGGAAACTGCGGCTGCTGTTGCCGAAGCCGCGAAGCAATCCACCGTTGTTTTCATGGAAAACCATGGCGTTATCACGGGCGCTCGCCACGTTGAAGAAGCGTATTGGTTTATGGAAAACGCCGACGCTTATAGCCGCATGGTTTTGCTTGCGGACGCGCACAAAGCTCCGCTCAATCAGGTGGGAGAAGAAGGCGTGAAGGATTTTCTCGCCATCCGTAAAAGCATCGGCTACAGCGTTCCCGAAGGGCAGCCGCTCTACAACATGGACACTTACGCCGGCTACAAAATGGGTAAAGCCGGAAAATAAGAATTAACGAACAACGAATAACGAATAGTGAATAACGCTGTGTTTAGTTTTTGCCTTTGGCAAAAACATAAAGACTGAATTATTCACTATTCACTATTAATTATTCATTAGAAAAAATATGCTTAAAGGAATTTCTCCGGTAATCAGCCCCGATTTACTGAAAATTCTCGCCGAAATGGGACACGGCGATGAAATCGTCATTTCCGATGCGCATTTTCCCGCGCACACGTTTAACGAAAAGGTCGTGCGGGCCGACGGGCTCGGGGCGGACGCGCTTCTCGCGGGAATTATTCCGCTGTTTGAACTCGATGCCTACGCCATTCCCGTAATCATGATGGAAGCCGTTCCCGGCGATACGCTCGATCCCGCCGTCGAAGCCAAATACCGCAAGGCGCTCGGCTACGACGGGCAAATTGAACGCGTTGAACGTTATGCGTTTTATGAACGTGCGAAAAAAGCCTACGCAGTCGTGATTTCCGGCGAAACCGCCAAATACGGAAATATTATTCTGAAAAAAGGCGTAACGCCGATTGCGTAAATAATATTCTTTTTTTTTGATAGACAGGCGTTTCCGAAGGTAAGGCTCGGGAACGCCTTTTCCTTTGTCGGAGTAAAAGCTTCCTTTGGAGATTTAAATACTATTAAATAGGTGTTATTCGTTGGTTGCGGATGTGCCCGTGCAATCAACAAAACCGAAACCCCGTGGGCTGGAAAACGGAAACCGTGGGAGCGGCAATTCCCACGGTTTTTCCGATGAAAGGATCCATTGATCGAACCCGTAATTGTGATCCCCATTTTGATTCTACTTCTTTTGGATTCAATTAAAAGGTTCCAGCCGGAAGGCGGAAGCCTTCCCCAAAAACGATTTGTTATTGAAAGTTGTTTGGTCCGCAACCGTTTTTGAGAGACGAAAGGCGATTGACAAGGCGTTCCCGCTTCCGAAAAATTTCGGTATGAAAAAATTGAAGCTTTCTCTCGTTGGGGCACTTGCCTTAATCGCCTCGTTCTTCGGAAATTGCGTTCCCGCGTTATTTTCTGCGCCTGCCGATCAGGGATCGCCGAAAGAAAACTGGAAAGAGCTTTTTGCCGACGGTCTTTTTCGTGCGGACGGTTCCGAAGTGAAACTTTCCGAAGCCTTTAAGGGGAAGAAATACGTGGGAATTTATGCTTCGGCATCGTGGTGCGCTCCGTGCAAGCATTTCACTCCGCGGTTGGTTGAATTTTACAAGGAATTCGGAGATCAAATGGAAGTGGTGCTTGTCGGGTGCGATGATTCCCAGGAACTCGTTTTCAAATACATGCGTGATCACGACATGCCTTGGCTTACCGTTAAACGCGATTCTCCCGCAATCGGCGGCTACAAGGGGCGCAACGGCATTCGAGGGATTCCGAATTTCCGTTTCTACGACGCAAAAACCGGAAAGCTGCTGGTCGCCAACCAAATTGACCTGCGCGTAATTCGCCGCGCCATCACCGGAGAAAAGAGCACGAGCGATCCCGGATCAAACGAAAATTGGAGCGAATTTTTCAAAGAAGGTCTTTTTACCGCAAAAGGAAAAGACGTTCCCGTGAGCGCGTTCAAAAAGAAAAAATATATCGGAGTTTATTGCGCGGACGAACGTAATCCGCAGTGCGCAAAATTTACCGCGGAACTTGCCGCGTTTTACAAAAAGAACAAAGACAAAATCGAAATCATCTTTTTTACCTACGGGAAAAATCGTGAGGAAATTCTCAAATACGCGAAAAAAACGAAAATGCCTTGGCTCCTGATGGTTCCGAACAACGGTGAAGCTCAGCGGTACCTAATGAAATATCGCGTAAAAAAAGTGCCGGATTTCCGAATCTTTAATGCTAAAGGAAAAGTCGTTCTCGAAGATGCATCTAAACTTGCCGATGCCCGTAAGGCTATCGGCGGGAAAAAATAAGAAAAGCAACTTCGGGACGCCAGTGCGCTCGCCCTAAATATAATTTTTTTGCTCGACTTCAAGACTTTTTTTTGTGATGATCTCCGAAACGGGGCAGTTTGTCTGCTTTGTTAAAAAAAAAATCAAAACTCACGAAAAAAATAATCATGCCCGAAAAAGATACGAAAAAAGACCTGAAGCCGTCGTTTGCATACCTCATTGAGAAAAAACGCGAAGGCGGAGAATTTACGAAGGAAGAAATTCGCCATATCGTGGATTCTATTATGGACGAAGAAATGCCTTCTTCGCAGCAGGCCGCGTTACTGATGGCGATTTATTTCAAAAATCTCTCGGCGGCGGAAACGGCGGCGTTTTCCGAAGAAATGATGTTCTCGGGCGATACGGTCGACTTGGACGATATTTCGGATCCGAAAATTTCCAAGGTGTCTACCGGCGGCGTCGGTGATAAGGCGACAATTGCTCTCGCGGCACTCGCGGCGGCAACGGGCGTGGTGGTTCCGACTTATGTTGCACGTGATGAAGATTTTGCCATTTCCACCGTCGATAAAATGAACGCGATTCCGGGCTTCAAATCGAAGCTTACGACAAAGGAAAGCGTGAAAATTCTTTCAAAAGTCGGTTGCGCTATCGTTGAACAAAATAAGGAAATTGCTCCGATTGACGAAACCCTTTACACCTTGCGTCAGGCGACGGCGACGAGCGGTTCTCTCCCGCTCATTACGAGCAGTATTCTTTCCAAAAAATTTGCAGAAGGCTGTGAAGGCTTGGTTGTGGACGTGAAGTGGGGGAACGGCTCCTCCGTTCGCGATCTTGAGCAAGCGAAGCAACTCGCCCGCACGCTCACGCGCGTTGCTCGTAGCATGAAACGCAAATGCGTGGCTCTTGTTACGGATGCGAACCAGCCGCTCGGGAACACCGTAGGCACGGGCTTAGAAATTCTCGAAGTCGTTGAATTGCTCAAGGGCGAAGGTCCGGAAGATATGAAAGAGCTCGTCTTCAAACTCGGGATGGAAATGGTGCGCCTCGCCGGTGTTGCCGGTTCAACCCTCTCCGCGAAGCAGACGATTGAACGCGTTCTTAAGGACGGAACCGCCCTCAAGAAATTCCGGGAAATGGTTGTCGCTCAAGGCGGAAAACCGGAATGGATCGATAACCCCGATAAGTTCCCGAAAGCGAAATACGTTAAAAAACTTCCGGCGGCGAAGCGCGGCTATGTCCATCTTATTAACGCCGGGCTTATTGCGCGTGGCGTTCAGGTGCTCGCTCAGAAAAAAGACGGTACTCTTGATCCTGCCGTTGGCGCGTTCGATATCAAAAAAGTCGGCACGCAGGTCAAGCAGGGAGAACCGCTCATTCAAATCGCTTACAACGACGAATCCAAAATGGAGCAGGCGATGGAATACTTCCGCAATGCGTATCGCCTTGCGCCGAAGCGCCCGAATCCGGTTGGGCTCATTGTTGAGCGCGTTGCGTAATTTAACTTTTCGCGTTTCAAAAAAAAAGCGTTCCCGTTTTGTCGCGGGAACGCTTTTTTCTTTGGAGGGATGGGTGTTTTTTCGAATCCGATTCGGAGCCTGCTAAAATGCCCAGCCGAGGCGAACGTAGAAATTTTGCTCCTCAAGATCTTCGCCTGCTCTGTAAGCATATCCGGCGGAAATTGTAAGCGAATTTGTCGGACTTAGCCCGATGTCAAAATTCGCTTCTGCGAAATCTTGGCTTCCGGCGTTCCCGAAAATGGTTGCGACGTTTGCGTTTCGCCGCACTTGCAGGTCGGCGTTATCGTCCGAGAGTCGGTGTGTCCACGCAATTCCGAGCACAGCGTGTGCCTTCATTTCGCCGAGGGCAAATTCACTCAGCAAACGTAGCCCGGGCTTTACTTCTTTGTCGGAAAAATCTGTTTTATCGTAGGTGTTTTCTTCGTCGAAAAAATTATCTGCGCTGTAATATGTGTAGGCGAAAACGGCGTAAGGGTTAATTTTGAGCCAAGAATTGACCTCAAAATCGGTTCCGAGTTCTCCTTGGATAAACCATGTTCGCGAGTCAAAATTTCCTTGGAAATTGCGATTTCCGGAGCGGCGCGTCAGCGTGTTGTCGCCGAGCGAAAGTCCGCCTTGTGCGAGAAAGTACGGTCCCGCATCTTTGAGCGAGGAGAAAATAAAAATTCCCGCGCCTATCGAATCGGAGACGATTTCGGAAGCGGAGCCGCTTGCTTTGCCTTCACCGTATTCGAGCGCCGCACCGAGCGAGCCGAAAGAAAATGTTTTCTTTGTGCCGAGCCATGCGCCGTCGTAGTCGTAATCGTAAGCGTTGTATCCGCTGTTTTCGTCGACATCGCCCTGTTGTCCGAGATATGCAAGTTCGAGCGACCAGCCTTGAGCGCGGAGGCTTTCCGCTCGGCTTCCCGATGCCGCGCCGGGCAAACTTCCGTCCGTGTTCGCAGCTTGAAATACGCTCCGATTTTTAGAAAAAGAAGAAGCGGCTGACGGATTTTCCTGTGAACGTGTTTTTCCGGAAATTTCATTTGCCATGAACCGCGCAACTTGCCCGGAGAAAGCACGGGAACGCGCGATTGAGACGTGTGCGAACGAGGCGGCGAGTTCTCCGGTCGCGGCTCCGGCGTTTTGGCGTGCTTCTCCGTAGGTCGACGTATCGAGATCAGTTTTTGCGCCGAGAGTTATTGCTGCTGCGGCGTTCCCGCCGATGTCGGATGCCGCTTGCGCGTCGGTTTTTTGAGTCGTCGAAACAACGATGTCTGCGCCGGAAAGTTGTGTTTTTGCGGTCCAAAAAGGGGCGTCTCCGACAACGTCCCCGACGCGTATTCCGCTCAGCCGATGGCTTCCGCCGACGATAAGCGTCTGCGGCGTTTTTACCGACTTCGGATCTAACCCGGAAACAAAAATTCGCGTGTCCGGCTTTATGGTTACGTTTGTCGCTCCGCTTAGATCAAGCTTTGCCGTTTCTCCGGCTCGCGAGGCGAGTGAAATGGCGTTGCCGATGGTTACGTTTCCGCCGAGTTTTTGCGTGTGTCCCGCCTCAAGGCTGATTCCGCCTAAAAATTGGCTGGTCGTAGTCGTGCCAAATTCGATTTGGGAGCCTCGGGAAAAATGAGTTTTTCCGCCGATGGTATTGTTCGCATTTTGAGAAAAGGAAACTTTGGAATTTGCACGGAAAATGACTTTGCCGCCGCGTTCCGTGTTGATTCCGCCGTCAAAGCTGTAAGCTCCGCGGTGAAAGGTGATTTCTCCATCGTAATCGGCGAGGTAAACGTCGTTCGGTTTTCCTGCGGCGGTGTTGCCTGTAAATGTCATGATTCCGTTCCCGGAGTGAGCGAAAACCAAGTGGTCTTCCGCCCAAATTGCGCCGCCTTGGTGTGTGGCGGAATTGTTTCGGAACGTAATTCCTCCGGAAACGGCTAGGTCGTCAAACGCGCAGAAAGCACCGCCGTTCCCGCCTGACAAATTTTCGAAGATTTCGGCTCCGCCCTGATAGAATCGGTCGTCGTAAAAAATTTGACGAGTCGGAGAGGCGGAGAGAGACATTGGCGTTCCCGCGCCGAAGAGAACCGCGGCGGCTGAGAACGCGGCAAGAGGTAGTTTGGTGTTCAATTTTTTCATGTGTTTTTTCTGTGTTGGCATTGTGTTTAGGTCGCGGAAATATTCTTCCGTCTCCTTCCTTTTTGCAAATAATTTCTACTTTTTAAGTGGTTTATCGCGCGCGTTTTAAGGATTGATTTGCGAAGGCGGGAAGAGTGCAATGCCTGAGTGCGTTTTTCGTTCGAGAAGTTATCAAAAAACCTTGGCGTTCCCGTTGAATCTTCGCTCGGAATTTTTCCGGTCCGCGAAAGTTTGCTGGTCAAAATCGAAGATGATTTCGGAAATTCGGCGTGCGGCGAGTGTGCGCCGTGGGCGGGATTCGGGTGCGGGACGGTCGAGCAGTCCGAGGCTTTTTTAGAGAAGTGCGGGGGAAAAATGCCCTCGGAAATTCCTACGGATTTGCCCTGCGTTGCGCACGCATTTTCTGCCGCAAAATTTTTTCTCGAAACTCAGGCGGGCAGAAATATTCTCCGCCCGGAAAATAAACTCTGCGCAAAGTTGATTCGGCGTTCCCGTGAAGAGACACCGGCTTGTATTTCGGAAAAAATTTTGCGGGAACGCGAAAACGGATTTTCTGTTTTTAAAGTAAAAATCGGGCTGGAAAAGGCGGCGGCGGAGTTGCGCTTTTGCGAAAAAATTTTGACGGCGGCTCCGGCGGGAACGCGAATCCGCTTTGATGCGAACGGGGCTTTTACCGAGGAAATTTTGCCGGAACTGGCGAGGCTTTCCGAAAGTTCCGCTGTAGAATATTTTGAACAACCGCTTCCGGCAACGGAGCGTAATGATGCTGAAATTTTTGAATTTTCCGCCTGTACGAACGCAAAATTCGCTTTAGATGAATCCGTGCGGGAACCGTGGGCGTTTCCGCAGAATACGCGCGTTGTCGCCGTCGTAAAGCCGCTTTTAGTCGCAGATTTTCCGCGTCTGCTTGCGTGGCTGGAAAACCCGGCAGGTCCGGCGGTGGCTCTTTCCACGGTGTTCGAAAATTCATTTGCGGGAGCGAATGTCCTGCACCTTGCGTGCGAGCACTTGGCAACTTCCAGGTTTAGGGCATTCGGCTTGGGCTGATTTTTCCGTTTTCCGAAAATCCGGAACGCTCCAACGTTCCCGCAATAAACTACAAAAAAAAGCGTTCCCGTTTTTGTAGCGGGAACGCTTTTTTAAGGAAGAAACCGAATTACGGCTTGTCTTCGAGAACGGTCGGAACAAGTCCGCCGGAAGAAGAACCGGAGGTGATGGCTTCCTGGAAATTGGAGGTGGTGCCTTTTCCGTCCGCCTTCATCATCACTTGGTCAAGCTGGAGATTGCTGACTTTTTGGACGCTTCCGTCCGCAAAGAGAATGATGCCGACGCCGGTGCCGAAGGGCGCGTCTTCAGCCCAGGTTCCGTCCGAGTTCAGCCCGCGAAGCCAAGCCATCGGGTAGCCGGATTGGTTTTTCGGGTTGCGCTGCGCGTTGGCGACAACAGCCCATGAAATCGGGGAAACGTCCTTGAGCTGATTGGAGCCGGTGGTGGTTTCGGAGAGAACCGTCATCGGGATGTCGCTCTGAATTGCGTTGTCGGATTCAACATACCACGTGCGGGCATCGGTGAGTCCGGCGTAGCGGGCGAGAACTTCTGCATAGTCCGCAACGGAGGTCGCCTGTCCTTTTTCCGGGTTGGAGCCCTTGTTTGAAATATTGCGGGTTTTTCCGCCGGAAGTGGAATAGCTGGTGTAAGCTTGCCCGATGGAGCGGAGTTTTGCGGATGCCTGCATTTGGCGAACGGTGTTCATCGCCGCCGGAATCCCGGCTCCGGCGAGTCCGGCGAGAATGCCGATAATCGCGATAACGACGAGCAACTCAATAAGCGTAAAACCTTTACGGTGTTTTTTGAGAATTTTCATAGGGTTGGAGTATTATTTGGGTTAAAAACGTGGAAAGAATCCTATTCCGAAGGGGGGATTTTGCAAACAGAAATTTTGGGAGCGTTCCCGCGCAGATATCGCCGGGAGCCGTCCGTGCGGAATTTCGGATAGAAATTCAAGCGGAAGCCGCTAAAGCTCGTCGTGCGGAAGCCAGCGGAAGGTGGTGATTTTGTAGCGTCTGCCGAATGCCCTGTTAAGAAAATTTTGTTCTTGTTCCGGCGTTGTTGCCGATTGGGTTTTGTCGAAAAATTCAATATTTCTCTGAACGCGTATTTCGGCGCAGGACGAAGCGAGAATTTTTCGGGAAAAAGGATGGAGAATTTCTGCCCGGCACAGAACCGTGAATGTATCGCCGCGCGGAGCTGCCGTCGGCGCTAACGACTCTACGATTGCGGCTTGCGTAATTGAGGTCGGGAGCCACTCCGGAATTTGCGTTCCCGCCACGTTGTTAATCCCGCTTTTTTGAAGTGCTTTTTCTAAAATTCCGGAATTAACGAATTCTTCAAGAGAGCAAAACGGCGGCTTTCCCGTAACTCTGCGTTCCCGGATAAGTTCTGCCAATGTTTTTGCAAATCGTTTTAAACTTTCCGGTGCCGGTTCGCGTAACGCTTGCTCGGCGAAATAGCGGTGGCGCTGAGATTTATCCAGTCGTGAAAATTCCTCGTCGGAATAAATTTTTCGATTTTTCCCGGGTCTTTGAATTTGAACCGAAAAGGGCAACATGAAAAATGCGCGGTTCCAATTTTTAATTTCGCCGGCGGGAAGCATTTCCCCCTCCTTACTGATTTGTGTTTGCCAAGCGGGAATATGGTGCCCGAGTATTGCTGCCCACGCATTTTCGCTTTCGGAATTAACATTGAACGTTCCCGAAATTAAAGATCCTTTCCCGTGCAAGGAAGATGAAAAATACGCGCGGTCAAAAATCGCGTTTGCCGTTTTCGTGCTTTTTCCCGGAAGCGGCGAGCCGATGCTTTTTCCGGAAGGAAGATTTTCGAATGCTCCGTGGCGAAGAGCTCCGACGGAGAGCACGGGAACGCAAGGTGTATCAAAAAATCTAATACAAGAAAACGCATCTGCGGAGTCCGTGCGATGTGCATTCGGGAAACGGTCGTAAAACGGGAAAAAATCCCCGGACCCGCCCGTCGCCGCGTCGTCGCCGATCTGCGCTTCTTCGCTTGCGGAATCTCCGGTCAGGGAGAGCACCTCGAAGGCGTTTCTGACTGCGGGAACGTTGAAATCGAATACGCACTTTCTCAAATCGACGGCTTTGAGGAGTGCGCTCATCGCTTTTGCGTCTTCTGCTTTCAGGCGAATTTTCCAAACAAGATTTGCCTGCGAAATATCGTAATCGCCCGCTTTGGCGCGGTTGTAGTCGTTGCCGGAAATCTCAAAGGAGAAGGGCGGTAGCGGCACATTGCGAAATTCTGCGACGGGCTCGGAATAGTCCTGCGGCTCGGTTTGCTGGCGAAGCGTTCCCGCGTCTCCGCGAATCAGAAATGACGCGGGGAAAAACGACGGCAAACTTTCGATGCGGAGAATGTGCGCCGGATGGAACCACGCGCCGGGGTGCGCGCCCGACGGCGGTTTGTCGATGCGGGAAAGATTTTTTTGAAACTTCCAGGACTTGCCGCCGAGATTTCGGGCGAGCCCGACATTTTGTCCGCGCGGATCCGGAAATCTTGCCAAAAAAACTTCGCCGCCGTGAAGCCCGGTTGCGTTCCCGTGAAATCCCTGCTCGCTCGCATCAAAAATCCGGCAGTAAGCGTTGGTCGTTTTGTCTGACGGCGTTTGGCGGACGAGCCCGAAGCGCCCCACGGGAAAATTCGACGGAGAAAAAATTACGTCGCCTCCTGTATTTTGATTTTCGATACGAATCAGCGGTAAGTTTTCAACGTCGAAAAGCCCGAGCCGCCCGTCGCCGTGAGCGAGCATCGGGTAGGAATAAGGATTCCAAAAACGCGCTGTAACGTGGAAGCGTGCGCGGTGTTGCCCGTCTGTTCGAGGATTGAAAAAACCGAGATGAAGCTTTAATTCGAGCGGAATCGGGAACGGGTGGGTGAAGAATCCGTTAGGCTTTGCCGGCGAAGGCGGGCGTGTCGCAACCGGCGTTCCCGCGTGAGGTATTTTGGGAGAAAGGAGCATTTTCAGCGCGTCCGGCGGAATTAAATTCCGAATTTCTTCGACTGAATTTTCGTCGGACAAATCAGTTTTTAGCTGGCGGCGTTGCCAGTCGGCGGGAACGCCCTGCGAGTGGAAGGTGAGGGATTCTGCTCCTGCTTCCCGGTCGCTTTCCGGATAGGTGTCAAAAAGGTGTGCGAGGAGGATTTTTTCGCAGGGCGCGAAATTTATTCGTGCCCGAAACCCTGCGGAATCCGGATTTTTTTCACTAAAAAAATGTTCGAGACGCGTGCGCCGGGGAACCTGCTGACGCATGATTTGGAGTGTCGTCGCATCGTTTTTGAATTTTTCCAAAAAAGAATCGCGTTCCCGCTTTGCGATAGACGCTCGCTGAGATTCGTCGATGACGAAATACGCGAAGCGCGCATTTTCGCTCAAATATTCCCATGGAACCTCTGCGGGAACGGGCATTTTTCCTGCGGCTTGAATGCGGCAAGTCTGCGTTTCCGAAAAAACGCCTCGCCCGGAAGTAAGGCGGATTTCCTCCGGGAGCCCGTGGCGGATTCTCGACTTTTTCCATGCGCCGACAGAGGGAAAATCATTTTCTGCGGCGGGAATCGGTGCGGTTGCAACATCGTCCGTTCCCGTATTCGCCTGTAAATCTCCGAGTGCGATGCGGACTCCCGCGAGGGCGGCGGAACGGGCGGAATGGAGTGCGGCACGGTTTTCGTTTTCCCCGATTTGGCGGAGGCTTTGCGCTGATAAAGAAAATGCGCAAGCGGCGGCAAACGCCACAAGAATAAGAACGGGAACGAGCGCAAAAGCGGCACGGCGGCAAGTTGGAGTCGTCGGCATGATTTTTTTAGTAAAAAATAAGAGAAAAAGACGGCGTGTCTGACGCTCACAGTGCCAAAAAGCCTTTCGGGAAGAAAGCAAAAAAAGGCAAAAAAACCGATTTTAGCGATTGAACAACTGTTCTATGTTGGGTATTTTTCTTTCCTCTGAAAATTTACGCGGAAGCGGAAAACTCGTTTTACAAGGCGGGTTTCCGTGCTCATAATAGAGAACGTAGAGATATGACTCGTTTGATAAAACTTTTACCCTGTATCGCGGCGTTGCTCATGGCGGCGCCCGTAGCGTCGGCGGCAACGGAAGCCGCAGAAAAACTCTTCGAGATTCCGCTTTGGGACGGATTTTCGCTGCCGATTACGAACAGTATCGTAACGGCGTGGATCGTGGCGATTTTGCTGATTGTGCTGATTCGCCTCGCCTGTGGGAAGCCGAAGCTGATTCCCTCAAAAGGGCAATACGCGATCGAAACCGTCATCGGAATGTTTAAAGAAATTTTGGAGCCGATTCTCGGGAAAAAAGCGTTCCCGGCGGCGTTCCCGCTGTTGATTTGCCTGTTTTTCTTTATCCTTGCGCAGAATTGGGCGGGGCTGATTCCGGGTGTAGGCACTATCGGTTGGCACGAAACGGCAATCGCCGCCGACGGCACGGAAACCGAGCATTTCGTCCCGCTGTTTCGCGCGCTCGGTGCGGACATGAACGGCACGCTCGGACTTGCGCTCGTTTCCTTCGGTGCGTGGGCGATTCTGATTTTTAAATACGCCGGACCGAAGGCGGTTTTCTTTGATTGGTTCGGGAACAAGGCGGACAAGCGCGACGTTCCCGCGGCGGTTTACTACTTCCTCTCGCTTGTGTTTTTCGCGGTCGGATTTATCGAAATTATCTCGATCGTTTTCCGCCCGGTTTCGCTTTCGTTCCGTCTCTTCGGGAACGTTTTCGGCGGCGAAACGCTGATGCACTCGACCGGCTACTTTACGGCTTTTTACTTCCTGGAAATCCTCGTCGGCGTTGTTCAAGCCCTCGTGTTTACGCTACTTTCGGCGGTTTACATCGGGCTGATTACGAACCACGACGACAGCCACGAGCACGAAGAGGAAAGCTAAAAGGCAAAACTGATAACGGATAGGTTTTACAAATCCCTCACCCTATTTGTTATCAACTATCACTTTCCCCTTATTTAATCCCTTTTTCCGTGCGGGAGGATGCCGAGAGCGTCCACGCCGGAATCCACAATAACCCACAATAACAAAAGGTATAACAACATGATTACAGCACTCCTCGCACAAGCGGCAGCAGCCGTTGACGGAAGCCTCCACGTCGCACTCGGTTGCGCGGCGGCAGCTATCGGCGTCGGATGGGTCGGCAGCAAGGCTGTCGAAGCCGTCGGGCGCAATCCGGGCGCGTTCGGGAAAATTCTCGTTCTCGCGATTCTCGGCATGGCGCTTGCGGAAGCTATCGCGTTCTACGTGCTCTTCCTGGCGTAAGAAAGTTAGTGAATAATGAATAGTGAATAACGAATAACGCAGTGTTCAAAGTTTTTGCTCATTCGTGCAAAAACTTTAGCAATGAACCATTTATTATTCACTATTCATTATTCACTCCCCCTACCGGTTATCTATCCAATTTTCCCCAACGTAAAAATGTTTGCTCAAATTTTAGCCAGTGCCGTTCCCGCCGCTGAAGGCGGAAACAAATTTACACAGGTAACAACGAAATTCGGCATCGAGGCCGGACCGCTCGTCGTCCAAATCATCAGCTTTGCCGTGCTCGCGCTCGTCGTGTGGTATTTCGGCTTCCGCCCGCTGATGAAAACGATTGCCGAGCGACAGGCAAAAATTGCGGAAGGCTTGCAGTTTTCCGAGGATATGAAGGCGAAGCTCGCGCAGTCCGAAGCCGACTACAAGGCGAAAATGACGCAAGCCGCGCAGGAAGCCGCCGCCGTCATCGAATCCGCCCGCAAAGCCGCTAAGGAAACGGTGGAAAAAGCCGCGCAAGACGCGATTTCCCGCGCTGAGGAAACCGAAAAGCGTGCCGCCGAAAACATCGCGCGGGAACGCGAAAAAATGCTCGCCGACCTGAAAGGCGAAGTCGCCGCGCTCGTTGTCGAAACAACCGCCAAGCTCCTTGCTCGAGACCTTCCCGCCGCGGAAAAATCCCGCCTCTCCGAAGCCGCCGCAAAAGAGATTAAAGCTTAAAGATTAGAGCTTGAGGGGAAAGCGATGATGAACGGAGGGTATACTTGTCCGAAATGCGGTTGCACGTCGTTTGAGCACGATACGGTCCAGACGACGGGCGGCAACTTTTCCAAGATATTCGACGTGCAAAATAAGAAATTCACCGCCGTCTCCTGCACGCAATGCGGCTATACCGAGTTTTATAAACAGAAATCTTCGCTGGCTTGGAACATCGTGGATTTTCTGATGCGAAGAAAATAATGCGTGAAACGGGAACAATCCACGGTTCTTCTAAAAAATAAATTTTCAAAACGAAATGGCCAAGAAAGATAAAAATTTGCAGAAAGTAACGGCGCGGCTCACGGAACTCGCGCGCGGGGCGGACGGGCGTATCGATGCTGCGCGCGTCAAAGCCGTGCTTGCTGAACTTCCCAACACGTTCCCGGCGGCGCAGTTGCGTCCGATGCTCGAAGCGTTTTACGCCGCCGTCGCCCGAGAACTGCGCTTCTCCGAAGCGCGTATCGAATACGCGGGAACGCTCGCTACGGGGACGGCAAATGCCATCGCCGCGCATTTTTCCGCGCTCTACAATCGCCCGATCGCGCCCGTTTCGACGGAAAATCCTGCACTTCTCGGCGGGCTCCGTGTCCAAGTCGGTGACGACGTTTACGACGCCTCGCTCGCGGGAACACTCGCTCGCCTCCGCAACTCCCTCGCTTCCGCGTAAGGTTTTTCAAAAAACGCAATGCCCGAAACACCGACAGTTCCGCCGCCGCTCCCGCCAAAGCAATCTTGGTGGCGCCGGATGCCTGCGTTCACATTCGGCTTCATAGTCGGCGCAGGCACGATGCTTACACTTTGCGTTGTCGGATGCCTTGTTCTATTAATAGCCGCAATTTCCGTAAACCGTACAACGCTCGGCTATACGCCGATGCCGCTTGAAAAAGTTTCGCGGGAAGATTTTGTCGGAACGTGGTTTCTCGCGTCCGTCGAAACGGATGGTGGAGTGATTTATCCGGGAACGGATGCGTTTACATTGAACGCTGACGGAACGGCAAACGTCACGGAGCTTGATTTGGCTAAATACAATACGTGGCTCCCGGAACGTCGTGAAGACAACGCCAAGACGAAAGCAAATAGGTGGAAATTAATCAGCGATTTTCCGGCACACGAAAACGCGGTTCTGGAATTTCGCGGCAACGGTCACGTTTTTGAAATTTTTGCTTCCGACGAATCCGAAGATATTGTCCTCAAAAAATACCTCGGCGACCCCGACGGAAAGCAGTTCATCTGCTGGAGGAAACGCCCGAAACAGGAGACGGAAAAATGAGAGACGGGCAGAATAGAATTTCGGACGCGGAAAATGTTTCGCAGCAATGTACAGATTTTGCATATGGGAATTTCTGCTACAAGCTACTTTTGGTAGCAACAATTGCAAACATTGTCTGTGTGGCCGGCTTAGGCTTCTTACCTGCGAATTGGAATAAGCCGGGAATCCCCGAAAGCAACGAGCTACTCAATTGGATGTCGGCGATTTGTCTTTTAGGTTTTTGGCCGACGGCATTTTTTGCTTTCTTGGCATGGGTGTTGTCGCTTTTCGGTTTTGTTAAAGGCAAGTATCGAAAAACCTCCAATATTCTGTTTTTTGCGGCAATTCTCTTTCTCCTTGTTCTGCTTTACTTGGATTGCTGCGCAGCGTTTCCCCAAAACATTTAACAAAAACAAAAAACTTAAAACGAAATCACAACTATGAGTCAGATTCTTGAAGATATTCGGTCGGCGATTGCTTCGCTCGACGCTAAACCCGAGAAGGCAAACGTCGGCACGATTATTGAACTCGCCGACGGCGTGGCGAAAGTCGACGGGCTTTCCAAAACGCAAATGACGGAAATGCTCGCGTTTGAAAACGGGCTCGAAGGCATCGCGTTCAACTTGGAGCAGGACATTGTCGGCGTCGTTGTCATGGGCGATACTTCGACGCTCAAAGAAGGCATGACCTGTAAGACGACGGGGCGCCTGCTCAGCGTTCCCGTGGGTAAGGAATTGCTCGGGCGCGTTGTCGATACACTCGGGAATCCGGTGGACGGCAAAGGTCCGATCAACGCCGCCGAACGCGCACCGATTGAAAAAATCGCTCCCGGCATCATGCCGCGCGAGCCCGTCAATCAGGCACTCCAAACCGGCATCATGCCGATCGACGCGATGATTCCGATCGGTCGCGGGCAACGCGAACTCATCATCGGCGACCGCTCGACGGGCAAGACAACGATTGCGACCGACACCATCATCAACCAAGCGCGCATCAACCGCGAAGGCTTGGCTTCGGGTGACCCGAATTTCCGCCCGGTTTACTCAATTTACGTTGCCGTCGGGCAGAAAAATTCCAGCGTGGCGCGCCTGATTGCGACACTCGAAAAGGCGGGAGCGCTCGAATACTGCGTGATTGTCGTCGCGGGAGCGTCGGAAAACGCTGCGAACCAGATGTATGCTCCGTTCGCGGGAGCGGCAATCGGCGAATGGTTTATGGAAAACGGCATGGATGCGCTCGTCGTTTACGACGACTTGTCGAAGCACGCCGCTGCGTATCGCCAGATTTCTTTGATTCTGAAACGTCCTTCCGGACGCGAAGCGTATCCGGGCGACGTTTTTTACCTGCATTCCCGCCTGCTCGAACGCGCCGCACGCCTTACGGGAAAAGGCTCGCTCACCGCGCTCCCGATTATCGAAACGCAGGCGGGCGACGTTTCCGCTTACATTCCGACCAACGTTATTTCTATTACGGACGGGCAAATCTTCCTGCAAACGGACTTGTTCAACCAAGGCGTGCGCCCGGCGATTTCCGTCGGTTTGTCGGTTTCCCGCGTCGGTTCTTCCGCGCAGATCAAGGCGTTTAAGCAAGTCGCGGGGAAGGTCAAAGGCGAGCTCGCGCAGTATCGAGAAATGGCGGCATTTGCGCAGTTCGGGAGCGATCTTGATGCGGCGACGAAAACGATTCTCGACAAGGGCGACCGCTTCGTCGAGCTCTTCAAACAAGGTCCCGGCGAACCGAAACCGGTTGCCTCGCAAATCGCGTTGATTTGGGCAATGCAGCACGATTTCTTTGCGGACATTCCGCGGGAAAAGACGCTCGCCGCCTCGCTCGCGCTTCAGGAATTCCTCGAAACTTCCGCCAAGGAAACGCTCACGGAGATTCGCACCAAAGCGAAACTCGACGACGAGCTCGAAGGCAAAATCAAAGCCGCCTGCTCGCAGTGGAAGTCGGCTTATGCCGGCTAAAAGCTTAGAGCTTAATGCTTAAAGCTTAAAGAGAGTTTGAAGATGGAAAGTCCCAACACATTTTTCTCGTTTCAAAAGTTGCTTGTGTGGCAGAAGTCGCGCGAGCTGGTGAAACGTGTTTACTCCGTGTTGGAATCGTTCCCGCAAGCGGAGCGTTTTTCGCTTGCGGATCAATTGCGGCGAGCCGTGATTTCCGTCGCTTCAAACATTGCCGAAGGAAGCGCAAAGGAATCTCCGAAAGATCAAATCCGTTTCATCGAAATCGCTTACGGTTCGTTGATGGAAGTTTTTTGCCAACTTCAACTGGCGGAGGATTTGGGGTACGTTTCACGGGAACGCTTTGAGGACTTAGGGGCTCTCATTCAGGAAATTGCGAGAATGCTTAGCGGGCTTCGTCGCAACAAACAATCAATTCAATCTTAAACTGCTTTTTCTTAAAACTTACACTTTCTTTAAGCTTTAAGCATTAAGCTTTAATCTTTTTTTCAAAAATGGCTAAGGGTCTGAGAGAAATTCGAAATCGTATTCGTTCGGTGACGAACACCGGGCAAATCACGCGCGCGATGCAGCTGGTTGCATCGTCGAAAATGCGCCGCGCGCAGGACGCCGCAACTTCCGGGCGACCTTACGCGGTTCTGCTTTCGCGGATTCTTGCGACGGCGTTGCGCGGGCTCGATTTGTCGGGCGATTTTTCGCATCCGCTCATGCAGGAACGCCCCGTGAAAACGCGCGGGATCGTCGTCATCGCAACCGACAAAGGACTGTGCGGCGGGCTCAATTCCAATCTGTTTCGCTTTTTGAACAAAAACGTTCCCGCGGGAACGCCGGCAAAGTTTTTCACCGTCGGGAAAAAAGCGACGCAGTTCGTGGCGCGGTCGAAACGCGACCTCGTGGCGGATTTTTCCGTGAGCGATCGCGTGAACTTTTCCGAAGTGCGCCCGATCGGGGAATTTTTGATCAAGGAATACCTCGCGGGAACGATCGACACGATCGAAATTGTGCTTTCGCAGTTTAAGAACACGATTGTGCAGGTGCCGACAATGGCGACGCTCGTGCCGCTCGGGAACTTGGAAGAACGCATGCAGGCGCAGTTTGCCGCGCAGGGCAAAAAAGAAGAATTTAAGCTGCTCGAAGACGACCGCGAAATGTCGTTCGCGCCCGACGCGAGAACGATTCTCGAAGGGCTTCCCGCGCTGTTTTTCAAGCAGAGTTTGTATCAGGCGATTTTGGAAGCAAAGGCTTCCGAACAATCCGCGCGCATGGTCGCGATGAAAGCCGCGACGGACAACGCGAAAAACCTCGTCGATTCCCTCTCGCTCGAATACAACAAGGCGCGCCAAGCCGCCATCACCAACGAAATCAACGAACTCGCCGCCTCGAATGCGGGATAGGGGAAAAGTTGAGAGCTTAATGCTTAAAGTTTAAAGATTAGATGGTTTCGATGAGCACCGACGAACAAATCGCACTTTTGCAGAGAAATTTCGATGATGTCGCCCGGCAGGACGGAATGAGCGGCGTCGAATTTTGGTATGCGCGCGATTTGCAGTCTCTCCTCGGCTATGCTCAATGGCGTAATTTTTCTGAAGTTGTAGAAAAAGCGAAAGTCGCTTGCCGTACAGCAGGTTTTGCAGTCGCAAACCATTTTGCTGACGTCAGCAAAATGGTCGATCTCGGAAGCGGTGCAAGGCGTGAAATTGCTGATGTGATGCTCACTCGCTATGCGTGCTATCTGATTGCCCAAAACGGAGATCCGCGTAAAGAGCAGATTGCTTTTGCCCAAAGCTATTTTGCGGTTCAGACGCGACGTCAGGAGCTTATTCGCGATCGGATGAATTTGCTCGCACGCCTTGATGCGCGGGAACGATTAAAAGAAGCCGAAAAACGACTCTCTCAGAATATTTATGAACGCGGAGTTGATGACGACGGCTTCGCTCGAATTCGCTCTAAGGGCGATGCCGCATTATTTGGCGGGAACACGACCGCAGAAATGAAAAATAAATTCGGAATGCCGGAAAATCGTCCGCTCGCGGATTTCTTGCCGACGTTGACCATCGCGGCGAAGAATTTGGCGACCGAAATAACGAATCACAACGTGGAAGCCAATGATTTGCGGGGAGAATCTCCCATTACGCGGGAGCACGTTCAAAATAATCTCGGTGTTCGTGAAATGCTGAATGCCCGGGGAATTATTCCCGAGAATCTTCCTCCCGCAGAAGACATCAAAAAACTCGAACGGCGTGTGAGAACGGAAGAAAAACGTCTCGCGCAAAATTCTAAATTACAAAGAAACGAAGATAATTTGTAAGAATGAACGCGTTCGCACATAGAATTTCTCGCACGGGAGAAGCGATTTTTAATCGCTTCCGCGGGAACGTGTTGTGCGCGCTCGCGTTAGTCGTTGTGCTGTGCTTCGGCGGGAATACGACGGGTTTTTCGGCTCCTGCGCAAAAAGTAAATCCGACATTTTCCGTCTCCGAATCTGAGACGGAAGCGTGGAATACGACCTTGGAGGATTATGTTGCGGGAACGCTCAATGCGCGTATTCCGCACACGGTTTT
This sequence comes from Opitutales bacterium, assembly GCA_017531845.1. Classification (GTDB taxonomy): domain Bacteria; phylum Verrucomicrobiota; class Verrucomicrobiia; order Opitutales; family UBA953; genus Spyradosoma. Next base: position 18,044 of record JAFXKI010000004.1, on the reverse strand, counting down.
GTCCGAGCCGCCGCCCGTGCTGGCTCGTTTGTTGGCGGATGACGGATGTGGTTCCGATTTGCGCATCATCATCCGCAAAAGTATTCTCGACAAAACCTTCGGGAAGACGGCGAGCAAATTTACCGGCGATTTCCACAAAATCGCGCTTGCGGATATGCGTAAGTTGCCGGAAGAGCTCGCAGACCCGATTGCGGTCTTTGATTCTGCGCACGGGAACGGCGACAAGGTTGTTCTCACGGCGTTTAAAGATACCGAAACAGGCGAAAGCGTTATCGTTGCGATTAAAATCAACGTTCCGGGCAACAACGCCGGGCGCGTGAACGCCGTTGCCTCCGTTCACGGGCGGCAAATCGGTTCATTTCACAAATGGCTCAAAGACGGATTGCTCCGTTATTACCACACAAAAAAGTTTCCGCAATGGCTGGTTTCGGTCGGGGTGCAAAATCCCCGAGCTCTCATACCACGCGGAAACGAAATTCTTACGGAAAAGGATTTCCGAAAGATGAGCTCTCGACGAAAGAATGCAAAGCAAAAAATGAAATAAAAACACCTTTTTTACAAACGTATCAACCTAACAACCCTTAAAAATTTATGAACAAAGGAACGATTACTCAGATTATCGGCGCGGTTGTGGACGCGCAGTTTGACGAAAAAAATATTCCCGCGATTTACAACGCGCTGGAAGTCAATTACACGCTCAACGGTGTTCCGACGCGCCTCGTGCTCGAAGTGCAGCAGCACCTCGGCGCGGGCGTCGTTCGCGCGGTCGCGATGAGCACGACGGACGGGCTTGTGCGCGGGATGGACGTTATCGACACGGGCGCGCCCATTCAGGCTCCCGTCGGAGAAGGCGTTCTCGGGCGCATTTTCAACGTTACGGGCGATCCCGTGGACGGCAAAGGCGACGTGAATTTCACGAAAAAATACCCGATTCACCGCAACCCGCCGCCGCTTGTCGAGCAAAGCACGGGAGCGGAGCTTCTCGAAACGGGGATTAAGGTCATCGACCTGATTTGCCCCTTCGTCAAAGGCGGGAAGGTCGGTGCGTTCGGCGGCGCGGGCGTCGGCAAAACCGTTCTCATCATGGAGCTCATTAACAACATCGCGAAAGCGCACGGCGGTTATTCCGTGTTTGCGGGCGTCGGCGAGCGTTCCCGCGAAGGCAACGACCTTTACCGCGAAATGTGCGAATCCGGCGTTATCGACACGAAGGATATTTCCAAATCCAAGGTCGCGCTCGTCTACGGGCAGATGAACGAACCGCCGGGAGCGCGTATGCGCGTCGCGCTGACTGCGCTTGCCATGACGGAATATTTCCGCGACGAAAAAGGGCAGGACGTTCTTTTGTTCATCGACAATATTTTCCGTTTCTCGCAGGCGGGCTCGGAAGTTTCCGCCTTGCTCGGGCGTTCCTCTTCCGCCGTCGGTTATCAGCCGACACTCGCGACGGAAATGGGCAACCTGCAGGAACGCATCACTTCGACGAAAAAAGGCTCCATTACTTCGTTCCAAGCCGTTTACGTTCCCGCGGACGACTTGACCGACCCCGCTCCCGCGAATACCTTCGCGCACTTGGACTCGACCATCGTTCTCGACCGAAAAATCGCCGAGCTCGCGATTTATCCGGCGGTCGATCCGCTCGCTTCGACTTCGCAGGCGCTCACGCCGCAAATCGTCGGCGAAGACCACTTCCGCGTCGCGCGTGCCGTTCAAGCCGTTTTGCAAAAATACAAAGATTTGCAGGATATCATCGCGATTTTGGGTATGGACGAACTTTCCGACGAGGACAAACTTACGGTTTCGCGCGCACGCAAAATCCAGAAGTTCCTTTCCCAGCCGTTCCACGTCGCGGAGCAATTCACGGGAATGAACGGCGCTTACTGCTCCGTTGCCGACACCGTGCGCTCGCTCGACACGATTCTCAAGGGCGAAGTGGACGACATCGCAGAACAGCACTTCTACATGAAAGGCTCCATCGACGAAGTGATCGCATCAGCAAAGCAATAGCTTCGCCGATAAGGGAAAACTGATAACTGATAACTGATAGGTTTTACCATGAGTTTGTTGAGAGAAAAATCTATGGCTTTCGCAATGCGCGCGGTAAAACTCTATCGTTATCTTACTGACGAAAAAAAAGAGTTTGTTCTGTCCAAGCAGTTTTTGCGTAGCGCAACCAGTATAGGGGCGAATGTTCATGAGGCGTGGAATGCACAAAGTCGCCGGGATTTTGTGCACAAACTCAATATTGCATTGAAAGAGGCAAACGAAACGCAATATTGGCTAACACTGCTTTTTGCCGGAGAGTATTTGTCTGCACGTGAGCATGATGCGATTTATCCGGACGTGGTTGAATTGGCTAAGCTTCTTACTTCCTCCGTAAAAACAACCAAGAAAAAGCTGGAAGAATAAATTTGTTATCAGTTTTAACATACGAAACCTATCCACTATCAGTTATCAGTTTTACCTTTTTAAAATGCTAAGTTTTGAAATTATCACTCCCACAGGCATTGTTTATCAGGCGGAAAACGTCAATTCCGTGACGCTTCCGACGACGAGCGGCGAGCTCGGGATTCTTCCCGGGCACATTCCGCTGACGGCGGAAATCGAACCCGGCGAAATCGATGTGGAAACAAGCGCGGGAACGACCAAGCTCGCCGTCGATAAAGGCTACGCGCGCGTGCTCGCCGACCGCGTGAGCGTGCTCGCCGAAGCCGCCATCGATGTCAAGGCGATCGATCTTTCCGCCGTGGAAGATGCACAGAAACGCGCCGAAGCCGCGCTCGAAGCGGCGCGCCACCAAAAGGAAATCGATCCCGCCGAGCTCGAACGCCTCGAAGCCGTTGCCCGCTTCGCTATCGCGCAAAAGCTCGTCAAATCCAAGCACTAAGCTTGGCGTTTCAATTCCGAAAAAAGCGTTCCCGCAATTTGTTTTCGCGGGAACGCTTTTTTTAATCTTTAAGTGAACCTCTATAAATAGAGTTTCCGGTAGAAAGATGATAGAGATGAGAGGTATTTCCGAAAAAGAATTTCAAAAACCTCATTTTGCCGTAGGCAAAGCGCATTTACCTCTAAGCTCTCAGCTCTCATCGGTTCATTCAAAAACAATTTTTAGCCTGCTTTTGTGTTTTAACAAATTTCTAATTTGAGGCGAATAAGCTCTGAACAAAGCGCGTGTAGATTATCGGGACTTTAATTCATTCAAAAAATGATGAACCGAAAACTGACACGACAAACACTAACTGCGGCGGCGATGCTTATTTGCGGATTTGCTGCCGCCGAAGCCCAAGACGTTCCCGCGAAAAACGTTCCCGCCGCCGGCGCGGACGACGAGCTCGTCATCAAGCTTCCCGATCTCAAGAAAAAACTCGATGCGGCGAAAATAAAAGTCTCCGGCTACGCGCAGGCGCAGTATTTTTACAACGACAGTAAAAACAATTCCGCCAACGCCAATTCCGGATTCGCGATTCGCCGCGCGGCAATTTCCGTAAAGGGGGAAATCTCCGAAGCGTGGAGCGCTGAAGTCGGTTTTGAAATCGACAGCGGGAACAAGGGCGGAAAGCTCGGAGCCGACAACAGCACGATCTTTGTCGATAAGGCGATTATCGCTTACAAAAACGCCGCCGGAAAACTCACCGCCGGTTACCAAAAACCGAGCTTCGTGATGGAGGAATATTCCTCGTCCAAAACGCAACTTTGCATCGAGCAGTCCGTCGCAACGGTTTATTTTACAAACCTCGCAAACGGCTCGCTCGCCGGACGCCACGGCGGTGTGTGGTGGGACGGAAAAGTTTCCGACTTCAAATACGGATTCGCGATTACCAACCAATACAAGGAAGACATTAACGGCGACCAAAACGACGGCGTCGCGTTCTACGGGAACGCCGCTTACGAGTTTAAATTCGGCGACGATAAATTGGAATTCGGCGTCAACGGCGTTTACAATCCCGGAAACGACGATGAAACCAGCCGCGCATCAAAACGCGTTCCCGGCGCCGTTTACGGATTGGAGCCTTACGTAAAATTTTCCTCCGGCGGTTTTCAGGCTATTCTCGACGGGCTTTTTGCCGACGGCGATTCCGAAGTGATGTCGGACTCCGCTTGGGGCGTGAACGCGACCTTCGCTTACAGATTCGAAAACAACATCGAACCGGTTGTTCGATTTTCCTGTCTCGACGTCGGCGACAACCGGAACATTGATCCGTCGAAACTCAAAAACATTCCGACGGACGGCAGTAAAGATTACGACTCGGCACGCGGGATTTACCTTGGCGCGAATTTCTACGCGAACAAGCACATCAAAATTTCCGCAGGCTACGAATACACGGACTTCGACGGCGGGCAACGCGACGAATATGCGAGCGCGTTTAGGCTCCAACTTCAGGCAACATTCTAACCGAAAACTAATGATTCCCGAATAATCTCTAAACGCGGGAACGCGAAAATAGAGAAACAAAATCAAAATTCATCAAAAAATTATGATTAAAAAAATGCTCATAGGAACGCTCGCCTCGGCTTTGGCGGCATCGGTATTTTTCAGCTCGGGTTGCGGCGACGCGGGAACGCCGAACGCACCTGCAAAAAACGCAATAACTCTCAACGGCGCGGGCGCGTCTTTCCCGGCTCCGGTTTATCAGCTGTGGACTTATGCCTACACGCAGTCGGGCAAGGCAACCGTGAACTACCAAAGCCTCGGCTCCGGAGCGGGGCTCAGCCAAATTAAGGCGGGAACGGTGGATTTCGCGGGAACGGACAGCCCGCTCACCGCGGAGCAACAGGCGGAGACGGGGCTCGTTCAGTTCCCGATGCTTACGGGCGGCGTGGTTGTCATCGTCAATGTTCCCGGCGTAAAATCCGGCGAACTCAAGCTCAGCCGCGCTGTGCTCTCGGATATTTTTCTCGGAAAAATCACGAACTGGAACGATCCCGCGATCGCGAAAATCAATCCCGGCGTGCGGCTTCCGAAAGATTTGAAAATCACGGTCGTGCGCCGCTCGGATTCTTCGGGAACGACGTTTATTTTCACGGATTACCTGAGCAAAATTTCCGGCGAGTGGAAAAACGCAATCGGCGCGGGATCGTCCGTCAAATGGCCGGTCGGCATCGGCGGACAGAAAAATCCCGGCGTGTGCAACAACGTCGCCAAAATTCGCGGAAGCATCGGCTACACCGAATACACTTACGCCGTGGAAGCGAAATTAAATTGTGTGCAGCTTGAAAACCGCGCGGGAACGTTCATCGCACCGACGGCAAAGAGCTTTGCGGCAAGCGCGGCAAACGCCGATTGGAAAAACGCACCCGGATTTCTGATGATGCTCACCGACCAGCCCGGAGCGGAATCGTGGCCGATCACCGGCGTAACGTATATCCTGATACGAAAAGATGCGGACGCGGGAACGCAGGCGGCATTGAAAGATTATTTCAACTGGTGCTTCACCGAAGGCGCTTCTTCGGCGGCGCGCCTGAATTACGTCCCGATTCCCGAAAACGTCGTTTCGCTCATCCGCGAAAAACTTCAATAAACCGCAGGAAATTCTAATTAACTGCGGAACACACCGAACCCACGGAAATGTTTCTTTTTAAAATGAGAAAAAACAAAACTCCCGTGTTTGTTCTGTGTGTTCCGCGGTTAATGAAAAAAACGATTTAACGAAAAACTAACGAAGTCCGAATATCGGCTAAATATTCTTCGGCGAAAATGTTTGCAGAAATACACAAGCAATGAATCCGCCAAAAGCTACAGATTCCTTTTTCAAAACGTTTTGCCTCGCATGCGCTTGCCTGATCGGTTTGCTGATGCTGAGCTTTTTCGTTCAGCTCTTTGTCAATTCGAGCGAGGCGTGGCGCGAGTTCGGGCTCGGGTTTTTATTTTCCTCGGAATGGGATCCCGTTGCCGGAAAATTCGGCGCGTTCCCGTCGATCGCGGGAACGCTCCTGACAACGGCGATTGCGCTTGCCGTCGCGCTCCCGCTCGCTTTTGTTTCCGCGCTTTATCTGACGGATGCGCCGCCGGCAATCGGGCGCGTGCTCTCGCAGGCGATTGATTTGCTCGCGGCGATTCCGAGCGTGATTTACGGCATGTGGGGGCTTTTCGTGCTCGCGCCGCTGATGCAAAATCACGTTCAGCCGTTTCTTACGGAAACTTTAAATCTGCAAGCCGTTCCCGTGCTCGGCGGGCTTTTGGTCGGCGAACACGGTTTCAACGGATTCGGTTTTTTTACGGCGGGGTTGATTCTTGCGCTGATGATTTTGCCGTATGTCTGCGCGATTATGCGCGATGTTTTTAAAATGACGCCCGCCGTTTTGCGCGAATCCGCTTACGGGATCGGTTGCACAAAGTGGGAATGCGCGAAAGATGTTGTAATGAAATACGGGATACGCGGCTTGCTCGGCGGCGTGTTTGTCGGGCTCGGTCGCGCACTCGGCGAAACGATGGCGGTGCTTTTCGTCATCGGAAATATTATGGACGTTCCCGCGGCACTTTTTGACTCGGGAACGACGATTGCCGCGACGCTCGCAAACAACTTTGCGGAAGCGGACGGGCTTCAGCGCAGCGCGCTTTTCGCGCTCGGTCTCGTGTTGCTCGTGATGGCGTTCGGCATTCAGGTTTTTGCGCAATATTACTTGCACCTTACTTCCTCCAAGCGCGGAGAAAGAAGTTAGATTAAAGATGAAAGTTTAGAGATGAGAGGTATTTCCGGAAGAAGCATTTCAAAAACCTTTTTTGCCCTTGGCAAAACGCACTTACCTCTAAGCCCTGAGCTCTCATCTCTCATCAAAACAAATAAATAAATTTTATGAATACGATTCCGCTTAACACTGTTCGTCGCAGACCTTTGTTTTTCCGCAAAACGGCGGATTTCGGAGTCCGCGTGTTTTCCGTTTTCGCGGTTACGCTTGCAGTCGCTGCGATGGCGTGGATTCTTTTCACGGTGGTCTCGCGCGGCGTTCCCGCGATTGACTGGGGTTTTTTGAGCAATCCGTCCAAGCCCTACGGCGTTCCCGATTCCGGCATTGCCAACGCTTTGCTCGGAACGCTTTTCATCACGCTCTGCGCCGCTGCGCTCGCGGTTCCGCTTGCCGTTGCCGCCGGAATTTATCTTTCGGAATTCGGGCGAAAGAGCAAGCTCGGCGCGATGTTGCGTTTCAGCGCAAACGTCATGATGGGCCTGCCGTCGATCATCGTCGGGCTTTTCGTTTACACGATTCTTGTGGTAACGACGGGGCATTTTTCCGGATTCGCGGGAGCGGTCGCGCTGGCGATTATCATGTTCCCGCTGATTATGCGGACGACGGAAGATATGCTTGCGATGGTGCCGGACGCGTTGCGCGAAAGCGGGCTCGCGCTCGGCATGTCGCGTGCGCGAACGACGCTTTGCATTGTTTGCCGCGCGGCAAAAAACGGTTTGCTCACGGGAATTTTGCTTTCGCTCGCGCGCGTTTCCGGCGAAACCGCTCCGCTGCTTTTTACCGCGATGTTTGCCGACGCCTGGCCGGACAGATTCTTCTCCGAGCCGACGGCAAATATGCCGGTTTTGATCACGGAATACGCGACAAATTCACCGTTCGAAGAAATGCACACGGCGGGCTGGGGCGCGGCACTCGTCATTATGCTTGCCGTTCTTGCCGTGAATATTTTCACGCGCATCGCTTTCCGGGAACGTGCGCGGGAACGCTAAATTAAAATTCAGAAAACAAAAAAATTTGTAATGATAAAATGAATACGATACCGAAAATCTCCGCAAAGAATCTGAATTTTTTCTACGGAAATCATCAGGCGCTTTTTGAAAATAATTTGGATATCGGAGCGAACCGCATCACTGCGGTCATCGGTCCGTCCGGTTGCGGGAAATCCACGCACTTGCGGACTTACAACCGGATTTTCGAGCTTTACCGGGAACAGCGTTGCGAGGGAGAAATTCTGCTCGACGGCGTAAATATTCTCGATAAAAGCGTTGATGTCTTGGAGTTGCGCCGAAAGGTCGGAATGATTTTTCAAAAGCCGACGCCGTTCCCGATGTCCGTTTTCGACAATGTCGCCTATCCTTTGCGACTGCATTTTAAAAAGACGCGAAGCGAAATTGAGGACGATGTTGAGCGCGCCTTGCGCGGCGCGTCGCTTTGGGACGAAGTTAAAGACAAGCTTTCGGCAAGCGGGCTTGCGCTTTCCGGCGGGCAACAGCAACGCCTTTGCATTGCGCGTGCAATTGCGGCGGAGCCGGAAGTGCTGCTCATGGACGAGCCGACGAGCGCCATCGATCCCGTTGCGACGCTGAAAATTGAAGAGCTGCTTCTCGAATTAAAAGAGCGTTTTACGATTGTTATTGTTACGCACAACATGCAACAGGCGGCACGCGTCAGCGACGACACGGCGTTTTTTTACAAGGGGAAAATCGTGGAATTTTCCGATACGAGAACTCTGTTTTCCAATCCGAAAAGTAAGAAGACCGAAGAATACATCACGGGACGATTCGGGTAGATGGTTGATAGGTGATAACTGATAGGTGATAACTGATAGGTGGATTTGCTGTCAAAACTATCGATTGTTCGTAAAAAAATTAAAGAGAAAGTTAGACGATGAAAGAACATTTTACACAAGAAATATCACAGCTGAAGCGGCATTTGGCGCGACAGGCGACGGAGGCGGAAGCGGCTTTGGGAAAAGCTTTGCAGGCGATTGCAACCTTTGATGCCGCGCTCGCAGCGCAGGTCGCGGAAAACGATTACGCGATCGATTGCGAGGAAATCCGCATAGAAGAAGATTGTTTGAAAATCCTTGCGCTTTACCAGCCGGTTGCCTCGGATCTGCGCACGATTGTAACCGTTTTGAAAATTAATTCGGAAATTGAGCGCGTCGCCGACATGGCGGTCAATATCGCAGAGCGCACAAAATCCGTCGCCGAAAGCGGCGTTCCCGCGGAAAAGCGCATTGATTTTACGGAGATGGCAAACGTTGCGACCGCGATGCTCAAAGACGCGCTTGATGCGTTTGCGTATCGCGACCCCGACGCCGCTCGCGCCGTGATTCGCCGCGACGACGAAGTGGATGCGCTCCACGCCGCTAACATCAGGCAAATTCAAACAGACATTGCGAGCGACCCTGCCCGTGCCGCGTATTATCTTTCGTGCATGACGATTTCGAAAAATCTGGAGCGCATTGGCGACGTCGCAACCAATATCTGCGAAGACGTCATTTATCTCGAATGCGGCACCATCGTCCGCCACGGGAACGCCGGATAATTTTTTTGAAAAACAAACGGAAAAGACGCTTTAACCTTTCGTTTCCTCCCGTTAAACTCCGGAAAGCTTCTATGAACAACCGAATTCTGATTGTCGAGGATGATGACGCGATTCGCGATGTCGTGCGTTATGCGCTCGAACGCAACGGTTTTAAAAACGTTCTCACTGCAGCGGACGGCGAAGAGGGCTTGCGGCTCGCGTTACGGGAACGCCCGGCGCTGATACTGCTTGATCTGATGCTTCCGAAAATTGACGGCTTGGAAGTTTGCCGACGCCTCAAGCGTGACGAATCCGTTTGCGACGTTCCCGTGGTGATGCTCACCGCTAAAAGCGAAGAAAGCGATATTGTGCTCGGGCTGGAGCTTGGCGCGGTCGATTACATCACAAAACCTTTCAGTACGAAGGTGCTTGTTGCCCGTGTGCGTGCGCATTTGCGGCAGGTTACCGAACAGGGAAGCTCGACGGAAATTCGTTGTAACGGGCTGGTGCTGAATACGGAAAAATATTCGGCACAGCTTGGCGGGAAGCCGCTGGAGCTAACCGTTACGGAGTTCGGAATTTTGCAGTTGCTTGCTTCGCGCCCGGGGCGCGTTTACACGAGGGATCAGATTGTTTCCCGCGTAAAAGGGGACGATTATCCTGTAACGGATCGTGCGGTTGATGTTCAAATTGTTAATCTGAGGCGAAAACTCGGCGAGTGGGCAACCCATGTCGAAACCGTGCGCGGCGTTGGCTATCGTATGAAAAGCGAATCCTAAAATCCGTTTTTTTTTCAGGAAATGAAACCCGGCGACAAAATTCTTTTTGCGTTTCCGATTTTGCTGGGCGTCGTCGTTTGCGCCATTGCGGGAATGCTCTTTTTCAGCACGCGGGAATTTGAGAAATCTTATATTGCCGCCGAAATGCGCGATGTGATGACGGAGGCGGAGCTTGTTTCGGATATGATCCGTCCGATGCTGCTTGCCGGGAACGTTGCCGCCGCCGTCGATTATTGCGAAAAATTTCCGGAACGTTCCCGCCGCGCGACACTTGTGCGTGATGACGGCACCGTCGTTGCCGATTCCGTTGCGGATGCCGCCGGGCTTGACAACCACGCGACACGCGAAGAAATTGCACCTGCTCTTACGGGAAAACCCGGCGTAAGCACGCGCTTTAGCTCGACGAGCAACGCGCGCATGATTTATTGCGCGATGCCGATTGACATCAACGGGAACGGGCATATCGAATACGTGCTTCGCCTCGCCATTCGAAACGACGATGTGGACGCGATGATTTCCGGCGCGAAAACGAGTACGACGCTCGCGCTCGCACTCGGCGTTTTTTTAACCTGCGCGATTGCGCTCTACATTTTGATTCGCGTGCGTTTACCGCTTGTGCGTTTGCAGGAGAGCGCGCAGAGTATTGCCCGCGGCAATTTGAACGAACGCATTTCCATCCCGGAAAAAGGAGTTGTGCGTGAGCTGGCAATGACTGTCAGCCGCATGAAAGAGCAGCTGAAGGCGCAGCTCGACCGTATCACGGCGGAACGCAACGGTCGCGAGTTTCTGTTTTCGGCGCTTTCGGAAGCCGTTTTGCTTTTTTCTGAAGACGGGAACGCACTTTACCTCAACAGTGCGGCTCGGAGGCTTTTTGGCGTTCACGCCGCATCAGGAAAGTTCGATCTTTCGCGTTGCGGCTCGGCAGAACTTGTCGCACTCGTAAATCGTGCCTTTTCCGAAAACGTTCCCGTCGAAGCGGAAATAACCCTTGAAGCGGACGGCACCCCGCGCACGCTTTTTGCTAAAGGCGGGCCGATATTTCAGGACGGAGATCGGCGGTTGCTTCTTGCCGTAACGGATTTGACAAATCTGCGCCGCCTCGAATCTTTCCGTAGCGATTTTGTAGCGAACGTTTCTCATGAAATCAAAACTCCGCTGACGGGAATCCTCGGCGCGGTGGACGCGCTGGAATCCGGTGCACTTGAAAAACCGAAGACAACGGAAAAATTTCTCGGCATTTTGTCGTCTCAGGCAAAGCGCTTAAATGCGCTGGTGCAAGATGTATTAAGCCTCGCTGCAATTGAGCGGAGGCAGATTTCCGGCGGAAAGGAAACACTCCCGTTCCGCTTGGATATTGCCGTGGAAAATGCCGTTAATTACTGCCGTTCCCGCGCAGAGGCGGCAAATATCAAACTTGAAATTACACGAAATGACCCGACGGATTTTGAAGGCGACAGCCGCCTGATAGAGCAGGCGGTCATCAATCTCGTTTCCAACGCAATCAAATACAGCGGAAGCCCGCGCATCGAAGTTTCGCTTGAAAAAAACGGGAACGCGGCAAGGCTTTCCGTACGGGATTTCGGAATCGGAATTTCTCCGGAGCACCACTCCCGCATTTTTGAGCGTTTTTACAGTGCAGACAAAGCGCATTCGCGGGCTCTTGGCGGGACCGGGCTCGGGCTCGCCATCGTCAAGCACATCGCACGCTTGCACGGCGGCACGGAGTCCGTCGAGAGCGTTCCCGGGGAAGGGTGCACGTTCCGGATAAATTTTGAATCGGGAATGGGGCGGTAGAAACAGAGGCGGGAAACTTTGCAGGGCAGGGCGGGCGTTTCCGTGCATGCACGGAGAGGTTTTTGGCTTGAAAAAAAGCCGTTTCGGAACATATTGCGAGGGTATGAAACCGAAAAGAGCATCCGGTGCGCCGAAAGCGGGGCAGACTTTGCGTTCTTCGCGGCTGGTTCAGTCTGTCGCGTCGAAGTCGAGCCTGTTTCGTGAGGCTTCGGCTGAGCGTGAGGAGATAATGCGGCACAAATGGTTTCTGAGCGAACGCGCCGGCTACGATGTCGGTTACGTTCACGCGATGTATGACTGGATTGCCAAGCATCGCGCCGGGTGGAGAAAATCCTGGCGAAAGAAGAGTGCTTCGGATCCGGCACCTTCTACCTGAACTCTTTTCGGAAAATTTGTTCTTTTTTTTGAAATACGTTCTTTCAAATTCGCAGAGTTTATTCATTTCTTTTTGTAAATTTTCTTATGAGCAAAAATAAACCGACACATCGTCCGGAAGCGCATTCCGATTTGCGCTTCGCGATTGTTGCTTCCCGCTATAACACGAAGCACGTCGATTATCTGATTTCCCGCGTTCAACAAAAACTCCGCGAATCCAAGATTCCGTCGAGCGGAATCGATGTCAGCCGCGTTCCCGGGGCGAATGAACTCCCCTATATCGCCAATATGCTTGCGCTCACGGGTGATTACGATTGCATCATCGCTCTCGGCGTGGTGATTGCTGGAGAAACTCCGCATCACGAGATTATCGCTAACGGAACGGCAACGGCACTTCAGGCTGTCGGAATCAACACGCAGGTGCCCGTCATCAACGGAATCATCGTAACCAATAATGAGGCACAGGCGGACGAACGCGTTTTCGGCGAGACTGACCGCGGGGCGGAATTTGCCCTCGCTGCACTTGACATGGCGGCATCCGGACTGCGGCTTGCGCGTTACCTCGAAGAACTCGACCGCGATGATATTGAGCGGGAACGCAATGAGGAAATTTTTGGTAGTAATTTTTTGCACGACGAAGACGATGACGACGATATTTCCGGCGGATTTTCTCTTGGCGGCAACAATCCTTTTCACAAAAACTAAGCTTTTTTATGACCTCTTTTAACGAAAAACCGGGAGCGCAAAAACCCGCGAAGCCTTCCCGCCGTCGCGCAAACCGCATTGCCGCAATGCAATTTATTTACGCGTGGGGCGTTTCCCCCTGCGAGCCGGACAAGCTTCCGGAAATGCTTTTCGATTTTTTTACCTCGCAAAGTGAGCCGCGCGAATACTACGCGTTCGCGGAAGAATTAGTCGCGGGAACGCTTGAAAATATTGAGAAAATCGATGAAGTGATTTCCGATTGCGCAAAAAATTGGACGCTCGCTCGCATCGCGCGCTGCGATCTTGCGGTGCTTCGCCTCGCCGTTTACGAGCTTCTCTACCGCACGGATATCCCGCCGATCGTTTCCATCAACGAGGCTATCGAGTTGGCAAAAATTTATTCCACGGAAGATTCGCACCGGTTCGTCAACGGAATGCTCGATCGCGTGAAAGCGCACCTGACGCGTCCTCTCCGGGAAGCACAAAAACAGTAGACACTCCATGCAATCTCGAATGAAAAATTTGCAGAAAAGTCTAATTTTTCGTTCCTAATTCCTAATATTTACCCGATGTTCGGTTCCCTTATTCAAAAGTTTAAGGACGGTTTCAAAAAAACGGCTAAACTGTTCGGCGCGCTCGGCGGAATTTTTTCAAAAAAACTGGACGCCGCTTCGATTGAGGAGCTTGAGGAAGCCCTTTACGGCGCGGATTTCGGAGTGGAAACCACGCAGGAAATTCTCGACGAGATCCGGAGCGCTTATGCAAAAGACAAAGATTTGCACGGACGCGAAGCCGCTGAAATCGGGAAGCGCGTGCTCGCCCGCGTCCTCGAAGGATCCGAGGCAAAATTCGTTCCTGCGCCGGAACACATTCCCGAAGTGATTGCACTCGTCGGTGTCAACGGAGCAGGAAAAACGACAACCTCCGCCAAGCTCGCGCACCTTTTTGAACAAGGCGGGAACGCTGTAATACTCGGTGCGTGCGATACGTTTCGCGCAGCGGCAAATGAACAAATCGCCGCATGGGCAACCCGGCTGAATCTCGACCTCGTTCCCGGGCGTCACGGGGCTGATGCCGCCGCCGTTGCATTTGATACGGTTCAGGCTGCGCGTTCCCGCGGAAAGCGTATCGCGATTTTAGATACTGCCGGGCGTTTGCACACAAAATCGCATTTGATGGAGGAACTGAAAAAGATTTCCCGCGTTGTCGCCAAGCACGATGCCGCAGCACCGCATCATCGCTGGCTTGTGGTGGACGGCACCCTCGGCTCCAATTCCATTGAGCAGGCAAAAATTTTTCACGAGGCGTTCGGCTTGACCGGGCTTATCGTTACGAAGCTCGACGGCACTTCGCGCGGCGGAGCGCTTGTCGGGATTTGGCGTGAATTGAAAATTCCGATTTATTACGTCGGGCTCGGAGAAAAACCGGAAGATCTTCAGCCGTTCTCCGTAGAAAACTACGTTTCGGCAATTTTCGACACGGAGTAAGTTTCAAAATGCGTTTTGCGTTCCCGCGTAAAATGCGTTTCAATGCACGTTCAACTTTTTTCAACATTACGGGAACGCCTAATGCCTGATATTCGTAACATTCGTAATTTTTGCATCATCGCTCACGTCGACCACGGAAAAACGACGCTCTCCGATCGTTTGCTCGAGCACACTAAAACGGTCGAACTGCGTCAAATGAAAGATCAGCTTTTGGATGCGATGGATCTCGAACGGGAAAAGGGCATTACGATTAAAAGCCACCCCGTTTCAATGAATTACACGGCACAGGACGGAAACACGTATTTGCTGAACCTGATTGACACTCCCGGGCATGTCGATTTTTCCTACGAAGTTTCACGCTCGCTTGCGTCGTGCGAAGGCGCGTGCCTGCTCATCGACGCGTCGCAGGGAGTGGAGGCGCAAACCGTCGCAAACGCAACGCTCGCTCTGCAACAGGATTTAACCATTATCCCGGTTGTTAATAAGATTGACCTTCCGAGTGCTCATCCGGAGGAGGCAAAGCGGCAGGTGGAAGACGTTCTCGCGATTCCGGCGGACGAAGCGATTTTGGCTTCAGGAAAAAGCGGAATCGGGATTACCGATATTCTGGAAGCCGTCGTTAAAACCGTTCCCGCTCCGAAATGGGCGGATTATCCCGAGCCTCGTGCGCTGATTTTTGACTCCAAGTTCGATACCTACAAAGGCGTTATCACTTACGTGCGCGTTTTTTCGGGATCGTTCAAGCCCGGAGACACTATTCAGCTCATGGCAACCGGTGCAAAGAGCCAAATCAAGGAAGTCGGAATTTTTTCTCCGAAAATGAAAGCGGCGGACGCACTTGAGCCGGGCATGGTCGGCTACGTCGTAACGAATATTCGCGATGTTTCCGAAGTTAAAATCGGGGATACGCTCACGCACGCAAACGCGGCGGCAAAAGAGCCCGTTCCCGGATTCAAGGAAGTGCGCCCGATGGTTTTCAGCGGTATTTATCCGTTGGATACAAGCGAATATGAAAAGCTTAAAGCAGGGTTGGCAAAACTGGCAATTAACGATGCGGCATTGACCTATACGGCGGAAAGTTCCGTCGCGCTCGGTTTCGGATTTCGTTGCGGATTTCTCGGCTTGCTTCACATGGAAATTATCCAGGAGCGCTTGCGGCGGGAATATGATCTCGACATTATTTCGACGTATCCGAGTGTTATTTACAAAGTTTATACTCACGGCGGAAAACTTTCCAAAATCGATAATCCATCCCTTATGCCGCCTGCGGCGGAAATCGAAAAAATGGAGGAGCCGACTGTGCGTGCGCACATTCACGTGCCGAGCACGAGTATCGGCGATATGCTTACGCTCATTCAGGAAAAACGCGGAATCTGCGATCATATAGACACGATCGACGATCAGCGCGTGATGCTCTCCTGTGTGCTCCCGTTGAATGAAATTCTCGTCGATTTTAATGATCGCCTCAAATCCATCACGCGCGGATACGGCTCGATGGACTATGAGTTCGGCGATTATGTCGAGAGCGATTTGGTGAAACTCGACATTTTGGTGAACGGCGATCCCGTCGACGCGTTTTCAAGTATTGTTCACACGACAAAGGCAGAATCCAACGGTCGCCGGCTTTGTGAGCGCCTCAAGGAGCTGCTCCCGCGCCAGCTTTTCAAAATTGCGATTCAGGCGGCTGTCGGCGGAAAAATTATTGCTCGTGAAACACTCGGCTCCGTCGGGAAAGACGTTCTCGCCAAGTGCTACGGCGGCGACATCACTCGTAAGCGCAAACTTCTTGATAAGCAAAAAGAAGGGAAAAAGCGCATGAAGGAAATCGGTAAAGTTTCCATTCCCCAGGAAGCTTTTATCAAAATTCTCAAAAACGAAAAGTAGTAATGCTTCTGTCGGAAAACGCGGTTTAACCCGCGTTTTTTTTTCGCGGGAACGCTTTTTTGTGCGGCGGAGCGCGGGTGGCGTTGCTTGTGTCATTACAATTATTACAAAATTGCAATAATTGGGGGATAAATATTTCAAAATTTTAATATTAACCTCTTGCGCGGTAGGATTTTTTTTGTTTTTTGTAGGGGGCAAGAGAGTCAGGAGAGATTGGGCTCTTACTTCTTAAATTTAACTCCGAAAGAGAAAGGCTTACTACCATGTCTACAGAAACTCCGTCTTCTTCAACTCCGCAGTCGGCTCCGGGCGAGTGGACGACGAGCGGCGACGTTCCCGCGAATTTTAATCCGACGAGTAGCGATACCGGAAACACGAAATTGACGGATTCGGACACCGCTTACCGTGAATACACTTGGAGTTTCGGGGGCACGGCACCGTTTTTTGAAAAAATTTTTTCGGCGACGCTGAATGCGGAGTTGGAGTTGTCCGGAAAGAATGTGAGCATTTACATCCGCTCGGACGACAACGCGACGGTTACGATTGACGGAATCGGCAGCATAAGCTCGAGCCTGCATCGCCCGGCATCGGAAACGTATTTTAACGGCGACGGTTCTCCTTTTGAGGGTAAATTTCCCGTTAGTATTTCCTACGACACAATCGGCGGTCCGTGGAATCTTTACGTTTGCGTTCGTGTTTTCGACGAATTGTCTCTTCCGCCGGAAGCGGAATGCATGTGCACGCCCGGGGTTTGCCCCTTGAGCACAATCCTAAGCAACGGGAGCGTGGATTTTTCTCAGCCGTTTGGCGGGACGCTGTTTGCGGCGGGTTTCCCGCAGGGCGCGCTTCGGATTTACGACCGCGTTCCCGTTCGCGAACTTTTTTCGGGCTCGGGGTTGCGCTACGTTCATCCGATGACGCGGAAAGTAAAGAGCATCGAGGGCGCGACAATCGTCATTGAAGACGCGCTCCGCTGTGCTTATACCTACGAAAACGGACGCCCGGCGGGAACGTCGGTTTGGACGGATAATCAGGTCGAAACGCTCGCAGGCGGACGCATCGCCGAAACCTTGGATGACCGCACGCGCATCACTTACGGCGCGGACGGGAACGTTGAAAAAATCCGCTCGCCGGAGGGCGTGGAGCTTGCCGTTTCTCAGCTCGGCATTGAGTTGATTGCGGACGAAGAAGGCGATTTGGCGCAGGTTTGGTCGTTGACGGACGGCTTGCTTGACGTTGTAAAACTCTCCGCGAAGAAATTCCGCGTGGATTGGTATAAATCCGCCGATGTCGGCGAAAAAGACACGGGAACCGGGCGTTACGCGTTCACGGGGACGCCGGTCAAAACCTTCACGTTCGGCGACGTAAACGACGACGGCTCCTGCGCCGAGTTTGAACTTTTGGAAGAACGCACGGGAACGTCATTTTCGTTTCATTACTCGTGGAGTTACGATTCCGGCGCGAAAGACTGGGTTTTCGTTCGCGGGAACGCAGGCGGAGCGGACGCGGAAACTTCGACGAAGGAAAAAGTTTTTTCGGAAGGCGGGGCGAGCGTTGCGATTTCGGAGTGGAAACAATCCGGCAACGGCGCAAAAACGCTTGCGTCAACGGAAACTTACGCTTACGGAGCCGACGGCGAAATGCTTGTCGGGCGCGTGGTGAACGGGGTTTCGGAGTATTCGGCGACGCGCGTTGCGAGCGGGAACGGTCTCGGGAAAATTGCTTCGGAGACGGACCGCGCGGGCGCGAAACGTAATTACGAATACGATACACACGCTCGCGTGGTGCGCGAAACGCTCGATCG